>NZ_WXTX01000005.1 GCF_009848685.1 Andreprevotia sp. IGB-42
GTATGTCCAATCTGATCCGATTGGGTTGGCGGGCGGGAGCTTCTCTACTTATGGGTATGTGGGTGGAAGCCCAATCGTAAATACCGACTCTCAGGGACTCTTTCTCGATACCACCGGCGCATACACGGCAACATCAGCCGCGGCGGGATCGATAACTGGTACTTCGGCCGCTGTTGCTGGTGCAGGTATAAGCGTTGCTGCTATCGGCGGAGTTGGTATTGGGCTGGCATTTAATTACTCAGTCGAGCAAATAACCGGGCGGTCACCAGGCGCCCATATTTATGATCTTCTCCATCCTGCGGCAATCAATCAACTTCCGGGCGGAAATGCTACAACGAGAGCACCCTATACTCATTTGCAAGAGCGGGAGGCTAGGAGCTTTCAGCCGGATCCATTTGCTTGCTTAGGGGGAGGTGGTAAACGAAACCATTGCGACCAATTGGCAAATGCCATTAACGTCCTTCGTGCGCAAATTGCTTGGCGGAAAACGGATCTCAATCCAAAGTCACCCAGTTACCAGCCTCATCTAAAGCATATTGCCGATTTGCAGAAGGAACTTGAACGGCTTGAGCGCGCTCATCGCGATATTTGTGGTTGATAGATGACCCTAGTGTTCAAATTAATTTGATTGAGAAGTTTTATGGATAAAGATAATGATATCAAAGTAGCTAGGCTTGATGGATATTTAAACGGAATTTCCGAACTAAGCGGACGTATTCGAGAGTATGCCTCTTTTGCTTATGCTTTTTCTGTGTTGGATGCCAGCAAAAGCGTTGCTGATTTGTTGGTTGAGTACTATTCGCCTCAGGTGCGATTGGAGTTTTCGAGTGTAATTGAATTGGCCGGAAATCTGGATGATTTGGAGGCGGAGTTGTGGGGGTGTTTGTCTGTTGATACTCTTGGAGAGTTGGGCGGTTTATTCAAAGAATTGTTGGTCGAGCGTAATAAATACTTGGCGTTCAGAGTTATGGATCAAGTGTGCGATATAGCAGATTCGATTGGGGGTTGTCGAAAGGTATTTAAGCTTGAGAGGAAGGGGGTCGATGAAACTGATTGTACATATTTTGGCTTGTTATTTGATGGGTCGATTCTTTTTTTGCAGTTCAATAAAATGAGCTATGACTGAGTGCCTATTTTGCGGAGACCCAGGATCAAGTCTTGCATTCCAACAATGTATTGGTTGTTAAGTTGTTGGTGTTGACCTGTCCCCACCGCCCAATACCGCTACAACGCATTAGGCCAACGTACCCAGAAAACCAACCCCAACGGCGTAACCCGCTTGTCTATGACCAACTGAAATCCACAGGATGAAGGCGGAAAACCCCATGGGGCAACGAAGCCGGCCACCTGCTGGGCGAATACCAGGCCAACGGCACCCCCATCCAGGAAACCGTCTGGCTCGGCGACACCCCCATTGCCGTCCTCAAACCCACTGCCGACCCCGCCAACCCCAAGGCCTACTACGTGTGGGCGGACCAGCTTGGCACCCCGCGGCAGATCACCGACCCGGCCAGCAACGCCGTAGTCTGGCGCTGGGACAGCGAAGCGTTCGGCAACACGCAAGCGAACCAGGACCCGGGCAACACCGGCAATCAGTTTGTGTACAACCTGCGCTTCCCGGGGCAGTACTATGATGCGGAGAGCGGTCGGCACTACAACTACTTCCGGGATTACGACCCCCAAACGGGGCGGTATGTCCAATCTGATCCGATCGGGTTGGCTGGGGGGAGCTTCTCCACGTATGCATATGTGAATGGAAATCCAATTGGCATAAATGATCCATTGGGTTTGATGGGGGCCGGCGGACAACGGCCATGGACATCTACAGCTACTCCCAAGAAAATATATGCAAGAAAATTAACAGAGTGCGAGATTGATGTGCTTCAGGATTATTTTCCTGATTTTGATTTGCATCAGATTTATTTGCACAATCCGCCTGGATCAATTTTGCCGTTTCCTGGCTCGGATGGAACAACTTTTGGCAACGATGTTTATGTGAATGCTTCTGACTACAATGGGACCAACTTAGAAACGAAAGTATTGTTAGGGCATGAAGCAACACATTCAAGACAGGCGAGTCAGGTGGGCGGGACTGCTCCGTTTGTAGCGATTTATCTACTACATGGGCTTTATAATAAATATCGAAATATTCCTGAGGAAGTGGAGGCGTATAAGATGGGCGATAGAATTCGTAAAGATTTGAAAGGAAATAATTCCGATGGCGTGGTCGATTGTTCTTGTCGAAAATGAGCGTTCTTATGATGAGAAATATACTGGTTTTCGTGTTGATTGTAATGCTGGTTTCTGCTTGCGATGCGCAGACCACCATTCGTGGGCATGTTACGGATAAAAATAATAATCCTATTCCAAGTGCAAAAGTATGGTTGGTTTATGGTTCTTGGTCATCAGATTCTGACGTGGCATCTGATGGGCGGTTTTCAGTGACAATGATTCACGGTAGTGGAGAGACGCCTCAATTCATTGTAATTGACAGTAGTCATAAGACCTATACGCAGCCGATCAATAACAAAGATAGAAAATTGGATAATTTGCACGTTATTCTAGAAGAGGGTGCTCCTACAGAAATAACAGCAAAAGAAAGTCCTGGGGCTTAATGCTCGCGCCATTTTTTGCGGGGAGCGAATCGGATGGATCACCGACCTTGCTCTTGCTGATACCAGCGGATTCGGCTATGACGAAGCTGCCCCCCATACTGGGAGAATACCAAGCCAACGGCACCTCCAGCCAAGAAACCGTCTGGCTCGGAGACACCCCGATTGCCGTCCTCAACCCCACGGCCGACCCTGCCGACCCAAGGGCTCACGTATTGGCGGACCAGCTTGGCACCCCGCGGCAGATCACCGACCTGGCCAACAACGCCGTGGTGTGGCGCTGGGGTAACGAAGCCTAGACCGAGCTTGTTCGGCCATATCAAACAGGTTTGCAACACGCAAGCGAACCAGGACCCGGGCAACACCGGCAATCAGTTTGTGTACAACCTGCGCTTCCCTGGGCAGTACTATGATGCGGAGAGCGGTCGGCACTACAACTACTTCCGTGACTATGATCCGAGCACGGGGCGGTATGTGCAGAGTGACCCGATTGGGTTGGCTGGGGGGAGCTTCTCTACTTATGCCTATGTGAACGGGAGTCCGATTAATAATTTAGATGCGCTTGGTCAAGATGTATGCCGTTATGAGAGCGATATAGATTATCAGCATCAATGGATTGAAATTGGTGGCGATTCTAACCGAAGCTATGGCGGATGGCCGGATGATAATCCATTTGGCGGTCCTATGAAGGTCTTTAACCCGGATCCAAAAAATAAAGAGAAAAATCTGAAGGAAACAGAAAAAGAATGTACAAAAACAACTGTTGCGCAGGATGCTGAAATTGAAGGTTGGATAAAGAAAAACTATCAGATAAACAGTACTAGTAAAAATATAAATGGCCGTTATTTTTTTGGTGTTAGGGATTGCCGGGCTTTTGCTGGAGCTGTCATGAGAAAAGCCAAAGAGGTTGTAGATGGCTCTTCATCGACCAACGCGGGGAAATAAAGTGGTGAGTTTTTTAAAAGCGAGAAAATTTTTTTTTTTATTTACTTTATTTGTGGTGGGTTTTGCCTATTTTACATTTGCTGTTGTTCCAAAGGAACGGTTGAGGACGGCAACTTCACAGGCAGTTTCAATTTGCCGTGAAATTGCGATTGGCCGGAATGGATGTGCCAATTTTGAAGTATTCACTGAGCTGAAAGATCGTCCTGAAGATCCTTGGGGGAATTACTTTAGATGTAAACAGGGGGAGAGCGGCAATGTGGTTGTATTCTCGCGTGACTACAATGTTTACGATAGTGGCGGGAGGGCGCAAGTGGTTTGCACTTCAGAGGGGAAGCAGATGAAAAATAGTTGTTTTTGTAAGGTTGATCGTCTGTGAATGGCTGATTCAATACCTCTTGGAAGTTCCGAATCAAATTCTCACCTATAACCCCTAATCATGGGGCCTTAGTGAGGGCGGAAACCCCGCGCTGGGCGAATACACCACCAGCGGCCCCCACCCAGGAAACCATCTGGCTCGGCGACACCCCGATTGCCGTCATCAAACCCACTGCCGACCCCGCCAACCCCAAGGTCTAATACATCTGGGCCGACCAACTTGGCACCCCACGGCAGATCACCGACCCGGCCAACAACCAACTGGTATGGCGCTGGGACAGCGAAGCCTTTGGCAACACGCAAGCGAACCAGGACCCGGGCAGCACCGGCACACAATTCGTCTACAACCTGCGCTTCCCTAGGCAGTACTATGATGCGGAGAGCGGTCGGCACTATAACTACTTCCGTGACTATGATCCGAGCACGGGGCGGTATGTCCAATCTGATCCGATTGGGTTGGCTGGGGGGAGCTTCTCGACTTATGGGTATGTGAATGGGAATCCATCCCGTGGGATCGATCCGAGTGGGCTATTTGAAAGCCATCCTCTCCTGCGAGCGCTCGTTCCCGGTCAAGTGCTATACGACAATATGCTGACTCATATTGAGCAGGGTAATAATTTGGACGCCGCGATTAGTGGCGCTGCGATGCTGGGAGAGCAAGTAGCTACGGTAGTGACGTTGGGTGAGTATGGAGCACTCAAGCAGTCATACCAATGCGCTAATACAACAGCACCTCGCCTTGCTGCGGGTGCGAAAGGTGAGTTCCCATCATTGCCCTCTGATGTAAGTAACAAAATTCTTGGCGAGCTTGCTGGATGGGGAAACGGGGCGAATGATGCTGTAGCAAAAGTTATTCAGGGATACACCAGAGCGGAAATTGAAGCTATACAAAAAGCAGGAGTTAGCATGGCGGATATTGCCTCTTGGAAAGCACGGTATGAAGCTATGGCAAAAATTGCTTTGTCCAGAGATAATCCAAATGCGATTGTTCCCGCTGCTCGGGCCAAGTTAATGCAGTACATCATGGAGGCGATGAAATGAAATTTTCCATTAAGAACAAGGGGTTGGATGGAATTATGGTTTACATTGAACCGTCTTGCGACGAAATTTTCTTGCAAGCTGATGATGTCTTGTTATTAATGGCGAAGTTTGAAAGTGAGGCTCCTTTTGAATTTGATGTTAAATCTGATAGCGTGGTTATATGGATACCTCATGGAAATTCGGCAGACGCATTTATAAATGGCAGCGAAGTCGAAACGATGTGTAGCAAGTTTACATGGTGAATATAAAAGGTTCGCTAACCAATGGTTGGCACTTTGTCACCGGGAGAGCATGACGAAAAGGAAGGTGAGAAATGCGGGAAATGCGCATTGATTGCAGGTTGCAAAGTCGTGATCAGATCACTGGCGGATTGCTGATGGAGCTGATCCCCACTTGGCTGAGGATGCTGCTGTGCGCAAACAAGCGATTTTTATCAGTGAAGATGCTTCGGTTTTATCGATCCGGCTATTACCAGACGCTGGCCAAATTATGAAAACTATGGGCATTGGGTTATCAGCGTTATCTCCGTTTCTACTTGGGCGGAGATTGTGGTTGGAAGTCTGGGATCAGGTCTTGCATTCCAACAATGCATTCCTAAGTTGTGCTATGGACGACCTCGGCGCATTGAACTTTCTGGAGGCCTGATCAAGTCACTTCTCGTGATGATCTGCGCGAAGGCCATGCACCATACAGAAGATCCATGCACAAGATCGCTCCCCGTTGGCGTTCACGATGCCACCGCCAGCAGGGCAATCAAGGTGGTAGAAAATGTATGATTGCAAGATCTGACCCCGGATTTGCAGCTTGAACAACGGCGCCCTCACCGCCGTCCAGATCGGCAGCCAGCCCCTCGCCAGCAACATCCAGTGGTCCAGCAGCATCGGCGCCCAAAGCTTCACCTACGGCAACGGCCAACTGTGGGCCCGCAGCAGCGACAACACCGGCCGCATCGCCGGCCTTGCCCTTGGCGACACCATCCGCAGCCACGGCTTCGACAACGTCGGCAACATCAAAACCATCAACGACATCGCCCGACCGCAACTCAACCAGAACTTCAACTACGACAATCTCGACCGCCTCACCCTCGGCAACGTCGGCGGCATCGGCTACAACTACACCTACGACGACAACGGCAACCGCACCAGCGAAAACCACGGCAGCAGCACCACCCTCTACAACCACGCCGCCACCAACAACCGCCTCAACAAAACCACCGGCAGCAACCCCCAGACCTACAGCCACGACCCCGCCGGCAACCGCCTCAACGACAACAACGGCCTCGTCAACACCTACAACGACGCCGGCAGAATCAGCCAGATTACCCGTAGCGGCACCACTACCCAATACAACTACAACGCATTAGGCCAACGCACCCAGAAAACCAACCCCAATGCCGTCACCCGCTTGTCTATGACCAACTGAAATCCGCAGGATGAAGGCGGAAACCCCTGTGGGGCGACGAAGCCGGCCACCTGCTGGGCGAATACCAGGCCAACGGCACCCCCATCCAGGAAACCGTCTGGCTCGGCGACACCCCGATTGCCGTGCTCAAACCCACTGCCGACCCCGCCAACCCCAAGGTCTACTACGTGTGGGCCGATCAACTCGGCACCCCGCGCCAGATCACCGACCCGGCCAACAACCAGATCGTCTGGCGCTGGGACAGCGAAGCCTTTGGCAACACGCAAGCGAACCAGGACCCGGGCAACACCGGCAATCAGTTTGTGTACAACCTGCGCTTCCCTGGGCAGTACTATGATGCGGAGAGTGGTCGGCACTACAACTACTTCCGTGACTATGATCCGAGCACGGGGCGTTACGTCCAATCTGACCCGATTGGGTTGGCTGGGGGGAGCTTCTCGACTTATGGGTATGTGAATGGCAATCCGCTGAGTGACGGCGACCCTTTAGGTTTGGTAACTCAATGTGAACTTTCAGCACTACGTGAGATTATTAATATTTATGGTGAAGGCCCCAAAGTTGGGCCTGAGGGAATCACAACAGATCCTACCGCTACCAGAGGGTATGGGCATACAGATTTTGGAGGGCCTATCACGCTTCACACAAACCCAGCATATGCAGATCAATATGCTGGGTCAGCTACTGCTACACATTCCTTGGCAATGTTGGTGTCCACTGGCTTGCATGAAAACATCCATCAAAAGCAAAGCAGGTGGGAGCATAGAAAAGATGCATGGCGCGAATTTTTCTCTGGTGGAGATAATAGTCATGCTCAAGATCGCGCTGAGGCAATAATGCAAAGAAACCCTAATATAATTAATGACTACATGAAACGCATTGAAGATTGTCGGAAATGTTCAAAATTCGACCAGGTGGTGAAGTGATGCTTGGGAATGTAAAAAATAACAAAGTGATCGGGTTTGTTGTGTTGATCGCTGTTTTGTTGTGCCTTGGGGTTTATTGGGCGGGGGCTCTCCTTGGAGAAGAGAGTGAAAATAGGCTTTATCTTGCATCGGTAGTTTCTTCTTTTAATGGGAGAGCGGCTGAATTTAAAAAAATATTAGCGACCGAAAAAAGCGGTCGTGATATTTTAAGTAATCCCAATCATCAGTTTAAAGGTGTTGATGAGATAATTTTTGGAAGGGGCGGAGAGGTTATTGTTCTAAGTAAGGAATACAACAGGATTGTTGTATTAAGAGTAAATAAAAACGGACGGCGATTGTGGGATTGTGAGACCTTTCCTCGTGTTTCGTTTAAATCCATGTGCGAGATGTAGTTGCCGGATGGAACTCTGGGGGCAGATATCGTGTTAAACGGTAACTCCTGTTTTTCCGCGATTTACATAAAGAGTTTGCCCGATGTGGTCACACTATAGATCAGGCGGGCCAGCTTGCGCATCACGGCCCCGACCGGTGGCTTTGGGGCTAGGTATCCCGTCTAGGTTAATTGATCTTTAACAGGCTAGTGAGAAACTCGCCGCCCCTTGCTTCTGGCGGAGGTTGAGGCAGAATCTCGCCTCAAACCAGCCCTCTACTTTTCCCATTTCCCATGCGCGGCCAAGAGAATCCTCAGTCGTCGATGTTCAGCTACGTCAGCCTGGCGCGACGTCACCCCATCTTCAGTAGCACTCCACTTTGGAGTCCGGGGTTAGTTTAACTGCTCGTGCTGCCAATTGCCGGGCATACGCCGATGGCGTCAGCCCGCCCAAGGTTTTCTTGGGTCGCTCCTCGTTGTATTCTCGCCGCCAAGCCTCAATCAGCACGCGGGCATGAGCCAGACTGGTAAACCAGTGCTCGTTCAGGCACTCATCCCGCAAGCGTCCATTGAAGTAAGTAATAGGGGACGGACCACGATTTAATCGTCATGCCCCGGCAACCCCAATGCCCACCCGCCCGGTGGGCATTGTCGCTTCTGGCCTTTCCCCATCAAGCCGCCGATCCAGTCCGGCCGCTACACCACCTTCAGCTCGATTTCCTGACGGCGCTGCTCGTCCCGCGCCAGCCGCCGCATGCTCGTCATGAAATCAGCCACGGCCTCGTCGCTGGCGTCGCAGTGCGTGCCCGGATCGGTCGCCGGCCTCACCCCCGGCGACACCATCCGCAGCCAAGGCTTCGACAACGTCGGCAACATCAAAACCATCAACGACCTGGCCCGACCGCAACTCAACCAGAACTTCAACTACGACAACCTCGACCGCCTCACCCTCGGCAACGTCGCCGGCGTTGGCTACAACTACACCTACGACGACAACGGCAACCGCACCAGCGAAAACCACGGCAGCAGCACCACCCTCTACAACCACGCCGCCACCAACAACCGCCTCAACAAAACCACCGGCAGCAACGCCCAGACCTACAGCCACGACCCCGCCGGCAACCGCCTCAACGACAACAACGGCCTCGTCAACACCTACAACGACGCCGGCAGAATCAGCCAGGTCACCCGCAGCGGCACCACCACCCAATACAACTACAACGCATTAGGCCAACGCACCCAGAAAACCAACCCCAATGCCGTCACCCGCTTGTCTATGACCAACTGAAATCCGCAGGATGAAGGCGGAAACCCCTGTGGGGCGACGAAGCCGGCCACCTGCTGGGCGAATACCAGGCCAACGGCACCCCCATCCAGGAAACCGTCTGGCTTGGCGACACCCCCATTGCCGTCATCAAACCCACTGCCGACCCCGCCAACCCCAAGGTCTACTACATCTGGGCCGATCAACTCGGCACCCCGCGGCAGATCACCGACCCGGCCAGCAACGCCGTGGTGTGGCGCTGGGACAGCGAAGCGTAGGCCGAGCCTGCTCGGGCCGTATCAAGTAAGATTGCAAACACGCAAGCGAACCAGGACCCGGGCAACACCGGCATACAATTCGTCTACAACCTGCGCTTCCCGGGGCAGGACTATGATGCGGAGAGCGGTCGGCACTACAACTACTTCCGGGACTATTATCCGAGCACGGGCGGCATATGCAAAGTGACCTGATTATTTGCCTGGAGGAGGGCTTCCTTTATTGGATGTGTGAACTTTCTCAATTTGGGTGTTTAATTGATCGGCAACAAAAATAGATTTGTCGATGCAGCTAGTTTTGAATTGTCGAATATATTTTATGATGCCGTTGGCAATTACTATGACTATTGATATTAAAGTTGCAAGTTGTGATGATGTTTCAGTCAAAAATGGTGTGATTAATTTTGGTGACGTAGATTTTTTTAAAGGTACTATCCTCGCAGCAAGGCGCTGGGTAGCATCAGCTACCTCCCCGGAGGGGGCTTTGTCTTCTGTTTTACAATTCGTGTGTGATACCCTTTCCAGAGGGTTGCCTGAATATGAACTATGGATTCTTGTTGGCAATTCTGCATGGCAACCTGATACGAGAATTATTCGCTACAAAAGATTATGGAAAATTCTGATGGAACAAGGGTTTGAATTATCAACCTTGCGTCCGTTGCCAGAAGTTCTTGTGGAACGAGATGGGGAGCTACGGTTTTTTGGGGTGTTTCGACTTCAGAATGCGTCGACATCTGTTGTAAAAATGATGTTGAGTGAATATCGAACGTATATGCTTGCGATTCCCGGTGGTTTGAAAATTCAAGATTTTTTGAAAATTGATTGGTTGGGAAATGTTGAGGATGATGGCCACTTCTTAAGTGCAGTTGGCAATGGTGGAGGGCTGGCGATCAAGGTGGTTGGTGGATTTGATGATCAAGAGCGCGGGCTTGTCGCTATTGGAAAGCCCTATTTGATTGGATCGCTTTTGAATTGAAGACTCGGTGGAAATGAATGTTAAGTGTTTCGCTTTTTCTACAAGTGCTGAATATCCCTTTCTAATGCAGCAGCCTACTTGCTGGGCAATAGCAGATGAACAATGCCCTATCAGGAAGCCATCTGGCTCGATGCTCCCCATTGTCGCGCGCAAGCCCATTGCAGATTCAGCATCTCAAGACGATTACATGTAGGCCGACCCGCGCGGCGCCCTTGCGTTAATGATTGAGTCCACCAAAAACACATGATCTGAGGGGGATGGAGGCGCTTGGACCGAACCTTGTCCAGCAGGGTCGAGCAGATCTGAATCGAGAACGATAGGCCGAGCACGGCCTGCTTGAATATTGCCGCCCGTACCTTGGCCGGGATCGCCGCTACAGTTCGTGCTACCCTGCGCGGTTCTTTCAAAGCAACGCCCGGAGCGCCCGATGTTTACCTGTTTGAACCAGCCTTGTGGCGCGCAGTGGAAGCTGGAAGAAGTGGTGATCAAGAACGAAGGGCAGGGCGAGTTGTTCCGTTGCCCGTTGTGCGGCGCCCGCAACCGGGTGATCCGCAGTGAAAAGGCTAATGGCAAGGTCACCTACAAGCAGGTGCGGCCCAAGCTCTGATGGCGTTGGTTGGGCGCGTTGCGAGTGCGGCTTTGCGGCAGGTGGCTTGAGCACATCTGGTTGCTGAGTGAGGGTAGCTGAACCACCGGTTGTTGCGCTGGCCGGCGTGATGCAATGTCGCGCTGATCACATCGGGGCGTTACCGTGATGTCGCGCTACGCACTGAAGTGGCTCCCATGAAATACTGAAGCTGATATTGGCGTGGCTCTGCGTGGTGCTGATGTTCTTCGACATCATTTACCGCGACGCCATCCTGCCATTTCATCGCCACTGTTTGATCTGCTGGCGTGGATTGCAATCGGTGCGGCGATGCTTTGCATGAGGGTATTGAGCAAACGATAAGCTGCAGAATGGTGCAGCGGTTTGTGCGCTCTTCCTGCTGGCAATGCACGGGACCGCCGGACTGCATTCTTGCCAGCCTGTCCTTGTCGTGCCTGGCACTGATGCTTGCAATGCTGTTGATGGCTGCGGGTTTTGCCGGCGCTGAACTAATCAGGTCAGCCTGTATCTGCTTCGCGCTTGTCCGTTCACCGTTGCCCGTTTCAGCGCTTCAAATTTCAGTATGCTTAAGGTATAAATCGCACTCCTTGCTAGTTTAGAGAAATTCTCATGAAATACTTGTTTGCCGCCACCAGCCTGTTGCTGACCACGACTGCGTTTGCTGGCGAAATCCCCAGTGTGCCGACAACCATTGCGCGTGAAGTGATCACCAGCGATAGCCAGACCCTGGCTGCGCCGGCGGTGTCGTTCCGCTTCTCTAACGATATCGATGCGCAGGCAAGCAGCGTTACCTTCCAGATGCAATACACGCTTGATGGCGGTGCGGCATGGAAAACCACCGGCAATGCCACGCATATCAAGCTGGCCGATGGCGTAGTGGGCACGCAGATCGCCCAAGGTAGTGCTGCGGGCCAGTTCAAGGTGGATGCACTCAAGATCAGCGGCGATGGCAAAACGCTGTTTGCCACGCTCACAGTCAATGCCGGTGCAGCTGCGGTGATCCGGCAGCCGGTGATCAGCATTGCCGCTTCGGGCACGCTGACGGATAGCCCCACCATTGGCCAGCTGAAGCAGCTGTCGGGCACGCTGGATCGCTGTGATACCGCGGTAAAAGTCCTGAAGGTATCGATCAAGCACTATCTGGCGCTGTCTGATCCGCAAACACTGGCTAATGATAGCAATGCCACTGCGAGTGAA
This sequence comes from Andreprevotia sp. IGB-42, assembly GCF_009848685.1. Classification (GTDB taxonomy): domain Bacteria; phylum Pseudomonadota; class Gammaproteobacteria; order Burkholderiales; family Chitinibacteraceae; genus Andreprevotia. The sequence goes on from NZ_WXTX01000005.1 coordinate 12,008, forward strand.
CACCTGAGCGGGAGTCCTAAAACCCTGCAGAATTTGCTGCTGTTCTCATCCAATTTGCTGGTGATTGTAGGCAGGTCGGGCGGTAACGCCGCATTGAGCGCTAGCAACGGATACAGCGCATTTGTAGGTAGTGTCACCGCGGCAGACGACTGGATTCCTTCTTCATTCATCAGCAGCAAACTCCTCAACCTGGGGTTTGTGCGGGTAGGTTCAAATGCCCACGGCTATGACCTGGATCTGACCCAACAGTATCTGTTGAACGGCATGAATGCCGCAGGGATATCCGCCACTGCCAACGCAGCAGTCCAGGATGGCCATATCGAGGCGGAACGGCTGGATGTGGAGATCAACGCATCGCCGGCTCCGGCCAGTGGCAGCAAGCTGTTCCTGTCCAGCGCGGCCGATTGCAGCGCAATCATTCCGGGCAGCAGCGTCAGCTTCACCAATAGCTCGTCCGGCCCCATCCAGTTGTCGGTGCAGACTGGCCAACTGGCGGCAGCGCTGTCTGGCGACACGGCCAAATCTGTCTACATTTGTTATGACGTTACTGGCGCCAGCAGCATCCCCAGCACCAACTTCACCGTCAGCGCGGCGACACTGGTGAAGGCCGCGCAAGGCAATGCCTTGATGGCCGAGCAGAACAACCGTTGCGATGGCTCGCTGTACAACCTGGCTGGCTCGATCAAGATCGATATCCGCAACTATGCGGCCGATGGCCGCAGCGATGGCTGGATTTCGGTGCTGCGTGTGATCAACGCCAGCGAAACACGCAATGCCGAGGTGTATGGCCAATACATCCTGGCCAATGGCAAGTATGGCAAATGGGGCAAGCTGCTGACGCTGGCGCCGCGTGCCGTGGCCATGCTCAATCCGACGGAAGTGGCGACCAAGCTGGTGAATGCGCCGACCGCGCCGGGGGCATCGGAAGACAGTGCGCCGTCGGCCTTGGGTGCTGCACCACGCCTGCGCATCACCTCGGAGACCACCGACAGCCTGCGCGTACAGAACTACCTGTACAACCCGCTATCGCAGAACTTCATCGAGGCTTCGGGTACGCAAGGCGCGGACCTGATCACCGAAAACCAGCGTATCCCGGCAGCGCAGCTGCTTAACCAGGACGCACAATTCGGCCTGAACGGCGGGCGCTAAGCCAGTACGTGGGGTGTGGCTGCAAGGGCTGCCCCCACGCGGCCGGGGCCGGTACTGTATTAAAATGGCGCCGGTCCATATCGGGCATCAACAAAGAGAAAGATGATGGAAGCCCGCATCCGCGAAAATTATCAATACAAGGACAGCGAAGAGCTGCTGGCATTGCGGGCCAGCAATGATCTGACGGATGTTGCACGCCGGATACTCGATGAAGAATTGGCTGCCCGCCAAATCGCGCCAGGCGAGATCGCGGCGGGCACGCAACTGTATGCCGATCTGGCGTCGGTACAGCAGGAGGGGCAGGCAGCGTTGGCGTCGATTCCGGCCCGCTTCATGGCCAAGCTCATTGATGTGTGGGGCGTGGCATTGATCGGTTTCGGGATCAACTTCCTGCTGGCGCTGATGCTGCCTTTGGCTGCCGCTGATGTGCTGTTCACTGCCACGGTGGTGCTGTTTGTCGCTTATCTGTTTGCCAAGGACGGGATTGCCGGTCGAAGCCTGGGTAAGCGTGCAATGGGTATCATGGTGGTTGATGCCGACACCGGCAAGCCGTGCTCGGTGCCAAAATCCATCCTGCGCAATGTCCTGGGCTTTTTCCTGGGGTTCATCGATGCGCTGTTTGCGCTGGGCGCAAAGCGGCAACGGTTGGGTGACATGGCGGCCAATACCCGGGTGATCAATAAATAGATGCGGCTTGCGGCTTGCGGCTTGCGGCTTGCAGCATGCACGGCGCTGATGCCTACTCACCGCGCTGAAACCAAACCGGCAGCGGGTGCTGCATTGCCTTGAACGCGGGGCAGCTTCGGGAGCGGGTTGAGATCGCGGTACACCACCAGCAGCGTGGAGATTGCCAGCCACGCCATTCATGATGCCGGAGGCCGGCATCACATCGCTGCATGTCGGCCGCACCGCTGGTTACGAGTGCGTGAGGCAGGTGGCATCCCAAACGCCGCCACTTTTGTAGCTGCCAGGGAAATCGGCATAGCGGATCACCGTGGTATCCCCGTCTGCCGGATCGTTGATCTCTATGGTGGTGATCGGCCCAGTATCATCGTAGCCGGTGATCACCACCGGATGGCGTTCTGTGCCTTGGGTCCAGCGTATGGCTACCACCACTGGCTGCGCGGCATCAATTTCGCCAGTCAGCGCCGGCAAGGAGATGCCGCCTTCAGTTTGCTGATGCAGGTGTCCAAGATGCTGCAGTGCTTCCGCCAACAGGTAGGGCCGATTGCATGCGCTGCTGGAGCCATCGATACAACAATTTATCTGGTTGAATGCCCAATTGGCCAGCTCGCACTGGCTGGTTGTTGCGCGGGGGTCGTAATAGCGGGCCACGCTGGCAGTGACTGCTGCCCATGCCCAATGGGTTTGCTGCTGCCGCTGCATGGCAAACCGGAGTTGCGTGCGTGCTTGCTGCTGTGGCAGGGAATCCGGCGTGGCATCGCCTGCGGGGGGTGCGTTGTACATGAGGATCTCCATGGGCTGGGTGCCGGGGGCCGGGTGTGGGCGGGGTGGGGATCTGGTCGATCAGCGCGCATTCCGGCGGCAGCTTGTTGTATCCCTTGGCGGGATGAGGCATGCCCGGTATTTGCTTTGGCGCCTGATCAGTATACTGAAATGCTGATGTCATGGTGGGTGGCGTGCGACAGCAGGTGGTGATGCCATCAGAGCACCGTTTGCCGTTTCGCCATCGCAGCTTGCAGCGAGGATGGATTACCCGGTTTGCTACCGTCCTGGGTGCCACCTGTTAGCATCGCGGCTTCACCTTTGGCCACAATCCAGTCCATGTTTGTTCAACAAATCGAATTTGCCCCCGCTGACCGTGCGCCTTCCGCGGCGCTGGCCGATCTGATCTTTGCGTATCAAGGTGTGCTGCTGCGCAACGGCCAGGTGTGCGGCGAAGGCTTGCCGCTGTGGTTTGCCGATGGCCGCTACAAAACCACGCTGCTGACCCCGGCGCGAGATTCGCTGGCGGCGCGATTTGGCAATCGCCATGTGCATGCGCAGCTGGCTGCATTGGGTGAATACGGGGTTACCATCACCACGCAGGTGCTGGGTGAGGATGAACAAAGCGTGCCGGCATGCAACTGTGCAACCTCCGGCGGCCATATCCTGTTCACCACGTTCATCTCGCACGAATCCCCGGTGCGCTGCCTGGATTGCTTCGGCGCTGTGCCGCTCTACACGCTGCCGCTACTGGCGGGCGGAGAGCATCATGAACTGATCTCCTGGCAAGCCGCTTACCAGCGCTGCGATGGTTTACAGATGGGCAATACGCTGCAGCGTGCAGCCACGCGTCAACTGACCCGTATCGATAGCAGCCTTAGCCAGAGCGGCATTGCACATTGCCGTACATTGAGCGCGCTCACCAGTACGCCGTTTTACTTTTACCTGTATCACGCCAGCGGCCGCAGCCACCGTGCCGAAGCACAGCGCCCATGCCCCGGGTGCGGGCAACCGTGGCTGTTGCCGCAACCGCTGCATGGCTTGTTTCACTTCCGGTGCGATGATTGCCGATTGCTGTCCAATATGGCGTGGGATGTGGTGCGCTAAGCCAGTCGATATTCCGTCAGCCAAGTTCTGCAAGTATCGCTGCATTGTGCAGCCGACCAACCGGAAAGGCCGTTGGCGCGTGAGCTGCTTTGCGATAACGGTAGGCAATGATTGTGGCGGCGGCGCCCATGCAGACCAGTACAGGCGGTAAAAGATTCATGTCCATATCCGGGTTTGTCATGAACAATGTACGCAGGATCACGATGAGCATGATCGCCATCATCATCCAGATGAAGGGTGAGCGCTGTTTCAGCACCGTATAATCGGTGATGACAAAGCCTGCCAGCAGCAGATTGCCCATGCTGAGCAGGACACTCAGGTCAAAGAGCGCAGGCGCAACATTGAACAGCAGGCAACCAAGCAAGACTGCAACAGTGGATGCCAGCCACGATATGCCATAAAGCAGCAGACAACGCCGTGCCAGCGCCTGATTCAATGCCTTGCCCTGCGGCGTGCCGGGCAAAAGCAGCAGCAGGCTCTGGTCACCCCGGGTGGCATACAGGGTCTGTCTCAACGTGCCCAATATCGTGATTGGTGCAGCCATCAGCAACGGTAAAGCATGCCAATCCAATGCGTTGAACAAGCTTGGCCAGAACGCGCGGCTAGCCAGCATTGTTGCAACGCTACCCGCACAAACCATTAGCCCTCTCCCAGCTTGCGTGGACGGTTGGAAAGCACTGCCGAGCGCGGCAAACATATCCTGTTTGGATGAGCATCCAGACCTATGCAGGCGTCGGGACAGGTACTGTTTCAGCTGGTCGATACCGGTTTCCGCCATGTTTGGCAACGTGCCTCCCTGCTGAGTATGAAGCGAGGTCAGTTTCCACTGATACCAACGCCAATGCGCATCGCTGCTACGCGGGTAAAGCCGGGCGACCATGACCATGCCGGCCAGTAACAAGCCGCCAAGAAACAGGATATTGAGCGCATCGTGAGCGTATGGAAGGGTAGTCAACATCTTCATGCGGCGGGAATTGATGGCGTAGTAGGCTGTACCGGACAGTACCGGTAGCCACAACAAGAACACCAGACCCCGGACCTCGCGCTGTGACCACGCAAAAAGCATGAACAGGTACAGCAGGCCGGCCCACCACCGCGTGAAATGGCCCCATGGCAATGCAAGTCCCGTGGCCAGCAGCGCGCTGCTGCCCAGCCACAATGCATAAGTCAGCCACATCAACCGTTGCCGGTGCCGTGGCACCAGCTGCGCATTGGCTGGCGTGTGCTGGCGCAGGCTGAAACGGATATGCGCAGCCCACCACGCCAGCGCCAATGCCACGCCGGGAATCAGCCCGCCGAATATCCAAACCACCTCCCAGAATGGCCCGGCCAGCAACCCGATCAGCGCCAGCAATAACAAGGGTATGAAAACCCACAGCATGCGCTTGTCCATATTGCGCCAGAACGCCAGCAGCGACAGGCGTAGCATCAGTGGGTAGGCATTCATCGGGTGACCTCGATGAACAAGTCTTCCAGGCTGACGGGGGCGTGCACCAGCACCGGGTTGGACGCCAGCAGTTGCTGCTGGAATGGTGTGATACGCGCCACCACGCTGGTCTGGCCGGTGTGCCCGAGCATGCGGCTGAGTGGCTTGAGCGCCAGTTGTTCCAGCGCGGCCGCCGGGCCGGTGATGCGCCGCACGCTATCGAGCAGGTCATCCAGCGGCGCCTGCAGCGCAATCTGCCCTTCATGCAGGAAGGCCACATCCATGGCCACCCGCTCCAGGTCGGACAAGATGTGCGTGGAGAACACTACGGTGCTGCCGCGCTCCAGCACGTCGTCCACCAGCTCGCGCAGGAAATCTCGACGGCCAGCCGGGTCCAGGCTGGCCACGGGTTCATCCAGGATCAGCAGATCGGGCTCTGGCGCCAGCGCACGGATGATGGATAGCCGTTGCTGCTCGCCCACCGAGAGGCGTGCGATGGGTTTATCCCGCGCGATATCCCAGCGGTCGAGCAGGGAGTCGGTCTTGGGCTGGTTCCAGCGCGGGTAGAACGAACGGAAGTAAGCCAGCATCTGCGTGGCGGTCATCCAGCCGAACAGCTCGGCCTTTTGCGGCACGTAGCCGATGCGCGCGCGGCCGGCATCGCTGAGGGTGGCAGGGTTTTCGTCCAGCAGCGTGATGGTGCCCAGGTCCACGTCGCGCAGGCCCAGCGCGCATTCCAGCAAGGTGGATTTGCCTGCGCCATTGCGCCCCAGCAATCCATGGATGCGGCCTGGTTCCACCTGCCAGTTCAGCCCGCCAAACCCGCCCAGCACGCGCTGCAGGCCGTAGGATTTGGCAACGCTGGCAAGCTGCAACAGCGGTTGGGTCATGGTTTTTCCTCCAGGAGTTGTTGAAGCAGCGCCAGCACGGCGGCAGGCTCCAGCTCCAGTTGTTTTGCTTCCAGTGCGGCGCGCTGCAAGGTGCCGCGCAGCAGCGCCAGGCGTTCATCCTGGCCGTGCGTGGCTGCGCCCTGATCGGCCACCTGCATGCCCAGCCCACGCCTGCGCAGCAGCACACCTTCCAGCTCCAGCAGGCTGTACACCTTGGAAACCGTCATCGGGTTGACGGCCAATGCCTGCGCCAGCTCGCGTACCGATGGCATCTCGCTGCCCGGCTGCAATTGCCCACCCGCAGCCAGCCGGCGGATCTGATCCATCAGCTGGCGGTAAATGGGCTCGCCCGAACCGGGTGAAACCGACAAGGCGTGAAGTAGGCTCATTGTGTGTATGCTGTATTGGTTGATTAATACACTAGATGTGCTGAAGATCGATGTCAAGCATGCCGTTGGCAACTTGCCGGGCATGGCAAACTGTCTTCAGATTGCGATGGGGTGCAGGCCGGTCAGGTCGGGTTGCTGTCCGGCTTGCAGGCAGGAGCGGGGCGGGTTTGCTGAAGGTGCTGCTGGTGGATCAGGCGCTTGCCCATTGCGGCAACGCATTCACACTGGCCCGGGCTTGCCGTTCTGCCACATGCGCTACTGCCTGGCGCAGCATGGTGGGGGCGACATAGCCGCGGTGTGCGCGGTCGATGGCGCTCATGTAGAAGCGGCCGAACAGGTTCTTGCAATGCACGCGTGTGCCCAGTGTGAAGCGCACGCTGCCATCGAGGATTTCCACGGCGGCGCACGAGCGGAACAGCAGGTGTTTATCGTCCGCACCCAGTACCACTTGCGCCAGGCGGTCGTCTGGCGTGCTGGCCTGCGCCAGGACCGGAAAGCGGTTGTCGAACAGCTGTTCGCGGTTGGCAGACAGCAACGACGATACCGGACAGCCCAGCGTGGAGGTGCGCAGCCCCATCGGCCGCACCAGCAGGTTGCGGAATGCCATCATGCGCGATACGCCCGGGGGGGCGTTTTGCAGAAAGCCTTCCAGCAAGCCGGCCAGCAATGCATGCGCGCTGCGGCTGGGCAGATTGGCCGCCGGCAGCGTCAGGCTGAAGGTGTCCTGGTGATATAGCGGCAGATCGGCCAACTGGCCCAGCAACAGCGAATGGGCGGGTGGGGCGGCCATTTCTTCCACCGCATGGCGCGCGCCGTTGTCTGCCAGAAAACCGGTGGTGCCACGCCAGCGGCCCCAGCGCCCGCGTACCAGGCCGCTGCTGCAGCGGGCGGTTCTGCACAGCAGGTGCTGCAGCGAGCCGGGTGGCGCATCGAGCGATAGCGTGATGGTGGGCAACTGGCGGTGCGCCAGTGGCGTTTGCGTCAGCAAATCCTGCACATTTTGCGGCAATAGCTCGGTCAGTGACGGAATGGTGGCCAGGTTGGCCAGCACCTGCGCACGCAACGCATCCGGCAGATTGCCGCCCAGTTCGTCGGTATGGCACGACAGCGCGAAAAACGCAGGGTGCAGTCTGCCGGCCAGCGGGGCGAACTGGTGCCAGGTTTCGCCGCCGAAGCGCACGGTGAACAGGCTGTCCGGCGGGATATTGATGCATTGCAGGCAATCGAAAAAATGCTGCGGGTTGTGCGCCAGCTGCTCGGGCGCGGCGGTGCTGAAGCGCAGTTGCGCGCCGCCACTGCCGGATATCGCGGTAAAGATGCGGTGGCCGGCATGGCGGTGGAACGGGTGCCCGTTCGGGCCGACCGAGAACGAATACAGCGCGGTGGCATCGCCCCTGGCAAAGTCGGTGGCACCCAGCCGGGCGGATGGCTCATCCAGTTCGTCCACGTATTCGTCATGTGCTTTCTGCCGTGCGAACACGCCTTCATACACATGATCGCCCGCGCCATGGCCCAGTTGGGCAATCAGCGAGACTTCCACCGGCAAACCACCCGTCTGCGACGGAATGCGCGCGGAGGGAAAAGTGCGGATCACTTGCTTGAATTCCGGCATGGCAGGCCCTTGGGCTGGATGGAAAAAGCGGCACCGACGGGGATGATTGTGCTATCTGTAGCAGCGGGGAGCAACCCTGCCGTTTTCCTGCGGCCCACGCCACATGGTGTAGCCGGTTTGCCAGCGCCGGACGCCGATCTCCCCGATCAGATCACCTCGACCAGATCATGACCAAGACCATCCTTGTTACCGGTATTTCCGGCTTTATCGCCAAGCATTGCGCGCTTGAACTGCTGCGCCATGGTTACCGGGTGCGGGGCCCTTTGCGTGCGCCGGAGAAGGCTGCGGAAATCCGCACTACGCTTGCGCAGCACTGCGATATTGCCGGGCTGCCCATGGTTGAAGCAGATCTGCTGGCGGATGAGGGATGGGCCAATGCCTGCGCCGGGGTGGACGGCGTGCTGCATCTGGCTTCGCCGTTTCCGATCCGTGATCCGCAGGATGCGGACGCGCTGATCCAGCCGGCTGTGGCGGGAACGATGCGCGTGTTGCAGGCGGCCATTGCGGCCGGGGTGCCGCGCTTTGTGCACACCTCGTCGATCGCGGCCATCGTTGCCGGCCACGACCCGGGCCGCGTGGCCGCGTTCACGGAGGCGGACCGGAGCATCCCGGATGCGCCAGGCGTCAGCGCGTATATCCGCTCGAAAACGCTGGCCGAGCGTGCCGCGCGTGATTACCTGTGCACGGCGGATGCCGCGATCCACTATGCCTCCATCAATCCGGGTTGCCCCCGGCTGTCCTTCCCCGTTGTGAATGTCCGCGACATTGCCAGGATGCACCGGCTGGCGCTGGAAACCAGCCAGCGGGCGGGCGTTGGCAGTTTCTTTTATCTATCGTAATCGACACCATGAGCAAGAAAATCGAGTTTGGTAACCTGTATGTCGAAGTGCCCGACGATCATATTCTGGCCAGCAGGGCAGCGACCAGCGTGCCCGCGTAAAGAAAGGCAGAGAAAACGGCTACGCCAGAGACACTTGAGGAAGTGGCGTACATTCCGCGCGATGTGTTCAATCTTGCGCCCAGCCGCCACGAGGACGAAGACGGCATCAGCGAGCCACATAGCGCGTGGTTGCGTAACGGGTTCCTGATTGCTGCCGTGCTGGTGCCGTGCGGTTCCCTGATGCTGGCTGTGCTGGCCTTCATGATCAGCGAAGGCCGGCCATTGAAGCAGATCTTGTTTGCCCTGTTGCTGGCAACCATACATACCACGCCGTTTTACTGGCTCTGGCGGAACGCCCATCGCAAGGCACGGGAAAAGGCCCAAGCAGGAACCAAGGGCTGATTCACGGCGTCAGGCTCTGCCCCGGGGCTATTTTGATCTGACCGTTTTTGCATACGCATCCAGCGCGGCGAGCAGGTCAGTGCTTTCCGCCCAGGAGAGAGCCAGTTTTTCGCCTTGATCCGCCCCCTTGCTGCCGATCACCATTGCCAGATCCTGGCGGTTTTTCGCGGGAATCTCGCTTTCAGTGCGGCTATTGGTGATGGCCAATGTATATAGCGCATAGGCAACGACCAGATTGCGTGGTACGCCTTTCCCGGATTGATAAAACCGCCCCAGGTTGTTTTGCGCGCCAGCTGAGCCTTGTGCTGCAGACTTGCGGAACCAGCTGATCGCCGTCTTGATATCCTGTTTTACGCCTTCGCCATTCTGATACATGAGGCCAATGGCATTCTGGGCCAGCGCATTGCCCTGGTCAGCTGCTTTGCGGTACCAGTGCAATGCCTGGGCATAGTCGCGGTTTACCCCTTGACCATATAAGTACACATAGCCCAGTTTTTGTTGCCCCTCCGCCAAGCCTTGCATCGCCGCACGCTTGAACCAGGCAATAGCTGTTGCCTCATCCTGTGCGACGCCACGGCCATTGAAATAGAGCAGGCCCAGGTTGACCTGGGCGACGGCCAGGCCCGCATCCGCGGCGATCCGGTAGAGCCGGGCAGCTTCGGCATGATCCTGCTCCATGCCGCGGCCGGATTCTCGCAGCAAGCCAAGTTGCACGTGGGCCGAGGTGTTGCCCTGGTCGGCCGCCTTGAGGTACCAGTCGATGGCCTGGCTGTAATCCTGTTCGCGGCCGGCGCCCGTCTCATAGCACCATCCAAGCCTGACCTGGGCGGGGGCATAACCCTGGTTCGCAGCTTGCTCATACCAGTTGGCAGCCCCTTCCGGATCTGCCGGCCGGCCCCGCCCTTCGGCATACAGCGTACCCAATGCGGTGATGGCTTCCGGCAGATTCTGTTCGGCAGCCTTGGTGAGCCAGCTGCCGGCCTTCTGCATGTCCTTGTTCACGCCGAGCCCGGCCGAGAAGGCGATGCCCAGATTGTACTGGGCCAGCGCGATGCCCTGTTCCGCCGCCAACTGATACAGGCGCGCCGCAGCAGCATGGTCCGTTGCCGTGCCGCGGCCGGTGCTATAGGCATATCCAAGATTGAATTGCGCTTCGGCATCGCCGCTCTGCGCGGCCTTGCGCAGCCAGATGACGGCTTCGGCATCATCATGGACCGCCTCCGGGCCATGGAAATACATCCGGCCAAGCTGCGCCTGGGCCCGCACCGAACCGTGCAGCGCGGCCTTGCGGTACCAACTGATCGCTGTTGCGTCATCCTGCGCCACGCCGCTGCCCGCCTCGTAGGCGCGGCCCAGATTGAATTGCGCATCGACGTTATCCTGTGCGGCGGCTTTGCCGTAGAGCACGGCGGCCTGTTCTTCATCCTTGTCCACGCCACGCCCGGACATATACAGGATGCCCAGGTCGTTCTGGGCCTGGGCGTGGCCCTGGTCGACCGCCTTCTGAAACCACATGACAGCCAACTGGTCATCCTGTGGCACGCCCTTGCCTTGCAGGTACAGGTAGCCCAGCTCGTCCTGCGCAAGGGCATTGCCCTGTTCCGCAGCCTTGCGCATCCATGCTGCGGTTTGCGCCGGATCCGTGTCGACCCCGGCGCCGGTGTTGTACATCATGGCCAGATGGACTTGCGCCTGCACCAGCCCCTGATCGGCCGCCTTGCGGTACCAGATGGCCGCCTGCGCGGCATCTGCCGGCATGCTCATGCCCTGCCGGTATAGCTGGGCCAGCGTGTATTGCGCTTCAGGCAGGCCCAGATCGGCTGACTTGCGAATCCACTGCAGCGCTTGTGTTTCATCGCCTGCCTGGCCATCTTCGGGCAGGTAGACCATGCCCAGCTTGTACATGGCCCGGGGATTGCCCTGCGTGGCCGCCTTGCGGTACCACGCTGCAGCCTGTTGCTTGTCCGGCTTCATGCCCAGGCCCAGATCGTACATGCGGCCCAGATTGAATTGCGCCTCCAGGTAGCCTTGCGCGGCGGCCTTGTTGAACCATTCCAATGCCAATGCCGCATCCTGGGCTACCCCCACGCCATCGGCATATAGCACGCCCAGATTGTTCTGCGCACTGGCCGAACCCTGTACACCCGCCTCGCCATACAGCTTGAGCGCCAGCGCCAGATCCTTGGGCACGCCACGGCCGCTCTCGTAAAGGACTGCCAGGCTGTTCTGGCCTGCCGCAAGGCCCTGGTCCGCCGCCTTGCGGAACCAGCGCGCAGCCTGTGCGTCGTCTTGCGGCACGCCGTGGCCGTCCAGATACATCGTTCCCAACGCAAACTGCGCTTGTGCATCGCCACGCTCGGCCAGCGGGCGGAATTCCTTCAGCGCCTGTGCGTAATCATCGAACTGATAGGCATAGACACCATCGCTGAGGTCGGCATGGGCGGGGGTGGCCAGCGCGGTGGTCAGCAACAGGGCGAGCAGGGTTCTTCTGGTCATGGCTTGCAGGCGGCGGGCGGGGTCGTCATTCTGCCCGTGAGTTTTGAGCCCCGGCAAGCAACGACTGATGGTTGGCGGGGTGGCTGTGTGGCCCGTTTTGCGATGCACCGCGCTTAGGTCGTGGATGCCGTGAGCGGCTGGCTTTGCAAACCGGGGAAACAACCGGCCTGCCTTGTCGCCGGGCGGCAGGCATCCTATACAGATACGCGTGTTTGATCATGCAATCTGCATTTATTAGGAGACCGGGCATGTCTTGGAACAAGGGGGGGCGTGGTGGCGGAAGAGGCGGTGGCGGGCAGCGGCCCCAGCAGGAAAAATCGCACAGCCTGACCCGGATGCAGGAAGGGCCATATGTTTTTCCGGTTCAGGCGCCACACAATGCTTATACCGGACGCCCGCAGCCGCAAGTTCCGTCATTGTTTGGCGGCAATGTCGATCGCGGTGAAACCCATGTCGATACGGTGCGCAGGGAGACCCATGAAGAAAGCCAGGGCCATTTCCAGATGATGCCCGGCTCGCACACGCAGCACCCGTCGGTGGATGCAGGCAGATATCAGCAGCATCTGTTCACTTCCGTGGTGCAGCCGCACACGCCGGTAAACAGCGGTGACCAGCATGGGCAGGAAACGCGCGAGATGAGCGGCCACTTCATGCCCAGCCTGACCGAGCTGAACACGCCGACGCCGCTGACCACAAGCAATGTGCAGCAGCACCTCACGCAAAGCTTCATGGCGCACGCCGGACAGCAGAACTTGCAGGTTACCCGGCAGGATGTCGACGAGCGCATGGGCTGGCATACGATGCAATTTGCGCAGCAGCAGCTGGTCAATGACAGCCAGGTCTTCCACGCAGCGCAGACCAATTACCAGCAAGCGCGGGATGGGTTGATGCCGCCGCCGTTCACCTCCCGTCATACGTCGCCATACCAGCAAAGTATTGCCGACGAGGCTTACAACGCCATGCCGCCGTTGCCGGTGCAGCAACATGTGCTCCCGCCTGTCCAGCAGCAGGTGCCGCCGCGCCCTTCCGCGCAGGGCTTCATGGATATGGAAATGCAATCCGAAGCGGAATTCAATGCGCGGCGGCAAGAGGGGACTGGCGGGTTCGGCAACTTCTGACCATCGCGTGCTACCCGTCTGCCTGCGCAGTCGTGCGGCTTGGAAGCGACGGTTGCAGGATGCTGCCTGGTTGCGGTTTGGCCTGCCGCGTTATCTGGACGCAGCGGTGTTCAGGTAAGCATCCAGCGCGGCAAGCAGGTTGTTGCTTTTCGCCCATGCTGCCGCCAACTGCTCAGCCCGGGTGATTTCTTGGGCGCTCATCTGTTTTTGTGTGGCTTGGCGATTTTGCACCAGCACGGGGTCGCGGGATTGATCGTTGCTGATTGCCAGCATCAATAGCGCATGGCTGACGACCAGATTGCGCTTTACGCCATCGCCACGCTCGAACAGCATCGCCAGATTGTTCTGTGCGGATGACAGCCCCTGCGCAGCTGCCTTGCGGTACCAACTGATGGCGCTGCGGATATCCCGCTTTACGCCTTCGCCCCGCTCGTAGTGCTTGCCCAGGCTGTCCTGCGCCATGGCATCGCCTTGTTCGGCTGCTTTGCGGTCCCAGTACAGCGCTTGGGCATGGTCTTGTTCCACCCCTTGGCCGAGCGAATACAAGTAGGCCAGGTTGTACTGGCTTTCTGGATGGCCTTGCAACGCCGCGCGCCGGAACCACGCGGCGGCAGCGGCATCATCCTGCGCCACGCCACGGCCATGAAGATAGAGCGACCCCAGATTGAACTGGGCCGCCGCCAGACCGTAATTGGCCGCAGGCGCGTATAGCCGGGCAGCCTCTGCATCGTCCTGTGGCACACCTCGACCATCTTCATGCAGCAAGCCCAGCTGAAAATGAGCCATCGCATTGCCTTGCGCCACTGCCTTGCGATACCAGGCGGCTGCCTGTGCATAATCCTGCTTGCGTCCCTCGCCGCTGTCATAGCTCATGCCCAACATGGCTTGTGCTGGTGCATAGCCCTGCTGCGCGGCTTTTTCATGCCAATCGGCCGCCAGCTTTGCATCGGCAGCCCAGGCGTTCCCGTTGCTGTACAACATGCCCATTTCGAATTGCGCTTCCGGCAGGCCCTGCTCGGCTGCCTTGCGCAACCATAGCCCCGCCAGGCCCATGTCTTTGGGTGTGCCCTGGCCATTTGCATACAGCTGGCCCAAGTCAAGCTGGGCATCGGCAAAGCCCTGATCCGCCGCTTTCTGCAGCCACGCAATGCCCTGTTTTTCGTCTTTGGGCAGGTCCCGGCCTTGCAGGTACATCCTGGCGACTTCGCGTTGTGCCAGCGGATTGCCTGCTTCTGCCGCCTTGCGTAACCACACCGCGGCAATGGCCGGGTTTTTCTCGACTCCGTTCCCGCTGGCATACAGCAAGGCCAGATCGAGCTGCGCCAGTGTGTCGCCCTGTGCGGCCGCTTTTTGATACCAGCTTGCGGCTTTGCCGGCATCGTTGGCGACGCCCCTGCCTTGCCGGTACATCTGTGCCAGTGTGTACTGTGCCTGGGCAAGCCCCGTTCCGGCTGCTTTGCTGATCCATGCCAACGCTTGGGCATCGTCTTTCAGCTTGCCTTCGTCCTGCAGGTAAAGCAGGCCCAGCTTCAGCATGGCCGCAGGGACGCCTTGCATGGCAGCCTTGCGATACCAGGCTGCAGCTTGCTGTACATCCGCTGCCGTTCCCTCACCCCGTTCAAACAAACGGCCCAGGTTGTACTGCGCCTCGGGGTAATCTTGTTCAGCCGCTTTTTTGAACCAGACCAGCGCCTGCTGCATATCCCTGGAAACAGCAATCCCGCCTGAATACAGGGTACCCATATTGTTCTGGGCGTAGGCATTGCCCTGTTCGGCCGCTTTGCGATACCACTCGAAGGCCTGCTGCACATCGCTATCGATGCCATTACCCTGCTCGTACGCAAGCCCCAGGCTGATCTGGGCGCTGACATGGCCCTGTTCGGCCGCTTTGCGATACCACCGGATGGCCTGCTGCATATCGGTAGCAACGCCATTACCCTGTTCGTACGCAAGCCCTAGGTTGAATTGGGCATGGGCATGACCTTGTTCGGCCGCTTTGCGGTACAGCGCCGCGGCCTGCCCGGTATCCTTGGGCACGCCACGACCACTGGCATACATTGCGCCCAGATTGTTCTGAGCGACTGCCATGCGCTGATCCGCTGACTTGCGCAGCCAGAGCGCCGCCTGGCTGTCGTCTTGTGGCACGCCCTCGCCCTCGGCATACCGCATGGCCAGATTGAACTGGGCTTGGGCAAAGCCTTGCTCAGCCGCCTTGCGATACAGGCTGGCAGCAAGCGGCAGGTCGGTAGATACCCCCAGGCCCTGTTCGTACAGTTTGCCCAGATTGTTCTGTGCGCCGGCCATGCCCTGATCTGCCGCCTTGCGCAGCCAGCGGGCAGCCAGCGCGTTATCCACGGGCACGCCGTGGCCGTCCATATACATCGTTCCCAGCGCAAACTGCGCTTGTGCATCGCCCTGCTCGGCCAGCGGGCGGAATTCCTTCAGCGCCTGTGCGTAATCATCGAACTGATAGGCATAGATGCCATCGCTGAGGTCGGCATGGGCGGGGGTGGCCAGCGCTGCAGTCAGCAACAGGGCGAGCAGGGTTCTTCTGGTCATGGCTTGCAGGCGGCGGGCGGGGTAGGGGCGTCATTCTGCCCGTGAGTTTTGAGCCCCGGCAAGGCAGCGCTGATGTCTGGCGGGGTATTGCCGCGCGCTGTATCGAGCGTGGGGCCGGGAGCCGGAGCTTGCCGGTCGGTGATACAGGCCTGCCGGCCGGGAGAATGGCGGCGAAGGGAAATGTGCACCAGCGTTTGTCACCACCGCGGTGCACAGGCACTGCGGCGGTGCGTTGTATGCAAATTGCCGTCGCTGCGTCACCGTTGCGGTTGAAGTTATCTGCTTGATTCGATGGTTGTTATTTCAGTGTTGTGCACCTTGTCCTGCACGGGCATGGCTTCTGCTTGTTGAAAACAAAGTTGCACGCATTCCATCTCTTCCAGATTCAGCAATCCGGAGCCTGCATGACCAGTTACAAGGGTATCGAGATCGATGCCAGCCTGCGTCCGCTGATCCGCCATATGGGCAGCGTGAATGAATACCGCGAGATGCTGCAGCGGCTGCAGGCGGTGTGGGACAACCTGGCATTGCTGGGGCAGTTGTCCGGCATGGCGACGGATATGGTGGGCACGCGGCAGGCATTTGCCGAGCTGACCACGGTGCTGCTGAACAAGCTGGGGCTGGAAATGCGCCGCAAGCTGGTGCAGGAGCTGGGTTCGCGCGCGCAGGTGGCGGTGGATATCCTGACGCGCAACCTGTTCGAGCGCACTGCGGATATCGGTTTCCTGGCCATCGATGATGCGTTGCGCCAGTTTGCCGCGGGGGCGGGCGGCGCTGTTGATCCGGATGCGGACGACGGGCTGGCGGTGCGGCGCGCTGCCATCGTGGCGCGCTTCCGGGCCTATGTAGAGAAGTATTCGGTCTACGACGATATCGTATTGCTGACACCGGATGGCCGCGTGCTGGCGCGGCTGGATGCGCGCGTGAGTGTCGGGCAAACGCACGACCCCGTGGTGGCAGAGGCATTGAGCACCCGTGCCGCGTATGTCGAGCACTTTGGCGTATCCGATCTGTTTCCGCAGCGTGGCGCGGTGCTGCGCTATGCCTACCGCATCAGCGATGAAAAGAGCCAGCGCCCGCTGGGCGTGCTGTGCCTGAGCTTCCGCTTCGATAACGAAAGCGAACGCATTTTTGCCAACCTGCGCGGCAGCGACGACTGGTCGCTGTTTGCATTGATCGACACGGCCGGCCACGTGGTGGCCACGTCGGACGCACAACAACTGCCGCTGGCCAGCCGCGTGGAGCCGGTGCTGGACGAGGCTTGCAGGGTGATCCGCTTTGGCGGGCGTGAATACCTGGCGGTTACCCGCGCCACTGCCGGTTACCAGGGCTATGGTGGCCCCGGCTGGCTGGGCCATGTGATGGTGCCGCTGGAGCACGCCTTTGCCGATACTGCCGAGGGCAGCGATGCCGGCCGGCTGGCGCAGCTGGATCGTGCGCTGATCGATGCGGTGATGCACAGCCCGGCGCTGTTTTCTGCCGAGTTGCGCGGCATTCCGCAGCAGGCGGAGCGCATCCAGCGCGAGCTGAACCGCTCGGTATGGAATGGCCGCGTACTGCAAAGCCGCGAGGACAACAACAACGCCACCTTCAGCAAGGTGTTGCTGAGCGAGATCGGCCGCACCGGCCTGCAAACCAGCGATGTGTTTGCACAATCCATCGCCAACCTGCACGAGACGGTGGTGTCCGCAGTGCTGGGCGACAGCGAATTCTTTGCCGCGCTGGCCATCGATATCATGGACCGCAACCTGTACGAGCGCGCCAACGATTGCCGCTGGTGGGCACTGACGCACCAGTTTGCCGAATGCCTGGCGAGCGACCCGCGCAGCAGCGCCACGCGCGAGCAGATTACCGCCACGCTCAAGCTCATCAACAGCCTGTATACCGTGTACGACAACCTGGTGGTGTTCGACCGCCATGGGCTGGCCGTGGCGGTATCCAATGCCAATTACGCGGGCGTGGTGGGGCAGGCGATAGGCGAGGAATGGGTGGGCCGCACGCTGGCATTGTGCCAGCCGCAGCAATACGTGGTGTCGGCCTTTGCCGCCACGCCGCTGTATAGCGGCCGCCATACCTATATCTATGCCGCGCCGGTGTTTGCGCCGGGTAGCAACAGCGTGGTGGGCGGTATCGGCATCGTGTTCGATGCGGCACCGCAATTTGCCGCCATGCTGGCCGATGCACTGCCGGCGCGCCCGCCCAGCGCTACAGCGGTGGGCGGGCCACAGGGCTTTGCCGCATTTGTCGAGCGCAATGGCCGCGTGGTGGCGTGCAGCGATGGCGCTTTTCCGCCGGGCAGCACGCTGGCACTGGATGGCAAGCTGCTGCAGCAGGCTGCCGGGCAACGCAGCGCCAGCATCGTGGCGCTGGATGGCCAGTACTACGCGGTGGGCAGTTGCCCTTCTACCGGCTACCGCGAATACAAGGCGGCGGAAGATGCCTACCGCAATGAACTGATCGCGCTGGTGCTGATTCCGCTCGGCGCCGTGCAGGCCGCTGCGCAAACGGCCCGGCATGACCGGGTGCGCAGTACCGCGCAGCGCCCGCTGGAACGCACCGAGGAAGTGGCGCAGGTGGCTACCTTCCAGATCGGCGGCGAATGGCTGGGCGTGCCCTGCGATGAAGTGGTGGAGGCGGTGGATGCCACCCATATCACCCCGTTGCCCGGCATGCCCGCCGCAGTGCGTGGCGTGGTGATGCGCAACGGCAGCCCGGTGCCGGTGTTCGATCTGAAGGAACAGCTGCGCTTTGGCCGCAGCGTGGATGAAACCGATTACCGCCAGGTGGTGATCATGCGTGGGCGCGATGGCGTGCAATTTGGCGTGCTGGCGCATGCGCTGGCCGATACGCTGGAAATACCATTGCGGCAGATCGATGCCATTGGCGGCCTCTTCCCCGGCCAGATGCCGCTGGCGGAAAGCGTGGTGCGACCAGACCCGGCCCAGGGGCGCGAGGGCATCCTGATCGTGCTGTCGGTGGAGCGCATCCGCGACCGCGTGATGGGCCGTGCGCCCGAGCTGCTGTCCACCTGGAATGCGCCGCTGCTGCCGGAACGCAATGGCGAGCGCATCGTGGCCGGCCTGCCCGGGGCGGCGCCGCTGCGGTTGATGGGGGAAGGGGTTTAGGGCGGGATCGCCGGCAAGGCGTGTTGACGGGGGATGATGCCGGAACGCCCGGGTAATGCAGTCAGATACGGGCTGCCGATAGAGGGCACTGCAGCTGGCAACCGCCTGTTACAAGGGGTTCCGGAATGGCCGGGAAGCGCTGCCCGCGCCGTGACTGATTGCCAGGCACCTGTGGCGGGCGGTGGCCGCTGCGATCAGCGGGCGGTGGCCGTCCGCAATTCATCCTGCGTGGCGTTGATCAATGCCTGCAGATCGATCCCCATCGCTTTCAGTGCACGCGGTGCCACGCCGAAGCGGGCGGCGGCTGCCACTGCAATCACATGCGCACCCAGCAAGGGTTCGGCCGCGTGGCTTCCCGGCCGGCTGGCCAGTTGCTGCATCAATGATTGCACCGCTGGCTTGGCTTGATACGGGCCCTTGCCGGGGGCAATGGCGGCGGTATCGCCTTGCGTATCCAGCGGTGATGCGGCAATGCCGATGCTGTTCAGCGCATCTGCGTATTGCCGGGCAATGGCAGCGGTAAATTGCGCCGGATCTGCGCCGATGCGCTCGAACGCCCGGCGTGCGCTACCGTCGGGCAAGGCCAGCGCCGCCAGTACGAAGTGCTCCAGTCCCGGTTCTGTCTGCCCCGCTGCATTGGCGTGCTTTTCGGCATCCGTGCACAGGACCTTGATGGTGCGCATGTCGCTGATGCGCTGTGTGAGGCGACGTAGCATGTCAACGCTCCTGGTCAGGCAAATCAATGGGGGGCAGGGTGCCAGCCAGCCGCTTGTGTGCGGCCTGCTTTGAAACGCCGAGTGCCTCGGCCACTTGTGTCCATGACCAGCCCTGCGCAATGGCATGCGCTACGGCGTTGCGTTCCAGCTGGTCTGCAAGCAGGCGCAAGGCCACGACGGCGGCCAGTGCCTCGGCAGGGTTGTCGGCCGCGGGAAGGGGGTGGGGGATGATCATTCGTCAACTATGGTTGACGATTTTGATGTTGTCAACTTTTGTTGACGAGGAGATGAAGGGAGGGCTGGAGGCAGGCGAATGTGGCAGCACTCATGCAGCGGCATGCAGTGCGTGTGCTGTCAGCCTTCGCAACCCCAATGCAATCCCCTCGACAGCCATTTGCATTATGATGCGCTCAGCCGCCATGCCACCCGGGTAGCCCTTACCCCATGACCGTACCCCATCCAGGAGCCTGTATGTCTACGCCAACGCCAGACCAGATTGCCCTAGCCCGCAGCAACCTCAGCATCTTGCGCGAGCTGAACGAAGAAGCCTGCCTGCACCACCTGCCCAAGATACTCAATGCCTATGCGTTGCTGGTGGGCAACAAGGATGAAAGCGATCCGGGCATTGCCTTTTTGCTGGAAATCTTCCAGGGATTGTTCTCTGCACTGGGGGCGGAAGTGGGCGGTGGCGCCGGCAAGGCGGCAGCCGGCTTCGTGGCTGGCCTGGTGGCGAACTGGATTTCTGCGCCGCCCAGCTCGCTGAACACGCAATTTGCCTCGTATGCCACGCGCTACGATGCCACCGTGCGTGCGCTCAGCCTGCAGCTCGATACCATCAACGCCAACCTGGGCAGCAGCGATGCGGCACTGGTGCAGCAAACCTGGGACAGCAAGGTCAGCTACAACGGCATTACCACCGCGGTGGCTGATTTTGCCGCCCCCGGCCTGCCCAAGGTGAAGGAAGACCCGCTGTTCGACCACATGGTGGACAAGGTGACGTTCTCGCAGGATCAGGCGCTGTGGAAACAGATGCTGATCCAGAACTATCAGGCGCTGTACTACACCTGGTATCACCGCGGCCAGGCGGGCAGCCCGCCGTTGAGCTGGTCGCAGTACCGGCTGTCCTTCTACAAGTATTGCTATTACACCTACTACACCTTCCAGGCCGGCTACGAGCCGCCGTTCTACCTGTGGTGCGTCAACGAATACGTGGTATGCCGCAAGGGCACGGTGGAATGGTATTACCTGAATGGCGATGCCTGCGATTACCTGTTCATCGACAGCACGCCCGGCACCATCATCAACCCCAACGGTTTGTTCGGGCGTGAGGAAGTGGTGCAGTTCCTCGGCATCGTGCATGTGGAAACCGAGCCTTATGTGACCATCTTCAACCCGCCCAACTGGCGCGATCCCAAGCGCAATGCAAGGCCGGATGTGGAACCGGTGCCAGCCTGATGGTTGCCACGTCCCGATGGCCTGGCTGCATGCTCCGGAATCGTGGCGCTGCACATCTCATTGATGGGCTGACTACATGGCAGGTGTAGCGGGTAAGCCGTTGCATCTGCAGTGAACATTGCGGTGATCAGGGTGGAACAAAAAACGGCGTGCACAGCACGCCGTTTCTATTGCTGCCGCAGTTTATCCGTGTGCCGGTGCGGCATCTGCAAGCGGGTGCAACTGCCTGGCCGATTCGGGAAGGCGCATATATGCGTCGGCAATGGCGAGCAATTCCGCGCTCAGGAAGGGGTGGACCGCCTGCAGCGCTTCCAGTGATGCCCCTGCGGCACTGGCGGACAACACATCGGCAACCGGCACATGGGTGCCGACAAAGCAGGTTGCGCCGCTGGCGGGATCGTTGACGAGATAAAGATGGAATTTATCTGTATGCATGACTGCCTGATACCCCAAATGTTGTCGTGAGCTGGCTGCGTAGCGTGGAAGACCACCTCACACGCCAGCATGCTGATGCGCCGGCCCGATGCGGTCTGAAGCGTGGTCGTGAAGGGCTGGCCGCAGGATGAGCACACAGGCAAGCACTTCACTGTGTGCGATACAGCAACCTGAAACCCATTTCATTATCATCACATGATAACAATAAACAAACTTCATTAGAAATGGATGCGTGGAATGGATGCGGGGGGATGGCTACGCCAGCCGCCTGCGACGCGGGCAAGACAGCCACGCGATTGGAAGCCGTAAAACAACGGAAAAGAGCCGTGCAAGGCAGCAAGCGCCGCAGTGTGCAGGAGTAGATAGCAACAATGTGCCGGGCGGTATGCTGGCAAGCAGAATGGCTTGTGCAGGCACGGGCTTGTGCAAAGCCCTGGCGGGCAGCAGCCAGAAGAGGGTGGCAGGGGCTGGTGCCATGGTTGCAGCCGTTTGCAAGCCTGCAGCTGCAGGCAGCTAGCCGGGGTAGCAAAATTCTCCCCGGCTTACGCACATCAAATTATAATGCGATTACCATAAAAATCTGGGTGTGCAGGATGGAAAGCAAGACAGCCCGTTTGACGGTTCTGGTCGACCCGGCCAAGAAAAAGGCTTTTGAGGAACTGTGTGCGTCGCAGGATCTGACGCCTTCCCAGGTGGTGCGGCAGATGATCCGTGAATACCTTGCAGCGCATGGTGTCAGCTATAGCTCGCAAGCGGCAGGCGCTGCCGGTAAAGCAAAGAAATGATACCGGACGGGCGATTTTTCTGCCCGTCCTCAGTGGCTTCGATGATCAAGGGGTGATCAGGCTGTAGCCTGCGCATCGCCATGCGTCGCGGGGCGATCAAACCCCTCGCGCGCCTGGGCAACCCGGGCCCGGATCACGCAGCCTTGGGCATGGTCGTTGATCAGGCCCATCGCCTGCATGAAGGCGTAGACGGTGGTGGGGCCGACAAACTTCCAGCCCAGTTTCTTCAGGTCTTTGGACAGCGCGATGGACGCGGCCGAGGTCGAGACAGTTTGCGGCGTGCCCAGCAACTGCGCGTCCGGTTCGTAGCGCCAGATGAACGCGGCCAGCGAGCCTTCGCGTGCCACCATCTCCTGCGCCCGACAGGCGTTGTTGATTACCGCCTCGATCTTGCCGCGATGGCGCACGATGCCGGCATCCTGCAGCAGGCGTTCCACATCCTGTCGGGTGAAGCGGGCGATCTGGTTGAAGTCGAAATCACGGAACGCGGCACGGAAATGCGGGCGCTTGTTCAGGATGGTGCGCCAGCTCAAGCCGGACTGAAAAGCTTCCAGGCTCAGCTTTTCGAACAGGCGCTGGTCATCGCTGACGGGAAAGCCCCATTCCACATCGTGATAATCGAGAAATTCCGGTGCACTGCTGCACCAGTGGCAACGCGGCTGGCCGTCGGCGCCCGGGGTGGTCGTGGTCATTGCCTGGGTGTGTCCGTGTGAGAGGCTGCGGATGGCCAGCGCCGGCAGGAAAGCCGGGCAGTCATCGGCTGTGGCCTTCCATCATATCGGCCGCGGCGGCCTGATTGAAAGGCGCAGAGCGCTCGCTGCGCTTGCGAGGCGAGGAGGGTGGATTGCCTGCCGGCCAATGCGCACGGCCGGTTTGCCCCGGGGGATGGGGCCGGCCAGCCTGGCGCTTGCAGCGGGCTTAGCCGCGGCGTGCTGCTTCGATGGTGGCGATGTCGATCCTGCTCATCTCCATCATGGCGTCGAAAGCGCGCTTGGCTGCGGCGCGGTCCGGATCGGTGAAGGCGTCCGTCAACACGCGTGGCGTGATCTGCCACGACAGGCCCCATTTGTCCTTGCACCAGCCACATGCGCTTTCCTGGCCGCCATTGCCAACAATGGCGTTCCAGTAGCGGTCTGTTTCTTCCTGATCATCGGTCGCTACCTGGAACGAGAAGGCTTCGTCGTGCGTGAAGGCAGGGCCGCCGTTCAGGCCCAGGCAGGGGATACCCATCACCGTGAACTCCACGGTCAGCACATCACCCTGTTTGCCATCCGGGTAGTCACCCGGGGCATGGTGTACGGCAGTCACTGCCGTATCCGGAAAGGTTTGTGCATAGAACTGTGCGGCTTCCAGAGCGGTACCGTTGTACCAGAGGCAAATCGTGTTCTTGCTGGGCATGCTGGTTCTCCTGGGATAAAGGGCGGCAGGTCAGCGGTGCATTCGTGGGCATCGCTTGCCGGCATCGCCCATGAACGCAATGGGTTGGCCGGTGGTGCTTGCAAAAGGCTTATGTGACCAGTGTAGCGATTGCAAGTTTCAGAATGAGTGTTCACGATAGCGCGGGATTGCGCAATGCCACGATGGCTGCATACGCTGGCGGAACTTTCACCGTTGCCGGCTTGCCCACACCATCAACAAGCGCATGCTGCGCCGGTATCCGGCAGCAAACCGCCCGGCAGATGCGGCAATCCCCATTACAGGAACATGAACGCCAATCCAACTACCAGGAGTTATTGTCATGGCTACCGGCACTGTTCGTCTGCACCGCGTATTGCGCGCCCCTCCCGAGCGCGTCTACCGCGCCTTCCTCACCGCGGAAGCACTGGCCAAGTGGATGGCGCCGCATGGCTTCACCGCCACCGTGCACCATCTGGAGGCCAAGGTGGGCAGCGGCTACAAGATCTCGTTCACCAACTTCACCACCGGGCAGAGTCATGCTTTTGGCGGGCAGTATGTGGAGCTGGTGCCGAACGAGCTGATCCGCTACACCGATCAGTTTGAAGACCCCAACCTGCCCGGCACCATCCAGGTGGCGATCACGCTCAAGCCGGTGCTCTGCGGCACCGAAGTGCATATCGTGCAGGAAGGTATCCCCGAGGTGATTCCGGTGGAAATGTGTTACCTGGGCTGGCAGGAATCGCTGGCACTGCTGACCTTGCTGGTGGAGCCGGAAATCCGCGAATAGCGTTATGTATCATGCTGGCTGCGTATACCCATCGGCTGCGCTAGCCAGCACCATTGCTGCAGTTTTGCTGCATGCGCCAGCGGTTGGTGCGCAACGGCTTGGCATGACCATGTCATTGCGTATTGAGCTTCCCTTGCCGAAAGAGGACACTGTAAGGGTTGGCCGTCAGCGGCGAAAAATATTCAATACGGTGAAAGGGAAGGTATGTCGGAAGCATTGATCCCGCAACTTTCAGATGCGCTGGATTCGGAAAAAACCTTTGAAGGGCTGGTGCGCCGCTTGCTGGTGATGCTGGAGCTGGCCACCGACCTGGAATCCACCTATCTGACCAAGATCGACCTGGATGCCGGCCTGCAGAACATCCTGTTCTCGCGCAATACCAAAACGCTGACCATCCCCGAGGGCCTGTCGGTACCGTGGAGCGATACGCTGTGCAAACGGGCGATGGACGAGAACGTCAGTTATACGGACGACGTTGCCAACCGCTGGGGTGATTCGGAGGCGGCCAAGGCGCTGGGTATCGAAACCTATGCCAGCACCAAGATCTGCCTGGAGGACGGCAGCGTATACGGCACGTTGTGCGCGGCAAGCTCCACCCGCAAGCCGATGACGGCGGACGGCCAGCAGTTCTTCGAGCTGTTTGCACAGCTGATTTCGCACTTTGCGCAGAAGGAACAATTGCTGCGAAAGCTGCAGGTGGCCAATGCCGCCTTGCACCAGCATTCGTATACCGATGCGCTGACGGGGCTATGCAACCGCCGCGCGGTGTTCGAGGAACTGGCCCGGCTGTTTGCCCAGGCCCGCCGCAGCCACCAGCTGGTGGTGATTGCCTTCATCGACCTCGATGGTTTCAAGAAAATCAACGATGTGCATGGGCACGAAGCCGGCGATGCCTTCCTGGTGGAAGTGGCGCAGCGGCTGACGCTGGTGCTGCGCGCCGGTGATGTGTTGGGCCGGCTGGGGGGCGATGAATTCGTGATCGGTGGCCTGGGCCCGGCCAACAGCGCCGAAACCGCACACGCCGCCGCCGCTATGAAGGCCCGGCTGGGCCCCGCATTGGTGGGGCACTATAACCTTGGCAGCACCGAGATCGATTACCTGGGTGCCAGCATCGGCGTCATCTCCGTAGACCCGGCTGCGCTTTCGCCAAAAGCGGCGTTGCAGGCGGCAGATGAAGCAATGTACGAGGAAAAATCAAGGCGGCGCGCGGCTGCCTGAAGCGAGCGACTGGTGGCGCTGGTGCAGCATTGCCAGCCAACGCTACTGGTGGCACGCACCGGCAGATTGTCGAGCTGCTGTTGATCTGGCTACCGGCTAAAACCGGCAGCCAGATTGAGGGTGCCGCGCTGGCGATCTTCTGCCCGCCCGCTTATTCAAAGCCGTGCGTGATACCGACCAGTTCCATGAAAACCAGGAAATTGCCTTTAGAGCGGCTAGCGTTCAAGCGCTCGGCTGACCTGAACCGAGTCAGCGAATCAGTCCCTTCAGCACGAAGCCAGTTTCTGATCGCGGTAGACCCAGCCTAAGCCGCCATTGTAGGCGGACATGGCGATGCCCCGGTGCTGACAAGGATCAAAAAAAGGGCTTGAAGTTAACCTTGTCCCCCATGGAATTCGCCAAGTGCGCGTTCAAGGGCATCCGAATCGGGCTGAGCACTCTCTAGAAAACTTCTGACAAGGCGAACCTGTCCGTCGTTACCGTGCTGAGCAAAACCAATGCCCTTGTTGCTATCTAGAATTTCGCCCGGCGGGAGATCCCTTGGTTGTCCAGTATCAAACATCCGAAAGACAAGCCCAAAAGCCCCAAACTGCGATTCTCCATGATCATTACGTATTGGACTCACGATGAACGGACTTCGTACTTCTTCAATCGAGAAAATGCTCACTGAACAGCCAAGATGCAAGATGGGGGGCTCCGCCTGCATGTTCAATCGCAACTGCGCTTCCGTTTCGGGAGGCAGCTTGTAATCAGCGCACATCTTTTCCGATACCGATGCACGCCAGAAAATGGATTGAACGGCCCCGATCATCGCTCCCAAATCTTCAGTCGGGATACGCATTCTTGATTTAGAGCCTAGTTCCTCATATAGCTTTCTTGATACAGGAGCCCATCTGTTCTCGAAATCCCCAAATTTTTTTTCGCAACACGAGCAGAGCATCGGCTCCTTCATGTCAGAGTCATTCTGCTGGGGTGGGCCATGTGTCGAGATCAAGAAGTTATGCCCTTTGTTTTTTGTAGCCCTATGAGCCGACGCCGGAATGATGTGCGAATCGCATACTTCGATATCGCTTTCCGCATAACTTGCAAGTTGCCATAAGGCAAATTCCTTGTAATCGATGCAAGCGGCTAATGATGGTCGTTCAGTCGACTCGGGCATTCGAGATAGGATTCTATTTTCCTGGTCCCGTTTTCCACATCAGTCAAGCTCCGGCGAGTTCAAGGGCGTCAAACCCGCATGTACCCCTCAGATATTCAAATTGCTCTCTAACGTCTTTCGGGCACGAGATACCAACATTTTCAAGAAATCCGCTTGCTTCTTCGGCTCAGGAGTCGGTCATGTTCATATTCAGCCCATGCAGCTGGTTTGCGTGCGTGTGCAGATAGGAACGCATGGGCTAGGCTACCTGGCTGATGGCTATGGTGATCCTACACCGCGCGGCGCTGGCAACGCACCGCGCAGGTGTACGGTTGTTGCAGCCGGGCCACCCGGGCGGGACCACCATCGCAGCTCCCATGCGCAAAGGGCCGGAACGCGCAGGTGCAGGCCTCCCTCCTGCCTCAGCCCTGCTTGGGGAACAGGATGCCGGTAGTCACCACATTGCCCGGCGTTACACCGTGGCCCCATGGCAGGTGCCATGCCGGGCCACTATCCGCCCCCAGCAGCACTAGCAATTGCTGCATCTTGCCCGGCATGACCGGGGCCAGCAGGTGGGCGGTGCAGCACAGCGCTTCCAGCAGCGTATGCAGCACGGTATCGAGCCGGCCGGCGGCGTTGCTGTCCTTGGCCAGTTGCCATGGCGCGCTGCTGGCCACGTAGGCGTTCAGCTGCCGCACGAATTCCATCACCAGCTCGATGGCCTGCGCGAGCTTCATTTCATCCACCAGCGCCAGTACCCTATCCGGCAATGTGGTGGCATGGGCGATGATGGCGTCTTCCGCCGGCGTATACGTTTGCGGTGCAGGTACGCGCGCGCCGCGGTATTGCGTGACCATGGCCAGCGTGCGCGCGGCCAGATTGCCCAGGTCATCAGCCAGATCGCGGTTCATCCGCTGTTCGATGATGGCGTTGCTGATCACGCCATCGAAGCCGAAGCTCACTTCGCGCAGCAGCGTGTAGCGCAGCGTATCCACGCCATAGGTTTCTGCCGCCTGCAGCGGATCGACCCCGTTGCCGAGCGATTTGCTCATCTTGCGTCCATCCGCACCCAGCAGGTGGCCGGATACATGCAGCCGCTGGTAGGGTGGTATGCCCAGTGCGTGCGTCATGCTCAGCCAGAACAGTGTGTGGGTACGCAGGATGTCCTTGCCGATCACGTGCCGTGCCGCAGG
The DNA here is from genome assembly GCF_009848685.1 of Andreprevotia sp. IGB-42. Lineage (GTDB taxonomy): Bacteria > Pseudomonadota > Gammaproteobacteria > Burkholderiales > Chitinibacteraceae > Andreprevotia. Next base: position 39,732 of record NZ_WXTX01000005.1, read on the forward strand.
CCAGTAAGCGCCAAACGTGGCCTGATCCGGGTAGCCGATGGCCGATACATAGCTCAACAGCGCATCGAACCACACATAGGTGACATGGCCGGCATCCCAAGGGATGGGTATGCCCCAGGCCAGTCGGTCTACCGGGCGGGAGATGCTGAGATCGCCGATCGGCTCTTCCAGCAGCTTGAGGATTTCATTGCGGTACTGCGCGGGCTGGATCAGCTCTGGTGTATCGCGCAGCAGATCGCGTATCCATGGCCGGTGGGCTTCCATGCGGAAGAAGTAATTGGGTTCACGCCGCAGCACCGGTGGATCTTTGTCTTCCGGCAGCTTGCCGTCCACCAGCTCCTTGTCGGTGACGTAGCGCTCTTGCCCCACCGAATACAGCCCTTCGTATTCGGCCAGGTAGATATCGCCCGCTTGGTAGAGTCGGGTAAGGCAATCTGCCACCACCTGCGCATGCGCGGGGGCGGTGGTGCGGATGAAGAGATCCGGTGCTACCGCCAGCTGTGCCCATGCCTGCTGGAACGATTGCGCATGGCGTGCTGCAAATGCGCCGGGTTCCTCGCCGGCCTGTTGCGCCGCCTTGGCGATTTTCTCGCCATGCTCATCCGCCCCGGTCAGCAGCAGCACATCGTGCCCGGCTGCGCGCAGGTAACGCGCCATCACATCGGCATGGATGCTGGCGTAGGCATGTCCCAGGTGCGGGCGGTCGTTCACGTAGTAGATCGGGGTGGTGATGTAGCGGTATGCCATGCTTGCTCCTGAAATGAAAAAAGGGACGCCGCAGCGTCCCTTTTCTGAAGTACGAATAGCCTCAACGCCCGGGGGGAGAACCTTCCAGGGGCATGCGCATCGAGCGGATGATGGCGTTGTGGGCGTAAAGGGTCATGTGGTTCCGGTGTTGAGGTTGAACAGGCAGGCGCGGCCCGCATGCTGTTATTGATCCTCGCATCCGGCAGGGCGGTTTGTCCAGCCCCTGCGGGTGGCCTGACTGGCATACCGTTGATGCCATGCGGTTTGCGCAACATTCTGCCGGAGCGCACGCGCATTGCCCGGCGCGCTCTGCTACCTTGATCATGGCGCTGGCATGGCCGATACCGTTTTGCATCCTGGCATTTCCCGGCTGCCCGGGATTGCCTCAATACCCCTTTGGGTCCACTTGGCAGGGTTCGAAAGCATGTTCGGGTTTTCAAGGAAAAATGAGCTGCGTGCCAAAACCGCAGCAGAGATCGAGCAACTCTCGGAAGCGGGCAATGCGCTGCTCGACAAGGAAGATTTCAACGGTGCGTTCAAGCACTTCATGAAAGCACTCGACTTGCTTCCCGAGCCCAAAACCAAATGGCGGGAAGCAACCTGGCTGTTGGCTGCGCTGGGTGATGTGTACTTCCTTTCCCGGAGCTACGCCCAGGCGCTGCAGGCATTTTCCGATGTCATGCATTGCCCGGAGGCAATCGGCAACCCCTTCCTGCATCTGCGGCTGGGGCAATGCCAGTTTGAGGCCGGTAACCTGGACCGGGCTGCCGATGAGCTGGCAAGGGCGTATATGGGGGGCGGGTTGGAAATCTTTCAGAACGATGATGACAAGTATTTCGAATTCCTTAAAACCAGGCTGAAGCCACCAGCAAACGGTGAGTGGTGAGCTGATCTGGTTATTCGAGCCTGCTTTGCCGGCAGCTAGCGGATCTATTTATCTGCACTGTGCCGGCGAAATACCGGGCCGGACCGCAGCCGAATGGATGGGAGCCGCTGCGGATGATGTCCATGTTGTGCTGCTCCTGCATGTGTTGGTTGGGCCGCCGGTGGGGGCCTGATGCATGCAAAGGTAACAGGGGTGGGGCTATGTGATTAGATGGGGGGGAATGTGCATGGACTCATGATTCGTGCTCATGAATTGCCATGAACTGCCGGTACAAGGATATTCAATACAGCTTATGCAACATTTGCTGTCTGGATTGTGCAAATTTTTTGGTTTGTATGGCGTTGTCTGCTACGGTCGTACGTGGCGCTGCAATGCGATGGTGAATGAGAAAACTGATTGCTGTTGCAGCATGAAAACGAATGGAGGACATAATGTCTGATGCATCCCTTGGCAAAGTGATTGTTTCCCGAACCAAGCGGTTTGGCGGGATCTGCATTGCGCTGTTTTGTATCCCGATTTTTTACACAGCATGGACCCATCTGAGTAATTCACCGGGCTCCGTCAGTATTGCATACAATATTGTGCTTGGCGCTGTGTTGGTATTGATTGGTTTGGGCCTTTCCGGGTTGGTGCTTTTCTTTCTCACCGAGCGAACCGAACTTCACGAACATGGTGTAACGGGCAAAAGCCTGTTTCACCCTTTGCGCAAGATCTTGTATAAAGACCTGTCGCATTTTACCTATGCAGCCATCTCAGTAAATGGCGTGCCGAGAGTGACGCTTGCTTTTGGTGCAAAAAATATAAAGCCGATCAGGATCATAACGGTTGGTAAAAAAGGCATTCAAGGCCTCGATGCCATCGTTGATATGGCCACGAATGTGGTTCTTGAAAAAATGACCCGATTGTTCGAGAGAAACGGCTATGTCGATATCCCCGCCGGGCTGCGCCTTGATCAAAGAAAAATAAAATTCAAAGATAAGGAAATTCCGCTGGAACGCATGCGATACATGGCCTGCAATGGGGCAGTGATTTTTTTTGACGGAGATCGCGAGCGATTCCATGTGCGTACAGCGGAAGAAAATGTGTTGCCCATGCTTGAACTGTGTTTGAAAGTTCAGGCTAGCGGGAAAACCCTTGTGGGAAATCAGAATGCAGCCGATGCCGATGCCGATGCCGATGCCAGAAAAAAGCATAGAAGCTTGGTCATACTCATACTGATTCTCTTCATTGCAGGTACAGTGCTTATTGTCATGCCTTTCGTGCAATGGTCAAAACCCCATCTTGACCATGTGACGGCTCGCGTTGTCAGCTGCGAAGGCGGAATGCGCCGTGGTTTGACCAGTACGGTCATGATGCGTATCGACCGGTCTCCTTTCGAGGTCTGGATACAACTGAACAGTACAGCTGCGTCCGACAAGATAAAAAGCGGTTTCGAGCTGGCTTGTACACAGGCAGATGTCGTGAAGATTGACTATGCGACATCAACCAGTCTGGCTGACGATGCTTATGTGGCCGTTGCCATTCAGGGTGCCGAGGGCGTGGACTATGTTACGCAGGAGGATACATACCGGGCAAAGCGGCAGGACAATATGTATGCAATCCCCATAGGGCTGGTACTTTACGGGCTGGTTGGATTCCTGCTCTGGAATATGCGGAAGAATCGCAGAACCGCACAGCAGTGACGCTTGATCCGGCGTTGTTTCTTCTGGCGGGATGATGTGGCTGTGCGGCAGTTGCGAATGGATCGCTTTTATCGGCTGTATATCGTGTACCGCCAGATAATCGATACGCAATTTTATTGACCCGCTTCAGATTTCTGGAGAATCCATGCCTATTCAGATCACCGCCGAACAGGAAATCACCGTTGGCCAAACTGTGGTCATCGAAGCTCCTGCGCCAGCAGGCCACTTCATGGCAGCATTCGAGGACGATACCGAAACCGGCTACTTCTACGCGCTGGATCTATCCCGGCCGGATAGCCCGATCGAGGATGCGCTGCATATCTATAACGTGAGCAACGTGAAGGACAAGGCGCTGCCGTCGCTGCTGAAGATCGGCTGGTCGCTCGATTCGCGCAAGGCTGTGTTGTTGATCAACGGCTACCCGCATGCGGTGTTCGATTTCGATGCCAGGCGTGGTTATTGCCGGACTGGTTTCCCCCCGCCGGATGAGAGCAGCCCATGGGGCGCGCACTCGCATGCATGGCTGGATGAAGCAACTGATCTGTTCGCCTGATATTGCCGCCGGCCCGGTCTGCTGCTGATAATGGGGGCGTCGTGCAACAGGCGCGTGCAACAGTCGTTATCCAACGGGCGCTCCACAACCAGCATCTGCCACGGCGGATGCCGCAGATACAGCCTGACGCGTGCTGGCGCATCCGCATCATGCGCGTTGTGGCAGGTAGCCCGCATGCAGACCATCCCACAATTGAAAGAACCATGCCCAAACTGAAGATTGCTGCCGGCGATAGTGTGGCGCGCCTGGCTGGCGCGGCCGGCGTGGCGCCGGATACCGTCTGGTCGCACCCGGATAACGCCAGGCTGAAGGCCCGCCGCGATCACATGGATGTGCTGGCGGTGGGCGATGTGCTGACCGTGCCGGAGCCAGAGGCCAAGACCCAGCAATGCGCTACCGGCAAGCGCCACCGTTTTCGCCGGCATGGCGTGCCCATGCGCTTTACGCTGCAATTGCTGGATGAAGCGGGGCAGCCCCGCAAGGGCAGGCCGTTCCGGCTGGAGGTGGATGGCACGCCACAAGAAGGCAGCACGGATGGCGATGGCGTAGTGCAGGTTTATCTGCCCACTGCCGCCAGGCAGGGCGTGCTGGTGGTGGATGACCTGATGCTACAGCTGGCCTTCGGTGTGCTCGAGCCCAAATCAGGTTTGGCGGGGGTACAGCAACGGCTGACCAATCTGGGGTTTCCGTGCCTGCAGGATGCCGGGCGGCTGGGTAGCCCCACGCGGCGTGCGTTGCGGGCATTCCAGCAACTGGCGGGGCTGACGGTTACCGGCAAGCTCGATGATGCCACCCGTTCCGCGCTGGATGACCACCATACGCAGCGCAACAAGCTGGCGCAGCAGCTTGCCAATGCGGATGCCGGCACATGACGCGCCCGACACCCTGGCTGAGCGCATTTGCGGTACTGGCGGACTGGAACTTGGATGATTGCCCATGGCCGGAAGGCCCGGAAATCGCCATGAACGCCATGGTGAAAAGCCAGGGCGATCAGGGGGAGCTGAACTTCGTGGCCACCCGCCGCGAGATACTCGAAGCCTTCCTGCACCCGAACGAAGATGACGACATGCAGGGCGTGGTTGAGAGCACGCCAACGGTCCAGTTCGGCTTCAATCCGTTTGCCCCGAATTTGTTCAATGTGTTCCGTCCGCCACCACCCAAGCCGCCGCGCTATTTCCGTGCGCTGGTGTGGAACCTGGAAAACTTCACCAACGACAGGCGCCCGCGTGGTGCCAAGCCGATCGATTCGCCCCGCAATCTTGCACGTATTGCCATGGTGGCCGATCTGGCCTACCGCATGGGGGCGGATGCGTTGCTGTTGATGGAAACAGGCGCCGATGTGGGGCAGGCGATGACGCATATGGCAACGCGCTGGCAGGCGCAGGAAGAACAAAGCGGTGATACGGTGGTGCGCAGCGTGGAGCCGCTGGTCAGCCCGGCAACCTATGCTTTGCCGGAAATCGCCCTTGCCTATCAAGGCGTGCAAGTTGCTGCGGAGGCCGATAAGGTTCGCGCATTGCTGCTGGTGGGGGAGGGCTACATCATCACGCCCACGGCGTTTCCCGCGCTGGATAATGGCAAGTTGTGTGCTGCCTTCAACTTGTTGTTCGATACATCGAACAATGTGGCACGCCTGCCAGAGCTTCCCGAGCTGGCGGGTGATCTGGACAGCACGCTGTATAACGTTGCCATGTGGTGCTGGAAGATGCTGGCGCATTACCAGTCCAGCATGGGTAGCGAGGCGGATCATCACCTGCTCAAGCTGGTGCTGGAAGACATGATCCAGACGCCGGGGCAGTTTCTCACCCAGCCGGAAAACGATTATGGCAACTTCCATCTGGCACTGCTGACCGCGTTCGAACTGGCTAACGACTATTCGCCCTCGCCAGAGGCCGGCGGGGCGGAGATCCTGCAGTTGCTGATGCTGGCCTGGATATTGCGCCGCAACCTGGGCACGCTGCAGGAAAAGCCCAGTATCTCGCAGCCGCAACAGTTCAATCAGTTTTTTGGCACGTATACGCCCCCACCCATTCCATTACCGGCGCAGCGGCAATTCTGGCTGAACGGCTACGGCGATAGCCCTGATCTGGTGGCCACGGTGCTGCTGGTGGCTTGCGGGCAAACCTTCGACCTTGCCGCACATGACCCGGACAACGGCGCCGTTGCCAGTTGCAGTGATGGCGAATTGTTACCGGGTGGCCTGGCCCGCCTGGGCTTGCTGACCTTGCCGCATGCGGAAACCTATGGCGTGGTGTACCGCCCGTATAGCAGCCAGCATCTGGAGTGGTTTTTTGATAGCCCGTTCCAGGACCTGGGCTACAGCACCAGCGGCATGTACGGCATCCTGCATGGCGACAAGAACCGCACCTTGCGTGCGCAGAGCCCCACTGATGCGCTCAACGGCCGCTCTGCGCTGATCATCCGTTTTCCGGTCAGCGAAAAACTGAAAGTGCCGTTTGCGCTGCATCACAACCGCTATAGCCCCAACAAGGCCATCAAGGAGATGGATACCGAGTTTACCGGCGAGCGGGCGATTCTGGCGCGCCTGCAAACGCTGGAAGATGAAGCCAGCATGCTGGCGCTGAAAGATTTTGATCCAGCGCCGCTGATCGTGGGCGATTTCAACGTGCCCAGCGGCCTGGTGCAGGCCGAAAGCGGCGCCAAGAGCACAACGGCTGCCGGCAAACGCCGCAGGAAGCTGCGCAAGCTGCATGTGAGCCAGATGGCAGCGGCCGGCTATGTGCGGCGCAGGCGCGGTGACCGCACCCATCCACAAACCACCCTCAAGGTGCCGGCCAATATCGCCCGGGACCGGGCGCCGTATTCCGAGCCTTACGATGCGGTTTACCAGCCGTTCGATTTTCTGGATGGGGAGGCCAATGTGCGCAGCGCCGCCGTGCACAATGTGCAACGCCTGATTCCGCCGGCATTGCTGCAGCAAACCATCTCCGTACCGGGCGCATTCGGCATGAGCCAGACGGTGGCACTGAGCACTGTGGTGCGTGAACAGATGGAATACATCTACCTCGGCATCGTCCGCCGCATCCTCACCACGCTGGGGGACGCACAGGCGTGGCTCCAGGCCAACCTGGCTGCCAATGAATCAAAGCAAGCCTATACGCAGGCGGACGACATGCTGCGTGGCCAGTTTACGGCGTTCTGCAAATGGCTGGAGGCACGCCGGAAAAAGTTTGCAGAACTGCTGGGACAGAATTTGCTGGCGCCCTGTGTACCGACAAGCCTTGAGGACTGGTTTGGCGAGCTGAGAAAAGCCATCGCCAAGATCAAGCCATTCGTGGAAGGCGCCAAAAAGAAGGCCGCTGCCGCCCGCAAGGCCGAGCGTGAACGCTTGAAAAAAGAAGCCAAACGTACAGGCAAGAAAACCCGCCGCAAGAAACCGCAGCCGCAGTCCAGCACCAGCGTACCCTTGCTCGATCAGCTCGATGCCGAGCTGGATGAAGAGATGCAAAGCCTGTTCGACGAGGAAGACGACGAAGGCGAAGAAACCGAAGTGATTGCCACCAAACCCAAGCAGAAGCGCAAGACGCCGGGCCAGGAGCGCATGCTGAAACTGGGCGAGCTTTTCGATGCGCTGCTGCACCTGGAGCAATACCCGGATCTGCGCCTGTGGGGAGCATACCGCAACATCGTCAGCGATCACTTGCCGCTGCTGGTGGAAATCGATCTGGAACCTGGCAGCAGTTGATCAAGCCGCCTGTGTGCGCGTGCTCGTACCTTCTGCACCGGACGGCCTTGATGCCGGATGCGATCTGCCCCGGCGACGTTTGCCTGCAGTCCGTTGCGTGCCCCAGGCCGGTTTGTGACCGCCTGGCATTGTTGCAGGCTGCCGAAAGCCGTTTGCCATCATCAAGATGATTTTTGGCCGCTAACAAAACCCGGTGAAACGTGGCCGGCGAGGTGCGGCGCGAGGTGCGGCCGGCCTGGCGCCCCCGGCTCGGCGCCCCCGCCCAACGTCGCAAGCAGGGGGGTGTCAGCGGTTTTCAATGAAAGCAAATTCATCAATGGGGGCTGTGCGCCACGAGAGAACTTCAATGACTTGCCGGCGTTCGTGGCGGTGGCGCGCGAGGGCAGCTTTACCCGGGCGGCCGCGCAGCTGGGCGTATCGCAATCCGCGCTCAGCCACACCATATGCGGGCTGGAAACACGGCTGGGCTTGCGCCTGCTTACCCGCACCACGCGCAGTGTGGCGCCCACCGAAGCGGGCGAGCGCCTGCTGGCAACGGTGGCGCGGCGTTTTGAAGAAATCGAGCAAGCGCTGGCGGCGCCGAGCGACCTGCGCGAGCAGCCCGCCGGCACCATCCGCATCAGCACCGCCGAGCACGCCGCCAACCAGGTGCTGTGGCCCTGGCTGGCCACGCTGCTGCCGGATACCCGGATATCAAGGTGGAAATCAATATCGATTACGGCTTGATGGATATCGTGGCCGGGCGCTTTGATGCCGGCGTGTGGCTGGGCGACCAGGTGGCGAAGGACATGATCGCCGAGCGCATCGGCCCGGACCTGCGCAGGGCGGTGGTGGCCACGCCCGGCTACTTCAGCCGCCGAGCGCCACCGCAGGTGCCGCAGGATCTGACCGCGCATGACTGCATCAACCTGCGCCTGCCCACCTACGGCGGCCTGCTGCCGTGGGAGTTTGCCAAAGACGGCCACGCGCTCAATGTGCGGGTGGACGGACAGTGGGTATTCAACAGCAGCACGCCCCGGCTGCGTGCGGCGCTGGCCGGCTTCGGCATTGCCATGCTGCCGGAGGATATGGTGCAGCCACATGTGGCCGACGGCAGCCTGATCTGCGTGCTGGAAGACGGGTGCCAGCCGTTTGCCGGCTATCTCCTTACTATTCCGGCCGCCGACAATCCTCGCCGGCGTTTGCGCGGGTGGCGCAGGCGTTGCGGTATCGGCATGAATAGGGGGCGATACAGGCTACAAAACCGCATCAACCCCCGACGATGGCCAAGCGATTCTGGCTTCAGCGTGTGGGCATGGCGTTTGGAATGGCCCAATTGCGTGAAAAAGCGGCTATTGGTCGGTCTTCGGCCATGTGGCAACGCCGGATAACGGCTGCTGACCTTCAGCGCTGCCGCTGTATCAATTCGGCGATGACCTGTTCGAGCGTCGTCGTGCCTGCCAATCCAACTGCGCCGGGATCGCTGTTGATGTCGATATGCGGGCCATTGAGGCCACGGGTCATTTCAATGAAGCCGGCCAGCGCAGCCTGCGAGAAATGGGCATCCGCCAGTGCTTGCGGCCACGCTGCTTCCGGCAGGACTGCCACGTCGACGGGCTTGTGAAGCGTGATTGAAACAATGGCGGCGACATCGTCCGGCGCGTAATCCTTCGGCCCGGTGAGCGTGACAACAGCCGTGTCCGTCCCATCATCTTGCAGCAAAGCCGCTGCGGTGCGGCCGACATCCACAGTCGCCACCATCGGGATAGCACGCTGTGCTGGTGCCAGAAACGTTGGCAGCCTGCCGCTGTGCACGGCCAGCCCTAACAGCGGCATCCAGTTCTCCATGAAATAGGCGGCGCGCAGGAAGATGGCAGGCACGCCGGCTTCGCGCAAGCGCTGCTCGAACAGGCGGTTCATCCTGATCCACCCGGTGCCGTTTTCTCGATCGGCCCCTACCGAGGAAAGGGCGACAAGCCTGGGCACCTTTGCCGCAATCGCGGCGCGCGCCGTGATATCGGCAATCAGGTCGGCGCGTTCGAAGAGGTCTTCGCTGTCGTAGTGCTGCGGGCAGACCACATAAGCGCCTTTGGCCTGGTTCAGTGCACTGACCATTGATACCAGGTCCGTCATGTCAGCCACGGCAACCGATGCGCCACGTGCGGCCCACGCCTGGCCTTGGGCGGGATCACGCACCACCACGCGCACAGGGTGGCCGGACCGCAACAGCGTTTCGGCCGCGGCAGCGCCGGTACGGCCGGTTACGCCAAACACAACATAGGGAAGGGATGAGGAAGCCGTCATGCAAATTTCTCCTGTTCAGATGAACCATGAGGATGCATGATCGACAGATATGCATAAATGCCATGAAAGGCATGATGAAAATGCACCAAGTGGATTTGTCTACGGTTGATCTCAACCTGTTGAAGCTGTTTGAAGCGCTGGTTCGGGAGCGCAGCGTCACGCAGGCAGGCCTGCGGCTGGGCTTGAGCCAACCGGCCGCCAGCCGCGCGCTGGGCCGGCTGCGTACGATGCTGGGTGATCGTCTGGTGGTGCGCGGCAAGCTCGGGCTGGAGTTGACGCCACGCGGCGAGGCACTGGCAGATCCGGTGACCAGGCTACTGGAAGATGCCCGCAGCATTGTCTCGCCCATGGTCTTCGACCCCGCCGCCGCCACTGGCCGGATCACCATCGCTGCGCACGATCACTTGAGCCTGGTGGTGCTTGCTGGTTTGCTGGCCCGCCTCGAGCGCCAGGCGCCGGCGCTCAGTCTGCATATCGCCCAACCTGCGGGAGACAATGTGCGGCTTGTCGAGCAAGGCGGTGCAGATCTGGCACTGGGCATTTTCGAGTCACTGCCCGGCAGCCTTCATCGCCGCGGCCTTTACGCCGACAGCCTGGTTTGCGTGGTGCGGTCCGATCATCCCTGTGTAGCGGATGGGCTCAGCCTGGCGCGGTATGTGGCCTTGCGGCACATCACCGTGACCATTTCGGGCGTAGGGCAGAGTGCGGTCGATGTTGCGCTCTCGGCAATGGGGCTTACCCGCCAGGTGGCATTGCGCGTGCCCCACTTTCTTGCTGGCGCGATGCTGGTGGCGGATAGCGACATGATCCTCACCTTGCCAAGCCGTCTGGCGCGGCTGCTGGCGAAAAGGTTGCCGCTGGCACTGCTGGATCTGCCGCTACAGGTTGCGCCCTTGTCGCCAGCCATGGTCTGGCACGAGCGGTTCCACCATGATCCCGCACATGTCTGGGTCAGGCGACAGCTGGTCGATGTTGTCGAATCGTTCAGTACTGTAGCGGGTACAGCGGGAGCAACGGCAGGTTGAATTGCGTGCAACGGACAGGCCAGCAGCGGATTCGGACTACCCGGTTTGAACCGCTGGGCACTGCCAGGCAATTCAGTCACACTTGCCTGCGCGAATAGTGATCAAGGTGTTATCAGATGTCTGATGAAGCATATTGGGTTTTTTTCAATTTCATGGTACGCAGAGTGCTCGCCAGCCTATTCATTGTTGTGGGCCTGCTGCTGTGCATTTTCAATCTCCCGGCCCTGATGCCGGGCGGCACCCTGTTGGTTGATGGCAGCCCAAGCGCCGATTTGGTGATGCGCCTTTTTGCGGTGTTCTTTCCTGTGTTGCTGTGCGTATTGGGCATTGCCCTGTTTCGCTGCAAGCCGTTCCGGTATGACTTGCCGCAATGAAGGTACCCGTCAATACCACATGCCAGCGCGAGGAAGCCGCGCCATGCAGAAGGGGTGATTGCATGCGCAAAGCCATCACATGCCTGTTGCTGCTGCCAGCCACCGCATATGCATCGGATATGGGCGGCATCGGTTTGTTGATGCTGATTCTTGAATTGGCATTGCTGATCTTGATCGCTGCACTGCTGGCCGGCCTGCAGGAAGGCAAGGTCGCCTTTTTCATCTTGCTGGGCTTGAGCGTGTTTGCCTCACTGCAACTGGGCTGGATGGCGTCCATTTCCTGGCAGCGCAGCGACGATGTACTGATGCTGCAAATAGTGATGGGGCAGGTGGCGTTTTTATGGCTGCTGACCGTGTGGCATTACCGGAAGAAATGCTTCAAATGATGGGCATTGTGCCATTCTGAAGCGCAAACCGGTGACAGGCACCGGGAGGATCGAATAGCCATCCCGATACAGCATACTGAGCATGGGAATGAGCAAGGCAATCGATAATCTGCAGGCGGCCCAGCAGCGCGCCATGGCCGGGCGGCCGACAGCAGGTGGTTTTCCGTACCTGGCGGAAACGCTGCGCAGCGCAGGGGTGACGCGCAATGTATGGTCGCTGCCGGCCTGCCAGAGCTTGTATCTCACTGCAGATGGCCCCGTGCTGATGCAGGGCACGCCGCTGCTTACCGGCATGGTGGATGTACCGCCCTTTGACGAAGCCGCACTGATCCGCGCATTGCGGGCCGATCAGGCGGGGCAGAGCACCTTTCCGGCATTCTTGCAGGCGTGCTGGCAGGCCGGTGTGGTGCGCTACGACGTTGATTTCATCGGCCGTAGCGTCAGCTATTACGGCTGCAATGGTGAGGTTTATGTCGAGGACTATCCGGCAGTGGTGATTGCCTGAGCCGTGATAGATGCACGCAACTGATACCTGATGCAGGCATGGCAAAAAGGCCGACTGAGGTCGGCCTTTGCGTTTGCTGCCGGTTGCTACCCGGCGTTGCCAGTGCTTACTGCAGCGGCACCACGGCGCGTTGCGAGAACTCAACCAGCGATGTGCCCTGGGCGGTTGCGAAGTTGTCCGCTGCCGGGGCATCGAGGCGCGCACGTTGCGAGAACTGTACCAGGCCCTGGCCGTCGGCCTGTGTAGCGGTAGCTGCAGCAACCGGGGTGGTGGCGCGTTGCGAGTATTGCAGCAGGCCATCGGCAGCGCTGGCGGCGCCAACGGTGGCAAACAGGGCAACAGCGGCGAGAGTGGATGTGAACTTGGTCATGATGGTTTCCTTTCCTGTCTTGTGGTCAGAGATCGCGACGGCGAGGGAAACGGCTTTTAACCGGTTGGCTGTTCGTCGCGCTGAATGTCACGGCGGGTTGTGCTGTGCTGCATCCATGACCGAATCATATGCTGGCGTTCTTTGTTGATAAACGGCTGTTTCGTAGATGGATTGTTTCCTTTTGGTTGTTAATGCGTGTAGTGCATGGCCCGCTGCTGCTGCCTGGGTAGGCGGGGCAGGTTCCTACCGCGTACCCGGCACAGGCTGACCCGGTATTTGTGCCCCGTCTGATGCCCGGCTGTTGCATGGCGGCGCATAGTGATGCCTTGTGGGCCAATGAAAGGAGTAGTGATCATGCAAACTGCCAACAGAGAACTGATCGATCTGGAAAACCGTTTCTGGCAATCACTGGTGGACGAAGATACCGATACCGCCATTTCCTTGCTGGCTGAACCGGCACTGATGGTCAGCTCGCACGGTGCCATGTCGTTCGACCATGCCGGTTACCGCAAGATGGCCGAGAAATCGCCCATGGTGGTGAAGTCGTTCGCGCTGAGCGATGTGAACGTGGTGCAGCCCAGCGCGGACACCGCCATCCTCACCTACCGGGTGAAGCAGGCCTTCGGCACCCGGGGCAAAGCCGATGATGTCACGCAGGAAATGACCGATTCGTCGGTGTGGACTCGTGATGGCGGCAACTGGCGCTGTGTGATGCATACGGAAACGCCGGTTGCACGGCACTGACCGTAGCGCTCGGCCGGCACTGGCTTGGGCATATGACCGGTTGATTACCGGTTTGCATAACGTGCATGCACAGGCCGGCTGATGCCGGCCTGTTTGTTGCAGCCCATGCCAGGATGCACGCTGATCGCACGCATGGGCGGGTGCTGCGCTGCGCTCGTTACAAAATTTATTGCCGATTTGTGACAAAGCCTGGGCGGTTTTGGTGCTTGTCCATCGTGCCGCCGTTTTGGCGTGATGCCAATGTCTGCTTGGTGTACAGGTCAGTTCACTATCGGGCACAGCGTTTTTTATTCCAAAAAGAAATATATAAGCCATATATTATTATTTTGTTGCTTGTAACGTAGGCGTCATATTTCTCGCCACAATCTTTCACTTGGCGAAATGTGATATGTCGAAAACAAGCGTAGTGGCAACAATCGGGCCGGTTTCCAACACTGCTGACGTGCTGCGCGCGCTGCGCGATGCCGGTGTGACCGTGGCCCGCCTCAATGGCTCGCATGGCAACCTGGCATGGCACGCAGAAACCATCGCGCTGATCCGCCACACCTTGCCGGATGTGCCCATCCTGCTGGATATCCCCGGCCGCAAGATCCGCACCACGCAACTGCGTGTGGAACCCTCGTTTGCGGTGGGCGATATCGTGGTACTCACCACCGATATCAGCCATGACGGCAGCAGCAAGGTGCCGGTGAATTACGATGTACTGCACGAGAAGCTGCGGGTGGGCGTACGGGTGTTTGCCGACGATGGCACGCTGTCTTTCGTGGTGGATGCCATCGATGGACGCGATATCCATCTGCGGGCAGAGGCCGCTGGCACCTTGAAAAGCCGCAAGGGCATCAACGTGCCGGAGATCGATCTGGGCCAGCAGCTGGTAACCGCGCGGGATCGGGAGATGATCGCCTTTGCCCGGCAGCATGGTGTCGATTTCGTCGGCATCAGCTTTGTGGAAAGCGCCGCGCACGTGGAGGCCATCCGTGATCTGATCGGCGCCAGCACGCCGCAGATCGTCGCCAAGGTGGAAAACCAGGGCGGGCTGGATCATGTGGAAGAGATCGCTGCCGCCACCGATGTGATCATGATCGACCGTGGCGATCTGTCGGTGGAAACCAATGTGGATTATGTATCCATTTACCAGAAGCGCATCATCTCGGCGGCGCGCCGCCACGGCAAGCCGGTGATCGTGGCGACCGAGCTGCTGCACAGCATGATCGACAACCCGCTGCCCACCAAGGCGGAGATCGGCGACATCACCAATGCGGTGATCGACGGCGCCACGGCAGTGATGCTGTCCGGCGAGACCGCCGTGGGCAAATTCCCGGTAGAGGCGGTGGCGCGGCTGCGCAGCATCGTTACGCTGGCCGAATCGCACTATCACCCGGTTACGCATTACGTTGGCAACGATGCCACTACGCCCACCGACCTGCGCGCGGCCACGCTGGCACTGACCCGCACCTTGCCGATCTCGCAGGTGGTGGTGCTGTCGCAAACGGGCTACGCGGCACGGCTGGTTGCCATGGCAGCGCTGCGCCAGCCCATTCTGGTGGTCGGCAACGATCAGGCGCTGGTCCGCACCTGGAACCTGTTGCCGGGCGCTACCGGCATCTACCTGCCGCAAATTCCGTTTGTGGCGCCCGATGCCGGTCTGCTGGCGCTGAAGGTGCTGTGGGAGCAAGGCCATCTGCACGAGCGCGACATCGTGTTGCTGGTGCAGGCAGCCAGCGACAACGCGCAGTCTTCGCTGAACCTGCTGCAAACCGTACAGGTGGGGCAACTGGCGCGTGAGCAGGCATGGCACGCTGTGGCAGCTTCAGCGCCGCTTACCAGCGCCGTGGGGGTGTGACATGGATGCCATTTACCTGCACGCCGGCCTGATTGCAGTGCTGGCGGTGATCCAGTCCGTTTTTGGCATGGGCATCCTGGTATTTGGTACGCCCACCTTGCTGTTGCTGGGTTTTGATTTTACCGTGGTGCTGGGCTTGCTGCTGCCGGCGTCGATGACGATATCCATTATCCAGGTGCACGCCGCGCGGCAGATTGCGTGGCTGCGGCAGGACAAGATCAATATGGGCGTTTGCGCGGTGGCTATCGTGGCCGCGCTCAGCCTGTTGATCCTGCTCAACTGGAAGGCCCATATCGAGCTGTGGCTGGGCATCACCATGCTGGCTGCTGCAGCGCTGCGTTACTGGCGCGCATTGCAGGAACGCTTGCGCACGGTGCTGGATCGCCAGCAATCCGTGTATGTGGCGGTAATGGGCGTGCTGCACGGGCTGACCAATATGGGCGGCGCGCTGCTGGCGCTGTACGCCACCAGCGTGCACAAGGACAAGCACGTGGTTCGTGCCACCATTGCGCGCTACTACTTGCTGTTTGGCGCCATCCAGCTCAGTACGCTGGCCTTGCTCAAGCCCGCTTCGCTATCGCTCAACGGCTTGCTGGTGGCGCCGATTGCCGCAGTGGCGTACTTCGTGGTCGGCAATGTGCTGTTCACGCGGGCCAGTGCGCCGTTGTTCGATCGCAGCATCACCGCATTCATTGCCGTGTATGGCGTGGCGGTGCTGGCCAAAGCGCATTTGCTGTAGCACAAGGTATCTGATGATTGCTGTATTGACTGCGCTTGCGCCCATTTTCATCCTGATTTTCATGGGCTTCGCGCTGCGCCAGCGCCGGCTGCTGGCAGACGAATTCTGGTTGCCGTGCGAGCACCTGAATTACTTCTACCTGTTTCCGGCGCTGATGTTCAGCCAGGTGGCCAAGGCCAACCTGGCGCAGTTTCCGGTGCGCCCCATCGCCATTGCGGTGCTGGGGGCGGTGGCGGCGGGGGCGCTGGTGCTCTACGTGTGGCGGTTCTGGCGCAAGCAGCCGGGTGCGGTATTTTCTTCGGTGATCCAGGGATCGCTGCGGCCCAATACCTATGTGGGTGTGGCTGCGGCCGCAGCCATGTATGGCACGGTGGGGCTGACGGTGACATCGATCAGCATCGCGGTGGCGATCCCCCTGCTCAATATCGCCTCCATCGTGGTGCTGATGCATTACGGCAGCGGTGGCCGGCCCACCTTGCGGCAACTGGGCAGGGCGCTGGTGCGCAACCCGGTGATCCTGGCGGTGTTGCTGGGGGCGGTTTTCAATCTCAGCGGGCTTGTATTGCCGGAAGTGATCGGCAACATGCTCACCATCCTCGGCAGTGCATCGCTGCCGCTGGGCTTGCTGGCGGTGGGGGCCGGGCTGGACATGCGCGCGGCGCGCGCCGCGCATGGGCCGGTGCTGCAGTCGTCATTCATCAAGCTGTTGCTGGTGCCGGTGCTGACATTATGGTTCGGCATCGCGCTGGGTGTGAAAGGCCCGGCGCTGACCATCATCGTGCTGTTCAACTCGCTGCCATGCACGCCATCGGCGTACATCATGGCCAAGTTGCTGGGTGGCGATCACCGGCTGGCCGCGGGCATCATCACCGTGCAAACCGCACTGGCTGCCATCACCATGCCGCTGATCCTGATGCTGTCGCGGCATTGATGACGCGGTCGCTGCAAGGCTGTAACAGGCTTCAACTCTTGCTGCTGGCTGCCAGGCATGGATCGATTCCCTGCTGCCAGTAGAGGCTCAGATGGTAGTGATCGCCATGTCTGGTCACGGTTGCGGCATGGTCTGCCTTGCAGAAGGTGTGCGCCCATGGGGCTTGCCCGTCACCGACCTGCTGCCAGCCGGCCACGGCCAGCGCGGCGGCGAAATCAACGGTGGGCAATGTCTTGCCATCAGCGGCTGCATAGCCGGTGCTGTAGTGCGCTTGGGTGTTCTGCCAGCCGTCATCGTCCGTTGCGGTGCGGGATATCCCTGCGGGCGGCGTGATCAGCGCCAGCTCTTTCTTCAGTGCGTACATCTCTGTGCCGCCGAATTTGGGCGGCCCATGGCGCTGGGTGGGCGTTGCCTTCCACCAGAGAACGCCGCAAATGAGCAGGCCAGCGGCAATCAGCATGGATCGGGCGCGGGGTGCAATGTTCGTTGGCATCGATGGTTCTTGTCGCTTTCTGATTGATGCTTTGCCGCAGCCAGCTTATTACGTGTTTGGCATACTCGCCAGGCGCTCGCTTTGCTGGCGCAAGCCAGCAAAGACCGCTTCGGCCAGATCGGCGGGAAAGCCCGCAGGCAGCATGGTGCTGACCTGATCGATGACGCGTGCAGTCGCGCTGATCAGTGCTGCGATCATCGCCTCGACTTCATCTGTGGCCAGGCCGGCGCGCTGCGCTTGCGCGATCCAGTGCCGGCGCTGAATCCTGCTGATCTCGCAGTGCAGCGTGCTGCTGCGCACCCCCATGGCCAGTCGGGCTTTTTGCTGCGCCAGCTGATTGGCACCAGGCCCGATGATCGGGTGTGCCGACAGCACATCGTAGAGTGACGTGCTGGTGAAACGGTTGCCCGCGTGATGCGCAATGCTGAAATTCTTGGCATGTCCGTCTGTTGCGGCCAGCAGCCAGAACACCAGTTGCGCCTTGAAAAAGGCATGGCGATCCGCAGCGGCGCGATCCGAACCCAGCAGTACATCCATGATCTGCGCAATGCCCGGCCCACCATCGCTCTGGTATTTGCGGTGTGGCGGCGTTGCGGTGGCTTGGCACATGTCCTCCTGCGGCAGGCGCATGATCCAGCTGCCATCTGCCGCCGGGCGACGATCAAAGCGCGTCACGATCAATACCTTCTGGTCTTCGAACCGGGCGATTTCGCAATTGGCAATGGGCAGGCCATAGGCTGCAACGATTCTGGCGCACAGCCATTCGTTTTCGACCGAGGTACGCATATCCGCCTGCATGCCGCCGACCAGGCCGATGGGCAGCTTGAAAATATGCGTGGTGGGCGTGCTGCCATGTGGCAGTAGCCACTGATTGTCGTGATACAGCAGCGCGGTTTTTTCCTGGGCGCCAGCAATGGACAGGCGCAAATCCCCGTCGCCATCGGGATGTCGCCCCAATGGTTCCGCCGAGGTGCTATTGCGCAACAGCCGGGCTATCTGTGCCTCGTCCAGCACATGGCCGCTGATGGTATGGATATCGGTAGGGGTTTCGTTCTGGCCCAGCAACTGGATGGCACCGACACAGTCACGGCCAAGGGCGGCAAGCAACGCAAACGGGGCCTGATTGGCTGTGCGGTGACGCTGGGCGAGGCGGCGGCGGATCTGTTCGTTGTCAGGCAGCAGGTTATCGAAGTAGTTGCTGACCACATCGCCTTGAAGAGGCTGGTTACCGGGCGTGAAAGGCAGGGAAAGTGATAGCGGGCGGCCTTGTGGATCGTTGACCCATTCGTCGAAGTAGGCGAATCGCGCGCTGTCCCTGCGCTGAGTCCACACCCCTACCGGAAGGCCGTTCATCCAGATATTCAAGCTGTCCATGCTTACCAGTCCTCGTGCTTTTTCGGGCGGACTGCCATCGGTGCTGCCGGGTGGGATGGCATTGGTTGCGTTTCATCCTTGCCTGCAGTGCTTGGTGTGCCGGGTTTGCGGATATTTGCCACGTTGGCGGCGGTCAACGCCGGTACAGAGCGATAGCAATGCAAGTGGCGCACCTGCTTGGCAGAGGCAAGCTGTACATCCACATCCAGCAAGCGCAATACCTTGAAAAGACGTTCAAAGCTGGCCGCAGCAGGGTTTGCTTCCAGCGCGGCATAGCTTTGCTGGGTGATGCCCAATTGCGCGGCGATGGCTGCCTGCGTCAGGCCTGCCTGCCTGCGGAACCCGAGCAAAATGGGGCGTAACTGCTGCACTGTCTTGATTTGGTAGTTCATGTCGCCTTCTGTTTGGCAGGCTTGTTTGCAGCCGCAACCGGGTTTGCCCCATACAGTGTATGAGCTGTTTTGGATTGATACAAATTAAAGGCTGTATTTGTTATTAACAGCTTATAGGCTGTATTTTTCGTTTCTGCGAAACCCGATCAAGCCGCCACATCGTGCCCGGAAAACGCCGAAACGGGCACGTGGCTGTTCTGCTCAAGTTGAACAAGCGCAGTGATGCGCGTTGCAATCAAACAAAAACAGCCCCTCAAGCTTGAGGGGCTGTTGTCCCTTGCCGCATTGCTTTGCGGCCGGGCGGCTTACTTCAGGATAGAGAACGAATCGCCGTACACCTTCCAGTACAGCGGTGTGTCGAGGTTGAGGTTGCCGTTGGTAAGGAACACGCGCTGGGCGGTTTCGATGCGGCTAACGTCTTCATGTGCGGCTTCTTTCTTCATTTCCACCACGCGGGCATCCAGGAAGGCGTTGAGGTAAGTCACCTCGGCGCCGCCGGCCGATGGTACCGATGCTTTCTTCAGTGCGGCGCGGCGTACGCTTTGCAGCCCTTCAAAACCGTGCACCACCGCGGCATCGTAGTAGGCAAACTGGCCCAGTGCATGCAGGCCATCCTGCTTGGCCAGCTTTACCGCCGGGTTGAAGTACACGGTATCGCGCTCGTATTCCTGGGCAGCCTGGAAGCGGCTGTCGGCTGCGGCGGTTTTCCAGGCGCTGGTGAAGTTCGGGTCCAGACCGGCGTGCGAAGCGGTGTTGTTCACTGCGCGCAATGCCGGCAGGTAGCTGGCCAGGTTGTTGCCCGGTACCTGCGCGGTGTAGTACTCCACCAGCTCCAGCATGTCGCCGGTGCCCGAGCAGAAGCCGATGATGCCGGCGGTGTAACCGCGGCCATCGCCGATGTCCTCGATATAGGCAAACTGGCCGCGCCAGTTGAGCGAGGAGTTTTCTGCGCTGGAGACCAGTTGCATGGCGATTTCCTTCTTCGCCGGGTCATCCAGGTTGGCGCCGCCCGGTACTGCGGTCGGTGCGGTTGTCGGCGTTGGCGTTACCGGTGCCGTGGTGGGCTTCGGGGTCGGTGTGACCGGCGCGGTGGTCGGCTTGGGCGTCGGGGTGATTGGCGCAGTAGTCGGTTTCGGTGTCGGCGTTATCGGGGCCGTGGTTGGCTTGGGTGTGACGGTGGGCACAGGAGTGTTACTGCTGCCGCAGTTGCCCAGGTTCTTCCACACGCCATCTGCGGTAGAGAGCGCGGGGTTATCGCCCTGTGTCCACCACTTGGCTTCGTAATTGACGTTCTGCTGCGTTACGCGCTGGCCGCCGGTGTACACGCTGGTGGCACTCCATGCGGCATAGCAGGTGCTGCTGACCGGGGTAGGCGTAGCTGGCTTGGGGGTGGCTGTCGGCGCGCTGGTAACCGGGGCACCGGTCGGCGTTGTGGTCGGCAGGCTGGTAGGTTTGCTGGTTGGCGTGGGGATTGGCGTGGCGGTGCTGGTGCCTTGCGCCGCCCACAGCGTGGGCGTGCCGGCCGGATTCCAGTTGGCGCCCACATAGGCGGTGTGCGTAACCAGTGCACGATAATCCTGGCCGTTGTAGCTGACCACGGTGCCTGCGGTGTAGGTAGTGCCTTCTTGCCAGCTGTCTGCTGCCAGCGCGGTGCTGATCAGCAGGCTGCTGCCCATCAACAGGCCCAGCAGTGGCTTGAGGGCGCGATAGGTGGTGTTTTTCATTGTGGTCTCTCTCCATCCCGGTGCGTGCCGGAACTGGTTATGGATGCGGGCAACACCTTTGCTGCCTTGGCATCGATTGCCGGCACATCTTTTCGTGTACGCGTGTTTCTGCCTAGCGGGCAGCGCGGGTGCTTTCACGGAATGTGCAACTTTTTCTGTATTTATCCATTTTAATCAATGGCTTGATTGCCTGGTGGGGCCCGGTTGGTTTTCACGGATTTGGCGTGGCAGCGTGCTGTTGCGGCACACTGGGGCACAGGTCAAACCCAAGGGGCAAACATGCAATACGTACTGATCATTCATGAAGTGGCAGATTACCCGGCGTGGAAGGCGGTGTTCGATGGTGCAGCCGGCATCCGGCGCGAAGCGGGCGAGCGCAGCTACCAGGTGCTGAAGTACCAGAACGAGCCGAACCGGATCGTGCACTTCTCGGCCTGGACATCGATTGCGGATGCGAAAGCGTTTTTCGAATCGCCACAGCTGGTGCAGATCAGGCAGGAAGCGGGCGTGAAGGCGCCGGAGTTCATCTATCTGGATCAGTTGGAGGCGGGGCAGCTATAGCACGCAGCTGTGCCTGAAAGGGCACGCAAGGACCAGATTGCCGTTGCGTGCGGGCGTCGATGTATGAGAACGGAAGAGGTATGGCGCTGTGCCGCTGGCCTACCCGTTACCGGTGGCGCGCGGGTTGGGTATTGCTATGCGGTGACTGCTTCGCTGGCACGGCTGAACATCGCCAGTACCTTGTTGCGTGCGGATGCGCTAGTCAGCCGCAATGCATAGATGAATTCGTATTCTTCAGCGCTCAGGTAATCCATTTTCCAGTCTGTGGGCGGGGGTGTATCGCCGCGCAGCACCAGCCGGGTTGCCAGGCTTTCGCCATGCTCCACCCTGGTGATGGGCCGCGGATAGCAGTTGCTGTCCTGGGTAACCACTTCCGGATCGAGTGGCCATACCAGCGCGGCTTCCCGCTGCAGCTCTGCAATCAGTTCAGAGGTTTTCATGTGCGTGTACCTTGTATGCACCTGGCAGCAAAGCACATTGCGCAGCCCCCAAGTCCAGCGATCATCCTACACGCTTATGTGCATTGTCTTACCATGCAACAGTACCAGCGGTAGGTATATTTCGGGCCCGCTGCCTGAGCTGCACAGGCAGGAGGTAGACGGGATGGCACGCTTCATGCCGGAGTACGCGGCGCGCCGGTCTAACGCGTGTTTTCCGGGCCCTGCTGCAGATATCTGTCGCGCAGCACCTGCAATTGCCCGCTGCGCGCCAGCGCATGGAAAGCCGCCTCGAAGCGCTGCAGCAGCTGTGGATTCACCTTGGGGTTGAAGGCGAAATAGCAGCCCTGACCGGGGTCCAGCACATAGGCCACCTGCAGCCGCGATGGCGGCAGACCGTACTGGCGTGCCTGGTACGCGTAAGAGAGCTGGATGCCGGACAGCAGATCGAAACGGCCGGCATAGAACATGCGGATCAGGCTGCCGGAGCCGGGCACCAGGATGGCCTTGTCCAGCGACAGGTGCTGTGCCTGGAAGATATCCAGATCCGCGCCATGCGTGGGCAAGCCGATGCTGTACTGGCCGATGTCGGCGCGTGAGGTGATCTGCACGCGCGTGTTGTCCTTGCGCTTCATCACCACCACCGCGCAATCGTCGATCGGCCCTACCCAGCGGTATTGTTTCTCGCGCTGTGGCGTGCGTACGGTGGTGAACAGCAGGCTGTCGGCATCCTCGCCGTTACGCAGCACCGCGCGCGGCCACGGCAGCACGGCGGTGTCCACCTGCAGGCCGGCTGCTTTGCTGACCTGCTGCAGTACCTCGACCGCCAGCCCGCGAAATTGCCCCTGCTCGGTAAAGTTGAACGGGGCGAATTCCTCACTGTAGGCGCGCAGGTCGGCCCCCGGGCAAGCGCTGGCCCACAGGGTGCTACACAGCAGCAGGAGCAAGCAGCGTTTCATCAATGCAATACGATCCACCACAGTGCCCGCCGATGCTGCCCTTGCCGGATGCAAGGCCAACCGGCGCCGTAGATCATTACAAAGGATAGCGGCGCGGGGTGCAACTTTGCACGCTGCGGCGGTGGCTGGTTGTGGTTTAAACCATAAGCGGGTTGGTGCCTGCGCACAGGCGTTGCGCGGCACGCAATGCATGCCCAACTTCTACCTGATATGGCTCCCAGCATAGTGGACAGGGACGCGAGGCCACGGCTGCGGAGCCCGAGCTGGCAGGCGGCGGGGGAGAGGGGCTGTGGCCGCCGCCACAGCTGCGCACGTGCAACTGTGCAGCCACTTTTGCTGCCGCGTTCTAGAATGGCAGCCAATGCCTTGCATTGTTGCAGGGGGATCGGTGGGCATGGGCCCACGGGTCGCTTGATGGTTGATCAGGCCCGGCATCTGGTTGCGGGCGGGGTGTGCAATGCGCAAAGGGTGCAGTCTGATGGCGATGATGGTGGCGGTTTTGATGTCGGCGTGCGCCAGCTTGCCACCGCAGGCGGACCGGGTGGCGACACAGGCACTGGCACGGCAGGCGGATACGCGGCTGGGCAATACCTATGCGGCGGCAGAACGGCAGCATGCGGACAGCACCGCCATGCACCTGCTCCCGGACGGCGTGGATGCTTTGCTTGCGCGCATCGCGCTGGCGGAGGCCGCAGATCACAGCCTGGATCTGCAGTACTACATCTGGCACGACGACCTGACTGGCCGGCATCTGGCGCATGCGCTGCTGCGCGCCGCAGACCGTGGCGTGCGGGTGCGGCTGCTGCTTGATGACCTGGGTACCAATGCGGATGACCAGGTGTTGCTGGCGCTGGCATCGCACCCCAATATCAGCGTGCGGCTGTTCAACCCGGTGGCCAATCGCCGCTTCAAGCGCATCAGCGCCTTGGTGGATTTCGGCCGCATCGACCGGCGCATGCACAACAAGGCGCTGATTGCCGACAACCAGGCGGCCATCCTGGGCGGGCGCAATATCGGCGATGAATACTTCGGCGCTTCCAGCGAGGTGGCATTCGGTGACCTGGATATCCTGATGCACGGCGTGGTGGTGCCGCAGGTATCCACCGCGTTCGATGCGTTCTGGAATGCGGATTCCGCCTACCCGATCGAGCGGCTGATGGGCCGTGCCGCCGCAGCCGATGCGTTGGCCGGCTATCGCGCCAAACTGGATGCCTTTGTTGCTGCGGAGCGGGCCAGCCCGTATGTGACACAGGTAGGGCAGCGGCTGGCGCAGTTCCTGGATGAAGGCGGCGTGGATTTTGCATGGGGCAAGGCCACGGTGCTGTACGACGACCCGGCCAAGATCAGCCGGGCGCCGGAAGATACGCAGGGGCATCTGCTGCCGCAATTGCAGGCGCTGCACGTGGCGCCCACCCGGCAGATGCTGGTGGTATCGCCGTATTTCATCCCCGGTGATGCCGGCGTAGCCTGGCTGCGCGGGCTGAGCGAGCGCGGCGTGCAGGTGACGGTGCTGACCAATTCGCTGGCTGCCACCGATGTCAGCGCCGTGCATGCCGGCTACCAGCGCTATCGCAAGGATCTGCTGGCAGCGGGCATCCACCTGTATGAGCTCAAGCCGGCAGCCAGCGACGATGGCAAGGCGCACAAGAAATCGCTGCTGGGGTCCTCGAAGGCATCACTGCACGCCAAGACCTATGTATTTGACCGCGGCAGCATCTTTGTTGGCTCGATGAACCTGGATCCGCGCTCGGTGATGCTCAATACCGAAATCGGCGTGTATTGCGAAAGCCCCATGCTGGCCGGGGAAGTGGTGGACAGCCTGCTGCCGCAGCTGGACCGGATTGCCTGGCGGCTGGCATTGCGCAACGATGAGCAGGGCCGGGAGCACATCGTCTGGATCGATAGCGAACCGGGTGGCGCGATTACCGAACGGGACGAACCGGAAGTATCCGCGCTGCGGCGCATCGGCATCTGGTTTTTAAGCATACTGCCGATTGAATCCGAACTGTGAACCGGCTGCCGTGGCTGCTGCCATGGCGGGAACCTCATGCTGCAATGCCCGGCTGTCATCGGCTGGCTGAGCGGCAATTGCCGAGAGTAACGCAATGATCGAACTGGAACTGACCAAGGCCTGGCTGGCGTTTTTGTCTTCACTGACTTGGCCCATCGTGGTGGTGATCGTGCTGTGCCTGTTCCGGCACAAGATTGCCGCGCTGAGCGAGCGGCTAAGCTCCGGCGAGGTGGCGGGGGCCAAGTTCAGTTTCAACGAAACCGCATCCGGCTATATCGAATCGCGCATCGATGATCTGGCCGGGCAGAAAGACCCGGAAAAGCGCGCCGCGCTGGCCGGTGAAATCAAGGATGTGGCCGCAGTGCTGGGCGGCATCCACCCGATCTCGCTCTCGCTGCTGATCAACGCCGGCGAGCCGGGCGGCCAGCTCTGGGTGGGCGATACCTACCTGAAAAAGAAAGAGCGCTTCGAGGTACTGCAGCAGCAGGGCCTGGCCAGCGTAGAAACCAAAACCATGAGCAACGGTGCGCTGGTGGCAGAACTGCACCTGACTGACAAAGGCCGGGGCCTGTTGCGCAACTTGGGTATGGAAACGGCGGTGGCACCTGTGCCGCAAGCCAGCACCATTGCTGCCGGAAGCGCGATCTAGCACCGCTCTGCCCTTTGTTGCCCAGCGAGGCAATCAGGCCGTTACGCCTGCCGGGCGGATATAGGCACCGCAGCGTTCAAAGTCGATCGACAACTGCTCAGCCAGCGTGGCGAACTGTACGCATTGCTGATCCAGCTGCTCCAGCGTCCATGGCCGGGAAATCGTTACAGTGACCTCCCAACCCTTGAAGATGATCAGTGTGCGTTTGGTGCGCTTGGTGACAAGCATGCCACGGTTGCCCAAGCCGGATATCAAGGCATCGGCACTTTTATGGTCTGCCGAATAAAAGTGGAATTCCACCGGGAAATCGATGCCCGGCACTAGTCCGACCCCCCAGCCATACCGACCACCAATTTGCGTTATGAATGACTTTTTCGTGTGCTGCACTGGCCATGGGAAAGCCTTGTAAAAATGCCGGAAGGCTACCCGGCAATGACGTTTTGAAGGGGGAAAATGGCTACGCTCTGCGGTTCGGCACGATGTGGATTGCTGCACCCGCAGAATCGCAGTTGCAGCCTAGCAGAGCTCGCATGAAGACAAGGCTGGAGATGCAATGGGATCAGGTGAGACCTGTTCACCAATTTCCCTTGCAAGACTTACACCAGGCTAACATGTTAGGCTTGCCATTGTAGTGCGATGCAGCATGCCGCGCAGTGCCTTGTCATCGCCATCACGCCAGCGCGTCGGGAGCCCGCCTGTGAGTAACGAGAGTTATCAGAACATCACGCTTCAGTTCAGCCAGGTTGCTGCTGGCCAGATGATCTTGCTGGATCTTGTGGCGGATGGCACGCCGATCAGTTTCAGCGGTGGGCCGGCGGGGCCAAGCTCGGGGATGCAGATCCAGGCGCAGCCATCGTTGCTGCTGAGCTCGTTCACGCTGAGCAGTGCCGAGTTGAGGATCATCGTGGCACCTGCGGCGGCCGATACCAGCAGCTTTTCAGTCAAATTGTACCTGGCAGCCAATCCGGGCATCGTGCGTTTCTTCCTGAAATCCCGCTCTGATCCAGGCGTACAGGCAAGTGCCGCATTGGGCTTTGCCACGCCACAAACGGTGGGCACCACCAACACCCCATTCAGTTGGAACCCCTGGTAGGCCAGCGTTGCTTGCATGCAGCATGGTGATCGAAGCAGGGCGGCTGGATGCGCGCTTCATTCAATGTGCTGATCGGCACGCAGTGCGGGCGTGAGACTGATACGGACAATCACGCAGCGGGGCAGTGCGTGCCGCAACGATAGAACGGCAGCCGGATTGGCTGGCGGCAAAACAAGCGAGACCAGATGACGGCAGAATGCAACCGATGAGCGATCTGCAACTTACTTTCGCTACCCAGCAGGATTGGGAAGACTGGCTGGAGCAGCACGGCGCAGATGCCAGCGTGGTCTGGCTGCGCCTTGCCAAAAAAGGCGCACCGCAGCCAACGCTGAGTTACGCACAAGCGCTGGAAGCGGCCTTGTGCTTTGGCTGGATCGATGGCCAGAAAAAGACGGATGACGCACATCACTGGCTGCAGCGCTTCACCCCGCGCCGTGCGCGCAGCATCTGGTCGCAAATCAACAAGGACAAGGCACAGGCGCTGCTGGATGCCGGCCGCATGCGCCAGGCTGGCCAGCGCGAGATTGCGCTGGCGCAACAGGATGGCCGCTGGGATGCTGCGTATACGTCCGCACGCAATTCGACCGTGCCGGATGACCTGCAAAGCGCGCTGGATGCCAATCCGGCTGCGGCCGCATGTTTCGCCACCCTTAACGGCGCCAACCGCTTTGCCATCCTGTTCCGGCTGCAAAATGCCAAAAAGCCGGAAACCCGATCGCGCAAGCTGGGCGAGTTCATCGACATGCTGGCACGGGGCGAGAGGCTGCATCCCTGAGGGATATCCACCCGGGGTGGTAACGGCACGAACGGTGCTGCGGCGCGATACCGGAATGAACATGTACTTCTGGAAAAACGATTCTCTTTTCAAACCTCGTATGCGCCGGCAGCGCCATGGATTCTGCCGGCCCACTATCACCCGGAGTTACCATGCCCAGCTACAAACCCGCTGAACACCGTGCCGTTTCGCCTTATCTGATCGTGCAGGATGCCCATGCCACGCTGGCCTTTCTGGTGCACATCTTCAACGGCATCGAGCGCTACCGGATGGCGGACGAACAAGGCGTTATCCGCCATGCCGAAGTGCAGGTTGACGATTCGGTGATCATGGTGTGCGGGCATCCGGATGGCCAGCAGGCCACGGTTGGCTCGGTGCATGTGTATGTACCGGATGTGGATGCCTGTTACGCGCGCGCACTCGCCGCTGGCGCTACCAGCATCAGTGCGCCCGCCGATCAGCACTATGGTGACCGCAGCGCCGGCGTGACCGATGCCGCAGGCAACATATGGTGGCTGGCTACCCACCTGAACCTGCCGGCAGGCGTAGCATGATCCGCAAGGCCGGTCAGGCCATCCCGCACCCGTTGAATGCGCCGGGCGATTTTTATGTGGAGGATGGCTGCTGCATGGCCTGCCTGATACCGATTGCCACGGCACCGGCATTGCTGGTTTATGACGACGATGCTGAACATTGCTACCTGCAGCGCCAGCCAGCGTCGGCAGCGGAAAACAGCTTGATGATCGAAGCGATCCAATTGGCGGAGGCACGCTGCATCCGCTATCGCGGCAGCGACGCCGGTATCCGCCAGACACTGGAACGATGTGGCGAAGCCGAACAATGTGACGGCCTGCCGTTGCAGGGCCACTGAATTTCGCTTGCCGACATGCGGGCAGGCCATGCGCTGGTTTACCTGCCAGGCATTGCCGGATTGCTGCAGCCATGCGCATGACGGATGCCACCAGGTACGAAGTTGAGGATTCAATGCCGTGCCATCTGGAGGCCATCACCGGTTGACCGATTCAGCGCAACTGATGGGCGCCTGAACCGGTGGCCAGCCTGAGATGCCCGGGCTGGCGGGTTATGGCAAAACCTGCTCCGGGGTATTGGCCTGGTGCAAGGGTGGTTTCCTGCATCACGACATCAATTTCATGAGGAATGGTAGTGAGCAGTATCGAGATTTTCGAAAATGAAAAGCCTGACGTCATCATCCGGATTACGCTGCAGGTATTGCGTGCAGCGGAAAAATTGCTGCCGAAACGGATGAGCAATGCGCTGGCTGGTGAGGATATCGATTTCAAAGCCTTGCTTGGCGATCAGTGAGAAAGCGCTGATTGGCCAGTTGCTGGAAGTGATCGATCACAAAGATAACGAACGCATCGTCATTTCGGTGACGTGAGTGCTGGTTAGCGTTTCGGCTGGCTGGCCGGTTTGCCGATATTGCGGTACTGGTGCGAAGGAAATTGCATGAAGTCCGGATCGGGGATGCACCGGGTGCCATTCGCGCCGGGCACGACTGTCAGGCTGCGCCGTTCATGGACGGCATGGCCGGTATGGGGAGGGGAGCCAACACATGACGATTGAACAACAACTCCACGAAGCCCGCGTCAAAAGCGCCGCGTGTGCTTATCTGATTGATTTGCTGTTGCAAAGAGCAGAAGTCACGCAGCCGGGTTTGATCCAGGCACTGATGGATGGCGTTGCTGCCGATCAGGCGGGCGTGGATGAAGACATCAGCGAAAAACCGTTCATTGATGACATTTTTGCCGAGACCCAGAAAATCCTGAAACGGGCAAATGGCCCATGGGTATAGATGGAGATGGCTGATTACGGCTGAGCGGCCATGCATGCCGCCTGATCACTTGATCGGGCAGCATGCTCATGCGTGCCGGGCCGGGGTTGATGACCGGCCGGATCGAATCAGCCGATCGGCATCAGACCGCAGACATCAACATGGGCGCGGTAATCAGATCATCGCCTGCATATCGGCAATGGTATGGCCGGAATTGGCGACCATTTGCTGGACGGCAGCCATGGCTTCGCGCTTGCGGCGCAGGGTTTCAATCCGGTTGCTCAGCGCGCTGGCTTCGCTTTGTTGCTGTGCTTGCAGTACGCGATCGCTGATGGATTTTTCCTGCTGGCCGGGTGCATCCTTGTTGGGGCTATCGCCAAACAAGGCATTCAATTCGGCGCGGGCGCGGCGAGCATCGCCATTCTGGGTATGTGTTTCTGTTTTCTTCATTGTGTATTGAGCTTTTATTGTGGCAGGTCTGGAATCGATCCAGCGCCAGCCCGTGCTGTTGCCTGCTGTGGGATATGGCTGCAAGGTATGCAGTACCCACAAAGAACGGTAAACAGCGATTGGTTCGGTGGCCGTGAGGTGGTCCACTTTGGCCGATGCCAGCCAGGGCGTTAAGCCTGCGTCAGCTGCATCGTGCAAAAGCCCCGCATAGGCGGGGCTTTTGAAACAACCATTCAGCGCTGATTAAGCAGCTTGAATATTGGTTGCTTGCGGGCCCTTGGCGCCCATGCCTTTGGTGTAGGTCACTTTCTGGCCTTCTTGCAGGCTCTTGAAGCCATCCGACTTGATCTCGGAGAAGTGAGCGAACAGATCTTCGCCACCTTCAGACGGGGAGATGAAGCCAAAACCCTTGGCATCGTTGAACCACTTGACTGTACCTGTTTCCATGATGAAATTCCTTAAATTGATTGCGAGCGTATGCCCAAAAAATGCACGACATCAAGGAATAGATACGGGAACAAGGTGTGCTGCGGTGAGGCTAACGATGTAACTATAGGTCTTGCGCTTGAAAATCCTGCAACACCTGTTTTACGGACTTAATCACCGCAGGTAAAGCTTTTTCTGCAGTTATTTGTGCAGGGCAGTGCCGGTGTGGGTGCGATAATTGCGGTTTCGGGGCGTATGCCGGGCTGTTTTGCCCATATGGCACTGGCCCGCCCGGTCCTTGCTTTGCCCGGGGTGCAGCGCTGTTCCCGCTGGGCTGCCGGGTTGGCCGCACTGGCTGCAAGCCAGCCCCAACGATCTGCTTGTATTCAATATCGCGCCGCATGGCCTGCGCCGCGCCGGAGTTCTTCATGCCCGACCTCAACCCCGCCACGCTCAGAATCAATGTGCTCAGCGGTTTTACCGTATCGCTGGCGCTGGTGCCCGAAGCGATTGCCTTTGCACTGCTGGCGCATGTCAGCCCGCTGACCGGCCTGTATGCGGCTTTCATCGTCTGCCTGCTGACCGCCGCGCTGGGGGGCAGGCCGGGCATGATCTCGGCAGCTACCGGCGCGCTGGCGGTGGTGATGGTCAGCCTGGTCAGCCAGCATGGCGTGGAATACCTGTTTGCCACCGTGGTGCTGATGGGCATCCTGCAGCTGCTGTTTGCCGCGTTCCGGCTGGGCAAGTTCATCCGCATGGTGCCGCACCCGGTGATGCTGGGTTTCGTCAATGGCCTGGCCATCGTGGTGTTCCTGGCGCAACTGGGGCATTTCCGCCTGCCAGCAGCGGGTGGCGTAGCCGGTGACTGGATCAGCGGGCAGGCGCTGTGGGTGATGCTGGGGCTGATTGCGCTGACCATGGCCATCATCTACCTGCTGCCGCGGCTGACCACGCTGGTGCCATCGTCGCTGGCAGCCAACTTGCTGGTCAGCGCGCTGGTGGCCGGCATGGGCATCAAAACCCGTACCGTGGGCGATATGGGGTCGATTGCCGGCGGCCTGCCGCAGTTCCATATCCCGCAGGTGCCGCTGGACCTGCACACGCTGTATATCGTGCTGCCGTATGCACTGATCCTGGCCACCATCGGCCTGCTGGAAACGCTGCTTACCCTCAACCTGATCGACGAGATCACCGATACCCGCGGCAAACCCAACCGCGAGAGCATGGCGCAGGGTATCGCCAACGTGGTGGCCGGCTTCTTTGCGACCATGGGTGGCTGCGCGATGATCGGCCAGAGCATGATCAATATCGGCAACGGTGCACGCCACCGGCTTTCCGGCATTGTGGCGGCGCTGTTCCTGCTGGGCTTCATCCTGTTCCTGTCGCGCTGGATCGAGATGATCCCCATGGCGGCGCTGGTGGGCGTGATGTTCGTGGTGTGCCAGAAAACCTTTGCCTGGGGCAGCCTGCAAACACTGACGCGGATTCCCCGCCAGGATGCCATCGTGGTGATCGGCGTGACCGTGATCACGGTGCTGACCGATCTGGCGGTGGCCGTGCTGGCCGGCGTGGTGTTTGCCGCACTGGTGTTTGCGTGGCAGCACGCCAGGCAGATGCGGGCCAGTACCCATATCGATGCCGCTGGCCGCAAGGTGTATGTGCTGCAGGGCAGTCTGTTTTTTGCCTCTACCGCCAACTTTGCCGCGCTGTTCAACCCCGGCACAGACCCCGGGCAGGTGGTGATCGACTTCCGCAATGCGCGGGTGATGGATCATTCCGCCATCGAGGCCATCGATGCGCTGGCAACGCGCTACCAGCAGGCTGGTAAATCGTTGCAACTGCGCCACCTCAGCCCGGATTGCCTGGAGTTGCTGGTGCGCGCCAAGCCCATGGTGGAAGTGAACGAATACGAAGACCCGCATTACCGGATTGCGGATGACCGGCTGGGCTGAGAGCCGCTAACAAAACCTTGCTGGCCGCGTTGCGGGCGGGCGGCGAGCTGGGGCGCCTGGCTGGTGGCGCCGAGCCGGGGGCGCCGAGCCACACTTGCCGTACGTCTTGTAATGCCTGTGTTTCTTTGCGCGCCTCGCCGGCCGCGCCTCGCCGGCCGCATTCCATTGGGTTTTGTCATCCGCTCCAGGGCGGGGAGCGGCTAGCGGGGTTGTCCGGTGCTTGCAGGCAGGTGGATGCAAAGCAGCGCAAGGAACGCCAGGGTGCCTGCCATGCCGGATAACCATGCGGCGCCCGCGCCCCAGCGATCAAGACAGAACCCGAACAACAGTGGGGCAAAGGCCTGACCAATCCGGGCCGGCGCCATCAGCAATCCCAGCCGTGCCCCATAGCCATCGGGGCCGAAGATGGCCAGCGGCAAGGTGCCTTTGGCAATCGTCATGATGCCATTGCCCATGCCGTGCATGGCGGTGAAGACGAACACGGCCGGCCCGCCCATGGCCAGCATGACGACCACGCCAATGGGATGAAGCGCCGCAGCGAAACGTGCGGAGATCAGCGCATGGTGATGGCGCAGCCAGCCAAATTCCGCGATGCGCCCCATCACCTGCATGGGGCCGACCAGCGCGGCTGCGCTCAAGGCCGCTACCGGTGTGGCGCCGGCGGCCTGCAACAGGCGGGGCAGGTGTGTGGCCATCGCGGTGGCAATGAACCAGGCCAGACCAAAGGCTATGGCCATCAATATCGTGATGCGCATCGTTGCTGATGAGATCGGCACGGCGCCGCTGGCCGCTTCCACTGCCGATTCAGACTTCAGCACCGTATGCCGTGTATTGGGCATCAGGACATTCAGCGGCAAACCGATCAGCACGTGCGCCACCGCCCAGACAAAACAGGCAGTGCGCCAGTCGAAGGTATGCACCAGCCAGGTGGTTGCCGGCCAGCCGACGGTGCTGGCAAAGCCGGCCAGCAGCGTGATGCCGGTGATGGCTTTTCTGGCATGCTGGCCGTAGGCTACCACCAGCGTGGCAAATGCGGCTTCATACAGCCCCATGCCCATGGCGATACCGAGTATCACCCAAGCGATGCCCACGCTGATCATGCCCTGGCTCAACCCCAGTATGGTCAGCCCCAGCGCAAACAAAGTACTCGACAGCATCAGCAAGTGCCGCCCGCCATGCTGATCGATCAGCTTGCCTATTTGGGGGCCAAGCAAGCCAGAGATCAGCAGCGCGGCACTGAATGCCAGGAAGAGGGCCGAGGTGGGGAGGCCCAGTGATTTGGCCTGGGCATCGGCCAGTACCGCTGGCAGGTAATAGCTGGATGCCCAGGCCAGTGTTTGCGCAGTCCCGAGTGCCGCTATGGTTTTGCCGACAGGCCTTGGCTGTTGGGCGGCGCCAGGTGGTTCGTTACCGGCAGGCGCAATCCCGCTCATATATTGGCTTGGTTTACGCGTTTGGAGAGTGCTGCCGCGTCTTCCTTGCGCTCGCTGTAGCGGTCCACCAGGTACGGTGTGATATCACGCGTCAGCAAGGTGAACTTCACCAGCTCTTCCATCACATCCACCACGCGGTCGTAATACGACGATGGCTTCATGCGGCCGGCTTCATCGAACTCCAGAAACGCTTTGGGCACTGACGATTGATTGGGGATGGTGAGCATGCGCATCCAGCGGCCGAGGATGCGCAACTGGTTGACCGCATTGAACGACTGCGAGCCCCCCGATACTTCCATTACCGCCAGCGTCTTGCCTTGTGTGGGGCGTACAGCGCCGACCGACAGCGGTATCCAGTCGATCTGCGCCTTCATGATGCCGGTCATCGCGCCATGTCGCTCAGGCGAGCACCACACCATGCCTTCCGCCCATTGCGCGAGCTGGCGCAGCTCCAGCACCTTGGGGTGATCATCGGGGGCGCCATCGGGCAACGGCAAATCGGTAGGATCGAAGATGCGCGCTTCCGCACCCATGTTTTCCAGCAGGCGGGCGGCCTCCTGGGTCAGCAGCCGGCTGTATGAGCGCTCGCGCAACGAGCCATAGAGCAACAGGATGCGGGGCGGGTGTCCGGAAGTACCGATTGCCGCGTAACGGGAGGCGTTTGGCCGTTTGAACAAGTCACTATCGATATTGGGCAGATCATTCGGTGTGTGCAAATCCAAACCTCTCGAGTGTGTTGCGGCGTGCTTGGTCAACCTGATTCAGGCCAATCAGGATGACTGATTGACCCGATTGCCTTGTGCATCAATCACGGCTTCCCCGTCTTCCTTGCTGAATGCGTGTTGCTGCGGATCAGGCAGCAGATCGAGCACCGCTTCCGAAGGCCTGCACAGCCTGGTACCCAGTTCTGTGACAACGATGGGGCGATTGATCAGGATCGGATGCGCCAGCATGAAATCGAGCAACTGATCGTCAGTCCACTTGGGATCGTCCAGTTGCAGTGCGTCGTATGGCGTGCCGCTCTTGCGCAGCAGCGCCCGAGTACTGATTTCCATGGCGGCAATCAACGTCTTGAGTTCATCCTTGCCGGGCGGGGTATCCAGGTAGTGGATGATGGTGGGCTCTACACCGCTATTGTGGATCAGCGCCAGCGTATTGCGCGAGGTGCCGCAATCCGGGTTGTGATAGATGATGCGTGACATGGCAGGCTCCGTAGCGGTCATGATTCAATCTTTCAAAGGCGCAGCGGTGCGGTCTTCACCGGCGTTGGCCATCAGGTCGAGCGATAACGCCGCTTTGTCATGCAGCAGCCAGCCGAACACCCACGTTGCCGCGATGGCGCCGGCCAGCTGCGCCAGGATGAAGCCCGGTGCATCGATGGGGCGGATGCCGGCGAAGGTACCGCTGGCGG
The DNA here is from genome assembly GCF_009848685.1 of Andreprevotia sp. IGB-42. GTDB lineage: Bacteria > Pseudomonadota > Gammaproteobacteria > Burkholderiales > Chitinibacteraceae > Andreprevotia. Next base: position 74,438 of record NZ_WXTX01000005.1, read on the forward strand.
CACGTGCCAGCGTGACGGCCGGGTTGGCAAACGAGGTGGATGCCGTAAACCAGTAGGCGGCCACGATGTAACAGGCCACGGCAAACGGCACTGCTTCCGGCCGGCTGCGTGAGCAGCCGAAGATCACCGCCAATAGCCCGAAGGTGGCGATGAATTCGCTCCACCATTGCGCCGGGCCGGTGCGGATGTGCTGCGAGGCGAAGAACAGCGGCTCGCTGAACATCCCGTGTGCTGCAGCCACGCCGCAGAACGCGCCGATGATCTGCACCACCACATAAAGGCCTGCATCCTGATGGCTCAGCTCGCCACGTATCGTTGCGGCCAGCGTAACGGCCGGGTTGAAGTGCGCACCGGAAATCCCGCCAAAGGTCAGGATGAGTGCGATCAGGCCGCCACCGGTGGCAATGGCATTGGCGAGTAGCGCCACGGCCACATTTCCGCCAGACAAGCGCTCGGCCATGATGCCGGAACCAACCACCACGGCCAGAAGGAAAGCAGTACCCAGCCACTCGGCAAACAGACGACGCTGCAGGTTCATCATCGGTTCGCTCAATCGACCCTGGTTTCACCGATGTCGCGTACGACATCTTTCAGCGCCAGGCTGTGCAGCTTGTCATCCGGCAGGCTCACCAGCAGCTCGATGCGGCGTTTGATCTGGAAGAAGATTTTTTTGAATGATGCCCGTTTTTCTTCTTCGGTTTCGCCATGCGGGTCTTCGTAGCCCCAATGCGCGGTGAGCGGGTGGCCCGGCCAGATGGGGCAGACTTCACCTTTGGCGTTGTCACAGACGGTGATGATGATATCCATCTCGGATGCGCCGGCACCTTCAAAGGCTTCCCATGATTTGGAGTACAAGCCACTGGTGTCGTAGCCGATCTCGTTCAGCAGTTCGATGGCGATCGGGTTGACGGTACCGCTGGGATGGCTGCCGGCGCTGAACGCCTGAAAGCGGCCTTGGCCCAGCACATTCAGCCAGCCTTCCGACATCACGCTGCGGGCAGAATTGGCGGTACACAGGAACAGTACATTGAAAATCTTGTTGCTCATGATCGGATTCCGGGTGGGATGGTAGTCAGCAGCAGGCGCCGTTGGCCTGCACGGTGGATGCAACGCCGCATGGCATGCCACCACAGCAATTTTCGGTGAGGAAAGCCAGCAGCTCATTCATTGCGGCGTAGTTGGCCGAGTAGTGGATGAAGCGGCTTTCCTGCCTGGCGGTAATCAATCCGGCATGCGTGAGTTCTTTCAGGTGGAAAGACAGCGTGGCGGGTGCTACGCCCAGCGTTTCGCCAATGCGGCCAACCACCAGCCCTGCGGGGCCGGCAGTGACCAGCAGGCGGAAAATCGCCAGGCGCGTGTCTTGCGCCAGTGCGGACAGTGTGAGGACTGCAGCTTTTGATTCCATATTTCCATTTTTATAGAAATATTGGATGAAGTCAATCAGGGACGATGTTGAAGGATGCCATGCGAGCCGTGTTCGATGGCGGCAGCAAGGATTGATTACCGCGGGACCAAGCAGGCAAAACAGCAAGAAATCGGGGGCGGGGCAGGGCTTTTCAAGCCGGAAAATCACCAATCAGATCAACGCTTGAAAGGCCGCTGGCGAGACGCATTTTCCTTGTCAGCGGGGGCTCATGGTGAGACCCGCCAACCCATATTGCTTAATACCTTGAGGATATGAACCATGCGTAGCTTTGATTTCTCCCCCATTTATCGTTCCGCCATCGGCTTTGACCGCGTTGCCCAGTTGTTCGACGAGGCACTGCGTACCGAAAGCGCCCCCAGCTACCCGCCGTACAACATCGAGCTGGTGACGGAAGACCAGTACCGCATCACCATGGCCGTGGCCGGCTTCAGCCGCGCCGAGCTGGATATCGAAATCGAGCGTGACCTGCTGAAAGTCACCGGCCGCAAGCAGCGCGGCGAGGCCCGCCCCACCTATCTGCACAACGGCATTGCCGCCCGCGATTTCGAGCACAGCTTCCGCCTGGCAGACCACGTGCGCATCGTTGGCGCTACGCTGGAAAATGGCTTGCTGAACATCGAGCTGAAGCGCGAAGTGCCGGAAACGCTCAAGCCACGCAAGATCGCCATCGATGGCGATAACGTGCAGTTGCTGAAACAGGCAGCCTGAATAGCGCGCTGATCGTTCAGCGTTGGTGCTGCGGTAAAGCAGATGGCCGGGACATGGTTCCCGGCCATTTCTGTATCATCGCCATGCATGTCGCCCGGCGCTGCTGGCAGACGGCGTGCCCACTTTTCTGGATTGATTCACTTCCAATCAGGCTTCGGCATGGCACTGCAGGACATGGCAATACGGCTTTTCTCGATGGCGGACTATGCGGATGCGGCGGCGCTGTGGACATCCATCCCCGGCGTGACCTTGAATGAAGCAGATACGCCTGAAGCGATTACTGCATTCCTCGCCCGGAATCCGGGGCTGAGTTTTGTGGCGACAGATCGCAACGGCCAACTGATCGGCACCGTGCTGTGCGGCCACAATGGCCGTGCCGGCCATCTGTATCATCTGGCCGTTGCGCCATCGCATCGCAACCGGGGCGTGGGGCGTGCGCTGGTAGAGCGCTGTTTCAACCACCTGGCCGCAGCGCATATTCCCAGATGCAATATCTTTGTTTATGCCGATAACGATGTTGGCAATGCGTTCTGGCTGAAGGCCGGCTGGGATGATCCGGCTACCTGGAAAGTCCTGCAAAAGCATGTGCAGGTCTGATGGCGTTCAACGCTCGATTCAATGCGAGGTGACCAGCCATGCCGATTGAACCCTTGTTGCAGCAAATCGCCACCATCCCGTGGTTTACCAACCTGGGTCACGCCGAAGGCTGTGAGCCATATGTTCCCATCACCGATCTGGCGCAGTGGCAGCAGTTCATCAGGGCGGCGAATGCTGCGGAGTTTGGCTTGGCGCACGATGCAGGCGTCGCTTTGGCTTACCCGTTTGCCGGGATGTCGTGGCTGCCCACCACGCACGACGAAGCAGATCCGATTCACGGTGATGCGTTGCTCGCCGTTGCCAAGAGCACAGGGCAAGAGCCGGGCTTCAAGGCGGCCAAGCTCGCCGCTTTCAAGGTGGCAGGCACATCCCAGCGCAACGCACAGCTACACCCGGCATTGAAATCAGGGGCAACGAATCTGGCCGAGACCGCATGCATGGGCGGGCGCCACGCTTGCCGAATGGCTGCGGCAGAGGCTTTTCTGGGGCAGGAAGGCTTCTGGTACAGGGTGGTGCAATGCTATGCCAACGGTCATTGGCCGTTGGGGTTGTTGCCGGGTAACAGGGTGCTGGTGTTGTGACTCCATGTGATGGTGCTTATGTAATCACGGGCCATGTGGCTACCGGGCCGCAGGCGTGCCATTTCCATTCCTGACCCCTGTTCGCTCCTGATACGCCGCGCTAGTATGACTGCCTGTCAATGAAACGAAAGCGAGGGAACGGAACATGGCTGAATCACCTTTTGACGGCGCATGGCAATTGGTAACCGGTGAGTGCATCGATGACGGGCATCTGCTCGATTACGACACGCTGGATATCAAATCCCGCAAGGTGCTGGCCGATGGGCATTTCACCTTCATCTCGTACCAGAAGGGTGCTTTCTGGTCGGCGGGCAGTGGCCGCTTCCGCGTCGATGGCGCGGTCTATACCGAAAGCCCGGATATGGGCACCTATCCGCCGGCAGGGTTCCGTGATTACGTGTTCAAGGCCCGGCTGGATGGCAATGACTGGCATAACGAGCGCTGGGAAGACGGTGTGCGGGTCGAGTACGAGCTGTGGCAGCGCATTGCTGATTGATTGCTGTCATCCGTGGCTTTTCAGCGCGAAGATGTGCGGGTGCCAGGGCGGTACATCCAGGTACAGCCCGTGCGCCTGCAGATCTGCGCCATCCCGTTCGTAGCTGTTGTCGCCCAATAGATCTTCCAGCACCCAGTGCGTGTCGGCCATGCCGGGTAGCGGCAGTTGCACATAGCACTGGCCCTGCGTGGGCGCATAGTTCACGGCCACCAGCACATGGCGGCCGTTGGGGTTTTGCCAGGCAAACGCTACGAAATGATCCCGGGTGTCGTTGCCCGCCCATGCGGGCGTGCATTCCAGCAGTTGCCATGCGCCATCGCGCACGGTCAGCCGCCGCAGTACCGCCAGCAACCGCGCGTAGAACGCTGCCAGATCCGCATCGGTGGCTTCTGCCGGTGCGCGTACCAGATGCGGGGAGATCCGCAGCGTGTGCCCCTCGAACTGGCCCTGATGGAAAAAGCGCAGCCCCGGCGCCAAATAGGTGATGACGGCGGCGGCCTGGTGTTGGCCCGGCGGGAAGGTGGCAGCAGCACGTGGCTCGTCGTGGTTTTCCAGGAAGCGGGCCATGCGGGCCTGGTAATCCAGCCCGGCGTGAAAGTGCTCGCGCACCGGTCGGGCGTGGCCGTCGTGCAGACGGTCGTACAGCCGTTTGTCATAGGTGTAATCGAAGCCCTGCTGCTGGATATCCCATTCCCGGTCCCAATAGACTTCGGCCATGAAGGTGAAGTCCGGCTGGGTGCGCCGCACCACGGCAATGGCGGCCGGCCAGAACGGCGGGGCGGCGATGCCCCAGGTGCGCTCGAACACATCCGGCAGCAGCAGCATGGCCATGTCGCAGCGCACGCCGTCGCATTGTGCGGCGATGTTTTCCAGCTCGCTGATCATGGCCTGTTGCAGCGCCGGGTTGCCGTAGTTGAGCTGCAGTGTATCGGGCCAGCCGTCGAAGTACGGGTCGCGCCCGTAGGCAAACACGCGCGGGCCTTGCGGGGTTTGCAGCCGGCAGTAGTTTTGCGGTGCGTTTGCCAGATCGTTGTCGCTACCCGGCACGAAGTAATCCGGATGCGCGTTCACCCATGGGTGATCCGGCGCCATGTGGTTGGGCACGAAATCGAGCAGCAGTTTCAGCCCGCGCGCATGCAGCCGCTGCCGCAGCCGCGCCAGTGCACGCGGGCCGCCCAGGGCCTGATGGGCGGCATAGCGCTGGATGGCAAAGCCGGAGCCGGCGATATCATCGTCCCTCAGGTCTGGCAGCGTGTGTACAAACTCCTGCCGCCAGCCGGCGTTGGCACGGGAGACCGCTTGCGCAGCCGGGCCGGTCTGCCACACGCTCAGCAGCCAGATCCAGTCGAAGCCCATGGTTGCCAACTGGTCCAGCGCGCTATCCGGGATGTCGTCCAGCGTGGCGGCCCTGTTCAGCGTGCGCCCCAGCACCGTCAGCCAGACGCGGGTATTGATCTGGTACAGCGCGGGGTAGAGCGGGCTGGGCATGCGTTCTCCTCGGGCGGGGTTACAGGCCCGCCTGCCCCTTGATGACTTTGCCCAGCATGTCCCCCCGATCTGCGGTCAGCGCGGTGTCGGCATCCAGCCGGCCAAACAGGTTGAGCAGGGGCGCCACCAGCGCGGTCCAGCCCGTCTGGTGGCTGGCGCCCAGCCCGGCGCCGTTGTCGCCGTGGAAGTATTCGTAGAACAGGATCAGGTCGCGCCAGTGCGGATCGTTCTGGAAGGTATCGGCGCCGCCATACACCGGGCGCTGCCCCTGCTCGTTGCGCAGGAAGGTGCCTGTGAGCCGGCGTACCAGTTCTTCCGCCACCTGGAACAGCGTCATGTGCTGGCCGGAGCCCGTGGGGCATTCCACGGTGAAGTCGTCGCCGTAGAACTGATACAGGTTGATCAGCGCGCGGATGATCAGCGTGTTGACCGGCATCCACACCGGCCCGCGCCAGTTGGAGTTACCGCCGAACATGCCGGTATTCGATTCGGCCGGCAGGTATTGCACCTTGTATTCCAGGCTGCCCACGTTGAATACGAAAGGGTTGTCCAGGTGATGGCGCGATAGCGAACGGATGCCATGCGGGCCGAGGAATTCGTTTTCGTCCAGCATGTAGCCCAGCACGCGCTGCAGCTTTTTCTTGCTGAGGATGGCCAGCAGGCGCCGCCCCTTGTAGCCGGTAAAGCCCTGATCGGTGGGGGCCACCTGCGCCATCAGCTCCGGATAGCGCTCCTGGAACTGGTGGATAAGCGCGGTCAGCTTGGGGTAGCGGGTGGCCAGATCGCCTTCGAACACCGTGGATACGCACAGCGGCAGCAGGCCTACCAGCGAGCGCACTTTCAGGCGCATGGCCTGGCCGTCGGGCAGGCGTAGCAGATCGTAGAAGAAGCCGTCTTCTTCATCCCACATTTCGTCATTGTTATCCCCCACGCGATCCATCGCATAGGTGATCCACAGGAAATGCTGGACGAACTTGAACGCGATTTCCTCATAGATGGGATCGTATTCAGTGAGGATGAGTGCGATTTCCAGCATGTTGTGGCAGTAGAACGCCATCCATGCGGTACCGTCGGCCTGTTCCAGCGTGCCGCCGGTAGGCAGCGGTGCGCTGCGGTCGAAGATGCCGATATTGTCCAGCCCCAGGAAACCGCCGGCGAACACATTGCGCCCATCCGGATCCTTGCGGTTTACCCACCAGTTGAAGTTGGACACCAGCCCCTGGAACGAGCGCTCCAGAAAACGCAGGTCGGCGCGGCCCAGCTGGCTTTCGTACTTGTACAGCCATAGTGTGGCAAACGCGTGCACCGGCGGGTTCACATCGCTGAAATTCCATTCGTAGGCCGGAATCTGTCCGCTTGGATGGATGTACAGGTTGCGCAACATCAGCGTGAGCTGCTCTTTGGCAAAGTCGAAATCCACCAGCGCCAGCGAGATGGTATGGAAGGCCAGATCCCATGCGGCGTACCACGGGTATTCCCATTTGTCCGGCATGGAAATCACGTCTGCATTGAGCATGTGAAACCATTCGGTGTTGCGCACGTTCAGCTGCCGGGATTCCAGCAGCGGGTGATGCTTGTGCTCGCGCAGCCAGCGGTCCAGATCGAAGTAATAGTACTGCTTGCCCCACAGCATGCCTGCCAGTGCCTGGCGGTGTACCAGCTGCTGGTCTGCACTGAGCGTGGCGGGGGTGATTTGCTGGTAGAACGCATCGGCATCGGCAACACGGGCTTTGAAGACTTTGGCGAAATCGGCAAAAGGGCGCTCGATTTGCGTGGCGGAGAGGCGCAGCCGGATGGTGCTGCTGCCGTTGCCGGGTACTTCCAGCGCGTAGTGGGCGGCGGCCTTGGTGCCGCGCCTGTCCGGGTTGACCGCATCGTGCTGACCGCCGATCACGCGGGCATGGAACGCGTCTTTCACATAAGGCGTGTTGTTGGGCTGACCCCATAGCCGCTGGTTATTGCTTTCGTTCTCGGTGAACAGCAGCTCGGCCTTGCCGTCACAATACAGCCAGTATTCGCCCAGCGCATGGTGGGTAGCCTGAATGACGCCGGGGCCTGCTTCGCCCAGCACCGGCTTGCGGCCGTCGCCTCCCCACGACCAGGTATTGCGGAACCACAGCGTGGGCAGCACGCGCAGCCGCGCGGCTTCCGCCGCCCGGTTGTGGATGGTGATGAGGATGCAGATATCGTCCGGCCCGCCCTTGGCGTATTCGACGAAGACATCGAAGTAGCGGTCATCGGCAAACACGCCGGTATCGAGCAGCTCGTATTCGAATTCTTCGCGCGTGCGGGCGCGGTTGGTTTCGATCAGATCCCGGTAGGGGAATTCGCGCTGCGGATACTTGTACAGATACTTCATGTACGAGTGAGTGGGCGTGCTGTCGACGTAGAAGTAGTATTCCTTCACGTCTTCGCCGTGGTTGGCCTCGCTGTTGGTCAGGCCGAACATGCGCTCTTTCAGGATGGGATCGCGCTCGTTCCACAGCGCCAGTGCAAAGCACAGCTGCTGCTTGTCGTCGCAGATGCCGCCCATGCCGTCCTCACCCCACTTGTAGGCGCGCGAGCGGGATTGATCGTGGGTGAAGTAATTCCATGCGTCGCCGTTGTCGCTGTAATCCTCGCGCACCGTGCCCCATTGCCGCTCGCTCAGGTAGGGCCCCCATTTCTTCCAGGGCGTGCCTGCTTCACGTGCTTCGTTCAGGCGTTTCTGTTCGGCAACTTCGCGTGCGGCTGATCTGGGCATGGCGGCTTGCGCTCCGGGCGTGCGGGGGAAAAGGGGCCGCCGCGCGCGCATGGCTGCGTGTTGGCCGCTACTGGCTACCCATCCGTTCTATATGGGCATGTGGGGCAAATCAATCGAAACCAGCCTGAATGATGGCTTGCGGTAGCCTGGGCTGAAACGATACCGCTTTGTTTCGCGGCATTTGTGTAACTTTCGCTACGGCGTGAGCAGGCGCGGGCTGATGCCTGGAGTGCATACTGCCGACCCCGAAAGCTGGCGCTTTGGCATGCTGCTAGACTTCACTCAGCAGTCATATTCGTAAATTGGGGGTGCAATGGCCAAAGCATTAATCAGCTATCAAGACACTGCTTTGTGGGTCGATCCTGAAGTCTTGGCAGTGTGGTTAAGCACTGTGGCGCTGAATTTTGGCGTGCTCGAAAGCCCAGACCAAGCTTGGTTGGATGAGCTGCAGCATGAGTTTTTGGTTAGCAGGTGGTTTGCCGGGTCTAATACGTTGAGTATCAATTTTGACGACATATTGATCTGTGAAGTCATTGCCATCGCTCTTTATGCGGACTTTGCCCGGGTAGCCCGGATGTTCGAAGATATGGCGCCAACAATTCCGGGTGCGGTTTTTGATGTGCTTGGTTTCGAGCGCGGCTCGGTTTCCGATGATGCCGAAGTCTTTATCGACATCGGAAAGATATTCATGGAAATTTTTGAAAACGCGTTGCAACAGCAGCCTTGGCGTCAAAAGCCATTCTCCAATTAGTTTATGGCGGTTGAGCGGTTTACCGCCTGCGCCAGCAACCAGTCATGAAACAGTTGCATGGCCGGCGACAGTGCGCGTGTTTTTAGCCAGGTGAGCCAGTAGCTACCGGTGTGTACCTCGATGCTGAACGGGCTGACCAGCACGCTGCTTTGCAGCTCGCGGCTGAACATGCGCCGCGGGGCGAGCGCCACGCCGGCGCCTTGCGTGGCGGCTTCCACCATCAAGCGGGACGAATCGAACACCGGGCCATGCAGCGGCCATGCTGCCAGGCCGGCGGCGGCCAGCCATGCCGGCCATTCATCACTGCGGTAGGAGCGCAGCAGCGTTTCGCGGGCCAGATCGGCGGGTGTGGCCAGCCGGCGGGCGATCTGCGGCGTGCACAGCACCGTCAGCGGTGCATCCAGCAGGGCAGCATTGTGCGTGCCGGGCCAGTTTCCCTCGCCAAAGCGGATGGCGAAGTCGAGCCCTTCGGCCGCCAGGTCGACCAGGTTGTTGTTGGTCAGCAGGCGTAGCTCCACGAATGGATGCGCTTGGCGGAATGACTGCAGCCGCGGCATCAGCCAGCCCACGGCAAAGGTGCCCACCACGCCGACGGTAAGTACCTCGTGGAAGTGCCCGCCGGCAAACTGCTTGAGTACGTTTTCGATACGGCTGAACGCATCACTGAGCACCGGCAGCAGCGCGCGGCCTTCATCGGTCAGCCCCAACCCGCGTGGCAGGCGCTTGAACAGCACGCAGCCCAGCCGTTCTTCCAGTAGCCTTACCTGCTGGCTGACGGCGGCCTGCGTGACATTGAGCTCCTGCGCGGCGCGGGTGAAGCTCAGGTGCCGGGCCGAGGATTCGAAGGCGCGCAGCCCATTGAGCGGAAGGTAGGTTCGCACGCTGGCCTGCCAATAGATTTTCTTGGGTATGGTGGCAATTATTCTCGTTTGTGCCACCGCTGCAAAGGCCCGATAGTGCGGTAGCGGCCATGCCCGCCGCCGGATGACCATAGCGAGACCCACACGATGACGCACTCCCCAAGCCGCCGTACCCTGTTGCTGGCTGCAGCCACGCTGCCGCTGGCCCTTGCCCTGAAAAACCGCGCCGTTGCCGCAACAGGTGATCCCGTCTCAGCGGGCACTGCGGCCGGTTCCGCGCCAGCACTGCTGGCCGCGCTGGAAAAGCAAGCGGGCGGGCGCCTGGGCGTCTGCGCGATCCATACCGCCGATGGCGTGCAGACCGGCTACCGCGTGGACGAGCGTTTTCCGTTCTGCAGTACCTTCAAGCTGATGCTGGCCAGCGCAGTGCTGGCACGCAGCGTGCACGCCACCGGGCTGTTGCAGCAACGCATCCGCTATGGCAAGCGCGATTTGGTCAGCTATTCGCCCATCAGTGAAAAGCACCTCGGTGAGGGCATGACGGTGGCCGAGCTGTGCGCGGCCACCATCCAGTACAGCGATAATGCCGCCGCCAACCTGTTGATCCAGCTGCTGGGCGGGCCGGCGGCGGTGACGCGGTTTGCGCGCTCGATCGGCAACAACACCTTCCGGCTGGACCGCCGCGAAACCGCGCTCAACACCGCCATTCCCGGCGATGCACGCGATACTGTTACCCCGGCCGCCATGGCGCGCAGCGTGCAGGCGCTGGCATTGGGCAATGCATTGCCCGCAACGCAGCGCGAGCAACTGCAGGCCTGGCTGCGCGGCAATACCACCGGCGGCAAGCGCATCCTGGCGGGTGTACCCGCTGGCTGGGCGGTAGGCGACAAGACCGGCACCGGCGCCTACGGCACCACCAACGATATCGGCGTGATCTGGCCGGCCAGCGGCGCCCCCATCGTGCTGGCGGTGTACTACACGCAGCACGGTGCCGATGCAAAGCCCAAGGATGAGGTGATTGCCGAGGCAACGCGCATTGTGGTGGCAGCGCTGGGGTGAGTAGGCTCGGGATGGCGCCTGTTGGCAACACGCCGGGCTTTCTCGCCGGCCGGCTGGCCAGCCATCGCCTAAGATGAGCTGGCAACGGGCAAGGCAAGCAGGGCCCGATTTGCGCCCTCATCCCGACGAGTACCGCTCATGCCCTTGCGTTTCCTTCCTGCCGGTTTGCTTTGCGCTGCCGCTGCATTGCCCGCAATGGCAGACCCGGCGCGGGATGCGGTGCGCGATGTGGTGGCAGGGGCTGATCTGGGCAAGGGCTATGCGCAGATCATCAACCTGGCATCCACGCCGGACATCAGTGCATCCCGCTACGTGGTGGATCAGGACGAAGGGAATTTCACGCTGGAAGTGGCGCAGGTGCCGTACGAGGCCAAGCTGCTCAGCCTGACGCCGGATACGGATATCAACTGGCGGTTAGCGGGTGGTTATCTGCAGCTTGCCCAGGACGTTTTGCTGGATGACCTGCCCGCTAGCGGGCAGAACATCGACAGCAAATGGTCTGCCTATAGCGTAACGGGTGGCCTGGTGGCGCGAATCAACCTGGGCAACGGCTTTACCTTGCTGCCGGCGCTGGATTTCGGGGTTGCGCAGCTGGATAACAAGGCACAGTACGGCGCTGCCGCCAGTGCATTGCGGCCCCAGCTGGATGGTTTGCTGCTCAACTGGCAGACCAAGGCATGGTTGATTACGCCCAGCGTGGGCGTGCAGTGGCAAGGGGCGGATACCGTGCACCGCACCCGTATCGGCGGCCATGTGGCACGATCGTGGATCAACAGCTTCGATGAATCAGACCCGCAATTGCGTTTTCGTGAAACCGCCAATGTCTATTCCGTACATGCCGAGTACGCAGCGCCACTGGGCATGCAGCTAGCCAGCCGCCCGCTCGATTGGGTGGTGCTGGGCAGCTATGCCGGTTTCTTTGGTGCGGACCGCGATGCGATGGGTTTGCAGGCGATCGCCGAGCTGGGCCTGGCGCTGGAAGTGCCACTGGCCGGAAATGACTCCGCCAGCGACCGTGTGCGTGTGGGCGCCAGCTATCTGTTCGGGCCCAATGGCAAAGGCTGGACGCTGGGTTTGGGCTTGCAGTACTGAGCATGGCAACGTCGCGACGGCATCAGCGCCAGGCCGGGTGCCCGCAAGGCCATGCCTTTTTCAGGGCCAGATCGTTTTCAGAAGCCGCTCATATTCAGGACCAGATGGCCTTGGTGCGCCGCAGCCATTCTGCCCGCTCGGCAAGCCCGATGGTGCCGCCGTTGATGGCGCGGGTGACCTTGTTGAGGTTGTCTGCATCGGCCAGTGCATTGCAGTCTTTTTTCACCCACGCCGCTGCGGCCACGGCCAGGCACCATTGCGTGCTGATCACTTCATCCGGCACGGTGACGAAATCGGGTGCATCGGGGATCAATACGCGCAGGTTCTGCGTGGCGGTGCTGTAGCTTTCCCGGCCGGTGAGTTGCAGCAGGCCGCGGCCACGGAAGACATACCCGTCGTCCGGCTCGCAATTGCCCATGCGCCCGCCGTATACCTCGTTGGCCAGCTTCTGCTGATTGTGCGCGTATTCCTGTGGGTCCAGCGGGCCCTTGGGGGCAAAGCGCGTTGGCCATACCTTGGGCAGCCGTTCCGGACTGTAGTTGAGGCTTTCGAACTGCACGCTCAGCCCTACCGATTCATGCAGCACTTGCGCCATGAAATGGGCCAGCCGCAACGCATTGGCACTGATGCCGCTCTGGTCGAGAATGGCCTGGCCGCTTTCAAATGCCTCCCGGTAACTGGAGCGTGCATTCGGGGCCAGTGTAGCCAATTGGGATAGGTCGATAGACAGGGGCATGAGGGCTTCCTTGGGTATCCAGGCTGATTTTTATGTATTGGTCATATTAATCATGCTTTGATGAAAGGCAAGCCGCGGCAGGGCGGTGCATGAATGTGCTTGCCCGTTGCGGGCGCCGATTTTTACCTTGCATGCAGCGGGGCAGGCATGCCGAAATGGCTGCATTAACGTCATCCATCAAAGGCCGCGCATGGACCCACGCATTGAACAAGCCCGCCGCCTGCTGGCGATTGCCCAGACTGGCGAGCACTACGCGCGCGATCCGTTTGATGTGCTGCGTTATCAGGAAATCACCGATATCGCGCATGCACAGCTGGCGGCATTGGCCGATCTGGAAAGCGCCGAAGTGGCGCGGCTGTTTGCACCGGAAGCGGGCTATGCCAACCCCAAGCTGGATGTGCGTTGCGCGGTGTTCAATGCCGCGGGCCAGATGTTGCTGGTGCGTGAGGCCGCCGAGGGGCTGTGGGCATTGCCCGGCGGCTGGGCCGATGTGGGCGCCACCCCGGCCGAATGTGCTGCGCGCGAAGTGCGGGAGGAAAGCGGCTACACGGTGCGCATCACCCGGTTGCTGGCGCTTTGGGACATGCGCTTGCATCCGCACCCCGAGCAGTTGTTCCATATCTGGAAGCTGATCTTTCTTGGTGAGGTGATTGCCAGTGGTGAAGGCGATGGTGTGGAAACCGATGGCGCCGGTTTCTTTGCGCTGGATGCGCTGCCGCCATTATCAGAAGGCCGCATCCTGCCGCAGCAATTGCAGCAGCTGGATGCGTTGCGCCGCGGGGGCGGCATGGTATTTGATTGAGAGCCGCCTGACAAAACTCTGCCAGCCGCAACCTGGCGGGTTGGTCAGCGGCTCCAGACCAGGCAGATGCGCTGATGCTTTACCGCCCGCACAAGGAGATCATCATGTTCATGCGTGCATTGCTGGCCTTCCTGGCGCTACCCGGCCTGGTGGCATTTGCCGTGCCCGCGCTGTGGTTGTGGCGTGCGGGCGAATGGCGGCTGGATCAGCCTTTCGGCTTGCTGCCCCTGTTGCTGGGGACCGGCATGCTGTTGGGGTGTGTGCGGGATTTTTATACTGCCGGCAAAGGCACGCTGGCGCCGTGGGCACCGCCGCAGCATCTGGTGGAAGTGGGGCTGTACCGCTATAGCCGCAATCCGATGTATGTATCCGTGGCGCTGATCCTGATCGGCTGGAGCGTGGCGTTCACCTTTGCCGGCCTGGCGTGGTACACATTGCTGGTGGTGGCTGCCTTCCACCTGCGCGTGGTGTATGGCGAGGAACCCTGGCTGGCGCGCACGCATGGTGCGGATTGGCAGGCTTACGCGGTGCGTGTACGGCGCTGGCTGTAGTGGCGGCTTGCCAACGCAGCGGTCCGGCGCGGGCAGATTACCCCGGTAGTTCAATCAACACGGTACAGGTTTGCGCTTTTGCCTGCGCGGCCGCCAGGCGCTGCCGTTGCCTGCCAGGAGAAAACGGTCTGCATTGCAGGCGGGTTACCGGCAGATCAGTCGTCTTCTGCCGCGTCGTCGTCTTCGTTATCCCTCACGGCATGATCTTCATCGGCAAACAGCGCAGGCTTGCTGAGGCGCAGATCCGCCGGGATCAGTGCCTGCCATTGCTGCACCAGCGCTACGTGGGCTTCTTCGTCGTAAGCGCCTTCGGTATCGATCTCTGCCGCCAGCCGGCTGCTGCCGTCCAGCGCGTAGTAGCCGATGCTGCCGTGCTCGTGGTGGAGGCAGCCATACAACTCGATATCGCTGCCGCCCTCTACCAGTGCCTGGGCGAGGTACATCCATTCATCGCCGAATACATCCAGTACTGCATAGCCGTCCGGGTACTGCTCTGGCGGTCCGGCTAACGCAAAGCCTTCCTGTTCGCTCACGAACATGCTGTTGCCGTCAGCGTCGATGCCGGCAGCGGCATGCAGTGCTTCGATGACGGGCCAGCCTACGTTGTCCTCGTCCTCCACCAATTGGTCGAGCAGGTCATCACTGACCTTGATGGCAAGAAAACCGTTGGCTTCAGACATGGTGCTTCCGTTACGCGGGTTGGCAATGCAAACAGCATAGGTTGCGAATGGCGTAGTCGCAGCCAGCGATGATTTTTGCCGTGCCTGCTGCCATGGCTGCGCGGTGCGGTCTAGAATGCGTTGCAGCCCGGCATTGCGGGCCGCTTGCCTGATCCTTTCCGCCAACAGGCCACAGCCGGATATCACGATGATCGATTTCTTCCTGCACGCGCTCAAATCCAACCCTGAAATCGCCATTTTCCTGTCGATTGCGTTGGGTACCTTGCTGGGGCGCATCCCCATCATGGGTTTCCACTTGGGCACGGTGGCCGGCTCGCTGCTGATGGGGCTGGTGATCGGGCAGATCGGCATCGATATGCCGGGCATCCTGAAAGGCGTGTTCTTTGCGCTGTTCATCTATGCGGTGGGCTTCAAAAGCGGGCCGGAGTTCTTTGGCAGCCTCAACCGCGGCACCATCAAACTGGTGGTGCTGTCGGTGGTGCTGTGCGTGACCGGCTTGCTGGCCATCTTGCTGGTGAACTGGCTGTTCGGTTTCGATGCCGGCTTTGCCGCCGGGCTGGGCGCCGGTGCGCTGACCGATACTGCCATGATGGGCACCGCATCGAGCGCCATCAATGAACTGGATATCACCGCTGCCCAGGTGGCCGACCTCAACAGCCATATGGCCATTGCTTACGCCATTACCTATATCGGCGGCACGGTGGGCCTGATCCTGTTCGTGGGCAGCATTGCGCCACGGTTGCTGAATATCGATCTGAAACAGTCGGCACGTGAGCTGGAGGCAGAGCTGGCCGGCGGCGATGCGGTGCTGCAGCCGGGCGAGGTGATTGCCTATACACGGGTGATCACGCGTGCTTACCGGCTGGCTGCGCAGGCGGACGGCCTGACCATCGCCCAACTGGAAGCACGGATGGGGCAGGTATCGATAGAGCGCGTGGTACGCGGCAACGAAGTGCTGGAGCGCGATACCGCGCTGGTGCTGGCCACGGGCGACGTCGTGGGCGTGGTGGCGGTACGCGAACTGGTGGACCGGCTGTCCGGTTGGCTGGGCGTGGAAGTGGATAGCCCGCTGGCGCTGTCCTACCCCAGCAAGGTGGTGGAGGTGGTGCTGACCAGGGGCGAGTTTGCCAACAAGACATTGCAGCAGATCAAGGCGCTGATCGGCCCGGCTGCGCACCATGGCTTGTTCCTCAACCGCGTTACCCGGCAGGGTTACGATTTGCCGTTGCTGGCCAATACCGTTTACCAGCGGGGCGACATCGCGCACCTGTCCGGCCGCCCGGATGTGGTGGACGCGTGTGCATCGCGCTTTGGCCGCATCAGGGTGAGCAAGTACAAAAGCGATATCGCGCTGCATACGCTGGGCATCGTGGCCGGCTCCGTGCTGGGCTTGCTGTCCGCACACGTCGGCAATATCCCCATCGAGCTGGGCGTGGGCGGTGGCATCCTGATCGTGGCGCTGGGGCTGGGCTGGGCGCATTCGCGTTACCCGATCTTTGGCGATCTGCCACCGGCCGCGCAATGGGCGTTTTCGGAGTTCGGCCTGACCGCGTTTGCCGCCGTGGTGGGCCTGCTGGCGGGCCCCAAGGCGATCCACGCGATGCAGGAACACGGGCTGGCCATCCTGGTGGCCGGGTTGATCGTCACCATGGTGCCGCCGCTGGTGGCGTTCTACTTTGGCCGCTATGTGCTCAAGCTGCACCCGATGATCTTGCTGGGTGGCCTGGCCGGATCGCAAACCGAAGCCGCATCGATGAACACCATCCTGGACGAAACCCAGAGCCAGACGCCAGTGATCGGCTTCACGGTGTGCTACGCGGTATCCAATGTGCTGTTTGCGGTGTGGGGGCCGATCATCGTGGCGTTTGCCTGATGCGGCGCTGCCTTGCCGCGCTGCCGGCAACTGCGCTACAGTCATCCCCATGCAAATGCACCGCGCCCACGCTTTCCTGACTGCACTTCACGCCCCCGTTGGCGTGGCGCAGGCGTGCGCGGCATCCAAAGCCAAAAAACAGTTGCTCGTCTGACCGGAGCGCTGTTCCGTCAGAGGTGACGGAATGGCTGTGGCGGTGAATCTCCCCCTGTTGTCTGTCCCTCTGGCTGGTTTTTACCGGTCTTTTCTGGAGGGTAGGGCATGTCGATTTTTTCCGGTATCTGGGTTCCACTGATCACACCGTTTGCCGATGGCGCGGTCGACCATGCGGCGTTGCGCGCACTGGTTGCGCATTACGTTGACGCGGGCGTGCACGGCCTGGTGGCGCTCGGCACCACCGGCGAGCCGTCATCACTGAGCGATGCCGAGCAGGATGCGGTGCTAGCCACCATTCTTGCCGCTGCCGGTACGCTGCCGGTGGTGGTGGGTGTGGCCGGCAACAACGCAGCCGCGTTGCAGCAGCGCGTGCAGCAGTTGAACGCACTGCCGCTGGCGGGCTTGCTGGTGCCGGCGCCGTATTACATACGCCCGTCGCAAGCGGGCTTGCTGGCGCACTTTACCGCGCTGGCCGATAGCAGCCGCCACCCGCTGGTGGTGTACGACATCCCGTACCGTACCGGTGTGCGCATCGAGCTGCCCACGCTGCTGGCGCTGGCCGCACACCCCAACATCCACGCGGTGAAGGACTGTGCCGGCTCGCTGGATACCACGCTGGCGCTGATCATGGATGGCCGGCTGGCGGTACTGGCAGGCGAGGACCTCAACCTGTTCAATACGCTGTGCCTGGGCGGCCATGGCGCCATTGCGGCCAGTGCCCACTTGCGGCCAGCTGATTTCGTGGCGGTGTACCGCGCGATCTGCAACGGGCAACTGGCGGAGGGGCGCGGGCGCTTCCAGCAATTGGTGCCACTGATCCAGACCTTGTTCATCGAGCCCAACCCGGCGCCGGTAAAAGCGGCGCTGGCTGCACAGGGGTTGATCCGCAACGAGCTGCGCGCACCGATGCTACCGGTTGCCGCGGCAACGCAGCTGCAACTGGCGTTGCTGCAGGCTGCTTGAGCGTACATGCGGGCAGCGGCACGGGGCGGGCACCACAGCAGGTTTTTGCTGTGGCTTTCCATGAAGGTGCATCGGGGGCGGCCAGCGGTGCGGCGCGAGTTTGGTGATCAAAGCCTGCGCCAGGGCAGTCGGGCTGCGCTGCCACCGTTGCGCAAACCGGCGCGCGCGCTCACGCAGCCGTTATGGCCTGATCGAGCGGGGTGGCTTTGAAATGATGGTGCGCATGCTGGAGCGGGACTGGCTGGCACCGCACCGGTGATTGCCCGGAACTTGGAGCAAGCCAGCGGTGAATGGGGTGTGTATTCGCTACCACAAGCATTCCATCGGCTTGACCCGCCAGCAGGCGCCACGGTTAATGGCGGTATTGCATGCATCAGCAGGACCGCCGTGAAGATCAGTCTGCTTGCCGATCAAAACCAGTTACTGCTGTACCGGGATAAACAAGGCGTGTTGCTGTACACGCTTCTGTTGGCGATGGTGTGCCTGGGGTTCGGTGCGGCGTTCGTTTTGCTGCCCAGCAAGGGATGGCTGATCGCTGGTGCGGATGAGCAATGGGTGCTGCCGGCTGTTGGCCTGCTGTTCCTGTTGCCGGGCGCGTGGGCGCTACGGGCACGCTGGCAGTTGCACCGGAAAATGGCCGATCAGCCGGGCTATGTATTGCTGCAGGCAGGTGCGGCCGGGCTGGTGATGACCCCCGCGCTGAATGCACAAGCCACCACCTGCAGCTGGGCACATATCGCGCGCATCGTGGTAACGGACGCGTTCAATAGCCTAGACGGCGATGAGTGCGGATATAGCGGCAGCCGCGTGCTGATCTATCTGCGTGAGGATAGCCCAGCCGCGCAGCTGGGCCTGGTCGAGCACGCCAACCGGCAATTGAGCCGAAGCCTGACGGGCGAGCTGCTGGCTGCTGTGCCATGCGCTGCCGGCTTGCGGGCGCAGATCGTTGCCGGCCTGCAGCAATTTGCCCCGGCAGGCATACCCATCGCCAGTTGCCAGTGCGTACTGTTCGATTATCGCAAGGGCATCGAGCTGCTGGAAGATTGAGGGTAGGGGCGGTGCAATCGCTGAAGCATTGCTGTTCAATCCGGCTTTGCTTGCGCGAAAATCGCGTTCATTTCCTTGCCCGATATCGCATCGACAGCATAGTCGAATGTGCCTTCGGCCATGATTTCCTGCCCGGCGCGCAGCAGCGCACCGTAGGCGGCGCGGGCCATCGAGCCACCCACGCTGATGCGGGTAACGCCCAGCGTGGCCAATTCTGCCACGCGCAATTGCACGCCCTGCAAACCCATCAGTACATTGAGCGGGCGATCAATTTCCGCCAGGATGGTTTTCAGGTCAGCGAGTGAGGTGATGCCCGGCGCGTACAACACGTCTGCGCCCGCATCTTGATAGGCTTGCAGGCGCGCGATGGTGTCGCGCACGTCCGGTCGGTCGTACAGGTAATTCTCTGCCCGCGCGGTCAGCATGAACTTGAAACCAAGGCTTTTGGCGGCTTCTGCCGCCTGCGCGATGCGGGCGGTGGCCAGGCCGATATCGTAGATGGGCACTGCGGCATCGCCCGATGCATCTTCAATCGAGCCGCCTACCACCCCGCTTGCCGCAGCAGCGACAATGGCCGCTGCCGCTTCATCCGGGTTTGGGCCGAAGCCGTTTTGCAGATCGGCGCTGACCGGCAGATCACTGGCTGCGCACAGTTGCGCCAGGTAGGGCAGCAGATCGCGCGCATTGATGCTGAGATCGGTGCGCCCCTGCGAAAACGCGAACCCCGCCCCGGTGCTGGCCAGCGCGGCAAAGCCCAGGTGCTGCAGCAGGCGGGCGGAACCGGCATCCCACGGGTTGGGGATGACGAAGCAGTTGCCGGGGCGATGCAGGTGAACGAAGGCTTGGGATTTTTCGGCCTGGGTGGGCATGGGGTTTTGCTCCATCGATGGCAGGGGCGGGTGCGGCGCATCCGCTTTTGCCTGCGGCGGCTTCAAACAATCCGGATGCAGCCGCTATGATAGATGGCGCTGCATGGCGATGGTGGGCCCATCTTTTTCTGGCCGCTGTCGAAATCCCCGTTGCCGGGCCGTCATTGTCATGGCGGCGCACATTGCCCGCACCAACCCGATGGAGCGACACCATGAAATACCTGTTACTGCAGTACACCAATGAAGCGGCGATGCTGAGCCTGCCCCGCGAGGAAGCCGGGCAAATGTATGGCGCGTATATGGCGTATGTGGAGGCGATGACGGCGGCGGATGTGCTGCGCGGCAACCACGGCTTGCGCCCGACTGCGGAGGCCGTGACACTGCGTGCACCCGGCGGCGTGCAGAGCGTGGTGAACGGCCCGTTTGCCGAGACCAAGGAACAACTGGGTGGTTACTTCCTGATCGAGGTGGCAGACCTGGATGCGGCGCTGGCGTGGGCAGCGCGCTGCCCCGGCGCCGCGCACGGCGCCATCGAGGTACGCCCGGTTTGGGGCTGAGCGCAGCGCAGACTGCCGAGGCGGTGGCACGTGCCAGCTATGGCAAGCTGATTGCCTACCTGGCGGCGCGCACGCGTGATGTGGCGGGGGCGGAAGACGCGCTGGCGGAAGCCTTTGCCAGCGCGCTGAGCGACTGGCCGCGCACGGGTATACGCAGGTGCCGGAGGCGTGGCTGCTGACGGTGGCGCGGCGCAAGCTGATCGATGGCGCGCGCCGCCGCCAGACCGCACACCTGGCCGAGCCGACGCTGATTTTGCTGGCGGATGAGTTTGCCAGCGATGAAATGGCTGCCATTCCGGATGACCGGCTAAGGCTGATGTTTGCATGCACGCACCCGGCCATTGATGCCGGCGTGCGGGCGCCGCTGATGCTGCAGACGGTGCTGGGCTTCGATGCGGAAGCGATAGCTTCGGCCTTCCTGGTGGCGCCCGCCACCATGGGCCAGCGGCTGGTGCGCGCCAAGCGGCGTATCCAGCAGGCGGGCATTGCCTTCCGCGTGCCGGAGCACGACGAGCTGGCGGGCTGGCGGAGGAGGGCATCTGGCTGGGCCGCTTGCTGGTGATGTTGCTGCCGGATGCGCCCGAGGCTTCGGGCCTGCTGGCACTGATGCTGCATGCCGAGGCGCGCCGGGATGCACGGCGCAACGCCGCTGGTGATTTCATTCCGCTGCGCGAGCAGGATCCGGCACGATGGGATGGTGCATTGATCGCCGAAGCCGAAACGCTGTTGCTGGCCGCCAGCCGCAGGCGGGCGCCGGGGCGCTTCCAGCTGGAAGCTGCGGTGCAGTCTGCACACGCGGCGCGGCGTTTTAGCGGCCAGACGGATTGGACAGCCGTGCTGGCGCTGTACGATGCGTTGCTGGCGATGACCGGATCAGTGGTGGTGGCGATCAACCGTGCGGTGGCGCTGGCTGCGCAGCAGCAAGTCTTGCAAGGCGAGGCGGCCGGTGCGGCTGCAGGCTTGGCGGCGCTGGATGCATTGGTCGATGAGCCGCAGCTGGCGCAATACCAGCCCTATTGGGCGGCGCGCGCGGCATTGCTGGCGCAGGCCGGACATGCGCAAGCGGCAGATGCTTACCGGCGTGCGATCGGGCTGGAGGCTGATCCGGCTGTGCGGCGGTTCTTGCAGGGCGAGTTGGGGCGGTTAAGCACGGTTGCGACTTGAGCTTGCGTTCCATGCTGGACTGGCGCGACCGGTTTTACCGCCACCGGGCATCGTCACGTTGCAGCGCCGGGGGCTTTGAACCACACTGCGCGCTTGTTCGCGCATGCAGCCCAAGGCAGTAATGACATTCCCCGGTATTGATATCAACGATGAACTGGCTGCCATCCTCGGCTGGCCGGCGGCGCGCAAGGCGCAGCAGCATCTGTTGATCGAGGCGACGGCCGGCACCGGCAAGACCACCGCGCTGGCGGCATTGCACGGCACGCTGGCGCGGGCGGGCATGCGCGCGCTGGTGCTGACGTTCTCGCGCCGCGGTGATATGCGCTTCAAGGCGCAGTACAAGGCGCTGGTACAGCCGGGTATCAGCCCGGCGGAGCTGACCAATGTGAGCGGCACCTTCGATTCCTTCGCCATCCGCTGCCTGCGTGACCATGCCGCCGGCAAGCGCTGGGAAGCCGGTTCTCTGGGCCGCGCGCGCAATGCGGATGACCGGGCCTTCATCGCCATGCGCGAGGCGATCAGCGATCTGAATGCCGCGTATGGCTTGCGCGATGAAGCGGCAGTGATCGGCTACGGCCACGATGACCTGGCCGCATGTCTGGATACGGTGGCCAACCTGAAGGTATCGCTGACATTTGCGCAGCCGCCGTTCAGCAGCATGGATCTGGATTACGCCGATGAGTACGATTGGGAAGTGCTGGAGGCCACGCTGGAAGGCATGGACCTGCCGCCATGGGCGTACGCACTGTTCCTGAAGTACGAGAAAGCGCGCGAGCGGCTGGATTTTCTCAGCCACGGCGATGCTGCGTACGACCTGAGCCAGGAGCCGGATGCCATTGCCCGCTTCGTGGCGGCCAACCGCATCCAGTACGTGCTGGTGGATGAATTCCACGATACCAAGGCGGTGCATTTCAGCATTATCCAGGCGCTGGCACGCGCGGGCGTGGCCATCGTGGCCGTGGGCGACCGGGGACAGGATATCTTTGAATGGCGCGGCTTTGCGCCGTTCTCGGCATTCGGGCAGTTTGAAGCGGTGTTCAGCGATGTACTGCATTTGCCGCTGTCCGCCACCTACCGCTTTGGCCTGCCGCTGGCAAAGTCCGCCAGCAACCTGCTCAAGACCATCAGCGCCAGCAGCCCGGCCATCCGCCCCCGGCCCAAGGCCAATACCCTCATCAAGGCAGTGGAAAGCGGTGCGGTATGGACGGATGCCGTCATCCAGGTGATCGGCAAATTGCTCAAGGATGGCGCGCTGGGCAAGGATATCGCGGTGATCGTGCCGGGTACGCGCATGGCCTACCCGCTGATGGCGGCGCTGCATGCCGCCAAGCTGCCGTTTTACTGTGCCGGCGTGGCGCCACTGCCGGTCACGCGCGAGGCGTTGATCTTGCGCGCCTGCGTGCTGCTGCATGGCTGGTACGCCCCCGCGCAATACAGCTATCTGGATTGCCGTGCGCTGGTGCAGCTGGCGGCATCCCCGGCATTGCCGGCCAGCAATACCGAAGTGATCCGCAGCATGCTGACCGTCTTCAACAACGAAACCCGCCAGTTTGATTACCTGGTGGCTGATACCGGCCATGCGCTCAGCCTGCTGCGCCACCTGTATGGCGATCTGCCGGATGCGTTTGGCGATGAGGCGGTGAACGCCTGGCTGGAGCGGACCAATGTGTGGCAATGGTTTGGCTCGCTGGCGAAAAACCAGCAGGACATGCAGGCCGGCCGCAGCCTGTTGGAGGACTTGCTGGCACGCCTGCTGGCCGACGGCGCCAGTGCGTTTGCCAGACAGCTGGATGCACAGTACAGCGCCTACGATGCCAAAGTGCCCGCCGCCAGAAAGCTGGCGATCACCACCGTCAGCCAGTGCAAGGGCAATGAATGGCCATACGTGATCCTGCCTTCTGCCGGCGATTACGACTGGGCCGAGCACTTTGATGCCACCGCCAGCCAGCAGCAAAAGCGCGAGCTGTATGTGGCGATGACACGGGCAAAAGATGGCTTGTTCATCGTGAAGCCCAAGGTACCCAAGCAAGTGTAGGCATCAGCGTTGCTGTCTGCGTGGCGGTGTTGACCATCACAGTACTGCCTGTTTCCTTGAATGCCTTGTGTATCTCGGTTTTTATCCCAGACCGTCAACACGATGAGATGGTTATCTTCGTTTTCGGACCTTGGTTTATGTACTAAGTCATTGAAATAATGAAGGAAAAATATGGACTGGAGATCATCTCGCCGTTTCAAGTCGAAATGGCTGGGGAAGTTCATATCGTGCAATTCCTGATCAACGGCCACGGTGCACCGCATGGCATGGTGGTGGATGCGGATTGGGCAAAAATACGCCCGATCGCAGATCATCTCGTCCAAGCGGGCTATGGTTATTCGTGCTTTGATCTTGAAGGTGGCGGCACGGCGGGTTTTGAAGACGTGCTTGCCGATTGGGGAAAGAACGCTTAGCCATATCGGCCAGCGCGGGCGGCATCCGCTCTGCATGTGCCATAGCGGGCCGTTTGCATCACGCAACAAGCAGCCCGGTATGTTTGTGCCTGCATACGCCCATGCTATAGTCCCCATCGGTGTTGCCCACCCTGGGCAATCACGCTTCGGTCACCTCGATGAACCCTGTTCTGCGTACTGCACTGCTCGCCGCAACGGCCCTCCGGGCCGTCGGTGGTGTACGCGCGGGTTCTCCGCCTGTTTCATCTGTCGCACCGCCCGTGGGCGTTGCAGTTGCCGGTGTTGCACCGCCTGCATTGCGCCCCCTGGACTGATCGTCAGTCCGCTTCGCGGCTCCAGCTTTATCAATCACGGTTTGATCATCACCGTTTGCGTGCGCGCACGGTGATTGTGCTGGGGCCTGTCTGTTTCCCTGACAGGTGAACAAGAATCATGAATTTCAATCGTTCCGCATGGACCGCAACCGGTTCGACGGCGCTGTTTGTGCTGCTATGGAGCAGCGGCGCCATCTTTTCCAAATGGGGGCTGGCCCATGCATCGCCCTTTGCCTTTCTTGTCATCCGCTTTGGGCTGGCATTTGGCGTGTTGCTGCTGATCGGCCTGGCCCGCAGGCGCTGCTTGCCGCGGCCCGGCACGTTCGGGCTGGTGGCATCGGCCGGCTTCCTGATGATCGGCTGCTATGCGATCAACTTCTTGCTGGCGCTGGCGCATGGGGTGAATCCGGGGGTGCTGGCCACGGTGCTGGGCATACAGCCCATCCTCACGCTGCTGTTCGTGGAGCGCCGCTTCACGCTGCGGCGCGGGCTGGGCCTTGCCATGGCGCTGGGTGGCCTGACGCTGGTGGTGTACCAGAGCCTGATGCATGCGCGTTTTCAGGGCACCGGTACGCTGTTTGCGCTGGCGGCGCTGTTGAGCATTACTGCGGGTGCCATCCTGCAGAAGCGCGTGCAGCAGGCGCCCGTCGAGGTTTTGCCCATGCAGTACGGGGTAAGCCTGCTGCTGTGCCTGGCATTCGTGCCCGGCCGGCCGTTCATGTTCGAGTGGGCCGCAGGCTTTGTGGTGCCGCTGTTGTGGATGGCGCTGGTGATTTCGGTGCTGGCGCAGTTGCTGTTGTACCGGCTGATCCGTGGCGGCAATCTGGTGAATGTCACCAGCTTGTTCTACCTCGTGCCCGTTACCACGGCGCTGCTCGATTACGTGTTCCTGGGCAATGCATTATCGGTGCAGAGCGTGCTGGGCATGGTGGCCATCCTGGGTGGCTTGATGCTGGTATTTGCCAGGCCGGGCGTGAGCTGACCGGGCTGTTGCAGGCCGGCTTCCACGGTGTGACCGTGGGCGCCGGCCAACGCATGCCATCCCACTGATCGCACCAGCAAACCCACCCATCCGGCAGTGTTACACCGCCCGTTACATCGGGCGGCCACCGGTAGTCTTGCGGGTATCTATCCACGCAGGATGCGTACCCATGCAGACCACTGCCATGCCGTTTGCCGCGGCTGATGTTTCCTTTGACGTAACCACGCCAGACCAGCCTTTTTCAGAGGCGGAGAGCGAGCGCCACACCGAGCAGCAACAGATCGAATTTGCCGAGCGCCTGTCTGGCCTGGGCCAGCGCCTGCAAGGCCAGGCAGACAAGCTGGTGGCCGCGCGGCGCAGCGTGGAAACACGCATGCTGGCAGACCTGCGCCAATACAACGGCTTGTATGACCCCGACCAGCTCAGCAGTATCGAGGTGGCCGGTGGTTCCAAGGCGTTTGTGAACATGACGCGTGCCAAGTGCAATGCGCTGGAATCCCGGCTGGGCGATGGTTTGCTGCCCAGCGATGGCAATAACTGGGCGATTACGCCCACGCCGATGCCGGAGCTGAATGCCGTACTGGGTGATGACACGGTGATCGGCTACCGCAGCCCGGGCGCGATGCCGGGCGGGCCTGGCATGGTGAGCGGGCCTGCTATGGCGGGGCAGATGGGCAACGGCCCGGGCATGCCGCCCAATAAGCTGTTTGGCCAACCGGCGAACGGTGCGGGCCAGGCCATGGGGCAGCCGGTGCAAGCCAGGGACATGGCCCGCCAGCGCCTGGACGACGCGGCAGACCGCGCGGCACGCATGCAAACGCTGATGGCAGACCAGTTGGCCGAATGCGATTACAGCGCCAGCCTGCGCGATGTGATCCACGATGCGGTGGTGCTGGGTACAGGGGTGCTCAAGGGCCCGGTGGCGCACAGCGCAACCACCACGCGCTTCCAGAAGGTGGAAGAGGCGGGCGCGACCTTCCACCTGCTGGTGCGCCAGGCGCAGATCAAGCCGGTGGCGGAGCGGGTGGACCCGTTCGAGTTTTTCCCCGATCTATCCGCACAGCGGATCGAGGATGCCGAGTTTGCATTCCAGCGCCATTACCTGACGCGCAAGCAGTTGCGCGAGCTGGCGCGGCAGGATGATTTCCTCAAGGGGCAGATCCGCCAGGTCTTGCTGGAGAGCGAGCGACCCAGTTCCACCGTGCCCAGCCACCTGGCCGAGATGCGCGAAATGGCCAGCCTGACCGGCATCGAGGACAAGCGCTACCAGTTGTGGGAATACCACGGCCCCATCCAGCGCAACGAGCTGGAAGCGTGCGGCTGCGCCGGGCTGCCGGAAGAAGATGACCCCGATTACGATCCGTTTGCCGAGCTGCAAGCGTGCATCTGGTTTACCGAACACCGCGTGATCAAGGCATCGCTCAGCCCGCTGGATGATGGCCGGCTGCCGTATGCGGTGTATACGCTGGAAACCGATGGCACCAGCCTGTTCGGCACCGGGGTGCCCTATGCAATGCGCCATACCCAGCGCGTGCTGAATGCATGCTTCCGCGCCATGCTCGATAACGCCTCGCTCAGTGCCAAGCCACAGGTGCTGATCGATATCGGCGCGGTGCAGGGTGCTGATGGCGATTACACCATCAAGCCGGGCAAGAGCTGGGTATGGGATAGCCGCTACGCCAGTACCGAGCCATTCCGCGTGGTGCCCATCCAGTCCAACCTGACCGGCATGATGGGCCTGTTCAACCTGGCATCGCAGCTGCTGAGCGAGGAAACGGGGGTATATCCGCTGCAGCAGGGCGACCAGACGCGCTTCCTGAATGAAACCGCCACGGGCGCGGCGATTGCCGCCAATTCCATGTCCACGCTGATCGGCCGGTTGGTAAAGCGCTTTGACGATGGCGTGACCAAGCCCTTCATCCGTGCGCTGTACCACTGGAACATGCTGCATGCGGACGATGAAAAGGTAAAAGGCGACTGCAATATCGTGGCCCGGGGCGTATCGGCATTGCTGGAGAAAGAAACCCAGACCAATGGCCTGATGCAGATGCTGCAGATGGCCGGCCACCCGGTGGTCGGCCCGTTCCTGAATCCGGAAGGGCTGGTGGAGGAAATCTCCCGCGTGATGCGCCTGCCCAAATCCGTGCTGAAAACGCCGGAGCAGATGGCGCAGCAACAGCAGCAGGCACCAGGCCCGGACGCACAGGCAGGCCATGCACAGGCGCAGCAGGATAACGCCGCACTGGCGCAGGCCAAGTTGCAGCTGGAGCAGGCGCGCCTGCAGTTGCAGCAGCAGGAGCTGCAATGGGCGGCGCAGGAACGCCAGCTGCAACACCAGGAGTTCCAGCAAGACCAGGCGGGCGACATGCAGCGCCACCACGATCAGATCGCCATCCGCCAGGCAGGGCTGCAGGAACAGCAGGCGCGCCGCGCGATGGAGCTGACGGCGCAGCAGCAGATGCAGCGTGAACGGACCAATGCGGACAACCAGCGCTTCAATACCGAGGTGGCGTTGAAGCTGCAGAACGGTAGCGGGATTTAGCAGCGCGCCAACAGCCTGCGAGATGCGGGTGGGCCGGCTCGGTGGCCGACCCACTCCGCCAGCGAGATGAATGAATCAGGAGGAGGGCACGATGAGTGCAATGAGCCATACGGAAGTCAAAGCGCTGCAGGAGAAGATCGCTGCGGCTATCGAGAAAACCCGCGAGCAGCTGGAGCACTGCCAGCCGGAAAAGGTGGTGGGCTGGCAGGCGAGGTTGCGGACGCTGCGTGAGGTAGCGGAGTGGGTGGGTTGTGTGGTTGATTAGCAGATAGGCCCATTTTTTCGAGGTTAGGACGAAATAATGAGAAGCCGTTTTCTGTTCTCCAAGGTCGGATTTTTATTTGCCTTTCTTTTTGACGAAATTTACGTCATACGATTGTTTGTTATGCTTGATCAATCAGCTCTCTAATGCCGAGGGCAGTTTGTATTTTTGATACAGTCTTGTAATTTCTTTCGTGTCGATTTTCTTGAAAAACTGAGTTGGATAACCCAATTAAATTTGCTGCGGCAGTATGAATTTCTTTTGGATTTGGTAAGTAATTCGGGAGGATTTTACTCCAAATATTATATGCAGGAATTGCTGCTGCCTTAGATGAGAGGTCACAAGCAAGTCGCCGCAATGCATGGGATGCCTCAAGTTCTGATTCTCTGTTTCCTACTGGTGTACTTATTGCTTGTTGATGAAAAACTAAAGCAAATTGGATGTCTCCAATTGTTTTTCGAAAATCATGAGTGGGATCAATAAAAAATTTGCCTAATATTTGTCCGAAAACAAAAACTAACGTGCTGCCAAAGATGGTGAGGCACGTGGTGAAAATTATTTTCAATGATTCGTCCACTGTTTTCTCCGAGCAACGATGCGTAAGCTTTGAGGCTAGTGTAAATGTTTTCTGTATCTATATTTTGGCTTATTTGTTGGTTTCTCCAAGGAAATTTTTTACACGAGCATAGCTACTATCTAATAGCTCATCTGCATCTATTTTCGAGAAATTTCGATTATCTGCCTTCCAGCCAAGCTGGTATCGCCTCTTCCAGCATTGCCACCAGTTCCGCATCCATGTAACGGTAGTTGTCCGGGATATCCAGCACATGGATGGGCTTGTGATCGAGCAGGCGGGTGAATTCCGCCTTCAGGCGGCTTTTGTGTTTCTGTTCCATCACGATGATGATGTCGGCCCAGCTGATATCGGCCGCGCTTACCGTCTTGCGGGCATTGGGGCTGGTGCCGGCGGAGCGGGCGTTATAGCCGGGTCGTTTGCGCCACAGGGTTTCGGCGGTGGGGCTGCGCCACTGGTTGCGGCTGCAGATGAATAGCAGGTTGGTGCTCAATCAGGCTCCTTGATGGTGGGGGCTTGCTGTAAACGCCGGGCATCACGGCGAGTATGGATGTTGCCCGGTTGCCTGGCGCGCCTGCGCTTTTCGGCGCGGATATACATCAGCTTCCAGTTCTTTTCGCGTTTGACGGCGGCGGCCGGTGCTGGTCATCAGCAGTTTTGATCCGGTCTTTGAACCGGGACCATGCGCGGCCGCGCTGTTCAACCATGCGGGATCAGCGCCTTCATCCGGGCGGCAAGCTCGCCGTTGCCATCGCTGAGCCATGCGTCGTTCTGCAGCAGTTGCACGGCGACGGGTGGCAGGTTGGCGGGGCCGATTTCTGCCAGCAGCTTGCTCAGCGCGCTATGGAATCCGGCCCGTGTGGCGGCAATCTCGTCCGCAGTGTGGTTGGCCCGGCACACGCCCTTGTCGTTGTACATGCCCATGCCATCGAGCAGTTCGAACAGCGTGCTGGTTTCTGCGTTCATGCGGTGACGAATCGGGCAGCTGTCATGCCCGCTACTTTAATCCGTAGGGTATGCGGCAAGCCAGTGATGCCGTTGCGGTGGGTGTTTGGTGTTGCCTGCAGGCAGGTGGCTTGTACGTCGGCATGATGTCCACACGACCTGGCCAAGCAAAATGCGTTGAGCCGTGCCGGTTCTGGCGGGGGGCGCAGGTGATCATCTGGCTGCGCCGATGACCTCAGGCGGCGTCGTTGACGTCGGTTACGCTGGGCGGGGCGGCCTGGAAGGTGCTGACTTCGTCCAGCAATGCCAGCAGCTCCGGCACTGCGGCATCCGGGCAAGTCACATCGAGTCGGGTGTGGTCATCTTCCACCGGTGTGACGGTGGCGGTGGTGCCCTTGGTGCCTTGCATCGCCTGTTGCAGCACCGGGCCTACCGATGCCCCCAAGCCATGCAGGGTGACGGAAATCTGCTTCATGACTGCGACTCCTGAATGAAATGTTGCCGGTGCTGGCCTGCCTCCCTGGCCTACTTCGGCCTTGTAGCCTGGATGCCCGATAGCACCCCCGCAGGCGGC
Source organism: Andreprevotia sp. IGB-42 (assembly GCF_009848685.1). GTDB lineage: Bacteria > Pseudomonadota > Gammaproteobacteria > Burkholderiales > Chitinibacteraceae > Andreprevotia. The sequence goes on from NZ_WXTX01000005.1 coordinate 104,278, forward strand.
TGCACTTTTGTTGCTTGCGCTATCCAGCGCGGCTTGGCAGATATGAGCGCTTGTTCCGGCTCGGAGACAAATGACGGCCAGATAAACAATTTCTTACTTGTTCGGTATTAAATAGGGTCTTCGATTACGCTGCAAGCATTTTCTGAATGCGCTTTCAGAAAGTGGATGAAGGGCTGTATTGCAGCGATATACGGCATATTCTGGCGGAGCGGTTCCTCAGGCAGTCCTGTTGGTTTAGCAGGGCGCGGGTTGTATGGAAAGGCGCAATGGCACGGATTACTGACGCATGGTGCTGCGCTGGCATCGGCTGGCGTGCGCCACCTTGCAGCACATCGTTAACGGCGGCGCGGTGCCTTGGGCGCTATGGCAGGGGTATGGGCAGCGAGGTGTTCGCCCACTTTATGGAAGTAATCATCGTGCAGGCCACGTGCGGCCGGGTGGTGGGTGATGACGAATTGCGTATGCGCGTTGCCGGCATATTCAAAACCGTCTGCGCTGCTTTGCCAGTTGGCTTGGCCTGCAATGCGTAGCCAGTGGCGGCGGTGGCTTTTGCCGTAGAACACCACTTGCCGGGGCTGGTAGTGCTGCAGCATGGCGTGCAGGCGATGGCCGCGCGGGGGAGCGAGCGTGCGCTGGCAGATGGCGCGGCTTTGCAGCTGTGGCAAATGGCTGTGGGTGGCGTAAAGCCATTTACGGGTACTCAGCAGCGGCAACAGCTCCATCAGGCAGCTGCCGCCGCCGTTGCGGGCCAGTTGCTGCACCTGGTAGCGCAGCAGATCGGCTGCATCGCAGGGCTGGCCCTGGCTGGCCAGCAGTACACGGATCAGCCGGCTCCAAGTGGGATGGGGCACAGCGGTTTCATCAAAGAAGCGGGTGCTGCCGATGGCTTGATGGAAGCCGGCGAGGTCTTCCAGTGGGGTGGCGCCGCGTTCTTCCCAGGTTTGCAGCCGCTGGCTGATGTGCGCCAGCGTGTTGTTGCCGGGCTCGTCCATGCCGATGAACCAGATGGGGGCGGCCAGATTGCCGTAGCCGTAGAAAGAGGCGAGGAACAGGGCAAGCAGATCGTCGTCGAGCATGGTGCGGCCAAATCACAAAAGGGGCGCGAGTATCGGCGGATGCAGCCATTTTGGCAATGTGGCTTGTGCACAGCGCGCTGGCTAGCTTGCGAGCAGCGGCGTCGCGCAGCTATGGCGCAGTTGGGGGCAGAAGAGCGCCGGGCTGATCCATGGTGGATTGCAGCGCGGTTTGCAGCTGCTGTACCGGTGCATCGGTATCGGTATAGGGGGGATACTGCCAAGTGCGCACCAGCCAGTACCAATTGCCGTTCTGCCAGCGCGTGAGACGCAAACGTCTTTCGCCTGAGTCATAACTGTCGAATTTTCCTTCCCATTGCAGTGCATCGGCCGGGACATTTGCCGGATTGCTCTCGATGAGGTTTCGCCCGAGGCCCTGCAGCCGTTTTACCTCTGCCGCAATGCTCACAGGGACGGCAGTGCCCTGCATATCGACAGTGGCATCCGCATCACTGCGGTCCCCCAGATTGAACGTATAACGCCGCGTGCCATCCCGGTCTGTCTGGCCTTCTATCCACCAGGCGGGGTCCAGTTTCACTCGTTGTCGATTGAGCGGGTTTTGCCAGGTGCCTGATGGGTGGGTAATCAGGTCATAAGGGGTATGCACCGCCAGCGCAGTTTGCCACTCAGTGATCAGCCAGATTGCCGGAACCGGTAAAGCCAGCAGGATCAGCGTTGCGATGATATCAAGAGTCGTTGTGGTACGGCATTGCACCTTGCACCCGAGCATTGCATCGTAGGTGGTTGGCTGGCCTGAACGTAGCCGCGAGCCCTGCCAGATTGTCGTCAGGAACATGCTGTACGGAAACAGCAAGCCCAGGCCGAGTACCCAGCACAGCATGTTGCGCCGCAGGTGATCAACAAAATCCAGCGGGTAACCCTTGGCGTTGCGCACCGTGATGCCCTTCAAGACTTTGCCGGGGGTATTGCCAAGGCAGGCGGCAACGAGTGCATCCAGCACCAGTGCCAGCGGCGTGGCCAGCAGGATGAACCACAGGTTGTTCAGTGCCTGCAGCTTGAGCGATATCGGCTGTGGCACATGGCACAGTACGGCAAAGAACAGCGCATAGAGCAGCAGGATTTGCCAGGTCAGGTCGAACAGGCGGGCCTCGCCACGCGCAATCATCCAGGTGTCCGGGGGCGCGGGCGCGATTGCCTGCTTGTGTTGCAGCCGGCGTTTGCGCTCGGTGCGCGATGGTTTTCTGGACGAATGCTGCATGGTTGGGTGTCAGTAGCTGCCGATAGGCTTGGAAGTCCTGCCGGTAAGGGTAAGGAATCGGCAGGGCTGGCCTCATTCCCCAAGCGGGTCAGCGTGCCATGTTGGCGCTATCCGGCCTGTGTCGGCAGCGGTGGCGGTACCACCGGCTTGGCGCGTTTGCGCAGGAACAGGCAAACGGCGGTGCTGGCCGCCACGGGCAGTACCAGCGTAAACCAGATGAAAATCGCCGGGTCTGGCGACAGGGCGATGGGGCCGCCCAGCAGCATCCAGCACAGCAGGTGAACCACGCCAGTGATCCCCCATGTTGCACCTGCACCGATGAACTGCAGTTTGACCACGTTCGCCGGCTTGGGTTTGCCGCTCCAGATGACCAGCCAGGTCAGCACAAAGCAGATCAGTACCGGCACAATGGCTTGAACGAAAAAAATCATGAACAGGCTGTACAGCATGACGGCGTTGCTCCGGAAGGCAATGGGGCCCAGTAATCGGTATTGGAAAGAATCGCACTCACAGCGCTGAAGTGCGCCATAGCGCACCGACCAGCTTGCGCAGCATGGCATCGGTATCCTCTTGCCGGCCATCCTGAAAGGTCAGCAGGCGCCAGTAGCGGTTGCCAGAGCGGGAAATCTGGATGATGACTTGCGTATGGGGCTTGCCGGATAGTTTGGCGGTGTTGCTCCAGGCCTGTATTCCACCCCTCGTCTCGGTACTTGCATTGCTGTCGAAGTGGAGCTTGGGATTATTGGCTTCCAGCTGCCGTACGTAGGTTTCCAGTGAATTGGCAGACAATTCCGTGGCAAATAAGACCAGCGCGTCACCGTTATCGAGCGTGAAAGTGTTTTGCGGCAGACCATCGATGGTGGGCTTGTTGCCAGCCTGCCAGCGTGAGTCGATCTGTGCTTTCAGGCCGGTCTGCGGATTGACCCAGGATTGTGTGGCAGCCTCGCCGGCGCTGCTGGCCCGTGTGGGCTGCGGAGCGGGGGTAACCGTCGTGTTGGCGGCTGGCGTGGGGATGTCATCGGCCAACGGAGCGGGTGCTTGTGATGAGAAGCTCACCATGGCGATCCCGACCATGCAGCCCACAGCGGCGAGACCCAGCCAATGCACCGTGCGCATCCTGAACGGCTGGGCGTGGTCGGCTTTCTGCGTGTTGCTGGTTGGCGTGGCTGCGACCTCGACCGGCGCGGTGGGCACCGGGATAGCGGGAGCCAATTCGGAATCTGCAGCAGCAGGAACGACCGTCTCGGCGTGGGTTAGCCAGGATTGCAACGCTGCAACGGCATGCAGCGCTTGCCATGCCGGCATGCCGTCGCGCCATACCAGCGTGGCAGGGGTGATCTGCTTGCCTTGCAGCAGGCGCTTGAGGACGTCTTCCCCGATCGGGCCAATGACATTGCCTGCCTTGGCGTACCACCATTGTTTCATTGCTGTTGTTCCATCTGACTGGATACGTCTGCGGCTTTGCTGACAAAGTCTGGCCGGTTCTGGCGCAATGCCGATAACCCGGCAGGCTGGCGAAAAGCAGCATCCATCAGGTTGAAAGGCGAGCTGCAACGTGTTGCAGGCAAGCGCTATCATACCCAAGCCCAAACGGGTTGTTAATTTATAACTTACGTCAAACTTTTTTTGTTGCTGGTTCGGTACACAGTTACGGTTAGCACAGATGTGTGTGCCGATGTGCCGGCTTGGGCTCGGCGGTCATTTCGCTGATGCCATGCAGGATGCCGCATTCATCCAGTGCGTTTTCGCCGATGCAGCGCTGGCGCAGCTCCGCCAGCTGGGTTTTCAGGTGCAGCAGTTCCTGGATACGCGCATCCACATGGCCGATGTGATCGTCGATCAGGTGATTGATGCCGCCGCAATCGGTACCGGGTGTGTCCGCCAGTACCAGCAGCGCGCGGATTTCGCCGTGCGTCATGTCCAGTGCACGGCAGTTGCGGATGAAGCGCAGCCGCTCGGCATGCTCCGGCCCGTAGCTGCGGTAGTTGCTGCCGGTGCGGCTGGCTGCGGGCAACAGGCCTTCTTTCTCGTAATACCGTACGGTTTCCACCGTGCATTGCGCGGCTTGCGCCAGTTCACCGATTTTCATGCAGCCTCCGCTTGACCCTGTAGTGGCTTCAGGGTGTGTACTGTGAGCATAGTACTCATCCGGAGCCTGTCATGGCCACTGATCACGATCACCAGCCTGCACTGCCCAAGCACGCCGGCGGCAATTGCTGCGGGCATATGCACGGTGCGGCGGAGGGAGATGCGAACGAGGCGAATCGCGTTGTCGCGGCAGCAGCAGATAGCCGCAAATACAAGGCGGTGATACCGCCCGCCAGCGTTTGCTGCGCTGTGGACAGCGTTTGCTGCGCTGTGGACAGCGCATGCGTGCATGCTGACGCCGACCACGACCACGACCACGACCACGACCACGACCACGACCACGACCACGGGCAGGTTTCCGTACCGCAGGAACTGGCTGCGGCCGAGGTGACTGCGCATGGCGTCAAGACCGCCATTCGCATCATGCAGATGGATTGCCCCACCGAAGAGGCGCTGATCCGCAAGAAACTTGCGGGCCTGCCCGGCGTGGGGGCGATGGAGTTCAACCTGATGCAGCGGGTGCTGACGGTGGTGCATGCAGCAGATCAGCAACCACAGGTGCTTGATGCAATCCGCGCATTGGGCTTCACGCCGGAGTTGCCTGCCGCTGCAGGTGCCACATTCCAGCCCGCGCCTGCAACGCCCGCCAAACCCTGGTGGCCGCTGGCGCTGGCAGGTATTGCGGCATTCAGCGCCGAGATCATCCACTGGCTGGGCTGGCCGGAATGGCTGTCTGCCGCATTGGCAATCGCCGCCATCGCCAGTTGCGGTCTGACCACCTACCGCAAGGGCTGGGTGGCCCTCCGCAATGGCAATCTCAATATCAATGCATTGATGAGCATCGCGGTGACCGGTGCACTGGCGCTGCAGCAATGGCCGGAAGCGGCCATGGTGATGGTGCTGTTCACGGTGGCGGAATTGATCGAGGCCAGATCGCTCGACCGTGCCCGCAATGCCATTGCCGGCCTGATGCAACTGGCGCCGCAGCAGACCACCATGCAGCAGGCGGATGGCAGCTGGGCAGAAGTGGCTGCCAGCAAGGTAACCGTCGGCAGCTTGTTGCGGGTAAAGCCGGGTGAACGGCTGGGGCTGGATGGCGAGATCGTGCAAGGCACATCCAGCATTGATCAGGCCCCGATCACCGGTGAAAGCCTGCCGGTGGAAAAAGCCGTGGGCGATGCGGTGTTTGCCGGCACCATCAACCAGGCCGGCAGCTTTGATTACCGGGTTACGGCTGCCGCCAGTGATACCACGCTGGCACGCATCATCCACGCGGTGGAATCCGCGCAAGGTGCCAAGGCGCCCACACAGCGCTTTGTCGACCGTTTTGCCCGCATCTACACGCCGGTGGTGTTTGTGCTGGCGCTGGCGGTGGCGGTGTTGCCGCCGCTGTTGCTGGGTGGCAATTGGCATGACTGGATCTACAAGGCGCTGGTGCTGCTGGTGATTGCCTGCCCGTGTGCACTGGTGATTTCCACACCGGTCAGTATCGTCAGCGGGTTGGCGGCTGCGGCGCGCAAAGGCATCCTGATCAAGGGCGGCGTGTATCTGGAGCAGGGGCGCAGCCTGCGCTGGCTGGCGCTGGACAAGACCGGCACCATCACGCATGGCAAGCCCGTGCAGACGGATTTTGAAACCCGCGCAGCACTGGATGACGCGGCTTGCCGCAGCCTGGCCGCCAGCCTGGCTGGCCGATCCGATCACCCGGTATCGCTGGCGGTTGCCTATGCTGCGGACAGCATGGGTACGCCAAGGCGGGAGGTCACCGGTTTTGAGGCACTGCCGGGCCGGGGAGTGCATGGGGAGATCGACGGTGCCAGCTACTGGCTGGGCAATCACCGCATGGTGGAAGAACTGCAGCGCTGTTCATCCGCGCTGGAAGCCCGGCTGGATGGGCTGGAGCGGCAGGGCAAAACCGCGGTGATGCTGGTGGATGCGCAGCAGGTGCTGGCGCTGTTTGCAGTGGCAGATACCGTGAAAGACAGCAGCCGCGCGGCGCTGGCCGAGCTGCATGCGCTGGGTGTGAAAACCGTGATGCTCACCGGTGATAACCCGCACACCGCGCAAGTGATTGCACAGCAGGTGGGTATTACCGAGGCGCGCGGCGATCAGTTGCCGGACGACAAGCGCCGCGCCATCGAAACGCTGGCTTTTGAGGGCACGGTGGGTATGGTGGGCGATGGTATCAACGATGCCCCGGCGCTGGCGCAGGCCGACATCGGCTTTGCCATGGGCGCGATGGGCACCGATACCGCCATCGAAACCGCCGATGTGGCCCTGATGGACGACGACCTGCGCAAGGTAGCAGGCTTTGTGCGGCTATCCCGCGCCACGCATGCGGTGCTGGTGCAGAACATCGTGCTGGCGCTGGGCATCAAGGCGGTATTCCTGGCGCTGACGCTGATGGGGCTCGGCACCATGTGGATGGCGGTGTTTGCCGATGTGGGCGCCAGCTTGCTGGTGGTGGGGAACGGGCTGCGGCTGTTGCGGAAATGAGCGGCCTGGCAGATGCTGGCTATGTGTAGTGATTCAGGGGTTGGAGCCAACCAAGCATGAAGATGTACATTCTGGTTCGGGATGACGTGCCACTAGGTTTTGCCATGGTGGCCGTTGCCCATGCCTCTCTGGCGGCATACCTGCAATTTCAGGATCGACCTGAAGTAAAAGCGTGGCTTGCCGGCCCGTTCTTCAAGGCAGTATGCGTGGTCAATGCAAAGGAGTTTGCCAATGCCAAGCAAGTGCCCGATCACGTGGTGCTGACGGAATCGGCATTGAATCATCAGGAAGTGGCGATTGCATTCTGCCCGAGAGCAGAATGGCCAAAGATGTTCAGATTTCTGAAACTGTATCGTGAGGCACCGGTATCCAAGAATGTATTGCCTATTGATTGAGCTGGCGGGCACCGCTGCCGCGACTTCTGCCGCTACGCTAGCCGACAAGTCAGAATAATGGGTCTACAGATCAATTCTCAACCCGCCACCAGCTCCTTGATACGTGCCGCCAGCGTTTCCAGCACGAACGGTTTGGTGAGCACCTGCATGCCGGGGGCGAGGCGGCCTTCGCCCAGTACGCTGGCTTCGGCGTAGCCGGTGATGAACAGCACTTTCAGCCCCGGGCGGGAGGTTCTGCCAGCGTCGGCCATCTGGCGGCCGTTCATGCCGCCGGGCAGGCCCACGTCGCTGATCAGCAAGTCGATGCGCACATCCGATTGCAGCACTTTCAGCCCGGCCACGCTGTCTGCGGCTTCGATGGCGGTGTAGCCCAAGTCTTCCAGTACCTCGGTCACCAGCAGGCGCACGCTGGGTTCATCGTCCACCACCAGTACGGTTTCGCCCTGGATGGCCCGGGCTGCCACGGGCCTGAGCAGGTTGATATCGTCATCCTCCAGGTCGCCATCATGGCGCGGCAGGTAGATGCTGACGGTGGTGCCCTGGCCCTCGAACGAATCGATCCTGACTTGTCCGCCAGACTGGCGCGCAAAGCCATAAATCATCGATAGGCCGAGCCCGGTGCCTTCGCCCAGCGGTTTGGTGGTAAAGAAAGGTTCGAAAGCACGGGCCACGGTTTGCGCGGCCATGCCGGTGCCGCTATCGGTCACGGACAGCATCAGATAGTCACCCGTGGCGATGTCCAGCACGCGCGCTGTGCGTTCGTCCAGTTGCCGATTGGCTGTAGCAATCGCGATATTGCCCCCATCCGGCATGGCATCACGGGCATTGATGCACAGGTTGAGCAGCGCATTTTCCAGCTGGTGGGGATCGACCAGTGCATGCCACAGACCGGCCGCAGGAGTAATGGCCAGCGTGATGGCCGGGCCGACGGTGCGCCGGATCAGTTCTTCCATCCCCAGGATCAGCCGGTTGGCATTGGTCGGCATCGGATCCAGCGTTTGCCGACGTGAGAAAGCCAGCAAGCGGTGGGTGAGGGCGGCGGCACGCTTGGTTGCCGTAAAGGCGGTACTGACATAACGATCCAGCTCGTTCACGCGGCCCTGGCTCATGCGGAGCTGCATCAGCTGCAGGCTGCCAGAAATGCCTGCCAGCAGATTGTTGAAGTCGTGCGCCAGGCCACCGGTGAGCTGGCCGACGGCTTCCATTTTCTGGGATTGGCGCAACGCTTCTTCGGCGCGGCGTTGCTCGGTCACTTCAAAGAACAGCACGGCAAACCGCCCCGGCTCCGGACGGAAGATATGCAGGTGATACCAGCGATCCAGCGATTTGACGTGACGGGTAAATGCCGTTGCCTCGCCGGTTTCCACCACGTGCGCATACCGCGCCAGCCATTCTGGCTCTTGGTCGGGCACCACATTATTGCCCAGTTGGCCCAGCGCTTGCTCGCGCGGGATGCCCACCAGTTTTTCCCAAGCCGGGTTGATTTCCAGGTAGCGGAAATCCTTTGCCTTGCCGTTGTGGTCATGCACCAGTTCGGCCAGCACGAACCCTTCCTGCAGTTGCTCGAAAATGCTGCGCCAGTGGGCTTCACTGGCAATCAGTTCGGCGGTGCGGATGTGCACTTGGCTTTCCAGTGACTGATTGAGTTGCTGCAAGCGCTCTTCCGCCACCTTGCGGGCACTGATGTCGAAACTGACCCCGGGAAAATGCAGTGGCGTGCCATCCGCGGCCATGGAGCAGCGGCCTTGCGCAGCCACCCATTGCACGCTGCCATCCGGATGTAGCAGCCGGTATTCCACTGCGAATACATCGCCGGTTGCCAGCGCATTGTCGATGGCCACGCGCAGCATGGGGGCGTCATCCGGGTGCACGGCGGTAAAGAAGTCGGCAATCGGGGCACCTGCCACGGCGCGTTGCGGGTCCACGCCGTACAGGCCGGCAAAGCGCGCATCGGCCTGCACGCGGTCGTTGGCGACGTCCCAATCCCAGGTACCGATGCTGTTGCCGGCGGACAGCGCCATCTGCAGACGTTCGTCATTCTGGCGGCGCGCGCGCTCGGCTTCCACCAGCCGCGTTGTTTCCGTGCACAGCACCAGTACGCCGCCCACGCCATTGGGGGCAGATTCGTCGTCGATGGGACTGTAGCTGTAGGTCCAGTACACGTCTTCGCGCCGGCCATTACGCGTGATGGGGACCAGTTGGTTCTCGTGCCAGGTGGCGCCATCACCACGCATTACCTGCTCGAATTGCGGGCCGATAGCCCCCCAGATTTCTTCCCATACCGCCCGCGCTGGTTGGCCGAGCGAACAGGGATGCCGTTCGGGCCCGATGGACAGGCGGTATGCATCGTTATACAGGCAGGTGCCCTCCGCACCCCAGAAGATATACATGGGGTGGCGGGTATTGAGCATCAGCCGTACCACGGTACGCAGGCTTTGCGGCCATTGGGCGGGCGAACCGAGCGTATTGCCGGCCCAGTCGTGGGCGCGGATCAGTTCGCCCATTTCGCCGCCGTCGCTCAAAAAATCCAGGGTATTGGGCATGCGGGGATCACGGGTTGATTTATCGGCATTGTACTGGCTGCCGCTTTAACTATATCCGCTCCGTTGCGCGTTGCCGCGCGCAGCACAGGTGAATCTTGCCATTTGCATCTGCAATGGGGCGCGCTTGGCGCATGTGGCGCGGCAATACTCAGTGCCACCAATTATGGCTATCATCGCAACGATGTCGCCTTGGGTGCCCCGGGGCCAACTCGATGAGCCAACCCGTGAACAATGACCTGACTGTGCTGTGCGTGCGCTCCCATGATGTGGAAGTGGAACTGATGGAAATCCTGGCGGATTGCGATTTCCCGGATGATCCGCGCAGCGCGGTGGTGATGGCGATGAGCAATATCGCACTGGAGCATGCACGCTCGATGCGCGATCTGGTGCCTGCCGGGCGGCCCACATCGGCGCTGGCCTTGTTCCGCTTGCAGTATGAGGCACTGGTGCGTGCAGCCTGGGCGTTGTATGCAGCGCCGGATGCCGCTATTGCCAGGCTGCTGGCGCCGCTGGAGCCGGCAGCGGTGCAGGTTGCCAGTAACGCCCACGCCACCGTGAACGAGATGCTCAAGGACCTGGAAGCCCGCGGGCCGGATGGCCCGTACCGGCATCTGGCCAGCTTCAAGGATTACTCGTGGCGCTCGCTCAATTCCTTTGTGCATAGCGGCCTGCACGCGGTGCGGCGCGTGCAGGAAGGCTACCCCTTGCCCTTGTTGATGCAGGCGATACGGCAATCGAACAACCTCAACAACATGACCGGGCTGGTGCTGGCCGGGCTATGCCACGATGACCGCTTTTCGTTGGCGATTGCCCACCTGCCGGAGCGTTACCCGGATTGCTTCCAGTTTGAACCTGCTCAACAGGGTGGGTGATGCGCAGCGAGGCAACGGGATTGCGAACCGGTATGGACAGGCAAAGCAGGCGCAAGCCATGGTTGTCTGCCATCGCACTGGCGGCGCTGATCGCGTGCTCACCGCAGGTGCCCGATAGCGCGCAGCAGGGCGGTGCATCAGCGGCGGCTGTGGTGGCCAGTGATGTCGCGTTACCGGCCGCCACTGTTGCATCGCCAACCCGGTCTGCGGGTATTCCACTTGCCATCACCAAACTGGTAAACCGCTACACGCAATGCATGCATTTTGCCGGCGAGATCAATGGCGACCAGAGCGAAGCCGATCGCATGGTGAAGGCCACCATGGATGAGCTCGGATGCGGCACGGTAGAGGATGAAATGGCCAGGGCCAAAGCACGCTACCAGGATCAACCGGCGATTTTGCATGTGTTGAAGGCGGTGGAAGAATAGGTTGCGCTTTGCACACGCCGCTGATCAGAAGCCTGTTTGCATGGCCCAATCAAAAGGCGCGGCATCCCGCAATTTGCCTGCAACCAGCTCACGGCGCACCGTTGCGAACAGGCGCTGTGGCTTGTTCGCACCCTCATCGACAAACAGTGTGGTTTTTCCGGCGGCAGATGATGGACTGATCGCATGATTTTTTCTGATCATGGTTCAGAAGGCATTCGCCGAGAAATCGACACCGGTGCAGCAATCAACGAAGGTGGCTCATTGTTCCGGCTCGCCTCGTTACTGCGGCGCATGACGGGGACGGATGGATTTTCCGGTGTGCGCAGCATGGAAAGTCAGCAACAGGCGATTATCTGGTCTGGTAGCGTGATTGATTTCCTGTGATGCAAATCTGCAATGCGATTCCGGGGGGAATGCCATTTTTTGCTTGAGCAACGACGCTGCAGGCTCAAAGGCATTCATCCGGCGTTCGCGATTATTCACGCGTTAACCGCCAGAACGGCGGTGTGATCACGGTGATTCGCGTTTGCAGCCCGATCACCTGCTCCGCTGCATCAGCTTGCGGGCAAGTTGGAAATGTAAGAGTTGATGCCCGCTGTAATCAGCCTTTTCTGCAGCATGAGCAACATCTGGCTGGCCCCCGCTTCGCCCGTCAGCGCAAGCCGGGTTTCTTCGGCTATCAGTTTGTCTTCGCGCATCGCGGTCTGATGTGCGCCCGCATCATAGTGGGCAAAAAACGATCATCACGTTGCCAGATTTGCAGATCGCTGAACTCGAACAGTTTCTTGGTCATGTTGCATCTGATCTGGAAAAGAAGCGCTGCGCTTACGAGGCAACGCCCCTGTCTGCGCCCGGTTCGTGCAGCAGCAGGTCGTCTGCTTCACGCTTGCGGCAACGCTCCACGAATTGCAGTGCCGCCACGGGGTCGCGCAAAAACAGATCATATGAAGCCTGATCGATTGCATAGTATTCCAGATAATCGACCATGCGATTGCTGACCGGGATCGACACGTAGTGCTGCCCGCTACCCGTTTCGGTACCGATCGCAAAGCGCTCTTGCCGGTTTACAAAAACATCTTCGTAGTTCATGACCTGCTTCCTAATCGATGGGTGTTGTTACCCATTTTCCTGCCGGCACGCCACCGAGATCGACAATCGCTTCATTGGCGCCGGTGGGTAATTTGCCACCCGGTATCCAGAACTCGTTGGCGCCTGCTTCATTGCCTGACGGTACCCGCAAATTCAGTTCGCGCGGTTTGGGGATATCCACCCGGACCAGCTTGTCTGTATCGAAGAAGTCTTTCTTGAGCCCCAGCGCCTCGGTCATCACGGTTTTGTCACCGGCCGCTCTTGTCAGCAATGCATCGGCTTCAGCCTTGGGCATGACGAACGACGTACCATCTCTCTGAGCTGGGCCATACTGCTTCAGATTGGCCTCGCTCATGAAACGGGATGCGCCATCGTCGAACTGGGCGAGGTGCTCATCCAGATACTGCTTGGGCAGATAGTCGCTGGGTGGTGGTCGCTTGCCTTTCTCGATTGCGACGATCTCGGCCTTCTTGGTCTGGCTCAGTGCGCCCGCACCCAACTGCGCCGGTGATTTCGCACTGCTGACGGCTTTGGGCGCCCTGGCCAGCGCCGCTGCTGCTTCGGCCTCTGCGGTGGCTGCCGTGCGTGTCACCAAGCGCTGCAAGCGCCCCACCATGGCGAGCATGCGCGGGCTGGATGCGGCCAATTTGGCGATGCCGGTCACGCCGCCGATGATGGACAGGATATCCAGCAGCACGTGGCCAAACATCACGCCAGCCTTGTAATTGCCGCTGAGCGTGCTGCTTTTCATATGGCCGATGAAGGCGTTGTAGTTGGCCACTGCGGCATCGGCAGCTTTGCCGAAGAACTCGCCCGGTGACCTGAATACGGCGGCAACCAGATCGAACAGTGCCTGTCTTTCCCGGTAGGCTTCGGCCGCTTTTTCATCCACGCCCGATAGATGGGCAAATGCGATGGCATTGATGCCCACGATGGGGTTGATCATCAGCAAACTGGAGGACTTGAGGCGCTGCAGGAAAGTCGGGGCGTGGCGGGCTTCATGATATTCGGCCAGCGCCAGCATGTTGATCAGCTTGACGAGCTCGTAGGCGCTGGTCAGCAGGTTTTCCCCAACGCCCTTGGCTACGCCCAAGGTGAAGGACTGTTGCCCCAGCAGAGCGTTGATCATGACTTGGCTATCGGCCCAGCTGGCGGTCTTGCTGAGCACATCGACAGCCTGTGCCGCGTAGCGTTTGAGCTCCGTGGTGCAGGGATTGCTGCCGCAAAGCGGCCCCGGTGCGCGATTGAGCTTGAGCAGCGATGTGCCGCTATCGATCAAACCCCGGTTGGTGCTGAATCCCAGCGGATTAAGGTTGCCCATGTTGCCGATTCTTGAAAGCAGGATGCGCGATTATGCCGGGTAAAGGCAAACAAAAGAAGACAGCAAGCGCACAGTTTGGCTGCGCACTACAGATCACCTTGGGTGGCGCGGTTGATCGGCGTTTCAGCCGATCTGATCCCGGTACCATTGCAGTTGTTCGCGCGTGAGGTAATCGCCACCATCAGGGTAGGTCACGACGATTTCGATGCCGGCCGGCAGGCGCTTGAGCAACTCGGCGCCGCTGACCGGAATTTTGGGCCAGCTGATCTGTTGCAGGCTTTCCAATTGCTCGGCCACGGTGACGCAGAATCGTTCCTTGTTGGGTGATTTGACCAGAAAGTAGTCATCGCCTGTTTCGGCGCCCGCAGTCACTATATACAGCTTTGCCGCCAGCAATACCGGCAGAACCAGATCGATGTTGCCTTGCGCGCGGGACTGCACGAATGCCGCCTTGAGCGCGGAGGGCGGGTTGCCCTGCGGCGCAGTGGGCGGTGTGTTTTGATTGTGGTTGTGCATGCAGATCCTGAAAGGGAGGGGCGGGCCGTGATGGCGTGGCCGACAGGTTTGTGCTGATTGCGCGCTAGTGTAAAGCAGGTCATGGATTTTTTCCCCCTGCGGTTGCCGGCGTACCGTTGTGGCAGGCTTGCTGGCGGGCATTTGCCGACCGCCGGTCTTGAGCCCGGGAGGCGGTATCAGTGCAGGACGCAGGCAGATAGCACGCGTTGTTGCCTGGCTTCAGTTCCGTGCGCGTTGCACGGGTTGCAAACCCGCTTGCCGGTTCAGGCGTGTGCTTGCAGCCGCCAGCGGGCCATGGGAATGAATACTTCCTCAGCATGATCATCGAAGCCGATCCAGCCGCCGCAGGCATCACTGAGCTGCTGCAATTGCAGGATATGCGACTGCGTGATCTGCAGCCGACCGTACTGGCACGGGCCATGCATGATGGCATGCCAAAGTGCATGCTCCAGGTCCTTCATCCAGCCCGCGAAATAGGCTTGCCCGGATCATTCCGACATGTAGCTGGCCAGTTGCTGCTGGGCAGCGGTGAGGTTTTCAACATCAGCCATTTGGCCCTTCAGGGTTAATGTAGCGTGATGGAGGCCACCATCTTTTCGAATTCGGCCTGGTTCTCGTCATAGACAGCCAGATTGCCGGAGATGATGACAACGCTCATGCCCCCGGGCCGTTTGATGAAGACCCAGAAACCTTTGACCTTGCCGGCATCGCGGGTCGAGGACATCCTGAATCGCTGAATTTCAGCGTTGTTTTCTTCCTGATCACTGATGGGCTCCAGCACATTGGTTTTGTTGCCGCTTAGCCAGACGTCACGTGTGGTGCGCGCTGCTGTCCTGAAATCCTTTGCGCCCGGCACAAAGGATGCCGCGACACCCGGTGTGGCTATGCCATCCAGATCCTTCACCGCTACGAATTCAAACTGGCCCGGTAGTTGCGACGCGTAGGTATATCCGGCCGGAATCCATATCTGGTAGTTGTGGGCAGATTTGTAAATGAACGCTTGCTGTGCCAGACGACCGTTTTTGTCGAGCAACTGCAACAAATCATTGCGTACCTGCTTTTCTGCAAAACAAGCTGGTGCCATGGCGAGAAGGAGAATGAGCAGGTAGTTTTTCAGCGAATACATACGTGATCCTGTACCCCGAATGGTTGAAAACAGCTGTTGAATCAGCTGATCTTAACCATATACCGCGAAATGCCATTCCGGATCATCAAGTCCATGCTGCATGGCGTTGCCCGGTTGGTGTAGACGGGCATCTGGTGATGGTCCAGCAAGGCCTGGCACCGCTGCATGTGCCGCAGATCATGACATGGGATGGTCCGTTGGCAGCTAGTCCCGCAGGTCACCATCGAAGTATTTTTTACTGACCGCTGCTGTTGTGTGATCAGCGTGCTTCGTGTTGCTCCAGATCGCGACGACCCTGTTTGCAGGCATCAAGCCCGCCCAACATGATTTCGCTGCCGGTTCACCACTCACCACTCGCGCCATTCACTGGCAATGCCATCGCCATCACCATACTGATCCGGATCGAGCCCGGCGGCTTCGGCGATGTTGTCGAATAGCGCGCACAGGTCTTCGCGCTCGCCGGTTTCGATCAAGCCGGAGATGCTGTCATCCAGGTCGTTCAATACTTCGACGGCGCTCTGGAACAGGGCGACTTTTTCGGCTTCTTCCGCATCCGGGCCCAGCGTGATCAGTTGCTCGATCAGCTCATCGAGCACATCGCGCGCAGCGGCGACGTTTTCCTCGCTGTACTGTTCCATGCCCGCTTCAAAAGCATCCGTCCATTTGTCGAACGGATAACCGTTTTTGGTCTGGTTCAGTGTGTCTGCGTAGCTCATGGTTTGCCTCCTGACGGGCTTGGCGATAGGGCAAGGATGCCTATGGTGCGATACGGGGTTCCGGCTGCTGCGGCTTTCAGGTGCGTTGATAGCCCCAGCTGTTGTTCGGGTTATGCAGGTACACCCATACGTCTTCACTCTTGCTGCGGGCGACGCCGATATTGCCCCAGGCAAAGTGCCCTGCCGTGCCGATCTGTTTGCCCAGCCAGCGTTGGTGCCAGGCATAGCGCTCATCTGTGCTGCGGTAGAACGCATCGCTGTCCAGGTTCTGGTGCTCTGGCGGTTCCAGCGCGATGAAGACGCTGACAAGGACGCCCGCTTCGAAGCGCAGCGAGAATTCGATAGCCACGCCCTTGTTTTGCCAGTGGCGCTTGGCAAAGACGAGTTGCTGGCCAGGCTGCGCGATCGGCTCCCGTGCAAAGTCTGGCGGCAGCTCGCTCAATTGCGTGGCCGGGGTGATCAGGCAATCATGCAGGCGCACATGGCCGCTTGCTGGGTCGATCGCCGGGGCGGGATAGTCGCTCAAAAGGCACCTTGTGTGCGTTGCGTTGATCAGTCCGCCGGACAGGGGGCGGGAAACCTGTTGAGCTGGATGCTTTCGTCGTTGCCATCATCGTGCTGGGTGGCGCCCGCATCAAACGCAAAATAGATGGCCCAGCCTGGTTCTGGCAAGAGGGCGGTTTCAAAGTCGAAGACCTTGCGCTGGTTCAATCTGCCGAACGGGTTCATGGCGTGACCACCTTGTTCATTGTCGCTCGCTGTTTGAAGGCTTTTTTGAAGATGCTGCGACAGGTATAAAACGGTAGCGTTACAGAATGGCGGCAGTGCGGTGGCGTTTTTGTTGCAGGTGCAGATGACCGGCGGGGTGGCAGTCTGCGCCCGGCGGAAATCCGGCAGCAAAACTTGTTTCTGCCCGCGCTTGCACCTAAGGTGCATGCACTGCTGCGATGCAGCATGTCCGTCTGCCCTGATTGCAGGAAGCACTGATGACCGCAGCAAACTCCGATCCGGCCGAGCCCCTGTGCGTGGTGTTCATTCCTGCGCTGGTGGCGTTGCTGGCCAGGGCTGAGGCGTTGAAAGGCGATGCGCTGACCGAGCAGGAGGTGCTGGTCATCCGCGACGCTGCGCATTGCATGACCTTGCCGGCCAGCGCGCTGGCCGTGCTGGAAGAAAGCCGGGGTTATGCGGACATCGATGCTGGCGATTGCTGGGCCGAGTGGCAGGCAGTACGCGAGCAGATCATGGCAGAGGACGGCGACAGTGGTGCTGCATAGAGGCAGCTGCGCTGCCGTTGCCGCCCGCCCCTGGCTTGGGTAGGCCGCGCGATGCCGCTTCAGCCCCACCTGCGCCGCCCGATTGCCGGCCATGCGCTGGTTTTACATTCAACGAGGTATCCCATGACATTCCAGGATTACATCACCCAGCTTGCCGCACTGTACCGCGACCATGATTTTGCGCTCGATCTGAACCCGCCGGCCAGCGCCTCCCAACTGGTGCAACTGGAAGCCGAGCTCGGTCATGCGCTCAAGGATGATCTGCGTGCTGCCTGGTTGCATGCCAACGGCGGGCAGGAATGGGAGACGGTGTTCTCCCGCCCCGGCAGCCTGGGCGGGTACTGGTTCCTGTCGGCGCAGGATGCACTGCTGGAGCGTGCGCACATGGCACAGCGCAGCCCCCAATACCTGGGTTATGCCGAGGACCGCGAACGCGATCACCGCATCCAGGATGGCTGGTACCACGATGGCTGGCTGCCTTTTGCCAATTTCAGTGGCGCCACCTTGCTGCTGATCCAGGATTATTCGCCCGCGCCTGGCGGGCAGGCGGGGCAGATCATCGCCTTCACCCACGATCCGGACACCATCGAATATGTGGCGCCCAGCCTGTCTGCATTGCTGGGCAGCTCGCTGGAAAACATCCGCCATTACACCGGCGAGTTCGTGGGCAGCTAGCCGGGCCGCGCCGGCCTTGGTTGGCCTTGGCTATGCCAGTGGCAGGAATACATCGGTCACCGCTTCGTGCTCGGGCACGTCCGGGAAGAAGCGCACACGCTGGAAGTAAAGCGGGAAGTCACGCAGCGCCTCGCCGCTTTGCGGCAGCCAATCGTTGTACAGCACCATGACGGTATCGCGCAGCGTATCGTCCGGGCCGGTGTGGCGCAGTACCGCGCAGCGCCCGGTAGGAATGATGGCGGCCACCACGCCTTGGGGGTTGGGGGCGATTTCCATCTCGGTTGCCGCACACAGATCCATGCGGTAATCAGCGGAGGGCGTGCTGACCGGATCGTGGTAGGCGATGTTGAAGGTGGCGCTCACGCCGGGCGGCAGCCGGTTGGCTTTGCGCCACGCAATGAACAGGCGGATGGTATTGCCGATCTGCGCCGGGT
This sequence comes from Andreprevotia sp. IGB-42, assembly GCF_009848685.1. Lineage (GTDB taxonomy): Bacteria > Pseudomonadota > Gammaproteobacteria > Burkholderiales > Chitinibacteraceae > Andreprevotia. The sequence continues at coordinate 122,543 of NZ_WXTX01000005.1, forward strand.
TGCCGTGGTGCGCAAGGCTGGCCACGCGCGTGGCGGGAAACTGGATGATGCGTACTTCCGTGCTGCGGTCTGCGGGCATGGCGATGCTCCTGGCCGGGTTGGGTGGTTGATCCGTGGTCCAGCATGCCCACTCTGGCTGCTGTCTGAACGCCGATGGTGATTGCCCGCAGTGCTTTTTGAAGGCCCGCGAAAAAGCTTCCGGCGCGCTGAACCCGCTATCGAGTGCGATATCGGTAACGGACATTTCCGTGCGGAAAGCCAGTTGGTACGCCGCACGTTTCAGGCGCTTGTGCTGCATGTGCGCATGCACGCTGATGCCGAACAGCAGCGTGAATTGCCGGTGGAAATGGCAGGGTGAAAAAGCCGCCGCGCTGGCGATCTGTCCGACGGACAACGCTTCATCAAGATGCGCATCGATATACGCCAGTGCCTGGCGAAAACGTGCGAAATGCTGGTCTGTGGCTGCTTGCAATGCCATCTCCTCGCTGATGACTGCAGATTGACATGGGCCAGCAGGCGGTGCATGACCGATCTTGCGCAATGGTGAAATGTGCCTGTGCTGCAGGTGTAGGGGCGAATGCCTTTCCGCCAGTAAACAAGCTTTGGTTTCGCCCCCTTGGCCTGCATCTTTCCCGTTCCATTCTGTACGTGATTTGAGCACTGATGATGATCGTCAGGCGGCGGCTGGAAAATAGGCCAAATCAGAACTACGCTGCCTCTACCCATGAATCGGGCCAGCGCGGCAAGACGACCGGCCGCTGGTTTTTTCCATATAGAGGACAAGATGGCAGAGCTCTACATACACGAAGATGAACTGGATATTGGCGAGCGCACCGATACGCTTGTGCACGTTGGGGTAACCAGTTGTTTTACCGTCAGCGCGGTGCTGCAGCACAGCCTGATTGGCCTGCATATCGTGCAGTTTGCCGCAGACAACAGCACCTATATCCAGCGCCTGCCCAATCTGCTGGCGCAGTTCAACATGCTGGTGGGCGGTGCGCAGATCAACCGGCTGATCCTGGTGGCGCCGCTGATGTTCTACAACCATGGCATCGAGGCGGCCATCCGCCGTGGTATCAATGGGGCGCCGGCACCGTTGGTGATCGATATCAGCCACAGTACCGAGCGTGGCAATAATGTGTGCATCCGTGGTGCCCAGAACGTTGTCGAGGTGGTGCTGGATGGCAATGTGATCGTACGGCAACGCTGGTAAGTTGCCGATTCGGGGTGGCTTGATGCGGCCCCGGCTTTGATGCCGGATGGGGGAGTCCATGCGCTGCCTGTTGCTGCTGATGCTATACCTGCCAGCCTGTGCGCTGGCGCAAGTCTACAAATGGACCGATGCGCAGGGCGTGCTGCATTTTGGTGATGTGCCACCACCAGCCGGAAAGGCGGATGCGCTCAGGATCAAGGGTGCCAGTGGCGCGCAGGGTGTGGCGGCAAGTATTGGCAACGATTTCATGCTGGGCCGTTGGCAGAGCGAGGCATTCGAGGCCTACGACACGCCCATCCCTGTACAGGTCTATGTGTATTACGCCGACCGGCAAGGCGTGGAGGGCAAATCACAAACGCTGCGGATAGACCGCTACGTGATCAATGGCCGGCAAATCCGGGTGCTGGGCAGCATTCCGCAGACCTTTACCGTGGTGGATGCCAATACCGTGACGTATGTGCTGGATGGCGTGAAGGGCGTGCGCACGCTGCGGCGCTTGCCGGCCAGGTAGCCTGGGCGGGCAGCGCAACGCGGCCAGCAGTGGAAGAGGGCGGGTTTCCCGCTTACCGGCAAACCGAATGCCGGTTTGGGGGCTTCGGGTAGCGGGCGTGCTAGAATCCGCCCCCGCTGTGCCAGCCGGCCCGGCCAAACTGACTTGTGGATACCGGATGTCGTCGCTTGTGCTGTTCCTGATCATTGCCGTGGTGCTGACGGTGCCCGTGAAACTGGCTGCCACTTTTCTCGGTGCCGAGCGCGATACTTGGAAGGCATCGATGGGCTGCCTGTTCTTCGGCGCTTTTCTGGTCAACCTGGTTGGCAGCAGCATGTCGTCGAGCACGGCGCTGTTTGTGGCAACCTTCGTGGTGTTCTTCCTGTGCACCTGGCTGATTCTGTGGCTGCAGCCCTTCAAAGCCGCCATCCTGGCCTTGCTGATGACCGTGGTTTACGCGGTGCCTGCACAGCCGGGGCGCGTTGGTGTCGGGATCAATCAGCAAGCGGATGCCTGAGCTGGCCAAGAAAGCGCCTTATGCCTGGCTGGCCGCATTGATGGCCTGCCGGGCCCAGGCCAGCAGCAACTGCTGGTCTTCAAACAGGGCTTCCGGCGCGCTGTAGTATTTTCTGACCTGCACCCTGCCTTTGCGGGTGGCGTAGGAAAACGCGCTGGCGCCGTGTTGCTCGTAGGTGGGCCGGGTGGTGTCGTCCACGCGGAAATACAGCGTGTTGCCCATGATCATGGCGAACTGGTGGCCGTGTTGCTTGAGCGCATGTCCACCGAAGAAGCTGCCGTCACTGCAGTTGCCCAATGGGGCAAGCAGGTCTTTGACATGGCGGACGAACTCGGCGCTGGCACTCATGGGGTATTCCCTGGCTGATTGGTATTTGGGCTGTGGCGTTGCCGGCACGGAGATTGGCCTTTTTTCCCGTGCGCGTGCCATGTCTTGCTGTCTGCAGAAAAAAACGGCCTTTAGCTGCCGCCCATCAGCTTACTTGGCCGCCAGAACCGCAGCAATGCTGGTCCTTGCTGCCGCGTGCTGGCGGGGGCGGATTACCGAAACGCGATTGTCATGAAGCGGTGGTTACCATCAGCTGACCAAATCGTTTCGGAGTATGTCATGCCGTTGAAAAACTATGGGGTCCTCAAGGGCCGGCCTGTCGGGCGTACGCTGGGTTCCGGGCAGAACCCGCATTACCAGATTCATGTGGTGGACAATACGACAGACTACCGGCTGGCCGTGAACGTGGCTTCCGCATTGACGCCGTCCGAGCTCGAGTATTTCATCGATGCCAATTTCCAGCATCCGTTCCTGGAACAGATTGCGGCGCTGGAAACCGGCTGGCATGCACTGGCAGCCAAGCCGGGCGGACCAGCGCTCGACTTCATCCGTACCAACCTGTTCGACCCGCGCAAGCTGGTGCCGCTGCCGTTCAATGTGCCGGGGCCGGACAATGATCTGAACGAGAAGATCGATCATTACGTGCAACGCGCACTGAGCGACGAGGAGGCTGAAATCTATGCCTTTGGCGAGCGCTGGGGGCCGGAAGCGGGTGTGAAGGACAAGATTTTCGGTTTCCTGCCGGGTAATGGCGTGCATGACCTGCATATGAACCAGGCCAATGTGGGCCGCTTCAAGCAGGACGACGGCGTGTACCAGGATGGTGCCTTGCTGCTGCATTTTCCGCACCAGAACCAGTGGGTGGGGATATTCCTGAAGTTCCAGTCGCAAACCTGGCATACCGATGACCATACCGGCCATCAAACCCAGCCCGATACCAGCGGGCCGCCATCGGATCACCCTGCACCGGCGCCGGCACCCGTGCCTGGCCCGGCGCCTGTGCCCGCCCCGGTGCCGTCGTTCCCCACCGGTACCATCCCCACGCCGGAAGCACCGGATGGTGCGATCCGCATCGTGGCTGCGCTGGCCAATGCGCTGCAATCGCCAGAGCATGAAACGGTGACCTTGCTCAATGTGACCAGCGCAGCCATTAATCTGGCAGGCTGGAAGCTGCTGGACCGCGACAAGAACGCGCAGGCGCTGAGCGGCACGATCGGTGCAGGTGAAACGCTGCGCGTATCGCTGGTGCCACCGGTGATCCTGCCAAACAAGGGCGGGTTGATCACGGTGCTGAACCCGGATGGCCTGCGCGTGGATGGCGTGAGCTACACCAAGGCTGCGGCATCGCTGCCGGGTTTCTCCATCAAGTTCTGATCAATGCACCAGCCGGCCCTTGGGGCTGGCTGCCCTGCACCCGAAGCGGGAGGCGATATGTCCGGCGATTTTCAGGTAACGGCCAGCAATGCTATGGCGCTGTTCACGTTGAAGCTGCACCGCGGCGAGGGCATGGCGCTGCTGGCGATGAACTGGAAAGACGGGCAGCCACCAGCGGATTTTGTCGGCTTCGGCATTGAATACCAGGAACCGGGCGGCGACCGCTTTTTTGCCATCAAGAACCGGCTGGGTTTTACCGGCATTGTTGCTATGGCGGCAGACGGGCAGGCCGATCCGCAACAACTGTCCACGTTGCGGGCGCCGATCCAGAAATTCCGCTGGGTACACTTCCCGCGCAATGCCGATCTGCCGGGTGAGTTCGTGTACCGGGTGACGCCGGTATTCATGAATGGGGCGGATGAGCTGAGCTATGGCGAGGCACAGCTTGCTGCCATTGCGCTGCGCCGGGAAACCTGGCCGGGGCAATTGAATGTGACCTTCACGCGTGGATTCGTGTCGTCGCAGGCCTTCGTCAACCAGTATGCGCCGTACCCGGAAGACATGAAGACACTGCTGCCTGCAAAGGCGGATGAAGGGCTGGATTTCCAGCCTACCCATCCCAAGGCGGCAGAGGCGCTGGCATGGATGGGCTTCGAGGCCCGCAATGCCATCCTGGAAGTGCTGGATCAGGCCATTGCCGATCCGGCCGCACAAGTGCGCGTGGTGGCTTATGACCTGAGCGAGCGCACCGTGGTGGAAAAACTGCAGCAACTGGGCAGCCGCCTGAAAATCATCATCGACAACAGCGGCACGCATGGCCCCGAGCATGCCGCCGAATCGCAGGCGGCGGCTCTATTGCGCGCCAGTGCCGGTGCCGCGCAAGTGAAACGCCAGCATATGGGCTGCCTGCAGCACAACAAGACCATCCTGGTGAACGGCCCCACGGTGCAGGCAGTGGTGTGCGGATCGACCAATTTCAGCTGGCGCGGCTTTTACGTGCAGGCCAACAATGCGGTGGTACTGCGCGGCAGCCAAGCGCTGCAACCGTTTGCGGCTGCCTTCGATGCCTACTGGGCGCACGATGCCGCTGCCGATTTCGGCGCCACTACCTCTGCCAGCTGGGTGGCGCTGGGGCTGGACGGCATCGATGCCGAGGTGACGTTCTCGCCGCATGGCAACGATAATGCGGTGTTGGGCAAGGTGGCGGACGATATCGATCAGGCGGGTTCCAGCCTGTTTTACTCGATGGCGTTCCTGTACCAGACCCAGGGGCCGATCCGGCGTGCCATCGAAGCGGTGACCGCACGCGATCATGTGTTGGTCTACGGCATGTCTGACCGCGAGGTGGACGGGCTGGATCTGCAAAAACCGGATGGCAACGTGAGGCCGGTATCGCCAACCGCACTGGGCGCGCATGCGCCGCTACCGTTCAAGCCGGAGCCCACCGGCGGCAGCGGTATCCGCATGCACCACAAGTTTGCGGTGATCGATTTCGATCAACCCACGGCACGGGTGTATCTGGGCTCGTACAACTTTTCTGGCCCGGCCGACCGCAGCAATGGCGAGAACCTGCTGCTGATCCGCGACCGGCGCGTGGCGGTGGCGTACATGATCGAGGCGCTGCGGCTGTTCGATCATTACCACTTCCGGCTGGCGCAGACCGAGGCCAGCACCGCGCAGAAGGCGTTCAACCTGAAAAAACCGCCGCGCACGCCGGATGAGCAAACGTGGTGGGCGGCGCATTACACGGATGCGGTAAAGATCAGGGATCGCTTGCTGTTTGCCTGAGGCAATTCGGGTGAAGCAGGTCTGATCTGATCGGGTGCCACCCGGACGCATGCCGGTATGGCGTTGCGTTGATCAGCAATGGTCTTACGATATTGCTGGTCAGCCGTCATTCCGATGCATCTTTTCCGTCTGAACCGATCTCATCGTCTTGCAGCACGGGTTTCTCCAGCGCAGCGCTGAACCATTCGAGCTGCTCTTTCAGTTGCTCGACAGTATCACCATAGAAATGGCTGGGGTTTGCGCTGCGCCCGACGGGCTCACCCGCAGTATTGTAATAAACGTCGTAAAGGTGCAGCTCACCTTCTACATTTACCACCCGATAATTCCACGCCATCGTGTTCCTTCATTAATAACGGGCAGCTTCATACGCCAGCTCATGCCAATGAATGGGGTATCTGTGATATGCCTGACAAAGCCCGCGCTTGATTGCTGAGGGTAGTAGCCGTCAATCAATACTCAGCGTGAAATAGCCCTGTTCAAGACTGCTGTCGTCCGGCTGGGCAGTGACGATGGCAGCGGGGTTCTGGGTTACGACGGGATCGGTAGTGACGCCGTTGATTACCGCGTAGATCGAATACGTATCACCGCCGATATCCAGTGTTTGATCCAGATAACTGTCGTGGACCACCACTTGCTGCAAGGGTTGGCAGTTCTTGATAACGGTAAATGTGACCGGCCCGATGCAGGTCTTCTGGAAGGTCAGCGTATCGGGCGATCTGCTGGGGACTTCGGTCACCACGAATTCGTAGGTCCCTTGCGCAGCGACTTGCACCACCTGTGCCAGAAAGCCCATGGCGCCAGTCACATCCAGCGGTGCGGATGTATAGGTGTTGCCGTCGATGACGGTGCTGGCAACCACTTCATACACGTTTCCGGTGGGTATCGATGCCTGTGCATCGGGTGCCAGCGGCGGCAGGCGGGCGACCACTTGCTCGCCTTTGTTGACGACAAATTGGGACGGGTAGGCGGTTTTGTTGCGGAGGGTGATTTGGCTGCTGCCGGATTCCGGGCTGGGTGTCGGGACGGTGGGCGGTTGCGTGGGCTGGTCGGTGGTCAGCCGGTAATAGCCGGGCTGGATGCTGTCGTCGACTGTTGCGGTTACTGTTACCGCGGCAGCGTCGCTGCGGACCGTGGTGGTGACGGGCGCGGTGGTGATGCCATCAATGATGGCGTAGATCGAATAGGTATCGCCCAGCGCAATGGTGGTCTGGTGGAAGGAGTCGGTGACCACCACGGTTTGCAGCTTGATGTCGTCCTTGCGGATGGCAAAGTACACCGGATTCAGGGTGGTGCTCTCGAACTGCAGTTGCTCGGGCTCGGTGGCGGGTGAACTCAGCAGCTGGAAATCGTAACCGCCATCGAGCGCATTTTGCTGCATCTGCGCCAGGAAATGCGTCGGTGTGGAAAACACCTGTGGCGCACTGGTGTAGGGCTTTTCATCCCGCTGGGTGAGGGCGGTGATTTCGTAGCTGTCGCTGACGGGTACGACCATTTGTGCCCCGGGTGCCAGCGCGGGCAAGCGGGCAATGATGAGGCCGCCGTGTGCAACGACGAATTGGGCCGGAAAGCGGGTGGCGTTGCTCAACGTGATCTGGGTCATGAGGTCCTCGATGGCAGGCTTGCGAAGCAGGGCCGGCAGCAGGGTAACACTGCCTTTGCCATGCTTTTGGCATGAGCAAGCAAGTTACCGAGAAGGAAACACGCTGCCAACTGTTATCTGCAGCATTGTTGCCTGCTGGCAGGTAGCTGCCCAGCAGTACCTGGCACTTGTCCGACGCTGCCGCCATTTGTTGCAGGCATGGTCTGATTCCGGTGGGTGGCGCTGTACGCAGCCGCAAACACGGGTATAGATGGTGCTGTTGAGCGCCAGTCATCCATGGCGCCCATGTTGCACGCAACCGCGTGTGGCGGCGATGGGCTATCAAGGAGGAAGATCATGTCTGCCACCGGTATCTGGTTTACGCAGTTTTCCCGCGGAACATCCGCATTGATGGGCCGGCCGGTCACCTTTGCGCTGGCAGTCACGACCATCGTGGTGTGGGCAATCAGCGGGCCGCTGTTCCATTTCAGCGATACCTGGCAACTGGTGATCAATACCGGCACCACCATCATTACCTTTCTGATGGTGTTCCTGATCCAGAATACGCAGAACCGCGAATCAGCTGCGGTGCAGCTCAAGCTCGATGAGCTGATCAATGCGGTGAAGGCGGGCAACAACGCGCTGATCGATCTGGAAGAGCTGGATGATGATGCGCTGGCGCTATTGCGGGAGAAGTACCTGAACCTGGCGCGCGAGGCGCGCAACCAGCAAGCGGATAACAGCGGACAAGTGGCGGGAGCATGATGACCCGCAGCCGTTGATCACGCCTGATACATATTGATGCTGCAATCCTTGCCGGGGTTGCCGATAAACAGACTGCAGCCAGCGTTGCTGCCCATGACGATTTCAACCCGAGGAGGGCATGGCCATGCAGGGCACGATCAGCCATATCAATCCGCAAAGCAATCTGATCGCGGTATTGACCGACGAGCGCGAGTATTCGATTTTCGAGCTGGTAAACGGCGACGAGATCGAAACCGGTGACGAAGTCAGCTGGAATGGTGATGCGCCCATGGGCAGCGAGATCGTTACCAACCATACGCAAAGCGCGCTGATCGAAGTGTATTTTTGTGATCACCATTTGCAGGCCAGCCAGTTGCGTTCGCAATTGTTCTGAGTCGCCCCCGGGAATCAGATCGTGTTGGCAAGCGGCAGTGACAGACTGGGGGTGCAGCTGTCTTTGAGTGCCTGCAGCAGCAGGCCGGAGAAGGCACCGGCGGCAACCGGTTCGGCCATGTCGTCGTTCATGAAGTAGCAATACGGATCCGGTGCAGGCGCAGCGGCGTCGAACCAGGCGGCGCGACAGCCATGATCGCTGTAGAACACCACTGCGCTGGCAGGTAGCTGGTAACTGGCGCCGGCGTCTTCCAGCAATACCTGCAGGAAGGTCTGGTTGGCTGGCAAATCATGCAGGCACCAGTTGGCGTAGCTGAGGACGCCTGCGGTGTCGTTGCCCATCCAGCGCAGGAACTCCAGGTAGGCAGCGGGAAAGCGCAGGCCAAGCCGGTCGCTGACTTTTTCGATCACCAGCGGCGCCGATCCGGATGGATCGCCGCGCTGCGGTGCAATGCATTGCTGGTAAAAATCCTTGCTGCTTATCAAGTACATGCGGGCTGGAGGTTGGTTGCCGCAGGTATTGCCTGCGGCAGCGGAAAGTCGTCGGAGCCTGCCGTGCAATGGGTTCCGCTGGCAACGGCACTTAAATATCAGAAAACACTGATTTATAGTCGAATCGTGTCAATGCGCCAGTGTGACAAATGGTTTACAAGCGGCCAGCATGGTATAGCGCATTTTTTGCACCGCAGCAAAACAGCGCTGGGGCCGGAGTGATGGAAGGGCGTTCACCCGGAGGCGCTTGGCACCCGGATGAGTTGAGCAGCGCGTGAACTACATGATATTGGCGCGGCAGTGGCTTGCAGTGGCTTGCAGTGGCTTGCAGCGGCTAGCGCTGGCTGACCTTCTTGGAGCGCGCTTCCCATTCCGCCTGCGTCATGGCCAGGCGAAACCCCAGGTGGGACATGGGGTTATAGGGATCGGTACCGCGCCGTGCGCTGGGGCGGTAACTCAGGCAGTAATCCTGGTTGCAGAGGAAGGAGCCGCCGCGCGTGACGCGCTTGGGGGCATTGGCGGGTGTGGCGCGGTCTTCCGGATCGAAGCTGTCTTGCGGGCCGGTGGGGTTGCTGACGGTGCCCAGCCTGGCCTGGGTTTTGAAGTAATCGAAGCGATACCAGTCTGCCACCCATTGCCAGGCGTTGCCGGTCATGTCGTACAGGCCATAGCCATTGCGCGGGAAGGTGCGCACGGCGGAGGTACCGGTGGCACCACCCGCTTTGGGGCTGACCACCATTTTCACGACCGGAAACGGTTGCTCCTTGTCTTCCCAGATATTGGCCATGGGCTTGCCACCGGGTGTGAGCTCGTCGCCCCATGAGTAAGTGGCTTGCTCCAGCCCGCCGCGTGCGGCGTATTCCCATTCGGCCTCGGTCGGCAGGCGTTTGCCGGCCCATCTGGCGTAGGCACGCGCATCTTCATACGATACCTGCACCACCGGGTGGTCTTCCTTGCCGGTGATATTGCTGTCGGGGCCGTTGGGATGGCGCCAGTCGGCACCGGGCACATAGGCCCACCAGCGGCTCCAGTCGTTGAGCGGCACGCGGGTATCGGTGCCGATGAAGACCATGCCGCCGGGTACCAGTGCGCTGTCGTCCGGCTTGGGCGTGCCGGGGGCAACCTGGTTTTTGATGGTGTCCCAATCCGGCTTGCGTTCTGCGGTGGTGACATAGCCGGTGGCTTTGACGAAGCGGGCAAACTGCGCGTTGGTGACGTGGGTCTGGTCCATCCAGAAGCCGCCAACTTTCACCTTGTGCTTCGGGCGCTCGCTGGACTGTGCATATCGGCTGTCGCTGCCCATCATGAATTCACCGGCCGGTATCCATGCCATGTCTTTCGGGCCCTTGATGCCGTCACCGTAAACCACAAGCGGGGGCTTGAGGGCCGGCTTGGCGGCAAGTGCGGTCTGGTGCAGCGCGGCGGTGCCGGCTGCCATGGCCAAGGCAAACAGCGCTGCCTGCATGCGGGAGTGGCGCGGAAGGGCTGTGGCGGAATGAGCGTGGCGCATTGATGCTTCCTGATTGGGGGCTGTAAACCGCTGGACGCACGTCGGCAGCGGCTGGTGGGTGCGTATGGCGTACGCAACGCGCATATCGTAACCGCTGCGTGTTGCCGCAGGGGATTGGCGCTTTTGGCAGGCATGCATGTTTTGAACGAGACATGCTGTCTTGTCGCGACAATCAGCACGTTTGTTTGCGCTGGGCAGGCGGGGCTTCAGGTTTGCTCATTGCGCCGGTAATCACACGACCCAAGGGCCACAGCGCCCAGATGGGTACACCGATGAGCGCAAGCCAGAGCAGGCGATGAGCGATTTGCTTCCTCCCCCGTAGGGAATAGCAGAAAACAGCGCGGCCACACCCAGCACCATAGCAACGACGGCGCCACCAATCAGCCGCAAAAACAGTCAGGCCAATGCTGAGCCAATGGTCGGCTGATCGCTACGGTCCAACGCATGCCGGGTAATCCATGCGCTGTCGGGAGTCAATACCGGTTGGTATACGGCACCGGGTTTGTCGAAGCGGGTTTTGCAGTGAGGGCATTTCGTTGTATGGCCGCCTTGTGGCAAGTGTGCTGCACATCTGGAGCAATGCCATTGCTGATCCATGCCATCCTCTTCGGAACAATATTGGGTTGCGGTCTGGCGCGCCAATGGAAATCATGGCGGCGTCATGTGGCGAATCCAGTATGATTTTGGTTCAGGCAAGCCATGCCGTCTACTTTGTGAATCCGTATGATGAAATCTGCTTTTGTTTTCTCGCTGCTGGTGAGTGCGGCCACTGCCGGTGCTGCTGGTACGACTGCCCCCGTGGCCCCCAAGCTGGCACCCGCCGATGTGGTGACACGTCTGTTCGCGGAAGCCTGTCTTGGCAATCTGGGTAAAAACGATGCTGCATCGGCATGGGCGAAAAAGAATCGCTTGCAACCGGTTGAAGGTGATTTTTCCAAGGTTGTGCTGGACGGTGAAGCGGGTGAGGTGTGGGGAGTGGGGGGCGAGTTTCTGCTGGTGTTGCGTGGCCAATACCAGTGTGCTGCCTGGGCCAGGACAGCGGATGCCAAACAGGTGGAAAAGAACCTGACCCAATTGGTGAAAGGGACTGCCAAGCCGGGTCTGGTCGTGAAGCAGATTTTGGACAAGTCGGCAGACAAAGACGGTAGCAAGTATCACCAACTGGGCTTTTCTGTTGCCAAGGAGGGGGCCAGCAGCGGTTTTGTGGTGCTGGCTACAACCTCGTCGTCGCCCAAGGCCGAGGCGCAGGCTCGTCTCAGCGTGAGCCCGGCCAAGTTCTGACACCGTGATGCCGGGGTAAACAGGCCCGTGTGGCGTGATTGTGGCGGCAATGCATGAGCGTGCACGCAAACCGTGCCGGGGCATGATGGGTCAGAAGGTGACGTAGATACCGTGCCCTGACTGGCGTGCAGCACGTAGCAATGCCCGGAATGAATCGGTGGCCGGGTGGCTCTGTTGTGCCAGTTGGTGGATGGAGCGGATGACCTCGTCCGGGGTCTGGAAGTAAGCGCCTTGCCGCCCGGGATCGAACCCCGGCAATGCGTTGCCCAGCAGTGCCGCTTGCGCTGCTTCCGGCAGGTGGGCTGCAGTGGATTGCCATGCACCGCCCAGTCCGTGATTTCCGGCTGGATCGTAATGGCGGGTGAGGGCGAAATCGGCCAGTTCCTGGATATCATGGGCCGTTAGCTGCGTTTCCCATCCGCTATCGAGCGGCTCGCCATCATGGGGGCTGCTGCAATGGTTGAGGTTGGCCTGGATGAAGCCACGCAGGGCATCGGCATTGTCATTGGTCAGCGCATTCTGCAACAAGGGTAATAGCGAGGCAGAAAAGGCATTCCAGTCAAACTGGTAGGCTTTGTGATCAAGGCTCATCGGGGTGCTCCTGCTGTATGCCAGCTCCGGGAGCCGTGGCATGCTGATGATCGGGGCTGCCTGTCGCCATTGTAGACACCCGCACGGAAAATTTTTTGCCAGGCTGTCGCGGCGGCAGGTGATTTTGGCCGGTCTGCAGGGCTTGCTACCCTCAGTTGAAATTCAACAACGCGATATGGCCACTGATGCAGTATGGCTTGTGGGGTGGCAAATTGTGGTGTGGCGATGTCTTCGCGCACGGAATGTGCAGGCCGGTCAATCAGGCTGTGTGATCACCTGATGCGGGCTTGCATTGATCCATCGATCACAATGGATGCATTACGCTTGCGGATTGAAGCACACTGAAGCCAATCGATCAGTGCCCGTGCCAAAGCGGGGGAAGCGCGGCAGCCAGCATGGCGATGCCTGATGCGGTCAGCAAGGACAGCACCACGCGCCGGAATGCCAGGTCAGACAAACCGGTATAGAGCCGGCTTCCCAGCAGCGTCGGGATCAACAGGGCAGGCACCATGATGGCAAACAGCGGCAGCATGCTGCTGGTGACTGCGCCGGTACCGACATAGATGGCCATGGTGACGGTGAGCGCAGCCAGGTTGAAGTTCTGGATGACGGCGCGTTGCAGTTGCTTGTCGTAGCCGCGCAGCGTGCACCACAGGGTGGGCGCCACTCCGCAAAAACCACCCAGCGCCCCCATCAGGCCACCGACCATGCCGACCGCCCCGTCGGCCAGCCGCCCGCCGGATTCGATACGCGGTATGCGGTTGGCAAACAGCATCAGCGGGCACCAGCACGCCAGCATCAGCCCCAGTCCGACCTTGAACCACAAGGGGTTGAGATGCGGCAGCAACGCCACTCCGAGTGGAATGCCGGTGATGCCGCCGGCAAGGAAGGGGAGCAGCGTAGCCAGGTTGAGTTTGCGCCCCCCGGTGGTGAACGCGGCCATCAACTGGCCGGTGAGCCCGCCGAATACCGCCAACACCATGGCTACGCCAGGCTCCAGTCCCCATGCCCAGAACGACATGGACACCATGGAAAAGGCAAACCCGGACAGTCCCTGGACGAAGCCGGCGACAACGGCGCCGGTGAGCAGCAATGCGAGATCAACGTGCATGAGGAGAGTGTGCGGGTGGTGGATGGGAGGACGAGGCATGGGCATGGCGCAGCGGCTGCTGGTGCAGCATAGCGCGATTCGGTCTATTTGATTGCTTTCTTAGCTTTTGTTCTGCGTTTTGATGCTGTTACTGGCTGACTGGGCGTGGATCGGAAACTTGCCACGACTGCTACCCAGCAAGGAATGGATTACGCCTTGTGGACTGGGTAGCGTGTTGGCAAGCCCGCCAATTGGTCGGTACTGGCGGACACCGGAGGAGCGAGCGGCCGATGTTGCTGTTGCTGGCCGCACAGCGACCGCTTTGAGGCGGCGGCAATCGAGTGTGTTCGGTCACGCCGGTACGAGGTGATGATTGCCCGGTTTACTGCGGATTATCATCGGGTATCCAACAATTCGGCTGGCGTGTTATAGGTCAGCCATTCGCTTGAGCTGGTGCGGCCGGTCCGTTTGTTGACGTGGATGATCATCGGCGAGCGCTCGTAACCGACGTGGGCGGTGACTTCCCGGTTTTTGTCGGCATCTTCCACTTCAGCAACGCCTGTTCCATAAATCGAGTAGCCGAGTACATCCCAACTGGCGAGCGCTTTTGCCTGCTCGCTGGTGATGCCCGCTTTCAGATCGAGGCTGGCAAGAAGGTGTCGCTTGAAATCATCAAACGTCGGCTTTGCTTCCTCTGCGGCAATGGCCTGTACGCCGCAGAACAGCAGGCAGGTCATCAGGTGGCGGTATCGGTGCATTGGTGGGGGGTGAATCGGTTGCAGAGCCGCCAATCTACCCGGAGTGAAAGCAAAACCGCAACCGCGGACAATTGCCCGGGAACGCTTTTGGGCATGATGACGCCATGACACAACTGCCAGCCAGTTCCCGTCAGATCCGCATCGAACGTGCTGTTGACTGCATCAATCACGGCTATGCGCAGGCTTTGAGCCTGGATGCGCTTGCCGCTGCGGCGTGCTATTCCAGCTATCACTTCGTGCGGGCCTTCGAGGCCGAAGTGGGCGAGACGCCGTTTGATGTGCTGCGCAAGCGCCGGCTCTATGCGGGAGCATATCGTTTGCTGACCGCGCCGGGCACTACCGTGGCTGCGCTGGCGGAGGAGTGTGGGTTTGCGTACGCCAGCTCGTTTGCCAAGGGATTCCGCCAGCATTTCGGCATGAGCGCCAGCGACTGGCGCCACGGTGGTTGGCGAGCATGGGCGGGGCAGCTTGCGCCCGCTGCGCAGACGCCTTTGGAAGTGGCCGCAGCAGGGCCGGCAGCGGAATACATGGATGAGGAAGTGCCTGGCGCGGATGAGATGGGCGTGCTGCAACTGCCGGCGCAGAGCTTGGCCTACCGGCGTTTTCGTGGTGTATGGGGTGATGCGCTGATCAGCGCTGCGCTGGCGACGCTGGATAGAGCGGGCATGGTGCGGCGTTTTTACGGGGTTCGGCACGATTTGCTACATCTGCGTGGCGCGCGCGAATCCTGCTTTGATGTGTGCCTGCCGCTGGCTGGCGACGCTGCGCCTCCGGCCGGCTTGGGGCGGATGGCGCTGTCTGGTGGCCTGTATGCGGTACGTACGCTGGCTGCAGGTGCACCTTACGTGAGCTGGCGCAGTCTGCTGGCAGCATGGCCGGCACGAAGTGCCTGCCTGCCGGACCTGCGCCGTCCGATGATCGAGGTGTATGAGCAGGCAGTGCCGCTGCGTTGCCATACGTTATATCTGCCTGTTTTGTTCCGTACTTGATGAGGCGTTTCATGTTGCGTGTCCGTTCTGTTTCGATAGTGGGTTCGCTGTTGCTGGGCTTGGGCCAGACCTTGCTGGTGCCGGGTGTGCTGGCTGCGCCCGGCGATGTGCGCTGGCAACTGGCAACGGGGGCGCCGATCCGCAGCGCGCCGGTGGTGGCGGGTGATGTGCTGGTGGTGGGCAATTTTGCCGGTGAACTGCAGGGCATCAACTGGCCCAGCCGTACGCCGCGCTGGAAGGTGGCATTGAAGGGCTCGCTCAGCAGCCAGCCCACGCTGGATGGCGATCGTGTGTACGTACAGACCAGCCGGCAACTGTATGCGATCGCGGCTGCGGATGGGCGTATCCAGTGGCAGCGCGAACTGGGTGACCAGGGCGACTGGCGTGGTTTCCATATCTGGGATAGCTACCAGGGCAGCCCGCGTGTTGCCGGTGAGTTGCTGCTGGTAGGCATGGGCCGCACGCTGCATGCACTGAACCGCCGCGATGGCACGCAGCGCTGGCAGTTTCAGAGCAGCGACCGGCTGATGGCTACGCCAACCGTGCATGACGGCCGGGTGCTGATTGCCGATACCGCTGGCCAGATCAGTGCGCTGGCGCTGGCAACCGGCACGCCGGTCTGGCGGCAGACCCCGAGCCGGGATGCGATCCAGTCGCAGATTGCGGTGTGGCAGCAATCGGGTATCTATGGCAGCCGTGATGCAGCCGTACACGCGTTCGATCTGGCTACCGGCACCCCGCGCTGGCAACGCAGCCACGATACGTCGTGGGTGGTGGGGTCACCGCTGGTAAAAAGGGATACGGTATATATCGGTTCTTCCGACGGCCTGTTCTTCCAGGCGCTGGATGCGGCGAGTGGCCGCGAACTGTGGCGGGTGGATACCGGACAGAACGCCTTCACCGCACCGGTGCTGGCAGGAGAAACCCTGTTGCTGGCGACGGGGGATGCCTATCAACCCGGCCGGCCGGGCAAAGTGAGCGCGGTGGGGCTGGATGGCAAGCTGCGCTGGCAAAAATCGCTGTCTGCCGGTTTGTTCGGCCAGCCATTGCTGGCGGGTGATACGCTGATCGTGGGCGGCGAGGATGGCAAGCTGTACGGGTTGGCATTGCAGTAAGGCAGCGATGCCCTTGCCGGCGCAGACCGATATTCACCGGGTATCGATCTGCAACTACGCCGGTCTGCGGGTGCGGACCATGCGGCAAGCAGATGCAGCACCTGCCGTTTTTGCGTTCACCGGTGGCATGCTGCAATGGCATGCCATCCGCAATGCCGTTGGCGATGCAGTGCTTTCCTGCTGATTGCAAAGCAATTTTTCCCTCCCCGCATTGTGCATGACACGGCTGTCGCCGCGTTAGCATGGCGTGCCATGCCGCGTTGGCATGGTCATGCGCCAGCCCAGGATCCCGGCCAGACCATCTGCTGATGGCTTGGTGGCCGGGGCTGCTGCGCCATCTGCCGGGGTTATGCATTGTTCAGATTGTCATTCCGCCAACTGCTGTTTGCCGCCTTCATCGTGATTGCCGGAGTGCTGACCGCGACCTCACTGCAGGCGCTATGGACGCTGGAACGACTGACCCGGCTGGGGCGGGAAGGTGCGGCGCAGGCGGTGATGCTGACCGAGCAATCGCAGCGGCTGGCAGCGCGCACGCAGGGGATGGAGCGTAGCGCCCGGCAATTTCTGGTGCTGGATGATGCATTGTTCCGCGACCGTTACGTGACAGAGTGGCGTGATGCCGAGGCGGCGCTTGCCGAGCTGGTGGCTGCCTTGCCTGATCTGCCGCCGGAGGTGCCTGCCGAATGGGCGATGCAGAGCAAGGCTGCGTGGACAGTACTCCGGGGTAGCCAGAAGCAGAACCGTGCCGGCCGGCCGGTGCTGGCGACGGTGTTTGCGCGGCTGCCAGTGCTGAACGAGCAGGTACTGCGACTGGGCAAGGCGGAAATCACCCGCCGCAACGATGCGTTGCTGGTGGCACTGGAGCATCAGCGCAGCGTGCTGACCGGCCTGCTGGCCGCTGCGGTGGTGCTGGTGGCGGTGTTTGCAATCAGCTTTGGCATGTGGTTGTCCCGCCCCTTGAACCGGATCAAGGCGGCCATTGCGCGGCTGGGTGACAACCGGCTGGATCAGCCGGTGGCGGTAGGCGGGCCGGCCGACATGCAGCGGCTGGGCCAGCAACTGGATTGGCTGCGCGTGCGGCTGGCCGATCTGGATGCGGACAAGGCGCGGTTTGTCCGGCATATCTCGCACGAGCTGAAAACGCCGCTGGCGGCGATGCGCGAGGGTGTGGCGCTGCTGGAGGACGAGGTAGCCGGCAGCCTGACCAGCGGCCAGCGCGAGATTGCCGGCATCTTGCGGCAAAACGCGGTGGCGCTGCAGGCGCAGATCGAAGACCTGCTGCGTTACAACACCGCGAGCTTCGATGCCCAGCACCTGCAGCGTGCACGGGTGGAGATCACGGCACTGTTGCAGCGGGTGATCAGCGAACAACGCTTGCAGTGGCAGCGCCGCAATGTACTGGTGACCGTGAGCGGCGATCCGGTGCAAGTGGTGGCGGACGCTGACAGACTGGCGGTGGCATTTGCCAATATCCTCTCCAACGCGGTGCGCTTCAGCCCGGATGGCGGCGTGATCCGTTTTGACGTAACCGGCGGCGCGCAGGGCGTGACGATACGCTGTGCCGATCAAGGGCCGGGCGTGGCTGCCGCCGATGCGGCGCGTATCTTCGAGCCGTTTTACCAAGGGGCAAACCAAGTGGCCGGGGCGCGTAATGGCAACGGCATCGGCCTGTCCATCGTGCGTGAATACATTGCCGCGCACCACGGCACGGTATCGCTGCTGCCGAGTGACGCAGGCGCCCATTTCCAGATTGAACTGCCTTATGAAGCTTGAGTGCTTATGAAACTGCTCGTGACTTTTTGCTGCATTGCGCTGCTGGCTGGCTGCGCAACACCGCCGCCCCCGCCCGAGATACCGGCAGTGGTCTGCCCGGAGCCTGAACCGGTGATCGCGCATGACAGTGCCGAGCGGCACGCGCTCAACGCGCTGCTGACGTTTCAGGCAGGCTTGCGAGCGCTGCCCGTGGCAGAGTTGAACCGGCAGCTGACCGAGCTGGGCCGCCAGGACGGCAGCGCGCCGGTACTGCTGCGCCGGGCGATGTTGCTGGCGGCGATCCGTGGCAGCGGCGATCTGGCGCGCGCGCAGGCGTTGCTTGATGGCGCACTGCAATCCACGCTGGACGAGGAGCAGATGTTCAAGCCGCTGGCCCATGGGTTGAAGCTGGCGTATGGCGATTTGCGCCGCCAGGACGATGCGATGGACAAACTGGCCACGCAACTGCGCGAGCAGCAACGCCGCAACGAGCAGCTGACCGAGAAACTGGAGGCGCTGAAGACCATCGAACGCTCGCTGTCGGAGCGGCCTGCTGCGCCGGCCAACAAATGAGTACGCAAGCCCATGTGTTGCTGGTGGATGATGACCCGGATCTGTTGCGGCTGCTGACCATAAGGCTGCAGGCCGGCAATTACCGCGTGACGGCGGTTGCCAGCATGGAGGCGGCACTGGCGCAGCTGGCTGTGGCCTTGCCGGCGCTGGTGATCACCGATGTCTGCCTGCCCGATGGCGACGGGCTGGCGTTGTTCGACGAGATACGCCGCCAGCATGCGGCGTTGCCGGTGATCCTGCTGACCGCGCACGGCAGTATCCCCGATGCGGTGGAGGCCACCACGCGTGGCGCGTTTGCATACCTGACCAAACCGTTTGATGGCAGGCAGTTGCTGGAGAAAGTGGCGCATGCGGTGAGCCTGAGCCACGTGGTATCGTCAGCCGCCGCTACTGCGCCCGGTGATGAAGCGTGGCGTGAAGCGCTGATCAGCCGCAGCGCACAGATGGCCGAATTGCTGGCAGAAGCGCGGCTGGTGGCAAGTACGGATGCCAGCATCCTGATCCGCGGTGCCAGCGGTAGTGGCAAGGAACTGCTGGCGCGCGCCATCCATCGTGCCAGCCCGCGCGCCAAGGCACCGTTCATTGCGATCAATTGTGGGGCGATTCCGGAGCAATTGCTCGAATCCGAGCTGTTCGGCCACGTGAAGGGGGCATTTACCGGGGCGGTGAGCCACCGCGATGGCCTGTTCCAGGCGGCCGAAGGCGGCACGCTGTTTCTGGATGAGATTGGCGATATGCCGCTGCCGCTGCAGGTGAAACTGCTGCGTGTGCTGCAGGAGCATGCAGTGCGCCCGGTGGGAGCCACGCAGGTGAAGGCGACGGATGTACGCATCCTGTCTGCCACGCACCGCGATCTGGATGTGGCGATGCAGGACGGGCTGTTCCGCGAAGACCTGTATTACCGGCTGAACGTGGTGACCTTGTCATTGCCGCCACTGGCCGCGCGGCGCGAGGATATTGCCTTGCTGGCCAATCACTTCCTGCAGAAGCTGGCCAGCAAATACCACAAGCCGCTGAACGGCTTTGCCGCCGATGCGCTGGCTGCGCTGGCCGCTGCACCCTGGCCTGGCAATGTGCGCCAGTTGTACAACGTGGTGGAACAGGTCAGCGCGCTGGCAACCGCGCCATTGATACCGCTATCGCTGGTGCAGCGCGCGTTGCGGGTGCCGTCGCTGGAGGTGTTGAGTTACAACGAGGCCAAGAAACGCTTTGAACGCGATTACCTGATCCAGCTGCTGCGCCTGACCGATGGCAATGTGGCAGATGCGGCGCGGCTGGCCGAGCGCAACCGTACCGAGTTCTATCGCCTGTTGCAGAAATACGCACTGACGCCGAGCCTGTTCCGGGCGGATGCCGAAGTTGTCGCTGAGGCACGACAGAACGAAGGCTAGCAAAATCAAGCGCTTGGGCGGTAATACAGGTGATGGCGTGGAAAGTTGTCGCGCTCTGGCGACAGGATAAGCCCGCTAAGCCGGCTGGATATGGTGATTTCCCCGGCTCTTGATTCTAGTTGTTTGATTTTTATAGATATTTTTTTACTGGCACGGGCCTTGCTGTAGTGGGGATGTAACGCTGCGAGAGTGTTGCTTTTGAACCGCAAACAGAGAGAGGAACTACCATGCAAAATTCGAAACTGATGGGCGCTTTGCTGGCTACCGTGCTGACGACTGGCGTTGCGATGTCCTACGCTGCTGACCAGGCAGAGCCGGCCAAGGTGGCTGCCAACGCTACGTCTGGCGATGCAGCGATTGCTGCTTCGGCCAAGGCTGCGCTGCGTGCTGATGCGCAACTGGCCACGCTGCCGATTGACGTGACTTCACAAAACGGTGTGCTGGCCGTATCCGGCGAAGTGCCCAGTGCTGCGGAAGGCGAGCGCGTACTGCAGATACTGGCTTCGGTCGATGGCGTGCGCGAAGTGAAGAACGGCTTGAAGGTGAAAGCTGTCAACTAAGCAGTGGTGCCGCCTGTGTTGTGCCGGTGCTGGAAATCCACCGGGCAACGCTGACCAGGTGACAGGAGAAGGCCAACTTTGTGCAGTTGGCCTTTTTCTTTGTGCCAGCTATGGCCGCCAGGAGAGCAAGCCAGGAGCCGCTGACAAAAACCCGGTGGAACGATGCTGGCCAAGTGTGGCTGGTGAGGCCCCCAAGCAACGCTATCTGGCGGCGCCAAAAGTTACTGCTTTGCCAGCATCTGCAGATAGGCGTCTTCCAGCTTGCGGGTGAAATGCAGGCTGTCGAACAGCGGCGCATTGCTGCGTGCGGCTGCAATGCGATCTCGCAAGGCGCTGCGCTGCTGCGGGTGCTGCGCCAGTTGCAAGGCCAGATCGCGATAGCCATCCAGCGTATCTGCTACGAGATCGGGCAAACCCGAGGTATGCAGCAGGCTACCAGCTACGCGTGCGGCAAAGCCTTGTTGGGCGCAGGTAACGACCGGTAGCCCCATCCAGAGTGCATCGCTGGCGGTGGTATGGGCATTGACCGGCAGGGTGTCGAGGAACAGATCGGCGCATTGCAGCCGCGCAAGATGGTCGGCATGCGCCAGTTTGGGTGCCGCAATCAGGCGCTCCGCTGCAATGCCGTGCCCGCTGGCGGCCTGCCGCAGATTGGTCATGGCGGCATCGTTGCTTTGCAATAGCCATAGCACGCTGCCGGGAACCGCTTGCAGCAAGCTGCACCAGATGGCGAAGATCTCTGGCGTGATCTTGTAGCTGTGATTGAAGCAGCAGAACACCACGGCCTCATCCGGCAGGCCGCATGCAGCGCGGGTTGGCGCAGGTGGGCGCAACCGTTGGCGGTCATTGGGCTGGTAGCAACCCGGCAGGCGGATCACTTGTTCGCTGTACAGCGCATCTTGCCCTACAGGGATGATGAAATCATCGGCCAGCAGGTAGTCGATGAAAGGGGCACCCATGGTGCCGGGGTAACCCAGGTAATTGACCTGGATGGGCGCGGGGCGGTGGGCGAGGATGGCGCTGCGGCTATGCTCGGTATATCCCTTGAGATCGATCAGGATATCAATGCCATGCGCGCGGATTTTTTCTGCCGCTGCCGCATGCGCGTCCGCCTGCAGGTCGACAAAGTGATCAAATGCCAGCCTGAGGCGTGCGCGCATCGTATCGCCGGTTTCCGGCCCGTATGAAAACGCGCTGACTTCGAAACGGCTGCGGTCGTGCAGTTCGAAGATTTCTGCCATCAACTGGGCGGTGGCATGGTCGTGGAAATCTGCCGACAGGTAGCCGATGCGGATTTTCCGGCTGCTTTGCTGATCAGGGTGCTGACCATTTGCTGCAGGTGCGGCTGTCTTGATTATGTTGGGCTGGATCGCCGCATAACGGCTATGCGCCCATCGCTCGGCGCAGCGTTTGTGTTCGGCGGGCGTGGTATCGGGCAATACCAGTAGCGAGAACGGCGAGATCAGCGTGCGTTCTTCCAGCGGTGCGCTCAGTGCTTGCCGCAACAGTGGAATATGGGCTGCCAGTTCGTCCCATTGGCAGCGTTGTTGCAGCAAATGCGCCAGTGCCATGCGTGCGGTGGCGTAGCCGGAGTCCAGTTGCAGTGCCTGGCGCAAGCAGTTCAATGCTTCTTCTGCTTGACCGAGTTGCTGCTGTACGCCCCCCAGGCTGTACCAGATCACCGCTTGATTCAGCCCCAACTGCAGCGCTTGCCGGTAGGCGGTTTCTGCTTCCTGCAACAGGCCGGCTTCCCAGCAGCTGTTGGCCAGGTTGAAGTGGAAGACTGCCTCCGTGGGCTCGTGCTGTACCGCGAGGCGGCAGCAGGCCAGTGCCGCTGGCAGGTCTCCGTGTTCCTTGTACAAGCTGCCGAGATTGTTTTGCACCGCGGCAAGTTGCGGTTGCAACGCGAGGATTTGCCGGTACACGCTCATCGTCTCTACGTCTTGCCGACCGCTGTGCAGCAAGTTGCCCAGATCCAGCAAGGCGTCGAGCAGATCCGGCTTGAGAGCGAGCGCTTGCCTGTAGGCGGTGATGGCCGCATCGGTATGGCCCTGCTGCTGCTCGGCATCTGCCAGCAGCCACGGCAGCAAGGGATGCAGCGGGTTGCTTGCCATGGCACGCTGCGCCAACTGAACAGCTTGGGCTGGCTGGCCGCATTGCAGTGCAAGCCGGCCCAGCAGGTAATTGGCATCCGGGTGATGGGGTGCTGCAGCGAGGATTTGCCGATAGATCGCCTCGGCTGTGGCCAATTGCCCGTTTTGATGATGATGCAGCGCGCGTTGCAGCGGATCGCTGATGGGCATCATGGGCGAGGCTGTCTGCAGCTATGAAAGGCAGAGGGGATTTTGGACGCGTTATTTCCATGCTCTGGATGGGCATTCATGCTCGGCCTGTGCGGATTCATTCGGTGATCCTGATGGAGGTGGTTGCATGAAGCCATGAGAAACCTGATGTAAGCGGCAGCGGCCCTTTGAGTGCCTGCTCAACCAGGAGGCTGATGATGCTGTCATTTTTGTTGGATCAGCGCTATCGTTTTTTCTTGAATGCTGTCGTTGATATTAAGAAATTGATGGTTTTGCTACCATGACGCCTTTCGGTGCCCGGCTATCCGCAAGATATTCCCATGGGAATCAACTGCAATCGCGGGCCGGCTAGTGTTGATTTGGCGAGATGATCAGGATGACGTGTTTACGGAATGCTTTTGCATTGCTGGCAATGGTGTTGTTCATTGCTGCGTGTGGCGGTGGTGATAGTGGCGGTAATGGGCCGGCCAGAACCAGCACGGGGCAGACTGCGGCCGGCTTTGTGCCGGGCGCATTTTCGGCCAATGGCTGGTATTGGGACCCGGAGCAGGCTGGCACCGGATATATGTTCGAGGCACAGGCCGGGAAAGGTTTTCTTGGCGTTTTTTCGTATGACGAGCAGGGTCGGCCTGTGTGGTACGTGGCAAACGGTACCATCAGCCAGAGCACGGAAGGTTATACCTTCAGCGGTGTATTGCAGAGTTACCGGAATGGTCAGCCGGCCGATTCCGCGATTTACAGCAGCCCGGTAGCGACGGATGTCGGACCGGTGAGCGTTCTCTTCACGGCTGTGACCGGCCACACTGCGAAAGCGCGGATTACGCTGCCGGGCGGCAGGGTGGTGAGTGCGGAGCGCTTCCCGATTGTTCCTGGTGGTTTGGCGCAGGCGCCGACAGTGGATAACAACCTGCCGGAAACCGGCTGGTTCTGGAACCCGAGCCAGGGGGGACGTGGCTGGGCGATTGAAGTGCAGGGCAATACTGTATTCATGGCGATGTTCCACTACAACCCGGATGGATCGCCGACCTGGAATATCGTGACTGGCGATATGTCCGGTGGGCAGATCACCGCTGATTTTCTGCATTACACGGGAGGCCAGTCGCTGACCGGGGTTTACAAGGCACCACAGAACCCGACCAGTAGCTATGAATATGCACTCAATTTTGCCAATGCCTGCAGTGGCGGCGCCGCACCGCAGGGGGTGGCCGGTGAGCAGTTGCAGCGCTTCCTGTTTGGTTTCAAATCGCCGTTATGTGGTCAAGGCGTGACTTACAACCAGCCCATGGCAACACTGCAAAGCCCGGGTGACGGCAAGCTGCCATGGAATGTGGCCATTGCAACTAGGGTGGATTTGCGGGATGCCACCGGGCAGCTTGTATCGGCTCCCCTCATTTGCACGGCGCTCGACGAGATGATCACGGTAGCGAGTGATTGCAGCAACATGACTGCAAAACGCCTGGGGGCATTGCGGGTTCGTGTGGAAGGTGTATTGCCGGGTAGCGGCGCCAAGTTGCTTGCCACCTTGCAGATACAGGGCACGGTGCCGCGTTCGTGGAGCGGCGTACGCGGCATGGCGGGCGCTACCGGCAATGGAGGATTCAATTTGCTGGCACTGCCTGATGGCGCTACCGCTGCATGGGGTAGCAATGAATCCGGCTTGCTGGCGCAGAACAGGAGTTATGCGGGCCTGGCAGCGCTGAACGCCCCGCAACCCGTGCTGAATACTGCGGGTGATGCCGCATTGCGTGGCGTAGCGCAACTGGGAACAGGGGAAAGCACTGCCTTTGCATTGGCTGAAAGTGGCAGCCTGTGGGCGTGGGGCAGGAACAACGGTACGCTGGGACGTGATGATGTGCTGGATAACACCTTTACGCCACGGAGCGTAAGAAATCCGGCCAATGACAATGATCTGGGCGGGGTGGTGCAGGCCGAAATGGGCGGTGGCAATGCTGTGGCATTGTTGCATGATGGCACCGTGCTGAGCTGGGGAAGCTGGACGGGATCGGGCAGCACCGGTGCCAAAGTGTTTCCGGTCCAGGTGAAGAACCCGGCTGGTAATGACATCTTGCGCAATATCGTGGCGGTATCTGCCGGCAACACGTTCGCATTGGCGCTCGGTGGCGATGGCCGGGTGTATGCATGGGGCAGTGATGGCAATGCCGGGCGACTGGGAGCAGGTGCCCGGCTTGGCGTGCCAAGTGCCTTGCCGAATACGGTGAAGAAGGCCGATGGTTCCGAACTGGGCAGGATCGTGGCCATTTCGTCTGGCTGGGGCTATTCGCTGGCGCTGGCTGATGATGGCATCGTGTGGGGTTGGGGCGACAATAGCGTGGGGCAATTGGCACAGGGAAAATATGATGCCAACGGTGTTCCTTATGCGGTGCAGCTCAAGGCGGTGAATGGCCAGGGTACATTGAACGATATTGCCATGGTGGCTGCGGGTGGGAGCCATGCATTGGCATTGAGCCGGCAGGGCACGGTATATGCGTGGGGCTCTGCTACCAAAGGACAGTTGGGAGATGGCATACGCCGCCCTGCGGGCAATTCCGCAGCCTTTCCACTTGCTGTGGTCAGCGAGGTGGGGAGCGGGCAACTGGCCGATGTGGTTTCTGTTGCCGCAGGATACGGCCATAGCCTGGCGTTGAAGCGCAATGGGACGGTGCTCGCATGGGGTAACAACCTGGCTGGTGAGCTGGGGCAGGGTGGCGTGAAAAAAATAGACTATCTGACGGTGCCCACGCCCGTGATAGGCAGGGACGGGCCGACACAAAGCCTCATTCTGGCACCGCTTTCCGCGTACCCGAATTTGCTCAGGCGCGCGCGATGAAGAGGATTGCTCGATGGTTGATTCCGCTGGATAGGACAGGTGCGCTTGTTGCCATTCCATATCCATTGATGATGCTGCGCATAGCCCGTTGATTGGCAGGAGCCTACGCCCGCAATGATTTGACAAGCCCCGCAATGCGGGGCTTTTTCATTGGGTTTGCCAGATGTTACACCCGCGTCGGTCAAGCCCGGGTTTTGCGATAGTGCTGTCAGCGCCGCCCGATTCCGGGCCGCACTTTTCCAAGCCGTAATCACCGCAAGGATTGCCATGACAGAAGAAATATCCACCCCCAGTCTTGAAGAGGCGTTTGACGCCGCCGTAGCCAGTGATGCTGGCGACGACGATGCGCAACTGGCCGCATTTGCCGCCGATGAGGCCGCAATGCCGGCTGGTGCCATGGATGCCAGCGATGATCCCGCCTTGCAGGTGGCTGCCGGTGCCGCAGATGCGGTGCTGCAAACCCCGGAGCAGCGCCGGATTGCCGAACTGAAGCATCAGGTGGATTCGCAGAATGGGCGTGTGGCTGCACTGAACCGGGAGCGGCAGAAGCTGGCGCAACAGCTGCAACGCATTCCGGCCACGCCGGGGGATTTCAGGCTCGACACTTCCGCAGTAGCCGAAGTGGCCGAGGTGTTCCCCGGTGTTGCCAGGACGATGACAGCGATGGCGCAGCAGCTGCAGGCTTTGCAGGCGCTGACCCACCAGCAGGCGCAGGCACTGCAGGGTGTCGGCCAGATGCACGCGTTGGAGTCGCAGCAGGCCCAGCAGGAGGTCGTCGAGCGCAGCTATGCCGCCCTTGACCAGGGCTTGCCGGGCTGGCGCGCCGATGTGGCATCGCCGCAGTTTTCCGGCTGGTTGCAGCAGCAGCCAGCCGGTCTGCGGCAACTGGCTGCCAGCAATGACCCGGCCGATGCCGCTTTTCTGGTCACCCAGTTTCGTGGCGTACGTGGCCCGGGCAATCAGCAGGTGCAGCAATTGCGTGCACAACGCCAGCAGGTGTTGCGCCAATCTGCTGCACCGCGTACCGCACCCGCGCCTTCGCGCCAATCCGATGATTTTGATTCGCTCGATGCCGCCTTCAATTTTCATGTCCAGAACCGGACTTGAACCGGCACGGGCCAGGAGTAATAAATGGCAACAACAACGTATGGTTCGATTGGCACCAGCACCGCTGGCTGGATGCTGAAAACAGCGCTGGAACACGCAGCGCCGTATTTGGTGATCCAGAACTACACCAAATCGCTGGCGCTGGCGAAGAACAGTACCAAGACCATGAACTGCCGCCGGCCGAATCTGTTTCCGCTGGTGACCACGCCGCTGACCGAGGGCGTGGCGCCGTCGGCCGAGGCTTTTTCGTACACGCCGGTGGATATCCCGCTGGTGCAGTTTGGCCGCGTGGCTGAACTGACCGACGTGGTACAGGACATGGCCAAGGAGCCGGCGCTGAAGGAAATGTCCGAGATCCTTGGCGAGGCGATGGCCAATACCTACGAAGCGGTGACTTACAACACCGCCAAGGGGGGCACATCCGTGTTCTACGCCAATGGCGGTGCGCGCAACGTGGTGAATACGCAGATTACCGCCACGCTGTTGCGTAATGCCACGCGCTTGCTGCGCCGGAACAAGGCACGCTTTATCGGCCAGCGCCTGGCGGCTTCTCCCAACTATGCAACGCAGCCGGTGGGCGAGGCATTCTTTGCCTTTGGCCATACCGATATCGATGCCGATCTGCGTGCGGTACTGGGTAGTGCATTCCTGCCGGTGGAGGCCTATGGCGCCAGCATGAAGGCCGAGCCATATGAAGTAGGCAAGTTCGAGAACATCCGCTTCATCCTGTCGCCGGAATTCACGCCTTGGACCGACGCGGGTGGCGCCAAGGGCAGCATGAAATCCACCGGCGGCACCAGCGCCGATGTGTATCCGCTGGTGATCCTGGGCAAGGATGCGCTGGCAACGGTGGCGCTCAAGGGTGCAAATGCGATGACGCCCTATGTGCTGCAACCGGGTGAAGCGCGTGGTGGTGACCCGATTGGCCAGAAAGGCACGGTGGGCTTCAAGAGCTACTTTGCTGCGGCCATCCTGAACGATGCGTGGCTGACCCGGATCGAACTGGCGGTATCGGCCTGATTTGGCTGATACATTGTTTTTGAGTCTTTTCCGATAAACCTTGATGGGGCCGGCGTACGCCGGCCCTGCGGAGCAAACATGGCTGAAAGTGTGAACGAGGCGAAGCCGCGCGCGGCAAAAAGTGGCAAGGCGACTGCCATCATCAATATCCAGAGCAGTGGCGATGACAGCACGGCTGTGTATTTGTCCCGTGATGGTGAAACGCTGCTGATCCAGCGCGATCAGGAAGTGGAAGTACCGGCGTGGGTGCCGGACGTGCTGCGCGATGCCACGCGCCCGGTGAAGAATGCCAAGGAGGCGACAGATGACAAGCTGGGCCTGGCGCCACGCTACAGTTTTTCCGTGATCGCCTGATGCTGGTGCGGCATTGCCGCGCCATCGGCAACTGATTGAAGGCCGCGTTACACACGCGGCCTTTTTGCATCCGGCGCGCCAAGATCGTTGCATCAACCAGGAGGGAGGATGCAATGAATTATCTGCAATTGGTGCAGCAGACATGGCGCGAGGCCGGGCTGTCCGGCGAAGGACCACCCGATGTAGTGAGCGCCACCGATATGGCACGCAAGGTGTGCAGTTGGGTGAACCAGGCGTGGCAGGAAATCCAGTCGCTGCGCGCGTGGCCGTTTCTGCAGCGGCGCGTTTCGGCGCAATTGATCCCTAGCCAGTACCAATACACCCTGGCCGAACTGGGACTTGCCGATGTACGCAGTTTTGACGTGCGTTATCTGCAGATCGGTGCCCAGCCAGCCCGCTGGCTGGACTGGCCTGCTGCGCGCGGAGTCTGGGACAAAACGCCGGATGCTGGCAAGCCGGCCGGGGTGAGCCTGCATCCATCCGGTGCGTTGTGGTTTGACCGCGTGCCGGATCAGCCCTACGGCGTACAGCTCGATTACACCGCTACGGCACAAAACCTGCAGGACAATCTGGATGTGCCTGCCTTGCAGGAGCAAGACCAGATGGTGATTGTGTGGCTGGCAGTCTCGCGCTACGCCGGGTATGACGTTGCGCCGGAGTTGCTGGCTGCGGCCACGCAGAACTACCGCAATGCAATGATGCGCCTGCTGCAGCACAGCTTTGCCACCGGCGTGTGCGAGGCGCCGCTGGCATGAGCTGGCAGGCGATGTCCTATCCGCTGGGAGGCGGACTGAATGTGGCGGACCCTGCGGTGGCAGTGTTGCCGGGCCAAGCCTTGTTCGTGGAGAACTTCGAGGCGGCGCGCGAAGGCGGTTATCGCCGTATTGACGGATACAGTGGCTACGACGGTAGTGCCTCGCCATTGCCGGCTGCAGTGCCCGGATCGGGGCCGATACGCGGGGTGATGTATCTGGCTGGCACGCTGTACGCGGTACGCGACAATCTGGCCGGGACCGCAGCCATTATCCACAAGGCCAGTGCGATCGGTTGGCAGCCTGTGACGATGTCGCCTGCCATGGGCTTCAACAATGGCATCAGCAAGGTCGCCGTTGGCGTGACAGTAACCGGTGGCACATCCGGGGCGACAGCACTGGTGGCGCGAGTGCTGGTGAACGGTGGCGACTGGTCTGGCACGCCCGGCAAGGCCGTTGGCTCTTTGGTATTGGGCAATGTGACGGGCACCTGGCAGGTGGGCGAGGCGATCAAGATCGGTGCCACCGCATGCGCCAATGTGACCAGCCTGCCTGTTGCACCGGTGCTGCAAGCCGGCGGTACGTATCGCACCACCAATTACAACTTCGGCGGTGCTGCCGGCAATGTGCGCATCTATGGCTGTGATGGCATCAACCCGGCGTTCGAGTTCGATGGTGTGGTGTTTGCCCAGATACGTACCGGCATGCCGGCCGACCGGCCGTATCTGATCGCTGCACATCGCAACTATCTGTTTCTGGGTTTTGCCGGTGGTTCGGTGCAGTACAGCGGCCTGGGTGACCCGTTGACGTTTCTTGCGAAAGTGGGGGCAGGCGAGCTGGCGCTGGGCGATGAAGTGACCAACCTGGTGAGCTACCGCGGCGAGGTGATGGTGATGACCTGCCGGGATCGCGTGGCCTTGCTGTATGGCAGCAGCCCGCAGGATTTTGCCATCAAGCTGGCCAGCCAGGCAGCTGGCGCCACGGTGCAGAGCGCGCGCGAGGTGTCTGGCCAGCTGTATTACCTGAGTGGCGACGGGCTGACCACCTTGCAGGCCACGCAGGATTACGGCGACTTCAACAGCGCGCTACTCAGCCGCAAGGTGCAACCGATGCTGGATGCCAGCGCGGCACGCTATGCATTTGTGTGCCGCGAGAAAGGCCAACTGCGGCTGGTGATGGCTGATGGCGTGATCTGGTCTTTTACCGTGATGCCTGATGGCACGCTGGCGGCCATGCGCGGCCGTTACCCGCAGATGCTCAATTGCGCCGATAGCTGGCGTGACCCCGCCGGGCGCGAGGTGATTTACGGCGGTTTTGCGGACGGCAAGGTGTGTCGGCTGGACAGCGGTAGCAGCTTTGACGGTGGGGGCATCACAGCGGTGTTGCGACTGGGCTTTGCCATCCCGCAGGTAGGCCGGCGCTTCCGCCTGCATCGGCTGGTGCTGCAGATGCTGCGCGGCAGCCCTGCCAGCTTCATTGCGCGCATGGATTTCGATCTGGCGCGCGGCACGCCATCCGATTACCTGATGAGCGCATTGGGGGCCGGCGGCGTTTACGACCAGGCCCAGTTTGACAACGTGCGCTACGACGGCGGTTTTTATGCCGAGGTCGCCACCAACCTGACCGGCGTTGGCGAATCGTGCGATCTGATCATCGTGCAGCAATCTGCCGTCTCGCCATCGTGGGGCGTGGCGGCCATCAACCTGTTCGTTACACCGAGGGGATTTATCCGATGAGTGGCCCATATTTCACCTGGACCTACAACTACCTGCCCGGCGCCATTGTTGGCAGTAGCGAAGCGTCGCAATTGCTGGGAGCGGTGCGTGCCGGTTTTGACGCGGTTGCTGCCGACTACACCACTACACAGGCGGCTTTTGCATTGAAGGCCAATCTGGCATCGCCGCAACTGAGTGGTGTGCCACAGGCGCCCACTGCGCTGGCTGGCGACAACACGCAGCAGATTGCAACGACTGCCTATGTGCTGTCAGCACTGAACCTGGCCGGTATTTCCGGCAGCAATCTGCTGCAGTGGGAACGGCAGATGCGCAGGGCCAAGCAGGCTTACTGGAACATGAATTAAGGACAAGATCATGGCTATTGAAGGAACACTCCCCGCTGTTTTCAGGCATTTGCCGCCGGTGACATTCATTGCCGCCAACGGTATCGCTGCCAAGGTATTGGCAGAACCAACGCCAGCGGCGCCGGGCAACACGCCTGCGCTATATGGGGGCAGTACACTGATTGATATCACTGCCAGCAGCAGTGATACGGTCAACCGTGACCTGCAACTGTATGTGGCTAACCAGACAACCACCGTTGGCACGGCTACCGGCATGGCAAGCGTGACGCTGCAAACCGTGGTGCGTGCCAACGGAGACTTCATCGCGGATGGATGGCGCGTTGGTGACCTGTTGATGCTGTTTGCACCGGCAGGTGCTGCAGCGCAAGCCAGTGAAGGTGTGCTGGGGATTGTGACTGCTGCAGCGAGTAGCACTTTGACGGTGAATGGCACACCATTTACAGCGGTGGGCTCGCTTACGGCGGGCACGCGTATTTGCCGGGTAAAGCCCCATTTGCGCGTTACGCTCCCTGCCAATGCCGGCAGCGACGGCATCACGCCGACGGTGGGCTTGTTGAATCACGGCAAGGATGGGGCTGCTGTGCGTTCCGAGCTGAAACTCGATGCCGCAAGTCTGCTGGTGGCAGCGTTGCCTGTAGCAATATCTGCGTTACCGGCATTTGCATCCCTCAGTGCCGTTGTGGCGTTGTACTAAGGGGGCGCTATGGGAAATCCATTGAATACCGGTTTGCCGCCACCGCAGGCGGCACGTAGCGGTGATGCGATTGGAGATGCACGATTTTTTCCTGAATCTGCCAACGGCGTGACCACCAGCGAAGGTGCTGAATGGTTGCGCACAGGGTTGGCAGTGCCGGCGGCCAACTACCCGGTTGCGGCAAATCTTGAACATTTGAAGGTGATCGGGGTGCCCGTCACCAACGCTACTACGGTGGTAGTTACCCAAGTCGCGGATAACGGTGCTGGCACGATTGTCGCTGCATATGGCGATCCCAACAATGTGCTGGTCTCCACAGATTACGGTGCATCGTGGAACACGGTTGCTCACAATTGCAGTGGTAATAACGCGACTGCGGTTGTCTGGACTGGTAACCGTTTTATCGTTGGAACGATGAGCATGGCAGCGTCACGGCTTGCCTACTCGATGACCGGCACGACATTCATTGCAGGTGGTAATGGCCCCGCTGGCACCCACACCGGTTTCACCATGCGTGCCGCCTGGAATGGTGCGGTGGCCTTGTTCGTACTGCAGTCCAGTGCTCCCACAAGCTGCGCCTGCACCACTGTGGACGGCATCACCGTGACCATCCGGAACCTGCCTGCAGCGTTGGGTGCGCAACCGGCGATTGCTTGCGGTGGGGGGATGTTCTTCGTCTTGCAGGGGTCTGCGACCGCTTATACGACCCCCGATGGCTTCAATTTTACCGGCCGCATCCTACCCGGCCCTGCATACCAGATTGCCTATTTGAACGGGCTCTGGCTGATTTTGTCGGGTAGTGTTTATTACACCACCTTGGATGCAGTGGCTTATGTGCCACGTTCTTTTCCGGTGGTGGGGGCTTATACGGGAGGGTCCAGTGGACGCCTATCTTTTGATGCCAACCGCATTTATCTTGGGGTGCTTAATCACGCGGTGGTCCTCTGGACAATCGATGGTGTTTTCTGGCGCTTGCGCTGGGTCTCGCAAAAGCCGGCGAATAATGCTGTCTGGCATGTGCACTCGGGTCGCTGGTTGCTGTCATCAGTGGGAGGAGGTGCCACTATTCTGCGAATGCAGGATTTTATGAATGCTGATTACGTCGGTACTGGGCAGACGTGCTACGCGGATGGTGCGGGTAGTGCTGCATCGGCATCACCCATGTATGTGAGGCTCAAATGATCAATGGATTTATTGTCATTGATACGCCTCCCAAGCCGCCGGGCTGGATCGATGCGCCAGCCGAATACGCGTGGATAGAAGTGGGCGCATTCATGGATCGCTTCGGCTCCGCGGCACTTGGGCTGATCTGCTCCGATGATCGCCAGGTGCAGGGGATGCTGGGACTGATCATGCCGCGTCGTTACATCGACCTGAAACGGCGGGATCTGCCCGCGATGCTTGATCTCCTGGCCGCCAAGGGGCTGCTTGGTGAGATGGATCAGTCCGTAATCCTTGATCCTCAAACCACAGAGGCAGAACGCTACATCAGGGGGCTGCCGCAGCCAGTGCCGGATTAGCGGGTAATACAACGACACAAACAATCAACAGCCTGGAGTCATCATGGCAGATACAACTTTCAACCCGGCGCTGCAAGCCAAACCGCTGATCGCAGACCGGGCACGCAATGACTGGAACAACTACTGGAGTACTGCCAAGGCGGGCGATACCCAGAGCTGGGCTGGCGGAATGCTCACGCGCAATGAGGATGGCTCGGCAACCCTGAACAAGAACGGCAATGCACAGACATTCAATGCTGCGACATCCATGGAGGAGCTGGCCGCAGGCAATCAGGATATCGCCAATATGTGGGGCGGACAGTACGGTGTGGTCAAGCCGGTGAATGCGCAACTGAACTTTGATCCGAGTACCGGCTATCAATCTGCGGCCTTGCGCGGGGTCAGCGATAACGAGCTGACCAGTAACCAGATCGGCAAGGTGCTGGATGCCAATAGCCCGTTGATCCAGCAGGCGGTACGCCGCTCGATGGAACAGAGCAATAGCCGCGGGCTGCTCAATAGCTCGATTGCTGTTGGTGCCGGTACAGAGGCGGCAATTTCCCAGGCGTTGCCGATTGCAAGCGCCGATGCAGGTGCTTACCAGCAGGCAGCGCAAGATAACCAGAATGCCAGCAACCAGTTCGGTTTGGCAAAAAACAACGGAATCATCAATTCGCAACTGGCCGGGATCAACGCCGATTACGCACTGCGCAATCAACAGTACGGCAATGATTTTACCGGCAGTGAAAATGAAAAAACACGCAGGCAGGATCAGAGCCAGTTTGAGCAGAAGCAGGCACAGCAGAACGAGCAGTTCCTGGCCGCCCACGCACTGGAAATCCAGAATGCGGGTCTCGATGCACAGAAATTTCAGTGGAGCATGGATCAGGCTGCGGCGACGCTGAATAGCACCAACTTCCAGGCATACAGCACCGCAATTCAAAACATGCTGCTGTCCAACATCGACAACAAGGATGACGCCATCAAGGCGATCAACAAGCTCTATTTCGGCAATGAAGAAGGGGCCGGTGACTTCCAGTTCAGCCTGAAACCCCGCACGGACTGGGCGCAAATCCAGCCGTACCCGAATCCGTAAAGGAGATCGAGATGCCTTATGGAACGGATGGCGGGTATGGGTATGGTGGGGTTGGCACACAGGGCGGTTTCGACAGCGGCAGCCACGGCCAAGGCACACAGGGTGAAGGCGGATATGGCAATGCCGGGCATGACCAAGGCCAAGGTGCAAAGGACCTGGACAATGCCCGCACGCAGGATGCGCTGGGCCAGGCCAACAATTCCAGCCCGCCCGGCTTTACCCAAGCCCTGAGCCAGAGCGATGCGCGCACCCAGCAGGCGGTGGATAACGCCAATGGGAAGTTTGGTCATTACGGGACCGTAACAACTGCGGCAATGGTGTACGGGGACCCAGATGTCCAAAACGACCACGATACCTATACGAACGACGAAAAAAAGGCCGCGATCAGAAACCCGTACCTGGACTTGTCATCGTGGCAGCGCTCGGCATATCTCGGCGATCTTGGCGCTGGGTATGACGAACGCGCTGAAGCCACCAACCGCGTTGCGGCATTGATCGATAGTCGGGCAACTTATGATTCAGCGTCCAAAGCCTATGGAATCGGCAAGTTTGCCTTGATGCTGGCCAATCCCGTACTGGGTACGGTACTGAGCGCAGCAGAGCTTGGCTATGACGCATTGTCCGGCGATCTGGCTAACAACCCATCCAGTGCGATTGACCGGGGTATCGGGCTGATCCCGGGGAATCCATTTGCCAAGACAGCAGCGCGTGTCATTGCCCGTGCTGCAACGGGCGATTCGTCCGGGGCTGCTGGGCTGGCAGGCGGGGCATTGGGTGGCGTCTTTGGCGGCAGCGCATTCGGTCAGCCTGGCGCACTGGCGGGCAGTTGGGCCGGCAGCAATATCGCACGCGGGCTGGCGAGCAGCGAAAGCAGCGGCGAGGGAAATGGTGGGCAGGGCGGGCAACAGGAAGGACGTGGTGGCAATGGGTCGACCGGCCCCGGCATCATCCAGACCGCTATGGCTACCAAACCGGTGACGTCCGTGACAGCCACTCAGCCGATCAGGATCAAGTCGGTAAATTACAACGTGGGTAGCGCCCGCAATTTCATGGTGGGATGAGGTATGGATTGGTTCAACGATGACGCGAGCTGGAAGGATTGGGCAGGCGGTAACGCCAAAGCCACCGATACATCAGGGTGGGACTCGCTTGATCTGAATATCCCGAGCGAGAGTTCGACACCCGCTGGTGGGACTGATTGGTACAGCTGGATGCCGCCAAGTGCTTCGATATTAGCCAGCGGCTTCGGCATGGATAAAGGTGAGGACGACACCGCGAGCCTGTTCGGTGGCGTGGGCAAGGCGCTTGGTGGCGTATATGACTGGTATCAGGGCGCGGGTCCTGGTGTGCAAGGCCTCGTCAATTCCGTGGTGCTGGGCAGCGCACAGGCATATCTCAAAGGGCGAGAGGCCGACAAACAGCGCGATTACGAGCGTACGCTGACCGAAGAGCAGCGCGAATACAACCGCAAGATGCGCGTGGTGCCGAAGAATATTGCGGTTGGCAGTGCTGCCAACTTCCAGGGGAAATGAGATGGCAGGCATCATTCAACAGGCCATGCTGCAACAGGCGTTGCCACAGCAAACAATGCAACCGAAGCAACCGCAGGCACAGCAGATGGCGTTGCTGGCTGCCCGCCTGCTCTATCAG
Source organism: Andreprevotia sp. IGB-42 (assembly GCF_009848685.1). GTDB lineage: Bacteria > Pseudomonadota > Gammaproteobacteria > Burkholderiales > Chitinibacteraceae > Andreprevotia. The sequence goes on from NZ_WXTX01000005.1 coordinate 158,452, forward strand.
GGGGGTGAGGCAGTCGCACAACGCCTGATGGCGGACGGCAGGGTGGACGAAGACGAGGCTGGCGATCTGGCGGTGAACCTGATGGTCGCAGCCAACAACGATCACCAGAAGGAAACCGGAGAGGAAACCGACCCGCGTACCATCACCTTCATGCTGCCAGCGGTATGCCTGCTGGTGGCGGAGTTTGCCGAACGCATCGGCGGCTTACCCGAAGGACGCGCCGGCGCATTCGCGAGGAAGATGCTGCCATCTGCCATTGCACGTTTCAAAACCAGATTCCTGAATCAGGCGCAGGGTATCGGGCCAGTACAAGCAACGCCGCAGCAAGGCATGTCGCAGCAAGGCGGGCAACAATCCATGCCGCAGATGCAACACGCGATGGGGGGACTGTAATGGCAGGCATTATCGAGGCCGCACTGGGCGGATTGGCTGGTGGCGCAGGCTGGGGGATACAACAAGCGGAAAGGGCACAGAAACAGCTCGATTGGAAAGAGCAGCAAGATTATCTGGCTGCCAAGCAGGAGGCGCATGACCTCCTCACCCGTGGCTGGCAGGTGGAAGATCGTGATCTTGGCAATCAGCGCCAGGATACACGTTATGCGACCGACGACAATTACCGGCAAGCGGAGGTCGAGCGAAGCAACCATCAGTTCGATATATCAACGGCGTTGAAACGGGCGGAAATAGCTAGCCAACGCGCATATCAGCAAGATGCATTGATGAATGATCGTGCAAGGCTGAATCAAGTCAGGCAAGGCGATGAGCTTGAGCAAGCGCGATATAAGGAAAATGCGCCGTTACGAGTTCTGGAAATGCAGCATGCACTGCAAATGGCTCAAGCACGTAATACGTACGCCAATGCTTTGCAAAACGGCACTCCGGACGACAAGCAGGCGCAAGCGGCGTTGCGGTATATCCAGGCGTTTTCCCCGGCAATAGGGACGGATACAAAAAATCCTGGTTACGCTGGTCGTTGATTTCGATAGCGGAAGACGGCTGCAACCGCCCCATGGGGAATATGATCATCGTAGCGAGACACGCACTCGGGTATTGAAGGCCAATATCTCCTGCGCTGGATCAATCTGACCCGGAGTCTGGAACGGTTAACTATCGGCATAAGCACACCACTGTAGGTTGTCCGGATATCACTGTGTATTAAATGACCACCACCACCCGGTGGTCATTTTTTTTGGCGGGCAATACTTGGCAAACATGCAATCGGCCCCCTCATGCGTGCTGCGATCACGCAACCTGAATGCCGATTACACACGGCGTTACAGTGCCGTGCGCAGCAAATAAAGGTGGTCACACTGCAGCATCTACCAGAGAGCTGCAATCATGCCAGACCAGAACCCGCACGAAAGCGCTACAGCCGTTGAGCTGCGCTATATCAAGGACAGCCTGACCCGCGTTGAAGGAGTGCTCGGGCAGGTTGTTGAACTGACCAAACACGTGGCGCTCGTCAATGAGCGTACCGAAAACCACCGCCAGGATACCGAAGCGATGGATCGGCGCCTGACCACGCAGACGCTGCGCATCGAAGACGACCTGCGTGGCGAAAAACAGCTGCGCGAGGACGCAGTGAGCAAAGTGCACAGCCGTGTCGATACGCTCAAACGCTGGGTCTATATGGTGATGGGCGGCGGCATCGTGGTGGGGGGCTTGCTTGCTTATGCCGGCGAATCGGCCAAGGAACTGCTGCGCGAGATCGCCAGGCTGCACGATGAATCCCTCGCTCAAGGGATCGAGATCAAGCGCATCGGCACGCAGCTGGGCAAAGGGGATAAGCCATGAGCGGCATCATCCTGCCCAGCCAGGGCATCAACTGGCCCATTGCCTGGGATGCGGTCAGGCTGATTGCGCTGTCCGAGGGCTGCAAACTGCGTGCCTACCTGTGCCCGGCTGGTGTGTGGACCATAGGCTGGGGCCAGACCGACCACGTGAAGCGTGGCATGGTATGGACGCAAGCGCAGGCGGATGACGACCTGTGCGCGGAGCTGGCGGCGCTTGCTCGTGAAGTACGCAACGCTTGCCACGTTGACACGGGCGCCAACGAACTGGGTGCGCTGTGCTCACTGGCCTACAACATCGGCGTGGGCGCATTCAGGAAATCCACCGTGTTGCGCCAGCATAACGCAGGCAATCCACAGGCGGCCGCGCGTGCATTCGCCTTGTGGAACAAGGCGGCCGGCAAGGTATTGCCCGGCCTGGCCAGCCGCCGTGCGCGTGAGGCGGCGCTTTATCTCACCCCGGATGACGATGCCGATTACTTCGAAACCGCGATGCCGCAACAGGTGGAAGGCGAGCAAACGCTGGCCGGCTCGCCGATTGCGCAATCCGGCGCGGCATCGGTTGCCACGGGGCTTGCCACCGGTGCCGCTGCGCTCACGGGGGATGTCAAAACCACCGCAGATGCGCTGGGCCTCAGCCCCTTGCTGATCATCGCTGCCGTATTGCTGGCAGTTGGCTGCGCGGTGCTGTATCAGCGCTACCGGCAACGTGCGGGGGGCTGGGCATGAGTGTGCTGGAGCGTCGTTTGATCATGCTGTTGCTTGCATTGATATCGCTGTTGCTGATCGGCGCAGCCATTACCGTCGGCTTCTGGTGGGGCAGCCATGGCAAGCCGGTGGTGGAAAATATCAGCAGTGCCCAGGCGCTGCGGCAGCAGGATGGCAGCGTGGTGGCCGAACGTGTACCACAGCAGAAGCCCGGCCCGGCACCACATCGCCTGCCCAAAGGCAGTATCGAAGAAAGGCGCATGCATGTGGTGGTCAAACCCAGCCCGGCGGCGGCAAAACTGGATGCCAGCGGCGCGGCCTATTGCGACTGCGGCCCGGTGGCGGTGGATCTGTCGCTGGTGCGGGTGGGCGATGGACGGCGGGTAGTCGCCAGCTCGCCGGATGGCAACATCATCAGCGCGCTGGATGTGCCCATCGAGCCGGCATTGATCCCGCCCGAGCCCAAGCGCTGGGCCGCAGGCGTGAGTTATGACCCGGCTGCACACACTCCCGGCATCTGGCTTGAGCGTGATCTGGCGCGTATCCGGCTGGGTGTGGAGGTGCAGCAACGGCGTGATGGCAATGCAGCAGCCAGGTTCAGGGTGGGGTGGGTGTTTTGATATACCCGTTTCAATCTGCATTTGCTGCGTGCTGTTGCCTGGGCTTTAGCACCAGCAACAGCACAAGGTAGAACAGCACGCTCGATATTGGCCAGATCAGGAACCAGTGGCCACCCGACTTCAGCATGGGCAGCATCACGCCAACGCAGAGTAGGCCACCCGATCCAAGCAGCGCGATATACCGCCATCTGTGCACAGGCAAAAAACCGCGTGCCAGGTAGGTCCAATGCAAACGCCAGATCGCAGCGAAACCCGCCAAGGTAAAAACGATTACCGGCACCATTATCACCGCCAGATTGCCGATGCCCAGCACGAAAAATAATGAAACCAACAAGAGGGGTATGGCGACGACGCAGCTCGGAACGGTGATCACCCCGAAGATGATGTAAGAAGCCAGCTCAAGAAGCTGCGCATTTTTCTGGCCCACCAGTCGTGGCGCTTCCACTACAGTGTGACCGCTCAAGCGCTGCTGATTTTCTCTGGTCGTCAACAGGATAACGCCGCCTACAATTGCAGCCGGAATGGCGCAAAATGCCAGCAAGAACCCCAATACCCCCAGCCAGAACATCTTGCCCCCGATTGCGTGCAGGCTGGTGCCCACACCGCTAAAGAGCGCTGATTATACCTGTGGCCGCGATGAGGTTGTTCCAGGTTGAGTGGGCTTACTCAGCGCCGGATACGTGCCTGCTATGGTGCCGGCGGCTGGCCCAGCGGCCGTATCTCCACAAAGCCATGCCTTGCCCCCGGGCAGCGCTCGGCCCATTGCAATGCTGCATCCAGATCGTCAGCCTCGATCAGGAAATAGCCCGCCAATTGCTCCCTGGTATCCGCATACGGGCCGTCCAGCACCTGTGTTTTGCCCTCTTGCACCTGCACCGTGGTGGCGATGGTGCTGGATGCCAAGTGGCTACTACCCCGTAGCGCATCAGCGGCAGTCAAAGCATCCGTGAACGCCGCATAAGCGCCCATCCACTCCTTCTGCTCGGCATGGCTCAATCGCGCCCAGCCAGCTTCCTGCGAGTACAACAGCAACATGTATTGCATGGGGTGCCTCCATCGGGTTGTCGGCGGTGCGAAGTGGCCGCCATGACAATGACGCTTACGCCAATGGCATTTCTACAAATGGGGACGAAATTCATGCCGTGTAACGCGGAAATAGCTAGGTCCTGTTAACATTAATTGCACAGTTAGCGATTTCTACGCATACGATGTCCATGGAAATCACGTCCGCGCAATTTGCACAGATCGAACACTGCCTGCCCCGGCAGCGCGGCAACGTCAGCCTCACGAATCTGCAGGTCTTCAATGCCATCCTGTACGTCGCAGAGTACGGCTGTAAGTGGCGAGGCTTGCCCAAACGATTCGGCAACTGGCACACCATCTACACCCGCATGAATCGCTGGGCCAAGGCCGGCGTTCTAGACCGCGCCTTCGAGGAGCTACAACGCACTCAGGTTGTGCGGATCAAGATGGAAGCCGTCTCTTTGGACAGTACCAGCGTCAAGGTCCATCCAGATGGCACCGGAGCACCAAAAAAAACGGTCCGCAGGCTATCGGCAAGTCCCGCGGTGGCTGGAACACCAAAATTTACCTTGTAGCAGCGGATGGCCCGTACCCCCATTGCGTTCTCACGCTCTCCTGGTCAAGCGCATGACGCACCGGAGGGGCGCAAGTTGCTCAAGCGACTTGGCTCGCCGGGTCACCCTGTGCACCTGCTTATGGACCGGGCCTACGAGGGCAATGAAACGCGCCAGCTGGCGCTTGATCCAGGCTTCATCCCGGTTGTGCCGCCACTGCGAACGCGCATCTCGCCCTGGGAATACGACCGGGAGATGTACAAACGACGCAACGAGGTTGAGCGCCTGTTCCGCAGGCTCAAGGGCTATCGCCGCGTCTTCTCCAGATTCGACAAGCTCGATGTGATGTTCATCGCCTTCATCTGCTTTGCTCTGATCTCGGACGGGTTACGTTAGTGTTAACAGGCCATAGTTCAGCGTGCGGCGGACGCAGCATCGGCGGCCGCCGCCTTGATCACGATCTGGCCATGGGTTTCCACCTTGTGGCCGGCTAGGTTCTTCTTTGCCCATTTCCTGTAGGCATCCAGGCGTTCATCCGGCGGGGCGGTTTTCCAGCTGGCCTGGTGCAGGTTGACCCAAGTGTATTCCGGCATGTAACCGGCGGTGATGACCTTGCTCAGGTCATCAAAATAACGGTTGGCCGGCAAGTCTTTGGCGCGCAGTTCGTTATACATTTTGGTGGCGGCAAAGCGGGCCTCCACCTCCTCGACGTATGCAGATGCAATCACGCCGGTCTGCCCCTGATAATCACTGAAATGTGCGCTGATATAGCGGGCGCGTGCCATGGCATAACCCAGCCAGACAGGTGCCATTTCCGATTTTGCCGTTACAGGGTCCATATTGACTTCGATATTGGTCTTGGCTTGTACCAGCGAGCTGGCGCCAAGGGCGGCAACGGCGAGAATCAGCGGTGCAATGAGGCGGGTGATACGACGGTGCATAGAGTATTCCTGTTGCTCATGGAACAGCAGCCAGCGGCTGCCGAGGGGCGCGCAATCGCGTTGATGCCACTTTAACGCAACGAGCGGTGACGCGATGACCCGAGAGCATACAAAAGCTGCAGGGGCAAGACAAACGGATGCAGCCAGTGCATTGCCCGATGCGGTACCGATCCATGCCGGGGCACGGCAAGGCACCGTTCATATGCCGGGTATCGGGGCTTGGATGCAGCCGGGCTGCATTTGTTCCTGCAGGCATCTTGCCCGCAAACATGCGTAGCGCGTATCAGACGGTCCTGCACGGCAATGCTTGCCGGAAGCCAACGTCAGCCCCGGCACGGCCGGCAAGCGCAGCAGCAGCCTGCCGCGTGGGGCCGGAGCGGGTTTCCTTCCCCATGGCGGTTCAGGCTGGACGGAACAAGCCCATGTCGGCGCGTATGCCCAACTGCTGCATATAGGCAGCGGGATCGAAACCTTCCGCTGCATGGCGCTGCTGCACAAATGCCCTGGCTGTTGTGAATGCATCATCGCTGGCCCATTCCGCCAAGGTGACCACATTGAAATCGCTGCCTTGACCCGCATCGGTCAACACCAGATTCTGCATGCAGCCTGGCAGCGTGCTGACCAGTTCATTGATGCGGTTGACCTGGGCCATGAAGGCGGGCATCGCCCCGGCGGGCACGGCAAACTTGTCGACGCGGAACAGCGGCGTGGCAGCGTTGATGGATAAGGACTCGGGCATGACTGGCTCCTTGATTGCGCGCAGGGTTGCCCGCATGCAAAGCAGTGTAAAATCTCAAGTTATATTGAGGTAAAGGGGATTTTCATGCCGATGACGCTGGGGCAGGCCGGCATTGCGGCCACGCTTTCCGTGGGAGAGGTAGCGCGCCGCAGCGGCGTGGCGGTGTCCGCATTGCATTTCTATGAAACAAAAGGCTTGATCAGCAGCAGCCGTAGCGAGGGCAATCAGCGTCGCTATGCGCGCGAGGTATTGCGTCGTGTGGCATTTATCCGCGTAGCCCAGCGGGTGGGCATCACGCTGGCACAGATTGCAGAAGCGCTGGCTACGCTGCCGGTGACTGCCGCGCCGGGCCGCAGGGATTGGGAGCGGCTGTCTGCGGGCTGGCGCAGCGATCTCGATGTGCGTATCGCGCAACTGCAGCAACTGCGCGATACGCTGGACGATTGCATCGGTTGCGGTTGTCTGTCGATAGATCGGTGCCGCTTGCGCAACCCTTACGATGAACTGGCTGCGCAGGGAGCGGGTCCGCAGCGGCTTTGGGTAAAAGAAATCAAGCCTGAATAAGCAATCGGCAGCAGCCGGTATTGAATGGTGCCCGCGATTGATCGGACCGGGCCATTTGTCCGGCCGGGGTGCAATTGCCCCCGGTGATTTGATGTTGCAAGCCCGGTACGGCGACCGGCTTGCGGTATACGCCACAGCGAGATTGCAGGCGATATGGTCTACGATGTAAAGGCAGGCAAGGATGGGTATTGCATGTGCTGGCCAATCCGCTGTTTATGGAATGTGTGCCGCAACGCGTGATGCCTTGCCATGAAACGCGTGATGCCTTGCCATGAATATACCGATCACTACTACACATCACGCCATTCACCGTGTTCGCATTGTTTCTGGAAACAGACAGGGCCGGATGCAATTGATTGTGCCAATTTGATTCCCCGCAGGATGCCTTGTCATGTTCAAAACCTGGTCTATCCGGAAAAAATTGTTGGTCAGCCTGGCGCTGATCCTGCTGGCATCGCAACTGACTGCGGGGCTGGTGCTGGGGGGGCTGCTGCGCAGCACCATGACCGAGCGCATGGAGCAGGGCGAGCTGAAGCAGACCGTGGCGGCCATCCGCAATGATCTGGATAAATCGCTGTCGGTACCGGTGCAAGTGGCTGCGGGTATAGCGCAGAATACCTATCTGCTTGATTGGGTGGCTGCAGGCGAGCCGGTAGAAGGCATTGCCGCGTGGCAGAAATATGCAAAATCGGTAAAGGCAGCAACCGGTTATCCCATCGTTTCCTTTATCAGCGAGGGCACCCGCAACTATTACGACGACGAGCGCGGCTTGCTCAGGAAACTCGAGCCGACAGGCGATCGCTGGTTTGACGAATTCATGGGCAGTGGCAAGAAGTTCGATTTCAACCTGGGCATCGAGCCGGGCAAGGCGGTGATGATGTTCATCAACTACCGCGCCGACGATGGTCAGGGCCACAAGGGGGATGCCAGCGTGGGGCTGGACGTTACCGATATGGCCGAGCGCATCAAGAAAATGGCCGTGGGGCAGGCAGGGCAGGTATTCGTGGTGAATCAGCAGGGCAAGATCCAGATCCACCGCGACCCTTCGCTGGTGAAAGTGGATGCCAAGGTGGATCTGACCAGCCTGCCCGGCATGAGCGAGGCAGCGCCAACGCTGCTCAAGCAGGGTGATTTCAACCTGGCGCACTACGATGGCCCGCAAGGCGCCATGGTGGTGGCATCGAGCTACTTGCCCATCGCAGGCTGGTTCGTGCTGGTAGAAATGCCCCGCTCGGAGATCAATGCCGTGGTCAACCGCACCATGGTGTGGCTGGCCGTGGTGGATATCGTGGCGCTGATCATCTCCATCGGCCTGGTGGTGCTGCTGGTGGGCTCGATCACGCGGCCACTGGCACGGCTGCGCGAAGCCATGCAGGCGTTGACCACGGGCCAGGGCGATCTGACCGTGCGGCTCGATGCCAGCAGTGGTGACGAAATCGGCCATATCGGCCGCAGTTTCAATGATTTCATGGCGCAGTTGCGCACCATGTTCCTCAAGGTGCGGGAAGAAACCGGGCAATTGACCAGTGGCGTGGCCAGCATCAACGACATGACCGCCAAGCTGGCTGACGATGCCCGCCACAATGCGGACATGGCCGGGGTGACCGCGGCCACCATCGAGGAAATTACCGTGTCGATTTCGGTGATTGCCGACAACAGCCGCAGTGCGTCCAGCACCGTGGAGCAGGCGGGGGCGGTGTCCGTGACCAGTGCAGAGTCGGTGGGCCGGGTAGCGCGGGAAATCGAACAGGTGGCGGCATCGATGGATGAACTCACTACGGTAATGGGCGGCCTGCAGACGCGCAGCGAGAAAATCGCCTCGATTGCCGACGTGATCAAGGCGATTTCCGACCAGACCAATCTGCTGGCGCTCAATGCCGCCATCGAGGCCGCGCGCGCTGGCGAGCAGGGCCGCGGCTTTGCCGTGGTGGCGGACGAGGTGCGCAAACTGGCCGAGCGCACCGGCCGCGCCACGGTGGAGATTAGCGACATGGTGCGGGCAATCCGCAGCGAATCGGGCAGTGCGCTGGCGCATGCACAGCATACGGATGTGGCAGTCAAAAGCGGTGTGGCGCTGATGGCGCGCGCCATTGTGGATATCGAATCCATCCAGAGCCTGATGCAGGCGGTGGCACAAACCACCGATGACATCCGCGATGCAGCGGTCGAACAATCGAAGGCGACCGAGGCGATGGCCAGCGGCGCCGAGCAATTGTCCAACCGCGCAGCGCAGGCCGATCAGAACATCCACAATACCCAGGCGGTGGTGCAGGACTTGGGCCGGCTATCCCGCGAGCTGGGTGGACTGGTGGCACGCTTCAGGCTGTGAGTGTATGTGGCTTCATGTTCACCAAGGCCATGTCAGACTGGGCCGGATAGCGGGGCCTGCGCAGTGATGGGACAGTGATGGCTCAACGTGGCGGGAGCAGCGCAGGTGGCCTGGACAGAAGCGGTTATGGATACCATACGCGCGGAGTTTTCCGATGTGCCGGATGCCGCGCAGATCACCCGCATCGTGGTGCGCTTGCTGCTGGCGGCAGTGCTGGGTGGCGTGCTCGGTTACGAGCGCGAGCAGAAGGGCAAGGCTGCCGGTATCCGCACCCATATGCTGGTGGCACTGGGCGCAGCGCTGTTCGTGCTGGTGCCGCAGCTGGCTGGTACCGCCGTGGCGGACATGAGCCGGGTAATCCAGGGTATCGTCACCGGCGTGGGTTTTCTTGGCGCCGGCGCCATCATCAAGCAGCATGCCGAGGAAAACGTGCAGGGCCTCACCACCGCCGCCGGGCTGTGGATGACCGCTGCCATCGGCATTGCCTGCGGCTTGGGGCGCGAATCGACCGCTGTGCTGAGCACCTTCCTGGCGCTGGCCATCCTGAGCCTGGTACCGCATTGCTTTGATCGCAAGAAAAACGGTACCGATCCTGCGAATCAGGCAGACGAAGCGCAGGGTTGATGGCGTTTTCGAGCGGACCAGCGGGTGCCCGCTGGAGGCCCTTGCTGGATCATGCGCGAAGAAAGCCCGCAAAGCTGCCATCGGCAAGACCAGCGGCCCGCACGTTGCCCCGTAAATCACCGCACGTGCAATTGCTGATTCCGGGCCGGGCGTGGCGCGTATGCATGCCAGACAGGTAGGGGGCCGGACAAGCCGGAAACAAACATCAGGCGGGGAAAGGTGATGCGATGGCGATTGGCCTTCTCAACGTGGTCTCGAGATCGGGCGCGCATGACATCCCCGTGTTGTGGCACCACACTGCAGCTGCCGTGCTGCCGGTCCGCAATGGCCTGCAATTGGCAGGTTATCCTGCACGCTGCACGGATCATCGCTGCTGTTACCCCGTTCACATTCCAACTTGCGCCTGATGCCGCTGGCTTCCGGGCCATGGAGCTTGCATGTCCGCACCACGCCGAACACGGGCCGCCCTCGCCATCACGGTGATGCTGCTGATATTGCTGGGTTTGCGGGTATGGAGTAGCGGACAGGCCGCCGCCATCTCCGGGCCGACGCATTTGCGATCGGGCGATGACGGCAAGGTCTATCTGGTACTGACCGATGCATTGCTGGTGCTCTCGCCGCAGGGACAATTACTGGATGAGATTCCCCTGAGCCGTTTTGGTGTCGAGCGCCTGATCGGGGATTTCTGGGTCAGCAACCAGCAGCAGATCCTGTTGCGTGCCGGGCAAGATGGCGGTGGGCTGCTGCGCAGCCTGCGTATCTTCAACCGGGTGAACGGGGATGGCGGTGACCAGATGCCGGCAGGCCAGGTCACATTGCAATGGTGCGCGCTGGCCACCGGCAATTGCAAGCCGTTTGCAGGGGGCTTCCGCAGCAACCGTACATTCAAGTTGTGGCGCGATGCCGCCAGCGGCGCGTTCCTTGTTGCCGACACCGCTCAGCGGCGCTTGTTGCGGTTGCGGGTGGATGGCGAGGTCGAAGCCAGCAGCGGGCAGGATTTTGCATTTCCCAACACCTTGCAGCTGGGGCCGGACGGGTTGCTTTACGTGGCCGATACCAACCACCACCGTATCGTGGCGGTTGATCCGCAAGTCGCCAGTTTTGGTGCGGAACGCAACGCATATCCGGTGCAGATGGATATCCTTCGGGGACGCGACTGGCCCAATGCACTTGCGGTAGCTGGCGATGGCACGCGCTGGGTGGTCAATGCCGGGCCGGATATGGCGCATGGCGATCTGCTGGTATACGAGAAAGACGGGCGTATCCGCCACGAAATCACCTTGCCTGATGGGGCAGACCCCCTATCCATCCTGATCGTGGATACGCGTGTGCTGGTGGCGGATACGGGCCGTTTCGTGATTCATGTATTCGATCCGGCCGGCAACGCCCTGCCGGCATTTGGCGATGCAGCATTCCAGCAAGAGCTGCAGCAGGCCGCGCATGCCAAGCTGGTTTACAGCCGCATCAGCACCGGCGCCATGGGGTTGTTGATCATGGTGTTCATTGCTGCATTGCTGTTGTATCGGCGTGCGAAGCGGCTGGGCCAGATTTAGGGCGGGATCAACGCGAACATGCCTGATCTGTGCCACTGCCATCATTCATCGCCTCCGCTGATGCAACCCATCCAGCGCTGGCGACGCGTGGCACGACGCTCCGCACGGTAGCAAGATCAAGCAGCGGGTTTGCCTTGTGGCGTGCTGTCTGAACGCCGGCAAGTTTGCAGGGGCAGGGAACTTTTCGCCAAAAAGCTTGTATGTATATTTCTTGGTTGGTAAGTTTTTGCCGGAATCAATCGCGACAGGTAGCGCGCTTTGATGGGCAAATGCACCAGACCGGGATCGCGAATGCCTTATCGGCGCTTTGCGGAGACTGGGCTGCTTGTCCGTCAGCCCTGATATAACCTCATGACAACAGGAAGCCTGACGTGAAGCACCAAGTAAAAAACCTGATTCTTCCTGCCGCCTTGTCGGTCAGCGTGTTGCTGGTAGCATGTGGCGGCGGCAGTGCCTCGGTGGGTGTATTGCCCATCGCGCCAACCAGGGCGCCAACGCCCACCCCGACCCCCGTACCGGTCTCCTTCGCTGCTGAAGGGGTATGGCGGGGCACTACCAGCAATGGCCGCGCGCTGACTGGCGTGGTACTCGATAACGGCAGCTACTGGGTGCTTTATTCCGCCACGAATAATGCCAATATCATCGCTGGCGTATTGCAAGGTTCGGCAAAGGCAGAGAATGGCGACTTTGCCAGCACGGATGGCAAGGATTTGAATCAGGAAGGGGGCGGCGTCAATGCGACGACCATCGTCGCCAACTATGTGGCCAAAAAAACGCTGACTGGCACATTGACCTATCCGGCCAGCAGCCAGTCCGTCACGCTGACCGGTACGTACGATGCAGACTATGAAAAAAAGCCTGCACTGGCTACCATCGCGGGCACCTACTCCGGCACGGGCGCCGTGCAGGGCGGTAGCGAAGCCATAACGCTGATTGTGAGCGCAACAGGCCTCATTACCGGTACTGGCACCAGTGGTTGCAAGTTTACCGGCACCACCAGCCCGCATGCCAAGGGCAACGTTTACGATGTAACGGTGACGTTTGCCGGTGGCGCATGCATGTTGGGAACCAGCACCATCACGGGTGTGGGATATTACGATGCGTCGCAAAAGCGCCTGTATGGCGCGGCGCTCAATACAGCCCGCAACAATGGCATGATTTTTGTGGGGACCAAGCCGTAGGCCGCTTGACGCGCCATTTAACCTGGCCAGTTGCCCTTGACCAGACCGCAACGTTACCAGCCCGGCAGGTTGCGGCCTGATCCATCTGCCAGGCTGTGTGGGCCAATAGGCATGACCAGACGTAGATTTACCCATTTAATCAGGAATGAGCAGCGTGAATATCCTAACGAAGACAGCGGTTTTTCTCTCCATGGCAGCGGCCGGCCTGATCCTGGCTGCGTGCAGTGCAGAAGAGGGCACCACCACGCCGACACCGACGCCAACCCCGGCAATTACACCAACACCGACGCCGATTCCTGCGTCCGCAACGGCCGAGGGCTTGTGGAAGGGCGTGGATAGCGGCGGGCGCTCGTTCACTGCGCTGGTACTGGGCGACGGCACCGGTAAATACTGGATGCCGTATACAACTGCAGCCAATCCGAATGTATTCGTCGGTTTTCTGACGGGTACGGCAACCTCGTTGAATACCCTGTTTTCATCAACGAATGGCGTAAATTTCGATAGCGTGGCTGCCAATATCGGCAATGTGGTGGTCAGTGGTTCATATATTGCCAAATCCACATTCCGCCCACAGATTACCGGCAATAATCAGATTGTTTCACTCAACTCCACCTATAGCCCGGATTACGAACTGACACCCACGCTGGCCAGCATAGCAGGCGAATATACCGGTCAGGTCAGTACATTGATTGGTACGCAGAACAGCACATTGACCGTGACCAATACCGGCACCGTCAGCGGCAAGTTTGCTGATGGCTGCCAGTTCAGCGGTAACATTTCCGCCAATGCGAAAGGCAATCTGTACAACTTGTCACTGGCCTACATTGCGCTCAATTGCGGCAAGAATACGGGTTCCGTTGCAGGCGTTGCCTATTACGACAAAACGCAGAGAACGCTGGTTGTAACCACCATCGATACACCGCGTACGGCGGGCCTTTTGTTCCAGGGCACAAAACTCTGAAGCCATATTCTGTGAGCGGTTCCGGATGGATCGCGTAGCGGGATCGGGTGGCACCGCCTCATCTGCTCGCCGCGTCGTGATGGAGATACCCCATGCCCGAGGTCATCGGTATTGATCATGTCTATATCGCCGTCAGCGATATGCGCAGGTCGGAAGCCTTTTACGATCAGGTTTTGCTCACGGTGCTGGGGTTCCGGAAAAACGCCTGCACATTGGCGGGCGATCCGCACATCCAGTACTACAATCGGCATTTTGGCTATGTGTTGCGGCCGGCGCGCTCCGATGCCGGTCTGGAAGTGCCGGGAAGCGATCAACGGCAACGACCCGGGCTGCACCACCTGTGCCTGCGCGTACAAAGCGCGGCAGACGTCGCCGAGGTGGCCCATGCAATGCAACAGATGGGTATCGCAGCAACCGATGCGGCGCTCTACCCTGACTATGCCGTGGACTATACCGCCACTTTCTTTACGGATCCGGATGGCTTGCGGCTGGAAGTAACCAACTACCGGCAAGAGCGCCAGCAGCGCCATGATTGCTGGAATCATCCCGCATGATCGGATGCACCAGCTGGTGCACTCCGCCAACCCAGGAGCCCCGATGGCGCAATATCTTGCAGAAGTGATCTGGCAACGCGGCGAACAGGATTTCCTCGGCAAGCGCTACAGCCGTCGGCATCTGATTCGTTTTGATGGCGGGGTCGAGCTGGCCGGTTCGTCGTCGCCGCACGTGGTACCGCTGCCGATGTCCGACGCCAGCGCGGTGGATCCGGAAGAAGCTTTCGTTGCTGCGCTGGCCAGTTGCCACATGCTGTGTTTCCTCGCCATTGCCGCCAAGCAGGGGTTTTGCGTGGATCGCTACCAGGATGCTGCAGAGGGCACCATGGCGAAAAATGCCGGGGGAAAATGGGCGATCGACGTGGTGACGTTGCGGCCGGATGTGCTGTTTTCTGGGCCACAGCGGCCTGACCGCACGCAAATCGACCAGATGCATCACGCGGCACATGAAGAATGCTTTATCGCCAGTTCGGTAAAGAGCGAAGTACGTTGCGAGCCGGTGTACGGCAGCGCGCCATGATCCGGCCCTGCCGATAAGCCGGTGCGGTCTGTTCCGTAACGCTTCATGTCGGCAATGGCTGCCATTCCAGCCATCATTCAGGTAACTTCCCCAGCCTGGTCAATCCGCCAGACGTGGTCAGCCATGCCCCGCAATATCGAAATCAAGGCGCGTATCCAAAGCGTGGCTGCACTCGTGCCTGTGGTGGCTGCGCTGGCGCAGCAAGGCCCGGTAGACATCATGCAGGACGATACGTTTTTCGACTGCCCTGATGGCCGCCTGAAGCTGCGCGCATTCTCGCCAGAATCGGGTGAGCTGATTTTCTATCAGCGCGCCAATCAACAAGGCCCCAGGGAAAGTGTCTATGCCATTTCGCCGACTACCGCACCGGACAGTTTGCGTGAAGTACTTACTCGTGCATATGGGCAAGGCGGGCGGGTACGCAAACACCGGGTGCTGTTCATTGCCGGGCGCACCCGCATCCATCTGGACCGCGTGGAAGACCTGGGCGAATTCCTCGAGCTGGAAGTGGTGCTGCAAGATGGCGAAGCGGCCGAGGCCGGGGTGGCAGAGGCGCATGCATTGATGGTGCAACTGGGCGTGCAGTCCAGCCAGTTGATTGAAGCCGCTTATGTGGATTTGCTGGCACTGCGCCAGCTGTGCTGACAAGGCGATCCGGGCTAGGCCGTATGCGGCTTGACTGTTCTGATGGGCGAAAGCGGCAGCGACGCCTGCTCGACCGGCATCCGTTGCGGGTAGCAAAAAAAGCGGCGCCGGTAGGGCGCCGCAAGGCCAGAGGATAATCAAACCAATTCAGGAGGAGATCGCCTCCTGCCTGTATCAACGGGATGGCTGTTGCTGTGGTTGACTACTTCGCCTGCCACAGCACCGGCACCACCAGTGGTGTCCAGTTGCCACCCACGGGGGCGGTGTGCGCAATCAGCGCGGTGTATTGCTTGCCCTGATAGCTGACGCACGCACCGACCGCGTACGACACACCTTCCTGCCATGGTGGGCAACCGGGGGCCGGCGTTGGTGTCACCGGCGGTACCGGGGTGACTGTCGGTGCGCTTGTGGGTGGCGTGGTCGGTACAACCGTGGGTTTCACGGTGGGCTGCGCGGTTGGCGTGCTGGTCGGTGACGGCACGGTACCGGTGCAAGCGCCGAGATCCAGCCATGGGCCCCACTGGCCGGAGGTAGTCGGGTCATTGCCTTGCGTCCACCACTTGGCTTCGTAGTTGCGCCCGTTGCGGGTAACACGCTGGCCGGTCAGGTACACCGCATCGGTGCCCCATGCCGTGTAGCAACTGCCCGGTACCGGGGTGGCGGTGGGGCGGGGTGTTGCGGTCGGTGGCACGGTGGGGCCGGTGGTTGGCACCACGCTGGGCTGGGTAACCGGCGTCGGCGTCGGCACGCTGCTGGGTACCGGTGATGGCGGCGTGCCGTTGGGGACATAGGTAAAGTCGGTCAGAACCAGTTCCACTTCCTTGTTGTCGGTCGGCGCGCGGCCACCCACTTGCCACAGGTTGATCAGGAAGTACTGCGGCTTCTGGCTGATGCACTGCAGCGGATCGTGCGAGCTGCAATACCACTGGTTGAGGCGGTTATCGGTTTGCGCGGGGGGGAAGCGTGGATCGAACACCCAACTGGCGGTTTCACCGGTGCTGTCGTTCAGTGCGCGGTGGCCGTTCAGGGTCTGGAAGCTCACCTTGTCCGATTGCCAGGTAAAGCGGTGGGTGGACAGATCGCTATCCAGCACCAGATCGAAACCATGCCAGCTGCGCACCGCGCCATTCACTGCCGGCCAGACCGTGTAGTTGCCGATGGGGGCGAACGCATTGCCCCATTTGGAGAACTCGATATCGATTTCATTGGTGGCATCGCCACCCACATCGCGCGGCGGGTAGGTATAAAAGCCGAACACCACGTTCGGGTCTAACTGGTCTGGCCGGCCCACCATATGCGTCTGGAAGGTACCGAAGCCCAGCCGGTCCATGCTCACGCCCAGCTGGATTTCGGTAGATGACCACACGCCATCGCGGTTGGCTATTTTCAGGTGCAGGCGGCCCTGTTCATCCACCCAGGCGTTGCGCTCATCCCAGTTGTTGGGGCCGGGGCCGCCGCCACCGGCGCGCACCTGCCAGTCGAAGCCGGACCAGCGCAGTACCTTGGGTGCCGGAGTGGGGGTCGGGTCTGCGGCCCACGCTGCGCTGTGGAGCAGCAGGTAAAGCGGGATGATGGAAAGTACACCGATCTTTTGCAACGTACGCATGTTCAATTCCTTTATCTGCAAGCTGGGCGGCTGGCTGTGGGCCGCGCCACCAGCAAGGGTGAAAGTGCCCCGCGCCATGCGGGGCTCAAGGATTGCCTGGGGATCGTTTGACGGTTTAGCGCAGCGATTGCGTCAGCGTGTTGAACAGGCTGTGCTGCGCATCATCCTGCGTCAGCTCCCAGATCATCACGCCGGCCAGACCATTGGCTTTCACGTAGTCGAGCTTGGTCTTGAGCGATTGCGGATCGTCGTAGCTGACAAACTCGCGCGTGCCGGCGTTGTACAGATACGGCGCGCCACCGGCTTCCTTGCTGCGGAATTGCTGCCAGCCCGGCTTGCCGATCAGGTCCTGCTTCACCAGGTAGTACTGGCCGGCGCCCGGCTCCTTGTACTGCTTCAGGCCCGGTCCCTTGGAAGGCTGATTGAGGCCATCGCCCGCTGGGCCGGGCTCCACATTGCCCTGCGCGCGGAAGTAGAACGGCAGCCCGAATACCAGTTGGTCCTTGCGGGCGCCCTTGTCCAGCATGTACTTGATGCCCAGGTCGATGGACAGCACCTTGCCGTCCGGATCGGCCGCCAGCCCGTACAGCGGGGCCAGCAGGCCGGCGCGTGCGCTCCAGGCGCCGTAGAAGTCGTACAGCATCATGTTCACCCAATCGAGCTCTTTCACGGCCCGCGGGATGTCATAACCGGACAGCGACCAGCCGCCGTTGGTCACCGGCAGTGCGGCGGTCAGCACGTATTTCTGGTTGTCGTTCTTGCCCTGGCGGGCCAGCTCGGCGCGCAGTGCCTGCAGCAGCAGGATGTAGTTGTCCTTGTCTGCCGGCGATGCATCATCGGCATAGTTGCCGCCGGTTACCGGATGCTCCCAGTCCAGATCCAGCCCCTGGCACTGATAGGCACGCATGATGGCGGTGGCGGTGATGGCCAGCCGCGTGCGCGCTGCCTCGCTTTGCGCCACCTTGGCGATATTGCGCGAACCCTCCCAGCCGGCAATCACCCACTGGCACTTCAGCGCCGGGTTCTTCTTGCGGGCCTCGGTGAAGGCCTGATGCCAGAACAGCGCCGATGGCGCTGCTGCATCGCTCACGAAGGCCGTGCCATCCGGCTTTACCTCCAGAAACGACAAGATGCCGTAATCCAGCTTGGGCAGTACCTCTACCGCCCGCTGCTGATCCTGATCCGATTGCCAGGTGGGCAGGTAGGAAATGATCAGTGGTGCCGCCTGGGCCGCGCTACAGAGCAGCGCGCCGGCCATGGCGAAGGGAAGCAAGGGGTTGAATCGTGGGCTATGCATGCAATGACTCTCCTGGGTATTGTTTGTTCGCCGCCTCGGTGTGCGGCGTAGCCAAAAATTAAGCGATTGATTAGCAAGGAGGAATGTCTGAATATGACGATCACGTTTGTTCAAGTTGCGCACCATGTCCACCATTTACCAGGAACTGTTCGATATCGACCCCCGCAATGTGCAGCACAGCGTGGGGGCGCGCATCTTTCACCACCCGCACCTGCGTGCGCTGGCTGACCACGATGTGCTGCTGGCAGGGGTGTCCTACGTGCACGGCCCGCTGCATGTGGAACGCATCGGCGCGCCATTCCATATCGTGCTGCTGAGCGTGGAAGGCGAGGGGCTGGTGATCGACGGTGCGCAGCGCCGCCTGCTGGGCCCCGGGCAGATGGCCATCCTGCCTGCATACGGGCACAGCGGCTTTTGCGATAACGGCGGCTACTGGCGCACCGCGTGGTTCTTGCTGAACGATTCGCGCAGCTGGGCCTTCCTGCAGGGCAACCAGATCAGCATGCGGCCGGTGATTGCTGCAGAGAATCTCTTCCACGCCACCGCGCTCACCTGCCTGGAGGCGCAGCAGGAGCACGAAGCATTCACCGGTGCTGCCATGCTGCTGGCGGTGGACTTGCTCAAGCGCATGCTGGCCAGCACCGAGGCGGGTGATGAAATCACCCGTTCATTACAGGCGCTGTTCGATGCAGTAAAGCGCGACCCCGCGCAGCCCTGGCGCGTGGAAGACCTGGCCGCCCGCCAACACCTCAGCCGTGCGCAGTTCCAGCGCCAGTGCCTGCGCTACCTGGGCGTGGCCCCGCAGCAGATGATCATCAACCAGCGCATGGCCCGCGCCCGCGAGTTGCTACTGGCCGGCTTCGGCAACGTGGGCGCAGTGGCAGAGGCGGTGGGCTATGAGGAAATCGCCAGCTTCAGTCGCCGCTTCAGCCGTCACTTCGGCACCGGGCCGGGCGATGTGCTGCGCGAGCTGGCGCTGGCTCCGAAGGAGATCGGGGCGGGGTGAGGGGGCTGATAGATGAATCGCCCGATTCCGCACGCCTGCCAAGGCAGCCTTACCACCGAGCTGTGGTTTTGGGGCATAAAAGACAAAGGCCAAAGCGATAACGGTTTTATAACGGTAAATTTCTATTGCGTTGGCCAAGCTGCTCCGTCGCAATGGCAATGCTGCTACCGGATGCGCAATCGCAAACAAGTCACCTAGCATCATGTCGTCATGCCACAGGAGGATGAGGTCGATGCCATACCGTTCGCGGTACGCCAATGCCAGCGTTTCCAGTTCCAGCGCATCCGGCATCCAGTTTGACGGATACAGTTCCCGCTAGATGGCCATCGGTGTGTCGGCAGGGCGGAAGCGCAGCGCTGGCAGGCGTGGCAGCGCAATCGCATCGACAAACAATTGCAGAAGCGGTGGATATCCGTTTTGCTGGCCTGGGGAATGTGCTGCGCCAAGCCCGGCCAGCGCATGGCCTGTGCTGATAATGCGGCAGCGGGTTGCTGGCCAAATGCAGCATCAATGTGCTCAACAGCAGAGCCCCAAGCAAAACATGGCTCATCCGGTGTCTCTTTGGGCCGTTGCTGCTTTGATCAGACCGGGTTGCGGTTGCGGCAAGCCGGCATGTTCATCCATGCCGATCAGGTGCTGAGGTCTGCGGGCATCATGGCAGCTTGCCGGATGCCCGCGGCGCTCAAAATTGCACGTCCGCGGTATTGATCACGCGGGCAAACGGGCCCTGCAGGGTTGCGTTGTGATGCGCGATGATCGCACTGGCAGAAAGCGCAGCCGTATCCATGGTGGTATGTGCGTCTGCCACCAGCACCGGCTGGAATCCCAATTCCGCAGCAATGCGGCAGGTGGCATCGATGCAGTATTGCGTCTTCATGCCGCAGATCACCAGGTCGCGCACGCCTGCGTCAGCCAACTTCGCTGCAAGCGGAGTATTCAGAAAACAACTGGGCCGTGTCTTGTCGAAAACGGTATCGATTACCGCATCGATATCCAGCTCCGGCAGCAACTGCCACAGGGGACTACCGGCCTCGATGGGGGAGCCTGCTGGCCCGGTATGGCGCGCGGCAAAAATCGGTGCTTCAGCAGTGCGGGCTTGCTGGATCAGTTTCTGCACGGCGGCCAGCACGCGTTCACGTGCGTGTGGCTGTTCCGGGCCATGAAACAGGCCCACCTGCATATCGACAACCAACAGCGCTGCGCGCCTCGGGTTCTGGTGCTGCATGGCATTGCTCCTTGTTTATGTGCCAGGCAAGACGGCGCAGAGAAAAGGCCCCGTCCATTTCTGGCGGGGCCTTGGGGATTCAGTGACTTGCGTTCACGAACCAGCCCGCCACCCGCCATAAGCGGTTGCGGTGGTGATCGTGGTGGTGTTGCGGGCACGCAGGTTCATGGGCTTGATCATGCCGCTATCCGATCTGGTTCGTCAACCCCTTGTCAGCATGGGTTTATCCAGAATGTACTGGAGTTGGTTATATCTTGGAGAGCGGAATCAGAATGCCAGTTCTGCGTTGACAGGCCCGCTGCCATCTATTGGCATTGGCAGCGCTGCAGCCATCAGGCTGGCGCCATCCGGTAACACCAGCAGCTGCCTGGCGATATCGCTGTTTTCCGCCGTCAGCCATTGTGCGTAGCCAGCCTCCGGTACCATCACCAGGCTGCGTTTTTCATCGCCGGGTTTATGCATGCGCTGCATCACCGGGTGCGCATCGGCATTTACGGTGATCTGGCTGAACGAGAAACTATACCCCCCGTGCGCTTCCTTCCAGGGCCGCCAGATGCCGGCTACGGCAAACGGGCTGCCGTCGGCCATGCCGATCTGGTAGCGTTCCGCCCGGCCGGATTCATAGCAAGGCTCGTAAAACACCTGCATCGGTACCAGGCAGCGGTAACCTTTTTGCCAGGCGGTCCGGTAGCTGCGCCGTTGTGCCAGCGTTTCTGCCCGCGCGTTCATGGTGGAGAACTTCTTCATGTTTGCAGGGATCCTGCTGCGCGGCACCATGCCATAGCTGGCCAAGAGCGCTTGCGGATTGCCATCGTCACCCTGGATGATGATGGGCGCCTGATAGTCCTGCCACACTTCGGTCGGCCAATCACCGGCAGGCGGATTCAGCAGGAAGTACTTTTGCAGGGTGGGGGCGGGCAGTGAGCGGTAGTTGACGCACATGGTGAGCGGCGGGGCGGATAACAAAAGGGAGCATAACTGCTCCTTCCTGTATCCGTCTGCGATATGTCTTCACGATGGCACGTTGTCGTTTGCCTGATTCAGCAAAGGCCGCTCATTTCCCGCAAGAGTAACCCACTTGTCCCTCTCCCTAACGCCTCACTGCCACCCATACCGCTTGGCATAGAAATGCTTCATCGCCTGCGTGGCCGCTACATACGCCAGCAGGATGCCCACCAGCCATGGAAAGTAGCTCAGCGGCAGCGCCTGCAGCTTGAAGTAATGCGCCAGCGGGCCCATGGGCAGGAAGATGCCGATGGCAACGATCAAGCCCGTCATCGCCAGCAACGGCCATGCAGCACGGCTCTGGATGAAGGGCACCTTGCGGGTGCGGATCATGTGCACGATCAGCGTTTGCGACAGCAGCCCCTCCACGAACCAGCCGGACTGGAACAGCGTCTGGTGCCCGGCACTATCGGCGCCGAATACAAACCACATCAGCGCAAAGGTACTGATATCGAATACCGAGCTGATCGGCCCGAAAAACACCATGAAGCGGCTCAGTTCGTCCGGGTTCCACTGCTGCGGTTGCGTCAGCGATGCCTCGTCCACGTTATCGAACGGAATGGCAATTTGCGAGATATCGTACAGCAGGTTCTGCACCAGCAGATGCAGCGGCAACATCGGCAGGAAGGGGATGAAGGCACTTGCCACCAGCACCGAAAACACATTGCCGAAGTTGGAGCTGGCCGTCATCTTGATGTACTTGAGCATGTTGGCAAAGGTCTTGCGGCCTTCGATCACGCCCGCTTCCAGCACCATCAGGCTTTTTTCCAGCAGGATGATATCCGCCGCTTCCTTGGCGATATCCACTGCGGAATCCACCGAGATACCGATGTCCGCCGCGCGCAACGCCGGCGCATCATTGATGCCGTCACCCATGAAGCCCACCACGTGGCCATGGGCACGCAATACCCGCACCAGCCGCTCTTTTTGCGTAGGGGACAGCTTGGCAAACACCGTGGTGTTTTCCGCAACGTGGGCCAGCGCGCCGTCATCGAGCGTATCCACCTGGCTACCGAGCAATACCCCCTTCACGGTCAGGCCCACTTCCTTGCAGACCTTGAGCGTCACCAGCTCGTTGTCGCCGGTCAGCACCTTCACTTCCACACCATTGGCCTTCAACGCGCGCAGCGCCGGCGCGGTGGTCTCCTTGGGCGGGTCGAGGAAAGCGATGTAACCCACCAGGGTCAACGCACTTTCATCGGCCACGCTATAGGTATCCCGCTCCGGCGGCAGTTGTCGCGTGGCCACTGCCACCACGCGCAGGCCTTCCTGATTGAGCGCCGTCGTCACCTTGCGGATGCGCGCCAGCAATTCGTCGGTCAATGCTTCAACGGCATCGCCATGCGCAACCTGGCTGCACGCAGACAGGATTTCTTCCAGTGCGCCCTTGCAGATCAGCAGGTGGCGGTCTTCATGCTCGCTCACCACCACCGACATGCGCCGCCGCACGAAATCGAACGGAATCTCGTCCACCTTGCGGTAATTGCTGGCCACGTTCAGCTCTTTGTGGATTTCCGCGTGCTCCAGCACCGCCACATCCAGCAGGTTTTTCAGGCCGGTCTGGTAATAGCTGTTCAGGTAGGCCATTTCCAGCACGTCGTCCGCCATCTCGCCGAACACATCGGTGTGGCGCTCCAGCACGATCTTGTCCTGCGTCAGCGTGCCGGTCTTGTCGGTGCACAGGATGTCCATGGCGCCGAAGTTCTGGATCGCATCCAGCCGCTTCACGATTACCTTCTTGCGGCTGAGGATCACCGCGCCCTTGGCCAGCGTGGAGGTGACGATCATCGGCAGCATTTCCGGCGTCAGCCCCACGGCAATGGATAGCGCAAACAGCGCCGCCTCTACCCAGTCGCCCTTGGTAAAGCCGTTGATGAACAGCACCAGCGGCGCCATCACGAACATGAAGCGGATCAGGATCCAGCTCACCTTGTTCACCCCGGCCTGGAACTGCGTGGGCGTACGGTCCTGTGCGGTTACACGTTCGGCCAGCGCGCCAAAGTAAGTCTGGTTGCCGGTGCCGATCACCAGTGCCGTGGCCGTACCACTCACCACATTGGTGCCCATGAAGCACAGGTTGTCCTGCTCCAGCGGGTTTTGGATGCCGGCATCGCGCTGCGCGACAAACTTCTCTACCGGCAGCGCCTCGCCGGTCAGGGCAGCCTGGCTCACGAACAGGTCCTTGGCGGTCAGCACGCGCACATCGGCCGGGATCATGTCCCCGGCAGACAGCACCACGATATCGCCCGGCACCAGCAGCTTGATGGCCAGTTCCGCGCGGTGTGATTCATGCGGGTGCAGATGCACGCCGAAGTACTTTTCCGCTTCCGGGGCAGCGTTGCGTGCCGGGTCACGCCGCAGCACCGTGGCGGTGTTGCTGACCATTTCCTTGAGCTTGTCTGCGGCGGTGTTGCTGCGCTTTTCCTGCACGAAGCGTAGCAGCGTGGAGATCACCACCATGGCGCCGATCACGATGGCGGCCTTCATGTCCTCGGTCAGGTAAGACACGATTGCCAGCACCGTCAGCAGCACGTTGAACGGATTGCGGTAGCACAGCCACAGGTGCACCCACCATGGCATGGGCTTTTCGTGCGCTACCTCGTTCAGGCCGACCGCTTCACGCTTGATTTCGGCTTCGCGCTCGCTCAGGCCATCCTGGTGCGCGGCCAGTTGCTGCAATGCTGCATCAGGCGCCAGTTGCGCCAACGCCACCATGCGCTCGGCCAGCTGTTGCGGCATTTCCTTGCCCACGGCTTCGCCGCGCAGCAGATCGAGCAGTGCCAGACGGCGGAACTGCCGGGCGCTCAGGCCCTTTTGCATGAAGGTCAGCAGACCTTTCTTGAACACTTCAAAACGCATACTTCCTCCCCGCCGGGCGCACGCGGGCAGCCCGGCTCCGGGGCGCCTGGCCACCGGATCGGTAGTGCAGTCATCCAGGCGGAAACGGCAAGCCCCACGCAGCCGGCAGGCAAGCGCAAAGCCGCTGCGCCGGGCAACGGATGACAACGGACAATGATGTGGTAAGAGGGAAGGGGCCGAACCGGATGGTTCAACCCAAGCCGACTACCCGCCTGGGGTGGCAAGGGCAGCGGCAGAAGTGATCTGCGGTGTCCTTGCCGTTAGCTGCCGATGCAAGATCGGCTACTGGGACTACTGTCCACGGAGGAACTCCATCTGATGAAGATGCGCGGAAGATACGCCCAACAGGTGTAAGCGTCCATGCTGAACATGTACGAAAATGCGCCGCTGTGGGTTGCTTGTGTAAGCGCAAGTACACTCATTACTCTTTTTTGTCGGCTTTCAGGGCTAGACGGGCGAGCAGCGAATTCAGCAACAGCAGCGCCAGGTAAACCAGCAAGCCCAGCAAAACCAGTGCATGCATCATATGCCAGCCCGATGCATGTACGACGGTGAGCAGATTGATCAATGCATAAGGGGAAAACAGCAGCAGTGCCAGCAGCGCGCGATCGCAGGCCAGCACATAGGTTCTTGGCCGCAAGGTGGCAAGCAGCAACAGCAGATCGATCAGCACATAAGGCAGGCTGGCGGCCGCTGCATGCCAATACGAAACACTGCGACCCGGCGTTTCGTAATCGAATACTTCATTCCGGCAGGTCATGAGAGCAAGCACCACCACGCCGTAAACAAGCAGTGGAATATCCCTGCGATGCAATGTCATTTTTTCACCAGGCATCCTTGGTCGCTGCAAGCATCAACGCACCAGTCGTATCGCTTCCTTCGGGAACCCTGGCATGCGGCTAGTTGCGATATGGCATGATCGCTCATCCGGAGCGCGCGAGGGGTTCATGATACGCAACCACCTGTTCCAGATTGAACATCATGCGTTCGTGCCCCAGTGTTTCCCCTAAAGGGGACTGCAGTACCACGGCCAGCACACCGGGGCTTAGCCCGATCAGCAACAGCGTGATGCCCTGCTCGCGCAGGCGCTTTTCCGCTTCGATCAGCATCTTCAGCGCCGTGTATTCCAGATCGAATACCCCACTCAGATCTATGGCCACGACGCCGGGACTGGCCGCTTTGATCAGTGGATGGATTTTCTGGCCGACCCGTTCGGCATTGGCAAAGAACAGCCGCCCCTCCAGCCGCAGCAACAACAAGCCGCCGAACTGCTCATCATCCCCATTTTCCGCCGACAGGGGCCGGAATACATTGGTACCGCGCTTGCGTGCCAGTACGTGCACGGGTGGATCGGATACCTGGTACGCCAGCGCCAGCAGCGACACGATCACGGCAACCACGATGCCCTGCAGCGTGCCCAGCAGCATCACGCCAGCCAGCGATACCAGTGCCCAGATGAATTCGGTACGCCGGATCTTGAGGATGCTTCTGAACTCCGCCGGCTTGATCAGGCCCACTGAATAAACGATGACCACCGCTGCCAGCGTGGCATTGGGCATCTGCCCGATGAAGGGGGCAATCAGCAAGATCGTCAGCAACGCCAGTAGCGACGTAACCAGCCCTGCCAGCTGCGTGCGGGCACCGGCCAGCCGGTTGACCGCCGTTTGCGTGGTTCCGCCGCCGGCGGGCATGGCACCAAAAAAAGCCCCGCCGATATTGGCAAGGCCGGTGGAAGCCAGCTCCCGGTTGGCCTGCGTGGCGGGTTCATCGCTGCGCGCAAACGCGCGCCCTGCGGCAATGGTTTCGGTGAAACTCATCAGCGCGATGCCCATGGCTGCCGGCCACAGCGTGGCAAGCAAATGCCAATCCGGCAGCGAAATCGCCGGCAAGCCGGTGGGCACAGCACCGACGATACTCACACCACGGCCTTCCAGCTGCAGCAGGCCGACAGCGACGATGCTGAGTGCTACCGCTATCAGTGGTGCCGGCAAGCGCGGGGTATGGCGCTTCATCAACAGCAAAACCGCCATCACGCTGATGGCTACTGCAACGGTGGGCAGCGACGCATCGGGGATGCCGGCAACCGTGGCCACGATGTTGTGCAGGAACGATCCCTTGTCGATATGGATGCCCAGCAACTTGGGCAACTGATCCAGCACGATCACGATGCCGATACCCGCCTTGAAGCCGATCAGCACCGGTTCTGAAATGAAGTTGGCTACAAATCCCAGCCGCAGCACGCTGGCCAGCAGCAGGATCACGCCCACCAGGAATGCCAGCGTGGCCGATGCCGCGGCCAGCGTGGCCGCATCGCCAGGCAGGCTCAGCTGACTGAAGGCCGCGCCCGCCAGAATGGCCAGCGTGGTGGTGGTGCTCATGCTCAGCGCGCGCGATGTGCCCAGCAGCGCGTAGATCAGCATGGGAATGAAGCAGGTATAAAGGCCGGCCTGCACCGGTAGCCCGGCTACCGTTGCATACGCCAGCGCCTTGGGGATGACCACTGCCGCAGCGGTCAGCCCGGCGATCAGATCCGGCTTCAGCCAGTCTGCCCGGTAGCTGCGCAGCCATTCGGGTATCAGCCGTGCAAGGCCCTGATGCGGGGGCCCGTCGTGCCGTTCTTGAACAGGGTCAGGCTGCGCCACGGGCTACCTCGATCAGGTTGCAATTGCTGCGGGTTGGCAAAAGCCGGCATGCCGGCCGCTCAGAACTTTTCCGGAATGAATTTGAACGGATAGTTCACTTCACGGTAATCCCCCGGTTTCTGTCGCTTGGGCAGGGTGATCTTCGGGCGTGGCAGCGCCTTGTAGGGAATGCTCGCCAGCACATCACTGATGATGTTGAGGCGGGTTCTGCGCTTGTCGTTGGAGTTGACCACGCGCCACGGGGCGATATCGGTATCCGTGGCCTTGAACATCTCGTCGCGCGCGTGCGAGTAGTCATACCAGCGGCTGTACGACTTGAGATCCATATCGGTGAGCTTCCAGGTTTTGCGGCCATCGCTGATGCGTGCCTGCAGGCGGCGGGTTTGTTCTTCCTCGCTCACCTCCAGCCAGTACTTCAGCAGGATCACGCCAGAGTGCACGATGGCCTGTTCAACCAGCGGCACGCCCCGCAGGAAATCATTCACCTGCTGCTCGGTGCAAAAGCCCATCACCCGTTCCACGCCGGCGCGGTTGTACCAGCTGCGATCAAAAATCACCACTTCGCCAGCGGCAGGCAGGTAGGGCAGATAGCGCTGTATATACATCTGGCTTTTTTCCCGCTCGGTGGGGGCGGGTAGTGCCACCACCCGGAACACGCGCGGGCTCACCCGCTCGGTAATCGCCTTGATGGCCCCGCCTTTGCCGGCCCCGTCACGCCCTTCAAACACGATGCATACCTTGAGCCCTTGCTGCTGCACCCACTGCTGCAGTTTCACCAGCTCCACATGCAACTGCTCAAGTTCCCTGGCATATGCCTTGGTGCTGAGTTTTTCCGGGCTGGCGGGGGCTTCTGCGTGCGCTTTCTGTTTCGTTCTGGGCATGACATCGTTCCTTGGCTGCTGACGGGGGTGTTGCTCCATGCTTAATATAGGTTATCCATTTGCAATTTCATTTGCATTGGCGGGTATGCAGGGCTACTACTACGGTAGCTCGCCACCGGGCAAGCCCACTCCCTGATTGGAAGCGCCATGTCCAGGAAAATGACGGTTACCCAGCTCACCATCCTCACGGCGGTGAACATGATCGGCTCCGGCATCATCCTGCTGCCGGCCAAGCTGGCGCAGGTGGGGACCATCTCCATCACTTCGTGGCTGATCACCGCCGGTGGTTCGCTGGCGCTGGCGTATGTGTTTGCGCAATGCGCACTGTTCAGCCGCAAGGCCGGCGGCATGGGCGGGTATGCGGAATACGCGTTTGGCCGGGGTGGCAACTACATGGCCAACTACACCTATGGCCTGTCACTGGTGATTGCCAATGTGGCCATCAGCATCACCGCGGTGGGGTATGCCACCGAATTGTTCGGCGCCAAACTCAGCCCGCTGGGCGTGGGGCTGGCAACCATCGGCTTGCTGTGGCTGACCACCATCGCCAACTTCGGCGGCGCGCGCATTACCGGCCGCATCGGCAGCGTTTCCATCTGGGGCGTGATCGGGCCGGTGCTGGCTGTTGCCACCATAGGCTGGTTCTGGTTCAGCGGTTCAACCTGGCTGGCGGCGTGGAACCCGCACAACACCCCCATCTTCGAGGCCATGGGCGGGTCGATCTCGATCACGCTGTGGGCATTCCTCGGGCTGGAATCGGCGTGCGCCAACTCGGATGCGGTGGAGAATCCCGAGCGCAATGTACCCATTGCCGTGCTGGGCGGGACCATTGGCGCGGCGGTGATTTACATCATTTCCACCAACGTGATTGCCGGCATCGTGCCCAATGCCGAGCTGGCTGCCTCCACCGCGCCCTTCGGCCTGACCTTTGCCCGCATGTTCAACCCGCTGGTGGGCAATATCGTTACCGGCCTGATGGTGTTTGCCTGCATCGGCTCCCTGCTGGGCTGGCAGTTCACCGTGGCGCAAGTGTTCAAAAGTTCGGCGGATGCCGGCTACTTCAGCAATGTGTTCCGCAAGACCACATCCGCAGGCGTACCGATTGCCAGCATGCTGATCCTGCTGGCGTTGCAAACGCTGCTGGCGCTGTCCACCATCAGCCCGGAGCTGGCCGAGCAATTCAATACGCTGGTCAACGTGGCCGTGGTCACCAATATCGTGCCCTATGTGATGTCGATGGCGGCCATCATCACCATCCAGAAATTTGCCGATGTGGAACCCCACAAAGCCAGGGTCACCAATATCCTGGCGCTGGTGGCCAGCCTGTACAGCTACTACGCGCTATACAGCGCCGGACAGGTGCCGATGGTGATCGCCTGCTTCGTGATCTTCATGGGCTGGACGCTGTGGGGCGTGGCCAACCTGCGCTTCCTGAAAATGGAGCACGACAAGGATGTCCGTTCGCGGGCGGAAGTCCGTGCACAGCAGGGTGGTACGGATGCGGGCGGCTGATGCTGCCGGTTTGCGGTGCGAAAGAGCGGGGGTGGTCCTACAGGCAGCCATATGCCGCCGGTGTGATCATCCGGGCTCACGGCTGCACGCCCCGTTTGATTGGTTTTTGATCACGCTTGCCGGACCCCGATCATTGAGGCAACGGTTTGGAAGCAGCAGGCAAACCCGTTGCTGCGTGATCAGCCAGGCGCGTGAATGCAGGCAAGACGTTGGACTAACAAGGCACTACACCGTCAGCAGCCAGCAACGGGCATGAGTGGCTGAAGCGGCTGTTAAAGCCGCTGGCACTCCGGGCAAACCGCCTTGATCTCTATCCCGGCGCCATCCAGCTCATAACCGGCCTTGTGCACCCAATCGGCCAGCGTGTGGCTCATTTTCGGGTCGTTCACTTCATCCACTGCATTGCAGCGCGGGCATACCAGCAGCAAGCCATGATGCACATGGCCGTGCTCGTCGCCATGCGCGCTGCAGGCCACGAAGGCGTTGGATACATCCAGCTTGTGCACCAGGCCCTCGTTCTGCAGGAACTCCAGCGCACGGTATACGGTAGGGGGCGTGGCATTGGCATGCACGGCCTTCATTTCATCCAGCAACTGGTAGGCCTTCACGCTGTGCTTGTGCTGCAACAGCAAGGTGAGCACCTGGCGGCGTATCTGTGTGAGCCGGCTGCCATTGGCACGGCAGATCTCCTCGGCCTGCGCCAGCCGTGCGCTGATGTCTGGCGTTATCTCTGTCGGGGTTTCCGGGGGCATGGTGGCTGCTCGTACGCGTTGAAGCGCAAAGCTTAAACCAGCCCCCGGCAGGCGTCGAATTTGCGGTGGTGGAGTGCTGGTGCCGCCGGGGCATCGCGGCGTTCCTGATCTCTCCCGTTGCCATGTGCACCAGCCGACCAGATTTGCCGTAACGGCCATCAACCCACAGAATGCCGGTGCGGCAATCGTCGTCGCCGCGGTATCTGCCAATCCCATGTTGCTGCCCGCCCTGCGTGCAGTTGCGCCCGGCAGCAGCGGGCCGATCCGCCTTGCCAGAGCCAGCCACAATCCGCCCGAGTGAGCCAGTGACCGTGATGCAGTTCATTTCCAGCCACCCCCTGCGTGGCATCTGTGGCCTGCTGCTGTGCCTGGCATGCATTGCCACTGCCGGTGCGGCAGACTACTTCGGCCGCGAGGACGGCCCGTCACCTGCTGCCGTTACCGCCAGCGCCACCGGGCAGCAACAGGCGCCAGGCGCCGCACACCCCGTTGAACCCCCTTCCGCAGTATCAATACCCGAGCCACTGCGCAGCGCGCTGGCTGCCACCATCCGCTGGCAGTCGGCACTCAACCGGGAAATCCGCCATGCACTGGCCCGGCAGCCTGATGCGGGCTGGGGCGGCAGCGGCTTGATCGTGTTGCTGTCTTTTGCCTATGGCGTGCTGCATGCATTGGGGCCGGGCCATGGCAAGGTGGTGATCGGCAGCTATTTCCTTACCCAGCGCGCCCGCATCAGCCACGGCCTGATGATGAGTGGCTGGGCGGCGCTGGTGCAGGCACTGTCCGCCATCGCGCTGGTCAGCGTGCTGGCCGGGGTGCTGAAAATCAGCGCGCATGATCTGCTGGGCCATGCAGGCACACTGGAAGCGGTCAGCTATCTGGCAATCGCGCTCTACGGCGCAGTGATCCTGCGGCGATTGGGCAAGGGGCTGGATAGCTGCGGCCATGACCATCGCGCTGGCACCCGGCCTGCTCATGCGCTGGTGCCGCCGTTGCGCCGCAAACCCGGCGCCAGGTTACCTGCCAACACGTTCAATACGTCCAACAGGCCCAACCCATCATCGGTGCGCTATGCGCTGCCGCAAGCCGTTGCCGCGCCGGCCAGCATAGCCGGTGCCACCGGCAGTACCCTGTTCTGGGCTGGCGCCAGTGTCGGCCTGCGCCCCTGTGCCGGTGCCATCATCGTGCTGCTGTTCTGCCTTGCCAACGGCAACTACGGCATCGGCATCATTGCCACGCTGGCAATGGGGGCGGGCGTTGCACTTACCGTATCGGCTATCAGCCTGGGCATGCTTGGCATGCAGCGTACCTTGCTGCGTGGCGGCCGCGGCAAACGCGTGCAGCGCGGCATTGCCTTTGCCGGCGCGCTGTTGATCATGCTGTTCGGTTTGCTGCAAGCGGTGCTGCTGCTTAGCGGTACCATTACCCCGGTTGCGGCGTAAACCATGCTGGCCCGGATCATGCACAACAGCTTGCCCATCCTGTTGTTCACGCTGCTGACTGCACCACTGGCGCGGGCGCACCCGCATGTATGGGCCGTCTACCAGACCGATGTGGTAATCGGCGCGGACGGCAATTTCAAGCTGCACGAGGCATGGACCTTCGATGAGGCATTCAGCAGCATGCTGCTGGGTGATCTGCGCCCCAAGGCGGATATCAAAAAGCCGCTCAGCAGCAAGGAGCAGGCCCGCCTGAAAGTCATCGCGTTCGATAATCTTGCCAGGTATGGTTACTTCAACGTGGTGCGCGGCCCACGCGGCCCGCTCAAGTTCAAGCCGGCTAGCGGCTTCGCTGCCCGGCTGGAGAAGGGCAAGCTCAGCTATACCTTCGTCCTGGAGCCGGCTGATCCGCAGGACGTGCGCAAGGCGCCACTGGATTTCGGCATCTGGGACGAAACCTTCTACATCGCCATGCAGGCGGCAGGGGACGACACCATCGCCATCCGGCAATCGCCGTTCAAATGCACGCTGGCCACGCGGGAAGATAAAGGTACGCCGCTGCTGTATGGCATGGTGTTTCCACCGGTTACTCGCCTGACTTGCCGCTAACTGCCGACAGCGCGTTTATCCACCACTGGCACGATGTGGTACTACCCAAGTTGAGTGTTTTCATAAGCTATTCGCCCCATTGATGGGGAAGCCAAATGAGTGTGCCGACAACGGTGATGAACTGGCTGGATTATTTATCCGGGTAACCAATGAGCATGCGGACTCATTTGGAAAAATATGGCCAGACAGGGTCGGTTTCAGGCCGGATTATCGGTAATGAAATTTTCTTTCAGAATCATGAAATCGCAGCACGATAGGGTCTTCCTGTTCGTACAACATATGCGATACGATGATATCAGGAAAGGCGAGTTTGCTTGAATAGTCATATGATATTCTTACAGCCGGAAACAGCAGGCGGTCCAGACCTTCAGCATATTCAGAACCCAGGTTGCCGATTTGCTCCCCGCTGTGACAGTCAACGGCATCGTAGCTGAAAAAATCGGAAGAGCCGCCTACAATGGAGCGTTCAAAACATATTCCGGCCTCTGTGAATGCATATGGCGTATGAATGTACCAGTAATGAAAGTAATAAATTGACCCCAGTGCCAGAATGCCGGCAGCGATGCAAAAGCCAATCAATTTGCTTCGTTGTTTCTTCATTTTCTTAACGCCCCATCAAGTATATTGCGTTCTGCAAAAATGCGTCTGCCAAATTCAGGAGCCGGCGTGCGGTTTTCTGCGACCGCATTCACAATTTTCTTCAGGAAACTATCACCTTTCTTGAAGGCGTCTACCAGCAAGGCACTGCGCAGTTCCGGGCTCCAGCGTTCTGCACCCACATTCATTTGATAAAGTTTTTGCATGTCAGAATACATGTTCAAAGCTGCAACTTGTGCGGTGCCTTGATCAGAAACCAGATATTGCAGCAGACCGACATTATCCAGTTTTGTTGCTTCCGCCGGGAATTTTTCTGGATATTTCAGATAAAGGTCCTTGGCCGTCCGAAATGAGATGTTACCAGGACCGAAGTCGCCAGCAGCACTGTTGCTTGTTCGCTGCCAGAGCGATCTTTTAGTGTTGTCCGGATCTGATTTTACCAACTGAAGGTAGCCATCTTCAAGCTCCTGGTTGACGTAATCACGCCCATATATCAGTTGCCGATCGAACGGAAGCAGCTGGTCTTGCGTGTGATCGATGGACTGTTTGAGCAAAGGGTAAGTCAAGCTCGAACGTGTATTGAACTCATCACCAATTGCAGCTGCAATTGCGATTGGCGGGATGCCATACTCTTCGCCATATTTCCGGATATGTGGCGCAAGCTGCTTTATTTTATCCGTAGTGGCATTGGATAGGGCGTCATGCCCAGAAGGCAGGCGATCATAGTTTTCGGCAGGGAAGATCGTTCTGGAACCACTTGACGCACTATTATAAGATTGTGGCTCACCAATGTTCGCCAGCGCTTTGGTACGTTCGGCCAACTGTGCTCGCGCCCAACTGCCAAAATCGCCGATGTCCATGTCTCCTGCCTGATTGAGCAAGGTTTGCCACCGGTCATGCAGGCCTTGCATGATCGCGGAACGCTCCGGGGCTGGCATTGAATCTTGTCGGAGTGCATGCCTGCCTGCTTTGTTGGTCGCGTAATTCTCCAAACCCGCAGGTGTTTCCGGTGCAGGGACAGTCGGCATGGATTGCAGGCGTTGACCCACATCACTGGGGAAAATTTCAGCATGTCCGCTTTCGTTCCAGCGCTGTAACGGAGGGAAGAAATCATTGGTTCGATTCGCCATCAGGATTCTCCATGAGAAAAAGACCATGCGGTCGCACCCATTTTCTCAAGCATCGGACCACTACGGCACTGATGTAACGGATGGCCTATCCGTTATCGCAGCAAGCACTGTCGCCGACCCGGCCAGCATCGACGCACAACGCAATCTGCTGGCACAACAGCAAGCCCGGCAACAGCAAACCATCGCTGACAATACCGACGCTGCCCTCATGCTGGCAGCCAGTCAACAGCACGATACCGAAACCGCCGGGATTGCCCGGCCAGGCCAGGCACCAAGCGCCACATCCATGCCGGACCTTGATGAAACAACCTTGTTGCAGCAGCCTGCAGGCGGCCCAGCGGCGCCAGACATAGCGCAGCAAGCCAGCAGCGCACCACTGATTCTCAGCCAGGCAGACAAGCCCTCCAGGGATGAGCGGGTTGCGGATGTCCACGCCCAAGCAAAGGGGCTGATTGAGCGCCACCCTTTAATGTCGCTGGATGATGGCTTTGCATTACAACAGCGAGCCCCTGCTGTCATCGCAGCGAAGGCTGAACAAGACCGCGTGCTGCCAGAAAATGCGCCGCAGCCCGGCATCGCGCCAGTCAAGCACGGCCAGCAGGCCGCTGAACAGCCGCACGCCGTTGTGGTAAACCCCGCAGCAAAGCGTAGCGATACCAGGCCTGCCGGCAAATCCGTTGCCACTGCGGGCGCCGGGCAACTCGCTGGCAACGCCGGCAAGCCGCTGATCATGCTCAGCGCCAGCAATACCCCGTTCACTGCACTCGCGCGTGCACAGCTCTATGCCGCTACCCGGGGACTGAGCGCCACCTATACCCCGGTGGCTGCAGCGCATGGATATGTATTGATGCGGCGTGATGTGCTTGATCCTGGCGCGGCAATGCTGGAGCGATCAGATCTTGCTGCATTGCCGAGGACTGCAGCACAGGAAGGGGCGGCATCGGATAAGATGGAGGCGTTTTCTGGGGTGGTTGAGCGGGCTGAGCATGGTGAAGAAGGGGCGGCAGGGCATGTTTCAAACAGTGCAGTTCCCAATGCTCTATTAGCACAGGCTGATCAGCCCCTATTGTTGACTTATACACCTACCACCAATACGTTGGCGCAGATTCGGAATATGCCTTTCCCTCAGCGCTGGCAGGCAGGAGAGCAGTACGTTCAAGAATTGTATGGATCGGCAGGGCCGCAGCATTTTGACGTGCCGGCTGGAACATTCAGCGGAGAAAACATTACAGGTGCTGGTAGCCGGTTTGTTGGTGCTCCAGTGCCTACTACTAATGGCGGCGTTTTGGCTAATGAAGTGAAGACTTATCCCCAATAGACAACAGTGCAGGGTAAACCTACGCAGCAATTTTTTCTTTGATTTCGCAAATACAACAGCAAATTTTCAAAGATAGCTGGCTGAAAAAAAACGTTTCTGGATATGACCCACGTTGGATTTTTTTTGGATGCGGGACCATCCCAAGCGCTTGGATAATACCTGTCGAACAAAGAAATTACCTACGTGATTCATCATTGAGGAATGGATAATGACTCCAGAAGAAGCAGAGCTGGTTAGGAAAAGAAAATCTGGTTTCGATGAATTCTACCGTGCACTCGTACCTGCGCTTGTAGATTTTATTGGGAGAATGGGTGTCAACCCGGCACATGAAGTACTTAAACATGCGGACCAGTTCTCCTTATGTTTGGATGACGCATTACAGAGTATGGCCGTAGCTGATGATCAGGACAGGGCTTGGTTGCTGACTCATATTGGCTATTTCATTGGCGAGTACTTCGTGCAGAAATATAGTGGCTGTTGGTATGTGAATGAAATATCTGGCTCGCGTTACTTGGGAAGATATGTGGTTGGCCAGTTTGCTGCATTGGAAAATGCCAAATTAATGCTTGATCCTTTCGAGATCGCGCAAACATACGTTGACGAGACGATTCCTCGGCAACTAGAGCGGTTGCTAAAAGAAGTTGATGCGGAGTTGGTCGGGGGGGTATCTCCGAAATAATGAACGGAATCAGGAAAATTCGGGAGGTGGCGGTATTTTGCATATCCGACTTCCATGGCTTAGCCGATCCAGCCTTGTAGGGCAGGTTATTTTGACCGGCGCAGAATGGTTGTTGATCTGTAACCCTATTTTTTGGGTTACGCCTGTGGCTGTCCCGTACCAAGATACGCCTCGTCCGCAAATCGGGGCATTGACCCGGTGCAACGCCTTCTTCAATGCCCTTCCACCCGGTTGGCATTGTCGTCTCAGGCCTGTGGCGTTCACCTGAAAGCCGGCATCCTGACCCGGGTCTTAGCCTTCCACATCGGCCCCGCCATCGCTGTACAGGCTGGTATCCGGCAGTAATTGCGCCATGCCCAGCCCGGCATCGCGCCATTCAATGCCGGCCAGCAGGCCGCTGAACAGCGGTACGCCGCTGTTATAAACCCCGCAGCAAAGCGTAGCGATACACGGCCAGCCGGCAAATCCGTTGCCACTGTGGGTGCCCGGCAACTCGCTGGCAACGCTGGCAAGCCGCTGATCATGCTCAGCGCCAGCAATACCCCGTTCACTGCACTCGCGCGTGCACAGCTCTATGCCGCTACCCGGGGACTGAGCGCTACCTATACCCCGGTGGCTGCGGCGCATGGATATGTATTGATGCGGCGTGATGTGCTTGATCCCGGCACGGCAACACCGGAGCGATCGCCTGCCGTAGCGGTGATGGCGTCCGCAGCACAGGAGGGGGCGGCATCGGATAAGATGGAGGCGTTTTCCGGGGCGGTTGAGCGGACTGAGCTTGGTGATGAGGGGGCGGCTGGATATGTTCCAAACACACTGCGGGTAACAGGTACTGCCGCCAATCCACGCATGGCTCCATACGCAATTAATGCGGATGGATTGTTCCGAACTCCAGCAGAGGCTTTAGATTTGGCACGTGCACATGGTGTGTATATTCCTGAAGACATTAATATTGGCTTCATTAATAAGTGGATGCGAGTTGATGCTGACGCAGAGTATTTTTCGCAAAGCAAGCACTACAAGCCGAACGATTGGATTGAATGGGATGATTTTTATCATCCCGGTACAGGGAAAATTCCTGTCCGTGTGAATGCGGCGCTGCTAAATAGTGACGAGGCACTCGTTGCCCACTTGTCGCATGAAATGTATGAACTTAACTCTCTCCGGGACATTTTTGAGGCCAATAGCGGAGCATTGCGGGCGAAGCATCTCGATCAATTGATCGGACCTGGCTGGGCTGGAAATTTGCACGAGCAAGCTTGGGATGTGTCGGATAAGTTGATTTACATAATGAGGAATGGGGGCTGAAATGGGTAACCTAATACCGCTGACTGAGCTTGAGGAGATTTTGAGTCAATATCAAGAGGGGCTGTATACCGATGGTGAGCTCGTATCTTTTTGTCTTGGGTTAATGGGGAAAGAATCTTCTGCACAAGTCTGGGGGGCATTGCCAGAGTGGGTGAGGAATCGCTTGATTGATCAGCTTAGAAACTTTTCTGATAGCGATGACATCGTTGCTTTTGGCCGAGGCGATGCACGGGAAATTAAAGCAGAGATGCTCTATGTGAAAGACTGGTTGATGAGTCGTGGACTTATGTAATTAATATTAATAAGCACTCCAGTAATGGAGTGCTTATTGTTCCAAACAAGACTGGCATAGGTAAACCATTTATTGCTCCGTTAGTCAGAGGAACTCAAGCCCGGATCGTCTCGCCAGGGAATGGGGAGGCGGTTTACGTTTTAGATGAAGTGACAGCGATGCCGCTTCGGGCTGACGGCTTAATTACTGGGCCACATGTTGGACGTGGCAAAGGCGTTCTTCCGGAGCCAATAGGTGGGCGAGTACTTGGCGAACATCGTAGGCACTTGATTCCTGAGGGAGGTGCCGACAATCCCGTGTATGTTAACAATCAATATAATCTTATTTCGGAGGCGCCTTCATAAAATCTTGGTTTGAAGAAGAGTCTTGATCTGCAAGCCAGTAAGCTTGCAGCGCAAAACCCTCAATCTGTTGTTCGATACATTGCACAGCCTGTTCGGAATGTAGGGCAGTACAGGCCCTTTGTCTCTACCTACTACATAACGCAAGACGGACAGCTTGTTAGAGCTGTGTCCGTGTTGAATCAATAGTTGTCAGTTTTGGAGGGGTTTCATAGATGAATTCATTAGTTGACAGGCAAGCACTCATTGATCAAGAAGTGGTCAACGCATTAATCACTGCAACGCCAGAAACATGGAATTCTGCTAAGATGGTGGTGGAGCGAGAAGAGAGTAACGGCCAGGAAAAAATGGCGATCTCCATATCAAGCCCAGAGGGGCATGGAGAGATTGTGGGGCCAACGGAAGAAATTTTTTCCAGCCTGTACAAGCTATCTGATCTGTTTCGAGAGTATGGAAGCATTTGGAGTCGTGCCTTTTATTCTGTAAAGCTGCAGGAAGGTGGGAGTTGGAGGTTCTCAGTTCGTTTTGAGTACTGATTTATTTTTGTTGGGAAGTTGGTCTCTAGAAACGAGGCCTGTTTTTTTCCAAACTGCTCCGAGAACTAGCTATAACTCAATAGTGAAAAGCGAATCAGGCGGAAATTTGATCTTTCATGAGGAATATGGGGGGCATCCTGTGAGCAAGCATATGGGCGCTCTGACCAACAGTTGGTCGACCATTTTGTTGCCGAGCCTCACATTTCCAGCTCATCCAAGCTTTACGGATTTGGTGGTCGCTGATAAAGCCGCTGGGGAAGTGCTCGTATCCAATCGCCAAAATATAACCAACTGGCTTAACGGAACAGATCGCCAGTTGCCGGTATCTGCTCAGCTCAGCTATATGACAGGCCGTATAGTGGGTGCCTCGGTGGCAGCGTGTTTTGGCTGATCGCTTTTGCAAAGAAAAAGGCAGGCCGAATCGCCTGCCTTGTACATGATGCAAAGACGGGTTTACCAATGCCCCGCATGAAAGCGCAAATGATCCTCGATACAACTGGCAATGAAGTAATAGCTGTGGTCGTAACCCGGCTGGCGGCGCAGGGTTAGTGGCCAGTCGCGTTGCCGGGCGATGCTGGCAAAGGCGTCCGGCTGCAGCTGCAGCGGCAGGAAGTTGTCCTGCTCGCCCTGGTCGATCAGCATGGGGATTTCGCTGCTGGCGGCGGCCAGCAGGTGGCAACTGTCGTAGCTTAGCCAGTTGTTGCGGTCGTCCCCGAGGTAGTGGGCAAAAGCGTTCTGGCCCCACGGCACCTGGCTGGGGTTGACGATGGGGGCGAAGGCAGAGGCAGAGCTGTAGCGGCCCGGGTTGCGCAGCGCCACCATCAGCGCGCCATGCCCGCCCATCGAATGCCCGCTGATGGCGCGCTGCGCATTCACCGGGAAGTGCGTTTCCACCAGCGCCGGCAGTTCTTCCACCACGTAATCGTACATGCGGTAGTGCGCTGCCCATGGCGCTTGCGTGGCGTTCACGTAAAAGCCGGCACCCTGGCCCAGATCGTAGCCTTCTGCATCCGCCACGTTATCGCCGCGCGGGCTGGTGTCCGGCAGCACCAGTGCCATGCCCAGCTCGGCCGCCACGCGCTGTGCGCCGGCCTTGGTGGCAAAGTTCTCGTCGGTGCAGGTCAGGCCAGACAGCCAGTACAGCACCGGTACCTTGCGCTGCGCTGCTTGCGGCGGCAGGTAGATGGCAAAGGTCATGCTGGTGCCGGTGGCGGTAGACTGGTGGCGGTAGCGCTTGTGCCAGCCGCCAAACGTGCAGTTGCTCGAAATCAGTTCCAGGGTGTCGGCCATGGCGCTTACTTTGCGTAATGGATGACGGAGCGGATGGATTTGCCCTCGTGCATCAGATCAAACGCGGTATTGATGTCTTCCAGCGCCATGGTGTGGGTGATGAAGTCATCCAGGCGGAATTCGCCCTGCAGGTAGCGCTCCACGTAATCCGGCAGCTCGGAGCGGCCACGCACGCCACCAAAGGCCGAGCCGCGCCACACACGGCCGGTTACCAGCTGGAAGGGGCGGGTACTGATTTCCTCGCCTGCGCCGGCCACGCCGATGATCACCGATTCGCCCCAACCCTTGTGGCAGCATTCCAGCGCCGAGCGCATCACGTGCACATTGCCGATGCACTCGAACGAGAAATCCACCCCGCCATCGGTCATGGCCACGATTACGTCCTGGATGGGCTTGTCATGATCATTCGGGTTGATCAGGTCGGTGGCGCCCAGCTGGCGGGCCAGATCGAACTTGCTGGTATTGATGTCGATGCCGATGATGCGGCCAGCCTTGGCCATCTTGGCGCCGATCACTGCAGACAGGCCGATGCCGCCCAGGCCGAAAATGGCCACGGTATCGCCTTCCTTCACCTTGGCGGTATTCATCACCGCGCCCATGCCGGTGGTCACGCCGCAGCCCAGCAAGCACACTTCTTCCAGCGGCGCGGCCTTGTTGATCTTGGCCAGCGCGATTTCCGGCAGCACCGTGTATTCGGAGAACGTTGATGTGCCCATGTAGTGATAGATGGGCTTGCCGTCCTTGGAAAAACGCGTGGTGCCATCCGGCATCAGGCCCTTGCCCTGCGTGGCGCGGATGGCCTGGCACAGGTTGGTCTTGCCGGATTTGCAGAACTTGCATTCGCCGCATTCGGGCGTGTACAGCGGGATCACATGATCACCCACTGCCACGCTGGTCACGCCTTCACCCAACGCTTCGACAATGCCGGCGCCTTCATGCCCCAGGATGGCCGGGAACACCCCCTCGGAATCCTTGCCCGATAGCGTATAGGCATCGGTATGGCACACGCCGCTGGCGATGATACGTACCAGCACCTCGCCCTTCTGTGGCGGGGCCAGATCCACTTCCTCGATCGACAATGGCTGGTTCGGGGCCCAGGCAACGGCGGCGCGGGTTTTGATGGGTTGCATGGGGATATCCTTAAAAGGGCAGGGCGATGATGGCCCATTCTATTTGTTACCAAAGGTCGGATAATCTGGCTAAATGGAAAGATATTTTTGCTGATGGGTAATAGTGATGGATTGGCTGGGCGTGAGCGAGTTCGTGGCGGTGGTGGAAACGCATAGCTTCACCGGCGCTGCGCAGCGGCTGGGCCTATCTGTTGCCCAGATCAGCCGGCAGGTGTCCGCGCTGGAACAACGGCTGGCCACCCGGTTGCTGTACCGGACCACACGCAAGGTGAGCGTCACCGAGGCCGGCCAGCTCTATTACCAGCACTGTCGCCCCTTGCTCGACGGCCTGCGCCAGGCCGAACAGGCATTGGCCCACGCGCTGGACCGCCCCAATGGCCACCTGCGCATCACCGCGCCGGTGCACTACGGCGAAAGCGTGATCGCACCGGTACTACACCGTTATCTGCAAGACCACCCGGCAATC
Source organism: Andreprevotia sp. IGB-42 (assembly GCF_009848685.1). Classification (GTDB taxonomy): domain Bacteria; phylum Pseudomonadota; class Gammaproteobacteria; order Burkholderiales; family Chitinibacteraceae; genus Andreprevotia. The sequence goes on from NZ_WXTX01000005.1 coordinate 199,678, forward strand.
ACGGCCGAGCTCAACCTGGATAACCGCAAGGTGGATCTGGTGGCAGAAGGCTACGATCTGGGCATCCGGTTGGGGCCGATGGATGAATCATCGTTGATGGTAAAGCAGCTGGGCACCCGTACCCACTACGTGTGCGCATCCCCTGGCTACCTCGCCCGCTTTGGCGAGCCCCATACGCTGGCAGAATTGAAACAGCACCAGTGCCTGGTGGGCACCGTCAACGTCTGGCGCTTCAAGGAGCCGGATGGCCGCATGCGCGAGATCAGCGTGGCCGGCAAGCTGCGCTGCAATAGTGGTGCCGCGCTGGTCAACGCAGCCCTCAGCGGCCTGGGGCTGGTGCAACTGCCGGATTATTACGTGCAGCAGCATCTTGCCAACGGCGCATTGCGCGGCCTGCTGGGCGCCTACACCATGACCGACGGCATCTGGGCCAACTACCCGCGCAACCGTTTTGTGCCGCTGAAGGTGCTGGGGTTTATCGAGGCACTGCAGCAGTGACCACGCTCACTCCCGGCGATGCCGAGCTGGAGCTGGCCGTCAGGCAGCTGCACAATGGCTGATCATCTGTGGCGCCACGCCGGCTATCTTCTGAAGCATGCATACTGAATGCCGCCCTTCCTGAACCTCAGCGCTACCCTGGCGAGTGCCGCCATTACCTTGTGGGCAGCCCGGCAAAGCCGCTTGCGCCATGCCGCCCGCTTCGGCCCTGCGCCGGCGGCAATCCGCAAGCTGCAATGGGGCGTTTTCATCGCGCTATTCCTGTTGCCGCCGGGCTTGTACTACCTGTTGCCGGCTGCCTTTCTGGCCGTGGTGGCCTTTGGAGTGCTGGCGTTGCTGTTGTTCGGTTTTCGAACACGCAGCTGGTCCACCTGGCAGGCACTGCGCGATGGTGCGCTGTGTGCTTTTCTGGCGACTGTGCCTTGCGGCATCGTGTTGATGATATCTGGCTGAACAAGGATCACCTGACCAAGCGAGCACGATAAAGGCCCGCAGTTGCCGGGGGTCGCTTCAGGTACATGCCGCAGCTGCACCGGGGTCATGCCTGTTTTCATGGGGGCGATGGCAACAGTCATCAACACCCGCTACGATGAAGCACTTTCAGAATCAGGACATCGTCATGCTTGCCAGAGACATCCCCGACCGCCTCAGTGTCAGCGGCGCACCGTATTCCAGCGTGTATCAGCGCGAACCGGGCAGCCGCAGCGACCGTACCCTCTATTGCTGGTTCAATGTCGAGGATGAAGGCGGGCTGGATGTATCTCCGCATGTCAGTATCCACATCGATGGCAACAACCTGTTCGATGAACTGCACATCAGTTTCTCGGTGATGTGGGCACCCGGTTTTGGCGGTACAGCCAAGCGTCATAGCCTGTCGTTCTTTTTCACCCTCGACAAAGGCAGGGTGGTGTTCACCAAGGACAACAGCAGCGGCTTTGGCCGCAGCAGGCAAGGCGAACTGCTGGATCAGGTCAGCGCCGACAGCATGCCCGCGCTGGTGCGGGACATGACGCAGTTTGCCCAGGCCTTTGTCAACAAGGCCCATACACCCGGCAGCGGCTTGCCGCAGCCCAAGGTATTCGACAGGGGCTTCCGCTTCATTTTCTGATCGCCGCTGTGCCAGCCAGGCAAAAACCCGCCACGCCGCATGTGGCGGGTTTTCCATTTTCCAGCAGCACGAATCAGCCATCTCTCCGCGTGTCAGCAGTTGGTTTTTGCATAAGTTATCTGCTTTCAGGTGGAGTGTAATTCTATTCATCCTTTTCTTTCTTACATATTAATTTGCACATGATGTAGAAAAAAATTCAAATAGGCCATGAATTTGCATGGAATATTTGGCGTATGGCGATTTTATGCCGATTGTTATTGGGTGATTATTATTACACTGTACGAAATTTATTGCCGGTTTCAGGTGTTGCATCCCGTCCAGGGCATCCCGGAAAAACTGATCGACCCATGCCGATATACAAATGTTTGATTTAATCAAAAACAAGCCGGATTGCCCGCTGTGGTCGAGGGCGTGACGGTGCCTTTCCAGGTGGTTATAGGCATCAAGATTTATGTCATATAAACAACAAAAATGTTGGCAAAGTTTAATGACACAAAAAGATTGTTACCGTTTGTCGTAATATCTTCTGGCTGTTTTCTTACGGGAGAATGGCATCTTTCAAACCAATCACCTATTTCAAGGGATTTTAATCATGCGTTTGCTGTCATTGGATGAAATGAATGTTGTTGCTGGTGCTGCTACAGAAGTGCGCTTGTCTTTCGAAGGCCCGGGTACCGACCTGACCATTCCGACTCCGCCGAGCAGCGGTGGCGGCAGCACCGGCGGCGGCAATACCGGTGGCAACCCGAATGAAGTCAAATATTCGTGGGAAGCATAAGGGGCCATTATCCGGCTGATAAAGCCGGATAAATGACCGGGTGAAAGGAGCGGCGCAATCCGTTCCTTTCATTTGCAGGTTACATGGCATTCATTGGTTGCCATCAAGTGTGACAGGAATAATCGGCTGTTGCGTTGCCATATATCAAGCCAGGCAGCATGGCAGTTAATCTGATGCAGTATGGTTTGGATTGAAATGACGGATCTGTACAGAAAAGAAGCGCTCGAAGGTACCGACTCGCAAAACCTGGGCTCCATCGTGTTGAGCCGGCCATTCGGGCTTGGCGTACTGGCATCCGCCGCGGTGCTGCTGGTGCTGGTATTGCTGCTGATGATCACGCTGACAAGCTATACCAGAAAGATTTCGGTATCCGGATCGCTGCAACCGGCAAACGGCGAGCTGAAAATCCTGGCAACGACCAGTGGCGTGGTGATGGAAATCAAGGCGCAAGAGGGCGCCAAGGTGGCATCCAGGCAGAACCTGTTCTCCATTTCCAACGAACGGTTTGCCAAAGCCCCGGTGCAGGAATCAATCAGCAGATCCGCAGAAGACAAGATATCCAGCCTGAAGAAAGAACAACGGCTGGATGAAGAAACCACGCTGAACAAGAAGAATACGCTGAACGAAAAGCTGGCCGGCCTGAAAGTGAGCTATGCACTGGTTCAGGAAAAGCGCGAGGTTCAGCAAAGAAAATACGACATCATCAACCAGAATTACAAAAAGCAGGTTGAGCTGAAAAAAGCCGGCTTCATTTCCGACCTTGGCCTCAAGCAGAAAGAACAGGAACTGATCGATCAGGAGGCATATCTGGTCGATCTGAAGAAGACCGCGCTGGAGCTGGATGCTGAAATAAAAAGCATGGTGAACCAGGATCTGGCGCTTATTCTCGCCCAGAGGAAGGCACAGGAAGAAATGCTGCGGGTAATCGGGTCGGCCAAAACGGATCTGATCCAGAGCGAGGCCAACCAGGAAACCAGCATCGTCGCACCGATGAATGGCGAATTGGTATCGCTGCTGGTCATGAAAGGGCAGTTTGTTGCGCCGGGGCAGCTGCTGGCCAGCATCTACCCGGATGGCGCCAAGCTCGAAGCCGTTTTATATGTGCCGTCGGCAGGTATCGGTTTTGTGAAGGAAGGTTCAGTGGTCAACCTAAAATATGATGCATACCCTTATCAGAAATTCGGATCACACAAAGGCCGGGTCAAGAGTATTTCAAAAATCGCCATTGCATCTGCGGAGCTGAAAAACGAGCTGATCAATCGCGGTTTTTTCTACAAGCTCATCGTCGAGCTGCCGCAGCAAAGCGTGCAAACCTATGGCGTATCCTCGGCATTGCGCGCCGGCATGGCGGTGCAGGCCGAAATTGAAGTGGAAACACGCAAATTGTATGAATGGATCCTCGATCCGGTTTTCAGTCTGAAAGAAAGCGCCTGATATGAAACTGGATCTTGGCTTCAGCCCCAGCAAGCATTTGCCCATCATCTATCAATCAGAGGCCTCTGAATGTTCATTGGCCTGCCTGGCGATGGTGGCAAGGTATCACCGTTATGATATCGATCTGTATCACATCCGGAAAAAGGTCAATGTAACGCTCAATGGCCTGACCCTGGCTGGCGTGAACAGCGTGGCCATGGATCTGGGATTCAACAGCCGCGCCATCCGTCTTGATCTGGACGAGTTTTCCGAGGTCAAGCTACCGATCATCCTGCACTGGAACTTCAATCACTTTGTAGTGCTGAAAAGCATACGGGGTGACAAATATACCGTCCACGATCCGGCCGAAGGCATTGTGGAGTTATCCAGGGACGAATTCAGCAAGAAGTTTACTGGCGTAGCGCTGGAGCTATTGCCCAGCAGTTCATTTGAAGAGAAGAAAGAGCGGCAGAAAGTATCGCTGAGCTTGCTGATCGGCAATGTGGTAGGCTTGAAGGGCATAGCAATCAGGATATTGTTGATTGCGCTGGCACTGGAAATGCTGTCGCTGGTGGTGCCGCTGTTCGGGCAGTGGGTGATTGATAATGTGATTCCAAGCAGTGATCGCAGTTTGCTGTTGGTATTGAGTTTTGGCTTCTTCATCGTCTGCCTGATGGTAAGCGCAGTCAAATCCATTCGCGACTGGTATATCCTGCATGCCAGTGTGCATATCAGCTTGCAGTGGTCGGTCAATCTGTACCGGAAGTTGCTCAGCCTGCCGGTCGATTTCTTCGAGAAGAGAAACGCGGGCGATGTGGTATCCAAATTTCACTCGTTCAGAAGCATACAGCAAACCATCTCCAGCGCTTTGCTGGGTGCATTGTTTGATGGCGTGATGGCCATCGGCATGCTGATCCTGATGCTGATATACAGCCCGTCCCTGACGCTGGTTACCGTTGCATCAACATTGTTGTATATCGTGATACGCAGTGCGCTGATGTCGCCATTACGGCGTGCTACCGAGAAATTCATCATCACCTCGGCCAATTCGGATAATCATTTCCTCGAAACGATACGTGGGGTACGCAGCATCAAGATGAACGGCATGAGTGATTCCCGGAAATCATCATGGTTCAATCTGGCCGTCGATCTGGCCAATGCGGAAGTAAACTCCAGAAAACTGCAAATTGTTTACGATCTTGTCAACGCGCTGATCTTCGGCATCCAGGCCATCCTGATCGTGGCCATGGGCGCATTGCAGGTGATGGATCAATTGCTGTCGGTGGGGATGCTGATCGCCTATATCGCCTACAGCAGCCAGTTCATTTCACGCGTTGCCTCTTTTGTGGACATGTTTGTGTCGATCAAGATGCTGAGCGTGCATTGCGAGCGGCTGGCCGATATTGCACTGAATGAATCAGAGGAATATCAGGAGATCGAGAAAACGGATGTGCGCATCGATTCCTATTCGATCAAGGTCAGGAATCTGGATTTCCGTTATTCGGAAAAAGATGCCGCCATTCTGTCCGGCATCCATTTCGATGTTGCCGAAGGCGAATCCGTGGCGATCGTCGGCCCGTCGGGCTGCGGCAAAACCACGCTGCTGAAGATACTTACCGGCATTCTCAAGCCCAGCGCCGGGCAGGTTCTTTTTGGTGATATCGATGCATCCAGGATCAAGCTGAAACAGTTGCGCAGCCTGGTTGCCGTGGTGATGCAGGATGACCAGCTGCTGTCGGGATCGATCAAGGACAACATCGTGATGTTCTCGGCCCAATACGATGGCGAACGGCTGATTGAAGTGTGCCAGCTTGCCGGCATCCATGGCCAGATCCTGGCGATGCCGATGCAGTATTACACGCTGGTTGGCGATATGGGCACCACGCTATCCGGTGGGCAGAAGCAGCGCATCCTGCTGGCGCGGGCCTTATATCAACAGCCCAAGTTCCTGTTTCTGGATGAGGCAACCAGCCATCTGGATGTGGATAGCGAGCATTGCGTCAATGAATCGATCAAGAAAATGCGTATTACCCGGCTGATCATTGCGCATCGGCCAGAAACGATCAAATCGGCAGATCGGGTCATCGATTTAACAGCCGCTAAAAAAAGCCAGTGAAACGGTGCTGGCAAGGCGCGCGAAACGAAGGCAGTGCAAAACGTACGGCAAGCGAGGCTCGGCGCCCCCGCGCCATGCTGCCAAGCGGGGTTTTGTTAGCGGTCTTGAGCAGGATCAATGCAGTTTCTGACAAGGTGGTTTGATATGTTTGATGCATTTGAAACAGCACGATTTGTATCCAGCGAAAACACACCGCTTTACAAAAACGTGTTGCCTGAAGAATCCTTCCTGAAGTTCGAGGCCTGCCGGCTAAGCAATGCCAGCGTGGCCTGGATCAATTTTGATCTGATGACCGAGCTGGGCATACCGGTCAGCACGCCTGCCGAGATCGCTGCGGTAAAGTCAGCGCTACTGGCCTCATTTGCCTACATGATCCCGAACGAGCGTGATGAGCCCGGCGCGTTCGATCTGGATGACAAGCGCGAATTCCTCGCCGAACGCTATGGCGATTTTGGCGAGCAATGCAATGGTGGCGGTGTGCGTTGTGGCTTGAACGGCAATTTCCAGTCCAAGGGCATCGGCCGCTCCTTGCTGGCCGGCCGGCAGATGGATTTCTGGCATACCCATGGCGGCGCCACGGTTGAAGAGGGGATTCGGGAGGCCATCTGGAGCGAGGTCTTCAATCAGGAGCTGCCCTTCGGTGCGGTGCGGGTATTGGCCGTTATCGCAACCGGCAAGCCGACCGCCTATGACTACGGCTTGCTCAGGAAAGAAGGCCAGGTTGATCCACCGGGTGGCTTGATGATCCGGCAGGCCAACCTGCGGCCGGCACATTATCAGCGGGCGCCTTTTTACAAGCCGCTGAAAGAGCTGGGCGCCGATTTTGTGCACGATGCTGTCCGCACGGAAAAAGCCATGCTGATGCTTGATAAAGCGCTGGCATTACCCGGTGTGGAGTCATTCGATGCTGTCATCGCGGCATTGAAAACCACCGCAGAGAAGTTTGCCAGGCAGGTGGCGTATTCAAAGCTGCTGCGGCTGGCGCATGGCTCGCTCACGCAGGGCAATATCGATTTCAGCGGCAAATATATCGATTTCGGTACCACAACGGCATTGAGCGGCTACGGCAACCCGATTGTCTCCCGCGGCTTTCCGTCGATCTGGCACGATGCGCAGCAGCTGGTCGGCAACCTGACCTCACTCGCTTTCTATGCCAATAAATATCTCAATCCGGATCTGGCAACCGAATTCCCCGCCATCTCCTTCGATATCGAGCAACACTATTACGGCATTTACCAGAAGGAAATCGTGCAGGCTACGCTGACCATTGCCGGGTTTCCCTTGTCTATCCTGGTCGATAACGAGCGCCTGACCGAACTGGGCAATCTGATCCTGACCCTCGCGCGGGAAAACACGCTGGATGGCCAGCCGCTGGGCACCATTCCCGATTCGCTCGGCGGGTGCGATATCACTGCCTTCCTCAAGCTGGCTGCCAGTAAAGGCACCGAGCTCGGTGTTGAACAGTGTGCCAGTGATGTGCAGCAATACAAGGATATAGACAGGCTGGTAGCGCTATACCGCGAGCATTATGCGGATGCCCGGGCGATGATGCTGACACTCGGCGTTGCAGAGCCCGCGTTCAAGCTGCTGCTGCTGGGGCGTATCGACCAGTTTGCCATCAACCTCTCTGGGCTATACCGCGATCGCTTGCAAGCCGGGATCAATGGCTTGATCGATGCGCATCCCGCCGGGGATGCGCTGTTTGACGCAATGACCGCATTTGTTTCCGATGTGCTGGATGAAACCATACGTACCCGGGCATTTTTCAGTGAATTCGAGTGCTTCAAGCAATTCACGACGGTGCAGCAGGGCTTGGTGTATAGCGCGGAAGTCTACAGTGCGCTGCCCGCGCAGCATGTGGTCCGCTACATCTTTGCCCAAGGCTATTTCCGCGCACAAGCGGCTGAAGATGATTTGCGCCTGATGTATCAGGGCAAGGAAATTCGCCCCGTACGCGTCGCTGGCTATTGGGTTGCCGATTTTGATGCGCCTGTTCAGCTAGGCGAGCTCATACCGGGCGTTGCGCAAGTCAGTGCCTGATACAGCATTCAGCAGGCGGTATTGGTTAAAGATGGCATGGTCACAGAGGAAGGACAATGTTGCAGATCAAGTTCGAACCCGATCCATTTGAAGCGGCGGTCAGCCGGCAAGTTGGCATGGCAGCAAAAGTCATGTCGGAAAATCTCAAGTACATGCAATTCCAGTTTGCGGCTATCCCGCAATGGATACGGATTCCCGTGCTGCATGAGCAATGCAAGTTCTTCTTCGATGGTGGCGGTGATCCGGTGGGCTTCATCACCTGGGCGATGGTGTCCAGAAAAACCCTGGCCGCAATCACCAGGGACAAGGATTATCTGCTGCATGCCAGCGAGTGGAATGACGGCAACATTGTCTGGGTGATGGATTTATGTATAAACCGGGGCTATTTCAAGCCGGTATTCGAGCATCTGAAAACCTTCGATTTTGGTGGCAATGGGGTCGGCAGCGAAGGTGGCCATGAGATTTACTCGGCCAAGCGCAAGCTGGATGGCTCTTTCATAAGAATCAAGAAATGGCGCTGAACTGTACGGTGATCGAGGGGCTGGCGCAGTTTTTGCCAACGCTTGGCCAACATGTCGGCGCGGCAAAAATCGTCATCCTCAATACGCAATCGCATGGCGCAGGCAGCGATTACGTGATCATGCGGGAGATCGTGAAATACCTGCATGCACAGCATGGGTTCTCTGCCTTGTGCATGGCCAGCGGGCTTTACGATGGCCTGAAAATAGCGCAGAACGCGCCTGCCTTGCCATTGCGTCAGCGCATTGCAGGCTCGCTGTTCCGCATGTATGCCAACGCGGCGGAGCTGGTTGATCTGTTCGACTATATCGAGCTGCACGAAGGTAGCGAGCACGCGCTGAACCTGAGCGGTGTCGATGTACCCATGGGCGGGCTTTATTGCCAGCAGCATCTGCTGGCCGAGTTGTGTGATTACCTGGATGTGCAGCAGGTGGATCGCAGTGGCCTGGCTGATTTCTTTCGCCTATGCCAGGCCTACCTGTCGCTGCAGCCGGTGGATCATCCGGACAGGCAAGCCATCATGGGCGATGGATTTGCACAGCTGGAAAATGCATTGCGCGGCTTACAGGATAAAGACGCAGCATTCTGGCAACTGATGTTGAGCAATCTGCAAGCCCGCTACCGATACACCGAGCTCGGCCAATCGCGTGATCCGCAAATGGCGGAAAACTTCAGATATATCCACGAATCGATGCACGCGGGCCAGAAGATCATCCTGTGGGGGCATGCGTCGCATGGCCTGCCCATGGAGGGCAATCTGGGCGGCTTCGTCAAATCCTGGTATGGCGATGACGCCTATGTTTGCCATCTGACCGGGCACGAGGGCAGCATGGTCAATTTTCAGACCGGCGCAAACACGGCCATTGCACCGGCGCCCCAGGGGCATCTGGAGCAGATGTTGTCGTCAATGGGAGTGGAAACCGCGCTGCTGACCGCAGCTTCAGGCACCGCCAAGGCCTCCGCCGGCAGCCTCATGCTGGATGATGACCTGCAGATTCGCTTGCTGGCGTATGCCACGTCCTGCCCACTGAGCCGGGTGCTATCCGTTGCCGATGCGCGTGGCCTGATCGATGCGGTGGTGTTCACCAGCAACATTGTGCCCACCGTACAGCATTGAGCCCGCGCATTGCCGGTATCGCCTGCCGTGCATGCTCCGGAGCTGATGCCAGCGTGCCGGCAGACGGAAATTGAAAAAGCCCGCCGCGCATCAGCGCGACGGGCTTTCTGTTGCGGGGCCAGCCAGTTAACGCCGTATCAGCGCCCCAGCTCCTTCAGGTAGGTCTTGCGTGCAGCCACTGCGGTGCCGGCAAAGTCGCTGAACACACCATCCACCCCAGCGCGGTAGAACGCCAGGTATTCGGCTGCCGGGTCACCCTTGTAGATGCCGGCCAGGTACTTGGCCTCGTTGCGGAAGGTGAACACGTGCACGAACAGGCCGGCCTTGTGCGCGTTGGCAATCACGTCGGTCGGGGTGATGGTGTTCACGTCCGCCAGAGAGCCGGTATACGGCGTGCCGTCCGCATTGGTGGCCTTGAACGGATTGATGGTCAGCTTCATCACTTGCGGCTTCCACGGGCCGATGCCGTCCGCGTAGGTCTTGATTTCCGCCAGGCCTGCCGGGGTCAGCATGTCGCCGAAATAGCGGCCGTCACCAGCCAGCGTCCAGCTGTACGGGCGGCCGTCGACGAAGTTGTATTCGTCGTTGGTCTGGTAAACCATTTCGCCGGTCTTGTAGTTGACGTCGTTGCCGTCAATCAATTGCACCACGCGGGTATTGAGGCCGATCGAGCGCATGTATTTCAGGCTGGCCGGATCAAAACTCTGTACCAGGATGGGCGATGTCCTGGTGTTGTAGTTGTTGTCCTTGATCAGCTTGACGATGGCATCCTCGAACGGGTGCGCACCACTGCCGCAGCCGTTGGCAATGGCCTGTGCGTTGTTCCAGTACGGGTTCTTGGCTTCCGGGTAGACCGTCAGCGTGCGGCCGCCAGTGCTCTTGGCCTTGGCGATATCGATGATTTCCTGCAGGGTCAGGATCGGGTTCTTGCCATTCTGGTCGGTCGGGCGCTGGTCGCGTGCATCATAGGTGGTGCCGCCAAACCATTGCTTGAGTTCTGCCACGGTAAAGTCGGTAATCGACCAGTCGCCGGTATGGTCTTCGCCATCCACAACCAGTGATTTCAATACCGATTTCGGATCTTTCGGGTCGGTCAGGTCGCTCAGGTAGGTAGCGGGGCCGCCGTACTGGGGCAACGAGTATTTCACCGGCACCTGCACGCCCGGCACCGTGCGCTTGCGCTTGGCGACTTCGGCGTTGGTTGCGGCCACGGTGCTGATATTGGTGTTATCGCTCAGCCATGGGTTGTGGCGCGCCACCAGCACGCAATCCTTGCTCAGGTGGACGTCCTCTTCCAGCGAATCGGCACCGGCGTCGGCTGCGCCTTCGTAGGCCGGGCGGGTTTCTTCCGGGTACAGGCCCGGCAGGCCGCGATGGCCAATCACCAGCGGGGCGTTGCCATCCACGGTCTTGAACGGTACGGGCGTCGGCGTGGGGGTCGGTACCGGCGTGGGCACCACATTGTTGTCATCGCTGCCGCCGCAGGCGTTCAACAGCAAAACGCTTGCCAGCAGGCTGACACCCAACAGCGGGCGCAATGCTTTGCCTGAATTCGGTGTGATCATGTGTGTCATCTCGGGTTGGGGGAGACAACCATCATTGATCAGCAGGATGACGCACTCATGAAAGCCGGCGATCTCGCCCCGGTATGGCGCCGCCGGTCGTGATTACCCCGAATCAGGCAGGCTGTGCACGCCATGCATGCAATGCCTGTACCACATCCGTAATGACGGACTGCCAGTCTCCCGGGGCAGGCTGGCGGAACAGGCGTGCAGCCGGGTACCACGGGCTGTCATCGCGTGCCAGCAGCCAGCGGAAGTCCGGTGCCACCGGCAGCAACACCCATACCGGCTTGCCCATGGCACCGGCCAGGTGGGCGACGGCGGTATCCACTGAAATCACCAGATCCATGCCGGCAATCAAGGCGGCGGTATCGTCAAAATCACTCAGTTCGCCCGCATGATTATGCAGTGGCAACTGGCTGGTAGCAGCGCCATCGGCATCACGCACCCGGTCTTGCAGGCAGTGGAATTCCACACCGGGCAGGGCCAGCAATGCCCCGAGCTGGCTGAGCGGGATGCTGCGCGCGTAATCGTCCTTGTGGGTGGGGCTGCCACTCCACACCAGACCCACGCGTCGTGTTTTGTCTGGCCGTTCGCCCAGCCGTGCTGCCCATACTGCCTGATTGGGCGCGCTGGCCTGCAGATACGGAATGGCGGCAGGAATGGTCTCCAGCGTGGTTCCCAGCGCCAGCGGCAGGCTCATCAGCGGACAGTGGTAGTCGTGATCGGCAAAGCTGGCTTCTTCCTGAACCACCACGTTGATGCGGGCGGGCAGCGAGCGCATCAGCGTGGCGAGCGGGCTCTTTACTTCCAGCGTGACGTGCGCACCGCGTTCAGCCAGCAGCAATGCATAGCGGCAAAACTGGATGGCATCGCCAAAGCCCTGTTCGGTATGCAGCACGATGCGTTTGCCAGCCAATGGCTGCAGGCCATCCCAGCGGGGTACTGCAAAGCGCGCTTGCTCCACTGCACGCTGGCCCAGCTGCAGGCGCGCTTCATAGCGTTGCCAGCCTTCGGCAAAGTGGCCCAGTTGCAGCTGGGTCAGGGCAATTGCCCAGTGCACATCGGCATCATCGGGCTTGAGCGCAAGTGCACGCTGGTAGCTGGCAAGTCCCTCGGCATGCCGGCCCAGATCGCACAGCGCGTTGCCATGGCTTAGCCATAACGCCGGGTCGGTGTCTTGCCGTGTCAGCGCGGCCGCATAGCTTTGCAATGCCGCATCGTATTGATTCAAACCGCGCAGTACATGCCCGCGCGTTTGCCACGGGCCGGCAGCTTGCGGTGCCAGTCTGATGGCGGCATCGCATGCGGTCAGCGCGGGTGCGAACTCGCGCGCTTCCCACAGTGCCGCTGCCAGGTTGGCGTGGCCATCCGCATCATCCGGTACCAGCGTAACGGCACGCTGGTGGCTCTCTATCGCCGCCGGATACTGCCTGAGCGCGGTCAGCAGGTTGCCCCGGTTGCTCCATGCCTGGGCAAAGTCAGGCGCAATGGCTACGCATTGCTCGCACGCGGCCAGCGCGCCCTGCAGATCGCCCAATTCCCGCAGCGCATTGCCCTGGTTCAGCCAGGCATCGGGCTGCGCGTTGTTCAATTGCAGCGAGGCACGAAAGCCATCCGCAGCAGCGGCGTAGTTGCCCTGTTGCAAATCGGTGGTAGCCAGCAGGGTTCGCGTGGACCAGTGTTGCGGGTGTTGCTGCAATACCTTGCGATAACCGGCAGCGGCGGCAGCCAGATCGCCCGCTTGATGGGATTGGAAAGCTTTCGATAGAACGGCATTCAGATCGGTCATGAGTCTCTTGCAACTGGGCGTTATGCCGTCGGGCATCGTGAACAGCGGGGGTGCTTGGCCGGGGTCAGTGCTGCCGGGTGGCCATTTTTGCAGTGGCGGCCAAAGGTATTGCTTCAGGCGGGGGAAAGCCATGGCTGGCAGCAGCGGATTGCCGAGGATCTGCTTCGGTCCCCTTGGGGGGCTTGCGCAGGCCCGAAAATGGCAACCAATTATAGGCCAGAATTTCTTTGTTCTGGCTGTCCGGCATTGAAACCGCGGCAAGTACACACCGGGTATGGCGCAGGCATGGCAATGGTTGTCTTTGCCGGCTTACAAGGGCGCAGTGATCCGAGGCACCAAACCGGCCCGACAGCAACTATACTTACGGTCAGATCGAACGCCCCATGCCGGAAAGACCGGTATGTAACCTTGCGGCACCCTTGGTGCGCACCTTGATGGTGCCAACCGCAATAGATGCCGGAGCCTGAGTGAAAATGCATTTCCATGCCCCAACCGGGCGTTGCCTGGGCGCAATGGCCGGCGCCATCCTGTTGATGCTGGCCGTTTTCCTGAGCTTGGGCGCATTCCTGAGTGGCGTCCCGCATGTGGGACCGATGGAGCTGGCCTGTGCGGGTGGCGTACTGGTGTTTGGCTGTTGTATCGCCGGACCGCTGTGGTGGCGTAATGTACAGTTGCTGCGCTACCACGCTGCCGATACCGGCAAACGGGTGCCGTTGCTGGCTTGGGATGGCACGCAATTGCAATACCAGTCGGTATTCAGCGTGCCTTGGCAGGCCATAACCGGCATGCAGGTGGTCAGCAGCGGGCGGAACAATGCCCGTTTCAATCTCATCGTACTGTCCGTTGCAGATGCCGCCGCCTGGCAGCTGACCGGGGCATTGCCGATCGACCTGGTCCACTACCGCAAGATCCGGCAAAGGGTGGATGCCACCTTGTGGGCACTGGGCAATACCTTGCTGCTGATCGATCTGGCCGATTTCCGGGCGCAGGATGCCGCGGAGCTATACCCGCAAATGCAACAGGCCTGGCAGGCCGCGCTTGCCGCCAACGCGCATCCGGAGATAGCCATGCACTGATGCAGAACGGGCTGTGCTTACCCGGGTAGCCCGCCTGCTTCTTCGCGGTAGGCTTGCACGGCCGCCTGGCGTGATGGATAAAAGCGGACGCCGGTGCTTTCCGGTGTGATCAGGCTGCTGGCCATCCATTCATGCAGTTGCGCGGTGCGCCCGGCCAGCACCAGGGTGATGCCTTGCCCGGACAGACTGCGCTGCAATGTTTGCACCGCCAATGCGCCGGTCAGATCGATTTCCGCAATCGATACCGCATCGATCACCACCCAGCGCGGCGCCTGTTCCGCCACCAGCGCCTCGAGCCGGCGGCGGAAATAATCAGCGTTGAAGAACGTCAACGGTGATTCAAAACGGTAGATCAGCAAGCCCGGCACCGCATGCGCATCCGGGTAATGCGCCAGCTCATACAGGCCGCCTTGGCCGTCGATCACGCCAAACAATTGCTCGGACGGGCGGGCCATCTGCGCCAGGAAACGCAGCAGCGCCAGCCCCACCGCCATCAGGATGCCCGGCATCACGCCAAACAGCACCACGCCGATCAGCGTGGCCAGCGCAATCTTGAATTCGGCCCGGCTGTAGCGGCGCAAACCCAGCAAGCCATCCATGTCGATCAGGCTGAGTGATGCTGCAATCAGGATCACGCCCAGCGCGGCAATCGGCAGTGCTGCTAGTGCGTCGGTGAGGAACAGCAGCGACAGCAGCAGCGCCAATGCCGCCACCACCGCCACCATGCGGGTTTGCCCGCCAGCGGCATCGGCCACCACCGTGCGCGAGCTGGATCCGCTCACCGCAAAACCCTGGCTCAGGGCACTGGCAATATCCGCTATCCCCAGCGCCAGGAATTCCCGGTTGCTGTCTACCTCGTAGCGGTTTTTTGCCGCGAAGCTGCGGCTGGTCAGCATGCCGCTGCTGAACGACACCAGCGCCAGCGCTGCGGCTGCCGGTACCAGCGTGCCCAACAGTTCGTGCGGCAGGGTTGGCGTGATCCACACCGGCAGGCCGGATGGCAAGGTGCCGATCACAGCCACCCCGTGCGCTGCCAGCCTCAGCACGCTGCTGGCAATCGTCACCAAGGTGAGTGCAATCAGCGCGGCCGGCCCGCGTGGCCAGCGTATTTTCAGCGGCATGTAGATCAGCAATGTTGCCGCGCTCAATGTCACTGTCGGCCAATGCATCTGGCCCAGTTGCGCAAACAGCGAACCCAGCCGGCCGATCACATCGCTACCGCCGAGGGTAAGCCCGCTGACCTTGCCCAATTGGCTGATCACGATATTGATCGCCACGCCGTTGAGCAAACCGGTCAGGATGGGGCGGGACAGGAAATCAGCCAGGAAACCCAGCCTGAAACGGCTGGCCAGCAGGCAGAAGCCGGCTGTGAGCAGGGTCAGTGTCACCGCCAGTGCCTGGTACGCTGCGCTGCCTGCCCCGGCCAGCGGCATCAGCGTGGCGGCAATCATCGCGCAGGTGGCGGCATCCGGCCCCACGATCAACTGGCGAGATGACCCGACCAGCGCATACACCAGCATGGGCAGGATGGAACTGTAGATGCCGGCAATGGGGTTGAATCCGGCCAGCTGCGCATAGGCAATGCTTACCGGCAATGCCACCGCCCCCACGGATATGCCTGCCATCAGATCGGTGCGCCAATGCTGGCGTGGGTAGCGGGCAAGCTCGGCCAGGCCGGGCAGCCAGCGGGTGAGGGCATCGGGCAGCATGATCAGCCAGTATACAAGCGGGGCTTAACGATAGCGCAAAGCGCGTATGCAGGTTGCATCCATCATTCAAACACCACGTCGCAGCGGTAATACGCCCGCATGAACTCCGGCGTATCGCGCACCCACACATCGCGGTTGTTCAGGTACTTGTATCTATAGTCATCCCTGATCAATGCAAACGTAGTCTGGCGCGCGCACGCCGGGGTACCTGCCAGCTGTTTGATCGCCGCATCGCGCGCATTCACCTTGCTGGCAAAGTCCACATACAGCGGGTAGGTATGCAAGGGAAATGCTAGCCCGAGCGTGAACAGCAACAAAGCCGGAATGCGTGCACGCGGGTACTGCTGCAGTGCCTGGTAAATGCCTTCCACCACCAGCCCCAGCATGATGGCCCAAGCCAGCAGGAACGCACGCGCTTCGGTATAAGGTGCGGCCACTACTGAGCCGGAAACCAGCAGCGCCGGCAACAGCATCAGGAAGAAACGCTTGCGGTCATCCACCCGCCGCCACAGGAACACCCCGGCAATCAGCGCAGCGATGAACAACGGCGACGTCGTGGAAAAGAAGCGCCCCTGCACGTTGTACAACCTGCCCAGGTAGTAGACCAAGTCAGTGCTGCCCACGCCGATACTCTTCAGGTAGTAGGCACGTCGTACCGCTGTGGAGGGCGCGGTGATCAACAGCAGCCAGCCAGCGGTGAGCGCAGCCATCGGCAGCAGTGCCAGCAGATTGGCCCGTTTGTTCTTCAACCACCAGAACGAAACCAGCATGTAAATCAGGATGCCGACAGCGGTATTCTCAAACGACAAGCCTGCCAGCAAAGCAACAATGCTGACCAGCGCCAGCCTGGCCTTGCTGGCAACGAACGAGGCAATGGCTTCATCATCGCGATAGAAGAACAGGCACAGCAGGCTGATCATCACCGGTTGCAGATAGCCGGCGTGCACCGTACGCCAGAAAAACACCTCGTAGCCGGGCCACAGCGCAAAGATGATGCAGATCGAAATGGCGGTTTTTTCCAGCAGCGCCTTGCGGCCATACAGGCCGCAAACCAGCAGGTTGAGCAGCAGGAAGGTCAACACTGCTGCAATCAGGAACCAGCTGCCCGGCAAGCTCAGCCAGAAGATCGCCAGTTGTTCGCCCAGCCGCGCATTCCACGTGCTGATCTGCGCTTGCGAGCGCTCGGCTATCCAGACCAACCGGCTCAGGATCCCCTCGTCGCCAAACTGGCGCGTCAGCGCGTAGTCCTCGCCATTGAGCGGGGAGATGGCGAAGATGGCGGCATACAGCGCCACGGTCAGTACGGATAGCGCAGCAAGCGCGTATCCCCACCAGGTATTTTTCTGGGTCATCGGGACTGCCGGTAGATATTGGGCGGGGCACATGGGTTGCAGTGTCGCGGGTGGATAGGAACAAGTGCACCTGATCCGACCATGCGGATGGCGACGGCAGACTAATTCGCCATATCGGCGCTGTCAAACTGCAGTCAGCATACGCAGGGTTCTATCATCCTGCGCATTTCATCCCGGTTTTGCCTGTCCATGCTTGTTTTCGCACATCCTGCAGGATGGGCTGTTGATCTCCGCGCAGTTTGCGCAAATGGCGCACGCGCGGTGATGCAGTTTCCCGTGGCCGAGCACATGCGTGCCCGTCAGGCGTAGCCCGCCAGCCCGCGTGAAAGCGGCTGTTGCCGCGCTGAAGCCTGTTCGCGTTACGTCGCCTGCCCGTCATGGCACGCGCCTTGCTCATTCCCTGCCTATCAAGATGCCGTGGTCATGGTGACCGGGCAATCACTACGCCGCCGGGCCATGTACCCGGCGCTATTCAGGGAAGCCCCGTTTCATGTGGATCGTCAATATCGCGCTGCGGCGGCCGTATACCTTTCTGGTTGCTGCGCTGCTGATCCTGCTGGCTACGCCCTATGTGCTGCGCAATACCCCGACCGATATCTTCCCGGAAGTCGATATTCCCGTCGTCAGCATCGTGTGGTCGTACAGCGGCTTGTCTGCACAGGAGATGGCCGCCCGCATCGTTACCCCGGTGGAGCGCAACCTCACCACCACCGTCAACAATATCGAGCATATCGAATCGCAGTCGCTGGGCGGCATCGGCATGATCAAGGTGTTTTTCCAGCCGGGCGCCGATATTTCCACCTCGCTCACGCAGATCGTCGCCAGCACCAACTGGAGCATGCGCTCGCTGCCGGCCGGTATCACGCCACCCATCATCATCAAGTATTCCGCTGCCAGTCTGCCCATCCTGCAGATCGGTCTGGGCAGCACCACGCTGTCCGATACGGAAGTATCCGATCTCGCCTTCAATACGCTGCGCCCCAAGCTGGTCACGATACCCGGCGTGGCGGTGCCTGCGCCCTATGGCGGCAAATCACGGTTGATCGCGGTGGATGTCAATGGCGGGGCGCTCAAGGCGCGTGGCCTGACCGCCGTGGATGTGGTCAACGCCATCAGCGCGCAGAACCTCACCTTGCCCACCGGCACTGCCAAGATCGGGGAAACCGAATACAACGTTGCGCTGAACGGCGCGCCGCGCACATTGGCGCAGATCGGCGAAATCCCCATTCGCACCGTGAACGGCGCTACCACCTATGTGCGTGATGTGGCGCAGGTGCGTGATGGCGCCGGCCCCCCCACCAATATCGTGCGCCAGGACGGCGAGCGTGGCGTGCTGGTCAGCCTGCTGAAAAACGGCGGCGCCTCCACGCTCGACATCGTCAGCGATGCGCTGGCGGTGCTGCCCAAGGCGGCAGAATCCATGCCGGCCGAACTCAAGATCACCACCCTGTTCGATCAATCGCTGTTCGTGAAGGCCGCCATCCATTCGGTGGTGGTGGAAGGGCTGATTGCCGCCTTGCTCACCGCGTTGATGATCCTGCTGTTCCTTGGCAACTGGCGCAGCACTGCCATCATCGCGTTGTCGATTCCGCTGTCCATCCTGTCTTCCTTGCTGCTGCTGCATATCAGCGGGCAAACCATCAACCTGATGACGCTGGGCGGCCTCGCCCTGGCGGTCGGCATTCTGGTGGACGATGCCACCGTCACCATCGAGAACATCGAGCGCCACCAGCACCTGGGCAAGGCGCCCGTACAGGCCATCCGCGATGGTGCAGCGGAGATTGCCACGCCTACCTTCGTGGCAACGCTGTGCATCTGCATCGTGTTCGTGCCCATGTTCTTCCTCACCGGCGTGGCGCGCTTCCTGTTCGTGCCGCTGGCGCTGGCGGTGGTATACGCGATGCTGGCATCGTGGGTGCTCTCGCGCACGCTGGTGCCCACGCTCGCCTTGCTGCTCACGCCGCGCCATGGCAAGCCTGCCAAACCGCCGGGCCGCTGGATGCGTATCCATCTGGCGTTCGATGCCGGCTTCACGCGGCTGCGCGATGGCTACGCCACCGTGCTGGCATCGGTGCTGCAGCACCGCCGCGCATTCGGTGGCGTGTTCCTCGGTTTCTGCCTGCTTTCCGGTGCGCTGTATGGCGTGCTGGGGCGCGATTTTTTCCCGGTCGTGGATGCGGGCCAGCTGCGCCTGCACGTGCGTGCACCGGCCGGCACGCGGCTGGAAGAAATGCCGCGCCTGATCGACCGTATCGAGGCGCAAATCCGCCGTGCCATTCCGCCAGATGAAATCAAGACCGTGCTCGACAACATCGGCGGTCCGTATACGCCGGTGAATACCGTCTACAACAACGCCGGCACCATCGATTCATCCGATGCGGAAATCCTCATTTCGCTGGTGCCGGGCAAGCGCGGCAATACGCGCGATTACATCGCTGCGCTACGCGCCGAGCTGCCGCGTTCGTTCCCCGGTGTGGAGTTCTTTTTCCAGCCGGCGGACATGGTCAGCCAGACGCTCAATTTCGGTTTGCCCGCACCCATCAACATCCAGTTCATCGGCAACAAGGTGAGCGAGAACCATGCGCTGGCCAGTGAGCTGGTGCAACGCATCCGCCAGGTGCCCGGTGCAGTGGATGTGCTGATCTACCAGCGCATGAACCGCCCGGTGCTGGCGCTGGAAGTGGACCGTACCCGGCTGCAGCATGTGGGGCTGACCATGCGCGATGTGGCGCAGAACATCATGATCCCGTTGTCGTCCAGCTTCCAGACTGCACCCACCTACTGGCTGAACCCGCAAAACGGCAATACCTACACGCTGGCCGTGCAGCAGCGCCAGCACGAGCTCGATTCCATCGACAGCCTGTTGCAATTGCCGATAGGCAACGGCGATAGCCAGCAATTGCTCGGCAACCTGGCCACCGTACAGCCGGCGGCGCAGCAATCGGTGGTATCGCGCTATGACATCGCACCGGTGATCGATATCTATGTCAGCGTGCAGGGGCGTGATCTGGCCGCGGTCTACGCCGATATCGAACCGCTGCTGAAGGAACTGGGCACACGCATCCCCAAGGGCACCGACTTGAAAGTACGCGGCCAGGTCAGCACCATGCACAGCTCGTTTGTCGGCCTCGGTATCGGCCTTGCGGTAGCCATCGTGCTGGTATACCTGCTGATCGTCGTCAACTTCCAGTCGTGGCTGGACCCGCTCATCATCATCACCGCGCTGCCCGCTGCACTGGCCGGCATTGCCTGGCTGCTGTTCCTCACCGGCACACCGCTGTCGGTGCCCGCGCTGACCGGCGCCATCATGACGGTAGGGGTGGCTACCGCCAACAGCATCCTGATGGTGTCCTTCGCGCGCGAGCGGCTGGCCGCCGGCGTGCCACCCGTGTATGCGGCGCTGGAGGCCGGTATTACCCGGCTGCGCCCGGTATTGATGACGGCAGCGGCGATGATCGTCGGCATGATCCCGATGGCGCTGGGCCTGGGCGACGGCGGCGAGCAGAACGCGCCGCTGGGCCGTGCGGTGATCGGCGGGCTGCTGTTTGCCACGCTGTCCACGCTGCTCTTCGTGCCGGTGGTCTTTGCCGCCGTGCACCGCCGCCTGCAACTGCGCACGCACGGCGCGGATGCGCACCGCCACACGCCATCGCATCCATCGCCCCATCCAGGCCTGCCTGGTTTCTCAGTCAGCGTCTGAATCCCGTTAGCGCACCTACATCGAGCACGCACCATGAACGATACAACCACCAGCGTCAACCTCGCGCTCAACGACGATACCGGCAACAACCCGGCAGCGGCACGCACCGTGCGCAATGCGCGCCGCGTGGCCGTGGCGCTGCTGCTGTTGCTGGGCATCGGCGGCGTGGCCCGCGCCATCAGCAATCAGGCAGACAGCAAGCTGCTGGCGCAGAAAACCGCCGAGCAGGCCCGCCGCACCGTGCAGGTTACCGAGCTCAAGCCCGGAGAGGCCATCAGCAAGCTCACGCTGGCCGGCACCCTGCGCGGGCGTGAAGAAGCGGTGATCCATGCCCGCACCAATGGTTACCTGAAGGCGTGGTACAAGGATCTGGGCGAGCACGTGAAGCAGGGAGAGCTGCTGGCGGAGATCGATACCCCGGAAATCGATCAGGAGCTAGGGCAGGTGCGCGCCACGCGTGACCAGATCCGTGCCCGCCAGGCACTGGCCGAATCATCGCTGGCGCGCTGGCAGGGCCTGCGCGA
This sequence comes from Andreprevotia sp. IGB-42, assembly GCF_009848685.1. Lineage (GTDB taxonomy): Bacteria > Pseudomonadota > Gammaproteobacteria > Burkholderiales > Chitinibacteraceae > Andreprevotia. The sequence goes on from NZ_WXTX01000005.1 coordinate 220,982, forward strand.
GCGCGATGCCGTATCGCAGCAGGAGCTGGATGAACGAAGCACCGCGTTGCGCCAGGCGCAGGCCGATCTCGCCGCCGCTAATGCCAATGTGCAGCGGCTGGAGCGGCTGGGCAGCTTCAAGCAGCTGCGCGCGCCGTTCGATGGCATCGTGGTGCGCCGCAATGTGGATGTGGGCACGCTGATTGCCGCCGGCACCAGCCGCGAGCTGTTTGCGCTGGCGCAAACCGGCCAGTTGCGTATCCAGGTGGCCGTGCCGCAGGCGCTGGCGCAAGGCATCACCGTCGGGCAGGACGCCGCCGTGGTAGTGCCCGAGTGGCCGGGCAAGCCGTTCCGCGGCACGGTCACGCGCACCGCAGGCGCCATCGATGCCGCCACGCGTTCGATGCAGATCGAAGTGGCCTTGCCCAACCCGGATGGCAAGCTGCTGCCCGGTGCGTTTGCCGAAGTGCGCCTTACGCTCGCCAGCCCCAAAAAACCGCTGGTCCTGCCGATCAACACGCTGACCTTCGATGCCGATGGCGTCAGCGTGGCGGTGGTGGGCAAGGATGGCGTGGTGGCGGTGCGCCCGATCAAGATCGGCCGTGATTTCGGCAAGAACGCAGAGATCCTCGATGGCGTGAAACGCGGTGAGCAGGTGGTGGTCAACCCGCCGGACGCATTGTTGGCTGGTGATACCGTCAGCACCATCGCTTGGGTGGCACCGGGCAAGGATGGCAAGCCGGATACCGGCAAAGGCAGCGAAAAGGCTGGTAAAGCAGGTGCCGGCCCCGCCGCCGGGAAGGCAGACCCCGCCGCAGGCAAAGCGGATGCAGCAGGCAAGCAGGGTAAACCGGAAACTGCCGGCAAAACCGAACCCGCCGCAGGCAAAGGGGGCGATGCTGCGCCTGCCGAATCACCCGCCATGGCGGCCAAGAGCGGAGGCAAGGCGTGACGATACAGCGCGTGATGCCCCAGCTGTCCTTGCTGGCACTGCTGGGGTTGGCTGCCTGCGCCAGCGGGCCGGATTATGTACGGCCGGTGGCCGCCAGCGCCGCACAATGGCAAAGCCCCTTGCCTTGGCAGGGTAGCCAGCCGGCAGATGCCTTGCCCAAGGGGGCGTGGTGGCAGGTGTTCGGCGATGCGGCGCTCAACCAGCTGGAAGATGCGGCACTGGCGGCCAACCAGAACCTCAAGCTGGCGACGGCACGGCTGGCACAGGCACGCGCCAATGCGCGCGCAGTCGATGCCAACCTGTGGCCCACGGTGGACCTGAGCGGGCGTGGCGCGCGCCAGCAAACGTCCGCCAACCGCCCCGCATCCACCAATGACGGCAAGGCCACCAGCACTACGCAGAACGATTTCATCATTGGCGCCACCGTTGCCTATGAGGTCGATCTGTTTGGCCGCATCAACCGCGAAGTGGAAAGTGCCGCAGCCAGCAGCCAGCAGGCCGAGGCCGATTTCGAGAACGTCCGCCTGCTGTTGACCGCAGAGGTGGCCAGCAACTGGTTTGCGCTGCGCGCGCTCGATACCGAGCTGGATGTGCTGAAGCAGAGCCTCACCTTCCAGTCGCGCGCGGTCGATCTGCTGGCCGCCCGGCATGAAAAAGGCGCTGCATCCGGGCTGGATGTGGCGCAGCAAGAAGCGCAGCGTGACAACACCCGCACACAGATCGACCTGATTACCCGTCAGCGCCTGTTGCTGGCCAACAGCCTGGCTACGCTCACCGGCCAGCCGGCACCGGCTTTCCAGCTGCCGGCCAGCCCGCTGGCACTCGGTACCGCAGGTAGTGCACTCCCGGCCATCCCGCTGGGCCAGCCGGCCAGCTTGCTGGAACGCCGCCCGGACATCGCCGCGGCTGAGCGCGGCGTGGCAGTCGCCAATGCCCTGATCGGCGTTGCCGATGCCGCGCGTTTTCCCAGCCTCAAGCTCAATGCCGGTGGCGGCTGGGATAGCCGTGAATTGTCATCGCTGATTTCTGCACCCAGCGTGTTCTGGGCACTGGGTGCGGGCCTTGCCTATTCGGTGATCGATGGGGGCCGCAATGCTGCCCGGCTCGATGCCGCGCGCGCCAATCACGAAGCCGCAACGGCCGCCTACCGGCAAAGCGTGCTGCGTGCGTTGCAGGAGGTTGAAGACAGCCTGGCGTCGCTCACCACGCTCAAGAGCGCTGCCGCTCATGCGCAAACCGCCACCACCAGCGCCGAGCATGCGCAGGCCATTGCCACCGACCGCTACCGTGGCGGTATCGCCAGTTATCTGGAAGTGGTCACCGCCAGCCAGAACGCGCTCAACAATCGCCGGCAACTGGCGCAATTGCAGGGGCAGCAACTGACCAGCACCGTGCAGTTGATCAAGGCGCTGGGCGGCGGCTGGCAAAATCCGCAACAGCTTGCCGCACAGGCCGTACCGCAATCGCAGTAGCCGGGTTGCGTGCAGTGCAAGCGTACATGCAACAACAGCCCGCTTGCGCGGGCTGTCTGCGTTATTGCTGGTGGTGCACCAGTGGCAATGCGTTCAGGCTTTGCAAGGTGGCAAGGCACGCTTGCGCTACCTCGGTGCCTTTCTTCACGAAATGATCGGTGAAAAAGCGCAGGTGATCATCGTGCTCGTGAAAATCGCGCGGTGTCAGCACCGCTGAAAACACCGGTACATCGCTATCGAGCTGGATGCGCATCAGGCCATCGATCACTGCGGATGTCACGAACTCGTGCCGGTAGATGCCGCCATTGACGATGAAGCCGCAGGCAATGATGGCATCATAACGGCCACTTTGCGCCAGCCGCCGCGCGTGCAGCGGAATCTCGAACGCACCGGGCACATCGAATTGATCCACCTGCGTTGCCGGTACACCATTGCGTGCCAGCTCGGCCACGATGGCACGCGTGGATTGGCCAACGATGTCCTGATGCCAGGATGCAGCAACAATGGCAATGCGGGTGCCGCTGGATGGAGAAGTGGGGATGTCTACCTCGCGCCTGGTATGCGCGGGGGAATACGGCTGATTCATGGATTTCCTCGGTGAAACGGATCACACCAGAATCAGGGCACGCGAAAGCACGGCAGCCACGCCGCAGCGCAGTCACCGGTAATTCGCGATCTCTTTCATCCGGACTATCACCGTCGGCCCTGGTATCGCACCAGATCTGCTGACCCTGTCACCCACACGCAGGCAACAGGCGCTCGCGGGCTTCTGCTTGCGCAGTTACCGCCGGTGGGGAATTGCACCCCGCCCTGAGAACGCTGCCAATCAATCGATTGGAAGTTCTATGGTAGCAATTTTTAGATTGCATGGATATATGTGAGGTGTGCTTTATGAGCAAACCATATCCACTTGCCAGTACAGGCGGTTGGTATCGGGCGGCAGGTGGCAGCAATTTGGTGGTTTTACGTGGCGTGTGGCCAGATCTGATGGGCATCAGTCCGGTGTTGCTGCTCGTGCCGCGTGGTACAACCAGTCGCAAAACGCCTGCACCGCCGCATCGTTGCCGCTTTTGTCCGGCACATAGGCAAAGTAGCGCCAGCTGTTGAGCCGTGGCCCGTCGAACGGCAGCACCAGCCGGCCTTCGGCCACGTCATCCGCCACCAGCAAGGTTGGCCCCATCGCCACGCCGAGGCCGTCCAGCGCTGCCTGCAGGGTCAGGTAGAAATGCTCCAGCGTCAGCGATTGGGCGGGCTGCAATGCTGGTGCCCCGGCGGCATCCAGCCAGTCGCGCCACACATCCGGCAGCGTGGCGGTGTGCAGCAGGGTGTGGTGCTGCAGGTCGCCAACCGTTTCCAGTGGCTGGCGCGCCAGCAGGGCCGGGCTGCATACCGGCAGGCGGTCTTCGGTCATGAACTCGTGGCCGGTATGGCCTTTCAGCGTTTGCGGCCCACCGCGGATGATCACGTCGTAGGCATCGCCCAGCGATGGGATCGGGTCATTCGAGGTGGAAATGCGCACTTCCACCTGCGGATGCGCAATCTGGAACAGCGACAGCCTTGGTATCAGCCAGCGCAGCGTGAACGTGGCAGGCGCATTCACCCGCAGCAAGCGTGCTTCGCGCTGCGCCAGTTGCCGGGCGGTAGCAGCCTCGATGCGCTCGAATGCCGGTGTGATCTCGGCCAGGTAGCTGGCACCCGCTGCGGTCAGCAGCACGCGCCGGTTCAGCCGCTCGAACAGCGGTTTGCCCAGCCAGTCTTCCAATTGGCGGATTTGCCGGCTGATTGCACCATGCGTCACGTGAAGCACATCGGCTGCAGCGCTGAAGCTTTGTAGCCGGGCGGCGGCTTCAAACGCGCGCAGTGCGTTCAGCGGCGGTAGCTGTCGTTTCATTCGTGTGAGTTTTCCTGACGTATGGCTGCACGATAAATCGTTTGTTCCGGCCGGGGAAGCCCCGTAACTTCCATCTGCACCAACACCGGTGCGCGCAGGGTCAATCGGGCAGCGGAGGGAACAGGTATGGGCAATAAAGTCATCGTGATCGGCATGCAGTGGGGCGACGAAGGCAAGGGCAAGATCGTCGATGTGCTCAGCCAGCACGCAGACCGCGTGGTGCGCTTCAACGGCGGCCATAATGCCGGGCATACGCTGGTGGTAAATGGCCAGAAATGGAAGCTGGCCTTGCTGCCCTGCGGTCTGCTGCACGGCAAGCCCGGGGTGATCGGCAATGGTGTGGTGATCGATCCGCATGCGTTGCTGGCAGAAATCGACCGCATCACCGCGCAGGGTTGCGTGGTCAGCCCCGCCAATCTGGGCATCTCCGCCAATGCGGTATTGGTGTTGCCGGTGCATCGTGCGGTGGAAGCCGCAGATGAGGCGCGCCGCGCACAGCCCATCGGCACCACCGGCCGCGGCATCGGCCCGGCGCTGGAAGACAAGGTGGGCCGCCGCGCGATACGCATTGCCGATCTGGCCGAGCCGGATACGCTATCCATGAAAGTGGATGAGCTGGTGGCCCACCACAACGCCCGCCTGCGGGGCCTTGGCCTGCCGGAGTTCGATCCCGCCGTCTTGCTGGCAGATTTGCTGGCACTGGCGCCGCGCATCCTGCCATATGCCACATCAAGCTGGCAGCAGCTCGATGCGGCTGACCAGCGTGGCGAGCGCATCCTGTTCGAAGGCGCACAAGCCATGCTGCTGGATGTCGATCACGGCACCTATCCGTTTGTCACCTCATCCAATGCGGCTGCCGGGCAGGCAGCGATTGGGTCTGGCTTGGGGGCTGCCAGCAGCGCGCATGTGCTCGGCATCAGCAAGGCCTACGCAACCCGCGTCGGTGCCGGGCCGTTCCCCACCGAGCTGGCGGGCGAGCAGGGCGATCTGTTGCGCCAGCGCGGCGCTGAATACGGCACCAATACTGGCCGGCCACGCCGCTGCGGCTGGCTCGATATCGCGCTGCTGCGCCAGAGCATCAAGACCGGCGGAGCGCACAGCCTGGTGCTGACCAAGCTGGATGTGCTCGATACCCTGGCGGAAATCCGGATCTGCACCGGTTACCGCATCCATGGCGAGATCAGCGATGCCTATCCGGGTAGCGCAGCCGCGCAGGCACAGGCCGAGCCCGTTTACGAAGTGGTGCCCGGTTGGCAACAATCCACCATGGGCATCCGCAGCTGGGATGCACTGCCGGTTGCTGCGCAAAACTACATCCGCCGCATCGAAACGCTCACCGCTACGCCAGTCTCGATGATCTCCACCAGCCCGGAGCGCGATGACATGATCGTGCTGGCGCAACCCTTCGGCTGAGCTGAGCGGCGCTGTCGGCATTGTCTGATGCGCCGCTGCCTGCAGCACCACGCCAGCAAGCGGCGTTGGCCGATAGGGCGCCGTGTGCAGCCGGGGTAGCGTAAAGCGATCACCGGTTCATGGATGCATAGCGATGGCACGCGCAATCTGGAGTGGCGCAATCAGCTTCGGGCTGATCTTTATCCCGGTCAGCCTGCTCTCGGCCGAAGAGCCGGACGAGCTGGATCTCACCATGCTCGATTCGCGCGATTTCTCGCCGGTGGGCTTCAAGCGCTACAACAAGCGCACCGGCAAGGAAGTAGCGTGGGACCGCATCATCAAGGGCTACGAATACGAGCCGGATCAGTTCGTGGCGCTGTCCGATGCGGATTTCCGCGCCGCCAACGTCAAGGCCACGCAGACCATCGACCTGCTTTCCTTCGTTGCCGCAGATGACGTCGAGCCCATGTATTTCGAAAAACCGTATTACCTCACCCCCGCCAAACGCGGCGAGAAGGTGTACGCGCTGCTGCGCGAAGCACTGCGCCGCTCCGGCAAGGTCGCGGTGGCGCAGATCGTCATCCGCGTCAAACAGCACCTGGCGCTGATCTCGCCGGTGGGCGATGCGCTGGTGCTCAATACCGTGCGCTACGGCGAGGAAATACGCGGCACCGATGCGCTCAAGCTGCCCGGCAGCATCGAAGACGCCGGCATTGCCGAGAAAGAAGTGAAGATGGCCATGGCACTGATCGACGGCATGAGCGAGGACTGGCAGCCACAGCGCTACCAGGATCGATACCGGCACGACCTGTTGGCATTGATCGACGAGAAAAGCCGCAAGCACCAGACGCATGACCTCACACCGGACGATGCGCAAGAGGATGAAGCACCCGCCTCGGCCGAGGTGATTGACCTGATGGACCTGCTGAAAAAAAGCCTCTCTGCCGCGCCCACCAGTGCAGCAAGCGGGCGGGCACCGGCTGCTAAAGAAAGTACAGCCAAGGCCAAGGCGGCCAAGCCTGCTGTCAGCAAGGCCGGCAAAACCACGCCCGCCGGCAAGGCCAGATCAGCCAGCCCGGCACCCGCCGCCAGCCGTCGCAAACAGGCCTGATTTGGAGGTGCCATGCCGCTTGATCGCTACCACCAGAAACGCAATTTCACCCGCACACCGGAGCCTGCCGGCAGCGTGGGCGCATCCGGCCAGCAACTGCAGTTCGTGATCCAGAAACACGCCGCGCGCCGGCTGCATTACGATTTCCGGCTGGAGCTCGATGGCGTACTGAAAAGCTGGGCAGTTCCCAAGGGCCCCAGCCTGAACCCCGCCGACAAACGCCTTGCCGTGCACGTGGAAGATCACCCGCTAGACTATGGTCGCTTCGAGGGCACGATACCGCCGCATCAATACGGCGCCGGCCATGTCATCGTCTGGGATAGCGGTAGCTGGACGCCGCTGGGTGATCCGCATGCGGGCTACCGCAAGGGGCATTTGCGCTTCACGCTGCATGGCCACAAGCTGGCCGGCGAGTGGTCGCTGGTGCGCATGAAGGCACGTGAAGATGGCGACGACAACTGGCTGCTGCTGAAGGCAGACGACGCTGAAGCCCGCCATGGTGATGATGCGGACATCACCGCAGCACATACCCGCAGTGTGCTCAGCGGCCGCGATCTGGATGATGTTGTCGCAGGCAAGAAAGGCCGCAAACCCGAGGCCGCCAGCAGCAGCGCTGCAGCGCCAGCGGGGCAATCAGGCACAGGAACGAAAACGGCGGCAGCAAACACAAGCCGCGCCAAAGCTGCCCGCACGGAGCGCAGCGCACCACCTGTACAACCCGCACAGCGCACCCGCAAACAGGCGCACACCGCCTTGCCCGCCACACTGCAGCCGCAGCTCGCCACCCTCTGCAGCTGCGTGCCGGATGATGAGGACAACTGGCTGGCCGAAATCAAGTTCGATGGCTACCGCATCCTTGCGCGTTGCGGGGAGGACGGCGTGCAGCTGTACAGCCGCAGCGGCAACGACTGGACGGGCCGCATGCAACCAGTGGCAGACGCACTGGCCACGCTGGATCTGGCCGGCAGCTGGCTCGATGGCGAAGTGGTGGCCGTCGATGAATCCGGGCAGATCCGCTTCCAGCTGCTGCAAAACGCGTTTGCCGGCGAGGGCGGCAAAATCGGCCGGCTGATCTACTACGTGTTCGATGCGCCGTGGCTGAAGGGCAAGGCACTGGCAGCGCAACCGCTGCAGCAGCGCAAAAGCGCGCTGGCCGCCGTGCTGGCAGGGGCCGATGCGGCATTGCCCATCCGCTACAGCGATCACCTGTCCGGCCAGTTGCAGCAAAGCTTTGATCACGCGTGCCGGCATGGGCTGGAAGGGCTGATCCTCAAGCGTGCGGACAGCAGCTATCACCCGGGGGCGCGCAGCCGAGACTGGCTCAAGCTCAAGTGCCAGCACCGCCAGGAATTCGTCGTCGGCGGCTATACCGATCCGGCCGGCAGCCGCAGCGCGCTGGGCGCATTGCTGCTGGGCGTGCATGAGGACGGTCAGCTGCGCTACGCCGGTCGTGTCGGCACCGGCTTTACCGAAAAACGTTTGGCCGAACTGCTGGCCAGGCTGCAGCCACTGCAACGCAAGGCTGCGCCATTCGCCCGGCCGCCATCCGGCGGCACATTGCGCGGCGTGCATTGGGTGAAACCGCAACTGGTGGCCGAAGTGCGCTTTGCCGAGTGGACCGAGGATCATCTGGTGCGCCAGGCGGCATTTCTCGGCCTGCGCGATGACAAAGACCCGGCCAGCATCGTGCGCGAATCTGCATCTTGCGCATTGCCCGATGAACACACCCGCAAGCAGGCAAAGGCAGCAGCTACGGATACCAAGCCGGCTGTGGCGACCAGATCGGCCACACAAGATCCTGCAACTGCCCGTGGCAAGCAAACATCCGTGCAAAAGAAGCCCGCATGTGCAGCGCAGACAGAAACCGCCGAAGTGGCCGGGGTGCGTATCTCGCACGCATCCCGCATCCTGTTTGCCGATGCCGGCATCACCAAGGGTGATCTGGCGCGCTATTACCAGCAGGTGGCGGACTGGATCGTGCCGCAGCTGGACGATCGGCCGGTTTCACTGGTGCGCTGCCCGGAAGGTGCCGCGCATGCATGTTTCTTCCAGCGTCACCTCACACCCACTTTGCCCGGCATGATCAAGGGCGTGGAGATCGTCGAAGCCGGTAGCGGCAAAACCGCCACGTATATGGAGGTGGATACGCTCGCCGGCATCGTCAGTCTGGTGCAACTGGGCGTGCTGGAATTCCACACCTGGGGTGCGCGCGCGGATGCGCCCGATCAGCCAGACCGCTTCATCCTCGATCTGGACCCGGCCCCGGACGTGGTCTGGCCCACGGTGATCGAAAGCGCGCACCTGGTACGCGGGCTGCTGGACGAACTTGGCCTGCAATCCTTCCTCAAGACCTCCGGCGGCAAGGGCTTGCATCTGGAAGTACCACTGGCGCGCACGCACAGCTGGGATACGGTCAAGGATTTCAGCCACGCCATCGCCGATCATCTGGCGCGCGTGCTGCCTGCACGCTTCATCGCCAAAAGCACCAAGGCCAGACGCAACGGCAAGATCTATGTGGACTACCTGCGCAACAGCAAGAGCGCTACCGCCATCGCCGCATACTCCAGCCGCGCCAGACCGCAGGCGCCCGTGGCCATGCCCATCAGTTGGGATCAGCTCGATGGCTTGCACAGCGCCGCCGACTTTACCGTGCAGAACACGCCGGATTACCTCGCCAGCCGGGAGCAGGACCCTTGGCAGGATTACGCACGCGCCGCGCAGCGCATCACCAGGCAGATGCAGAAAAAGCTGGGGATGTGACGGTCAGGCTCGCAACGCCGGGGTAGGGTGCATCCGCATCCGGTTGCAAAAAGGCCGCTCTGCCTTCCGGCAAGCGGCCTTTGCGTGTGGGCGCCCACATTACGAGCCCTGCTGTAGCCTCTGATGGAAACGGCAAGTAGTTACTGGTGGGACTTTGCCAACTGTTTGATATGGCTTTGATGCTGCTTCAGCGTCGGCAGCGTCTGATTGGCAAAGTTCTTCACGTTGCCATCCTTGCCTTCCGCGCCCTGCTTGGTGAACAGCGCTACCGCTTCATCGTGCGCCTTTACCTGGCCTTCGATGTAGCTTTTATCGAATGCGCTGCCGGTCAGGCCACCCAACTTCTGCAATTCGGCCTGCTGCGCGTCATCCGGATCACGCGGCGGGGTCTTGTTTTTCAGCGCCGCAATGGTGTTGAGCTTGGCATCCGCAGCGGTGTGGTCTTTCAGCATGCGGTTGGCAAACGCCCGCACATCCGCATCCTTGCTGATCTGCAGCGCGAGCTTGGCTGCGGCGATTTCCGCGGCGCCAGCATGCCCGGCTTTATCGATGAATTCTTCGTCCGCATTGGATAGCTTCGATGGCACGACATCCTTGGCTGCGGGTTTGACCTCCACCACGGCGGCGATGGCGGGGGCGCCGGCAAGCAGGCTGCCGAGCAGCACTGCGGAGAGCAGGGAAGTGGTCTTGGGCATCTGGGCTTCTCCTTCAGACGGGTTCATCGGGCAGGGTTCATCGGGCCAAAGTTCATCACACAAAGGCACACGGGCGGCACCTCATGGCACCGCCCGTGCAGATCAGTGCTTATTCCCAGTACGGGGTCGTGCCGTAGTAGGCATGAACGTCCTGGCCCCACTGATGGTCGGCCACGCTCGGCCAGTGGTCCTTGTCGAAGCCCGGGGCGCCTTCCAGGCGGTCCTTGTCGGCATCCAGCACGAACTGCTTGTTGTCGGTATCCAGTTCCAGTGCGTTGAACGGCACCGCAAACAGCTTGTCGCCAATGCCGAGGAAGCCGCCGAACGACAACACCGCATAGGCCACACGGCCGCGTTCCACGTCCAGCATCAGGCCCTTCACTTCGCCCAGGTTTTCACCGGCGCGGTTCACCACGTCGTTGCCTTCCAGCGTATCGGCCAGCATCAGGTACGGGCCAGGGCCTTCACCACGGGTCAGCGCATCCTGCGAGCCGATGATGCGTGCACCGCCGCGGTTCTGGCGAGTGCCGATTTCATCCGGAAACTGGGCATTGATACCTGCGGTGGACTTGCCGGCATTGGAAACAAACGGATCGAGATTGGCCATGGTCGTTCTCCTTGGTTTGCGCTGCCGGCATCGGGGCTGGCTGGCGCATGGGTAAGTAACAACACGATCAGATTAGCGTTATGCCCGGGTCGCCTGCAGTGGTGGCATGCCCGTTATCGGGTAGGAATTACAGTCGTTGGCGTGTCGGCAGCGGGGCTGATGTTGCTGCAGGTGGATGGTTGCCGAACCTGCTGCAAAGAAATGGGGGGCAAACGCGCAAAGCCTGTAATGGCCACGGTTGCGGCGTGTAGCCGTGATTGACGGGTTTAGTAAGGAATGGCAGCGTGGCTTTCCGCCGGTACCTGCAGCAAGCGGGGTATTTCCGCCGCCAGCTCTCGCGCCAGATAGCCCAGCGGGCCCTGCCGCTGCGCCTGGCATTTACCGGCCTGGCCATGCAGCCACGTTGCCCAGGCCAGTGCCTGTTCCACATCGGCACCGCGTGCCAGCAAGCCGCCCACCAGTCCTGCCAGCACATCGCCGGAACCGGAAGTCGCCAGCCCCACATCGCCATCATCCAGTCGCCACAGCCGGCCATCCGGGCTGGCGATATGCGTGCTGCCGCCCTTGAGCGCCAGCGTGGCGCTCCACGCATTGGCGTAGTGCAACGCATGGCTGGCCGCATCGTGTTCGATGTCTGCCTTGGCATGGCCAGTCAGATGCGCCATTTCGCCTGCATGCGGTGTCAATGCCAGCGGCCCGCCCAAGTCGGGCTGTGCCGGTAAAGCATCCATGGCGGTGGCATCGAGCACCAGCGGCACCACTGGCCACGCTTCGCGCAGCAGCGCTACCAGGTGGCTGGTGGCCACGCCCTTGGGCATGCCGGGGCCGATCACCGCTGCATCCACCATGCCGATTGCCTGTTGCAGGCTTTTCGCCGCATGCAGCGTGATGCCGCCACGGCTGGTCTCGGGAATGGCAATCACCCGTGCTTCCGGCATGGCAATGCCTATCGCGGTGGCCACGCTGGCCGCAGTGGCGATCACCAGCTTGCCGGCGCCGGCGCGCAAGGCGGCGGTGGCTGCCAGTACTGCCGCACCGGGCGTCTCTGGCGAACCGGCAACAATCAATATGTGCCCGCGGCCGGCCTTGTCGGCATCGGCTGCCGGTTGCGGCAATGGCCATTGCGCCAGCAATGCCGCGTTGATTACGCACGCCGCGTCCCGGCTGGCACAGGGTGGCAATAGCACCGGGAATGACGTCATGATTTCGGTGCTGCCGGCATGTCGGGTGCGCTGGTTACCGGCGCGCCCGCCTGCTGCAGCGGCACCACGAAGTTGCTCAAGTCCAGCACCAACTTGCCATGCCGGCCTGCAGCCGGATCGAATAGATAGGAGGTAATGCTGCAGTTCGGTACATCGCCCAGCTTGTCGATCGCTAGGATCTGCGCCTCGTCCATGCGCTCCAGCAGGTAGCGCAGGCAATTGACGATCACCTGGTGCGCCACGATCAGCACTCGCTCCTTGCGGTGATCGCGCGTCAGCGTGTCGATCAGGCTACGCAAGCGCAGGATCACGTCGCACCAGCTTTCGCCACCGGGCGGGCGGAAGTAGAACTTGCCCACATGCGCACGCTGCTCGGCCAATTCCGGGTATTGCTCGGCGATGCCGCTGCGCGTCAGCCGGTCCAGGATGCCGAACTCCTTTTCGCGCAGCCGCTCGTCAGCCACGAATGTCAGCGCTTCACGGCGGATGCCGGCCGCTGCCAGTACCCGTTCCGCGGTGGATCTGGCGCGCAGGTAGGGCGAGGTCAGCACCACCGTGGGCTGGGCACTGGGTGGCTGGCCGCCAAACCAGCCGCCCAGTGCATCTGCCTGCTGCTGGCCCAGTGCGGAGAGCGGTACGTCCATGTCCCGCTCGGCCACGTCAATGCGTGGCAGGCTGGCGGCCTCGGCCAGATCACGCGCCACATTGCCGGCGCTCTGGCCGTGCCGCACGATCCACAGGGTATCCGGCCATTTCTGTTCGGCGTCCATTGCTGCCTCGCTGCATCTGGGGGATCGCCTGATTATTGCGGCAAGCAGGCATCGGCCATGGTGAGGCAGCAGCGGCTTTTCATGTAGGCCGCAACTGATTTGTTGCCCGGCGCCGGGCCGGCCGGCTTCGGGTTGAAGCTTATTGTGCGGCCATGCTGATGACCTATGCTTACAACCATGTCTGACCGCGCAGCACCGTGCTGCCGGCATGCAAAGGAGCAAGCAGCGTGCGTATGGTCAGAACCTCAGCCGGCCACAGCTCGGCAAGCAGGTGGCAGCGGGGGCTGGCTGTGCTGCTGTGCGCAGCGGTTTTGCCGGTGCAGGCGGCATCGCCGGTGGCGCTGATGTCCTTCCCTGGCTTTACCAACGAGGACGGGACCGGTTTCTACCCGGATCTGGTGCGCGCGCTGTACGGCGATGAGGTCGACGTGAAGGAAAGCCTGTTCCCGCCCAGCCGTGCGTTGTGGATGTTCGATACCCACCAGACCGATGTGCTGTTTGCCATCCCGGTATGCCGCTGGAAGGATGCGCATTTCCTCAGCATCGGCCTGCACGATTACGAAGTGTTCGTGGGCCCGGTTGGCCAGCCGCTGCCCAAGCCCGGCGACAGCCTTGCCGGTAAATCCATCGCCGTGGTGCAGGGGCTTACCCACACGCTGCGCAAGCGCCACCCGGAGTGGCAATGGTATGACACGCTCAACTACCAGCAAGCCATGCGCATGTTGATGGTGGGCAGGGTTGATTATGTATATGGCTACGCCTTCCTGATGGATCAGACCATCAATCAGCTCAAGCTGGGCAAGACGCTGCGCTACGATCTGGGCAAGGTGTTCGATCAGACCATCCCCGCGCTGGCACTGCATGCCGATGCCCGGGGCGTGGCGGAAGCGCGCAAGCTGGAGGGGCGGCTCAAGGCGATGATCGCCAGTGGCGGCTACAGGAAGCTGATGCAAAGCTACAACTATCCGCTGTGGTATTACCAGGATGGTCTTGCCGGCCAGATCACGCTGACGCGCCAAGCCGATTGCCCGCAGCAGGATTGACGGCACGGGGGCACTGGGCTCCCGCAATGCACGCTATCGCAATCTCCAGCCATCCATGCCGTTCCGGTGGTTGCTCATGGCTTTGCATCGGACAATGCCTGTATCCGCTGCTGATGCCGCTGCAGCATGGGCAGCGCATCTGCAGCCAGTTGCTGCAGGTCGGCATCCTGCCCGTGCGCTGCTTCCTTGCTGAAGAGAGCAATCGCCACCGCATGGCCGTTGCGCAGCGCGGCGATATAAGCGTCGTCGAACGCGGTATCCGGCAGTTTCTCCAGCCGCAGCAATGCCTTGCGCTGCGCATCGTCCGGTTCGTGCGGGGGCGGTGTTTTCTTGGCGCTGGCCAGTGTTTCCAGCTTGGCATTGGCAGCGGTGTGGTCATCCACCATCTGGCGCGCAAACGCTTTGATGTCCGCACGCTGGCTGCGCTTGAGTGCCAGCCGCGCCGCTGCCAGTTCGGCCACACTGGCCTGGCCAGCCTGGCGGATGAAGGCTTCATCGGTGGCTGAAAGCGCACCGGCTGCAGGGCGCTCCGCCACAATCTCGCTGGCCCGGCTGGCTACGTCATCGACTGCCTGCGCGGTACTGCTTGCCAGCAACAGGCTGATGGCCAGCGCGGGGAAAGAAGCGGCAGCAAGCCAGTGGGGCAGGGGGCGCATCGCGGATCTCCATGACAGCGCCGCAGGCCGTGCGGCACGGAAGTCACCATCGGGCTGCTTGTTGCCACACGGCGCAATGCCTGATGGCATGGCACAGTGTAGAGCCGCCGGCCTGTGCGCATTGCCATCAAGCGGCGGGGCCTTGTGTAGGCGCAGCGCTCCTTTGCATTTGCTACCCGCGTTTACCCCTTCAAGCTGCCAATCGCCGGCCGGATAAAAACACGAAGGCCGGCAAAAGCCGGCCTTCCGTCCGAGATGCCTGCCAGCATCAATTTCTTGGCAGATTGCCCGACGATTCCTTGAAGTAGGGCTGGCTGGTGGTGCCGCCGCGGATATCCGTCACGGTGCTGCCGGTGGCATCGAAGTACACGGTGATCACGTACAACGTGGTGGATGAACCGGGAACCGGGCCATTCCAGTTGAGGCGTTTCAGGTTACCGTTGTTGATGGACACGGTATACGCAGGGTCATTGGTGCAGCCGATGATGTTTTTGACCTGATCCAGCGACATACCCAGCGCAATGGCATCGTACTTGGTGGTGTTGAAGTTGGATGAACCACATTTGCTGGTGACGCCGCCCGCCTGGCCACCGAAGAAATAGCGGGTCAGCGCAACCTGCTTGCCGTTGGGCAGCACCAGCGTACCGCTGTTGGGGCTGCTGAAAGTCAGCGTGATATTGCCAACATTGGCATTCACCACCGTGGGGCTCTGATAGTTGCCATTCAGGCTTTGGCCGCCACCGTACTGCTGCCACACACCCACATAGGTATTGTCGTTGACCATCTGCGTGGGGCCGGATGCATACCAGATTGCCTTGCCGTTATCGTCATACATGAAGCCGGCCATAAACATCTTGCCGTCCTGTACTTCGATGGTGAAGCCACGCCCACCCTCTGCCGCATTCCACCACCAGCCGGTTTCCGGCGTGGCCAGTGCAGGCGCTGCACAAAGCAGCAGAAGCAAGCTGGAGAACAATTTGAAGCAATGCCGCGCGAAAGCCATTGAAGCCAACTCCTGAATGGGACGATATACCCGAAGGCACCGCTGACCGGGCCGGTCGTGGCGAGGTACGGCGATGCTGCATGATGGGGTGCTGGATGTGGTGCAGATATTTGCAGCACAGCAATCCGCATGTGTTGTGTGCAACGCGCATTATGCCAGCAAATCCGGATATCACTTTCTTTGTTTGAAATTGAAATATCAGAATTTCTTTAAGTACAGTCAGCTTAACCTTGCTTTACTGGGTGCGCGGTGGCGTTTGTTGGCGGGCTTGGTGTGCGTGAGGGTGAGGACGATGCCGCGAACAAGCGCTTGCCTGTGGTGGATGAAACAGGACGAGTGCGGTGGGGGGCGCTGCTGGATAGGCATGGCGTGCAGTGGCGTGCAGTACAAAAGCAAAGAGCCCTGATTGCTCAGGGCTCTTTGCTTTTTTTGGTGGAGACGGCGGGAGTCGAACCCGCGTCCGAAAGCCCTCCACGAAGGGTTCTACATGCTTAGCCTGGCCAATTGGATTTAACCTTCAACACGCCGACCGGCGGGCTTGTCTCGGGCGAGTCACCTTGCGTTTAACCCCTGACCAAGTGACCCGGCCAAGGGCGATCCCAACTTAATGACTCTGCTGCCAGTTACCTGGCCTACCCATTGGGAGAGATAGTGCAGAGTCCAGCGCGATTAAGCAGCTAGAGCGTAAGTTTCGTCGTTTGCGACTAACTGTTTTCAGTTGTTTTACGGGGTAGACTGAAACCCCGGCATGCCCCCACCCGCTTTGAAACCCCCGTCGAAACCATGGCGTCCCCGGATGTAGCAAATCCATTATACCCCGCTTGAGGCCTCCCGGTCGAATCCGTGCTTGGTACAAGTGGCATCCAGCCATCGTGACGGCCGGCAAGCCGCTGTCTGCGCTGGCAATACATGGGTTCGTGGCAGATGATCACGCATCCGGCATGGCCTGGAATACACAGGCCATCCGCGCAGGCCTGCCACCTCGCTTTACACCAGGGCAGTCCATCAGCCCCGCGCGCAGCGGATCGGCCCATCTGGCCATGCAAAAGGCCGACTGCTGTCGGCCTTCATGTGCTGCGAGGATGGCTGCTTATTGCAGCGGCACTACCGCGCGTTGCGAGTAATCCACCAGCGAGGTGCCTTGTGCAGTGTCGAAGTTGGTCAGTGCGGGTGCATCGAGCTTGGCACGTTGCGAGAACTGCACCAGGCCCTGGCCTTCGGTCGGGGTGGCTACGGCTGCGGCAACCGGGGTGGTGGCGCGTTGCGAGTATTGCACTAGGCCATCGGCAGCGCTAGCGGCGCCAACGGTGGCAAACAGGGCAATAGCGGCGAGGGTAGAAGTGAACTTGGTCATGATGGTTTCCTTTCTGTCTTGTGGTCAGAGATCGCGGCGGCGAGGGAAACGGCTTTTAACCGGTTGGCTGGCTGTCGCGCTGAATGTCACTGCTGTTTGAGCTGTGCTGCATCCATGACTGAATCATATGGGTTGATCATGCTTTGATAAACCGCTGATTCGTGTATTTATTGTTTCTTATATGTTGATAATTGCACGCCCAGATTGCAATGCACCATTACTAAACGATCTATCGGCAAGCTGGTTGATACCAAAGTGTGACCACTCATCGGTCAACGTGCGGATGCGATGGGCCGTTCAATCTTTTGCACCGCATGCTCCAGCTTGGACGTAGGCCCGGCTCACCCGGCGCTGTTGATGATGGGCTGACAGGCATTAAAAAAGGCCGACGATGTCGGCCTTCTGGCGTAGCTGCGAACGCTTATTGCAGCGTCGGCATCACTGCGCGTTGCGAGTAATCCACCAGCGAGGTGCCTTGTGCGGTGTCGAAGTTGTTCAGTGTCGGTGCATCGAGCTTGGCACGTTGCGAGAACTGCACCAGTCCCTGGCCTTCAGCCGGGGTAGCGGTGGCTGCGGCAACCGGGGTGGTGGCGCGTTGCGAGAACTGCACCAGGCCATCAGCGGCATTGGCAGCGCCAAAAGTGGCAAACAGGGCAACAGCGGCGAGGGTAGAAGTGAACTTGGTCATGATGGTTTCCTTTCTGTCTTGTGGTCAGTTGCAGCAGTTGCGCGGAAACGGCGGTTGGCCGGGTAGCGCTGTGCTGAAGATGCCGTTCGCCGTTGGGCTAGGCGGCACCGTTGAGATCACTTTATGCCCATATGATTTGTTGATAAACGGTAATTTTGTGGATTATTTGTTTCTTTATGGTTGATAAAGCGATATGCCAAATCGGTTTAGCTGATTTGCCAGATGCATAAATCGCTGCAGCCCTTTAACCGCGCGGCTTGCAGCGGGGGTGCCTGGGTTTGCGTCGCGGGCCGGATGCTACGGCCGGCTGCGCGGGCACAATTCACAGTGTGTGGCGAGGAACTTGCCGCATCCCCGACGTACGCTGCAATGACCTTTTTTGCTGGCCGAGCAGCCTGTTCCTCGTCCAGAAGTTTCCAGGAAAGAGGCTGACTTGATCATGCTCTCAAAGGTGGCGTTCAGGGATGGCTGGAATCCATTGCTCGCGCCCGGGATGTGCGGGAAGCCATGGACAAGCAACTCTATTTTCAACTGTTCGGCGTTCATTTCACCCAAGCCTTTATAGCGCTGGATGCTGATGCTGCGGCGTCCTTCATTCAGCAGCCAATCCAGCGCCTCCATGAAGTGCTTCACGCCTTGCTCCTGTTCGCCGCGCTTGATCTGCGCATCTGGCTCGGTCAGGTCTAGCAGCAGTTTGGCGGTGTTGATCAGCTGGGCGTAGTCGCCCGAGCGTACAAAGGCGTCGTCGATATGCTGGATATGCGTTACGCCATGCTGGCCGCGGGTGATGTCTTCACTGCCCAGCTCTAGTGGTGCATCCTGGCTCAGATAAACCAAAAGGCCGACTGACGTCGGCCTTTGCGTGTACTGCCGGATGTGCCCGGCGTTGCCAGTGCTTACTGCAGCGGCATCACGGCGCGTTGCGAGAACTCCACCAGTGATGTGCCTTGGGCAGTCGCAAAATTACCTGCTGCCGGGGCATCGAGGCGGGCACGTTGCGAGAACTGCACCAGGCCCTGGCCTTCAGCCGGGGTGGCTACGGCAGCAGCAACCGGGGTGGTGGCGCGTTGCGAGTATTGCACCAGGCCATCAGCGGCATTGGCAGCACCAACGGTGGCAAACAGGGCAACAGCGGCGAGGGTGGATGTGAACTTGGTCATGATGGTTTCTTTTCCTGTCTTGTGGTCAGAGATCGCGGCGGCGAGGGAAACGGCTTTTAACCGGTTGACTGGCTGTCGCGCTGAATGTCACTGCTGTTTGAGCTGTGCTGCATCCATGACTGCATCATAGGCTCGGGCTATTTGTTGATAAATATGTGTTTTGTGGATAAATTGTTTCTTGTGAATTGATAGTCGAGGCGGTCATGGATACTTTGCTCAGCATGCGTGTGTTCAATCAGGTAGCCACACAAGGCAGTTTCGTCGGTGCGGCAACGCGGCTGGGGCTGTCCACCGCCATGGTCAGCAAACATGTGAAACATCTGGAGCAGCATCTGGGTAGCAGGCTGCTCAACCGCACCACGCGCCACCTCAGCCTGACCGGCCCGGGCGAAGTGTATTTCGAGCGTTGCCAGCAGGTATTGTCCGAACTGGACGAACTGGAAACCAATCTGCGCCAGACCACCGTCAAGCCGCGCGGCACGCTCAAGATCAGCGCGCCGGTCACCTTCTGCGTGAATTACCTCGGCCCGGTGATGGTGGACTACTACGAGCGCTATCCGGACATGAAGGTGGATCTGCACCTGACCGACCGCGTGGTGGATCTGGTAGAAGATGGCTTCGACATGGGCATCCGCATCTCGGCAGAGCCCAATCCATCGCTGGTGGCGCGGCGGCTCAGCCCCATCAAGCTGCGGCTGGTGGCGTCACCGGCCTACCTGGCCAAGCACGGCACACCGCAAACGCCGCAGGATCTCACCAATCACCCTTGCATTACCTATACCTATTCCAACCACGGTACCGCGTGGCAGTTCGACGGGCCGGAAGGCAAGGTCACCGTCAACGTACACCCGCGCTTGCGCGTCAACAATGCTGATATGGCCACGCGCGCCGCGTTGGACGGGTTGGGGCTCACGCTGCAGCCCACCATCCTCACCCAGCAGCACCTGCGCTCCGGTGATCTGGTACCGCTGCTATGCGATTACCCGCGCCCGGATATCTGGCTGTACGCGGTCTACCCCAACCGTACCCACCTGACGGCCAAGGTGCGCACCTTCATCGACCTGCTGGTAGAGCACTTCGGTGAAAACCCGCCGTGGAACTGAGCATGCTGGCGCATTATGGGCAAGGGCTCAGCGCAGCGCGGCCATGCCGTCGCCCCAGGCCTGCAGCCATTGCGGCAACGGCGGGGATACTTCATTGTGGCCGGCCAGCGCCATCAGCTCCGCCGACGGCACCGATCCACCGGCACGGCGCAAGAAGCGCGCGCGGATCACCGCGACTGCATAGGTTTCCTCGCCCACCACGAAGCGCTGCTCTAGGTACACGGATTTTTCATCCCAGCCCAGTACCGTGGTTTCCACCTCGAAGCGCTGCCAGCACTTGAGCGATTTGCGGAACTGCATGGTTTCCATGGCAACTACCGGATACCATCTGGCCGCCTGAATCTTGTCATACAACCCCGAGCGCAGCATCAGGTCGGTACGCGCCAGGTCCAGCAGGGTGAAATAGCGGCCGTTGTTCACGTGCATGAACACGTCCAGATCGTTCGGCAGTACGATCAATGGCGTGCGGCAGGGGCCCATCAGATCGCAGGCGGGGCGCTTTCGCCAGGTCAGCAGCAGCCAGATCAGGCGCAGGTACAGGTTCATTGTTATCGTACTCGGTGAGGCGTGTTCGCCGTTATCGCAAGCTTGCCGGGGCGACGTCAATCAAGAAAATCGGGAGGCACCATGTTTGAAGCGATCTGGCTCAACAAGGATGCGGCAGGTTTCAGTGCTGCGCTCACCACGCTGGATGATGCATTGCTGCCGGCAGACGGCATCACCGTGCGGGTGGACTATTCCACCCTCAACTATAAGGATGCGCTGGCCATCAGCAATAGCGGCGCGGTGGTGCGCAGCTGGCCGATGGTGCCGGGTGTGGATGCTGCAGGTACCGTCATCGCATCGGATCATGCCGGCTTTGCCGAGGGCGATGCGGTGATCTTCAATGGCTGGGGTGCCGGTGAAACGCGCTGGGGCGCGCTGGCGCAAAAGGCCCGGTTACCGGCCGAGGGCATGATCAAACGCCCGGCGGCATTCAGCGCCCGCCACGCCATGGCGCTGGGCACCGCCGGCTATACCGCCATGCTGTGCGTGCAGGCGCTGGAAAAACACGGCGTGCGGCCTGATGCCGGCCCGGTGCTGGTCAGCGGCGCCACCGGCGGCGTGGGCTCGATTGCCATCCTGCTGCTGGCGCAACGCGGCTATGAAGTCACCGCGCTGACCGGCAAGCCGGAATCGGTGGATTACCTGCAGCAACTGGGCGCCGCACACATCCTGGACCGGCGCGATTTTGCCGCCGCAGGCAAGCCATTGCAGAAAACGCTGTGGGCTGCCGCCATCGATACCGCTGGCAGCCACACGCTCGCCAATGTGTGCGCGCAATTGCAGTACGGCGGCATCGTCGCCGCCTGTGGCCTGGCCCAGGGCATGGATCTGCCCGCCACCGTGGCGCCGTTCATCCTGCGCGGGATTACCCTGGCCGGCATCGATAGTGTCTTTGCCCCGCAGGCAGTGCGCCAGCAAGCATGGGATGCGCTGGCGGCGGAGCTGGATCCGGCAAGGCTGGATGCGGTACTGAGCGAAATCGGCCTCGCCGAAGTCATCGGCGCGGCCGGCGAGATCATTGCCGGCCGGCATACCGGGCGCTATGTGGTGGATGTAAACCGCTGAGCGTGCCCGCCGCGCTGCCGCTCAGGCCGGCAGGTGCGCCAACAATTCCAGCGGATGCTCGATCTTGAAATCGGCGCCCCATGCGTGCGGCGTATCGGTTTCGGCGATATAGCCATAATTGGCCAGCACCGTGGTCATGCCCACCTTGCGGCCGGCTTCGATATCGCGCTCGGCATCACCCACATACAGGCAGTATTCCGGGGCGATGCCCAGTGCCGCGGCGGCATGCAGCATGGGGGCAGGGTCCGGCTTGGGGGCGGCGGCAGTGTCGCCTGATACCACCACGGCGGGCGCTACCGGCAATGGCAGGTGCGGCATCAGCAGCTCGGTATATTTGCCCGGCTTGTTGGTGATGATGCCCCACGCCAGGCCGCGATCGGCAATGGCCTGGATCAGCTCGGCCACGCCGTCGAACAATACCGTACCCTGGTGCGGTGCAGCTTCGTAATGCGCAAGGAAGCGCACGCGCAAGTCCAGGAAGGTGGCATCCAGCGGGGTTACGCCGAAACCCAGGCCGATCAGGCCACGCGCGCCATGGCTGGCAATCGGGCGGATCGCGGTATAGGGCTGCACCGGCAGGCCTTCCTCGGCCAGCAGCTTGTTGAGTGCGGCGCCCAGGTCTGGCGCGGTATCGGCCAGTGTGCCGTCCAGATCGAACAGCACCGCCTTGATCAGGGTGGGATGGGGGGCGTTCATAGCGGTTTCCTGCATGCCACCAGGTAATTCACGTCGGCATCGTCGCCCAGTGCGTAGTGCTGGTTGATCGGGTTGTATGAAAGGCCGGTCAGTTCGATGGTTTCCAGGCCCACCGCACGCGTCATGCGGGCCAGTTCGGATGGCTTGATGAACTTCGCGTAGTCGTGCGTGCCACGCGGCAACAGGCCCAGCAGGTATTCAGCACCCAGCACCGCCAGCGCATAGCTCTTGGGGTTGCGGTTCAGCGTGGAGAAAAACACCCAGCCGCCCGGCTTCACCATGCGCTCGCACGCCGCCACGATACTGGCAGGGGAGGGCACGTGTTCCAGCATTTCCATGCACGTCACCACGTCGAAGCTGGCCGGTGCTTCTTCGGCCAGTGCTTCGGCGGCAATGCAGCGGTAATCCACGTTCAGGCCGGATTCGAACAGATGCAGCTTGGCCACTTTCAGTGATTTCTCGGCCAGGTCGATGCCGGTCACCTGCGCGCCCGATTGTGCCAGCGCTTCGGCCAGTATGCCGCCACCGCAGCCCACATCCACCACCCTAGCGCCCTGCAGCGCCGCATGCCCGGCGATGAAGCCCAAGCGCAGCGGGTTGATCTGGTGCAGTGGTTTGAATTCGCTGTTCTTGTCCCACCACTTGTGGGCCAGTGCGGAGAATTTGGCCAGTTCGGCCTGATCGGCATTCAGGGTTGCAGCTTCGGTCATGGCGACGTATCAAAACAAGGATAGGCCGACAGTTTACCCCGCCAGCCGCCCCGGCTGAATGCCCATCTGGCGTTTGCGGTGTGTGCGTTCTGCCGTTCTGGCCTGGCAGATCAGGTCAGCAGCCTGATGATGGCATCGGGGTGCAATGCCCAGCCGGCAAACCCGGCAATGCCGAACAGCGTGCCACCACCGCCAAACAGCCAGGCCAGCGCCAGCATCCAGCGCTTTTCGGTCAGTGCGGCCATGGCGGCAACGGCCATGGCAATGGACAGTAGTGCGTCGGATAAATCGAACTGGTCATCGCGGTAACCCAGGTCGTCGTATTCCTTCTCGAAGCCGCGCGCCTTGTCCATCAGTGCATCGCCATCGTGCGCCAGCTTGCTGATCCTGGTTTCGAACTGGCTGATCAGCGGGGCGATCTTCTGCGCGGCATCGCTGTCGGCCTGGGCGCTGGCAAGGCGCGCACTGGTCAGCCCCTGTTCCTCGATATAGCTTTTCAGCTTCTTGGCCTGGTATTCGTTCCAGGTATCCAGCGCATTGGCCTTGGCCACCTGCATCGCCTGCACGATGTTGTCGTCCTTGATCTTGCCCAGTGCCATGCATACGGACAGGATGACAACGGTAACGGCCACCAGGCTGTTCAGGCGGGATTTCTGTTCTGCTGCGGGTAGTTCGATATCCATGGGGCAAGCTCGCGAGTTCAGGGGGGGCGAGCTTGCCGGTGAATCACGCGCTGATGCGGTTTTTCCAGTGCTGGGCCCGGGCTGCCACTTGCGGCAGCCTGATACGCGTCAGTTCGCCATCGGCCAGTTGCAGCTCGCCATTGATCCAAACGTGGCTGACCTGGTTTCGGTCTACAGCGTAAACCAGATGCGATACCGGATCGAAGCACGGTTGCGTGCCCAGCGCAGACAGATCGACTGCTATCACATCCGCCGCCTTGCCGGCTTTCAGGCTGCCGATGTGCTCTTCCCAGCCCAGCGCGCGTGCACCGTGGATGGTGGCCATTTCCAGTGCCTGCCACGCTGGCAGCGCCTCCGGGTTACCGCTCTGGCCCTTGGCCAGCAGCGCTGCCAGGCGCAGCTCGGCAAACATGTCCAGCTTGTTGTTGCTGGCCGCGCCGTCGGTACCGATACCCACATTGATGCCGGCCGCCAGTTGATCGGCCACCCGCGCAAAACCGGACGCCAGCTTGAGGTTGGATGCCGGGTTGTGCGAGATATGCGCGCCGCGCCGCGCCACCAGCCCAATCTCGGCATCGCTCATATGCACCATGTGCGCGGCCACCAACTGGCCGGACAGCAGCCCGAGGCCAGCCAGCCGTTCCAGCGGGCGCACGCCATGCTCTTTCAGGCTGCCAGCGATTTCATCCTGCGTTTCGTGGATATGGCAGTGAATGCCGATGCCCAGCTCGTCCGCCAGCGTGATCACGCGGCTGAAGGTGGCATCGCTCACCGTGTACGGCGCGTGCGGCGCCAGCGTGAAGCCCACCAGCTGCTCGCCCTTGAATTCATCGATGCACGCCAGTGCTTTCTGGATATACGCATCCGCACCGGATGCATACGGAGTGGGAAACTCCAGGATCGAGCAGCCCACCATCATGCGGAAACCGCTGGACAGCGCTGCGCGCGCGACCGCACCGTGGTGGAAATACATGTCGTTGGCACAGGTGGTGCCGCCGCGGATCATCTCGGCTATGGCCAGCTGTGTGCCATCGAATACGAATTCGTCGCTGACGTGTTTGCCCTCGGCCGGCCAGATATGCTCGTTCAGCCACGTCATCAGTGCCAGATCATCGGCGTAGCCACGCAGCAGGGTCATTGCCGAGTGCGCATGCAGGTTGATCAGCCCTGGCAGCAGTGCGTGTTCCGGTAGCTGCACCACTTCGGCATCCGGATAACGCGCGCGCGCATCGGCGGCAGGCAGCACGGCGGCAATCTCGCTGCCAGTGATGACCAGCGCATGGTTGGCAAGCACGGTACGGTCTTCAACGGGGATCAGCCAGCGCGGCTGCAGGATCGTGGTGCGTGACATGGCGGCGTGTATCTATCTATTCAGTAGTAGAAGGGCAGACAGCAAGCGCAGCCCGCAGGCTACTTTTGCATCAGGCACGAGCAGTGTGGCGTGGCAAGGCCCGGAAATCAAAGGCATGAAGCAAAACCGGCCGCAGAAATGCAAAAAGCCGACCTTTCGGTCGGCTTTTACAACGCTCGCTGGCTATTACTGAGCAGCGGAAGCGTCGGAAGCAACAGCTTCCGAAGCAGCAGCTTCAACCGGAGCGGAAGCAACTTCCGAAGCAGCAGCTTCAACCGGAGCGGAAGCTTCAACAACAGCCGAAGCTTCAACAGGAGCTTCAGTCTTGGAGCAAGCAGCCAGGCCAAGAGCGATCAGAGCAGCAACGAGCAGAGTCTTGTTCATTGTAATTACCTTTAGAAATGTAAGTTGGGGCCAAAAACACTAAGCAATCGACCATTGATCGATCGCTTGAAATTCGAGCAGTTGACATCACTGACGACCGACGGGGCGAATTCTAACACGTTCTGTCGGAAAAACTAGCGGATTTGCCAGCTGATGGTGCGTTGCGGCGGCTTCAATTGCAACCGATTGTAAACACCGCGCCCCGCCTAGATTTCCAGCCTGCGCCAAGCGCTGGCAGATTCGCTGACCTCTTGTAAATATTGACTTTTTTGTTGCAAAAACGCGACGGTAGCCCCATCGCTGCCCGCATTGCCACGTGGCCAATCGTTGTGATGGCGCAGCAGATAATGCTGCTTGTCGGCCAGGGTAAACATCTGTTCGTCAGCGCGCACATCCTCGTGCAGCAAAAGCAGCTGCATCTGGTGGCCAAAGCGGTCATTGAGCTGCAGAAAGCGCGGTGCATCGCTGGCAATGTATTCTGGCTGGCGGGCAATCAGTGTCAGCGTGCCGCCTCCGCTCAGAAACGTCCACAGCAATTCACCGTTGGCACGGCTGCCCAGATCGGTAGCACGGAAATCATGCTCGTACAGGAACAGGCTGCGGCGCGCGGTGGCCAGCAAGCTGGTGAAGCCGCTGCGGTAGTCGCTATAGCTGTCAAAGCGGACTGGCGGATCAGCCGGCCACGTGAAGGTAGCCGTAGTCGTAGCATTCATACAGTGTGTCCAGCACGGTGTCGTCGTAATCGCCCGGCGGCAGCGCGCGGGCATTGGCCAATTGTTGCAGCACCGACATTGCCTCGGCCGCGCATTCCAGCAATTCGCCATTGATATAGATATGCTCGGCATCGAACAGCATCTGGCTTTTCAGATCGAGCGCGATGCCATGTTCGGCAACGGCCTCGGCAAAGTCATCGAAATCCAGTGCGTCGTCCGGTGCCTCGTACACCACGTGCGATTTGGGCTCGGTGAAGTATTCGCCGATGAAGCGCTGCACGGTGGCATCGTCCCAACTGATTTGCTGCAGCATCGCCTGGATGCTGCCGACAAAATCGGCATCAATACGTGCCGGTGTCGCGGTGGCAGCGCGGCCCGGATCGCTCAGCATGCCATCCAGTTGCAGGTTATCCCCGAGGAATTCCAGGAAGCGACTAGCAACTTCCTGCGTTTTGGGAGCGCGGAAGCCGATCGAATATGTCATGCCCGGGTCGAGCGCCACACCGTGGTGTGCATACTTGGGCGGCAGGTACAGCATGTCGCCATGTTCCAGCACCCATTCCTGCTCGGACTGGAAATCCTTCAAGACGCGGATCGGCGCATCCTCGACAAAGTTGCCTGCATCGTCGCTGGAGATCTGCCAGCGCTTGCGCCCGCCTACCTGTAGCAAAAATACATCATATGAATCGTAGTGCGGCCCCACGCTGCCGCCGGGCGGCGCGTACGAGATCATCAGGTCGTCCAGCCGGGTATAGGGCAGGAAATTGAAACGGTATAAAAGTTCGGAAACATGGTCCACATGCTGGTTCACGTTCTGTACCAGTACGGTCCAGTCCGATGCCGGCAAACGGTTGAAACGCGTGGGCCGGAACGGGCCATGCTCCATGTGCCAGCGGCCATCGCGGCATTCGATCAGCCGGCTTTCCACGTCGTCGCGCACCGCCAATTCGATCAATCGTGTCAGATCGATCAGCTCCGGGAAATCAGTCACAGCCTGACGGATCAGCAGTGGCTTTTTTTGCCAGTATTCGTCCAGAAATTGTTGCGGGCTCATCCCGCCAAGCAGTTGTAGTGACATCGCGCTATACAGAAGAAAAAATCAGAAAAGAATTTGAAACACAGTGCCTCCATTATCGCACCAACCGAGGAGACGCCGATGTTGAATCCTGGCCTCGCAGCACCCGATTTCGAATTACCCGATGCCCGCATGGAAATGGTACGGCTTGGCGACTTCCGCGGCCGTCATCATGTGGTGCTGTATTTCTTCAATCGTGATCACTCGCCCGGCGGCGTGATCGAGGCGGTGGAATTCAGCGATCGTACCTCCGTGTTCAGGCAGCACGATACCGTGGTGCTGGGCGTGAGCCTCGATGACTGCATGGCGCACGAGATTTTTTGCGACGAAGAGGGCATCGAGTTCGACCTGCTCTCCGATCCGGAGGGCGAAGTCAGCCGGCTTTACCATGCAGTAAAAGAATGGGAAGTGCAGGGCATGGTAAAATTCGGCGTTGAGCGTTCGACCTTCGTGATCGACAAGGACGGCGTGATCCGCCATGCGCTGTATCACGTCCAGCCCAAAGGGCACGCTGCGGAAGTGCTCTCTCTCGTCAAACAGCTAGGAAAATCTTAGATGCAAATCGCCAAAAACAGCGTCGTCACGCTCCATTACGAAATGTTCGATGTCGAGGGCAAGCTGCTCGACAAGACCGAAGAACCGATCGCCTACCTGCATGGCGGTTACGACAATATCCTGCCATTGGTAGAGGAAGCGCTGGAAGGCAAGACTGTTGGTGATGTGGTTGAAGTCTCCATGGAAGCCGATGATGCATTCGGCGAATACGAGCCGGAACTGGTGCGCCAGGAAGAGCGCAGCGTGTTCCCGATGCCGGTTGAAGTGGGCCTGATGTTCGAAGGTGAAGACGATGCCACCGGCGAAGTGCTGCTGTTCCGCGTCACCGAAATCGACGGCGACAAGGTGACCGTGGATGGCAACCATCCGTTTGCCGGCATCAAGATCGTGTTCAAGGCCACCGTGAGCGAAGTGCGTGCTGCAAGCAAGGAAGAACTGGATCATGGCCATGTGCACGGTGCACACGGCCATCACCACTGATACGACACGATGATCGGTAAGGTTGGCGCGCATTTCATGCGCTGATCACACCGTCCGTAAGAAAAGAGCGCCTGGGGGCGCTCTTTTTTTGTAAAAAATATTCGTTGCGCGTCAACCGTTTGAGCGTGTGTTGCGTTGCCTGCAATGTTTCATTCATCTGCGTTTGTTTTTTCTGTAACAAACCGCCTCTAGGCTGCCGCCTCGTTACCCCAACGAGGTCCGACATGAAACGCCTTATCCTGAGCGCGCTGGCTTGCAGCGTACTGGCCGCCTGCAATTCCAGCGACAGCAGTTCCACGCCCACCCCGGCTCCCACCACCGCACCGACTGCAGCACCAGAGACGCAAGCGAAGAACGTGATCTTCTTCCTGGGTGACGGCATGGGCATTGCCACCACCACCGCAGCGCGCATCTATGCAGTCGGTGAAGATGGCGAGCTGACCATGGATACGCTGCCGGAAAGCGCCTTTATCAAGACGTATTCCAATGATGCGATGGTGACCGACTCGGCCCCCTCGATGGCTGCCTACATGACCGGCGTGAAGATGAACAACGAAGTCATCTCCATGAGCCCGGAAACCAAGGCCATGGATCCCACCAAGGATCTGACCAGCAACTGTGGCAGCGGCAACGGCAAGCCGGTGGAAACCATCCTGGAAATCGCCAAGGCACAGGGTCTGTCCACCGGTGTGGTCACCACCACCCGCGTCACGCATGCCACACCGGCTGCAACCTATTCGCACGTTTGCCACCGCGATGCGGAAAACGATATCGCCGCGCAGTTCGTGCCGGGTGGTGCCGGTTTCAACAGCAAGCTGGGTGATGGCGTCGATGTATTGCTGGGCGGCGGCCGCCAGTTCTTCCAGACCGTTGCCGCGGGCGGCAAGCGTGCCGATAGCCGTGACCTGATTGCAGAGCTCAAGGCCAAAGGCTACAGCTACGCCAGCAACAAGGCTGAATTCGACGCCATCGATGTCTCCAAAGCCAAGAAGTACATCGGCCTGTTCACCAGCAGCCACATGAGCTACGACCTGGATCGCGATGCCAGCAAGGAACCCAGCCTGGCGGATATGACAGTCAAGGCAGTGCAGACGCTGCGCCAGAACAAGAAAGGTTATTTCCTGATGGTGGAAGGCGGCCGTATCGACCACGCGCTGCATGAAACCACTGCCCGCAAGGCACTGCAGGACACCGTTGCGTTCGACAAAGCCATCAAGGCCGCCATCGACGAAGTGAAGAAAACCGATCCGACGCTGAAAAACACGTTGATCGTGTTCACCGCCGACCACGATCACACACTGGTACTGAACGGCTACGCGGCACGTACCGGCAAGACCAGCGCCAGCAGCCCGGGCGTGCTGGGCCTGCTGCGCAACTACACCGACGGCAAGATCGCTACCGATGCAGACGGCATGCCGTTCACCATCATCGGCTTCGGCAACGGTGAAAACCGTGCGCAAGGTGATCGCAAGAACTTTGCCGCACTGGACGACAACGCGGTATTCGCCAGCACCTACCACCAGGAAGCAGCAATCCGCGTCAGCGCGGGCGGCGAAACGCACGGTGGCACCAACGTCTACCTGGGCGCTATCGGCAACAACGCGGATGTATTCCACGGCGTGATGGACAACACCAACGTATTCAATCTGCTGCGCCAGGCGTCCGGCATCTAAGCGACCCGCGTACAAGGAAAACCGAAAATGAAAGCCATGATGTTGAAACACACCCTGATCGCAGCGACTTGCGTGGCCGCGTTCAGCCCGGTGCATGCCGCTGGTGAAGCCAAGAACGTGATCTTCTTCCTGGGCGATGGCATGGGCCCCGCCACGGTCACCGCTGCACGCATCTACAAGTATGGTGAAGCCGGTTCGCTGTCGATGGAAAAACTCGACCGCACCGCGCGCGTCAAAACCTACTCGAACGATGCGCAGACCACCGATTCGGCACCGTCGATGGCCGCCTACATGACCGGCGTGAAGATGAACAACGAAGTCATCTCCATGAGCCCGGACACCCGTGCCACCGATCCGGCTACCGGCAAATCCTACCTGAACGGTACCGACAGCACCTGCCCGGCCAGTAACGGCAAGGCGGTAGACACCATGCTGGAAATCGCCAAGGGCAAGGGCAAGGCCGTGGGCGCCATCACCACCACGCGCATCACCCACGCCACGCCGGCAGCAACCTACTCGCACGTTTGCCATCGCGATGCGGAAAACACCATCGCTGCCCAGGCAGTACCGGGCGGCGCTGGCTACAACGCCAAGCTTGGCACTGGCCTGGATGTGCTGATGGGGGGCGGCAGCCGTTTCTTCCTGCCCACCACGGTGACCGGCGGCAAGCGTACCGACGGCCGCAACCTCATCAACGAGATGAAGGCGCAGGGCTACACCTACGCATCCACCGGTGCCGAGCTCAAGGCCATCGATGGCAAGGCCACCAGCAAGCTGTTTGCGCTGTTCACCAACGATCACATGGATTACGAGCTGGATCGTGTGAAGAAGAGCCTGGATCAGCCCAGCCTGACCGACATGACGCTCAAATCCATCGACGTATTGGGCAAGAACGCCAATGGCTTCTTCCTGATGGTGGAAGGCGGCCGTATCGACCACGCACTGCACGCCACCAACGCCAAGCGCGCGCTGGAAGACGCAGTTGCATTCGACAACGCCATCCAGGCCGCACTGACCGAAATGGAAAAGCGCGATCCGGGCCTGAAGAACACGCTGATCGTGGTGACGGCTGACCACGACCACACCATGACCATCAACGGTTACGGCAAGAAGGGCAGCAATATCCTTGGCACGGTGAAGAACTACAAGGACGGTACCGAGCTGAAGGATGCTGATGGCAACAACTACACCGCGCTGGTGTTCGGCAACGGCCCGAACCGTCCGGCTACCCGCAAGATGCTGGTCGAAGGCACCACCGATGCAACCCAGGTGCTGCACGATGACTACCTGCAGGAATCGGCATTGCGCATGGGTTCGGAAAGCCACGGCGGCGGCGATGTCATGTTGTTTGCCACCGGTGCCGGTGTTGCGTCCAAGACTTTCAAGGGCGTGATCGACAATACCAAGGTATTCAACCTGATCAAGCAAGCCTACGGCTTCTGAGCGCCTGTATGCGGTCTGGCTGAGCGGGGCGGCTGTTAACGACGGCAGGCCACCGATACGCCAGAGCGTTTCTGTACCAGACCGTGCCGGGCTCTGCCCGGTGCGGTTTTTTCAGCAAGGAAAGACCCGAATGAAAGCTTTGATCCTGTCGCTGGTGCTGGCCGCCGGCGCCGCACATGCTGCACCGCTGCCGGATGCCGCCGCGCTGATCACCTACGAAACCCGCGTGGTCTCCGCAGAGGGCGTCACCAAGCAGACCGCTTTCCAGGAGCGTTGGGTGCGCAGCCGCGATCATGTATGGAGCGAACGCGTGGTGCCGGCCAATGCCGTGCACGAACACGAGGCCAACGATGGCCATGAGCACGACCTCAACTTTGCCACCGCCGCCAAGCACGTGTACATGGAAAAGGGCGGCAAGCCCGCGCTGCAGTTCGTGCGCCGGCCGCAAAAAACCATCATCCGCATGGGTGAATCCGAATACGCCCAGTTCGGCTTCGACGGCAGCTGGGATAGCTCGGCACTGCTGATCGACCGCCGCCAGCTGGCCAATATGCGCAAGATAGCCAAGCCCGCTACCGAGGCCGGCGCCAGCTGGTTGGAGCAGCGCAAGGGCGAGCAGTACATCCGCGTGCTGTGGTCGGAAACCCGCCAGATGCCGCTGGTGATTGAATCGGGTACGCAAGATGGCGGCAGCTGGTCACGCCTGACCATGAAGCCGCAAGCAATGCCTGCAGTGTTGCCGTGGACGCAACTGGCGGGTTACGTCCGCAAGGACTACATGGATCTGCTGGACTGATCCAACCAACCAACCAACCAACCTGCCTGCCGCGTGTGGTGCGCACGCAGGCGGGGCCAACTGATGTGGATGTCGCGGCTGCCGGTGCATCCGGCCACGCGCGATGCATGGTTTGCCAGGCTGGCAGCAGCGGCCCATTGCACAACGTCCGGTCGTGGCATGGTTGCCATGCACCTACCGGCCCGGTAATACATCAGACCGCATGGCACATCATGGAAAGCACGGGCTACCCCATGGTAGCCCGTGCTTTCATGCAGCTGATGCTTGTATCACCGGGCCATGCCCGGCAGCAGCCGGTTACGGCGGATCGCGGAAGCGCGTGCTGCGCACCGCACCGATAATGCCCAGGCCCACCGCCACCACAACGCCGGCGATTACCCAGTGAGTGGGCGCATGCGCCAGATAAGCCACATAACCTAGGCCGACAATGGCGATCACCACGCCAATCAGATAAAGCGCAAAAGAAGACATGCGTGCACCTCCGCCCGATGGATTCAGGTCTGTGGCGCAGTGTGCCACCGTGGCTGCAAGGCCGGCATAGGCTGGGGGCGCAATCGGCTGTCGGCGGGGGCTGTCACGGCTGCATCCCGGGCGACGGGCGGTGCCGTCGCGGCTGCCCCAAGTGGCTTTTCCACCACTGTCGCATAGGGGGTTTCCCGGGGTGATGGCGCTTTCAGCGGGCTGTCGCTTTGATGCCACAGCGTGCATCCCGCGTGGTTGCTGGCTTTGCGCCGCATGCACCATTCCGGCCCTGCCGCCTGTCCTGTACCACATCAATTCCGGGTTGCGCCAGAGCGCGCTCTTCCCCTAGTATTTGTGTCGAAAGTAACCAAAGACCACAACATCTAGTGTTTCTCCACAAATTATTCACAGCTTTTGCACAACGCGCCACTGAACAAGTCTCTGCTCTCGAGGATAGCCCCATGTACGCTACGCTGGACACCGCCGCCGGAGGCCGTATGACCGATACCGCCGATTCGCTCGCACCGCAAACCACTGGTGTGTACGCCAATTACAAGACCATCCGCCGCAACGGTTCGGTGGTTGCATTCGAGCCGCTGAAGATCTCGGTGGCCGTGACCAAGGCCTTCATTGCCGTCCAGGGTAGCCATGCAGCATCGAGCGCCGCCGTGCGCGAGCGCGTTGCCGCGCTGACCGACGCCGTGGTTGCCGCGCTGATGCGCCGCAAGCCGGAAGGCGGCGCCATCCATATCGAAGACATCCAGGATCAGGTTGAACTGGCACTGATGCGCTCGGGCGAGCACGACGTGGCGCGTGCCTACGTGCTGTACCGCGAAAGCCGCTCGCAAGAGCGTTCGTCCAAGGTGGTGGAAGGCGAAGACCAGCACCACGCCATCAACGTATTGTACGAAGACGGCACCCGCCGCCCGCTGGATCTGGGCAAGCTCAAGGCGCTGATCACCTCCGCATGTACCGGCCTGGAATCCACCACCGACCAGGGCGCCATCCTGGCCGAAGCCCTCAAGAACATCTACGACGGCGTACCGGCGGAAGAAGTGCGCAAGTCGGTGATCATGGCTGCGCGCCAGCAGATCGAACAAGACCCGGCCTACTCGCAAGTGACCGCGCGCCTGCTGCTCAACAGCCTGCGCCGCGAAGTGCTGGGCGAAGAAGTGGCGCACGAGGAAATGACCACCCGCTACGCGGAGTATTTCCCCAAGTTCATCAAGAAGGGTATCCAAGCCGAGCTGCTGGACGAGCGCCTGGCCCAGTACGACCTGGCCCGCCTGGGCGCCGCGCTGGATCACGACCGCGATTACCAGTTTGGCTACCTGGGCCTGCAAACGCTGTTCGACCGTTACTTCCTGCACGTGGAAGGCACCCGCATCGAGCTGCCGCAATCGTTCTACATGCGCGTGGCCATGGGCCTGGCGCTGAACGAAGTGGACCGCGAAACGCGCGCCATCGAGTTCTACAACCTGCTGTCGTCGTTCGACTTCATGTCGTCCACACCCACGCTGTTCAACTCCGGCACCCGCCGCTCGCAGCTGTCCAGCTGCTACCTGACCACCGTGGCCGATGACCTCGACGGCATCTACGAAGCGCTGAAGGAAAATGCGCTGCTGTCCAAGTTTGCCGGCGGCCTGGGCAACGACTGGACCCCCGTGCGTGCACTGGGCAGCCATATCAAGGGCACCAACGGCAAATCGCAAGGCATCGTGCCGTTCCTGAAGGTAGTGAACGATACCGCCGTGGCGGTGAACCAGGGCGGCAAGCGCAAGGGCGCGGTGTGCGCGTACCTGGAAACCTGGCACGCCGACATCGAAGAGTTCCTCGAGCTGCGCAAGAACACTGGCGATGACCGCCGTCGTACCCACGACATGAACAGCGCCAACTGGATTCCCGACCTGTTCATGAAGCGCGTGATGGATGGCGCCGACTGGACCCTGTTCAGCCCGTCCGAAACCCCGGATCTGCACGACCTGTACGGCAAGGCCTTCGAAACCGCCTACGTGCGCTACGAAGAAAAAGCCGCGCGTGGCGAAATGAAGGTAGCCAAGAAGCTGCCGGCGCTCACCCTGTGGCGCAAGATGCTGACCATGCTGTTCGAAACCGGCCACCCATGGTTCACCTTCAAGGACCCGTGCAACATCCGCAGCCCGCAGCAGCACGTGGGCGTGGTACACAGCTCCAACCTGTGCACCGAGATCACGCTCAACACCAACGACGACGAAATCGCCGTGTGCAACCTGGGCTCGATCAACCTCGTCAACCACGTCAAGATCGATGCCGACGGCATCCGCTCGCTTGATAGCGAAAAGCTGGCCCGCACCACCCGCATTGCCATGCGCATGCTGGACAACGTGATCGACATCAACTTCTACCCGGTGCGCAAGGCGCGCACGTCCAACCTCAAGCATCGCCCGGTCGGCCTTGGCATCATGGGCTTCCAGGATTGCCTGTACGCACTGCGCAAGCCGTATGCATCGGATGCCGCAGTCGAGTTTGCCGACGAATCGATGGAAATCATTGCCTACCACGCATACTGGGCCTCCACCGAGCTGGCACAGGAACGCGGCGCCTACCCGAGCTTCAAGGGCAGCCTGTGGGACCGTGGCATCCTGCCGCACGATTCGGTGAAACTGCTGGCGGAAGAGCGCGGCGGCTACCTGGAAGTGGACGACACCGTACGCCTGAACTGGGATGCATTGCGTGAACGCATTGCCACCTACGGCATGCGCAACTCCAACTGCCTGGCCATTGCACCGACGGCTACCATCTCCAACATCGTTGGCGTGGCCGCATCCATCGAGCCGACCTACCAGAACCTGTTCGTGAAATCGAACCTGTCTGGCGAATTCACCGTCATCAACGACTTCCTGGTGCGTGATCTGAAAGAGCGCGGTCTGTGGGATGAAGTGATGATCTCGGACCTGAAGTACTTCGATGGCTCGGTATCGCGCATCGACCGCATCCCGCAAGACCTGCGTGACCTGTACGCCACCGCGTTCGAAATGGACCCGAAGTGGCTGGTGGAAGCCGCATCGCGCCGCCAGAAGTGGATCGACCAGGCGCAAAGCCTGAACATCTACATGGCCGGTGCATCGGGCAAGAAGATGGACGAGCTGTACAAGCACGCATGGATCCGTGGCCTGAAAACCACCTATTACCTGCGTACGCTGGCCGCATCCAACGCCGAGAAATCGACCGGCCGCGGTGGTGAGCTGAACTCGGTACCGGTATCCGGTGGCTACAGCGCCGCATCGGCCGAAGCTGCCGGTGCCATCGCCGCAGCCTCCAGCGCCCCGGCCGCCGTGTTTGCTTCTGCACCGGCAGTAGCAGCATCGGCTGCCGCAGCACCGGTAGCGGAAGCGGTGGACAACACGCCAGCCAGCGACATGAAGTTCTGCAGTATTGACAACCCAGACTGCGAGGCTTGCCAGTAATACTGGCAGGGCACGCCGTCTGGAGAAGCGGCGCAGCCACAACCCGGAGCGCATTGCGCAAGCAACGCGCAGCACCGGGTTAAAGCAAGGCCCGGATCGCCAGCGTGAGCGGGCTATCCGGTAGTGGCAAGGTACTGTTCGGCAAGGTTAAAACTTTGGCGTATTGCCAGGGTCGAACCTTCTACCCACTGCAGTCACAGGGAAACAACAATGATTTCGACGCTTCGTAATCTGGCTGTTCTGTTCGCTGTACTGCTGCTGGGTGCCTGCGCCAGCCAGCCGCTGCCCATGCAGGATGGCAAGCTGGCGGCACCGCCCGGCATGGGCTTGGCAGTGCTGGCCGTCACGCTCGATTCGCTGGATCGGGAAGGCGCCACCGCCGGGGTGCTGGTTACCGGCCCGGCCGGCCGCAGCAATATGCAGGTATCGATACTGACCGATTACATCCGCGTATCCGGCAGCGCGCCGGACGACAAGGGCAGGGTGTTCGTGCAGGCGTTGCCACCGGGCGATTACGTGATCCAGAAAATCTACGGCTGGTGGTTTGACGGTGGCCCCGGCCTGGGGCTTGCCATCAGCCGCTACGAGGAAGTACCGCTGGATGCACCATTCCACATCAATGCGGGTGAAGTGGTGTACCTGGGCGATGCGCATATCTCGCTCAACTTCCGGCCCAGCGCGGCGCTGACCGACCGGCAGAAGCGCGATTTTGATCACTTGGTGGTGCGCCGCCAGGTACTGCAGACAGACAATATCGTCGTGCGCATCCCCAAGGCGCGCGCGGCCCAGTAAAGAGCCGGCAAGCCGCCGGATGGACTACCGAACAGCATCGAACACGCAGTACCGAACACGCAATACAGACCATTTAGCAATCCGGAACAAGGAAACCCAACCCATGCTGAGCTTTGACGACGACGTTGTTGAAACCGCCCCCCAAGCCCGCCCGGCCACCCCGGCAGCGGCCCCGACGGCTGCAGTGCCATCGTACGGCACCGCGCCTGCTGCAGCGGCAGCGCATGCCGCCGTTGGCGCACGCGTCAACGTGCTGGACAAGCGGGTGATCAACGGCACCACCGACGTCAACCAGCTGGTGCCGTTCAAGCACAAGTGGGCGTGGGAAAAGTACCTGGCCCAGTGCGCCAACCACTGGATGCCACAAGAAGTGAACATGCAGCGCGATATCGAACTCTGGAAAAGCCCCAACGGCCTGACCGAAGACGAAAAGCGCCTGGTAAAGCGCAACCTGGGCTTCTTCGTGACTGCAGACAGCCTGGCTGCCAACAACATCGTGCTGGGCACCTATCGCCACATCACCAGCCCGGAATGCCGCCAGTTTTTGCTGCGCCAGGCGTTCGACGAAGCCATCCACACCCATGCCTATCAATACATCGTTGAATCGCTGGGCCTGGACGAAGGCGAAGTGTTCAATGCGTATAACGAAGTCACCAGCATCCGCGACAAGGATCAGTTCCTGATCCCGTTCATCGATGTGCTGACCGATCCCAACTTCAAGACCGGCACGCAAGAAACCGATCAGCAGCTGCTGAAGTCCTTGATCGTGTTCGCCTGCATCATGGAAGGCATGTTCTTCTATGTCGGCTTCGTGCAGATCCTGGCGCTGGGCCGCCAGAACAAGATGACCGGCGCCGCCGAGCAATACCAATACATCATGCGTGATGAATCCATGCATTGTAATTTCGGCATCGACCTCATCAACACCATCAAGCAGGAAAACCCGCAGCTGTGGACCGATGCCTTCAAGGCAGAGCTGCTAGAACTGTTCCGTAAAGCCGTAGACCTGGAATACGCCTACGCCGAAGACACCATGCCACGCGGCGTGCTGGGCCTGAACGCCGGCCAGTTCAAGGAATACCTGCGCTTCATCTGCAACCGCCGCTTGCAACAGATCGGCCTGGACCAACTCTTCCCCGGCGTAACCAACCCGTTCCCGTGGATGAGCGAAATGATCGACCTGAAGAAAGAGAAAAACTTCTTCGAAACCCGAGTGACGGAATATCAGACGGGTGGGGCGTTGAGCTGGGATTGAAAAGACTGTTGGTTGTAACTAGCAAAAAAGCCCAAGACATGCTGGGCTTTTTTGGACTTTCGAGAGAAAGCGCAATTGCTTTATGCGGTTGAATGTTATTTTTTTGATTAAGATTACTGCAGGTTGCGCTTGTTCAAATTAAGTTAGGTGGTTGTATTTGCAGTTCGCTTTGGGTAAATGCATTTCGAATAAGAAAATTTTTCAGTTGTTCCATCTAATCGGTTGATCCAAAAGCATTTGGTTCCAAAGTCAGCGCTGCGTACGCTAAAGTAAGAAATTCCGCATCCGATTTTTTCATTGGCGTCCGGATGGTGAAGTAATGCATTTGTTAGGACTTGTGTATCCGCTGTGTTGACTCTATCGCCTACATCATAGCGGTGAAGCATCTCTTTTAGGTATGTAGCCGCAGCTTCCTTTTTTTCAAAATGAAGAGAACCGAAGCTTATTGATTTCGCTGGCATAACACTCTCCTTTCTCGAGTTGAAGATTTAATGATGTGCTGGTTTTTTAAGCTAACTATCGTTAGGTAAGAGTTTTTCTTTGATTTCACGAGCAATGATTGCAGGGATATCCATGTTGTCGATATTCGTGCCACGATTGATGAGCCAATCAAGGCAATCTTGTTTAGTTAGATCATCGCGAGCTATTCTCTCGTATAAGAGAACTGCACTCATTCTTGAAAGACCAAGCTCAATTAGCGAAAGCAAAGTACGGGAAGAAACCCCAAATTCAAGCTGTGTGCCGATATCTATTTCATGTTCTATCAAATCATTCCTCCCTATTTGTTGTAAGTGAAGATTTAATATATCCATATAGGCTGAAAAATACTTGGGAGCACGGAAGCGAGCCGTTTGTTCTACTAGTTCCATTGTGTGCCGGATAAGGACCGGTAATTTGTACGATTTCCCGGAGTTTTTGTGATAGTCTATATTTTTTCGGATCATTGTGGATAATGAATATCCTTTAAGCCAATGAACAACAATCAAAGCATGCAATGGGATCAGCCCTTCCGGCAAGAAGGCTGGGTATAGGTGTTTATTAATACGTCGCATTATAGTAATAAAGCGGTCGTAACTATCTTGGCTGTCCACGGATGCAGGCAATAAATTTTCGGTGTCGCCTTTATACGCTCGAAATGCATCTAGTAGTTGCTGAAGGCCGAGTGCACTCACTCCGGAATGGCGGCTAGCGATGTCAGATCCAATGTCGATCTTGGCTGCAATAGAGGCCAAAACATTCTCCAACTTTTCTATTGTTTCTGAGGTATGTCTTTTGGAAAATGATGCCTGTACTATTGATCCAAGACGGAGATAGGTTGCGAGTAGATAAGCACCTACTTGTTCAAATCTCTCGGCATCTTCAAGTTCAGAAAGGGGCGTTACAGCGCGTCGGTCAAGATAGTTGGCTAAGCTTTCTCCACTACTGATAACAGCATCACTTTCACGTTTAATTGGATAACGTGCACGCTCCGGAATGCCAATTGGCCAAGCAGATAAATCATTAGGGTCTATGCAAATTATGTTGCCTTGAAATTCATCCCCCCAACGACCAGCCCTACCTGCTAGGTTCCAAAAGTCATGAGGCTCCATTGGATGCCCGATCCCCTTGCGCGGTCCACGCAAAACTATGGTCCTGCAGGAAAGATTAACTCCTTCAATTAGGGTTGATGTACATACTAGGAATCGAATTTTTCCGGACCGAAACATTCGTTCAATTTCGAGTCTTATTAGAGAAGGCATGTTACCATAATGAAAAGCAACGCCACGCTCTACAAGAGAGGCTAGTGCAAAGTTTGGATGTATTCCTTTGCGTGCTAGGTCGGCTAATTCGATAAGTTCCGAATCAGTCTGGGCTGGGATTATTAATTGGCTTATGAGATCGGCGACCTCTTCCGATTCGGCCGCGCCAGATGTGTAAACAAGTGTTCCTCCTCGCTCACCGGCTGCTGCAGCAATGAATGCCAATCTTTTTCTAAGGCCTGATGGCGAGCTACTAAGCTTTAAGATACCAAGTGATAGTAGTGCGTTATGTTGGCGCATCGAGAGCTTCCATAGCTTAGGTTTCCTTGGAACCTGCTCAGCGAGGATTACATTTTGTAGTACTGTGGGTGCGTCAGCATCTACCGTAGCTGTCCGCGCCGTGTCAGGCGCATCGTTCAGGAGTTCTTCAGGATTCTTTGTTGCGGGACTGATGAAAACGGATTTCAGCTTACTGTTGGCACGTCCGACTCGTTCTATTGCGTCTTGAAGGATAACACCGCGTTGGGCATCACCAATTTTGTGAGCTTCGTCCACAATTAGCAAATCGATAAATATTGCGTCTCCCAACGTATTGGCAAGCAGATGAAGTCGTTCTTGGGTAAAAACGAGAATGAGCTTCGAAGTGCCTGCACGAGCAATATCGTATTTCTCACGTAGTGGAAGGGACGAGATTTCTACACCACTTGTTTTTTCGAGAATAGAGTAAAGATAATTCTCGATCTCTGATACTAATGCACGTGTTGGAGCTAAATAGACTGCAATCCTAGAATCGGTTGACTGCATCTGATCAATTAGCCATTGCATTACAACAAAGGTTTTGCCAGAAGCTGTCGGGGCAGATGCTGATAGCCAATCATGATCGCTGGCATTACTCCAGAATCGCTGCTGGAAGTCATTAACACGAAGCCATTGGCCACTAGATTCAACTAGGACAGAGCTATCTATTTTCCTACGCTGGCTCTCAATGCGAAGGGTCATGCCTAACCTTGTGTCGAGATTGGGCGCGATGAGTTGACGATGATTGGCAAGATCAATTGCGCGAAAATTAGAAAGCTTACCAAGAAGAACTGCCCCAGCATCTCGGATTGATTTGCTGGGTGATAGGGATATCGCACCTGTGGCAATGCGAAGCGCTGCTTCTTGATGTGTTCGAAGTTCTGAACGGACTAATATGCTTCCCGCTAATAGAAGACGTGACCAATCAGTTTCTATAGCGGGGTTTGTATCTGGTTCTAGGTTGTCTAATTCAGCAATTACGGTGCGCCGAGTTAATATATCAAGCTCATCTTGAATCCCTTCGTTTAGAAGCCATGACTGGAGATCATTTAAGCTCATGCCGTTTTCCCCATTGCTTTTAAGAAAGCAGACCGGAAATTTTCCGCTGAAGGAAGAGGAAGGCAGAA
The DNA here is from genome assembly GCF_009848685.1 of Andreprevotia sp. IGB-42. Classification (GTDB taxonomy): domain Bacteria; phylum Pseudomonadota; class Gammaproteobacteria; order Burkholderiales; family Chitinibacteraceae; genus Andreprevotia. The sequence continues at coordinate 262,108 of NZ_WXTX01000005.1, forward strand.
GAATTCAAGCTCAAATTGGTCGAGACTTTCCGCTTTTAGTCGTTCCCCGATTATCGAACACCAATTTTCAAGCTCAGCTCGTGCGGCAGTCGCTATATCATTAGCGACTGCCTTAGTATCATCGGAAGCGTAGAAAGAAGCATCGAAACCTACCAAAGCTACACCGCAGTATTGTACACGCTTAGACATAACTGAATTTTTGTCAAAATAGCGTTTGAGAGCATCAGTTAATTTGGGATCACTCAAATCTGCCTTATCACTTAACAAAATTAGGTCGCGCTCGCGTTGAGCTTCTTCATGTTCTGGTTCGACTAAAAATGGTACCAACGAAGCTAAACAATCTTTGATTGCTGTTTTAACTGACTTATAAACTTTGGACTCACCCCAATAAAGCTTCAGAACTCCAGAGTCTGTTACGCTCGCATAAACTCCGTCTGCCCCATGGTAATGCATTCGAGAGTCTGTCTTTAAATCCATTTTGCAAAGAATTTGTGGAAGCTGAAGATACCGTTCTGCTAGTAGGAATAGAAGCATTTCACCACCTTCACCGGTTTTTGCTAAATCTGTAAACGACCTGCGGGCCTGCTCAATTAGTGCTGCCACAGCTTCAGTACTGTTGTATTTTCGGTCTCTTTCTTTTGCTTTTGCTAGTTGTGAGCGGGGAATTGCATAGTCAGCAACTGTATTGCGCATGAACTCCGCAAGTCGGTGTGGTTGGACTCGGCCATTTCCGTCTACTGTGAGACAATGGCAGTGAATTTTGATGCTATATCCGTCGATTAGAACGTCACGTTCAATCAATTCAAGATGAACGTCGAGCGCCTCTGGGTCTCCCGTTAGTGCGGATATCAGATCATTGGCCGTTATCGTATTAGACAGATTCTGCATTACGCATCCGAAACTATATGTTGATTTAAAATTTGCTTGATTTGGTTATTAATTTTGTGAGTCTTGCTTAAGAAAAAATGAAACATTCTTAGCCCGCCTAGTCGCCTTGCTGTCTGTCAGCGATTTGGGTAGTTGATGCAAATTGGGACTTTAGGCAACCCATTTTTCGCATGCATTCTTAGCCTTCCCCGCAAAATCCGACTCCCGATGCGCTGTCATCACAAGATGATTCATCGCCCGCGTCATCCCTACATACAGCACGCGTGCCTGTTCGCTTGCATCGTGGTTGCTATACGGCATTTCACCCAAGCCCGGTATGGCCACCACTGAAAACTCCAATCCCTTGCTGGCATGTAGCGTGAGTACATTCACGCGCTCTTCCGCCGGGTCATCGTCCTTGCCCGGCAAGCCGGCGCGGGCTGGTACGCCGCATTGATTCAGCAGCTTCACCACGTTATCCACTTGGGCATTGCGGTAGGTCAGCACGGCCATATCGCGTAGCGCGGTGCCTTCGGCGTTGTTGGCCTGCAGCTTTTTGGCAATGCAGTGGATTTCTTCATTGAAGCTGGGTAGCTGGATGAACTCCGGCGCCGGGCCGTGGCGGCCGGCGGTTTGGGGGGAGATCAGCGGGGCGCCGTCCTCTTCGGCTTCGCGTGCGGTCAGCAGCTCGCTGGCAAATGCATAAGCCACACCCAGCACCTCGGCGGTGTTGCGGTAGTTGAGCTTCAGGATGGTGGTTCTGCCTTGCGCCTGGATGCCCACGCTGGCAAAGCTGAAACGGCGTTTGCGGCTGCCCTGGTAGATATCCTGTGCACTGTCGTACATCACCAGCAGTGCGTTGGTGGTGGGGTCTACCATCTGCACGATAAGGCGCAGCCATTCCGGTTCAAAGTCGTGGCCTTCATCGATCAGTACCGCGCTATATTGGCCGGCTGGTACCTGCTTGCGATTTACGCCGTCGATCACTTCCTGCACCAGCTCGGCGTATTGCGTATCGCTTCTGGCCGGGCGGTTCAGCTGATAGGTGCGGACCATATCGCTGCACCAGCCGTGCAGCGTGCGGACGTGCACTTTTTCCGCCAAGCCCTTGTGCGCCATCCAGCCGGTGAGCTTTTGCGCCAATGCCCGGTTGAAGCACAGCACCAGTATCGGCTTGGCCGAACCCTGCGCCAGATACTCGGCGCGGTAGCCTAGGATCATGGTTTTGCCCGATCCTGCCACACCGTGAATCACACGGTGGCCTTCCCCCAGGCTGCGCGCCAGTTGTTCCTGCTGCACATCCATCACGCGGATCAGGTCTGGCACGGCCAGTGGTTGATCAGCCTCCGGCGCTTCAAACAGGCTGCCTTGCCGGGTCACGATGCGTACATCCGGGAACAGGTGCCAGCGGATGCGGTCGATTTGCGGCAAGGTCAGCCGGCAAGGGAAGGGCTGCAGAAACATGTTCCATAACCGGGACTGGAATGCTTCCGCATCCATCGATTCGGTCATTTCATCCTGGCAGATCACCAGGTGCTCTGGCATCACATCCGCCATGCCGGATTCATCAAAATCCTTGCGGGTGATATTGGTCAGCACCACGCCGTGGCCGTAGGGCATGCACAGCTTGCCGGTATAGCGGCTTTCCGGCCCGTGCAGCAACAATGGATCACGCTTGAGCAAATCGATGGTGACATTGATGAAATCGCGCGCTTTCAGCAGCGGGTTGATTTCCTTCACCACGCGGCCATTGAATTCGGCCTGGATGATGTTGGGATCGATCTTGCGGATGCTGCTCAGCTTCCAGTCTTTCACTTCCAGCGCCAGCAAACCCCGCAGCGGGTTGAGGATCAGAAAATCCGGGCGGCGGCGCTTTACGCCTACGGTGACGTCGTACCAGCACAGGTAGTCGTCTTCCAGCAGTGCTTCCAGCCGGCGTGCAAAGCGCTTTTCGCCCGAGGTCATGCGGGCCAGTGTGCTGTTCAGATTGGGTATCAGCGTTGCCAACTGCGGTCTCCATGCGCGCTGGTCAGTGTGTAAGATTATGACCAGTGCATTTCATTACATGAAGATTATCGCAACTGATGTTGACGGGCACGATAAAGATAACGCAAGGGATTTTGAAAGCTAAACCCGTGCTGAATATGCAACACCAAGCGGTGAGCACTGCACGTGATCGTGCTGACGGAAGGCGAGGATGCGCTGGCAACTGCAATCGGCATGGCCATGACTGGAAGACAGTCATGGCCGTGCAACTCAACATTGCATTTTGCTGTTTCGGTTCAGTTCAACGTCTGCGTGCCTTAACGCAGTTTGGACTGTACTTCTGCTTCGCTATACCCCTGCAAGAACGCCAGCGCATTGTTGCGGCTGGCTGGCTGGGGCAGGGTTTTCACATACTGGTTGAAGAAATTCAGCACCGATTGGTTGATGATGGTGCGCATGGTTTCGCCGTTGATCGGGCCCAGGAAATCAGATGGCTTGGAGTTGCGGGCAAGGATGGTGCTATCGGTGATATCCCCATGCAGGCTGCCCTTGATCGAGACGTAATAGGCATCATTGCTGGCCTTGTCGTAGATCACGTCGTAATCCTTGTGCACCCAGCTCTCGGTAGCCATCAGCAGGATGGGTTTGTTGAACTGATGCGCCGCGGTCAGGTAGTAATCCTGCCCATCGATATTGGCTGCAGCACGGATGGCTGGATTGTCGATTTCGCTGATGTATTGCAGTGAAGTGGTGCCGCCGTAGGATGTGCCCAGCAGGCCGATCCGCGATAGATCCAGCCGGCTTGCAAACACGCTGCTCTGGTTTGCATTCAGTTTTGCCAGCTCGGCCAGCACAAACCGGGTGTCGTCCTGCCAGATTTTCAGCTGCTTGTGATCGCCTTCGCATTTGGCAAACGCATCATAAATCTGCTGCTTCACGGCGGCGGTCAGCGGCTGGTTTTGCAGCTGGGCCATCAGGCCATTGAGCTCGTCCAGCGTGATGCCGCCATCAAAATCATGGATGCGCTTGTTCCAGTCGATGCGGATCTCCTCACCATTGGCCATCGTCACCAGCGAGTGCTGATGGGTGTGGCCGATGACCACCACCGCATAGCCCTTGCTGGCTAGGTCTTCATAGAGAAACTGGCTGGATTCGAGGTTCGATGCATAGCCAGGCGAGAACACCAGCACCGGAAATGGCGTTTCCTTTTCGGCTATTTCGGCGTTAAGGCGGCTGCGGCTGGGCACGTCTTTCAGCCAATCGTCGCCGGGTGATCCGGTAATGGCTTTTTCGCTGTGATACCAGTGGTGCAGTAGCGGTTTGGTGGTGCTCTGGCTGGCCGGATACCAGATCTTCACCATCAGCTCGCGCAGGCGCGGCGTATCGGCCAGCGGGTCGATACGGGCCTGATCGGTAAAGTTGAACGTCTGCACGCCGATCTGGTAAATCTCGGCATCCAGTACCGTGAGCGGCAACGGGGCGCTGGCGGTGCTGCCTTGCGCATTTGCCAATACGGCTTTGTACACATAGCTGCCCTTGCTGCGGCCCCGTACCGGCAACTGCACGGTTTGCGTTGCGGCAGGGCTCAGGTTCTGGCTGGCAATCAGCACGTTATTCTCGTACCAATCCACATGGCTGGCGCGGCCTGATTTGAGTGTCAGCGTGTAATCGCCATCCTGCGCTGCTCCCATCAGCTTCCACGATGACCAGCTCTTGGGCTCTGGCGGGGTGTTCTGGCTCCACCATTTGGCACGATATTCCTGCCCCTGATACGTAATGACATTGCCGGCCACATAGGCAATATTCGGTTTCCATTCTGCGGCCTGGTTATCGTGGCTCAACACCGGGGTGAGCGGCAATGCAGCCAGTGCAGGAAAACTCGCAGCCAACAGCAGGCTGCCGAGCAGGGGGGCGATCATTTTCATCTTGTTGTCTCCGTCCAGAATGCGCCTAGGCGCTTATTGTTTGAATCCGCTACCCAAAGGCAGCAGATTCACTGCGAGGTTGGCGATTTTGCAATCACCAACCTCTTGACCGCTTTCCTAATAGCGAAAGCGAATTGATTGACCAAGCTTTTGGCAGGTAGTCCGTTGCAATTGAAATAAACCGTTGCCCTTGTGTCGTGGCATGGCCAATGAACAGATGATTTTCAAAAACGCCATGCCGGCGGCTTTTCAATCAATTGCACCAAACCACCAGTGCAGATTGCTCAGTAGCAATTGCCCAGGTTGCGCCATACATCCCATTCCTGGTTTTTGGGGCGCTCGCCCAGGGTCCACCAGCGGGCTTGCACGATCTGCTGGTTGAATGCCACGGTATCGCCACCGTGATAAACCTGCTTCTTGTTCCACAGCTGGCTTGGGCACTCCGGCAGCAGCTGGTCGCGTTGATTACCCACGCCCAGGTTCATCGCATTCAGGATGTCGCCATTGTCCTGGCTCAGCGCCCAGGCCATCACGCCGCCCAGCTTGTTGGCAACGGCCAGCTTGCCTTTTTGCTCTACATCGCGCGGATCGTCGTAGCCGATAAAGCGCTTGTTGCTTTCATTCCACAGATAGTGCGAGCCGATATTGGCGTCATAGCGCACTTCGTAGCCGTTCAGGCCTTGGCCATTGCTGCCAATCTGGGTGCCATACAACTGCTTGTAGAGAAACTCGCCCGGGCCCATGTCCTGGCCACCAAAGCCCTGCACCTCACCCTTGCCGGTCATGGGGTTGGCCGGGTTGGTCATGTTGGCCACATTGGTCCAGCCACGCGCATACATGGCTACGCCCAGTACGACTTTCTCGGCCGGCACCGCGCTCAGGTAGCTTTGCATCGCCTTTTCCAGGCAGAACGATGCATAGCTGGTGCATTTGATATTGGTGTGGTGGCCCACATCGCTCGACCACGCGCCGGCATAGTCGTAACTCATCACATACACGTAATCCACAAAGGGGTGCACCTGATCCACTGGCAGGTTCAGGTAACCCCCTACGGCATTGGCACCCAGCGCGGTGGTCAGCAGGTAGGTGCGGCCATTCTGTTGCCCCAGGCTGGTAAGCGCGGCGCGCAAGTCGCGCATCAGGTCGATATACCCTTGCCGGTCTTCCGGGCTGCCCAACTGCACGCCGTCCTGCCACATATTGTCGGTGGGGCTTTCCCAGTCGATGTCGATGCCGTCCAGCGCGGTATGGTTCCGCAGGTAGTCCACCACCGATTGCACAAAAAGCGCCCGTTTGGTCGCATCGTTGGCAAAGTAATAGAAGGCATTGCCCCCGCCCCAGCCACCAATCGCGGCGGTGATCTTCAGGTGCGGAAAGCGTTTCTTGATGTCGACCATGCGGGCATGGGCAGCGGCATCGGGCGTGTTCTCATTCACGGCCAGGCGATGGTCGGAACCTGCCGCGCCCAGCCTGGCCCGGTTGGCATCACACACCGCCTTGTCGCCAGAGAATTCGCCGGGGCCGCACACGCGCAAGAAGGAGTACACCAGGTGGGTGAGGTTATTGCCGGCCAACTGGTCCACGGTTTCTTCACCGTAGTAATAGGCGGTGACCACCTTTCCCGAGGTCTGCTTGAACGGTTGTGGTTTGCCGGCAAAGTAGTTGTAGCTGTCATCTGCATGCACGCTACTGGCGCCAGCCAGCAGGGCTGCCGCGATCAGGGCTTTTCTCATGTTGTCTCTTCCATCCAGAATGCGCATGGCGCGCTTATCGATTTGAACTCCGCCACCGGTTAGTGCCGGAGTGCCCACCCAGGCTGGTGATGGCGAGATCGCCAGCCTTTCCCACCGCTTTGAAGCAGCTGCGGTGAAAACCTTCAAATTTGTTTTTCAGTCGCCATTGAAAGCAAACATGGCGCCAGGCTTTGCATTGCTGATGGGGCATCGTTGGCATGAAATTCAAATGCCAAGTCTTGCCAATATTGAGCCATTGATGGTGTCGACACACACGCAACAGGTCTATCTGATACCGCAATGGCTTTCTTGCAGTCTTTTGCCTTTGGAAATACAACTGCGTTTGCTTTGTTTGCAATACCCATTGCAAATGGCAGCAAATAATCTTCGCCTTATATTAGAGGCTCATTCTTTAACGGCTTTCTTTGGTGTCGATTTGTCCGTATTGACCACAAGCATTCTAGGCAAATAATTTATTGAAAATAAATGTCCGGATATGCCAAAAAATTTGTTCCAATCTTCGGAAATGTCCGGATATGCCAGAAAATTTGTTCCATTCTTCGGCGGCGCTGGGGTGCTATTGCAGACGCGGTTTTCTTACAATTTTTTTCTCTTCGCAAGCTGAATGAATATGCGTGCCTGGATGGCCGTGCTACCGCCGCCCTCGCAGTGGAGTGGGCAACTGAATCGACAGAAACTGGATGCGTATGGTGGTAAAGCGGCCGGGCAGGTGCTGGCCGGCACGCCATTGCGAGCGTGATATCACCCGTTCGATACTGAGGGAGCAAATGATCAGGCCTGAGGTGGCCCAGGCGGGTTATGCACCACCAGGCGGTGAGCAATGCACAGGATGGTGCCAATGGAAGGCCATGGCACGATAGCCCTTGCATGCTGCCCTGCAGAAGCCCGTTCTGCAAGGCAGGCATCAAGCTGTGGCTGGTGCGCTAATCAGCCCCGCACGTTCAGCTGCACATCCACGCTTGCCTTGATGGCGTTGGAGTACGGGCAAATGTCGTGGGTGGCATGCACCAGTGCCTGGGCATCGCTTTCCGGCAGGCCCGGCAGATAGATATCCAGCGCTGCGGTAATGCCGAAGCCGCCTTCAGAGCGGGGGCCGATGCCGATGGTGGCAGTCACGGTGGTGCCGTCAGGCACGTTCTGTTGTGTCTGCTTGGCGGCCACGCGCAAGGCGCCCAGGAAGCACGCCGAATAGCCCAGCGCAAACAGCTTTTCCGGGTTGGCGCCATCGCCGCCCGGACCGCCCAGCTCTTTCGGTACTACAAGCTGCAATTCGAGCGTGCCATCGGCAAGCGCGGTTTTTCCGTCGCGGCCACCACCGGTAGCGGTGGCGGTGGTCTTGTATTTTGCATCTACTGGCATTGCAGCATCTCCTTGGGGCGGTTGAACACTACCGATAGATAGTGCACTGGTGCGGGCCGGTCAACGCGTAACACGGCCAAAGTCAGTATTACCCAAGGGGTGTGTAATGAATGCGACTGCCGTCAAGGCGGTGGAAAAGATCGTTCACGGATGCCGCTTGACCCAAGGGGCCAGCTTCGCAGGCATGGCCCATGCTGGGTGCGGCTCTTCACTCCACCTGCTGGCCAAGGCGCGCTTCGATCAGCTTCAACAAGCTGGCTGTCTCATCATTCTCGCCATCGTATTTGATGCGGAATTCAAGATGGAATTTGGCCTTTTCAAGGCGCGCACGGTTGGGTTGCCAGTGTGGCAGCAGGAGGGCGGCCGCTGCAATATGGCCGCTATCCAGTGCCTTGAGCATGGCATCGTCGTCGCGCTGACTGCCGTCCATTGCAGCTTCGCGGATCTGGATCGCGTTGGCGTCGGTGCCACGGCTCAGCAGCAGGCTTATCACTGCCGTGCTGCCATCGCGCGCGGCTTCATGCAGCAGCGTGGTGTTGTCCTCCAGTGCGATATTGGCATCGCAACCGGCATCGAGCAGCAGCGCCACGATATCCGCATGTCCATCACTCACCGCACGGAAGATCGGTGGCTCGGGCTTGGAAAAGTCGTAAAGCGCCACCGGCGTGTTCAGGTCGAAATCCGTCGCGATCAGCGCTTTCACCTTGGCTACATCATGCCCGCGGATGGCCTGGCAAAGATCGCGTGGCAGATCGCCGGTATAGGCGTCAGACGGCGGCGACGAAATCATGCCGCGCGCTTGCAGATAATCCACCGCGCCCCTGATATAGCCCAGGCGCCAATACAGGTTCTCGCCATTCTCCAGTTTCACATCAAGGTTCAGGCCGGCCGAATCGGCAAATGCCAGGAACGCCGGTATTTCTTCCATGGAGTGGGTTTTCAGGTCGAGCAGTGCCGGCACGCCTTCAGCATCCACGGTGTGCGGGTCTGCGCCGTGTTCCAGCAGCAGCTTGCAGGCATCCTGATGCCGGTAGGAAATTGCATAGTGCAGCGGCGTTTGCCCGGCCGCGTTGCGGATGGTGACGTCCGCGCCTGCTTTGAGCAGCATTGCCAGGATTTCCAGCGCATCGGCGTTCACTGCAAGGTGCAGCGGCGTTCGGCAGCCGTCTTCCTTGATGCGCCTGGCGGGCGTCTGCACATCCAGGTCGGCACCCGCGGCGATCAGTTGCTTCACTACCGCTTTCTTGTTGTTGATGACTGCGATATGGATAGGATAAACACCGGGGCGGATTTCCAGATTGGCGCTGATGCCCTTGGCCAGCAACCGTTTGATCTCTGCCGTCTTGCCTTTTTCCAGCGCGGTGATGAAGGCGAAATCATCATCAAACTCGGCCACTGCCGCCATGAACTCCGCTTCTTTCGCCTTGGCGTTGCCTATTTTCACTAGCTTGGTCACATCACCGGTGCGGCTGTCATCCGTGCTGGCGCGCGTATGCGTGGCACCCAGCTTGATCATCTCTGTCAGCAGCTTTTGGCTATCCAGATCGACCGCTGTAAATTTCAGTTCCAGCCGCCTGCCAAAACGCTTCAGGCGCGCTACCTGGATGCCGCCAGCCGATTTCTGCACGCAGCGCACGCCCAGCTCCGCAAGTGCCTTGCTGGCTGCGGCCCAGCCATCGTCGGCGGTGGCATGGTTGAACGCAGCCTCCCAGCGCTGGCTGGTTTCGTCGGTATCAAAGCAGATGGTGGCGGTGGTCCAGACTTCCGACATGGGCATTCCTTTGATCAATAGCCTGCATCAGGGTTGGGTGGCGAGCAGCATTGCAGGGCAGCAGCGGGCTCATCGTGTTATTGATCATATCGGGCGTCACTGCAAACGTCTTCATCCCGCTGCAACCGGGCGGCAGTGCTGCATCTGCCACCCGTAACGCCTTTAGTTGCGCCCGGCCATCACGCCCCCGTCCACATTCCAGATTGCGCCAGTTACCCAACTGCTATCGTCACTCAGCAGGAAGTCGATCGTCCTGGCTATGTCCTCCGGCGTGCCGATCCGGCCTATCGGGTGAAAGCCGTTGAAGCTGGCCAGTGTTTCGTCCAGCTTGTCCGGGGCGATGAATGCCTGGTAGATAGGGGTTTTGACTACCGCGGGTGAAACGGCATTGACGCGGATGTTGTGATCCGCCAGCTCCATCGCCATATGTTGCGTCAATGCGTGCAGGCCGGCTTTCGCCATCGAATAGGCGGAGGAGGGCGTTGCCTTGATGGCCTGTTGTGCCCACATCGATCCGATATGCACGATGGCCCCACCGCCATTCGCCGCCATGTTTCTGGCAACTGCCTGTGAAATGAAAAAGGTGGCGCGATTCAGGTCCAGATAGGTGTCGTAATCGGCCTGCTCATGCGCCAGGAATGGCGTGGGTTTGAAATAACCGGCGGCATTCACCAGGTATCTGATCGGGCGGCCGTGGTTGTCGGCAAAAGCCACAATGCGCTGCACATCCTCTGGCTGATACAGATTGGCTTGCAGCGTTTCAACCGCACCATAGGCAGCAAGTGCCTGCCTGGCATTTTCGAGTTTCTCCGGCGAATTGCCAGCAATCACCGTACGGATACCGCGTTCCAGCAAGCGCCTTGCGGTGGCAAGGCCCATGCCGCTTGATCCGCCCACGATCAGGGCCACCGGTTGTATCATGTTTTCCATCAGATCACCTTCATCAATCACTACGGGAGATCGCAGCATATGGAAGGCGCCAGCGGGCTGAACAGCAGGTACAAACCGGTATCACAGTTACTTATCGGTACATGTTGATGAGTGATCAGCAGAAAAAATATGCCAGGAAATCACCGCCAGAGCGCAGCGCGCGCATGGTGGAGGCGATCTTCGGCTGCAAATGGTCGCTGACTGTCTACCAACTGCTGGCCAATGGCATCAACCGCCCCGGTGCCATGGTCAATAGTGTGGAAGGGCTGACCACCAAGGTGCTGAACGAATGCCTGCGCCGCAATATGGATTTCGGCATCATCGAGCGTATTGCCTACGATGAATCCCCGCCACGGGTGGAATATGTGGTGACGTCATTCGGCAGCAAATTCATCCGCATTCTGGATGAGCTGGAAAAGCTGCAGCGGGAAATAGAGCATGAGCGCTGAAAAGCCTGTGAAAGGGCAATCTGCGGAATGGGTTCAATAGTGCCCAAGCTCTGTTAACACTATTTTCACGTTTGCGCCGCGCTGCAAAAGGGGCAGATGCAAGGATTGCAAATGCTGATCCTCCGGTTAGCCGCGTGTACGCCGGTAATGCGTGGCGATCGCGCCGTTGCCGAGCGGCTGTGCCGAGAGCAATTCAAGCCGTCGTGTGTCGGGTAGCCCGTTCTGGTACAGGGTCGGGCCGTGGCCAGCGATTCTGGGGTGAACGAGGAACTTGTACTCGTCGATCAGATCCAGCCGGTCCAGCTCGGTCGCGAGCTTGCCGCTACCCAGGAGTACGCCGGCCGGCGTTGCATCCTTGAGCTTTTGCACCGCCGTGCGCAAGTCGCTGGCAATGTGGTGGCTGTTGGTCCACGGGAAGTCCGTTCGCGTCGACGACACGACGTACTTCGGTTTGATCTCCAGCTTGACCGCCCATTCGCGCATCGACGGCGGTGCCGCCACATCGCCACGGGCGAGTGCTGGCCAGTACTGCTCCATCATTTCGTAGGTGACGCGGCCCCACAGCATCGCCCCGGCCCCGTCCATGAGGTGGGTAAAGAAGGCATGGGTCTCGTCGTCGGCGATCCCCTCCTGATGGTCGACACAGCCGTCCAGGGTGATGTTGAGGCTGAAGGTTAAAAGTCCCATGCCGGTCTCCTTCGGGTTGGGTGCACCGCCGGGCTGTCGTTTGCCGACGTATATCCCGCAGCGGTCAAGGTGCCTGAAATGGTAGCCCGTTATATCTGCTCCGGGCATCGGCAGGCAAAAAAAGGCCGGCATCAAGCCGGCCTTCTCAAATCTGCAGCCGGTTCCAAGCCCGGCTGCATCAAGCTACTGCAATTACTTCAGGCCCACCGGCAACAGCGGGTATTCCTGTGCCAGGCGGTACTGGTTGCTGCCCACGGTGATCACGTAGTTGGACGGGCCGGAGATCGGCAGGTCGTACGTCAGCTTCACTGCCAGTGTGCCACCCGCGGCCAATGCCTTGGCCAGCGTGAACTTGGCATGGTTGAAGTCTGCCTTGAAGCCACCGATGTTGTTCGGGCCGTTGTAGCCAGCCTGCGTCACCGTGAAGTTCACCGCGTTGGTGGTGGAGCTGATGGTGGACGGTGCGGATACAGGGATGTCGAACTCCACCACGGTGCCGGCCGGCAGGCTGGCGGCGGTGTTGTTCACCAGGTTCATCGTGACCACGAACGGGTAGTTGTCTTCACCCAGCTTCCAGCCGCTGAAGTTCACGCTCACGTTGGCGGTGGTCGGCGGCAGCGCGGTGTTGGTGCGCTGGTTGCCGTAGGCGCTGGCCCCCTTGAACTTGTTGTACAAGTCCGTGGTCAGCACATTGCCCATGTAGTACTCGCCCTTGCCGCCGTTCTTGCTGGCGTTCCACGCGTAGTCACCGGCCATTTCCCAGATCATTGCACCACCGATGCCGTGCTTCACGATGTAGTCGGCCTTGGTGTTGATGGTCTGCTCGCTTTCCGACGACAGGAACACCTGCTTGGTCGGGTTCCACACCCACGCTGCCACCAGCGTCGGATCGTAAAACAGCTGGTAGCTGCCCAGCAGCGTCTTGTCGGTCACCTTGTAGGCATCCAGGTAATCCGGAACGATGCCGTTCACCAGGTTCATCGCGTGCCACAGCGGGTTACCACCGGCAGACAGCGGCTTGCCGGCGGTATCCAGGTCGTACCACACGTTGTCGATGCCCGATGCACCGCCACCGCAAGGTGCCGCGCCGGCGCAAGCAACCGGGTCGTTGATCAGCGCTGCGGTACCCCACAGGCCATTGGTGCCGCCGGTCACGTTCTTCCAGCCGTTGGTGTAGTACGGGATACCCATGTTGATACGGCCGGACTGCATGGCGCCGCGGTAGTAGTGGTAAGCCCAGTCCACGTTCAGGTAGCCGATGTTCTGGTACTGGTACGCAGCGCCGGCAACCAGCTCTACATCCTTGCCGTCGTCATACAGTGCGGAGTTCGGCCCCACGTACTGGTTCCACGTGCCGTGCAGGTCGTAAGACATCACGTTCACGAAGTCCAGGTACTGCAGCACCGGCAGGTTTTCCTCGCCACGCAGCACCCAGCCAGAGCCGGATCCGGCAATGCTCAGGAAGTAGTACTTGTTGTCCTGCACGGCGGCGGCATCCAGCTTCTGGCGCAATACCAGCATCAGCTGCTTGTAGCTCGTCATCAGGCCTTTCAGGCGCGGTTGCGAGATCGGGAAGTCTGCCGGTGCACCTGCTTCCACATCGGTACTCGGGTGTTCGTAGTCGATGTCGATACCGTCAAAGAACGGGTACTGGCGCAGGAAGGCCACTACCGAGTCGGCAAAGGTATTGATGCCGGCGGTGTTGACCGTGCCATCGGCATTGGTGGTCATCGGGTAGAAGCCGGTTGAACCCGCCCAGCCGCCAACCGACATCAGCACGCGTACGCCCGGGTATTGCTTCTTGTACTGGGCAAACAGGTTGAAGTGGCCCTTGTACGGCAGCGAGTTATCCATCTGCGCAGCCGGGATATCGGGCCAGGTCATGGCGATATCCGGGCTGGTGGCGCTGGTATCGATCTGGATGGTGTACTTGCTGGAATCCACGGTGGCAAACGCATAGTTGATATGCGTGAGCATGTTCCACGGCAGGTTGTTCACCAGGTAAGTAGGCTGGCCATCTGCGCCATGGCGCCAGTTGGTGAAGTAGCCGACGATACGGCGCGACAGGCCATTGGGCAGTACTTCGCGCCCGTTGGTGTCGTACACCTGGCAATACGGTGCATTGGCTACGCCCGGCACCATGCCGTCAGGGCGGCAGGCATCGTTTGCGCCACCCGGCAGCGGGGTGGGGCCAGGTGTCGGGGTGGTGGTCGGGGCCGGTGTTGCGGTTGGTGCCGGGGTGCCGGTTACCGGTACGGGGGTAGCGGTGGGCTTGGGTGTTGCAGTCGGTGCGGGCGTGCCGGTTACCGGTACTGGCGTGGCAGTCGGCCGGGGCGTGGTTGTCGGCACCGGCGTGGCTGTCGGCGTGATGCCACACGGGCCCTGGTCACTCCACGGCTGGCCTTCGCCACTGCTGGACGACGGGATATTGCCCTGTGTCCACCACTTGGCGGTGTAGTTGCGGCCGTTGTACGTCACCTGCGCGCCGCCGTTGTAGGCGGTGCCGCTGTTCCATGCCTGGTAGCAGCCGGTGGACGGTACCGGTGTTGCAGTCGGGGCCGTGCTCGGTACCGGGGTAGCCGTCGGCCGCGGTGTTGCGGTCGGGGCTGGTGTGGCTGTCGGGCCGGCTGTGGGTACGGGAGTAGCCGTGGGCTTGGGTGTTGCCGTAGGGGCAGCGCTTGGCACCGGTGTCGGTGTGGCGCCGGTGCTTACGCCCAGGTCTTTCCACAGCGTGGGTGTGGCGGCCGGGTTCCAGCCTGCGCCGGCATAGGCGGTATGGGTCACCAGGGTCTGGTAATCGTGACCGTTGTAGCTGACGTAGGTGCCAGCGGTATAGGTGTTTCCTTCCTGCCAGGCAGGATAGGCAGCATGCGCGTATACGGCGGCGAGCGCCAACGGCAGTACTGCCATGCTGTAACGAAGCATGGACATTTTCGACATTTCCTTCTTTGGGTTTATATGTATGACCGCTTTTGCACGAGAAAAACGCGGCAGCGCTGGCCCGTCTTTGCATCACGCGGGCCTGGGCGCTAGGCGTGATTAGCTGCCTTGGCACCGGCAACGTCAATCACCGCCCGGCAAGCTGACGGCGCAAAAACGGTGCTTTTTCCTTACCTTGGCAAGGCTGGCGACGGCTGCCAGCACCGATAAAGATAAAAAATTCAATTTGTCTTTATCGATCCTTTAAAATCAATGACTTGAATTGATTTTTGTTCTTTATGGTCATCCGTTTATTGCCATATTCTGATGTGCTTTTGTTGGAAAAAACCGCCGGACAGCGTTGTGATAACGCAACAGAGAAAGCCCTTTGTCATCAAAGCCGCATGGTTTGACAGCTTGCCGCCGGCTGCGCTGATGGCTGCCCCGTGCCGTGTTCCGTACCCGCCACCATGGTTGCATTGCAGCACTTGCCCTCGGGCAACGCGTGCTGATGGCCCGGCCTGATCGCTGGCGCCCTATCCGCGTGCAGGCAAGGGCTATCCGCTGCGGGGTTCACCTAGCGCCAGAAAAATGGGCATAAACCGGTAATGCACACGCGGGTTCGGCCTACACGCAGCGGCCGGAGGATCGCCGATGATGAGGAATCCAAGGTGATCACATGCCCATCCAGAGCCCAGACAACCCGTTGATCATCGCCCGGCCGGAAGGCCTGTACTGCCCGGCTGGCGATTTCTATATCGACCCGTGGCGGCCGGTTGCGCGCGCCATCATCACGCATGCCCATAGCGATCATGCGCGGGTGGGGCACGGCCATTACCTGGCCACGCAGGCCGGGGAGCAGGTGCTGCGCCACCGGCTGGGCGATATCGCGCTGCAAACGCTGCGATATGGTGAGGCAGTCAGCCACAACGGCGTACGCATCAGCCTGCATCCGGCCGGGCATGTACTGGGCTCGGCGCAGGTACGCATCGAGGTGGCGGGCGAGGTGTGGGTGGCCTCCGGCGATTACAAGGTCGAGCCAGACCCCACTTGCGCGGCGTTCGAGCCGGTGCGCTGCGATACCTTCATTACCGAATCCACGTTTGGCCTGCCCATCTATCGCTGGCAGCACAGCGATGCGCTGTTTGCCGAAATCAACCAGTGGTGGCGCGCCAATGCGGCGCAGGGGCGGGTATCGGTACTGTTCTGCTATGCGTTCGGCAAGGCGCAGCGCATCTTGCGCGGCGTGGATGCCAGCATCGGCCCCATCCTTACCCACGGCGCGGTAGCACCGCTGAACGATGCCTATCGCGCCAGCGGCGTGGCCTTGCCCGCTACGCGCCGTGTGGCCGAACTGGCCGCGCGCGGCGAGAACAAGGCGGCGTACGCGGGGGCGCTGGTGTTGGCGCCGCCCTCCGCCGCGGGCTCCACCTGGATGCGCCGCTTTGGCGACTACTCGGATGCGTTTGCCAGCGGCTGGATGCTGCTGCGCGGCGCACGCCGCCGCCGTGGCGTGGAGCGCGGCTTCGTGATGTCCGATCACGCAGATTGGCCCGGCCTGCTGTGGGCGATCGAACAGACCGGCGCACAGCAGGTGTATGTCACGCATGGACAGACCGGCGTGCTGACGCGCTGGCTGGGCGAACACGGCATCGCCGCGCACACCTTCCATACGCAGTATGGCGATGAGGATGAAGGCGTGGGCCAGCAGCAGGATGAAGCCACCCAAGCCGCTGCAGCGCCCATGGATGACGCAGCAGATTCAGCGCACAGGGCGGAGCAGGGACCGGAAGAGGGCGCAGCGCCATGAAGCAGTTTGCCGCGCTGTATGCAGAGCTCGATACCCTCACCGCCAGCAACGCCAAGCTGGCGGCGCTCACCAGCTATTTTGCCGCAACGCCAGCGGCGGATGCGGCATGGGCGGTGTACTTCCTGGCGGGTGGCAAGCCGCGCCAGGTGGTGCCGGCCAAGGTGCTGCGCCAGGCCGCACAGGCAGCAGCCGGCCTGCCGGAGTGGTTGTTCGATGAATGCTACGACGCGGTAGGCGATCTGGCTGAAACCATCTCGCTGGTGCTGCCGCCGGCCAGCAGTACTGTGGATATCCCGTTGGCACAGTGGGTGGCCGATACCTTGCTTCCACTGCGTGGCGAACCGCCAGAGGTGCAGCATGCGGCGCTTAGCCGCATGTGGCAGCAGCAAAACCGGCTGGAACGCTTTGTCGGCATCAAGCTGATTACCGGCAGCCTGCGCGTGGGCGTATCACGGTTGCTGGTGACGCGCGCGCTGGCGGCGGTAAGCGGTATCGATGCCAAGCTGGTGGCTCAGCGGCTGGTGGGCTACACCGCGCAGGCGGTGGTGGCCGGCAAGGCGCTGCCGGATGCGGCGGCGTACCTGGCACTCATCGCGCCTGCCGGTAACGGGGGCGTGCAGCGCGGCGGCCAGCCGTATCCGTTTTTTCTGGCGCACCCGTGGCAGCAGGATGTTGCTGCGATGGCGGCGCAACTGGGTTCCCCGGCGCAATGGCAGGTTGAGTGGAAATGGGACGGCATCCGCGCGCAGCTGGTCAAGCGCGCCGGTGACGTGTGGGTGTGGTCGCGCGGGGAGGATCTCGTCACCGAGCGCTTTCCCGAACTCCAGGCAGCCGGCGCCACGCTGCCGGATGGCACGGTGCTGGATGGTGAAATCCTGGTATGGCTGGATGGCCAGGTAGCGCCGTTTGCGCTGCTGCAGCAACGCATCGGCCGCAAGAATCTCGGTGCCAAAGTATTGGCAGCAGCGCCGGTCATCCTGTTGGCCTACGACATCCTGGAGTGGCAGGGCGTGGATCAGCGCACGTTGCCGCAACATGCGCGCCGTGCGCTGCTGGAACAGGTACTGGCGGATTATCACCCGCCCGGCATCCAGCGCTCGCCACTGGTGGCGGGTGATGACTGGGCGCAACTGGCTACGTTGCATACGTCATCCCGCGCGCGCGGCGTAGAAGGCATGATGCTGAAGGCGCGCGATGCCGCGTATGGCATCGGCCGCACCAAGGATGTGGGCACATGGTGGAAATGGAAGATCGATCCCTACAGCATCGATGCGGTGCTGATCTATGCGCAGGCCGGCCATGGCCGCCGTGCCAGCCTGTATACCGATTACACCTTCGCGGTATGGGATAAACCGCAGGGCGATGCCACGCGGGCGCTGGTGCCGTTTGCCAAAGCGTATTCCGGCCTCACCGATGAGGAAATCCGCAAGGTGGATGCCATCGTGCGCCGTACCACGGTGGAGAAATTCGGCCCGGTGCGTAGCGTTACGCCTACGCTGGTGTTCGAGCTGGGCTTCGAGGGCATCGCCGCCAGCAGCCGCCATAAAAGCGGTATCGCCGTGCGCTTTCCCCGCATGCTGCGCTGGCGGCAAGACAAACCGGTGGCGGAAGCCGACACCTTGGCAGATCTGCAGATGCTGCTGCAACCCGGCAGTACGGCGGCGAACGCATGAACGCCGCGGCGCGCTTCGACCCCGCCGCCTGGCTGGCCGCACGGCAGATGACGCCATTCCCGTTCCAGCATGAAGTGTGGCAGGCCATTGCCGCTGGCGAATCGGGCATGCTGCATGCCACCACCGGTGCCGGCAAAACCTGGGCGATCTGGCTGGGGGCGCTGGCGCAGCTGTACCGCGAACCCGATGCACCACCGCGCCGCGGCAAGTTGCTGGCCCCGCCATTGACGGTGCTGTGGCTGACCCCCATGCGCGCGCTGGCCAGCGATACCCACAAGGCGCTGCTGCAACCGCTGGAGGACGCCGGCCTGAACTGGACGCTGGGCATCCGCACGGGGGATACCCCCGCCGGCCAGCGCGCCGCGCAGCAACGCCGCTGGCCTACCGCGCTGATCACCACGCCGGAAAGCCTGACGCTGCTGCTGGCGCGCGCCGATGCGCCCGAGGTGTTTGCCAACGTGCAGATGGTGGTGGCGGATGAATGGCATGAGTTGATCGGCAACAAGCGTGGCGTGCAGGTACAACTGGTGCTGGCGCGCTTGCGGCAATGGAACCCGGCGTTGCAGACCTGGGGCCTGTCCGCCACCCTGGGCAATGTTGCGCATGCGCAAGATGTATTGCTGGCCGGCCCCGGCCGGCTGGTGGCGGGCCGGCTGGATAAAACACTGCAGGTGGATACGCTGCTGCCCGCGAATCTGGAGCGCTTTCCCTGGGCCGGCCACCTGGGGCTGAAAATGCTGCCGCAAGTGGTTGCGGAGATCGATGCGGCCAGCACGTCGCTGGTGTTCCTCAATACCCGTTCGCAAACGGAAATCTGGTACCAGGCCATCCTGGCGGCGCGGCCGGACTGGGCTGGCCTGATCGCGCTGCATCATGGCTCGCTGGACCGGGAAGTGCGCGACTGGGTGGAAGCCAACCTGAAAAATGGCCAGCTCAAGGCAGCTATCTGTACCTCCAGCCTCGACTTGGGCGTGGACTTCCACCCGGTGGAGCGGGTACTGCAGATCGGCTCGCCCAAGGGCATTGCCCGGCTATTGCAACGTGCAGGGCGCTCCGGCCATGCGCCGGGACGGGTGTCGCGCATCACGCTGGTGCCCACGCACAGCCTGGAGCTGGTGGAATCCGCCGCTGCGCAGCGCGCCATTGCCGCGTACACGGTGGAAGGGCGCACCGCGCCGGATAAACCGCTGGATGTACTGGTGCAGCACGTGGTGACGGTGGCGCTGGGCGGCGGCTTCGTGCCGGCACAACTCTTGGCGGAGGTGCGCAGCGCCCCCAGCTACCGCACGCTGACGGATGCCGAATGGGCGTGGGTGCTGGGCTTCGTGCGCCAGGGCGGCGAGGCACTGACTGCCTACCCGGAATACCACAAGGTGGCGCCGGATGAACATGGCGTCTGGCGCGTGCCGGATGCACAGATCGCACGCCGCCATCGCATGAGCATCGGCACCATCGTCAGCGATGCCAGCATGCAGGTGCAGTATATGGGTGGCAAGAAGCTGGGCACGGTGGAAGAGGGCTTCATCGCCCGGCTGGCCCCGGGGGATTGCTTTTTGTTTGGCGGCCGCCTGCTGGAGCTGGCGCGCGTGCACGACATGACCGCTTATGTGCGGCGTGCCACCGGCAACAAGCCGGCGGTGCCGCGCTGGAACGGCGGCAAGATGCCGCTGTCCACCGAGCTGGCCGATGCGATGCTGGCGCAGTTCGAAGCCGCCGCGCGTAGCGAGTTTGCCGGCCCGGAAATGCAGTGCGTGGCGCCGTTGCTGCAAGTGCAACTGGCGTGGTCGGCACTGCCCACCCGCAATAGCTTGTTGATCGAAACGCTGCATTCGCGCGAGGGCACACACCTGTTCATCTACCCGTTTGCCGGCCGGCATGCGCACCTGGGGCTGGGCAGCCTGATTGCGTGGCGGCTGGCGCAACATCAGCCGATGACGTTCTCGATTGCCGTCAACGATTATGGTTTCGAGCTGCTCACCCCCACGCGCTTCGACCCGGCGCCGCTGCTGGGCGCACAGCTCTTCGGCAACCATGATCTGGTGCACGATGTGCTGGCCAGCCTGAACGCCGGCGAGCTGGCGCAGCGGCGCTTCCGCGAGATTGCGCGCATTGCCGGGCTGGTGTTCCAGGGCTTCCCTGGCGCGCCCAAGAGCGCACGGCAGCTGCAGGCCTCATCGAGCCTGTTCTACCAGGTGTTCCGCCAGCACGATCCGGCCAACCTGCTGCTGGGCCAGTCCGAGCATGAAGTACTGCGCCAGGAGCTGGATGTAGCCAGGCTGGACGCCGCGCTGCAGCGCATGGCCACGCAACGCATCCAGCATGTGGCGCTGGCGCGCACGTCGCCTTTTGCCTTTCCGCTGCTGGTGGAGCGCTTCCGCGAGAAACTTTCCAGCGAAAAACTGGCCGACCGTATTGCACGCCTGCTGGCCAGCCTGGAAAAAGCTGCGGGCGGCGCTGCCGCAGATCCCCACGACAGCGTGCTGTTTGCCACGCAACAACCACAACCACGCCGGCGCAGCAGGGTACGCAAGACCGGCAGGCCTACGAGGGGACCTGAATGATCATGGAACGGATGCAAGACCATATGGGGGCTGCGGGCGGCAGCCCGGCACTCACCATCGATGTTGCCGGAGAAATGCTCCAGCTGTTGCCCGAGCGCGCGCTGTACTGGGCACGCAAGGCCATGCTGCTGGTGGCGGATGCGCATTTCGGCAAGGCCGCGGCATTCCGCGCGTTGGGGCAGCCGGTGCCGCATGGCACCACCGCCAGCAATCTGGCCCGGCTGGATCTGCTGCTGGCCGCGTACCCGGTGCGGCAACTGGTGTTCCTGGGCGATCTGCTGCATGCCCGCCATGGCCGCAGCACCGATATGCTGGCGCAATTGCGTGAATGGCGCGCAAGGCATGCAGCGCTGCAATGCGTGCTGATCCGTGGCAACCACGACCAGCACGCCGGTGATCCGCCGGAAGAACTGGCTATGCAGGTAATGAGTGAACCCTGGCTGCAGCCGCCCTTCGCGCTGTGCCACGAGCCCGATAGCGAGGTGCCGCCCGGTTACTACACGCTGGCCGGGCACGTGCACCCGGCATTGCAACTGGCCGGGCCGGCATTCGAGCACCTGCGGCTGCCGTGCTTCTGTTTTGATCATAACGTCGGGCTGCTGCCAGCATTCGGCGCGTTCACCGGTACCGCCCAGGTACACCGCCAGCCCGGCCGGCGCCTGTTCGTGATCGGTGACGATACCGTATGGGCCGTACCATGAAGCGCCGCACAGATGTCATCAGCAAAACCGCCACCCCGGCGCCGCTGCAGCAAACGCTGGAAGAAACCTTCGGCCACGATAGCCTGCGCCCCGGTCAGCAAGCGGTGATCCGCGCGGTGCTGGCCCGGCAGGATGCGCTGGCGGTGATGGCGACCGGCGCCGGCAAATCGCTGTGCTACCAGTTGCCTGCGCTGCACCTGCCCGGCACCACGCTGATCATCTCGCCGCTGATCGCGCTGATGAAAGACCAGGCAGAAAAACTGCAGGGTTACGATCTGGCCGCACAGGTTCTCAACAGCAGCCTCGGCGCCGGTGAAGAGGCGCAGGTGCTGGCGCAACTGGCCGCTGGCGAGCTGGAATTCATTTTCACCACGCCGGAGCGGCTAACCAGTGCTGCGTTCATCGAAGTGGTGCAGCAGGTGAAGATCGATTTCGTCGTGATCGACGAAGCGCATTGCATCTCGCAATGGGGACATGATTTCCGGCCTGCTTTCCTCGGCATCGCGGATGCATTGGCGCAACTGGGTAACCAGCCAGTGCTGGCACTGACTGCGACTGCCACCGATGAAGTGATTGCCGATATCCAGCAACAGCTGCGCCGCCCGCGCATGCAGGTGATCAATACCAGCATCTACCGCGCCAACCTGCAGTTGCAGGTGCGGCATGTGACGTCTGTGGACGAGAAAAACCAGCAGTTGCTGCAAAGCCTGCAGCAAGCGTCCGGCAGCAGTATCGTCTACACCGCCACGGTGAAGGATGCGGACGCGGTGCATGCCTGGCTGACCGGGCAGGGCGTTGCCGCGCAGCGTTACCACGGCAAGCTGGGCAAGACCGCGCGCAATCAGGCGCAAGAGGATTTCATGAACTGTGCCGCCGGCGTGATGGTGGCCACCAACGCATTCGGCATGGGCATCGACAAGGCCGATATCCGCCGCGTGATCCACTACGCGTTCCCCGCCCCGGTGGAAGCGTATTACCAGGAGGCCGGCCGTGCAGGGCGCGATGGCGATCCGGCGCAATGCCTGCTGCTTTACGACCTGGCGGACCAGAAAACTCAGGCCTATTTCCTGCTAGGGCGTTACCCGTCCGCAGCGGACATCACCCGGGTGAACCGCGCCCTGATCGAATGCGGTGCGGATACTGCCGCCGTTGCACTCGCCACGGTGCGTGCTGCATGCAAGCGTATGGGCAAGGCGCGTTTCGAGGTGATCGTGGCTGCGCTCCGTGCGGATGGCCTGCTGGAACAACTGGGCGACGAAGTACGCACGCTGCCGGTGGCAGATCGGGCCAGCCGGCTGACCGCAGTGGCAGCGGGCTTTGTTGCCGCCAGCGAGCAGGATCGGGAAAAGCTGGCACAGATGATGCACTACGCGCAGAACGCGCAGTGCCGCTGGCACTTCCTGCTGGCGTATTTCGGTGAACCCGCGCCGTTCGACGTCTGCGGCCACTGCGATAACTGCCTGGCAGCGCAGCAGGTGCTGGTTTAGCGTGGGTGTGGTACGCGTCTTGAAAAGCAGATAGCCCAGCAGGGCTGGGCTATCTGGTGTGCGCGTGGCGCAGGCCACCGGCGAGATGTGAACCGCCGCAGCAGCCTTCAGGCCGCGGCGCTACTTCTCTTTAGTACTTGATGCAGGAAATGAAATAGTAATCGCCCATGCCCTGGCGCAGGCCATTGAAAGTCGAGCCTGGCCATTCTTGGCTACAGTAGTCCGGGCCAACAATCTGATTACCATAAATCCGGAAGTATTGAACCTCGGAAGCCGAAGCGTTCAGCATTACGCCAAAAAACAGTACACCAAGAGCAACAAATTTTTTCATGATCATTCCTGTTGGGGTGTATGGATTACGGCAAGGCAATTGCATTGTAATGATATCGGCTCACCCGCCCGGGCCGGGTGGCGTTTCCGGCAATGGCTTGCCTGAAAATGCCATTGGCATGGTAACCGGCTGCTGTCCATACCTGTCAATCTGGTGTGTGCACTGATGTAAATAAGCTGCGCTGCTACTGTTGAAATACAGATCATGCATGCCAAAACGGAGTGATCCGTGCGGTCGGGGTCTGGCTCTGCCGCACCGGGTGCGGCAGCTGCAACATTGTTGCAGCTGCCGGCAGCATGGCTGCCCAAGGGCTTGCGGGATGGTGTAGCCGTGCTGCTGGCTGGCAGAATCAGCGGCTGTAATCCGCAACCATGTAGGCCATTTCATCCGCGGTAAATTCGGCACGTACGTTCCAGCCGGATATGCGTGTCAGCGTATCGAAGAACAGGTTGAAACGCCCCCGGTTGGTGGTGGGCACGCTGCCGGCTGGTAGTGCCTGGATCTCGCGGAAGGTCTGTTTGAAGGCATTCCAGCCGCCCAGTTTGTCCTTGATGCTGACCAGCCGGGCAACAATGGTGTCGCCGTTCACGTCGCAAACGGCGTCGCCATTGCTGTCAGTACAGCGCGTATACAGCCAGTTTTTCATCTGTTCGCCACCTCGCAATGGCAGATTGCCATCGGGATAGACCAGCGCATCGGTGTCTTCCAGTACCTTCTGCATCTTGAAGTTGGCCATGATTTCAGCACTGCTGCTGCCCCATACCCAGCGGTAATCCAGATCGAAGTTGTGGCCGATTTCATGCAGAATGCCGAAACTCCATTCCCCTGTAGTAAGGATATGATTCAATTCCTTGGCGATATACTGATCCTGCCACAGAATAGGGTTACCGGACACGGCCCAGCCCCCCGGATATTGTTTCACGCTCTGGATATAAGAGCGTGCACCATTGAATGGCTTGCTGCCCACCAGATCGGTATAGATGTCATATGCGCTATCGAGCTGGGTCATCCATTGCTGCCAATGGGCGGCATCGATGGCTGCATATTCGCTGGCCTGCAGATTGAAAGTGAAATACCTGGGGCTGCTGCGGCTGGTATAAGCCCCCTCCTGAATGGCAATGGCACTGAACCAGGCCTTGCCTATGCTGTCACTTGAGTAATTGCCGAGGCGCACGGTCAGTGTTTCCTCGCTACTCCTGGCAAAAAAGGTGGCTTCAAACCGGCTCCAGTCAAATGTGCCCGTTTGATTGGCAATCTGCTGGTCGCCCAGTACCAGATTGGCGCCTGTCGTGCCGGGGGACATCGGTATGATGTTTTCGCCCTTCATCCAGCCGGATACAATATATGCCTTGCCGGGAATCAACCCCGTGATCGTCTGGCTGAGAAGGGAATCATTGCTGTTGTTGCCATGATCAATGACCAGCGCATTGGTATTGCCCGCACCTTGCCCTGTGGAAATCTGTATTTCAGAGGGGCGTGGTTGCCATTGCTGCATTTCCCAGCCGGAAAGCCCTTGCCCAAAATTCGCATTCTTCAGTACCAGTGGGCCATTGACTGCATCTACACGGCTGACATTGAAATTGCCGGGTAATTCGTTATTGCCTGCCGGTATGCCGCTGATGCCGAAAAAGCCGGTTGCACCTGGCGCAATATCACCATTCCAGCCGTTGTTGATGACGGTGTGCTGATCTGCATTCTGCGCACTGATCTTGGCATCCCAGCCATTGGTGAGCTGTGCATTCCAGTTGAAAGTAACCATCCAGTTTTTGAGCGTTGTGGTGCCGGTATTTCTGATCAGCACCACGCCATTGAAGCCCGAGCCCCAATTGTGGGTTTCCTGATAGGCAACCTCAAAAGATGTGCTGGCCGCAGATACTGTAATCGGCAGAGTCAGAGCGGTACTGGCGAGCAAACAGGGCAGCGCATATCTAATTGCTGCAGGATTCAACAGACGATTCATGTTGCTTTCAGTGGATAGGACAGAAAGCGCATGATATCACGCTGTCTTTAAGCTTTCTTTCAATAACTTGAAATTGACGATTTGTTTTGTGGCTGTCGGTTGTACTCCAGCATCTCCCCGTGTTTGCGATGCTGAATCTGCCACCGCCGGCCATACCTGCTGGGGCAGGCTATGACCGGCAGGGCTGGCTTTACTGGAAAAACGCCGGGCAGGTGCTGGGCAGCGCGGCGGTGGGGATGGCCTCGCAGGTATTGCGGAACGTCAGCTCGCCGTCCTTGCTGGTGGATAGCGCCCACACGGTGTCGTAATCCTCGAAGCTCCACGCCGGTAGCTGCTTCGCAGCCTCCGGATTGCGGTACATCGTTTCCAGCAGGTATTGCACCGCCTTCTGGATATGCGCGTGTTCCCAGCCCACCAGGATGCTGGCGCCGCTATCCGGGTGTTTGAAATAAGGCGATTCGCGGTTGAACAGCGATTGCGCCAGGTCGGTTGCGTCCGACCACTGGAATGTCGCCAGCGTGAGCGGCAGCTTGTGCTGGACGGCAAACGGCGACACCGTCAGCGATGGGCGGATGTAGGAGCAGGTGCCGCTGCAGCCGATGATGTTGGATGGGTCGGATGTGAACACGTAATCCGGCTTGCGGTTGCGCATGATCTCCAGCAATCGGCCGTTGGCGCCCAGCGCACGCCATTGCCCCTGGCAGACGTAGTTGCCGTTCTCGAAATTGCCGGTGGGGTGGGCTTCCACATGGCGCACCAGATAAACCGTCTGTTCGGTATACGGGCGCCAGCCACCCGGTGCCTTGGCGCGTATCGTTACCGGGCTTTGCGGGCAGGCGCTGCGCGCCGGCAGCGGCACTACCGGGTAGTCGGCCACGTCCTTGATCTGGTCATCGTAGCTGCTGGTGGCAAACGGCTGATCGCGGCCGGACAACACCACGTACTGGTGGGTGCCATCGATACTGATCGAGCCATTGCCCAGCGCACCGGCCACCTGCTGCAGCATGGCCGGCGGCATTGCCATGATGTAGGTGCCGCGTGGCTGGTTGCCCAACAATTGCTGCATGAAATAGGCGGGCGAGTTGTAGACCGATGCGTCGCCCACACTCAGCTTCTGCACGCTCACCCCCAAGTTGTTGAGCAGCGCATACGGTTCGATGGTCTGTAGCGGCACCATGCTGTCGTCGTTGGTATAGCTGAATGCATACACCTGGCGCACTTGGCCCTGCTTGCCGGCCAGCATGCTGTTGAGCAACTGGCCGAAACGCAGTGCATGGTTCAGCCCGCTAACCGAGAGCGTGTTGCCCTTTCCGGTCTGGCTGTCGAACGACGGCACCAGCACGAAATTCCAGTCATTGGGGTTGAGGGCGGGCTGGCCTGCCAGCGCGAGGCGGCTGCAGCACAACGCGCACAGCAGCAGAAGCAAGAAACGAAAAGGCATGGATATCGGGTTCCATCGAGTATTTGAAATGGGGGCGGGCAGGTGGCTCTGCCGCCATGGCATGACCACCTGTACCGCCGCTGCGGGACCGAGCCGCTTACGGCGTGAAATACTGGCGCCGCTGGTGCTGATCCTGATGCATCGGAAACATGGCCACGTAGAACTCGGTCCAGCCGCCCATGCGCACACGCACCAGGTTGAAGCGTTCCGGGTCTTGCGTTGCAGCCTGGTAGGTGGCGAGATCGGCGCAGGTCAGCGTGATCAGGTTGGAGCCGGTTTCACCGCGCGCATACGCCTTCACGAAGCGCTGCAGGTCGTCCAGCGGAAAGCCCTCGGCAATGTTCATGTCCACTGGCGATGCATTGGATAAACCGTATTCGATGGCATCCACGCGATAGCTCTCCAGCGACTGGTAGATGTTGCGGAATGCCGGTGCGGCCGGCAGATCCTGCGGTGCCGGTACGGGAGACAGGTCGGATGCAATCGGCATGCTGTTGCGGCGGCCATCGGCGGACGCACCGCACGGCAAACCATCGCCCACGTAGCCTTCGAAGGTGCCGATGCCCGGCGTCACCACGAACTCGAACTGGCCGTAAGTGCTGGCAATGCCGTCCAGCACCGGCTTGAGCGCCGGGCTGGGTGTGCGCACGGTATCGACGCACAGCGCCACCAGCTTTTCCATCAGCCATTCGCCCAGCGCGTTCACTTCCGCGTTGCCGCTGCCCCACTTGGGCAGAGCCAGTGCGGTGGCGCGCCATTCCTGGTAGCGGCGGCCGCGCTCGGCGGCATCGGCCGGCCCCATCAGCGTGTTCTGGTAGGGCTCGATCATCGTGTAGCCCCAGTCGTTGATCAGACAATCGAGCAACTCGGGCAGCGTGGTGATGGCGGTGGCCGGATCGAACACCAGCTTCTTGATGGCAAACAGCGAATCGATGGTGTTGGATACGCCCACGCACAGCGGGGCAATCATGTGGAAACGCGCGCCGGCATTGGTCAGGTCGCGGCCGGATTCCACGCAACCATCGATCAGGTTGGACAGCAGCGGGCTGGGGCAGATGCCTCCCAGGTTGCCATACGCACCCAGGATCACGTTGTAGCTCTGGATCACCAGCCATTCCAGCTGCTTGAGGAAGATCTCCTGCAACTGCTCGAAGCTGGTGATTTCCTCCACCGGCGGCGAGCGGAACGTCTGCTTCAACCCGCGCAGGTAGACCGGGCCGGCCGAGCCATAGGTGGCGCCCTGATTCAGCGCCTGTTCCAGTGCCGTCATCGGCGTGACGTTGTTGAATGCAAATTCGGTGGCGCCGGCCAGCATCGGCTCGTAGCAGCCATCCGCCGCATAATCGCGCGACCACGCCAGCGATACCTCGCTACCCGATCGGTGCAGCGCTTCGCATAGCCGGTCATCGTTGTACATGATGGGGTGTGCGCCGCCGGCCAGCAGCGTGCGTGCTGCTTCGTCGAGGATTTCTTCCGGCATGTCCTTGTACACGCGCAGCGATAGCGTGGGCGCGTTGACCGGGATGCGCCGCGCTGCCTTCAGGCACAGCAGCGTGATCGGGTTGGCGCCGCCTTGCGGCTCCGGGCTGTTGTTGGGCAGGTAGCCGCCCACGGTGATCTGCTGCACCCACTGGTTGATGCCGCCGCCCTGCGGGAAATTGCCGCCCAGCCCGCAGACTGCGGTTGTGCCGTAATTGACGTAATCGGTAATGTTGGCGCGGTTGACGAAGGCGTTCTCGCCGATCTTCAGCCACAGGCAATCGACGATCTCCTGTGCGCGGGTTTCGTCCAGCGGCGCCTGCTCCAGCAACGGCCACAGGATCTGATCCAGCCGGCCCAGCGATGTCAGTTCGCCCACCAGATGCAGGCAGCAATGGAATGAATAGATGAGCTGCACGCCATCCTGGAAGCTGGCGGGTTTCTCCGTCACCAGCCGCCGCAGCCGCGCGGCCACGTCGCGCATATTGTCGGCATCCGCATCCCGGGCGGTCAGCGCTGCGGTATCGGCCAGCGTGGCCCAGTTGCGCAGGTAGCCCTGTACGCCTTCCAGCGACCAGATCGCCGACTGGTAGAAATCGGCCTGCGCGCTGCCCACGCCGGCGGTTGCCAGTTTGTCGTGCAGCGTGCCCAGCAATCCGCCCAGGCCCTGCTGCACCAGCATGCCGTAATGCGGCACCACGTGGCCCATGGCAGACCATTCGTTCAGCTCGCCTTTGAGCCATGCGGCAACGGTTTCGTCCTCGCTCAGGTAGGGCACTACTTCCTTGCCACGGCCCAGCGTGAAGTCGGGGATCACGCCAACGATCAGCTCTTCCGGGTAGATGCGCAGCAGCTCGTTTTGGCGTGCGATATGCGAATCGGGTGCGGACAGCAGCGTATCCAAGGTCTTTTTGTTGGCCATGCCCTTGCGCAGCGGCACTGATCCGCCCAGCGCGCTCTTTTCATCGTCGTGTACCAGCTCGGCCAGTTGCGGCAGGCGCGGGAACGGCTTGCGGTCCAGCCAGCCATCGTTCCAGTGCGAGAATACGCGCCCCAGCAAGGACAGCAGGCGCGGGCCGGGCGGATCGCCAGCGGCGTAGCGGCCTTCCGCCATCTGGTGCAGGTAATCCTGCGTGTTGTAGAACATGTAGCCGTTGGGGCTGCGGATGCGCCAGTGCGCGTCCTCGGTGGTTTCCGTCACACAGGTAACGGCGGGCACGGCCAGCTCGCTGGCCGCCGGCACATACCAGTACGCACCGGCAATGCCCTGTACCACGCTCATCATGCGGTCTGCCGGGCGATCCGGCATTGCGCCCATCAGGTGGTTCAGCACGGTTTCAAAGCGTTCCTGCTCGTTGCAGAACGCCACGAACATCAAGCCGGCCTCGCGCGCGGCGCTGCTGGCATGCTCGCCAAACGGCAATGCCTGGCGCAGCAGCTTGCGGTTGTCGCCATTGGCATCCAGCACATGCGCACGGTGGATGTGCGCGTTGACGTCGTTCTGCGGCAGGATGGCACCAGCGGGATCGCGCCCCAGCATCGCGTCTTCGGTATCCGGTGCCATCGCACCCAGGCTGGCCCAGTCGAACAGGAATTTCTGGGTAAAGCCGAATGCCGCGCCACGGTATTCGCCATCGACCAGGATGTCTTCGGCCATGGTGACCGGGTCGTTGGGGTTGGTGATGCCGTCCAGGTAGCGGCCGCCGATCACTCGGCCGTCCGGGCGTTTGCCCACCGGCAGGATTTCCAGTTGTGCGGCCAGGCCTTCCAGTGCGGCGCGTACACCATCTACCAGAGTGGCAGCAGTCGCGGCGTCGGGCGCTTTCAGGTACAGCAATACATCGCCACCGCTATCGCGCAATTTGGGCGAGCGATCGAGCACGGTACGGATCACCGCGATATGCCGGTCGTTCCAGCGCCCCCACAGTTCCGGCGAAAACGCCGCGACCAGTCCACAGGCAGGCGCAGTGGCTTCGGCTGCACAGGCCAGTTGCTGCACCAAAGCCAGGATGGCACTGCGGGTTTCCAGATCGTGGTTGCGCAGGGTGAGCGTGACTACCTGGCCAAAGATGGCTGGAACAAGCAACCCGCGTTGGGCGCCCTGAAGAATCTCGGCGTACATGACTACTCCTGAAGGAATTTAGGTGCGTGCATTCATGTGCTTGGCCGCCACGCCGCCAATAGGGATCGGCACGGCCGAAGCAGTGTGCGTTATATGTAAGTAATTGGTGATTGTATTGCAAGAAATGACATGAAGATATTGTGCGGCAGGCTGACAGGTGTTCTGTGTTGCTGATCACCCGCTGGCAAAGGCAACGAATGCGAAAGGTGGTGCTGTCAGTTTTTGGAGCGGAAGCGACGGATGTACCTGCATTGGCCATGTAACCCGCTGTATGGCCGCCCAATGGCTGACCTATAAAATGCAACAGGCATGCAATCGCTTTCCATGAATATGCTGTATAAATATTAAATGAGTAAGGTTGGTGTGAATTTTCTTTCTGTTTCGGTATGCCCGATACGAAAACTGACGATTTGCGCCACGCCTGCCGCTTGCATCAAGATCAGAAATCATCGGGGATGACGTATGCACAAACACAACCGGACCGGTCTGCAGGCCATGGCGTTGTCCTGCCTGCTGCTGACCAGCGCGGCGGCCCAGGCCGCCGTACCCGCCAAGTCGCCAGCAAAGCATGCATCTGCAGTGCAGAAAAAGGCACCGCACGCCAAGGCCAGGCCGGCGCCCAAGCTGTTGACGGGCAATCTGGACATGGTGACCGACATGGCCGGCGGCCTGCTCAAATCCGTGCTGGGCAGCGCGGTGAAAGAGCTGCTGTTTCCTTCCAAGACCATCGATACCCAGAAGCTGCTGGCCGACATCAGCGCCAACGTGCGCAAGGAACTGATCACCAATGTGCTCGATGGTGACCAGACCACGCTGACGGCATCCACCACCGCGCTGCAGGAGTACGAGCTGGAGTGGAAAAACGGCGCTGATCCGGCAGTGATGGAAGGGCGCGTCAGCGCTGATTCCACCATCAATGGCGTCAATACCGTGCTGGCCCGTACCGGGCCGGAGGGCATTCCGGAGTATGTGAGCCCCGGCCTGAAGCTTTACCTGGCCGCAGCGCAGATCAAGGCCAACCGGCTGGAGTTGCGCCGCAAGTTGCTCCCCGCCCAAGACCCGGCCATCCGCGCGGTGTTGATCAGCCATCTGCAGACCGCCATCGACCATGTGCGTGCAACGGTTGCGCTGCGCCGCCTTGGATCGATGAACCAGCGGCTGGGCGCCATTTCCGAGTGCGTGGTGGTACAGACGCGCACGCATGGCCTGCCATGGAACCTGATCACCACTTATGAAACCGGCTACAACGATTCGGTCACGCAGAAACGCCAACCCGGCTCGCAGGCGGATGGCAATGAAGGCATCGCGCTGGCCCGGTGCGAAGGCTACCGTGATCCCTACTTCGATGGCGTGCGCAAGGCGACTGCGCCGGAAGTGGACAAGGCGTGGACAGATACCGAGGCCATT
Organism: Andreprevotia sp. IGB-42; assembly: GCF_009848685.1. Classification (GTDB taxonomy): domain Bacteria; phylum Pseudomonadota; class Gammaproteobacteria; order Burkholderiales; family Chitinibacteraceae; genus Andreprevotia. Next base: position 293,727 of record NZ_WXTX01000005.1, read on the forward strand.
GTCGATAGCTGGGCGCAAACGCTGGATGCATTGCGCAACGACGCCAGCAAGACCGCCCGCGCACTGCGCATGGACTTTGGCGGCATGTATGGCACGGGCGAGCGCTCGTTCAACAACCCGCTGACCAATGGCCAATCGTGCCCGGATGGCTATACCGCCTACGAGTTCAAGGGCACCTACAACGTCGACTGGCCGGCCTACTATTGTGGCCGCATTGCCGGCAGCGGTGAACCGGTGGCCGAGTTTGGCGGCATGTATGGCAAAACCGACCATAACGACGGCGCATACAACATCAACAACGCCGTCACCGGCAGCAAAACCTGCCCCAGCGGGTTCACCGCGCAGACGGTGAATAACCAGATGGAATTGTCCTATTGCTGGCGCAGGCACACCGCCGGCGCCAAGGTGCCGTACCTGTTCGGCGGGCTGTACAGCGACAATGGCGACAAGAAAAACCCCATCACCAGCAACATGCTGTGCCCGACCGGCTATACCCCGGCGTTGGCACACGGCACGCGCGGTGCAGGCAGCATTCCGTCCACCCGCCGGGTGATCATGTGTTATGCCAAGGCACCGGCCTGAGGCAGGCCGGGTGCCTGTTCAGGCATGCTGAAACAGACAAGGCCCGCTGATGCGGGCTTTGTTTCGTGTGTGCAGCTTGTGTATCGTTTTACGCAGACCTTGGGGCAGCGCTTATCCGTCGGGCACTAGATCGGCGACGATTCAATGCGTGAAAGGGCAGGGTTTTTTGAAGTGTTTTTCGAAATGATGTATCCGGCAGCGCACGCTGTACTGGACACGCCCGCGATTGCAGCCTTCTTCCCTGCAGGTGGCGTCGGGGATTTCATCTCCCAGCCCATCGTAGAAACTTCTTTCGGCCTTCAACGACTGGGCATCTGCGCGCGCCTGCAAGGCAGCCAGTTCCGCGTTTTTCGGAACTGGCGCACCGCCGATCCACGGTTCGGAGCGGACTGCATCCGGGCCACCGCTGGCAAAACGAATCCACAGCGCCAGCGCAACTTGAGGCGTTACGCCTGCGAGGTGGGCACGAATTTCGCCTTCCGGATCCTGCAAGTATGCATGGCGCTGTTCATCCAGCGTGATGCGCCATTCACTTTGGACATGGATAAGCCAGGTATCCGGGTGCTCCTCATCCCTGGTATCAAGCTCTGCAATGATTTCAGCCAGACGTGCATGGGACGGGCCATCTTCGGTCCCACCCCAGCGGGTAGTGACATTACAGGTTTCGGTGGTCATGGCTTTGAGTATTTGGTGAAGGCTTCGGAAAGATAGTGGCAATTACTATCAATTGCCTATTTGCGGTCATCCCTGGGGCTACCTGTCTCCAACTCCGGCTTTGTGCATGTCGGTGGCCTGACGTGCGTTTCTCTGTTGCGTGCTTGTTCAAGCCGGCAACTCTGGCCTGCTTGTACTGGCAAGCTTCCCGCGCCGCGCAACCCCGGGCGATACGCCGATATGCCGTTTGAAGGCGCGGTTGAACGCTGCCTCCGACTGGTAGCCCAGCGTGTCAGCCAGAACGGCAAACGGGGCGTCGTTCTCCTGCATCTGGCTCAGCGCCATATGCATGCGCCAGCGCGCCAGGTAACGCATCGGCGGTTCGCCTACCAGCTCGCTGAAGCGCGCGGCAAATGCAGAGCGGGACATGGCCGCTTCCGCTGCGAGTGCCCCCAGCGTCCATGCATGTGCGGGCTTGCGGTGCATCAGTGACAGTGCGCGGCCGATCTGGCGATCCTGCAGCGCGCCCAGCCAGCCGGTTTGCGCAGCGGGCGCGTGTGCAATCCATGCGCGCAATGCCTGTATTACCAGGATATCCGCCAGCCGGGTGATGACGGTTTCTCCACCGGGGCGCAGTGTTTGCGCTTCGGCCGCCATGAAGCGCAGCGTGCTGTGCATCCAGGCCATTTCCGGCGTATCCGCATCTTCGACCACCACCATGGCCGGCATCAGCTGCACCAGCAGGTGCGCAGCCGGGTGGTTGAAGCGCACCGCGCCACACAATGCGCTGCAGGCTGCGCCGCCACCGCCCTGGCGGATGACCTCGTAGCGCGGGCTGATCAGCTCGCGTGGCAGATCGAACAAGGGCACGCCGGGCAGGCCGGGGCTGCTGACAAAGCGGTGCCCGTTGCCATGCGGCACCAGCGCCAGATCACCCGCGCGCAGTTGCCGGGGCGGCTGATCTGCCACTTCCAGCCAGCACTCGCCAGCGGTAATGGCGTGGAACATCAGGCAATCGGGCATCGCCGGCAAATCCAGCCCCCATGGCGCAGTGAATTCGGAACGACAATAGAAGGCGCCATCCATGCGCAGGAAGTGCAGCGCTTCGCCCAGCGGATCGACCGCTTGCCAGGCATCGACAGGGTGTGAACGGATAGTCATGAATCCAGCATAGCGCATGCATTGATGAATCTGGATGAATGATCAATAAATGGCGATTTCCAGTCATGGTTAATCCAGTGCTGCGGTGCGATAGTCGCTGCACGCAACATTACCTCTGAAGGAAATCAGCATGAACACCGCAAATGAAACGATTCTGGTTGTGGGCGGCACCGGCAAGACCGGGCGCCGGATTGCCGAACGGCTGTGGGACCGCGGCATACCCGTGCGTATCGCTTCCCGCGCTGCAACGCCCCCTTTCGATTGGGAAAACCCCGCCAGTTGGGGGCCGGCGCTGCAGGATATCAAGGCCGCTTACATCAGCTTCTACCCCGATCTGGCCATCCCCGGCGCTGCCGATACGGTGCGCGCCTTTGCACGGCAGGCAGTGGCAAGTGGCGTGCAGCGGCTGGTGCTGCTGTCCGGCCGGGGGGAGGAGGGCGCGCTGGCTGGCGAACAGGCGGTGCAGGAATCCGGTGCCGAGTGGACCATCGTGCGCTGCAGCTGGTTTTGCCAGAACTTCAGCGAAAACTACCTGCTCGATGCCGTGCTGGCGGGCGAGATCACACTACCGGTTGGCGACGTGGGGGAGCCCTTTGTCGATGCCGACGATATTGCCGACGTTGCCGTTGCCGCGCTCACCGGCAGCGGCCACGCCGGGCAGATCTACGAGCTGACTGGCCCAAGGTTGCTGACATTTGCCGAGGCCACCGCCGAGCTTGCCGCTGCTGCCGGGCGCGAAATCCGCTACACCGAAGTGCCACTGGCCGATTACACCGGCACGCTGGCGCAGCAGCAGGTACCCGCAGAGTTTGTCGAGCTGCTGGTGTATCTGTTTGGCGAAGTGCTGGATGGCCGCAATGCCCACGTCAGCGACGGCGTACAGCGCGCACTGGGCCGGCCGCCTAAGGATTTTGCCGCGTATGCGCGTGATGCTGCGGCGAGCGGGGTGTTTGGAGCGCAGTCTGCACATGCAAAGGAGGCCGTGTCAGGATGAGGCGCGGCAAGCCGTGCAGGCATCGGCTGTATTGAACAATCGGATTGGAAAAGCGTGACTGGCAGCCTGCTCCCGTTTGCCGGCCACGCTTGATTGCGCAGTGCTGAGTGGCCTTTTACTCTTGTATCTTGGCCGTGCTGGTCAGCTTGCGCTCGCTGCTGCACACTGAAACTCCAATTAGGCCTGCTTAGGTCTTGCGCCTGAAGAGGGTATTGACGATACCCAGGCCGGCAAACATGGCCATCCCAAGCACCAGAAACAGGAACGCATGCGGGGCTAGGCCGGCACCGCGTATTGCCAGGATCACAGCTGCCAGGCCGGAAGTCGTGCAAGAGATGGCTGCGTAAAAGAAGAAAAGCCAGCCCCGGTGCAGCATGTTGGTCTTCCCAGCCACAGCCTGGAAGCCAAGGACCACCGGTAGTGCGATCAGCGCTCCCATGGCGATGAAAGCAAGATTGCCCCATGTAATGGGGGGTTGGCTTGCAGCGGCTGATTCAAGTGACAGTGGGCCACTGGCAGCGCCAGCAACTACCGCGCCTGCGATGACGAAACGATACCAGTTCAAGTTGCTTTATCCTTGTCGATGAGATTCGATGTTTGCAAAAAACCGGATTGCCTATGCATTGCATTCAATTTTAGCGATGCCCAGTATTGAATACATCTGGCTTGAGAAGCCAATCCAGATACCACATGCTGAAACAGCCATCTTGTCGACCGGAAAAGGCGGCTTTAATGTGTCTTTCAAAAAGAACTCTGTGTCAGTCAGGCTGAAAACTCTTATCCCATGGATGCCTTGATTTACAATCAGAAGCTTTTTTTCATTCCAGATGAAGTTCCGCACCGGGATAGCTGACAAGCTGTGAAGCAATTTGAACTTTGCCCCTTTGTATTCAAAGGCGGCGAGATAACCCGTGCCCCCTGCCAACAATATTTGCGGGCTTATGAATTCAACTGCGTTGGCATTCCCGCATGGCGTCGGCAGCATGCGGCGGAAGAGGCGATACCGTTTCAATGAGCACCATATTTCCGTATCTGCATGATGCGGATTTACCCTTGGATAGAAACGCCGGGCAGCCCCGTCGCCCCCATCGTCTTGCGCACAGCGCATGAAAAAGGGCCGATCTGCATCGGCCCCGTTGCACAGCCATGCTGGATGCAATCAGCCGCCCAGCATCTCGCCACCGTTCACCATCCACGGCGTGCCGAAACGGTCGATCACGCCGCCAGCGATTTCCGCCCAGAAAGTCTTGCCGAGCGGCATGTTGATCTGGCCGCCTTCGGCCAGTGCTTCAAAGCGGCTTTGTGCTTCTGCGGCTGTGGGGTAAGTGATGGTCAGCGCAAAGCCCTTCATGCCGTCGAAGGCCGGGCCACACCCTTCCATCCAGTCCGATGCCATCAGCGAGCCCTGCGGTAGCACCAGATTGGCGTGCATGATCAGGTTGGCATTGGCGCCGGCATTGGGGATCTGGTCGGCAATCGGGGATTCGCCCACTTTCATCAGTTGCAACTGGCCGCCGAGGGCTTCGGCATAAAAACGCATTGCTTCGGCAGCATTGCCGTTGAAAGTCAGGTAAACGTTCAGCTGGTTCATGGTGGTTCTCCTTCGTTCTGGTGGTGGAACAGGATGCCGTCTGGCGGCGCGGTCGTGGTTATGCGGCCAAATGTGTACGCCGTACACATAAAATAACATGGAATAATGTACGCTGTACACATTGGCAAAATCATGACAGAAGAAGCAAAAAACACTGCCGTCCGTCGCAGCTACCGCCACGGTGATTTGCGGCGCGCCTTGCTCGATGCCGGCATTGCGCTGGCACGCAGCGGTGGGCCGGATGCGGTGGTACTGCGCGAAGCCACGCGCCAGGCCGGCGTGGTGCCCAACGCTGCCTACCGGCATTTCAGCAGCCGCGATGACCTGGTGCGCGCGGTACGTGCATATGCACTATCGCAAGTGGCCATCGCCATGGAAACCGAACTGGCCAGAATTCCTGCCGAACTGCCGCCACTGGCGTTTGCGCAGGCCAGCGTGCGGGCAGTGGGCACCGGTTATCTGCACTATGCGCACGCGGAGCCCGGCCTCTTCAAGACCGCGTTTTTCTTCCATGAAAACGTCGATGCCGATACCGATCCGGCCAAAGCTGGCCGCAGCGGCATGAACCCGTTCCAGTTGCTGAGCATGGCGCTGGAGCGCCTTGCTACCGCTGGCGGCTTGCCACCCGAGCGCCGGCTGGGCGCCGAATACCTGGCCTGGTCCGCCGTGCATGGCCTGGCGCTACTGGTGAGCGAAGGCCCGCTGCATGGCATGCCGGAGGTGCAGCGGCAGATGCTGGGCCAGCGATTGCTGGATATGGTGGAGAAGGGTTTGTAAATGAGGATGGAAGAACGTGGCGCCTTGCCCACAGAACAGTGACAGGGCGGTGGACTGATTAGCCAGTACAAGAGAAAGCCCCGCGAATGCGGGGCTTTTGCAAACCAGCAGTTACTGGGTTGGTTTATCCGGGTAAGGGCCGAGCCCCAACAACGCGTTAGCCTCTTCATGGACGGCATCCGGGCAATCAAAAGCGAAATAAGCGTTGTCGCCAACCTGTCGAACCATTACGTCTATGCCGAGAGAAAGCAGGCTTTGATGGCGGAACTGAATATCTGCATTCGAGAAACCGGTGAACACGTTACTGATGAACATGCAGCCTCCATTGTCGACTCTTGAGCCCTTACTAGTAATGCCGATTGATTTGCGCTGTCTCGAATCCACACATTCCGTGCGCTGCCGGCAAGCCCGGCTTCAAGAGTTCAGCGCGGCAAGCGCAGCAGCAAAAAATCCGGATGGGGCGATAGGCAGATTGTGGGGGCATGACACGGCCGCATCATCGCCGGCTGACATCATGGGCCGGATAGGCAGATTGAACTGCCAAACCACGGAACGGATGAACCCATGAACTCTATCTGGATGCGTACTACGCAGGCGGGCGTATTTGCCAGCCTGATCGTCAGTGTTGCCCATGCTGCGCCGGTATGGCGCGAAGGCGTGACCTATACCGCAGGCACTGTCGTCAGTTACCAGGGGCTGGATTACCAGGCGCTGGTGACCCACACCGCCTATGTCGGCGCCAACTGGACGCCCCCCAACACGCCTGTGCTGTGGCGTAGCGACGGCAGCAGCACCGGCACCTCGCCGGTACCCACCCCGGTTGCACCGGCAACGCAGGTGCCCACCGTGGTGCCGCCCACGCTCGCGCCGCCGGTTGCTGGCTGCCATGCCGCGTGGAGCCCGGCCACCATCTACACCGCCGGCCAGCGTGTCACGCATGCCGGGATCAATTACGAAGCCAAGTGGTGGACACAGGGTGATGATCCGTCGCGCGCCGGGCAGTGGGGGCCATGGCGCGCCATCGGTGCTTGCGTCAGCGTTACTGCGACTCCCATCCCGACACCCACGTTGATTCCCACGCTGGTTCCGTCCCTGCTGCCTACGGTCACCCCGACAGCATTGCCGACCGCGCAACCGACGCTATTGCCAACTGCAACGCCAACCGCGACTCCCACCGCAATCCCGACGCCAACCGTCACGCCAACCGTCACGCCGACACCGACGGCCATACCGACCGTGGCACCAACCATCGCGCCAACGGCAACACCGACTGCCACCCCGCAGCCCACCCAGGCACCAGCGCTGGACCCGGCGCTCGCCAATGGCCTGGCGCATTACTATGCGCTGGACGGCCAGGGTATCGATGCAGTTGGCAATACCGCATTGCAGTCGGTCGGCGCAGTGGCCTATACCACCGGTTACTTCGGCAATGGCAGCCAGCTCAATGCGTTGCAGGGCGCCGCGCATTTCCTGCCGCGTGATTTCACCGGCGCCTATACGCTGGCCTTCTGGGTGCACATGCTGGATGACATGGGCACCAAGCTGGCCAGCGTGGCGGCCAACAAGGATTGGGGCACCGGCAGCAATGCCGGTATCTCCATCGGCCGCAACAACGATGGCCGCTACAAGTTCAACGTGGGCGATGGCAGCAAGCGCGTGGATGCCTATCTGGCCGGCCCCGCCAAGAGCTGGGGCTTCGTGGCGCTGGTGGTCAATCCCGCTGCCAAAACCATCCAAGCCTATGCCACCGATGCCAACGGCACGCTCAATACCACCGCACTCAACTACAACGCACTGGGCAATATCTACCCCACTTACCAGCGCTGGGCATTCAACGAAGATGCACGTGGCGACTACTACGCACGCTACCCGGCCGAGCGCTTCACGCTGGAATACGACGATATCGCCGTATGGAGCCGTACGCTGGCAGCCAGCGAAATCGGCCAACTGGCCGCAGGCAAGGCACCGGTATCGAGCCTGAATCCGCAGCCGCTGCCCACCACGGTGCCGACACCGCTGCCTACTCCAAGTCCGGCCCTATCGCCGACGCCTTCGCCGGCACCAGATCAGCCCCCGGTCGGTACTGGCGCGCCCACGCTGACCATCGGCCCGGCATTGCAGGCACCGGCTACCGATGGCGTGACCGTGCTGATGGAAACCGCACAATCCCGCCCGCAAGTGTGGGTGCGCCGCTACGGCAGCGCCGATGCGTTCACACGGCAAAACGCCGCCGTCTACCCGACGGATGCCACCGTGTACCACGCAAGGCTGGGCGGCCTGCAGTCGAACACATTGTATGAATACTATGTGCGTACCGAATCGGCCGATGGCGCCACGGCGTATGTCAGCCCGCGCTATGCGTTCAAGACTTGGCCCAAAGCGACTGATGGCGTGGAATCTGCCAAGTTCGTGGTGTTCAGCGATACGCAGGATGGCCGCGGTACCATCTTCAACGACATCGTTAACCAGGGGGTGATGAAGCACGATTGTGATGCCAGCCAGCCGGTCAGCTGCGCGCAGAACGTGGCGGGCATGCTGATCTCCGGCGACATGGTGGCATCGGGCAATTCGCGCGATCAGTGGCGCAGCCAGTTCTTCGGCCGCATGCAGGCATTGTCGCCATACGTGCCCATCATTGCCGCACCGGGCAACCACGAGTACTTCGGCGAGGAAATGGGCAACCCGGCTACGGTCAGCCAGCCCAATATCGCCAATGCGATGAAGACCTATCGCAAGTACTTTGCCGGCGTGCCGGACAACGGTTCGGCCAGCTACCGTGGCTTCTGGTACAGCACCGATTTCCTCGGCCTGCGCCTGATCGTGCTCGATTCCACGCCGATTGCCGGCCGCCACACGCATGGCAACTGGACACCGCTTTCCATGTACTGGGACAGCTTCCGCGTGGAGCAACTGGGCTGGTTCAAGCAGCAGGTAGCCGGTGCGGAGGCAGCGGGCAAGCCGTTCGTGTTCAGCATCGACCACGCGCCATGCCTGTCGGAAAAATGGCGTAACGGCGAAGTGATTGCCGCGTGCGAATTCGTGGCAGAGCTGGAAGACTACAGCCACCGCACCAACGCCATCACCGGCAACCTGTTTGGCCATGTGCACAGCTACGGCCGCGGCCATTCGATGGATGTAAAACACCTGTGGCTGAACGCAGCCAGCGCCAGTGGTGCGCTGGAAGGCGGCGGTAACCAGGGCAGCGATGGCAAGGATCTGGGCGTGTTCGTGATCACCCATGATGAATTCGGCTACAACACGCTGAACTTCACTTTCGGCGCCCAGCCGGCGGTGGCCATGCAGCGCCGTTCCAGCGGCGGTGCCGGCACCGACGTGAGCTTCCCGGTCAGCGACAGTATCAGCTTGGTAAGCGGTAACGTGGGTACGCCGCCGCAACTGGTGCAAACCGATCTGGGCAGTATCGTCATTGCCGGCCTCAACCTGGATTACCTGGCACCGGCCGGCGTGGATGTACTGGAAGCACACTGGCAACTGGCGCGCGCACCGGATTTTGCCGACGCTTTTGATGTGTGGGGCAACGAAACCCGCAAGGAAAACTGGTTCTATACCGGCACCAGCGGTACCTCGTTCACCAATACCCGCGCCGGCAAGCTGGTGACTCGCCTCGAACTTGGCAACCTGCTGGCCAGCCGCGAGCTGCTGCAGGATGGCGGCAACGAGGAGTTCGAGCGCTGGACGCTATCCAAGGGCGCCACCTGCTGGACGACCAGTGGCGCGCGTGGCGGCCAGTGTACGCACCGCTCCAGCTACGACCGCTTCGGCGATGTGAAACCGGCAGCGTTCAAGGCGGTAAGTGGCGAGACCTGGTACTACCGCGTGCGGGTGCGTGATCAGGGCCTGAACTGGTCGCCGTTCAGCAATGCCGGCAGTTTCACCGTGCAATAAAGCATGCACAGGCGCCGCAAAGCGCCATGGTAATGACTACTGGCCGGGCTTTTGCCCGGCCAGTGCCGTTTCAACGAACAGGCTGATCGGGCGGAAGCTGCGGCGGGCATCCAGGCAGTACAGGTATTCGTCGATGGTAGCGGCGCAATCGCGCAGGCGCACGGTACGCAATTGCGGATGCGGCGATACCTCGCCGGCTGCCATGATGGTGCAGCCCAGCCCATGCGCGACCGCCTCACGTATCGCCTCGCGGCTGCCCAGCTCCAGCATCGCCTGCGGTGTCACGCCACCGGTTGCCAGCGCGGCTTCCGCCACCTGCCGGGTCACCGAGCCTGCCTCGCGCAGCAACAGCGTGGCGGTGGCAAGCTCGGCCAGGTTGATTTCGTCGGCACATGCCAGCGGGTGGGCACGGTTGACCACCAGCACCAGCGGGCTGCTGGCCAGCGTCCAGCGCGCCAGCAGGTGGTCATCCAGCCGCTGCGACGAAACCGCCAGATCAACCCGATACTCGCCCAGCGCTTCGATCACATGGCGCGAGTTGCCGAATTCCAGCGCCACCTCCATGGCAGGATACGCACGGCGGAACGCGGCAACCTGCGGCAGCAGGTAAAAGGGGCCGGTAGCCGCCAGCCGCAAGGTCCCCGCCTGTGCATGGCTGGCATTGCGCAGCATGAAATCGAGCTCGGCCTCTTGCTGTTGCAGCCGCTCCACGCCGGGCAGCAGCGCAATGGCGGCATCCGTCATCACCAGCCGGCCGGCACGGCGCTGGAACAGTTCCACCTGGTAGGCGGCCTCCAGCTGGCGCAGCTGGGCGGATACGGTAGGCTGGCTCAGCTTCAGCCGCCGTGCTGCTGCGGTCACACCGCCTTGGCGAGCTACTTCAAGAAAGGTTTTGAGCAGAATGGGCAACATGGTGATGTCTATACGGCTGGGGCTGTCAACTTACCGGGGCTTTGTTACCTTCAATACAATGCTGCTCGTAACGTGTCACATTCTGGCCATCCAGCGCCACCGCGCGGCATGGGCACCGGCTGGCATGGTGTGATGGAGCCCCGTTGCAGCAGCGCAACTGCTGCCGATCTCTGGCCGTCCGGATGCATGCTTTCCGTGATTTCTGTTTTTTTATTGGTGAAGCCTGTCACATGCTGTTGGTCTTTTTTGTCCAACTGCTTGGCATGAAACTGACATTTCATATCAGTAGAAGCACAGTCTGATGTAGGTTGTGGTGCTTGGTTTCAAACGGTGCATTGCACAAGCTTGGTGCATCGTTCTGACGGTTTTGCTGCTGGCCATATTTTCACAGGCAGAAAGAATCTCTGGAAAATCAACAACAAACACCATTGTACGCATGGCGGAAGGGCTAGCTTTCCCTGCGTGGTCAGGCTAAAAATCGCTGTTCAATCGATTGTTGCATTGCAACCGGGGCCGGATCCCAATGGCGAGTCTGTCTGTCGCGCTGACGGTATTGAGCATGGAAAGCACGGTTTTGCCGGCGCTGCGCACTGCCATTGCCGATACCCGCGATCTGGTATTGGCCACCTTGTGCCAGTCGTGCATGCCTTATCAGGCACAGCCGTTGCCAGAAGCAGAGCTGGCGCTGATCGTGGTCGATGCCGGCAGCCTGCCGGTTGCCACCGGCTTGATTGCGCGCTGGCGGGCCGAGCAGGCAACCACGCCGGTGCTGGTGGTGGCCGAAGGCTTGGCGGGAGAAAACTTGCTGGGCCTGCTGGCCAGCGGGGCCTGCGATTTTCTCAACGTGCCGTTCAGCCAGGATGAATTGCTGGCGCGCTTGCGCCAGGCCGCCCGCTCCGTGCAGCATGCGCGGCCGGCGCAAAACGGGCTGCCAGCGGTGCCGCCATGGCAAGGCGTTGCGCGCAGCAAGCCGCAGCACCGGGCCGGTGCCGGGCCTCGTGCCCCGGAGCCCATCGGCAAAAGCCCTGCCTTCCTCAGCCAGATCGAGCGGCTGGCACGTATGGCGCAGTCGGATGCCCGGGTGCTGATTCTGGGCGAAACCGGTACCGGCAAGGAAGTGTGCGCGCAAACCATCCATTACTCGTCGGCACGTGCCGGCGGCCCCTGGGTAGCGGTCAACTGTGGCGCCATTCCGCAGGAGCTGATCGAGGATGAGCTGTTCGGCCATGTGCGCGGTGCGTACACCCATGCGCATGCCGCGCGGACCGGGCTGGTGCGCGAAGCAGAAGGGGGCACGCTGTTTCTCGATGAAATCGATTCACTGCCGCTGGGCGCGCAGGCCAAGTTGCTGCGCTTTCTGGAAGACAAACACTACCGGCAGGTGGGGGCCAACACGCTGCACCATGCCGATGTGCGGGTGATCGCCGCCAGCAACCGCTGCCTGAAGGCACTGGTGGCACGCGGTACCTTCCGCCAGGATCTGTTTTTCCGGCTCAATGTGCTGGCACTGGAACTGCCGCCGCTGCGCGAGCGCCAGGAAGATATTCCGCTGCTGGCGCGGCATTTCATCGAACAGGCCTGTCAGGACAACGGCCTGCCGCTACCCGGCCTGCATCCGAGCACGTTGCGGCTGTTGTGCGATTACGAATGGCCGGGCAATGTCCGCGAGCTCAAGCACCTGATGGAACGCGCGGTGCTGCTCAGCAGTGATGACATCCTCTTTCCCGATCATCTCGATCTGGCGCAGCCAGCGGCTGCCGAAGATGAATCCTTCAACCTGGCCAAGGCGCGTGCAGTAGAGCGTTTCGAGCGCAACTATATCGAACGCCTGTTGCTGGCCAGCGAAGGCAATATCACCCACGCCGCGCGCATTGCCCGGAAAAACCGCCGTGCCTTCTTCGAGTTGATCCGCAAGCACCAGATCGACGCCACGCTGTTCCGCATCTGACCCCCGCACATCAAATCCCCGGGCGCCTGTAACGCGCTTGCCTCGCCGTTCCCGTTCAGCCAGATACCTGCCTGCAGCGCGTGTGCATTGCCTTGCCGGTTGCGCTCGCCGCCGCGTGGACAAAAATGTCCACCTGCATGGATATCCATGTCCGTGCACGCCGTAACAAGCCAGTGCTGACTTTGGCATGACATGTTGTGGTGATGACACGGACATTTTCATAGAAGTGTCTTAATTGCTGCTGTCATTATTTTTAATCTATTCAAGCATTTGCGGTCAGCACGTTACATGGAATGCCGATTGCATTGATCAGCGGGCAGTCGCGTTCCAGAGGGCGCAGATGGATGAGAGTGAACAACTGGCGGCATTGCGGGCGTTGACCATGTATTGGCAAACGCATCCGTATGCGGCAGACACACTTGAAGGCATGCGGGCCTGGTGGATACCCGAGGTGCCTGTCAGTGCACAGGCACTGGGGCAATTACTGGCATGGCTGGAAAGCCGCCAACTGGTGGTGGCCTCGACCGCGGCCGATGGCCGGGTGCGTTACGCACTGGCCGATCCGGCACGCACTGCAACTGGAGCGCTGATCCCGGCGGAAGGGCCGCACGTGGATGAAGTCAGCCGCCAAATCAAGACCTGAGGAGATGTGAATGCCAGTCGCAGTCAGTTATCCAGGGGTGTACGTCCAGGAAATACCTAGCGGCGTGCGGACCATCGTTGGTGTCGGAACATCGATTGCCCTGTTCATTGGCCGGGCCAAGACAGGTGCATTGTTCCAGCCGGAGCAATGCCTCAGCTACGAAGATTTCGTTCGTGCATTCTCGGCCACCTACGCCAAAAGCGATCTGGCGCGGGCAGTCAAACTGTTCTTCACCAATGGCGGCACCCAAGCGTATGTGATCCGCATTGCGGACAACACTGCCGCCAGCGCCCAGCTCGATCTGCGTGCCGAAACTGGCGCGGCAGGCAGCGTGCTGCACATTGCCGCACTGGCCGAAGGCCTGTTGGGCAATGACATCCGTGTCTCGGTCAACTACAACACGCAGCAGCCGGAAGCCACCTTCAACCTGGAGGTATTCCGCTGGGTACGGCTGGCCAACGGCACGCAGGTCAAGAACAACATCGAAAGCTATCTCAACCTGTCGGCAGAGCCGGGCACCCCGCGCTATGTCGAGGACGTGATCAACGGCGCATCAGCACTGATCAAGGTGACGGATCCCAACAAGCTGGTGGCGCTGACCGGTGATGGCTATTCGCTCAGCGGTTATGCCATCGGTGCGTCTACTCCCACCGTGTTGCGTGCCAATGTGGTGGCGCTGCTCAATAAGGGCAAACGCTTGCGTCTGAGCGTGAACGGTTCCAGCGCCTGGCCGATCGATCTGACCGCCTTTGCGGTGCCGGCCGGGGGCGCAGGCTTCGCTGCCGCGTTTGAAGCCGCGCTGCAAACCTTCATCAATGACCGCTTGCCACCGCTGACCCCGATCACCGTCAAGCTTGTGGATGGCCCGGTGGGCGAGGGCAACAATAGCGCCACGCTGTTGCTGAAGATTGCCAGCACCACCGGCGACGTATTCATCGAACCGGCTGCGGACCAGGATATTACCAGCTGGCTGCAACTGGGCACCGCGCAAGGCGGTATCGAGGTGTCCCGTGCGGCAGCGCGCCGCCCGGCACCGACCGGTGTGGTCACCCGCCTGAACAACCTGCTGGCCCCCGCATCGGATTTCATCAAGTTTGCCGCCGTACCGCAGAATGGACCGTCGGCCATCGTGGTGGCCGGCGTATCGATCCCGCTCACCGGTGCCAATAGCCTGGTCACTTCGACCGCTGGCGGCGTGACTGCACCTGCGCATTTGTTCCAGGACAAGAACGCCACCAGCGACGATGACGGCCGAGGTGGCGTGCGTGAAAAACTGGGCATCCTGGCCGCCGCCATCGTGGCCAAGCGCGCCAGTGATCCATCGTTCGAGTGGACTGCCGAAGTATGGGGCAACCGCCTGGCGCTGATCCCGGTCGGCAGTCAGCCGGACAATGCCACCGGTACGCTGGCGGCTACCGGCGCTGCCACCATGTTCGCGTCGCCGCTGGCCAGCGTGCGTTACTACAGCCTGGCAGCGCCGGGCACCGGCAACTTCTACGAAGGCGGTGTGGTCGGCAACGATGGCGGCAAGCCGGACGTGGCCGATTACGAAAAAGCCTACACCATTGCTGACCGCGAAATTGATCTCTTCAACCTGCTGGTGCTACCGCGCGATGAAGAACATCTCGAGGACACCGTACGCAAGCTGTGGGGCCCGGCTTCGGTATTTGCCCAGCGCCGCCGCGCCTTCCTGCTGCTGGATCCGCCCAGGACCTGGAAAACCGCGCAGGATGCCACGCATGTCACGAGCGGCGTCAATTCGCTGCGCATCGGCCTCGTCAAGGATCATTCTGCGTTGTTCTTCCCCAACCTGAAGGTGGAAGACGCCGGCAAGGAAGTGGTGGTGGGCCCGAGCGGCGCCATTGCCGGCCTGTTTGCCCGCATCGACGGCAGCCGTGGCGTATGGAAGGCTCCGGCCGGTACCGAAGCGGATCTGCGTGGCGTGCTGGGCGTGCAGTACCGGTTCTCCGATGGTGAAAACGGCCTGCTCAACCCCAAGGCGGTCAACACCATTCGTGTGTTCCCCAACGGCATCGTCAACTGGGGTGCACGCACCATGGATGGCGACGATGGCTTCGGCTCCGAATACAAGTACATCCCCATCCGCCGCCTGGCGCTGTACATGGAAGAAAGCCTGTACCGCGGCCTGAAGTGGGCAGTGTTCGAGCCAAACGACGAGCCGCTGTGGGCGCAGATCCGCCTGAACGTGGGTGCTTTCATGCACAACCTGTTCCGCCAGGGTGCCTTCCAGGGCGCAACGCCGCGTGAAGCGTATTTCGTGAAATGCGATGCCAGTACCACCACGCAAAACGACCGCAACCTGGGTGTCGTCAACGTATTGGTCGGGTTTGCACCGCTGAAACCGGCCGAGTTCGTTGTGTTGTCGCTGCAGCAGATCGCCGGTCAGATCCAGACCTGAGCCACTGCCTGAGCCCACCCTGACAGAACCAGACACCCAGATAAGGAACCTTTCAAATGGCGCAGTTTCCGGTCAATACGCATCGTTTCGATCCGTACAAGAACATGAAATTCCGTGTGAAGTGGGATGGCCGCTACGTGGCCGGCGTTTCCAAGGTGTCGGCCTTGAAGCGCTCCACCGAAGTGGTTACCCATCGTGAAGGGGGCGATCCGAGCACATCGCGGCTATCCCCCAGCCTGTGGAAGTTCGAGCCGATCACGCTTGAACGCGGGCTCACCCATGATCCCGAATTCGAGGCATGGGCCAACCTGATCTACAGCACGCAGGGCGATGCGGCGATTTCGCTCAAGGGCTTCCGCAAGGACATCACCATCGAACTGCTGAACGAGCAGGGCAAGGTGGCGCTGGCCTACAAGATATACCGCTGCTGGGTATCCGAGTACCAGGCGGTGCCCGAGCTCGATGCCAACGGCCACGCCATCGCCATCGAGCACATGGTGCTGCAGAACGAGGGCTGGGAGCGTGACGTGGAAGTGGCCGAGCCGGTCGAGAGCTGAGCGGAGCGGGCCGGGTAAATCATGCGTTCGGAATCGACCGTTCTGTACAGCGCGCCGGCTGGCACGGCGCGTCGCGTTACGCTGCGCGAGCTGCGCGGCCGCGACGAACTAGCCGTCGAGGGCGTGGATACGCGCGCCGCGGTGGCCTTGCTCGAACGCCTGCTGGATGCTGCCGAGCCCGCATTGCGGGCCGGCAGCCTGGCAGCGACCGAGCGCGATGCCTTGCTGGCGGCGCTGTATCGCCAGCTGTGGGGCGACCATATCGTTTCCACGCTGACCTGCCCGGCTTGCCAGTTGCGCTACGACCTGTCTTTTTCGCTGCGCGAGCTGCAATCGCACCTGGCTGCCGGCCGCGATCCGCAAGGTTCGGCCACGCGCGTGCCGACCGCGGATGAGGAAATTGCCGCTGCTGCACACGGTGCACGTGATGGCGTGGCGGCCTTGGCCGCCGCCATCGGTATTCCTGCTGCGCTGATCGAAACCGCCAGTGCCGAGCTGGAAGCCAACGCACCCATCATCGACTTGGAACTCGCGGCGCCGTGCAGCGAATGCGGCGCGGTGCAGTATGCACACTTCGATTTGCAATCTTTCTTGCTGCAACGGCTGCTGGGCGAGCGGCAACTGTTGCTGTCCGAAATTCACCGGCTGGCCAGCAGTTACGGCTGGTCGCTGCGGGAGATCCTCACGCTGCCGCGCAGCACGCGCCGTGCGCTGGTTGAAGCGGGCGAAGGCAGCGTACGAGCGAGCGAGTGGGGCGCAACGCAATGGGGGCGGCAATGAACTATCTGGAGCGTTTGTTGCGCCGCGCCTTGCTCGAAGCCCCTGCAAACGCAGGTGGTGTACTGCACGACCCTTTCGCTGAAGAGGCTCCGTGGCCGTTGACCGAACCCGCCGCTGCAGCGCCGCGTGTTACAGCGGCAGATCCGATCGCCGCCGCGCTGGCCGTTCCCGCACCCGAATGGCCGGCCAATCACGCGTTGCCGGATGTGCCGCCACTGGCACCGTCGGAAGCGCAATACTGGCCCGGCGCCGAACTGCACGAAACCTTTGTACAGGTGCGGCAGCAGGCGCAGCCCGTGGCCGCCTTGCTGCAACCCCCAGCCGCAGCAGCTGCACCTGCCGCGCTTGCGCCCGATCCAGTGGCGCCGTTGCCGCCGTTGGCCGCAGCGGATGAATTGTCGCCGCTGGCGCAAGCCGATGCATTCATGCGCGCACTGGCCGGGCCGCTGGCCGCATTGCCATTGCCTGCAGCACCTGCGCCCGCCAGCGCTGTGCGGCCACAGGCCACCGCGCCGGTGCGCGCGCAAGCAGACTTGGCCGCACCGCAAACCGGCATACCGCCCGCCAGGTTGCAGCCGCCAGCCAGCCCGGCACCGCTGGCTGCCACGGCAACGCCGGCTGTTGCCGCGCCTGCCAGTGCCGCAGTCACCACCAGCCAGGCAGAAACCCCGGCGGCGTCCCGCGCCCAGCCTGCAGTGCAGTTGCCCGCTGCGCCCAGCCAACTGATCACCGTGCTTGCCGCACCGGCAACATCCGCCAGCAGCGTGGCTGCTACCGCCCACCGTTTTGGCATTGGCCAGTTGTGAGGACCCGATGGCACTCCTGGACCTGAGCCTCGTCAGCAAGACCATCATCAGCTTGCTGGAAAAACGCCTGCCGCTGTACGCGGACTGGCCTGCATCCGCCACGCTGGTGGCCTCGCCGGCGCCGCCTGATCTGGTGACCGGTGACTACGCACTCAGCTTTTACCTGTACCACCTGCGCGAGGATGCGCACACCAAATCGCAGGATTGGCAAACCGGCGACGGTACCCCGCAGCGCTACAAGCCCATGGGGCTGACGCTCAACTACGTGCTGTGCCCGCGCAGCAACATGACGGACGCCGGCAAGCGCACCTATGTAGACCAGTTGCTGATGGGCCTAGGAGTCAAAACGCTGCACGATTTTCCGCTGATCGACGACAACACGATGGTCGACGACGGCATCGGTGGCCTGATCGCTGTCATGCCGCTGGCGCTGCGCGGGCAGGGCAACAAGCTGCGCATCACGCTGCGTCCCACGCCCGCCGAAGAGGCATCGCAATACTGGCAATCGGGCACACAGGCAATGCGGCTGGCCGCTTATTTCGAAGTGTCCGCCACCTTGCTCGAACCCGAGGAGCTGAAAAGCCGCAGCACCCGCGTATTGTCGGTGGGCGTGCACACACTGGTGCGTGGCAAGGCCGTCATCGACGGCACCCGCAACACCGTGCAGTTTGCCTTGCCCGGCGATCCGGCTGTGCGCGAGCTGCAGGTGTCACCGGCCGAAGCGGCATTCGGGCAACAGGTCAGCGTGTACGGCAGTGACCTCAAGGGCGATGTCACCAGCTTGCTGCTCAACCACCCGGATTTCGATGCACCAGTGGTGGCCGATGCCGCGTGGGCAGTCAGCACCGATGGCAGCATACTCACCGCCACGTTGCAGCCCACCGCCAGCGGCCAGCCGCTGTTGCCCGGCATCTACACGGTGCTGGTGAAAACAGTCAGTCGCTTCAAACAACCCGATGGCAGCACCCGCGATTTCGACAGTTATTCCAACCCGGCACCGCTGGCCATTGCGCCCGGCATCATCAGCATCGGCTTCACTGGTGGCGGGCTTGGCACCATCAAGCTCGATGGCTTCGACCCCACCACGCTGGAGGGCAATGCGCTGCAATGCATCGCCGGGACCGAACGTCTGCAGCGGGTGAACACCGCGCCGGCCGCAGGCCAGTTCCGCCCGCGCACCGGGCCGGACCGGTTGGAATTCCGCCTGCCTGCCGGTATCAGCCCGGGCACTGCGGTGCCGTTGCGCGTGATCGTGCGCAATGCTGAATCCGCCCCGCATTGGGGGATCGCACCGTGACCATTACGCAGGATGCCATCGCGGCCGGGCTGAGCGAACGCGAGGCATGGCAAGCCTACGCCGCCGATTGCCTGGCACGCGTGGCAGACGCCGTGGCACCAGGCGATGGCCGCCTGCGCGAATTGGCCGCGTTGTTTGGCCTGGACGAACTGGAAACCGATACGCTGGCCATGTTGTGGGTAGCGAGTTTTGCTCCGCAACTGCGTGCCGAGCTGGTGCAGGCCGACCCCTGGGTACTGCAACTGACCATGCTGGTGGCCAGCCGGGTTTTCGGCCACCCGCAGCGCGTGCGGTTGGCCAGCGAATCGCCGCTGCGCACCTGGCGCTTGCTGACCGAGCACGAAACCGGCGATGGCAACGCGGTGCTGCAGCTTGATCCGCAACTGCTGGCCTGGCTGGAAGGCGAAGCCGAGCTGGATCGTACGCTGATCGGCCGCGTGCAGATGCATGAAGCGGGCCTGGTGCTGCCCGCATGGCCAGTTGATGCGGTGGCGGCGCAACTGCGCGCCGGCCTGCCGGAAGGCGTGCGCTGGCGCGTGCGGATCCAGACCGAAGATCTGCCCGCCGCGCGTGATTTTGCCGCTGCGGTGGCTGCCCGTTTGGCGCTGCCGCTGCTGCTTGTGTTGCCGGGTGCACTGGCTGGCGACGATGGCGACAAGGCCATACGCATCCAGCGCCAGGCTTTTCTGGACCGCGGCGCACCGTTGTTCGAGGGGCCGGATGCCAATGCTGCGATGGCACCGGTACTGCAATCGGGGCTGCCGCTGTTTCCGGTCCAGTTCGTGATCGGCACTGCCGCGCTACCCGCATTGCCGGGTGTGCGTGATTTGCAGCTGAGCCTGCCCGCCCCCGATGCCGAGGCACGCCGCGCATTGTGGCTACGTGCGTTACCTGAAGCGGCCGCATGGCCGCAAGGGCAACTGGATGATCTGGCCGCACGCTACGACGTGGGTATCGCCAATATCCAGCAGGCTGCCGCCACCGCTCCGCGTGATGCCGCCGAGGCAGGCTTGCGGGTACGCGAAGGCATACGTGATGACTTGGGCGGGCTGGCGCAGCGCATCGATTGTACGTTCGGCTGGAACGATCTGGTGGTGCCCGAAGCCGTGCGCAACCGGTTGGAAGACATCGCTTTCGAAGCGCGCGAGCGCAACCGCCTGTGGGCGGAGCCCGAAGCGCGCCGCCTGTATCCGCATGGGCGCGGCCTGGCGGCGCTGTTTGCCGGCCCGCCTGGCACCGGCAAGACCATGGCGGCGCAGGTGATCGCTGCCGAGCTGGGGCTGGACCTGCTGCGTATCGATCTGTCTGCGGTGCTGAGCAAATGGGTGGGCGAAACCGCACAGAACCTGCAGAAAATTCTCTCAGCCAAGGTCAGCCGTCATTCCGTGCTGTTCTTCGATGAGGCCGATGCGCTGTACGGCAAGCGCGTGGAAGAAGTGCGCGATGCGCAGGACCGCTTTGCCAACATGGACATCAGCCACCTGATGGTGGCGCTGGAAAGCTTCGATGGCGTGGTACTGATGGCCACCAACCTCAAGGCCAATATCGATCCGGCCTTCATCCGCCGCATCCGCCATGTGGTGGAGTTCTCCCGCCCGGACGAGGCCGCGCGCCTTGCCATCTGGCAACGCACGCTGACGGCATTGTTCGGCGCCGGCCAGGTGAAAACGCTCAAGGCCGCGTTGCAACGGCTGGCAGCAGTCGAGTCCACCGGCGCGCAGATCAAGAGCGCTGCGCTGTCCGCATTGTTTGCCGCCCGCCGCGCCGGCGCCTCCCCCACGCTTGCACTGCTGGCCGATGCACTGGCGCGTGAACTGGCCAAGGACGGCAATGGCTTGTCTGCGCGCGAGCTGATTGCATTGGTGGGGCGCTGATCATGAAGTCGCTTGCGCAGCTTGCCCGGGCGAAACCCGCCAAACAAACATCACGCGTGCAGAAGCGTACCGGCGCAGCGCAGTCTGATAGCCGCGAGCGCCAGGCCGAGCATCTGGGGCAGCGTTTTGCACGGGGTGACGGTGGTCTCGGCAAGCAGATCAGGCCAGCGCTGGCAGCCGCTGTTTCCTTGCCGGGCAGCCGGGGGGATGCACTGCCCGTCAGCCTGCGTGGCGAGCTGGAAACCGCTTTCGACAGCGATCTTTCCGCAGTACGCATCCACCGCGATGCGGCAGCGCATGCAGCGGCCCGCCAGCAGCAGGCGCAAGCTTTCGTGAGCGGTGCACATATCTATTTCGGCGAAGGCCAGTACGTGCCTGAAACTTCGGCAGGCCGGGCATTGATCGGGCATGAGCTCACGCACGTGTTGCAGCAGACCGGCCGCCGCGCCAGCAACCGGCTATGGTCGGCAACCGATGTGCAGGGTGGCGGGGTTGCCCAGCGCTCCGAATTACGCCAGTTGCCCCGGCGTTTCACCACCACGCAATCGTTGACCCGGCTGGCCGATATTCATGCGACTGCAACGACTTCTAGTGACGAGCTGACCGCATTGCGGGCGCTGGAGACTACGTTGCGCGGTCTGCTGGGGGATGAGCTCGGGCAACGGGCTGCAAACCGCCAGTTGCTGATCGATCGGGTCAGGGCTGCCGAGTGGGACAGCGCCACGCCGGCGGCACTGGGCTTGCTGGCAGATACGTTGCGCGCATTGCGTGCCAGCGAAGCTGCGGCCGGCTTGCTGCTGATTGCCCCGGATCTGAAATGCGTACTGCACGATACGGGCACCCAGGAGTTCGGGCTGGAAGCAGTTGGCAATGGCTGGCTGGCAGAACAACTGGCGCGCGAACCACTGCGCCGGTTTTTCCCCCGGCAGTTTGTCGATACCTTTCGCACCTATCTGATGGCACCGCGCCGCGCGATCCAGTCGCTGGTTGCGGATGATCCGTCGTTTGGTGATTTTGTTGCCTGGGAGCGCCAACTGATCCAGAGCGCGGAAGCCGGCGGCGATACCCTGGTCGAGAACGAGCTGTTTTTCTTCGCGCTGGATCACCTGCGTATCGCCAACGAAGAACGCGTACAGATGATGTCGATGTTCGAGGCGCGCGCCAATCAGCAGGTTGGTACCGGCCCGGCTTTTCTCAAGCGGCTGAGCGTGGCGGAACAGCTTTTGCATGGCTTCGAGGGGATCGGACCGCAAGCAACGTCATATGGCTCGGTGGCGGTTTACGGCCTGGTGGCAGAGCGTATCCGCAACGTGGCGCAACGTGCGATCGACGTATGGCGTGCCGTGCGCGATGTGCTGGCCGGTGGCAGCGCCCCGCAACGCCTGCGGGACCAAGCCAATACACCCACGGCGCAGCAGTTCCGCACCACGCTGGAAGCCTTTGCCACTACCGTATTTGCCCGCGATGCCAGCGCCCGGCTCCCGGCGCCGGGGGCCTACCGTACCGCACTGAACAACGCCAATGCGCGCCTGCGCACCTATGCGCAAAGCAGCCTGGAAGCGCCGATGATCAGCATGTCGCGCCGGGATGAGGCCAGCTTTGACTTGGGATTGGCCACTTGGTACGGGCTTATCCTTGCCTATCTGCCCGAATTGCAGGCGGAAGCTGCCAGCTACGATTACCAGGCGGATGTACGCCTGCAGGCGCGATTCGGCAGCACCACCACGCTGGAGCGGCAATGGGGCAACGACTTGCGTATCGCACACCGGCTGGCGCTGGCCCGCAAGCTGTATCAGCTTGCTTCCGGCATGCAGTGGCAGGCGCTGATGGCGCAATGCGATGCCGTGGCAACCGCTACCGACAATGGCGGCACCGAAAGCCAGTTTGCACTGACCGGAGACTGGCATCGTGATGGCCAGGCGGCAATTGCCGACTTTTCAGGCGGCGAGAGCGGCATGGGTTTCGAAGCGGACACCCCCATCCGTGGCTTGGGCTTTCTGACATCACGGCAACTGGCCAATGTATTCCTGGCTGAGTATTTTTCACGTGCCAGCGACGCTATCGAGGCCATCCTGACCGGCCGCAACGGCATGCCCGGCGAGGAGGGCAACTTCGACGTCGATCGTGAAACGATACGCAGCCGTACGCGGGCAACCCTGGAAGCCATTCCCCGCCCAAGGCGCTATACGCTGACCGCCAATGATTACCGGCTGGCCATCAATGCCGTTGATGGGGTGCCGACCTATCACCTGGTGATGGCACACCCGAAAACGCAGCAATTCCTCAATGACAATGCGATCGCCATGGGCGTGGACGATCCGTTCATGGATTTCGCCATTTTTCCGGTCGCCGAGCCCGCGGCAGGGGGAACGCTGTTTTTCTGGTCGGTACCGCCGCTGCAGCCCGTGGTTGACCGCCTGCGCCGCGACCCTACGCTGGATGCGCTGATTCGCGCCGTGATGATGACGCCGGCACTGGCCACGACGTCGGTTGACCCGGCGTTGCTTGGCAGCGCAGCCTATCCGCTGGCGCCGGTTGAAGACGATGTAGGTGGCAACGCGCCTGCTGCGCCATTCTGGTTTCGCTGGCTCAACACCTTCACTTCGCTGGATGCCGCGCAGGTCCAGTCTGCCAGTGCCGGATTCGGTACCGCGGTACAAACCGAAGCCGGTGATGCGCAAATCCGCTATCTGCACACGCAGCGCCGCGCCTGGGTGCAAGACCGGCAACTGCTGGTCAAATTCCGTGTGCTGCCCTTGCTGGAAAGCTATCGCCATATCGGTGTGGATACCTACAACAATCCGACCGAGGCCATCCATCGCCTGCAGACGTTCACGCAGCTGATCAGCCCGGATACCGATGCGCCGCTGCATGGTTCGCTTGCCGTGCTGGAACTGTTCCGCCCACCGGCATCCGGGGCTATCGATATCGTTACGGAGCTCTCCCAATCCGAGCGCTACGACCTTATCATCGTCTGGCAAGCCGCGCTCAACCGCGCTATCCGTGCCGCTGCCAGCGATGCCCGCGTGTTGCTGCTTGATCTGATGACGCCGGCAGAGCGCGCAGACCAGGCATGGCTGGATGCATCGGTCGCCCGCATGCAGGCGCTGGTGCAGGCGATGGAAGCCATCAAGGCCCGCGTCCAGCTGCAAACAGGCTTTGTGGTTCGCCCGCAGGGGGAGGAAGACCCCGCTCATGCTGCTTTCATGGTGCTGCCGGGCACGCGCGAATTGTCCGGTGCCGAGCCATTCACCATCAATGGCATCGTCTATCAGCTGGTCAGTGCCGCGCATACCGTGGAGTTCCACCCTGATTATGGTTCGCAGACCGCGTTGGATAGCTATCGCCCCTCGCAATTGATCGTCGATGGCGTGCCGGTCGAAGCGGATCCCGTTACCCGTCAGCGCACCGGCACCCGTGAGTTGTTCCGCATCATCCGCAACGGCCGCATGCTCATCGTGCGTGAAAACGACGATGCATTGCTCGAAGAGCTGAACAACGCGACCGGCATGGAAGCCATCGTCCGCAACTTGCAGGAGCTGGAAGCCTTCATCGAGTGGAGCGCCAATCTTGCGATGGATGCGCTCGAATTCGTGCCCGGTGCTGGCCAGGTGCTGATGGCAACCCGGCTTGCCGCCTCCATCCTGGGTTTCATTGCCAGCCCGGAATTCGACGAGATCAAGACGCAGGTTCTGGATAACCCGACCGGTTTCATCGAGGGCCTGATCGACGTGGTAAGCGGGCAATTGTTCGAGCCGGATCGTTTCATCAACTGGGCATTGCTCACCGGGCTGGTGCCTGCTGCCGTTTCCGTTGTGCGTAACCCGCGCCCGCCGCGCAGGCCGGCTACCGGTAGCCGCAGTGGCGGTACGATCGCCCGGTTTGGCCAACTGATGCAGCGGCTCAGTGGTCTCGGTGTGCGCTTCGGTCACGCGGTAAACCGCATGCGCGTACGTGCCGGGCAAAGTTTCATTTCGATGGAGAGCTTCGTTCAGAGCCACCCGGTTCTGGCCATGGGGTTTGAAATGATCGGCGAATTTGCCGATTACCTCGAACCCAGCATGATTGCCGAGGCCCAGAGGATGCTGGTCGAGGCGGGTGTGGTGATGACGGAGGTGCAGGAAGCCTTCCTCAACTTCCCCGAGCATATCGGCGAGCTGGTTCATACCATCAACAGTCTGCAACTGCCGCGTGAAATCATCCCGATGGATCAGGTGCTGGATGTGCTGATCAATCTGGTGGTCGAACGGCTCAGCGCCAAATACCGGCTGGTAGGTAGGGGTATCCTGTTCGTACTGGATCAACTGGGGCTCAAACAGCAGATTCTTGATGCCATCGTTGCGCAGTTGCCTGAATCGGGAAATCCCAATCATTATTGGGCCGAGTTTGTTGACGACACCTTGCAGCCACGGCTGAATGAAATCCGCACCGACCTGATTGCCGGATTCAACAACTTGCTGGACAGGTTCAACTTCCCGGCCATACCGACCGGTACCGGTGCCGATGCGCAGGTGGTTCCGCACGGTACCGATTTTCCCGAGGGCGACGCCTCGCCATCGGATACGCCTGCCGATCCGCTGCAGGCCATTCCCGCCACGCCGGGCGCAGGTCAGCCACTGGCACCGCACACCAGGCAGCGCATGGAATCGCAATTCGGCCACGATTTTTCCCATGTGCGCCTGCATAGCGAAGGGGCTGCTGCCGGCGTCACCCGCCGTTTCGGTGCCGATGGTCTGGCTACCGGCAGCCACGTCTACCTGGCGCCAGGGCTGTCACCGGAGCGCGGCAAAGGGCAGCAGGTACTGCGCCATGAGCTTGCGCATGTGCTGCAGCAAACCGGGCCGCGCCCGTTGGCGGGTGGCACATCGCGTTCATCTGCCCCCGTGGTGCCGTCAGCCCGTGGGGGATTGCGTTTTGATTCCGGCGCGGAGCAGTCTGCCGACGCCATGGCGTTGCAGGCCGCGCAGGGCGGCACGGCGCCACGGCCAATCCCGGTTCGCGGTGGACGGGTTGGCGGCTGGCAGCCAGCGCTGGGTGTGGGTACGGTAGGGCGCATGATACGGCGGCTATCGCGGGGCGAGGCGGTGCTGGCGCATTACCGGCGCATGGACCCGGAACATGGCGGTACGGTACCGGCAACGACCACGCTGCCTGCCACGGTAACGCCGCAGCTTGCCAATGTGCACGAGAAACTGCGCCATCATATCCGCAACATGGCAGGCTGGCCGTCGCATTACCCGGACGCGCTCTGCACGCAGATCAAGAATTACTACACCGATGGCAACCGCGTATCCGAGTTGCAGCATGCGGTCGCGCGCATTGCAGGCGAATCGCTGGTCGAACACCGGCCACGTGCCGCCGCAGGCAGCGCGCCCGCGGCAGGCCCGGTAGAGCTGCGTTTGAACATCCGCGTATTCGAGCGCGCCATCGAGGCCTATTTCCTGGAGCGCGGCCTTGGCTTGCGTGTATCGCTTGCGGTCGAGCGGCGCGACGACTGGAACTACCTTGTTACCGCCGAGCCGGTGCGGAGCATCTCGTTTGCTTTCCTCAACATGGGGCAGGTCGGCAGCGGTTCCGCGCTGTGGGAAGTGCTGATGGCCAATACCTGGACCGGCGCCACGCGCGGATCACCGTTGTGGGAGAAGTATCAGGGCCGCACCCGCACCTATCTGGAAGCACGTGGCCCCACATTCGGTATTTATGGCAGGCCGGGCCTGGTGCTCAGCGGCAGGGCCAAGCAGGAAATCGAGACGCTGGCGATTGAAAGTACCAGCATCACCCTGGCGCATGTGCCCTCCAAGGCGGACTACGTGTCCGGTACCGGCGCGGGCGCCCGCAATCAGGGCTCTGGCGTGCTCGCGCTGGTAACAGGCCGCTATGGGGACAGCAACCAGACGGGCGGTGACCGGGGCATGGAGCGGGAGTCCCATCACACCACGCAGTTCCTGCTGATCGAATACTTCAGCAACTGGCACAGCGGTTTGCTGAAACCCTTCAAGCATCCGCTTCCCCTGTATGCGCCGGTCGGGTTGACCGCAGATGGCGATCAACCTGTCAGCTTCCAGCCGGCCACCGGCTCCGCCATCGGCATCAAGTCACTGGCGGGGACATCGCAGTCGGCGCGCGGGCCGGAAATGCCGGTGATTTCGGTGGCAAATACCACGCACCGGCGTGGTCGGCTGCACATCCAGGGGATCATGCCGCCGCCCGGTTTTACCGATGCATCCGGCCTTTCCCAGAGCTTGGCGGTGCATATGGAATTCCGCTCCCACGTGACACCGCAGCCGGTACACGACGCGCTGTTTGGTGATGAAGCCGCATTCCGTGCGTTTACGGCCACCCCGCAAGGCCGTACCGACATGCGCGCCGGTATCCATCACGGCATGCAGGCGACTTACCGCTGGATGCGCGACGACATGATGGGGCGCCTCGATAACGGGTTGCGCACGGTTGAAAAGGATTACTACAACAACACCCTGGCGCAGCCGGCCGGGCGTTCCGATCGATTGTCTCCCGATGAGATGGCTCCAGCCTTTGTGCGGGCACAGAACAACAACCGCGACATCATGGAATCACGGAATCACTGGGCATAAACATGGCAAACACAGGTTATTCCCGTACCCCCAAACTGTTGAAAGGCGCGCTGATCTACTTCGGCGCACCGATGCTGATTCCCATCCCCAACATCATCATCTTCCAGTACAACCCGGAAACGATGAGCCGCAGCCTCACGCCGTGGCAGCCGCCGCAACGCGCCATCAAGTGGGGCGAGAACGACAGCATCGACCCCGCGCACCGGCTGGACGACCTGACGCGTGATCAGCGCCTGTCGCTGTCGCAGCCGTTCGATCCGGCGGAAACCTTTTCGCTGACGCTGGAGCTCGATGCCACCGATGCGCTGGAGGCACCCGATTCGCATCCGGTCGCCACGCTTACCGGCGTGGCCGACCGCATCGCGGCGATCGAGATGCTGCTGTACCCGCCGGGCGACAGCCTGCTGGGTGGCTTGCTGGGCAGCGTATCGGCATCGGTATCGTTCTCTGGCGGCGGGTTGTCGGGCAGCTTCGGTGCCGATGCCGGGGTAGAAACGCAATTGACGCGCCGCGAAGTGCCCATCGTGCTGTTCTTCTGGGGGCCGGGGCGCATCGTGCCGGTGCGCATCACCAGCATGACCATCGAAGAGCAGCAGTTCTCGCCATTGCTGTATCCGATCCGCGCCAAGGCCACACTGGGCGTGAAGGTGCTGGATCTGGACGACCTCGTCACCGTCAGCGGCGATGCCGCCACCGGCGCCACGGTGGAGATCGCCAAGGCTTGCTACAAGTTCACGCGTGGCCAGAAAGAGGCACTGGCACTGGCCAATCTGGCCAACAGCGTCGAATCCATCATCGGCATGCTGCCGATCTAGGACCGCATATGTTCGATTCCAAAAGCCGCTACGTAGCCGTAACCCCGGTGTTGATGACCGATGCACGCGGCCGCACCGTCGAGGTGATTCCACCCGCACCCGCACCGAAGCAGACCTTCCGTGGCGTGCACGTGCGCCGCGAAGGCGAACGCCCAGATCACCTGGCGGCGCTGTACCTGTCCGACCCCAGCGGCTACTGGCGGCTGGCTGAAATCAACGATGCCATGCGCGCTGAAGTGCTG
The DNA here is from genome assembly GCF_009848685.1 of Andreprevotia sp. IGB-42. Classification (GTDB taxonomy): domain Bacteria; phylum Pseudomonadota; class Gammaproteobacteria; order Burkholderiales; family Chitinibacteraceae; genus Andreprevotia. The sequence goes on from NZ_WXTX01000005.1 coordinate 322,278, forward strand.
ACCGAGCTGCGCGAAGTGGTCATCCCCGTGCCAGGCAAATCATGAGCCTGGGTGCCGCGCTCTGCGTCAACGGCATCCCCGACCCCACGCTGGATCTGCCGGCCGAGGTCGAGGTGATCGAAAGCGTGCTCGAACCGGCCAGCTTCCGGCTGCGCTACGGCATCGGCATCGTCGATGGCGACCTGGGCATCCTGGCCGATGCACGCTTTGGCCCCGGTACGGATCTGGGCGTGATCGTGCGCGCGGGTGACGCCAACGCCATGCTGGTGCGCGGCCCGGTGATCGGCCATCGCGCATCACTGGTGCAGGGCGGCACTGGCTCGGTCGTCGATGTGCTGGGCGCCGATCAATCCATCACCATGGCGCGCGAGAACAAGGCCGTGCTGTGGTCTGACCTCACCGATTCATCGGCAGTGCTGAGCGTGCTGGGCAGCTACGGTTTCATCCCGGATGTGACCACCACCACGGCCATGCATGCCGAGCTCAAGCATGCATTGGTACAACGCGAAACCGATCTGGCTTTCATCTACCGGCTGGCGCGCCGTAACGGCTTCTGGTTCTGGCTCAGTTTCGATGCCATCACCGGCCTGCCTACCGCGCATTTCAAGGCACCGCCCACCGATGCCGAGCCGGCGCTGGAGCTGCGCATCAACGTGGCCGAGCCCAATGTCGATGCACTGAGCATCGAATGGAATGTAGAGCGCGCAGTGGCCGCATCGCTCTCCCAGCTCGATCTGGGCTCGAAGCAGGTCATCGACGGCAGCCGCGAGCGCTCGCCGCTGGTAGGGCTGGCGGCGCAGGGCCTGGCGGATGTGGCGACTGAAGTGCGCAAGCAGCATCTGGCGGTGCCGGTGGACGATGCCGGCGATCTGGGCGCCCGTGCCGAGGCCGCGCTGATCGACCACGGCTGGTTCGTGCAGGCGCAGGTGACCGTCAAGCAATCGGTACTGAAGAACGTGCTGCGCGCACACAGTGTGGTGCAGCTGACCGGCGCTGGTTCGCGCCATTCCGGCCATTACCTGGTAGCGCGCGTGGTGCACAAGATCACGCCGGACGATCACGTGATGACCGCCGAACTGATCCGCAACGGCTGGAACTGATATGGACCTCCTGCACGATATCGAACGGTGGGTACGTAACCATTACTTCGGCAAATACCGCGGTACGGTGACTGACAACCAGGATCCGGGCCAGCGTGGCCGCCTGCAGGTGTCGGTGCCCGCGGTACTCGATACCCTCACGCTGTGGGCGATGCCGTGCGTGCCGTATGCCGGGCCATCGGTAGGGTTTTATTCGCTGCCGCCGGTGGGCGCCGGCGTGTGGGTGGAGTTTGAAGGGGGCGATCCGTCGTTTCCGGTCTGGGTGGGCTGCTTCTGGGGCGACGGCGAATTGCCGCCGGAAGCCACCTCGCCGGATATCCACCTGCTGCAGACCTCGCAGGCATTGATCAAGATCGACGACAGCTCGGGCGAAGTGGTGGTGCAGAACCAGAACCAGGCCAGTGTGACGCTGGCGCAGGACGTGGTCACCGCTGCAGGGCAGGCCAAGCATACGGTGGGGGCGGCAGGTGTGGCGTCGGAAAGCGGCTCGGGCGGCAAGGTGGAAGTGGCCGGCCCCGGGGTGAAGATCAATAGCGGCGCGTTTGAAGTGATGTAGGAAAGACATGGCCGAGCTCCTCACCACCGCATCGTCGCTGCAATGCCCACACGGGGGCACGGTCAGCATCGTATCCGCCAATGTCAAGACCAAGGCCGGCGCGGCGCTCGCGCTGGCGACCGACACCTTCACCATTGCCGGTTGCCCGTTCCAGATCCCCGTCGGCACCGGCACCGTGCCCAGCCCCTGCGTGAGCGTGCGCTGGGTGGTCACCAATATGCGTACCAAGGTCGATGGCACGCCGACCTTGTCGAAAACCAGCAGTGGCGTGTGTCTGGCCGCCACACAGGCGCCGCAAGGGCCGGTTTCGATCGTGCAGACACAGCCCAAGGCCAGTGGCCAGTAGGCAACCCGCAAGGAAGCATGGATATGGATACGCCTTTTACCAGCCTGCATTACCCGTTCGGCATCGATGCCGGCCGCGGGCAGGCCGAGCAGGAAACCGATTACAGCGCCCATGTCGAGCAACTGGTGATGCAGGTGCTGATGACGGGCCCGGGCGAGCGCATCAACCGTCCTGATTTCGGTTGCGGCGTGCGCCGGCTGGTATTCGCACCCGGTGGCGAGGTAGCGGCAACGCTGGCTCAAACCACGGTTTACCAGGCGCTGAGCCGCTGGCTGGGCAATGTGATCGCCGTCAGCGAGGTGACCGTGCGCGCCAACGATGCCCGGCTGGATATCCGCATCGGCTATGTGGTGAAAGCGCGCGGCGAGCGTCGTTACCTCAACCTGCAGGTGACGCCATGAGCCTGCCTGATCGCATTGCAGAACTGCGCAAATCCAGCCAGCTGAGCGGCATCGATTTCATTTACGTGTCGGCCACGCAAGATCAACTGCAAATCTATTTTGCCCACGACAAGCTGCCGGCAGCGGTCAAATCCGCGTTGGCTGCATTGCCACCAAGCGCTTACCGCATCGAAGCGGAAGGGCAGACCACGCCGGATACCGTGGCCGTGCTGCCGGGCAGTGCGTTCACGCAGATACTGGGGCGCGATGTCCTGCGCCTGCCGCTTGCCGGTCCCGGCGGCTTTGGTTACTACCGGCTGACCGTCGATAGCCTCAAGCTCGATGCGTATTACAACGGCGTGCGCTTTTCGTTCAAGGCGTCGTGCGCCAGCGAGCTCGATTGCGCAAGCGGCCCGGCCGATTGCCCGCCGGAAGCGCAGGTGGATTTCCCGGTGGATTACCGCGCGCGGGATTTCTGGAGTTTCCGCCAGGCGCTGTTCGATTTTGCCTCACAGCGCTATCCGGATTGGCAAGACCGGCTGGAGGCCGACCTGGGCGTGGTAATGGTGGAGTTGCTCAGTGCGCTGGGTGACGAATTTTCCTATGCGCAAGACCGCCTGCTGCGCGAATCCGCACTGGAAACCGCCACGCAACGGCGCTCGTTGCGCCAGCTGGCACAGCGTGTCGATTACCAGGTGGATAACGGCAACGGGGCGTTCGCGTGGCTGGCTTTTACTGCCAACGCCAATGGCAACGTCAAGGGCGGCACCGTGGTAACCGATGCGGCGCAGCAGCTGGCGTTCGAAGTGGGTTATGGCCTTGCCGATTTCGACGAGGATTTTCCGGTCCGCCAGGATCTTAACCAGCTCACTCCGTATATCTGGGATGAAAACGATACCTGCCTGCCCGCCGGCAGTACCAGCCTGACGCTAAGCGGCCACTACGAAGCGCTACTGGCACCGTGGGAGCCAACCGACCCGTTGGGAAAATGGCTGATCCTGCATACGCTGCCGACCGATCCCGCCAAGCCGGAACGCAGGCTGGCTGTGCGGGTGGTGTTTGCGCATGACAGCAGCGATGTGCTGCTGGGCAACAACGTCACCATTATCCGCTGGGATGCTCCCACGCCATACCCGCTGGATCTGGAAACGCTGGTGATTTTGGGCAATATCGTGCCGGCCACGTCCGGGCGTACATTGCCGGCACGCAGCCTGCCGCCACTGCGTTTCCGCATCGGCGCTGCCATCAATCCGTCTGACCCGGATGCCGGCTTGCCGCAAGCCATCGAGCGCGTGGGCATCAACAACGCGCTCGATTATGCGGCCGAGCAGGCACGCATCAAATACCTGTACTCGTTGCCCGATTCAGATCGGGTGCCATTGGCCTGGTATGCGCACAAGGGCGCCAGCCGCCCGGAAATCGAAGTGGTGCAGGAAGGCAATGCCGAGCTGTGGCAATGGCAACAGGCGCTGATCGGTGAGGAAACCGCAACGGCCACCGCGCTGGCATTCGTGATCGATGACGGACTGTACCGGCGCGTGTTCGGCGTGGAGCGCTTTGGCAAGATCACCGAGCTGGTCGATTACGCCAGCGATGCGGGCGCAACGCTGCGCTTTGGCGATGGCGAATTCGGCCTGGCGCCGCCTGAGGGGGAAGTATTTGCCGTCCGCTACCGGCTGGGCAATGGCCGGCTGATGAATGTCACTGTGGATACGCTGGTGCGCTTTGATAGCCAGCCGGCGTTTGTCGATGCGGTCAGCAATCCGCTGGCTGCCACCGGAGGGCGTGATCCGGAAAGTACGGAGCAGATCCGTATCAATGCACCGCAGGCATTCCGCGCCATCACGCAGCGTGCGGTGCGCCCCGAGGATTACGCCGAGATCGCCGGCCGCCTGCCGTGGGTGCAGCAGGCCGGGGCAACGCAGCGCTGGACCGGCAGCTGGCCCACGATGATGGTCACGCCGGATGCACGCGATGCCTACGGGCTCAGCAACGCGCAACGCGACGAGCTTGGCGCGCTGCTGGACCGTGTGCGCCAGGCCGGGCGGGAAACAAAGGTGCTGGCGCCACGCTACGCCAGTTTCGATCTGGAAATCTGCATCTGCGTACAGCCCAATGCCTACCAGGGGGAGGTAAAGGGGCGGGTGCTGCAGGCCTTGTTCGGCGGCGACGGCATGAGCGGTTTTTTTGATCCGGACAACTTCACCTTCGGCACGCCGCTATCGCGTGCGGCTTTGCTGGCAGCCATCCAGCGCGTGCCGGGCGTGAAGGCGGTGGAGGGCATGCAGGTACGGCGGCGCGGCTGGTTCGGCTGGCGTGCATTCAACGAGTTTTCCATCGCCATCGCCGCTGACGAGGTGGTGCGCGTCAGCAATGATCGCGATCTGCCCGAACGCGGTGCAGTCAAACTGATCATGGAGGGCGGCGTATGAGCTGCGTGTGCGATAGCCATTCCTTCCCGCAGCCGCGCGCCATTCCGGCTGCGCTGGCGTCGGCTTTTTTCCGCCCCGCACATGCGCTGGGTACGTTTGGCGAATGGCGCGGTGCGCTGCTGGCCGGCATCGGCAAGGCTCCGGCGCTGCATAACTGGCGTGCGCGGGATGGCCACGATTTCGGCCTGATGCTGGTCGAAATGGGCGCCTATGTGTTCGATGTGGTCAGCTTCTACGATACGCTGGTTGCCGGCGAAGCCTATCTGCATACCGCAGGCCTGCCGGGCGCGCAGCGCCGGCTGGTTGAATTGCTGGGCTACCAGGCACGCCCGGCCATGGCTGCCAGCGCCTTGCTGGCTGCGGAGGCCGATGGCAAGCAGCCGGTGAAGCTCGCCCGGGGCACGGCATTCCGCAGCAGCGCGTTTGCCGGCCAGCCGCCGCAAATTTTCGAGCTGGATACCGATGCCGCCATTGACCCACGTCTGAATGGCCTGGCGGTGGCCCGGGTGCGTGGTACCACCTTGCCGGGTAGCTTCAGCTGGTTGCTGGCCGAGCCCGGCAGCGTGCGCTTGCAGGCCGGCGATGCGGTGGTGCTGGAGATCAACGGCCAGCTGCATGCACGCCGCGTGGCGAGCGTAGTGGCTGAGCCACTGCGTGCCAAAGTGCCGGCAACGCGCATCACATTCTCCAGCAGCATCACACCGCCAACTGGCGCTACCTACGCGCAAGTGCACTTGCTGGCACCGGGTGCGGTCACCAGCGTGTGGGGGCTGGCTGCGGGCACGGGGGAGTCGGCTGCGGTCAGCGGTAGCCAGATTGCATTGGCTGGCACCCATCCGATACGCAGCGGGCAGATCGTGTTGCTCGAGCAGGGCAGCGCACTGGAAGTACACCGTGTGGCCAGCAGTACCGAAAACCAGCGCACGGTGCTGGCCTCGCTGTCGAGCACGATTACCGACAGTGCCAGCCACACCAGTACGCTGGTCAGCCCGCCGATCAAGCTCGGCAGCACCACCATCACGCTCGATAGCGCGCCGGGCATCACGCTCAATGCCACGTTGGCCAGCATCCATTACGCGCTGTATCCGGCAGCCCGGGTGCTTGCGCCGATTCTCGATACGCTCAGCCAAGGTGATCCGGTCTATCTGCCCGGCCTGCTCGATCCGGCGCGCGTGCCGCTCAACGGCGTGCTGCTGCAGGATGCGCACGACGAAGGTGTTGCTACCAACGGCAGTCTCAGCGCCAGCACCCATGCCGCCACGCTGAACGCCACCCCGGCATGGGGCAAGACGCTGGCTGCACCGGTCACGCTGTACGGCAACGTGCTGCAGGTATCGCGTGGCGAAAGCGTGCATGGCGAAGTGCTGGGGCGTGGCGATGGCGCACAGGCTACGCAGACATTCAAGCTGCAGAAAAAACCGCTGACTTATCTATCCGCCAGTAACGCCAGCGGCGTGGCCAGTTCGCTGTCGGTGTGGGTGGGTGGTGTGCGCTGGCACGAGGTTGCCAGTTTTTACGGCGTGGATGAAAGCACCCAAGTGTACACAGTGCGCCACGATGAAGCGGGCGAGACTTATATCCAGTTTGGCGGCGCTGCCCGGCTGGCGTCCGGCGTGGTGGTCAGCGCCGATTATCGCCATGGCGCGGGGCAGGCAGCGCCGCCTGCCGGCTTGATCAAGCAACTGGCCAAGCCGGTAGCCGGCCTCAAGGGCGTGCGCAACGTGCTGGCCGCGTTTGGCGGCGCCGATGCGGAAAGCCCGGCCGAGCTGGCCGCGTATGCACCGCGCTCGGCCTTGCTGCTGGGGCGGGCGATCTCGCTGGCCGATCTGGAAGCGGCCGCTGCGCAGGCTGCCGGCGTGCGCGCGGTGAGGGTCAGCTGGCGCTGGGATGAAGGCGGGCAGCGCCCGGCTGCGGTGGTCAATTACATCGGCGATCCGCAGCTCAAACCGGCCATCAAGGCCAAATTGCGTGCGCTGTCGGAGCTGGATGCGCCCATCCAGGTAGAGCCGGCCTTGCCGCAGTACGCATCGTTGTCGCTGGCGGTGCAGGTGCACCCGGATCACGTGCCGGCCACTGTGGTGGCGGCTGTACTGCAGGCGCTGTACGCCGAGCCCGATCTGCCCGGCAGTGGCGGCCTGCTGCGCGCCGAGCGGCTGGGGCCGGATGGCCCGGTATTCCTCAGCCAGCTGGTCGAGGCGGTGATGGCGGTGGCCGGCGTGAGCGGCGTGCAATCGCTCAGCTTCAACTACGCGCCGTTCATCCAGACAGCGCAAAGCCCGGCAGCGGGGCATTACTTCGATTTCGGCAGCAGCGGTGTGATCGTCAACGGCAACGTGGTAAACGGGGTGGCAGCGTGATGCACACAATAACCGGCAAAAGCGCCAACAGCCAGGGAGCACAGCATGCCCAACGCCCGTGACGGATACCGCGAATACCTGGCGGAAAAGCTGTGGGAATGGCTGCCCGCCATCTACCGCGAAATGGATGCCCAGCAAGGCAATGGCGCACTGCGTGCACTGGTGGAAACGCTGGCCGCACAGGCGGCAGTACTCAAGCGCAGCCAGGATCGCTTGTGGGACGACGCGCATGTCGAGCTTGCCGATGACTGGGCAATCCCCTATCTGGCAGAGCTGGTCGGCACGCGGTTGGTTTCGGCACTCGATCCGCGCGCGCGGCGCGTGGATGTGGCCAAAACCATTTACTACCGCCGCCGCAAGGGCACGCTGGCGGTGCTGGAGCAACTGATTGCCGACATGACCGGCTGGGACGGCAAGGTGGTGGAGGAATTCCGCCGGCTGGCCCGCACCCGGCACGGGCTGGACGGCATTGCCATGCGCGGCAAGCAGACCGGCACGCCGGAAGGGGGGCTGGCCGATTTGCGCCAGGCACGTGGCGCGCTGCTGACCGGAGACCCGTTCGAGGAATTCCACTACACGCCGGACATCCGCCGCCCTTCCGGCTTGCACGCCGGGCGTGGCGCTACCAGCGTGCGTGGCCAGCGCGGCATCAGCAAGCTCAGCTTTCATCTGTACCGCCTGCATAGCGTGGCCTTCCACGGCGTACAACCCAAGCGGATGAAGAACCTTGCCGGCCAGTGGAACGGCTGGACCTTCGACCCCAGCGGCCGGGATATCCCGCTGTTTTCCTCCCGCAGCGCTGAACAGGACTGGGGTGCGTGGCATACCGCGGATGAATGGGCATTGCCGCGTGCCATCACCTGCCGTTTGCTGGGTGAAACCTGGTTCGAGGTCGGCGACGAGGAAGTCGCTTGGGTACAAACCACGCCATTGATCGGTACCCACGCGCAGAGGCAGGCTGCCGCCGCCGATTTGCGCCTGCTGCACGGCCAGCGCTTTGCGCAGCGCGATACATTGCTGGGGGTGATCAAGGGCTTGCCGGCTGGTGCCGTGCTTAGCCAGCCGGGGGTATTTGCCGAACTGCTGCGCCGGGCGCGCGTTGCCGATTGCGGCAGCACCGCGTTGCTGCCGGATGCAGGCTGGGTAATCGCCGATGGCCTGCGTGCGGTGGTGGTACAGGATGGCGGCGGCGTGATCGGCCGCGACGATACGCGCTCGGCAAAGCTGGAAGGCTTCAATCTGCCACTGGTCAGCCAGGTACGGCTGCTGATCGAGCCCGAGCGTGGCCGGCTGGTGTTCGATCGCAAGGGCACGCTGGCCAGTGCGCGTGTCAGCTACCACGTGGGCATGGCGGCACCGATTGGCGCCGGCGCCTATCTGCGCGATATCGATGTGGCTGCAGCACCGGTGCTGTGGCAGAACGCGACCACCGCGCCCATCCCCGCCAGCGGCCAGGTACTGGTCAGGGACAGCACCACCTATGCCAACCCGCCGGACCAACTGGCGGTGATCGATAGCGCGGTGGTTGGCGGCGAGGGACAGCGCCCCTATATCACACTCAGCAACCACTGGCGTTTCGCCGCCGCGCAGGACGATGCCCAATTGCTGCTGGATGGCTTGTGGGTCGGAGCCACTGCGCCACATAGCATCTACCTGCAAGGCAATTTCGAACGCGTGGAGCTGCGTTACTGCACGCTGGATCCGGGTGGCGTGGATGCACTGGGCAACACGCTGGCACCCATCCCGCTGATCATCCGCGGCTATGTCGAGGAGCTGGTGATCGATCACTGCATCCTTGCCGCGATCCGCATCGAAGGTAGTGCATCGATGATTGCGCACCTCACCATCAGCGATAGCATCGTGCATGCCAGCAGCGGGCTTGCCATCGATGCCTCGCAGGCGCACGTGAGCGCCCGCCGCGTCACGGTGATCGGGCCGGCGCTGGATGCGGCCACGGTGAATGTGGAGCAGCTCGATGCCAGTGAAATGCTCATCGCCGGCATCGCCAAGGTGACCGACACCCAGCATGGTTGCTTCCGCTTCAGCGCACGCGCGCCGGATTCACGCGTGCCGCACCCGTACGAATCACATTTCATCACCGATCTGCCGCGCGTTTTTGCCACCACCCGCTTTGGCGATCCGCATTACGCCACGCTCTCGCCGGTGGCACCGGCGGAACTGGCGCGCGGTGCCGAGAACGGCAGCGAGATCGGCGCGTTTGCAGCACAAATTGGCCCGATCCGGGCTGCCAGTCTGGCAGCCAAGGTCGAGGAATACCTGCCGTTCGGCCGGCTGCCGAACTTCATTACAGATAATTGAGGGAGAAACCGCGATGTCCGCAGTCGACCTGTCGCGTAACGCGACCGACTTTTTCAAGCGCTACAACGGCGTACGCATGCAGCAGGGCCGGGTGCTGACTGACGATGATTTCAATGAAGCCGCCCAGCTGGATCTGGAAGACCAGCGCCGCACCCGCCTCGATACCATCGGCGCCTATGGCACGCCGGACAACGGCTTCCTGCTGAAAAACCCGCAAGTGGTAAACGGCAAGCCCACCTTCACGCTGGCCGCCGGTTCGCTGTACCTGGGTGGCTTGCGGCTGGAACAGCCGGTGGATGAACCGTTCCACCTGCAAAAAGACTGGCTGTTTTTCGACAGGGCAGCCGATTGGCCATCTGCGCCGACCTCTGGTAGCCGCATCGACCTGGTGTGGATAGAGGCGTGGCAGCAGCCGGTGACCGCCGTCGAGGATGGCGAGCTGTTCGAAGTGGCATTGGGTGGGCCCGACACCAGCGCACGGCTGCGCACCATGCGCCGGGTTTATGTGCAAACAGGCGTGAACACCGAGGAATGCCCGGAAGCCTGGGATGCGCTCAAGAATAGCTGGTCTGCACTGGGCACGCTGGCCGCCGATTACGAGTTGGCAAGTACGGCAAAATTGCAGGTGAGCTTCACCGTGCCGTCGGAAACCACCAATCTGTGCGCGCCACCGCAGAACGGCGGTTACCTGGGCGCGGAAAACCAGGCCATCCGCGTGCAGATGGTCGATGCCACGCACTACACCTGGGGTTACGACAACGCCGCGCCGCTTTACCGCGCCTTGCTCACCACATCCAACAACAAGCGCGTGAAGCTCAAGCTGCTGACCGAGCCCAAGGATGCGGTGCACTGGCCGCTGCACGATCAGGTAGTGGAAATCCTGCCGTGGTCGGCAGCGCTGCCCAATGGCGAGCGCGTGGCAGAGCTGGCTGGCCACCTGACCAAGGTGGCCAGCAGCTACAACCCGGACAGCGCCGAATTCACCATCGTCGATGAACCGCCCACCGGCTTTGAAAACCGCTGGGAAGGGCGTGATGACCAAGCCAGCTTCTTCAATGGCCAGCCCGAGCAGCGCTATGTATACGTGCGCATCTGGAATCGCGGTGATGACTTGGCCTCACCGGCCAAAGTCCCACTGGCAAACAATGTGCTGGGCCACACCGGGCTGTCGATCACCTTCCTGGGCGGGCCGCTGCGTGCCTATGACTACTGGATCATTGCCGCGCGCCCGGCCGCACCCAATGTGGTCACCCCGTGGGTGCTGAAATCCGGCGCGGCCGCGCATGGCCTCAAGCGCTATCGTGCGCCGCTGGGGCTGATCCGCTGGACTGCCGATGGCAGTGGCGTCACCGGCCTGGTGATCCACGATTGCCGCCGCCCCTTCCTGCCGCTGACCAAGATACGTAATTGCTGCGGCGTAACGGTAGGCGATGGCACCAACAGCTTTGGCCAGTTCACGTCGATCAACGCTGCCATAGCCGCGTTGCCAGCCACCGGTGGCTCGGTCTGCATCCTGCCCGGCACCTATGAAGAAACCGTGTACGTGATCGGGCGCAAGCACATCACGCTGCATGGATGCGGGCCGCGCTCGCGCATTGTTGCGCCGGTCAAGGACAAGAACAACGAGCTGCCGGCCATCTATGTGCAGGAAAGCCAGGACATCACCATCGAGGGCCTGGCGCTGGAAGCTGGCTACCTGCCCGCCTTGCTGGTGTGGGAGAGCGAACAGGTCACGCTGACCGACAGCCTGGTGGAAATGCGCGATCAGGCCAGCCCGTATGCTGCGGTTTATCTGCAAGGCGAGGATCTGGCCGTCACGCACTCGGTAATTACCGTGCTGGACGGCAAGCAGGAAGAAACGGCGTTGGCGGGTGGCAGCACATTTGCCGGCAGCAGCGCGCATGGCGGCATCCAGATTGCCGGCGGCAGCGATGGTGTGCGCATTGCCGACAACCGTATCGTTGGCGGCTTCGGCCATGGCATCACGCTGGGCAGCCTGGTGCAATACACCAAGGATGGCGAAGAGAAAGACGTGCCGGATCAGGAACCCACCGATGACGATCCGTGCGATGCCTGCGCACCGCTCAGTATCTTTTTCCTGACCACCGAAGACGACAAGGTGTTCTACCGTTCGCGCGGCGATCTGTACCGGATCGAAATCACCGACAACGATATTCTCGGCCATGGTAGCAACGGTATCAGCGTGTTGCGGCTGTTCGGTATCGTGGAGAAAACCATCGAGCTGATCGGCGTACACGGCCTGCTGATCGCCAACAACCGCATTGCCTACAACCTGTGGCGACAGATTGCGCCCATCCCGGCGCAGTTCCGGCTGTTTGTCACCTATGGTGGCGTGGTGCTGGCGCAGGTGAGCGATCTGGTGATCGAGCACAACCTGATCACCCGCCACGGCATCACGCGCGGCAGCCCCGCATCCGGCGTGTATGCAATGCTGGTGCAGGGCGTGCGCATCGAGCACAACCAGATCATCGACAACGGCCCGGCCGACAAGGAACCGGTTTCCAGCGCGCAGCCCGGTTTGCGTGCCGGTGTGCATATCTGGATTGCGCTGCCCGCGCATGCGGCCAGCAAGCAGAAACGCGCCGATGCACTGTTGCATCGCAAGGCCACCGCGCAGGGTAGCGAGCAATTGCGCATCCACGACAACGTGATTTCGCAGCCGCTGGGGCAGGCACTATTCATCCTGGCAGCCGGGCCGCTCGCCATCACCGACAACCGTTTGTCCAGCCAGGGCACTACCTCGACCGGGCTGCAATTGCTGGCGTCCACCGTGGTGGCCGCCGATATCGGCATCAGCCGCGAATGGTCGATCGGCTTGCTGATCACGCTGGTGCTGCAGATATTCAGCAAATCGTCGCCGGGCGGCTCGCATTACGGCAGCAAGATCTGCGATATCTCCCGCTTGGCGATGTTCACCAAGGCATTCAAGCCGGCCCTGCCCACCGGCAAGCTGCTGTTCAGCGATAACCAGGTCAGCTACGACAGCCTGGCCGACGAGGATGATCCGCAGGGCTTTGCCATCAGCTCGGCGCTGCTGTTCTCGCTGGACGACGTTGCTGCCATCAGCAACCAGTTCGAATTCGGCGCGCAGCAGCAGCTGGCGTTCATCGACTTGCTGGCGTTTGGCGTATCGATCCGCGTCAACGACAACCGCCTGACCGAAACCTGGGGGCGCAGCTTCTTGTCCGGCTATACGCTGGGGCTGATGAATACCACCACGGATAACCAATCCACGCATTGCCTGGCCGGCAATGGTTTTCTTGAATCGATACACGATAACCTGGCGCTGGCCGAGGCCTTCTGCGAAGGCGCGTGCAGCAAACAAGGCGCGAAAGCGCTGGCTGCCTTCCTCGGCGCGGGTGCGCTGGCTGTCAAATCCTGACCGGAGTGCTGTATGGATACGTTGAAAGGCAATACCAGACAAAACGAACTGCAATTTGCAGGTTTGCTCGGCGCCGTGAAGGCCGTGACCGAAGTGGCGCCGCAGGCATTCAATCTGTTGCAGGCGCTGGGCCACGGCGCTGCGCAAGGGCAGGAGCGCGAGGCCAAGCGGCTGGCCAAGAAGCATGGCGATAACGATGCCCGGGTGCAGGCCGCACTGCTGCGCAGCGAGGCGCTGCAGCAGGTGGCTGCCAATGTCACGCTGGGTTTGTCCCGCGGCGGCAAGGTGTTCGAGACCGCCGTGCAGGGCAATCTGTTCCACGGTTACGTGATCGATGCGCAGGGCGATCCTGCGGTCGGCCATACCGTGCAACTGTCGCTGGAAAATGCCACCGAAAACCGCATCAGCCTGGCGGACAAAACCGATCAGGATGGCTACTTCCGCATCTGGCTGGGTGGCAAATCCGAGCATGTAAAAGGGGAGGCGACGGTAGAAACCCGCACGAACGCGTTGTTCGCCAGCCTGGGTAGCCGGCTGGCAAACCAGCTGTACAAATCGGACAGTGCGCCGGAAACAAAGCTTGCCGAAGAAGTGCTCAAGAACCGGCGTGAAGAGGCTGTCGCCAAGGCGAAAGAGGCCGAAGCCGTAGCCGCCGTCTCGACATCCGCTGCGCCGGCAACCCCGGCACCGGGTGGCAGCGGCTCCGGTACCGATGCCGGCTACGGCGAAGGACTGGAAAGCCGCGTGCAGATTTTCAACAGCGCGGGCGAATTGCTGCTGGAAGACGATGCCCCGCCGGTATTCGGTCACGGCGACGAGGGCATCGATTCGCAGTTCCGCTATTACTCGCTACCCTGATCCGCTTCGCTGCGGTACCTGATGCAAGGGCCTGTTGGCATGACAGGCCCTTGTTTTTTGCTCAATCCAGCGTGACGAACAGCGCGGACGTCCATACCCGTGATTGATCACGCTGCCTTGCGGTGATGAACAGCGGGTGCTCGGTGCCCGCTGCCAGTTGCAGTGCGCCCAGGTCAATCTCACCCTGCACCTCGCGCGGCAGCGCCGCAGCAGTGATGCGCTCCAGCGTGATATGCAGTTCGGTACCGGCAAGATCCTGGCGATGGCTGGCCTGCTGCCGCAGGGCCGTGCCCGTCACGGCGATTTCTGCGTGCGGTGCATGCACATGCGCTTGCGGTTGCAGCGGATCGCCCACCTTGATGTAGCTGTCGATGCGCGCCTGCACGCTGATGAATACGCCATCGCCCAGCCCGGACAGATCGAGCTCGATGCTGTCCTGATCGCCACTGGTCACGGTGCGAAAAGTCAGCGTGTTCGCCCCGGTGCGCCAGCAGGTTTGCTCCGGATGATCGAAGCCGAATGCGGCAAAGTCCTGCAGCACAGCGCCGCGGATGGTGATTTCGCCGCTCCAGTACGCCCCGCGGTAGCGGTCTTTCAACCGTGCCCCGCCAAGGCGGACGCGCACGCGGCCAGCGGCAAAACCCAGCTCCTGCTGCAGCTGGCGCTGCCAAATCAGCTGTTCGCCACGATACAGGCTGATTTCTTCCCAGCCCTGATCGCCCAGCAGCCGGTATTGCAGCGGCTGCTGGCTGCTGCCGGCATAGGCTTCGCCCATCTGGTACTGACCATGCCACAGGCTGGCAAAGCTGCGCTCGCCGGTGGTGGCAAAGGTGCGGCGCTGGCGCAATGCGCTGGCCACACCGGCACGGTCGAACCGGCTTGCCAGTACGCCGGTCAGCCCGCCGCGTGAGCCGAATACCGCCGTGGCCGGCACGCCGCCACCGCAACGGCCCTGGTGCTCGTCGCTATTGGCTGCGGCGCCCATGCGGTAACCGCGCTGCAATGCCTCGGCATATACCCAGTGGAACTGTCCCCACGCGGAGCCCACCTCGATCAGCCGTTCCAGCTCCGGGTGGTGCCAGTCCAGGTTGCAGCGGCGCCCGCCCACATGCGGCATCATCAGGTGGCCTTCCGGGTCTTTGGCATAGGCGGCATAGAGTTCATCCACCGGCCAGGTACCGGGCACGATGGTGCCATGCGTGTGTTCGTTCCATTCGATGGAGCGCACCATGCGGCCGTGCTCGTCATACGGGAACTCCGGCTTGCGCCCATGCAGGAACACCACGTTGCGGTCACCTCCGGCGCTGGAGTTGCCGCACCATTCGGTGCCGGGAAAGCACACGAAACGGCCCGGTTCGTTCAGGCTGTGGATCAGTTCCACCGCCTTGTCCCAGCGTGCTTCGGTGATGTTGAAATCGTTGGCGGTATAGCCCAGCACATCCAGCCCGGCTACATCGCGGCCGTAGCTCAGGTTGTACAGGGTATCGTTGGTGCCGATGGTATCGTCCGAATGCACATGCAGGTCTGCATACAGCGGGCGTTGCTCTCCCAGATCGGCATCCAGCGTCACGAATGCCTGCGATGCCGCGATATGCGGCGCATGCACGCTGGCGGCCAGCCGCCATTCCCCCGCTTGCTGCGGGGCCAGATCGGCAATGCGCAATGCCGCCCAGCCGTGCGCAGGCAAAGTGAATGGCTGGTTTACCACGCTACCGTCCGGGCCGGACAGTTGCAGCGCACCGTGCAAGGGCAGATCGCGGCAGGTATTGCCCCATGCATCGTCCACCCGCACGATGGCATCGAACGCCTGCGTGGTGCCTACCAGCCGTGGTGCTACCACATGCAATGCAACGGGGGCACCGGGCACGATATCGAGCGTGACGTCCCCGGGTACTTCGGCAAACTTGGAGCTGCCCAGCGGGTCGATGAACATGCGGAAGCGGAAGTCTTTTTCCACGAAGCTCTGCACCCGGGTACCCGCGCCACCCTGGCGGCGATCACCCAGCCGGATCACGATGTGATCGCCGGGATTCAGGTAGCCATCCACGATATCGATGATCACCGCTTTCTGGAATGGCCGCTCATGGCCTTTCTGGTCGAAGCGTACTTTCAGCCGCTGCACGGTGGCGGCGCTTTGCCCCGGCACCAGCGCCCCGGCGTGGTATTCGGCTGATACGAAGTTGGCTGCTGCCGGGTCACTGGTCTGGAACAGCGCCCAGTCCGAATAGAACTTGAATGCCAACTTCAGCCAGGCACCATCGGCCAGGCCAATACCGCCCACTTCGTATTCCAGCAGCAGTTCCGTCCATTCACCCGCTACCAGCGTATCGCGGTCGCAACTGATGCTACCTAGGAATGGGCGCTGCTTGTTCAATGCATACAGCCCTTGCGGCGCGGTATAGCTACCAGCCTCATGGGCCGGATCAAAAACGTGGGTCATGCTGATACTCCTGCCATCGCTCTGGATGGCTGCAAATGCTGTGCGCTGGTTAGAGCACCTGACTTGTAACGGGGGACCCGAACGGGAGGTGCTGAGCGGGGCGCGCCGAGCGAGGGCATGCGTTCAAAACACGGGTTCAACTGCTTCACGGTCGCCAAGCCTGGTAATGCTGATCCAGCCTGCGGAACAGCAGGCTTTCCGCCAGCCATGCCATCACGCCGATCAATGCAATGCCCAGCAATACCTGCGCGCTGTTGCCGATCTGGCCGCCCATCGCCACCATCCAGCCGATCCCGCGCGATGCGCCGATCATTTCCGCCGCCACCAGCGCCCGCCATGCCTGGCTGAAGCCGATGCGCAATGCGGCGGTCAGCGCCGGCAGCGATGCCGGCAGGTACACATGCCACAGCAGTTGCGCGCGGCTGGCGCCCAGCGTTCTGGCTGCGCGGATCGCGCCGATCTGGATGGCGCGCACGCCTTCCTGGATGGTCACCACCATCGGGCACACCGCGGCGATGAAAATCACCACGATGATGGCGAGGTTGCCGATACCGAAAATGATCAGCGTCAGCGGTGCCCATGCCACCGGCGGAATAGCCATGAACAGTGCATTGAGCGGGGTGACGAATTGGCGAAAACCGGTGGATAAACCCGCCAGCGTGCCGATCACCATGGCAATGACGGTTGCCGCCGCAAACCCTGCCAGCTCGCGCCCCAAGCTGGCCAGCAACTGCTCGCCCAGGCTGCCTTTTTGCAGCCAGCGCCAGCCTTCCGCCAATACAGCCCACGGCTGCGGCAACACGTAATCGGGAAAGCGGCTGGCAATCAGCATCCACGCCAGCAGCAGGAAGGGCAGCGATGCCCAGCTCCAGTCGGGCTTCAAGCGCCAGCCGGCTTTTGCTGTCCACGGTGGCTGCAAGCGGCGCATGCGCTCAGCGACCTTGCTCGGCACGCTGCAGCCAGCTGGTATCCACTACCTGTTCCACCTTCAGCGGCTTGCTCATGAAGCCCAGGCTGAGCGAGTAATCCATCAGGCGCTGGATGAACTGCTGATCCTGCGCTTCCAGCTTGTACGCCCAGCCCAGCCGCTTGCGCGCTTCCTGCACCACGGCCACGGGCTCGATCACCTTGTTGCCGTTCCTGATCTGTGCAATCTGGAATGCATCGGCGATGATGCGGTTGGCTTCGTCCGGGTTCTTCTGCAAGAACTCGATCGCCCTGATGTGCGCGCGCAGCACCTTCACCGTATCGTCCGGGCGCTCTTTCAGCGTTTTGGTCGGCGCCATGATCACGTACCACGGGTAATTGGGCAGCTTCTGGTTGACGTCCAGCACCAGCCGGCCACGTCCGCTCAGCAGCGATTCGGAAGCAAACGGCTCCCAGGTGAAAATGGCATCCACCTGCTGGTTCTGCAGCGCCACGGCCATGTTTGCGGGCGGCATCGATACGATATCCAGGTCTTTTTCCGGGTCCAGTCCGCCGATCTCCTTCAGTACGAAGCCGCGCAGCAGCACATCCATGCCGCTGCCCTTGGCCACACCGGCGAGCTTCTTGCCCTTGAGGTCTGCCACGGTTTTCACGCCTTCGCTGCGGTCGGCAATCACTGCGGCCTGCCCATAGTTCACCTTGGCGATGATGCGGCTATCCAGCCCGCGCGAGAACCACTGGTAAACCGGCGGCGCGCCGATATAGGCAATGTCCAGCTCACCGGCCGCCAGCGCCTGCTGCACGATGGGGCCATCGCCAAACGACTTCACCTCCACCTTCAGCCCTTCGGCGGCGTAAAAGCCTTTCTTGTCGGCAATGATGGCCGGCGCGTTGGCCATGGCGTACACCCAGCCGATGCGCAGCGGCGGTTTATCTGCCGCGCGCGTGCCGGTGGAAAACAGCGTCGCCAGTGTGGCAACGGCTAATAAGGGCAAGATCAGTCTGGATCGCATATCAGGCTCGCAAATGGAAATGGGTAAGGGCAATCAGGGTGCCGAGCAGGCAGCAGGCTGCAGGCCGGCAATGCATTCGGTCAGCGTATTGCGGTACTCGGCAAACTGCGCCAGCCGGCGCGTGGCCTGGCTGCGCTGGCGCGGCAGGTCAATATTCAGCTCGCTGCGGATGCCGCCCGGTGCGGGGGCCAGCACCACTACGCGGTCAGCCAGGAACACCGCCTCATCGATATCGTGGGTGATGAAAATCACCGTTTGTTTCAGCAGTGACCACAACCGCAGCGTTTCTTCGTTCAGCTTCATGCGGGTGATGGCATCGAGCGCAGCAAAGGGCTCGTCCATCAGCAGCACCGTGGGTTCGAGTGCCAGCGTGCGGGCCAGCGCCACGCGCTGCTGCATGCCGCCGGATAGCTGGTGCGGCAGGCGGCCCGCCGCATCGGCCAAGCCCACCAGCGCCAGATAATGCAATGCACGCTCGCGCTGTTCTGCCGCGTCATGGTGGCCGGCCATGCGCAGGCCGAAGCGCACGTTGTCCAGCGCGTTCAGCCATGGAAAAAGCTGTGGCGACTGGAACACATAACCCAGCGCCGGGTTTTCCGGCTGCACCGCAGCACTCGCGAGGCAGACGTGGCCGCGATCCGGCTGCATGAAACCTGCCAGCAGATTGAGCAGCGTGGTCTTGCCGCAGCCGGATGGCCCCAGCAACACCAGGAATTCACCCGCATGCGCAGCGAGGTTCAAGCCACGGAATACCGGCTGGCCATCGGGATACGCGAAATCGACATCCCTTACCTGGAAGTGCGGCGTGGTACGGGTGGGGTAGGGGGCAGCGGGTTGCATGATGGGTGGCCGATGGTGTTGATCGTATGCCTGCCGTGGCCGGGATGATGCACCGGAAAACCATGGCAAGGCGTGCAGGATGCAACAATACGTATTAATACAAGTTGGTCGAAATAATTTGTTTGTATATTCTTATGCGGCCAGTAGTCGTGATAGCCGCTTTAGCCGGCACAAGCCCCGTGCGCGCTACCTATCACCCCCGCTTCCCTGATGCTGGCCTGCATGGGGCTGCATCCCCGAAACCACCAGAAAAGCCTGCTTGCCATGACGCTGCTCCGTCAAAACGTCACCTCGCTGTATGAACAGATCGCCGCCACCCTGCAGGCTGAAATCAACGCCGGCCAGTACGAACCCAGTGGCAAACTGCCGTCAGAGGCCGAGCTGTGCACGCGCTTTGCGGTCAGCCGCGTGACCGTGCGGCTGGCGCTGGGCAAGCTCACCGGGCAAGGCGTGGTCGAGCGCAAGCAGGGCAAGGGAACTTACGCCAGCGGCAAGCGTATCCGCCATGGACTCGATACCCTCACCGGCTTTTTCGATGCGCTGGTGGCACAAGGCATCACGCCGGAAATGCGCCTCGTCACCAAGGATCGCGTCCCGCTGCCGGATCACCTCAAGCCCTTGTTCGGCCCGGCAGTGACTGAATGCCTGTTGTTGTGCCGCCTGCATCTGGTGGACGGCGAACCCGTCGCACTGGCTTGCAGCCATCTGCCCGTGGAAGTGGACAAACTTTCCTGGCAGTACGCCGAACAGCATTCCACCTATACCTTGCTGGCCGATAGCCTGGGCCAGCCGGTAGACCACGCGGATCTCGCTATCCGCGCCCAGCCTGCCGACAAGGAGCAGGCGCGCCTGTTGGGGGTACGCACCAATGCCGCGCTGCTGGTGATGGCCCGCGTATCCCATCTGGCAGATGGCCGTGTTTGCGATCACACGGTGTTCTACATCCGGCCAGAGCGTTACGAATTTGTGGTCAGCAGCGCCAGCGGTGCCAGGCTGGCCAACCGGGAAGACCGTTAAGCAGGTTCATCCTGAGCCCCGCACGAGGTTTCGCTGCTCAACCCGGCTTTCTTCACCTGTTGCGCTGCGCGTAGTACGTTGCCCCCGGCAATGCGGGTGCTTCGTTTGGCAGACGATGTTGCCATTTCCCGGTGTGCTTCCTGGTTCTTCCTTACAGGGGCTTCAGTATGCGATGACAATCACATGTTGCTCATTTGCAACAACTATTTTCCATGTTTCAAGTCCAAACCCGCAGTGGTCGTGAGTGCCGGGCAGGTTCCATGTTGCTGCCCGATTACCTCCGACGAAAGGCGTTGACCCATCTCATGCCACTCCCATATCGTGCGGAAGTTTTTTTGCTTAAACAGCCGTAAGTAAGTTTTTTTACGACTAATTCTTACAATATTGGGTTGCGCGCATGGGCATGGGTAAAGCCGGTCGTTTGGGGCGGTGGGGTGTTGTCGCGGCGTTTTTGCTGCTGTCGGGTCTGGCTGTAGCGCTGACGCTATCCCCCGCGGTGCAGAAAGGGTTGACCTGGCTGCAGGCACAGGTGAAGACCGACGGTAGTTTGCAGAACGAAGCCGATTCAGTGGCTACGCCATTGCAAAGCCGCGCCGAAACCTTGCGCACGCTGCAATTGCTGGCATCCGCCGCACCATCGGCGTTGCTGCAAAGCGTGGCCGGTGAAACGGACAGCAATACCGAATACCTGGCGCGGCAAGTGCTGGCACTCGGTGGTAGCGGCCAGGATGTGAGTGCGCGTCTGGCGTTGCTGGCAGGCCGGCAGAATACCGATGGCGGCTATGGCGCTGCAGAAGGCCACCCCAGCAACGCGCTCGATTCCGCCTGGGCACTGGCTGCGCTGTCTTCCGTCAGCCAGGGCCAGAGTGCCGCGGCCAGCGCGGTGCGCCTTTACCTGATCAACCAGCTGCAGGCTGATGGCGCCATGCCCGCCGCCAGCGATGCCGCACGCATCCAGGCCAGTGCCCTCACGCTGATCGCACTGGCCATGACCACGCCAGACCTGAATGTATCCACCACGCAAGGCAAGCTCGCCACCTGGCTGGCCAGCCGGCAAGGCAACGATGGTGCGTGGCTGGGCGATACCTATCTGACCGCCTATGCACTGGCGGCACTGGCGCCCATCAGTTCGGACCAGGTACTGCGCGGCAACGCCAGCGCCTTCTTGTTGCAAGGACAGAACGCGGCAGGCGGCTGGAAGGATGATCCCTTCCTGACCGCTGTGGTGCTGCGTGTGCTGTCTGGCGCTACTGATGTGGCCCCGGTGGTGGGCGCCGCCATTTCCGGCCAGCTGATCGACAGTGGCGGCAACGCCTTGCCAGGTGCGAGCGTGGTGCTGAACAGCCAGCAAACCACGCAGACCGACAGTAGCGGCCGCTTCAAGCTGGCCGGCCTCAATGCCGGCAGCTACGCCGCCGCCTACAGCAAGGCCGGCTATACCGGCCTGAGCAAAAGCTACACGCTGGCTGCCAACCAGAATCTGGATGTCGGCACACTGCAGCTCACCAACAACCCTACCACGGCCATCGTGCGCGGGCATGTCACCACCGGCGCGCAGGATGTGGCGGTGAAGGGCGCCTCGGTCAGCATCGTGGGCGCCAGCACGCTCAACGCGGTCACGGATGCCAACGGCAACTATGAAATCAGCGGTGTTACCCCCGGCAACCTTGGTATCGTGATTTCCGCCAGCGGCCTGCAGGCGGCACAAGCCACTGCCACCGGCGTGGCAGGGCAAACACTGGTGTTCTCCCCCAAGTTGTTTGCGGTGGGCGATACCGTCCCCGGCAGCGGCCACCTGTTCGGCAAGGTGGTTGCCGCAGGCAGCGGCAAGCCGCTGGCCGGCGTCACGCTGGTGGCCGCCGGCAAAACCCTGGCCACCACGGCGGCCAACGGCCAGTTTGCCGTTGATCTCACTCCGGGCAATTACCCCATTGCTGTCGCACTCGCCGGTTACAAGGGCGTGAGCTTTGATGTCACGCTGCCTGCCGGCAGCAATGCCGATGCCGGCACCATCCAGCTGCAATCGCAGCAAACCACCACCAGCATGACCGGCAAGGTCACCCGTGCCAGTGATGGCCAGCCTGTCTATGGCGCCAAGGTGGAAATCATCGGCGGCGCATCGGCCACTACCAATGCAGCAGGCCAATACAGCCTGGCCGGCCTCAGCGGCAGCAGCTTCCCGGTGCGTATTTCCAGCGCCGGTTATGTCACGCAATCATGGAGCTTCGAGCTGGCGCAGCCGGCCGATGTCGAGCGTGATTTCAGCCTGAGCGCAGAAGCCAGCAAGGGCACGCTCGATTTGTCCGATCTGGTGCTTGCTACGTCGCAGGTACCCGCCGCCACGGATGTGCGCGCCACCGCCACCATCAGCAACAGTGGCGCCGATGCCGTAGCCGGTGCCATCACACTGCAAATCCTCAGTGCAGATGGCAAGGTCGTCAGCAGCGGCACCGCCTATCAGGCCGATGGCGCCACCCCGCTGGGTATCGCCAATATCGCAGGCGGCGCGCAACAGCCGGTGGTGCTGCGCTGGAACAGCGGCCAGTTTGCCGCGGGCACTTATACCTTGATCGCACGCATCAGCGAGGCTGGAACACTCTCACGGGACAACCTGCTGGGCCGCGTGCTGGCCACGCGTCAGGTGGCATTGGCCATCACCGGCAAATCGCTATTCAGTGGCTCGGTCGCTGCCGATCCCCCTGTGCTGCAGGCCAATAGCCAGACCCCGGTAAACCTGACTGCCGTGCTGCAAAACAGCGGCAACATCCCGCTGCCGGCCGCCGATTACACCCTGCGCATCCGCGACAAGAAAACAGCTGCCGTGGTGGTCACCAAAACCGCCAGCGGCGCACTCACCGCGCCGGCCGGCTTGCTCAGCCTGGATTTTGGGAGCTGGCAGCCTGCCGCCGCAGCGGAGTACCTGCTGGAAGTGACCGCAGCGGATCCAGCCTTTGGCCAGATCACCGGTGCGTTCTATGTGGGGGATGCCGCCAAGGCCAGCTTCAGCGTGGATAAATCCACCGTATTGCCCGGTAACCAGAACGTGCACGGCACGGTGAAGATCACCGGCATGGACGTCGTGAACGGCTCGATTTCGGATCCGCTGGCGCCGTTGATCAAGACGGCGGTGCAGAAGGCGATGGATTACAACAACCCGGTGGCGGCTGGTTGGTTGACCAGTAACAAATGTCTGGGTTGCCATGTGGGCGCACAGGCGTTTGTTGGCGATGCCTTGACGCAGAAAATTGCCACCACTTCGCCGGTGGAGCGCACATCAGTGTTTAATTCTTTGATTACCAGCCAGCAAGCAGACGGCTCGGTTTACGCTTCGCATTCGGAGTTCAGGCGGACACAGACCATGCTGGCGATGTGGGCATTCACATCCGTGCCTGAGAAACAAAAAGTAATCCGCAGCATTTTGCCTGGTGCCCAGTTTCTTATCGATACGCAAGGCGGCGGTGGCGATTGGTGGTCAGACTACACATCTGGCTGGTTCAATAGCAGTGCAGCCAATACTGCATTCAATGTAGGCAGTCTCGCAAAAAGTATTTCAGCACTCGCTTCGTTGCCTGCATCGGAAAAGTACGTCTATCAATCACAAGCAATGACCATTCCGGGCTATACCGGGGGCTTTTCCAAATACAGAAAAGTGCTCAGGCAATCCAATGGTGACCTTTACTTTCTGGATCACGAAAGCCTGAAGGTCATTCATCCTGATGGCACTTACGCCATTCTTATGTCCGGATTATCCAATACCTATTCTTTTGCCATTCGCCCGGATGGTGCAATTTACGTCACAACCGCTGCATCATTGGTGGTACGCAAACCAGACGGTACGGTCAGGACCGACAATGCAGTCAAAGGCACAGATGTCATATTTGATGGTGCTGGTATTGCATATGTAACTGATTGCTTCGCGGACAAGATCCTGAAAATCTTGCCGGACGGTACGGTTTCTGAATTCATGAAGGCGGGGCCGCTTAATTGGCCTTATAGCTTGGCCTTGGATGGGGAAGATCTTCTCGTTCTCAATGCAGGCGGCCGCAATCTCCTGCGTGTCAAGCCGGAAAAAACCACTACAGTTCTTAGTCAGTTCCCCATGGCTAATCCGGACTACATCAGGAAATTCGGGGACACCTGGTATGTATCGACCGACAATGGCCTTTACCAGTTGGATAAAGATTGGATTGCCAGTGCGCTTGTGCCTGCAGGGCCATTTGGTGATTTCACATTGCTTGAAAATGGCGATTTTCTTACTGGTGGCGGTGGCTCTGAATTGATTTTGCTGAAAAAACGACCTGTTGACGAGGTCGCATTTAATAACCGGGCCCAAGAAGCACTGATTCGGGGCGTGAGCTGGTTGCTGGATGGAGAGGATGGCCGGCACACCGATTATGCGCTGGAGCACGCTCGCAGGCTGATGGCGTTTGGCGAAGCGCTAAAAGTGCTCAAAGATGAGGGCCTGAAGCAGCGGGTTCGCGAAGCGATGCAAGTTTCTGATGCTGCATTGCGTGCAACCCAGCGCGGTGATGGTGCATGGGGCCGCTATAACGGCTATGTCAGTGATTCGATGGTCACCGCTCAAGTTGGCTATGCGCTCGACTATCTGGAGCCATCACCTAAAGACCCGGTAATCCAGAACGCCATCAAGTTCCTGCTCAGCCATCAGCAGGCCGATGGCTCGTGGTCCAGCGAGAGCAAGGTTCTGGATACACGCCTGTCTGCCACCACGTGGGTATCGATCTGGCTCCCCATCGCACTCGACCGCATCGGCGGCATCGATACCAAGCTCACCCTCAAGATGCCGGCCAATGTGCAGCTCAGCAACCCGTCGCTGCTACCTACATCAGTGCTCAACGGCACAGATGGCACAGCCACCTACCAGTGGGCCATGCAGGGCGTGACTGCCAATAGCCAGGAAGTGCAATTCGATCTGGCCCTGCAGAACCTGGGCCTGGGTGAGAACCGCGCTGTCGCCAGCGATGCCTTCCTTACCTTCAACAATTCGTTTACCGGTACGCCGCAGCAGGCGCCGGTCGGCATCCCGTCGGTACTGGGGAGTGCTTTTCTGTCTGTCGGGGTGGCAACGGATCAGGCCAGCTATCCGGCCAATACCGCAGTCACGCTTACC
The DNA here is from genome assembly GCF_009848685.1 of Andreprevotia sp. IGB-42. Taxonomy (GTDB): domain Bacteria; phylum Pseudomonadota; class Gammaproteobacteria; order Burkholderiales; family Chitinibacteraceae; genus Andreprevotia. The sequence goes on from NZ_WXTX01000005.1 coordinate 347,397, forward strand.
GCACAGATTGCCAACCCTGGGCCGGTGGCCAATGGCGGCAGCGTGCAGTTCAGCGTGCTGGATGCCGGCAAGAACCTGGTGGCAGCACTGGGCACCTCGCCGGTGATCAATGTGGCGTCCAATGGCACACAAAGCACCGCCATGGCATGGAATACCGGCGTGGTGCAGTCCGGCAATTACCTTGCGCAAGCCACCTTGCTGGATGCCAACGGCAAAACCATCCAGGTGGCGCAGCAAGCGTTTGCCGTGGTGGCAGGGGCTGCCGGCAATGCCACGGCGGGTGCCAAGCTCAGCACCGACAAGGCCAGCTACGCCGCCAACGATATCGTGCAGGTCACCAGCCGCGTGCTCGATCTGACTGCCAACACGCCGCTCAATAACCTGGTGGTGGTTACCCGCGTGCTGAACCCGGATGGCAGCGAGCGCCTGCGCAAGCAGGAAGCCTTGGCGCAACTGCAGGCTGGCCAGACCAAGGATTATGGCTACAGCCTGAGCCTGGTGAATGCGCCGGTGGGCAATTACCCGGTATCGCTCACCGTGCAGGATGCCGCTGGCGTAGTGCTGGCACAGCAAAGCACGCAGTTTGCGGTGGATTCGTCCGCCAGCAATGGCAGCGGCGTGCTGGGTGCGCTGACGGTCTCGCCCAATCCGGTCAATCAGGGGGCAGTGATTGCGCTCAATGCCGGTGTCACCAACAAGGGCAACAGCGCGCTGACCAATCTGCCGCTGACGGTGCGGGTGATCGACCCGGCCACCAGCACGGTGCTGGGGCAGTGGGCGCAAGCGTCGTCGATCAATCCGGGCCAGACGGCAGCGCAAGCCAGCAACTGGACAGTGACTACTGCACCCAATACCAAGCTGATCGCGGTATTGAGCGCCACCTTCGCCGGCAAGGAAATCACCCTGGCGCAAGAGCCGTTCACCGTGGTGGGCGCCAGCGTCAAGCTCGATACCGGTGTGCGCCTGGATGCCGGTAATCGCATCCTGGTGTGGTATAGCTGCGGCGCCAACTGGTGGGGCAGCAACAGCCCGCTGCTGGCCAACCAGCCGTGCTTCACCAGCCGCAAGCAGCAACTGCAGACCTTGCTCAATGCCCAGGGCGTGCAATACCAGATTGCCGCCAGCGAGGCCGAGTTCCTGCAACTGATGCGTGGCGGCCGCCATAACCAGTACTGGTTGCTGGGGCAGATCGAACACAGCAAGCGCAGCACATTGCTGGAGCTGCGCGAGATGGTCAACCGTGGCAATACCGTGGTGATCGACAGTAGTGCACTGGCCTTGGGCAATGGCGAACTGGCCGCGCTGGCGGGCAGCAGCCTGGCAGGCACCTTCAATGCCGCCAGCCAGAGCATCACGCTCAAGAGCGGGCTGTTCCAGCCGGGCAGCACCAGCAGTGCGGGGCAGCCGGCTTGCCTTGCCACTGCCAGCGGCCAGGTGCAGGCCACGCTGGTGGGGGGCGCGCTGGCGGTCAACAATGGTTGCCCGACTGCGCCCACGCACCCGGCCATCGTCACCAACAGCTACGGCAAGGGCCAGGCATTGCTGTTTGCCTACGATGTGCTCGATACCCTGCAGGCGGGCGGTACCGCCAGTACTGCGGTATTCAACACCGCGCAGGCCAGCCTGGTGAACACTTTGCCGGCTGCCTACCCGATCGGCGATCTGGTGCCGGCGCGTATCGATGTGGTCAACCAGGGCGTGGCGGCTACGCTGGATGTGCTCAGCCGCTGGGCCAGCGGCGCACAAGCGCTTTACAGCCTGCCTGCCGCGCAGACCACCGCTGCGCATGCAGATTGGTCCGGCATGGCCTTGCCGGCCAGCCAGCGCAAGGACTTCCGCCTGGGCTTCAGCGCACCGGCGCCGATCGGCCAGCAAACGCTGGGTACCGCATTTGCCACCCTCACCAGCACTGGCACCTGGCTGCCATTCGGCAATACGCCGCTGCTGTACCAGGTGGTGGATCTGGAAACCCTGCTGGGCGCAGCCAATACCGGCGTACAGGCACTGCAGGCCGGCAACGCGGCGGATGTCACCGCGCTGGCCAATGCCAAGGCAGATCTGGCACGCGCCAGCAGCGAGGCACGCGCCGGCCAGTATTGCCCGGCCTTGCTCGATACGCTGGGCAGCATCGAATCCGTGCGCAGCTTCACCAGTAGCGATATCCGCGCCAGCCGCCTGGTGCTGGATGACCTGCTGCACGAGCTGATGCGCCGCGCCACCGCCTGCAACCCGCCGCAGCTGATGGATCGGGCCGTGCTCACCCTCAAGGACGATGGCCGCTTCAATGGCACCTCGGTAGCGGTCAACTCGCCGTATGGTGGTCTGCTCAACAAGCTGCCGGTGCTGGCAGGCGGCACGGTCATTGCCAGCAGCATCAACAGCCAGGTCAGCAGCAGCCCGTACAAGGCAGGCCAGCCCGCCACGCTGTATGGCGAGCAAGCCATCGTGCAGGAGAACAGCAACGTCAGTGCCGACGGGGATCGCTTCTTCCTCGAGTACTTTGGCTACACCAAGGCGCAGATCAGGCAGCAGGCCTACCGTATCAGCGGCAGCCAGTTCGTGACTGAAGCCCAGGCGGGCCGCCTGAACGGCAGCAAGGGCAAGTTCATCTGGGTGGATGGCGATGTCACCGCCAACCTGCCGCTGGCCAATATCGGCTTCAGTGCCGTCAATCAGCCGGGCGTGGTGCTGATCATCAACGGCAAGCTCACGCTCAACGCCGGCATGAGCATGTATGGCGTGCTGTACGGCATCGGTGATGCCAACGGCAACTGGGCGCTGAATGCGGCGGCGCCGATCATGGTGAACGGGCTGACGGCGGTGGAAGGCAACCTGAACATCAATGCGTCGTTGCACTTGGTGGATAACGCCGATTACTACCGCGGGCTGGTCAGGCCGTAGCGGTAAACGGTAGTACAAGGCTGCCGCCGCTACCTTGCGGTGGCAGCCCTGAAGTTTTTGCAGTGATGCGGAGCCGCCGTAGCAGCCCTGGTCTGGCGTCAGAACGCCAGCAGGGCATTGCCAGCGGCTCCCGAATGAATACCCGTGCCGCCGGGGCCGTTGTTGCTCCGGCTACTTTGTTCAATTGCGTTGGTAGAGCCAAGCATGCGTCGTATTGCGAGTGTTGTAGCGGTTTGTTTTTTCCTGATGTGCCACCCGGCTTTCGCCGCAGGGGAGGGCGCCGGTGTTTCTGCAGTGATGGACAAACTGGATGATTCCATCAGCGCCGGCCTGGCGTCGTCGTCCACGCCTGCTGCCAGCACCACGCTGCAGCAACGGCTGGAACGCCTGCAAACCCAGCTGCAGACGGCAGCCGCCCAGCAAGAGGCAGACTTCGCCGCAACAGAGGCCATGCTGCAGCAGCAAAAGCTGCCCGCAATCATGCTGGAGCGCCACCGCGCAGCCGTGCAGCAATTCCGCACGCAGAACAACAGCTTTACCCAGCGCCTGCAACAGCTGATTGCCAGCAAGGACGACAGCAAACGCCGTGCTGATCTCAAGGCACTGCGCGATGACCTGCGCCAATGGCGCGGCCTGCCTGCCAAAACCCGTGGCAGCGATTGGGGCAAAAAGCGCGACAACACCCGCGCACCCATCGAAACGCCCGCCGGCTTCAAGCGCCAGCTCAGCCTGTTCGGCCTGCGCCCGCTGATGGTGGCCGGCCCGATACCGGCTGGCACCGTATTGCCGGAAATGCCGGCCTTGCCGGCGCTGCCCACCGCGGCAGACCTGGCCGAAACCGAAGAAGCCCCGCAAACCGCAGAGATCAAGGCACTGGCTGCGCAGCTGGGCAACAGCCCCGTGCGCATCCACAACTGGGTACGCAACCAGATTGCCTTTATCCCCAGCTACGGGCTGGCACAGGGCGCTGCGCAAACGCTGCGCAGCCGTCAGGGCAATGCGTTCGATACCGCCAGCCTCGAGCTGGCACTGCTGCGCGCCGCCGGCATTGCCACGCGCTATAGCTACGGCACCGTGGAAGTACCGGCTGCTGCCGCACAGCGCTGGCTGAACGTGCGCAACACCGCATCGGTGATTTCACTGCTGCAACAGGGTGGGGTGCCGTTCCGCACGGTGGAAAGCGCTGGCCAGGTCACCGCATTGCGGCTGGAACACGTGTGGCTGGAAGCCTATGTCGATTACGTGCCCAGCCGTGGCGCCGTCAACCGCAAGCCCAATACCTGGGTGGTGCTCGATGCCAGCTTCAAGCCGGTAGAGGGCAAGGATGGCCTTGATCTGGCTTCGTCACTCGGCTTCAACGGCCGCGCGGTGCTCGATGGCGCGCAAGGCGGCGCACGCTGCACCGCAGAGGGCGCCGGCAACCTCAACATGGCCGCGCTGCAAAGCGCCTACGCCGATTTCGGCGTGCGGCTGGATCGTTACGCCGCGCAACTGGGCGCCGATGCGACCGTGCAGGATCTGCTCGGCCAGCGGCTGATCCAGCAAGATACCCCCGCCATCCTGTACGGCACGCTGCCGTACACGGTGGTAGCGGAGGCGGGCAAGTTCACCGCCATGCCCGCCAGCCTGAAGTGGCACCTGCACTTTGCGCTGTATGCCAATGCCGCCAACCGCAGCGCCAGCCAGGCCGTGTTGCGTGTCGATACCGCCTTGGCCGCGCAGGCTGGGCAAAGCCTGGCGTTGTCGTTCGTGCCTGCCACCCAGGCCGATGCGGATGCCATTGCCGCACTGATGCCGGCCACCGGCAACCCGGCGGATTACCCGGCCGCCTTGCCGGCCTACCTGATCAAGGTAAAGGCCGAACTGCGCCAGGATGGCCAGTTGCTGGCCACTGGTGGCGAGTTCACGCTGGGCGATAGCCTGATCGTTGATTCTGCACTGGATGTTGCCGCCAATGGCGCGCAACCGGCAGAGAGCAAAACCATCCGTGCTGGCGAAACCACCGCCATCGTTGTGGATAGCCAGGGCTTGGGGCAGGGCGATCTGGCCCAGCTGGATCAACGCCTGAAGCAGGTAGCAGCTGGCCGTGCTGCCGGTAGTGCAGAGTTGCTGCACCAGATCGGCCGCCTGTACTTTGCCAATGCCGACCTCACCGGCCGCTTCAAACAGAAAGCGGGCAAGGTGGTTGAATACCGCATGCCGTCGCTGGCGCTGGTGGGCCTGCAAACCGAGGCTGTCAGTGCCTACGGCGTGGTCACGCAGCTCAAATACCGCGGCATCGGCATCGATATCCCCGTGCAGGGCCTGCAAGTTGCCGGCGTGGCACAGGCAGCCAGCGCAGATTACCTGCGCCAGAGCTGGATCAGCCACGCTGCACTGGCCAGCCGCGTGCTCGCCCAGGTACTGGGCACCGCAGATCAGGGCTACAGTCCTGTATCCGTGCCCGGCATTCTCAGCCAGGCCAATCAGGGCGGGCAGACGGTGCGCCTGTTCACCGCCGCCAACATCGCCGGCGTGAACGCGCTGGGGCTGGACGATACCAGCAAGGCCGATATCCGGAGTGCTGCGCAGCAGGGCCGCCGCATCCTCACTACCGAGCTGGCCGTGGGCGATGCACTGTGGCGCGATAACGGCTACGTAGCGGAAGACCCCGCCAGCCTTGCCAGCAGCTTCACGCTGGCCGGCACGCAAAACCAGGCATTCCTTGCCGCCAATGGCGGGCTGAGCTGGCTGGCTTGGGGCAAGGATGCCGCAGTCACCAACCTGCTGAAAGCCCGTTTCGATAAAGCCCGCGCACTGCAAATCCGCCTGAGCGGCCTGGTGGCCGAGCAGGACGGCACGCGCTGGGCATTCCACACCGCCAAGAACGAAGTGACAGGGGGCCTGTTCCTGGCCGGCCTGTCGCAACAAGCCGGCAGCGGCCCTTGCGATTGGCTCAGCCTGCTGATTGCCGGCCAGATCACCGCCAATGGCGGCGATAACCCCAATGCGGTCAGCAACGCCGCACCCATGATCCAGAGCCAGCCGGTGATTGCCGCCCAGGGCGGCCGCAATTACCGCTACCAGCTCGTGGCCAGCGATGCCGATGGCGATGTGCTGAGCTACAAGCTGATCAGCGCACCGGGCGGCGTGAGCTTCAGCCCGGCCGGCCTCCTGGCTTGGGATAAAGCCATTGTCGGCAGCTACCCCATCGTGCTGCGCGTGGACGATGGTAAAACCTTTACCGAACAGCGCTTTACCCTCACCGTGGGGGCAGAGGCACTGCCGCTGGATATCGGCCTGGGCCTGGCGCCATCGGTGATCGATGCCGGCGCCAGCACCACCATCAGTGCCAGCAGCAGTGGCGGCAGCGGTACAGCCCAGCTCACCCTCACCATCAACGGCACCCCGGCCACGCTGGATGCCAAGGGCCAGCTGCAATGGCAGGCCCCGGCATCGGGTGCCTACAAGGTGGTGCTGACCGCCAAGGACGGGCAAGAAACCCAGGTGCGCGAAGCGGTCATCAGCGTGCGCGATGCCAGCGACAGCACTGCGCCGGCGGTCAGCATTGCCAGCCCGGTCAGCGACAGCGCCGTCAGCAACGCCGTGGTCATCACCGGCTCGGTCAGCGATAGTGCGCTGGCCTACTACAAGGTGATGGTCAAACCTGCTGATAGCGACGACAACGCCTGGCGCGAAATCGGCAAGGGCTATGCTGCCGTCAGCAATGGCCAACTGGGCCGCTTTGACCCCACCGGCCTGCCCAATGGCTGGTACAAGCTGGCGGTGTTTGCGTATGACGTGAACGGCCAGCAAGGCGCCGCCGTGGTGAATCTGGAAGTGATCGGCGATGCCAAGATTGGCCAGTTCTCGCTGTCCTTCGTCGACCTCGACATCGACGCCATGGGCATCCCGGTGCGCGTTACCCGCACCTACGACACCCGCCGCAAGGCCGAGGCACTGGACTTTGGTTACGGCTGGACCGTCGATTACCAGGCCATGCAGGTGCGCAGCAACATCACGCTGGGCCTCAACTGGGAAATCTACAAGCCTTCCGGCAGCCTGGAGCTGTGTGTGCGTTCTGCCGGCCCGCGCCGGCTGAGCGTCAACATCCCCGGCTTGCCGCTGCAGCGTTTTGAGGCCGCATTGGCCCAGCCCTGCGCGTTTGGCCAGGTACCGCCGGTTGATCTCAAGCTGAACGCCTTGCCGGGCACCACCAGCCAGCTGGCCGTGGTGCTCGATGGCCCTATCGAGGCACGCGGTGGCCATCTCTACAATATGGGCGGCGATGACGGCCCCGAGCTGTGGGATCCAAGCCGCTTCAAGCTCACCACGCAAGACGGCCTGGTGTACGAGCTGCAAAAAGGCGTGGGCATCACCCGCGTGACGGATGCCTACGGCAACCATCTGGATTACACCCGCAATGGCCTGATCCACAGCGCCGGCGTGCAGATCACCTTCCAGCGCGATGCGCAGGGCCGCATCATCGGCGTGACCGATCCGGCCGGCAAGGCACTCACCTACAGCTACGATGCCCGCGGTGACCTGGTCAAGGTGACGGATCGCCTCAAGCAGGACAGCAAGCTCAGCTACAACCGCAGCCACGGCCTGGTGGATTACACCGATCCACGCGGCATCCGCGCGGTGCGTTATGAATACGATGATCTGGGCAAGCTGATCGCGGTGATCGATGCGGACGGCAAGCGCACCGATGCCACGCACGATGAAATCAACAGCAAGGAAGTCATCAAAGACCGCCGTGGCTACACCACCACCTATGTGTACGATGCCAACGGCAACATCACCAGCAAGACCGATGCGCTCGGCTTCGTGACGACTTACGGCTACGACGCCAACGGCAATGAAGCCGTGGTGACAGACCCGCTGGGCCACATCACCAGGAAGGATTACCACCCGGTCAGCGGTGCGGTCACCAAGGAAACCGATGCACGTGGCTTTGTCACCATCCACGTGCCGGACGAGCGCGGCAACATCAAGCAAAGTACCGATCCGCTCGGCCGCACCACCACCACCACCTGGGTGGGCAGCTCGCCGGAAATCATCGACCAGCCGGGCGGCCGCCGCACCCGTCTGTTTGTGGGCGACACCGGCAACCTCAACGCCCTTGGCCTGCCTGGCCAAACCCTGCGCTACGGCTACAACAGCAAGGGCCAGAAAACCAGCGAGACCGACGCCGCCAGCATCAAGACTGATATCGAGCTGGATGCCAACGGTGCAGAAAAACTGCGCCGCACCTACGCCAAGGACGGCACCACCGTGCTGGCCGTGACCAAGCAGGAGCGCGATGACGCAGGCCGGGTCACGCAGGATACCGATGCACTGGGGCGTACTACCGGCTACGTCTACAACGGCGCCGGCAAGGTCAGCCAGCAAACCGATGCTGCTGGCCGCATCACCAAGTACGACTACGATGCGCAAGCCCGCCTGATCCGCACCACCTACCCGGACGGCCGTAGCGAAACCCAGGGCTGGGATGCCGAAAACAACCTCATCAGCAACACCGATGTCGCCGGTCGCACCACGCGCATGGAATACGATGCGCTCAATCGCCTCAGCAAAACCATCTACCCCGATGGCAGCAGCGAAAGCCAGACCTACGACCCGGCCGGCCGCCAGGACAGCAGCACCGATCGCAACGGCAAGCTCACCAAGTACGAATACGATGCCGCCGGCCACCAGACCGCCATCATTGATCCGCTCAACCGCCGTTATGAATACACCTACGATGCGGTGGGCAATCGCGAAACCAGCAAAGACCCGGATGGCAAAGTCACCACCTACAAGTACGACGATGCCGATCGCCTGTACAAAACTATCTATCCGGACAACACCTTCACGCTGACCGACTGGCGTGCGGATGGCCGCAAGCAAAGCGATACCGATGCCAAGGGCAATGTCACCACCTATGGCTACGACGCCGCGCTAAGGCTGAACCAGGTCACCCAGACCGACAGCAGCGGCCAGTTGCTCACCCAGTACGGTTACGACGAACTCGGCCAGAAGGTCAGCCAGACCGACGCCCAGCAGCACACCACGCGCTGGACGTATGATGCAGCTGGCCAGCTCAAAACCCGCACCCTGCCGGATGGCAAACAGGAAAGCTTCGACTACGACAAACTGGGCCGCCGCAGCACCCATACCGACTTCAACGGCAAAACCACCACCTGGACCTACGACGCCAGCGACCGCATCGCCAGCCGGCTGGATGGCGACGGCAAGAGCAGCTTCTACGGCTACACCGCCAGCGGCCAGGTCAACAGCATCAAGGACGCCCGCGGCGAAACCCGCTGGCAGTTCGATGCCGCAGACCGCCCAACCCTGCAAACCAACCCGGATGGCAGCACGCTGGCCTGGAGCTATGACAACGCCGGCCAGATCGCCACGCGCAGCACAGCTGCAGGTACCGTCAAATACGGTTACGACGCCAACGGCCTGCTCACCACCATCACCGCGCCGGATGGCAAGATCACCACACAAACGTGGGACAGCAACAAGCTGCTGGCCAGCATCACCCGCCCCAACGGCACGCAGACCGACTACCAGCGCGACAGCAACGGCCGCATCACGCAGATCGCCCACAAGAAGGGCGCTGCGGTGCTGGGCGGCACCGGCTACCAGCTGGATGCCGATGGCAAGCGCCTGGCGCGGAATGACTACGACAGCCAGAGCACATTGGCTGGCAACACCCTCACCAACCCGGCCCGCACAGTCACCTATAAGTACGACCCGCTCAATCGCCTGAAAGAAGAAGCCGTTACCGACCTGCGCAATCCCGCGCGCAACCGCACCACCGGCTACAGCTACGACGCCGTCGGCAACCGCAAAACGCAAACCCTTACCACCGCAGGCGGCACCAGCAGCAAAACCTACGACTACGACGAACGGGATCGCCTCAAAACCATCACCAGCAACAGCGGTGGCAACAACAGCACGACCACCTACAGCTGGGACGATAACGGCAACCTGCTGCAGAAGACCGCACCGGGCAGCATCACCCGCTACGGCTGGGATGGCAGAAACCGCCTCATCGACGTCAAGCAAGGCAGCTCCGAGCAAAACCTGCTCAAGATCGCGACATACCAATACGACGACAACGGCAACCGTGTAGCCAAGACCGACAAGGACGGCAAAACCACTGCCTACCTGATCGACGAACAGTTCGACTACGCGCAAGCGGTGCTGGAAACAAATAACGGCAACCGCACCAGCTACCTGTTCGGCAGCCAGTTGCTGGCACAAACCAGTAACGACCAAGGCAGCTACTATCATGCAGATGCGCTGGGCAGCACGCAGCAGCTGAGCGATGCCAATGGCAACGCCAGCGCAGCGTTCGAGTATGGTGCGTTTGGCGAACCGCAAACGGCGGAGACACAGGTCAGCGGCTACCTGTACACGGGCGAGTACCGGGAGCAGGACACGGGGCTGCAGTACAACCGTGCGCGTTGGTATGATGCGGAGAGTGGGCGGTTCATCAGTCAGGATACGTTTGCGGGTAGCTCAAATCAGCCGTTGACGCTAAATAAATATTTGTATGCTAATGCGGATCCTGCAAATAGCGTAGATCCGAGTGGCTACTCAACGACACTCAATGGAGAAATGACTGCCGTCGGTATGTTTAGTAGTTTAGTAAGCTCTGCTATACCCGTATTCACTAGCGTTACTAATGTGACTGCAGGAAGGCTTCTTGCTGTTTTTGGAGCATCTGTTCTGGTTGGAGATAATGCAATTTTTAATCAAAGTGCTTTAGACAAAGCACGAGATCAATTGCAGAAAGATGTTATGGCAAAAGCTGCTGCATTGATTGCGGCGAATAAAGTTATCTACCACTATACAAACGCTGAAAGCGCGATGTCAATTTTTACTGAACGATGTATTATGGCAAGCCGGGCATATTATGGCCATCCTGATGGTGCTAATCGCCCAAGTGGCGCTTACGCAACTCATTTCCCTCCTTGGTTTCCAAGGGGGACGGTCGCGGATCTGCGAGCTTTTTTGTATGCAAAGCGTTCTAAAGCAGATGTGTCGAGCTTCGTTGCGATTTTTAAAGACCCTGCTTGGCAAGATTTGGGATCTGAAGTTTATAAGCGAGGAAGTCCCGGCGAATGCATCAACGTCGATCCTATTATGATCGGTCCCAATCTGTGGGCAGGCGCAGGTAGTTAAGGTTCTTTGCTGGGGAATATATGAAAGAAAAAATAGAAGATTTGGCTAGCTTGAAAGCGTATTTGAGTGCAGGCGGCATTGCTGATTATGTCTTATTTTTTGGACATAGGGCTAAGCGTGGCGCTGCCGTAGATAAGGCTTGCTTAAGTCAATGGTATCCTGCTGGTTTTTTGTTGGAAGGTATTCAGTATAAAACTGCTGAGCAGTATATGATGGCCTCGAAAGCTCGTCTTTTTGGCGATTTTTCTGCAATGAATGCTATTTTGCTTTCTTCTACTCCTGCGGAGGCCAAGTCTTTGGGTAGAAAAGTTAAAGGGTACGACGAAGCAACGTGGGTTGAGAATCGCATTTCAATTGTGAATGAGGGGAATTATGCAAAGTTCAGTCAAAATCTTGATCTGAAAGATTACTTGTTAGGTACGGGTTCCTCTATTTTGGTTGAATCTAGTCCTAAGGATAGGATATGGGGTTCTGGTATTGGAGCTGATGATGCCGATGCCCAAAATCCGTTTGCTTGGACTGGGTTAAACTTGTTGGGTTTTTCATTAATGCATGTTAGAAGAATGCTTGAAATGAAGAGCGAAGATGTATCTGCAATAAGTACAGTAAAACTAGTTCTGGAATACTCTGGCTTAGGTGCTTCTGAGTGGGAAAGTCTGGCAAATTTTGATGTTGAATTGCGTGATGGGTCTTGGGATGGGATCGACTGGAATTCGATTGATCTTGCAACTTTAAAGAATAAAACAAAAAAATTATGGGAGGAAATTGAGCTGCCAAATGGGGAAGTTATTGATGTTTCGATGTTTGTTGACGATACGCTTGGATATAAGATAGACGTAAAGCAAGGTGGAGTGCCAATATGCAGCTGTATTTGTAAATCTTTATTGTTTTTTTCTTTCAAGACAATAAGTAATGCGTCGGTAAGCGTCGTTGCAGATTTAAGGTAGTTGTTGATAAACTTATCGCCGTCCGCCGGATTAACCCACTCCGGGGAGTAATAATAGGGGACAGG
>NZ_WXTX01000050.1 GCF_009848685.1 Andreprevotia sp. IGB-42
GACAGGAGTGTCTTCCGGTGTGGTGACCGATTGGTTGTTGCCCAGCGGGTCACCATTGCCGTCAACCAGTACCGGTGCATCGTTCACCGGCGTGACGCCCACGTTGACGGTCAGCGTATCGCTGCCACCCTTGCCATCAATGACGGTGACAGTGAAGCTGTCCGCGCCGTTGTAGTTGTTGGCCGGGGTGTAGGTCCAGTTGCCGGCCGCGTCGACTGTCACCGTACCGTGGACAGGATCGGTGGCCTTGGCAAAGGTCAGTGCATCGCCATCGGCATCCGTGGCAGTCAATGCGCCGCTGACGGGAGTATCTTCCGGCGTGGTCACGCTGGTATTGTTGCCCAGTGGGCCATTGTTGTCGGTGAACACCGGATCGTTGTTCGGTGTTACCCCCACCGAAACCACCAGGGTGTCGGTGCCGCCATGGCCGTCGTCCACAGTGACGGTAAAGCTGTCGTTGCCGCTGTAGCCCGCTGTCGGGGTGTAGGTATAGCTGCCGTCCGCCAGGACAGTCACGCTGCCATGCGCAGGGTTGCCACCGGCGGCCAGCGCAAAGGTCAGGGTATCGCCATCCACATCGGTGCCGGTAACCGTGCCGCTGACGGCAGTATCCAGATGGGTGGTGATGGATTGATCGTTGCCAACCGGTGCATCGTTGACGGGGGTGACGCCCACGTTGACGGTCAGCGTATCGCTGCCGCCCTTGCCGTCATTGACGGTGACAGTGAAGCTGTCCGCACCGTTGTAGTTGTTGGCCGGGGTGTAGGTCCAGTTGCCGTTGGTATCAACGGTAACGGTGCCGTGGGCAGGGTCGGTGCCCTTCACGAAGCTGAGTGCATCACCATCGACATCGGTTGCGACCAAAGTGCCGCTGACCGGAGTGTCTTCCGGTGTGGTGACCGATTGGTTGTTGCCCAGCGGGTCACCATTGCCGTCAACCAGTACCGGTGCATCGTTCACCGGCGTGACGCCCACGTTGACGGTCAGCGTATCGCTACCGCCCTTGCCGTCGCTGACAGTGACCGTGAAACTGTCCGCGCCGTTGTAGTTGTTGGCCGGGGTG
>NZ_WXTX01000051.1 GCF_009848685.1 Andreprevotia sp. IGB-42
GGGCCAGGTCTTGTTTTTTGCAATGAACCAGACCGCCCATAAAATGGCTAAACGGTTGATGAAAAATACAAGACCTTACCTTGAATTTGTGAATTTTCAGCGATTGATTAAATTCTGTTCCGCTACACCCAAGCCATAGGAAGATTGCTATGCTTAGGATCAAAGAAGATGACCTCGATTATTGCGACGAGCAAATGTGCTTATATAAAAGGGGAGGCGTTTAGCAGAGTTGCATTTGAGGAGTTGGATGGTAGGGTGATTAGTGAAGTGATATACTAGGATGGAGCTAGGGAAGGTGTTGAAAGAGTGTGGTATCCGTCTGGCGTATTGTCTTTGGAAGAAGACTCTGCAGGTGATACCCGCCATGGCCTATGCACTGAATTTTTTGGAAATGGTTCCGGTAAGCTTCAGACCATGTACGAGCATGGCGTGCTTGTGAGGAAACAGAATGGAATGCATCGGGGGCAAAAACCAAGCGGGTCAGGTTTTATTTTTTGCATTTCACCCCAGCCTGACCAATGTTGAACCTCTGGTTTTTGTTGGGGCTTCAACATCATGGCTCGTCCGTTGAAAAATACAAGACCTGACCCAATACTGTTCGGTTAGATTGTTTTCAACGGCTTCTGTCGCGGATGAATCGACTTTGGCCCATTGCGGCGCTTGACCTGTCGCGGCGCACGCTGGCCCAGGGTGCGGACAGCGCGCAGCTTGGCAGCAATGGCCAGTAACTCACGGAACCACCACTTTCTTCGTCTTGGCTGCCCCGGGGGGAAAGGCCCCGGACTGGGGCTGGCTGCGGCGCAACAGCTGGACATGACCGGTAAACGATAGCTCGGCATGCGGCAGTCGATACTCGCTGGCTACCTGGTGTATCAGCCAGCGCACGGCGTAGTGCGCCAGTACCCAGCCATAGAATTCTTGCCGCACCAGTTCCGCCGTCTTCGAGCGCAATGCCCGGCGACCTTGTTGCAGATGCGTCTTGAGTTCGTCGAATACCGCTTCTACCTGCCAGCGTGCTTGATAGAGCGTC
>NZ_WXTX01000052.1 GCF_009848685.1 Andreprevotia sp. IGB-42
GGGCCGGCCGACCATGGCGGCCTCCTTGTCCAGCGTGCCCAGCGCAGGCAGCGTGGTCGAGCAACCGATCTGCTCGTCATTCATCTGCTTGTCGCCTTGGTCAGCCAGCTGCTCGCCATCCACCAGCGATTGCAGCTTCAAGGCCGGCAACAAAGAGTGCGATTGCGCCAGCACGCGCACCACGGCGATCTTCTGGTCGTATTCGCCATTGGCGAGCGAGCGGCGGGCATCGAACAGTTCGTTTTCGCTGTCGAGCACGTCCAGCAAGGTGCGCTGGCCGATGTCGAACTGCTTGCGGTAGGCATCGCGCGCTTTCTCGGTGGAGAGCTGGTGCTGATCGAGGTAGGCGATCTGCTCGCGCAGCCGCACCACGTTGTTCCAGGCGCTTTGCGTGATCTGGCGTACGTCGCGGCAGACCTTGTCGCGCAGTTCGATGGCGCCGTTGTAGGCTTCTGCCGCGCTGCGGGTGTTGGCCTGATCGGTGCCGCCGTTGAACAGGTTCCAGTTGAGCGAAACGCCCACCAGGCCGTCCCGGAAGTTGCCATCGATGCCGTCGCGGTTCTTGTCGATGCCGCGGCTGGCAACGAATTCCAGCTTGGGGTAGTTGTTGGATTTCTGCGTGTCGATGCGGGCACGGGCAGCACGGACGTTGGCAATGGCCGCGAGAAATGAGGGGTTGTTCTTGATGGTGAGCGCCAGCAGGTCGTTCTGCGTGGGCAATGCGCCGTCGAAGCTGCCCGGTTCGCTGAGCGCTGCCGGCGGTTCTTCGCCGATCACGCGTGCATAGCGGGCGGTGACGTCGTACAGGTTGGCCTGTTCGGTCAGCCAGTTGGATTCGGCCAAGGCCATCCGGCCGGCGGCCTGTTCGAGGTCGACGCGGCGGCCGACGCCGGCCTTCACACGTTCCTGGATCTGGTCGTAGATTTCCTTGTGCGTGGCGTAGTTGTCACGCGCGAGGTCGGCCAGCTTGCGGTAGCGCAGCACGTCGTAATACGCGCGGGCGGCTTCCATCGCCATGTCGTC
>NZ_WXTX01000006.1 GCF_009848685.1 Andreprevotia sp. IGB-42
CAGCGTTTCAGCCGCATCGAGGATGCGGACAGAGGCAGCCGCCGCATCGACGACGACGCGGCCGGGTTTGGCAACGGCATTCATGGTTTGCCCGCAGATCAGGGTTCAGGACAGTTGACATGTTACCGATCGGTACGTAATGTCGCAAGCAATGTTACCGACCTGTAACACGTAAAAAATGAATGCTGCACGGAGCAAAGCATGAAGCGCATCGCACACTGGGCCGAGGGCCGCGTCCACTATGGCTGGGTAGTCATCGCCATTACCTTTCTGATCATGCTGGTGACTGCCGGCACGCGTGCCACCCCCAGCGTGATGATGGTGCCGCTGGAGCACGAATTCGGCTGGAGCCGCGCCACCATTTCGCTGGCGCTATCGATCAATCTGGCGCTGTTCGGCCTGATGGGGCCATTTGCCGCAGCGGCGATGCTGCGTTTTGGCTTGCGGCGCACGGTGCTGCTGGCACTGGCGGTGCTGTCGGTGGCCATCGGCCTGTCCAGCCAGATGCAAACCACCTGGCAACTGCAGCTGGTGTGGGGCTTGATCGTCGGTTGCGCTACCGGCGCCACCGCGATGACGCTGGGCGCTACCGTCGTCAACCGCTGGTTCGTCAAGCGGCGCGGGCTGGCCATGGGCATCCTCACTGCCAGCTCGGCCACCGGGCAACTGGTGTTCCTGCCGCTGCTGGCCGCGCTGACCGAGCAACAGGGCTGGCGCCCGGTGGTGCTGGTGGTGGCGGCTGCCGCTGCGCTGATCATCCCGCTGGTGTTCTTCCTGCTGCCGGAGCGCCCGGCCACGGTGGGCGTTGGCGCCTATGGTGCGGATGACGATGCCGTACCCGCCGCGCAAACGCGCCAGAACCCGATTGCCATTGCCTTTGGCGCATTACAGCGTGCGGCAAAAACGCGCGACTTCTGGCTGCTGTTTGCCAGTTTCTTCATTTGCGGTGCCAGTACCAACGGCTATATCGGCACGCATTTCATTGCCATGTGCGGTGATTACAATCTCACGCCGGTCAAGGGCGCCAGCATCCTGGCGGCGATGGGACTGTTCGATCTGGCGGGCACCACGTTCTCCGGCTGGCTGTCTGACCGCTACAACGCGCGCATCCTGCTGTTCTGGTATTACGGTCTGCGCGGGCTGGCGCTGCTGTACCTGCCGTATGCATTCGGTTTCGGCCTGTTTGGCCTGCCGCTGTTCACCATGTTCTACGGCCTCGATTGGGTGGCCACGGTGCCGCCAACGGTACGCCTGACCACAGATCGCTTCGGCACGCAGGATGGCCCGGTGATCTTCGGCTGGGTGGTGGCCGGGCATCAGCTGGGCGCTGCATTTGCCGCGCTGGGCGCCGGAATGCTGCGCAGCAGCTTGGGCTCCTACACGGTGGCGACGTGGATTTCCGGTGGCCTGTGCATTGTCGGCGCGTTGCTGGTGCTGCGCATCAACCGTAATCCCGGCGCTACCGCAGGGCAGCCTGCATTGGCACCTGCTGCGGGAACCTGATCTTATTGGCAGGGGTCCGGCCATCGCACAAGCGCCTTGCCCGCCAGATCAACTGCTTGAACCCGTAGCCTGCGTACCGCCATTGCCAACCCACCGTAGTAGCTCATCCAGCGGCATGGGCCTGGCGTAATGAAAGCCCTGCGCCTCGCTACAGCCCAATGCGCGCAGGAAGCCAGCCTGTTCGGCGGTTTCCACCCCTTCCGCAATGGTGGTCAGCCCCATGCGCCTTCCCAGTGCAACGATGGTTTCCGCAAACATGCCACCGCGGCCATCGGCAATTTCGCTGATGAAGGCGCGATCGATTTTCAGGCAATCGATAGGCAGGTCTTTCAGCTGCGACAGCGATGAATAGCCGGTGCCGAAATCATCGATGGCAATGCGCACGCCGATGGCACGCAGCGCCGCCAGGCTGGAAATCACCACCTTGGGTTCATCCATGGCAATGCTTTCGGTGATTTCCAGCTCCAGCGCATTGGCTGGCACCCGCAGGCTGCCCAGCAACGATGCCACGCGCTCGGTCAGCCCACCCGCGCGGAACTGCGGCATGCTCACATTGACTGAAATACGCTTGGGCGCATGCTCGATATTGGCCAACTGGTGATACGCAGCACATGCCTCGCGCATCACCCAGTCGCCGATTTCCACGATCAGGCCCGAATATTCGGCCAGCGGAATGAATACCGACGGTGGTTGTACAAAACCGCTGCCATCCGGCCAGCGCAACAGCGCCTCCACGCCGACAATGCGGCTGCTGGCCAGCTCGATTTGCGGCTGATACCACACGCTGAGCTTGCCTTCGTGGAAATCCCGGCGCAGGTGGCGGATCACATCCTGCCGCCAGCGCGTGTCCGCTTCCATCTCGCGCGAGAAGCGCGCGTGCTTGCCATGCAGGTTGCGCTTGGCCAGGTTGAGCGCGATGGTGGCGCGTTTGAGCAGGCCGAAGCCGCTTTCATCGCGGCTGATCGGGCATTCGCCCAGGGTGACGGTAATGGGCAGCAGGTGTTCGCCCACTTCAAACGGGCGTGCCATCAACGTGAACAGCGCCGATGCATTGAGGCTGCTGCCGGGCCCCAACAGGCCAAAGACGTCGGCACCGATGCGGGCCAGCTTGCATTCGCCCAACCCGTCGCTTTCCAGCCTGGTGGCTACTGCCACCAGTAGCGCGTTGCCCACATCATGGCCCAGGCCATCGTTGATATCGGCAAAATGGTCGAGGTCGATCAACATCACCACATAGTCATCGCGCCCTTGGCGCATCGCGGCATCCAGTTGCAGGATGAAGTGGCTGCGGTTGGACAGTTGCGTCAGCGAATCGTGGTAGGCAGCGAAGTTGAGCTGTTCCACATGGCGCACATTGCTGAAGCAGGCCGAGATATTGGCGGCAAAGACTTCCAGCAACTGACGGTCGTTCTCATCCAGCGCGTGGCCGGTTTCAATGAACACCGCGGCATCCTGGCCGGCCCCGGTCAGGAACAGCGTGGTGTAGTGGCTGCTGAACTGGTGATGTCCCGCATCCATGGTCAGCTGGATGGCATCGCGGATATTGTGGTCGTCCAGTTTTTCCAGCGGCGCGGCAATGAAGCGGGCCAGCCGGCCGGCTGCACCCACCACATACAGTTGCTCGGTATCGTCGCCACCGGGTGAGCCACGCTGCGCACAGACGATGCCATCCAGTGGCAGTTTCAGCAGCGCCGTGACTTGGGTGAGCACGCCTTCGGCAAATTGGCTGATTGCGTGTGTTTCCATCAGGCTGGCCACTGCGCTGACGATCAGCTCCAGCCCGCGGCGGTTTTCTGCGATGGTACGGATCTGGTCATACGAGCGTAGCGCGGCGGTCAGCGCGGTGATCAGCCGCGTGCGCGTCAGCTCGTTCTTGGTGCGGTAATCGTTGATGTCGTAGTCGGTAAATACCGTCAGCTCGGGCGCATAACCCGGCTGGCCGGTGCGCAGGATGATGCGCGTTTCGCGCAGGCCCAGATGATTGCGGATGTAATCGACCAGGCGCAGGCCGGCATCATCGGTTTCCATCACCACATCAAGCAGGATCACTGCAAAATCCGTGCGCGTGGCCAGCAACTCGCGGGTTTGTGCGCCAGACATGGTGTGTACGAGCTCGAGCGGACGCCCGAGGATGAGCTGGTCGGTCAGCGTGTAGCGTGTCGCGGCGTGGACTTCCTCGTCGTCGTCGACGATCAGTACCACCCATGGCCGGCCACTCCGTACCGGTGGCGGCAGATGATCATCTTCAATCAGGCTGACCAGCGCATCATTATTGTGGGGCAGGTTGCTCATCGCTTGCGGATTCCTGGGGTAGGGGCGCCTGTTTGGGCAGGGTGATGGCAAAGCGGGTGCCACCGTGCTCGGCATCGCTCAGCTTCAACTGGCCACCCAGCACGCCATGTATCAGGTTGAAAACGATATACAGTCCAAGGCCGCTGCCGCCCTGGCCCAGCTTGGTGGTGAAGAACGGATCGAATACCCGCCGCTTCAGCGCTTCGGGGATACCGTTGCCGTTGTCCTCGTAAATGAGCTCGATCTCGCTTGCCGATGCACTGGCCGCAATGCGGATCATGCCGTCATCGCGCTGGTCGAATGCATGCTTGAGCGAGTTGGTGACCAGGTTGGTGATGATCTGTTCCAGCGGCCCCGGGTAGCTGGTCATGTGCGTGCCTGGCGGGATATCGATCTCGATGCGATGTGGCGTGTGCTTGAGCAGCGGCAGCAATGTGGATACCACTTCTTCCATGGTCTGCTTGAGATCGAACACACGCCGCCGCGTGCTGGCAGTATCCACCGCCACCTGCTTGAAGTTGTTGATCAGGTCGCCGGCGCGCTGGCTGCTTTTTTCGATCAGCGTGGCCGCTTCCTCGCACGCTTCTGTAAAGTGCTCCAGTTCGGAGCGGCGCAGCTGGTTTTCGTCCAGCAGGTGGCGGAATTCGTGCACCTTCTGCCGCAACGTGGAGGCTACGGTCACACTGTTGCCCAGCGGCGTGTTCAGCTCATGGGCAATGCCGGCCACCAGGCTGCCCAGCGAGGCCAGTTTTTCCGATTGCACCAGTTGCCCCATTGCCTGCTTGAGCTCGCGGTTGCTGCGTTGCAATGCATCGGTGCGCTCGGTCACCAGGTCTTCCAGATGATCGCGCGTGGTGCGCAGCGATTCCTCGATGCGCTTGCGCTCGGTGATATCGAGCCCGATGGTTACGATGATGATGTCGTCGTGTTCATCCAGGATGGGAAACAGCGTGGCCAGGATCACGCAAGGCTTGCCGTTGCGCCGGGTCACCAGCCACTCGCCCGGCGGCAGTGGCTGCATGCTTTGCGCCATCTGGCTGAACAATGACAGCGCATGATCGGCAGCCTCGGACGACACCATGTTGAACGACTTGAACGGCTTGCCCAGCAGTTCATGCTCCTGCCACCCCAGGATGCTTTCACTGGCCTTGTTGCAGAAGCTGAAATCACCGTCCAGTGTCAGCCCGTGGATCAGTACATCCGGCGCGTTGTCGAAAATGCCGCGCAGCAGGTTCACCTTGCTCTGCAGCGATACTTCGATGGCCTTGTGCTCGCTGATATCGATCAGCACGCCATCGATCATGCGCACGCCATGCGCATCGACAAACACCTGGTTGCGCTCGGATACCCAGTGCTGCTTGCCGTCGCGGTCGTGGATGCGATATTCCACCTCATAGCGGCCTTCGGCGTTCTGTTCCTGGTTCAACACCGCCTGCACCCGCTCGGCATCTTCGGCTGCAATCAGCTCGCGGAAGCGGTGACTGCCCAGCAGCTCTTCGGCACGGTAGCCGGTCAGCGCCTCGACGGCGGGGCTGAAATAGACCTTGCGCCGCTCGGGCGCCATCACCGCGCGGAACACCACGCCGGGTACCTGGTCGACCAGCGTGCGGTAATGCTGCTCGCTTTCCTGCATATGGCTGTGCGCCTCTTCCAGCGCTGTGGCGCGCTGCAGGCTTTGCCGGTACAGGTTGAGCATTTTCCAGATCATCAGCATCACGATCAGCGTCAGCAGGCTGCCGCCATAACGCAGCGTAGTGGCAAGCCGCTGCGCGCTGCTCTGGCGTCCGGGATAGTTGCCAAGAATGTCGCCGTAATGATGGAACCGCGAACCATACAGCTCGCCGCTGTAGGGGATGGTGAACAGCGTGCCGGGTGTAGCCGCTTCGCTGCCGTTGACGAAGGTGGGTTTGCCGCCTGGGGGGGTGACCTGCACGCGCAGCACGATGCCTTCCTGCGGGCCGGCCACGATGCGGAACAGCTCGGTGTACCTGATGATGGTCAGCATCAATGCCCGCCGGCCGTTGACGTGCTCCAGCGGGTAGCTCATGTAGGCGTAGGGCCTGTGTGCAGCGTCGAATAGCACCGGGCTGGAGATGGTGCGATTGGCGGATGGAAACGCCGTATGCATCAGCGTGGCTGCCTCGGGCACGCTGGCGAGTTCACGCCCCAGTGCCAGCGGCCCGGCCGTTTCGGTGCTGTAGACAATTTTCAACGAGCTGTTGTCGGCCGATACCAGTGCATAGGCAAGCGGAATCTGCACCGTGCTGTCACCCTGTTTGCGCAGCACGGTGGCGGCACGGTCGAACTCGTCGTGCTCTACACCGCTGGAACCGGCGAATAGCGCAGCCAAGCCGCGCAGCGTTTGCCGGCGCAGCTCCACCCAGTCGGACAGCGTCTGGCGTACACGGCCCGTATCCTGCCGGGCCAGCTTGAGCAGGTTCTCGTCGGCGGTTTTTTCAACGTGATCGGCCGCGTACAGGCACAGGCCGATCGCCAGCGCGGCAACCAGCACAGTCAAGCAACGCAACAGAAAATGACGGTAACTGCGATGTGGCATGGCCTGTTCGTGTAGGAAATACCGGAATGAACGGAAAGGAGTGTGTAATTACTTGATAAACCCCGGCGGAGGGATGAGCAAGAAGAGCTTGCTGATGAAAAAGCACCGCCTTATGCCGCAAATGTATTGCCAAGCGGGGAAACGAGCAGCAGGGCGGCTTGTACACGGTAAGAAAACCTCCCAGGGCTCAGCAGATGGGCCGGGAAATATTTACTGCCGCGCTTGCAGGGCAGTCGTGCCGGGCACAGCTGGCCCGGCAACGGGCAAAGGATGGCTGCCCGAGGCTGGCACGGGCTGTACCAAGGGCGCACGAAGCCTGGATAACAGCCGTCGGCCTACCGGCAGGCCGGCAGCGGCGGGGCAGGCTGGTACCGCAGTCGCTGCGGGCGGTGCTGGATCAGTGCAGCTTGAGCGTGGGCTGGGCTGCGCGGCGCAATTTGTCGCCTATCCACAGCAATACCGCCAGTATCCAGCCGTGCACTGCCGCCTGGTGCAGCCGGTACAGCGATGCATAGATCAGCTTGGCGCCGCGCCCTTCCACGTAGTAATCGCGCTTGGGGCCGACCACCGATGCCAGGCTGGCCACTGCGGTATGCTTGCCGATGGAAACGATCACGCCCTGGGGGCGGAACTGGAATGGCTTTACCGGCTTGCCTGCCTGCAGCGCTGCCAGCGTGCCCGCCAGCCAGCTTGCTTGCTGATGTGCAACCTGCGCGGTGGCAGGCAGCGGCTTGCCGCCATCGCCATCCGGCGTGCTGGCACAATCGCCCAGCGCAAAGATGTGCTTGTCGGTCAGCGTCTGCAGCGTGCTGGTGACTTCGATCTGGTTGAGCTTGTTGGTGTTGAGCCCTAGCGTGTTGAGCCAGTCGGCGCCTTTCACGCCGGCAGCCCACACCCGGATATCCGATGCGATGGTGCGCCCGTCCGCCAGCACGAAACCGCTTTCGTTCACTTCGGCCACGCGGCTATTGCACGCCACCAGGATGCCGCGTTCGGACAGGGCGTCCGTTGCATACTGCGACAGCGATTCCGGCGCGGTGGCCAGAATGCGCTCGGCCCCCTCGATGATGGTGATTTCCAGCTGCGCAGGCGTCAGCTCCGCGCCGTATTGATGCATCTCGCGGATGGTATGGTCGATTTCTGCTGCCAGCTCCACGCCGGTGGGGCCACCCCCGACGATGCCGATATTCAGCTTCTGCACCGGGTTGCCCGAAGCGCCCACGGCAAACGATTGCGCAAGGATCTTGCGGCGCAGTTTCTCGGCATCATCCGGCGTATTGAGGAACATGCAGTGCGTATGTGCGCCCATGGTGCCGAAGTCATTGGCAATGGCGCCCAGCGCCAGCACCAGCGTGTCGTAGGGGACCTCGCGTGCTTGCGCCAGCACTTCGCCATCGGGGCCGATCACATCGGCAATGCGCACCACCTTGCGTTCACGGTCCAGCCCGCTCATCCAGCCGAATTCGAAGCGGTAGCCGTTGCGGTGCGCGTGGCCGAAGTAATTGACTTCGTCTTCGCCGGTATTGAGCGCGCCGGTGGCCACTTCATGCAGCAGCGGTTTCCAGATATGCGTGGATGCACCATCGACCAGCACGATCTCGGCGCGTTTTTTCGCACCCAGGCGCCGGCCCAGCGTTGTTGCCAGTTCGAGCCCACCGGCGCCACCGCCGACAATCACGATACGGGGAAGACCTGCTTTCGCCATGATGCTGCTCCACGCTGATTGAATGCTTGCAGCATGCCATGGCCGGCGCCATGCCGGTAGGCAACTCTTGCCGTATTGCCGCGCATTGCGCCGGCATGCTGGTGTTGCTGACAGCGCATCAGCCGTGTTCGGCCAGTAATGCGTTACGCATGCGGCGCAAACCCAGCGCGATCAGCAGTGCCACCACCGGTATCGCCAGTGCGGTTGCCAGCTCCACGTTCAGATGCATGCCGGCGGCCTTCAGGCCCTTGAAGCCATATCCCAGCAGGCCCACGGTGTAATAGGTGATGGCGGCGATGGACAGGCCCTCTACGGTTTCCTGAAGCCGCAGTTGCAGTGTGGCGCGGCGTTCCATCGAGGTCAGCAGCGCCTGATTTTGCTGCTCGTGCGTGATGTCCACGCGGGTGCGCAGCAGCGCCGTTGCCCGGCTGACCCGCGCCGCCAGTTCGCGCTGCCGGCGCGCTACCGTTACACAGGTATCCATGGCAGGTGTCAGCCGCCGTTCCATGAATTGCTGGAATGGCTGCAGCCCCTGGATGCGGTACTCGCGCAGCTCGGCAATGCGGCTTTGCACGATCTCGTAATACGCATGCGTGGCAGAAAAACGGAAATCGGTGCGGGACAGCGCGCTCTCGATGCGCGCGGCCAGTTGCGTCAGCCGGTCCAGCAGCACCGGTTCGTCCGTCTGCTTGGCGTGCGACATGGCGCTGGTCAGCTCGGCCAGTTCCCGGTCGGCCTCGGTCAGTTCCGGTGAAATCGATTTGGCCAGCGGCAGTGCCAGAAACGCCATCATCCGGTAGGTATCAAGCTCGAACAGGCGCAGCAGCATGCGCCCGCCCTGGCGGCGGCCCATGTAGCGATCTGCTACCAGGTAGCGCGAAAAACCATCTGCATGGATCAGGAAGTCGGTATACGCGCTGCCCGATCCCTCGCCGATCTCTGCACCGATCAGGTCGTTGCCCCGGAAATAGCGGGCAGCGATGGCAGGCGCGCCAATCGGCAATGCGCTGTGCGGCACCAGCAGCGCATGCGCAGCCACCAGCAGATTGCCCGGCAATTGTGCCAGCCACTCGGCGGGCAATTCTGCCAGTGCGGGTCTTGCAAACGGATCGCGGAACGGATCGGCTTCCAGCCCGGAGGCAATCAGCGTCAGCGCAGAGAACTCGCTGTGGCGCGTCCAGCGCAGCCGGCATGGCCCCAAGTCCACGCTGAAATGGTTGTCGCCGGGTTTGGGCGGTACCTGGCCGAAGCGTAGCGCCAGCTCGCCATACAGCCACAATTCCTGCGTGGGGCTGAGGTTGCGGTGCAGGTAGGCAATATAGGTAATGCGGCTGGGTGTGGGGATCAGCGCATAGGGCCTGGCATGCGCTTCGTCGCTGATGACCCGGCGTTGCGGGTGATCATTGAGCTTGATCTCGAACGTAGCGGCGGTGGTGATGGCGTCCATGGCGTACTCCTTGCGGGAATCACGCCCCTTATCCTAGGCCCGTTTCTTGATCTATTGTGCGTTGCAACATCATTTTTGCTAAAACGCAACAGCATCCTATGCACGCAAAGCCCGCACGGCTTGGAAACGGCTGCCGTTCACGCGGCATCGCGCCAGATGTAGTCGTTGATGTGTACTGCGTCGATCTGCTCCGGTTTAAGATAGCGGCTGGCGTATTGCATGAAGATGCCGCTTTCCAGAAACAGCGTGAACAGCTCGGGGTCGATATGCCCCTCACGCTGCATGCGGTCCATGATGGTCAGCGACTCGGTCAGCGTCTTGCCTACCTTGTATGGGCGGTCTATCGCGGTCAGCGCTTCGAAGATGTCGGCAATGGCCATCATGCGCGCTTCCACGCTCATGTCCTCGCGGCGCAAGCGCTTGGGGTAGCCGGTGCCATCCATTTTTTCATGATGGCCGCCGGCCACTTCAGGCACCCGGCGCAAATGCCGTGGCAGCGGCAGGCTGTTGAGCATGATGATGGTCTGCACGATGTGATCGTTGATGGTGTAGCGCTCTTCCGCAGTCAGCGTGCCACGCGTGATCGACAGGTTGTACAGCTCGCCACGGTTGAACTTGTGCTCGGGGGTTTTCAGCTTGAAGCCCCAGGGATTGGGTTCGGGCATGATTTCATTGGCATTGCGTGCAATCAGGTGCTCGGGCTTGTCGGCCAGCAAGGGCTCTTCCACCGGTAATGTGGTATCCGCTGCAGCCGGCTTGCGCTGCTTTTCCGACCACGACAATCCCAGCGTATCGTCCAGCGTGCGCAGCCAGCGCCGCTGCGCGATCTGCTGCAACCGCGCCAATTTGTCCGCAGCCATGAATTCGCCGCCCGTATTGCACTCTGCCACGAAGGCAAAGTCGTCATCCAGCGCCTGGATGGCGGCGTTCCGGCTTGCCGCCAGCGCAGCAGCATCGCCGCCATTCGCCACCCCCTGCCAGTACGCGACATCCGCATCGCGCTTGAGTACCTCGAAGCGTGTGCGGATTTCGTGGATGCGGTCGTACATGGTTTCCAGCTTGGTGGCCTTGTCGACCACATATTCTGGCGTGGTGACCTTGCCGCAATCATGTAGCCAGCAGGCAATGTGCAACACCTCGCGATCTTCCTCATCCAGCCGGTAGTCCTTGAACGGGCCGTGTGCCACCTCGTGCGCAGCTTCCGCCAGCGCCTTGGTCAGTTCGGGCACGCGCTGGCAGTGGCCGCCGGTGTAGGGGCTCTTGGCGTCGATGGCACCTGCGATCAGGGTGATGAAGCAATCGAGCAACGCTTTCTGCCCCTGCAGCAGGCGCTGGTTGTCGATAGCCACTGCGGCGGTGCCGGACAGCGCCTCCACAAATGCAACCTGCTCGGCTGAAACCGCATTGTGCCCGCTGGGCAGGAACAGGCACAGCACGCCGATCAGTTCGCCAGCGCGGTTGGTCAGTGGCGGAGCGATCAGCTGCACGTGCGTGGTGCCGAAGTGCGTATCGATATATTGCAGTGCCGGCGAACGTGGTGAGGTCAGCACCAGATTCTCCGTGCGTCGCTCCTGCACCGCCTGCACCAGCGGATCGGCGGTATCGCTGAGCGGAATGCTCGCCAGTCCGTCCACGCCGGTTGCTTCGTCTTGCCAGCGCATTGCAGCAGGCACGAGGCAGGCGCCTTGCTCGTCAAGCAGGTAAATGGCGCCCCCTTCGGCGCCGGCTGCGCCCAGTGTCTCCGCCAGTACACGGTCCATCAGCCGCTCGAAGCGCGTCTCTGCCGCCAGGTTCTGGCTGATGTCCAGAAAGCGCCGGATCGTGCGCTTGAGCTTGCTCACCGCATCAGCAAGCTCGGCCACTTCCTTCACGCGCGAATGCGCGGGCATGTCGCCATCGAACTCGAAGCGGTGGATGCGTTGCGCTTCCCGCGTGAGGTTGCGCAGTTGCCCGGCGATATGCGCCGACAGCATCCAGATCAGCGGCAAGGACAGCGCCACGATCAGCAGCGTGGCCAGCAGCGTCTTGTTGCGCACCGCGCGCGCCTCGGCAAACAGCTCGTCAGTTGGCGCGGCAATCGCCAGCCAGGTGAACGAACCATTGGCGCTGCCGACTGGCAGCAAGGTGGTCAGCCATTCACGCCCACCCCCATCGCGGTATTGCCTGGTTGCCGAAATGACCGCTTTACCGGCAGGCAACAGCTGCTTGAGGATGGGCGCGCCGAGATCATCCAGGCTGGCAGGCCGCTGGCCACCATCGGCGTCGGGCTCGGCAACCAGCAGCTTGTGGCTGTCCGGGTAGGCCAGCAGCCGCCGCTGGTCGTCAAACAGCGCCAGTTCGGCCGATACCGTGGGTTTGCCATCAGCCAGCGTGGCGGACAGGCGCGTCAGTGTCAGTGTGGCCGCCACGATAGCCTGGCCATCGCCGCTGCGCCGTACGAAAGCCAGGCCTAGCTCGCCAGTGGTGAAGGTGGCAAACGGATCAGTACGGATCAGTCCATCCTGCGCTTGTGCCAGCTTGTACCAAGGACGCACGCGCGGATCGTAGCCATAGTCGGGGCGCGGCTGGTTTTTCAGCAGTTGCAGCCCGGCGGTGTAGAACAGGTAGCGCCGGTCTGCTTCCTTGCCGGCAGTGTGGTCTACCGATTGCACCACGTAGGCGGCACCGGGCGGGGCATCGACACTGTGGCGGGTGAGATCGTCATCCAGCGGGCGGAACAGGAAGAAATCCCCGTCCGCACGCCCCACGTACAGGCTCACCGATTGCGGGTTGGCGTTGAGGATTTCACGCATCATCTCCAGCCCCTGCAGCCGGGTGGCCAGGGTGCCGGCGCTCACCAGCGGTTGCCGGGACAGCAGATTCACCATCGCGCCGGTAGGGCGGTACAGCCGTTCCAGGCTGGCGGCCATTTCACGCGCGGTACGGGCAAAGTCGTCCTGTGCCTGCTTGAGTGCGGCACTCTGGCTCTGGTGATAGACGTAAAAGCAGATTCCCAGGCCGGTTGCCAGGATAAGCGCGGTGAAAAGTGTGGCGATATGCAGCCGTAACGGAAAGCTGTGCTGCATTCTTGCTGTGGCTGCCGGCATGGTTCACCCGTTTCGCTATGCTGTGCTTTATTCACTCAGCATAGCTGCGTACCCCTCCAAAGGCAGCCGGATCAGCGCGTTTTCAGCTTACGTTGGCGCGTGCGCTGGCAATGGCCTGCTGCAACAGCAACAGGTCACGCCAGGCCTTGGCTTTATCGGGCAGATTGCGCAGCAGATAAGCCGGGTGGTAGCTGACCACCACCGGAATATGCCGGTAGCTGTGCACCTTGCCGCGCAAGGCGCCGACCGGCGCGTCGTTCTCCAGCAGCGTCTGGATCGCGAAGCGGCCGCTGGCAAAAATCACCTGCGGCTGCAGCAGCTCGATCTGGCGGCGCAGCAGCGGCGCGCATTTGGCTACTTCTTCCACGCCGGGGTTGCGATTGCCCGGCGGGCGGCACTTCAGCACGTTGGTAATGAACACCTGCTTGCCGCGTTTTTCGCCCACTGCTGCCAGCATATTGTCCAGCAGCTTGCCGGCAGCACCGACGAAGGGCTCGCCACGCTTGTCTTCCTCTGCACCCGGTGCTTCGCCCACCACTAGGATATCGGCTTCCAGCGTGCCCACGCCAAACACCGTCTGCGTGCGGCTATGGCACAGCGCACACGCAGTACAGGCAGCCACTTCCTGCTGCAGCGCCGCCCAGTCCAGACCGGCGATGCGCTCGGTGCGCGCATCGTTGACCACCTCGATCTTCAGGCTACTGACGGGTTTGGCCGCCGGATTGGGAATGACCACCACGGGTGCCGGCGAGCGCTTGACCGGCGCAGGTGGCGCAACCGCTTCAGCGGCAATTTGTGCTGGTGCTGGACTGGCCGCTGTTGCGGCATGGTCGTGCATTTGTTCTGCAGCCAGCGCGGCATTGGCCGCTTCGATTTCCGCCAACCTGTCGCGCCGTATCCATACGGTGCCCAGGCCCAGCGCATCGAGCACTCTGGCGGTACGGCTCATGCCGCTGCGCTCAGGTAGAACGCATACAGGTGCGCATCTTCACGCCCGCCTGCACACGGATAATAATTGCGGCGCTGGCCGATCTCGTTGGCACCGGCAGACTGGTACAGCGCTTGCGCACGCTGGTTGCTGGCACGCACTTCCAGAAACATTTCCCGCACGCCTTCAGCAGCCAGTTGCCGCAGCACGCCATCCAGCAGCGCGCGGCCCAGCCCCTTGCCCTGCTGTGCGGGGGCGATGGCGATCATCAATAGCTCGGCTTCATCGAGTACGCGGCTGAACACCGCTGCGCCGCCCAGTTGCCCGCCGGCATCGCGAAAGCCCACCGTGTGCTGCTGGTTCAACGTGTCGCGCCACAGTGGTGCCGTCCACGGATGGATATTGGTGGCCGCATCGAGCGCAACCAGTGCATCCACATCGGCCAGGCTCAGCGCTTCCAGCTTCATTTCTTCACCCGCTCGTGGGTTTTGAGTGCCACCTTGTCACGCAGGTAAACCAGCGGCGCATCATGGGGCGGCACGGCTTCACCGGCGGCAAAACGCGGCAACGCCAGCGCAAGGATTTCCGCCGCACGCGGAAACAATGCCGGCAAGGTATCGCTGACCTGCGTACCCAGGCGCGCGGTCAGCGCCTCGCCATAGGCGGCAAAACCGCTGCCCAGCCCGATCCAGCCATCCGTATCGGGCACCGGTACTGCATCGGGGTCCGCCAGTGTGGGGGCGATCACTTCTACCCAGCCGGTAGCGCTACGGCGGTAGGCTGCGCAATACACCTGGTTCATCCGCGCATCCAGGCAGGCATACGCCAGTTGCTGCGCCTGTGGGCATTGGGCTGCCAGCGCTTCCAGCGTGGAAACACCCAGCAGCGGCACGCCCAGGCCGAACGCCAGCCCTTGCGCGATGCCACATGCGATGCGCAGGCCGGTGAACGAGCCGGGGCCCATGCCGTAGGCAATGCCCTTGATCTGGCTGCGTGCAACACCGGCTTCGGCCAGAAAGGTTTCCAGGTAGGGCAGTGTGTGTTCGGCATGGCGCTGGCCGGCATGCCAGTCGCGCGCGATCACGCCGTCCGGGGTGGATAGCGCCAGGGACAGGTGTTCGGTCGAGGTATCGAGGGCAAGAAAAGTCATGGGTGACGCGGATGAAACAACCCGGCGATTCTAACACGCCACGCGCGCCAGCCTCGGCTATGATCCGGCCATGCGCGTGCTCTTCTTCCTGTTGCTGCTTGCCAGCCTTTTTGCCAGCCCGTCTGCCATTGCCGAACATGCAATCGCGCTGGGCTATACGCCAAAGTATCCGGCGGGTTTCAGCCATTTCGATTATGTGAACCCGGCAGCGCGCAAGGGCGGTGAGCTGCTGATGGCCAACCCGGACCGGCGCACCAGTTTCGATACCTTCAATCCGTTCATCCTCAAGGGTACCGCGCCTGCTGGCGTGGCAGACCTGATTTTCGAGAGCCTGACCACCGCCAGCCTGGACGAACCCGCAACCTCGTATGGTTTGCTGGCGGACGATATCCGGGTGGCGGCGGATGGCCTTTCGGTGGTGTTCCATATCAACCCGAAAGCGCGCTTCCATAACGGTGATGCCGTGACCGCTGCGGATGTGAAATACAGCTTCGAAACGCTCAATGGCAAGCTGGCTGCGCCGCAGTATGCAGCTGCGCTGGTGGATGTCACCAGATCGGAAGTGGTGGATAAACAGACCATCCGCTTCGTGTTCAAGCGCAAGAACCCCGAGCTGCCGCAACTGGTTGGCGCGCTGCCGGTGTTTTCCCCGAAGTGGGGCGATGGCACGCCGTTCGACAAGATCGGCCTGCAAGCCCCCGTCGGCAGTGGCCCGTATCGCATCGGCCCGTATGACGTGGGTCGCCAGCTCACGCTGCTGCGTGATGGCGGCTACTGGGGGCGCGAGCTCCCGGTGCGCCGCGGCATGTTCAATTTCGACCGCCTGACCTGGCGCTTCTACAAGGATGATCTGGCGCGGCTGGAGGGCTTCAAGGCCGGCCAGTTCGACTTCAATGTTGAAAATATCTCGCGCAGCTGGGTGCGCCTGTACCACGGCCCCAAGTTTGCCAGCGGCCAGATCATCAAGCGCGATTTCATCCATCACAACACCGCCGGTTTCCAGGGCTTCATGCTCAATACCCGGCACCCGCTGTTTGCCGATGTGCGGGTGCGGCGCGCGCTGGGGCTGGCACTGGATTTCGACTGGTTGAACCGGCAGCTTTTCTACAACCAGTACGTGCGTACCGACAGCTTTTATTCCAACAGCGATCTGGCTGCCACCGGCACTCCGGGTGAGGCGGAGCTGAAACTGTTGGCCCCGCTGCGCAAGCAGCTGGACCCTGCGGTATTCGGCCCGGTGCCCATGCCGGCATCGACCTCGCCACCCCGCTCCCTGCGCGCCAACTTGCTGGCCGCGCGTGATCTGCTCGCGCAGGCAGGCTGGGTGTACCGCGACGGCGCACTGCGCAACCAGCGCGGTGAGCCGTTCGTATTCGAATACCTGGATGACAGCCCCGCCATGCAGCGCGTGGTGACGCCATGGATACGCAATCTGCAGAAGCTGGGCATCGGCGTGCGTATCCGCAGTACCGATTACGCGCTGTACCAGAAACGGCTGGATGGCTACGACTTCGACGTGACCACGCTGCATTACTCGGATACGCAAAGCCCCGGCAACGAGCTGTACGATTATTTCTCCAGCAAGGCATCGCGTACCAATGGCTCCAGCAACGTGGCCGGTGTGCATGACCCCGCGGTGGATGCGCTGATCGACGACGTTGTGCGCAGCGAGCTGCGCGCCGAGCGCGTGACGGCCGTGCGGGCGCTGGATCGCGTATTGCGCCACGGCTATTACACCATTCCGCACTGGTACAGCCGCACGCACCGGGTTGCCTACCAGAAAACGCTGCAGTTTCCCGCCACGCTGCCGCTGTACTACAGCCCCGCCAGCTGGATCGTCGCAACCTGGTGGAAGCCACAATGATCCGCTACCTGCTCAAACGCTTGGCACTGATGGTGCCCACCCTGCTGGGTATCCTGTTGCTGAGCTTTGCCGTGATCCAGTTCGTGCCGGGTGGCCCGATCGAACAGCTCACATACCAGATGAAGGCACGCGGCGGTGGCGGGGAGGCCGCCGGTGGCGGTGGGGGCGGCGTGCTCTACCAGGGCAACAAGGGGCTGGACCCGGAGCGGCTGGCGCAGATCAAGGCCGATTACGGTTTTGACCGGCCAGCGTGGGTGCGTTTCGGCCTGATGCTCAAGCGCTATGCCACCTTCGATTTGGGCGAGAGCTATTACCATCACCAGTCGGTATGGTCGCTGATTGTTTCCAAGCTGCCGGTATCGATCTCGCTGGGGTTGTGGACGTTCTGCCTGACCTATCTGATTGCAGTGCCGCTGGGGGTGGCCAAGGCGGTGCGTCACGGTAGCCGCTTCGATGCGGTTACCACGCTGGTACTGATGGCGGGCTACGCCATTCCCGGCTTCGTGCTGGGTGTGGTGTTGCTGGTGCTGTTTGGCGGCGGCAGCTTCTGGCAGATTTTCCCGCTGCGCGGCTTGACCTCGGATAACTGGGCGCAACTCTCCCTGCTGGGCAAAGTCGCCGATTACCTGTGGCACCTGGTGCTGCCGGTAACGGCGATGGTAGTGGGCAGCTTTGCCACCATCACCGTGCTGACCAAGAACAGCATGCTGGAGGAAATCCGCAAGCAATACGTGCTGACCGCCCGCGCCAAGGGCCTGAGTGAAACCGCCATCCGTTACCGCCATGTATTCCGCAATGCGCTGATTCCGCTGGTTACCGGCTTCCCGGAGGCCTTCATCGGTGCGTTCTTCACCGGCGCGCTGCTGATCGAAACGCTGTTCTCGCTCGATGGCCTGGGTTTGCTGTCGTATGAATCGGTGATCCGCCGTGATTACCCGGTGGTGCTGGGTGCCTTGTTCCTGTTCTCGCTGATCGGCCTGTTTACCAGGCTGCTGTCCGACCTGTGCTATGCGCTGGCAGACCCGCGGCTGCGTTTCGAAGGGGCACCGGCATGAGCGCAGTCGTGATCAATGCCGGCCCGTGGCGGCGTGCCTGGCTGCGTTTCAGGGCACAGCGCCTTGCCTATGTCAGCCTGTGGCTGCTGGCGATCCTGCTGGTGCTGAGCTGCGGCGCCGAGCTGCTATCCAACGACAAGCCACTGGTGGTGCGCTATCAGGGCCAGACCTATTACCCGCTGTTCAAGGATTATCCGGAAACGGTGTTCGGCGGTGATTTCCCCAGCCCGGCCGATTTTCTCGATCCCTTCATCCAGCAGCGTATTGCAGAAGGTGGCAACTGGGCGCTGTTCGCGCCTAACCACTACGGCCCCAATACACTCAACTATTTTTCGCCCAGCCCCAATCCGGCGCCGCCATCCGCAGTCAACTGGCTGGGAACCGATGACCGGGGCCGCGATATCCTGGCGCGCCTGCTGTATGGCTTTCGCGTGTCGCTGCTGTTTGGCCTGGCGCTGACCGTGGTGGGCTGCGTGGTGGGCATTTTCTTCGGGGCGTTGCAGGGCTATTTTGCCGGCAAGGTGGATCTCACCATGCAGCGGCTGATCGAGGTATGGGCTTCCGTGCCCGAGCTGTACCTGCTGCTGATCCTGGCATCGATGTTCGAGCCCAGCCTGCTGGTGCTGTTCGTCATCCTGTCGGTGTTCGGCTGGATGGGCTTGTCCGATTACGTGCGCGGCGAGTTCCTGCGTAACCGCAACCTCGAATACGTGACTGCTGCGCGTGCGCTCGGGCTGAGCGACTGGCAGATTATCCGTCGTCACCTGCTGCCTAACTCGCTGACCTCGGTGATCGCCTTCCTGCCGTTCCGCATGAGCGGCGCGGTGCTGGCGCTGACGAGCTTCGACTTTCTTGGCCTCGGCGTGCCGCAAGAAGTGCCGTCACTGGGCGAGTTGCTGGCGCAAGGCAAGGCCAACCTGGATGCGTGGTGGATCTCGCTGCCCACCTTTGCCGTGCTGGTGGGCATGCTGCTGTTGCTGGTATTCGTGGGTGAGGGCCTCCGCGCCGCGCTGGACCCGCGTGCCAATCCGGTGGCAAAAGCGGGTCTGTAAAACGTTGCGACGGCCCCCGGCAACTGCGGCGCCATAACCTTCGTCACATCTGCTTGAACTGCCCGGCGTAGCTGCGGCTGATCACGAAGGCTTCATCGCGCACACGCAGGTATAGCCGCAGCCGGCCCAGCAGGTCGCGCTCGATGCGATCAACGGCGGGCAGGCTCACGATCACGCTGCGGTGGATCTGTGCAAACCGGCCAGCCGGTAACTGTGGCAGCAGGGTCTTGAGCGACGTGCGCATCAGATGGCGTTCGTGCAAGGTCACCACTTCGGTGTATTTGTCGCTGGCTTCGAAGTAGATCACCTCGTCGATGGCAACCAGCCGTGTGGTATCGGCAAGGCCCACGGTCAGCCAGTCCAGCGTTTTGCCTGTTGCGGGTTGCTCTGCCTGCTGCAGCGCTGTCTGCCAGTTGGGCTGGCTTGTGCTGTTGCGCTGCAGCTTGGCGATGCAGGCAGCCAGCCTGCCAGGTTCCAGCGGCTTGAGCAGGTAGTCGACTGCGGCGGCGTCGAACGCGGCCAGCGCATAGGCATCGTAGGCGGTCACGAACACGATGCGGGTATGTGCGGGGGCATTTTTGGCCACGTCCAGCCCGGTCAGGCCCGGCATGCGGATATCCAGAAAGGCGTAATCAGGTTGCTCGCGGTTCAGCGCTGCAAGCGCTTCGGCGCCATGCCTGGCCCGGCAGATGATTTCGAGTTCCGGCCACAGCATGCCAAGCTGGCTGCCGATTTCTTCCAGCAGCAGCGGTTCGTCATCGGCGATCAAGGCGGTAGGCATGCGTTCTCTCAATGGCTGCGGCAGGGCAGGATCAGTTCGGCAATCACGCCGGACGGTGCATTCGCGTACAGTGCCAGTCGCCCGGCTGCGCCGTAGAGCCGGTGCAGCCGCGCGCGGATATTGGCAAGGCCCACGCCATCGCCACTGGCGTTCTCGCACA
Organism: Andreprevotia sp. IGB-42; assembly: GCF_009848685.1. Taxonomy (GTDB): domain Bacteria; phylum Pseudomonadota; class Gammaproteobacteria; order Burkholderiales; family Chitinibacteraceae; genus Andreprevotia. The sequence continues at coordinate 19,581 of NZ_WXTX01000006.1, forward strand.
GCCCCAAGCCGCTATCGTGCACGCGCAGGACCAGCATGCCGTCTTGCTCGTGCCCTTCGATGAGGATTTCACCGCCGGCCACTGCCGGCTCGATGCCGTGTTCCAGTGCGTTTTCCACCAGCGGTTGCAGCAACAGCGGTGGCAGCAATACGGTATGCAGCGATTGCGGCAGATCGATGCGGTAGCTCAGCCGTTCGCCCAGGCGCATGCGGGCAATTTCCAGCAAGGCGCTCACCAGTTGCAGCTCCTCGGCCAGTGTATTGGTAGGCTGGCGGGTACGGGTAAGGCTGGCGCGCAGATAGCGGTTCAGTTGCTCCAGCATGGCGCGCGCGGCGGTCGGGTTGCGCTCGATCAGGCTTTGCACATTGGCCAGCGTGTTGAACAGGAAATGCGGCTCGATTTGCGCCTGCAGCAAACCCAGCTGGGCAGTGGCCTGCGCCTCTTCGGCCTCGGCGCGCTGGCGGCGTTCGGTTTCCAGCGCGATGCGTGCTTCAACCCCGCGGTGATACACGTAGAAGAAACCGGATGCTGCAAAAGCCAGCAACACCACGCTCAACAATACCCAGCGCCCGGAGGTGGAAAAGTTGGTCAGACCAAAGCTGACCACATCGGCCGTACCCAGCAAGGTAGCAAACTTGAAACCACACAGCATGCCCAGCGGGGTGGCCACCAGGAAATGCACATAGTTGGGCAGCCGCCCACGCGCCAGCCATTTGAGCCCATGCCCGATCAGATCGATGGAGAAGCCCACCGCATTGCAGATGATCAGGTATTGCCACAGCGGCATGCGGCCATCTGATGCGGTCAGGATGAGCGCGATCAGGTTGTTGACCAGCAGCAGCAGGCCCAAGTCTTTCAGGGTACGGCCGCAAGGCAGGATTTGCAGGGCAGTTTTGTGCATCAACGAGGGGTCCATATACCGGGAGCGTGCCATGCTGCCATCAGGGCAGCAAGCGCTTGTCAGCCAGTATGGTGTTGCCGCGGCAAGCGCGCAGCGTGGTGCGACGGGCTGCTTGCAGCGGCGACGGAATGCACGGCACGGCGATGGGGCTAGATGGATTTCTCGAACTGCCGCACCAGCTGGTGCAGATCACGCGATACCTCCGCCAGATCGGCGGCTGCGCCGCCCACTTCGCTGATCGTGCCGGCATTCTGTTCGGTCAGCACGCTCATGCGTTCCATGCTGGATGCCACATCGTTGGCGGCATGCGATTGCTGATCCAGCATCGCGGAAATATCCCGTGCTGCCTGGTTCACGCCAATGCTTGCCTGGTTGATCTCCTGCAGCGTGCTGTTGCAGTGGTCGATCAGGCCGGTGCCATGTTCCACCGCGCTGACCGCGTGCTGCATGCTGGCAAGCGCCGCATGCGTGCGGCTGGAAACGGCGGCGATGGTGGTCGTGATGGTGCCGGTGCTGATGCGCGTGCGCTCTGCCAGCTTGCGTACCTCATCGGCCACTACGGCGAAGCCACGGCCGGTCTCTCCGGCACGTGCTGCCTCGATGGCGGCATTGAGCGCCAGCAGGTTGGTCTGCTCGGCAATTTCCTTGATGGTCAGCGTGACGCTGTTGATTTCGCCTACCGCGCTTTCCAGCTGCTGCAGCGTATCCCGGGCGCTGTCGACGACGGCCAGCACATCGTGCGTTGCGGTCTGCGCGGCGGCCATTTCGGTATTGCCGCGCTTGGTAAGCACCTTGGCATTGTCGGCATGGCGCACGCTCTGGCGCGTCGAATCGTGGATTTCCCGTACCGATACCGTCAGCTCTTTCAGTGCGGCGGCCATGCTGGCTACGCCATCCGATTGCACATGTGCACGATCGGACAGCGTGCCCGATTTGCTGGCCAGTTCATTGGCGCGCTCCCCCACCTGATCGGCGGCCGAAACCACATCGGCAATCACCGCCCGCAGGTTGATGCGCATGCTTTCCAGTTGCAGCAACAGTTTGGCAAATTCCGCCGGGGCATTGGTCTGCACGCTGAAGCGGAAATTGCCTTCCGCCAGCTTGGCAAACGCATTGCCTGCCTCCTGCAACGGTGCGGTCCAGCTGGCGCGTACCCATTGCCAGCCCGCCAGCGCCAGCAATGCGGCTACGCCGCTGGCTGCCCAGGCCAGCGGGCCGGGCAGGGCGGATGACAGCACGCTGAGCAATACCAGCGACCCCACCAGCAGGGCCAGCCGCCATTGCAGTGCCAACTGGCTGGGCCAGCGGGTGGCGGGAAAGCTGGCCTGCCCGGCACTGATTGCCTTGTACAGCGTTTCGGCATCGCTGACCTGCTGGCGCGCAGGGGTATTGCGTACCGACATGTAGCCACTGTGCTGGCCGTTTTCGCTCAGCGGTGTCACAAACGCTTCCACCCAGTAGTGATCACCGTTCTTGCAGCGGTTCTTTACCAGCCCGCGCCATGGTTGGCCGGCCTTGATGGTGCGCCACAGGTCTTCGAACGCTGCTGCCGGCATATCGGGGTGGCGGACGATATTGTGCGGCTGGCCCTCCAGCTCGCTGCGGGTAAAGCCGCTGATGGCAACAAAGGCCGGGTTGGCATACACCAACTGGCCCTTGAGATTGGTCTTGCTGACGATGGGGCGCTCGGGGTCGACGGCGACCTCACGCTGGCTGATGGGCTCGTTGCGGCGCATGGGCTACTCCAGTGTAGCGAGATATTGTCGCGCTACCCCGGCGGCCCGCTCTACTGGGGATACTGCCAAGCAGTCTTTCCTTTCATACATTGATCCGGATCAAGACCAGTGTTCAGGAGAGCGCTATGCTGTTGCGCCCCTAATCGGCAGCGAGCAATGCCTGCGTATAAGCATGCTGCGGCTTGGCAAACAGCTCGGTCACCTCTGCGCTCTCCATCAGTTGGCCATCCTTGAGCACCAGCACGCGGTGCGCCAGCGCCCGGATCACGCTCAGGTCATGCGTGATCAGCAGGTAGGCGATGCCATGTTCACGCTGCAAGCGCGCCAGCAAGGCCAGGATCTGCGCACCGATATGGGCATCCAGCGCCGAGGTGGGTTCGTCCAGCACCAGCACATCGGGCTTGAGTACCAGCGCCCGGGCAATGGCGATGCGCTGGCGCTGCCCGCCAGAGAACGTGTGCGGGTAGCGGTGCAACACCTGTTCGTCCAGTCCTACTTCTGCCAGCGCGGCCAGTACCGCCTGCCGGCGCGCGGCGGCATCAAGCTCCGGCGCATGGATTTGCAAACCCTCGCCAACGATTTCTTCCACCGTCATGCGTGGTGACAGTGATGCAAACGGGTCTTGCAGCACGATCTGCATGCGCCGGCGTGCACGACGCAGCGCCTTGCCGCTCAGCGTATCCAGCCGCAATGCGGCGGCAGGCGTGTCTGCACCAAGGGTGATCTGCCCGCTGGCTTCGCGCTGCAAGCGCAGCAGCGTCATGCCCAGCGTGGTTTTGCCCGAGCCTGATTCGCCGACCACCCCCACGGTTTCACCACGCCGCAGCTGTATATCCAGCGGCGCCAGCGCGGTAAAGCGTGTGCTGGGCTTGAACCAGCCATGATTGCGCTGATAGCTGCACTGCATGCCGGTGGCAGCGAGGGCCAGCGGCGTATCGCCCGGTGGCGCCGCAGCAGCAACACGCAATTGCCGCGCCGCCAGCAATGCCTGCGTGTATGGGTGTTGCGGTGTTGCAAACAGCGCTGCAGTGTTGCCGGTTTCCACGATGCGGCCCGCTTCCATCACCGCCACCCGGTCGGCAAAACCACGTACCAGATTCAGATCATGCGAAATCAGCAGCAAACCCATGCCGGCGTCTGCAGCCAGCTTCTTCAGCAGGTCGAGAATTTGCCGGCGCAGATGGGCATCCAGCGCGGTGGTGGGTTCATCGGCGATCAGCAGCCGCGGCCGGCCAGCCAGTGCCATTGCAATCAGTACCCGCTGCCGCTGGCCGCCCGACAATTGATGCGGAAACGCGCCCAGCACGCGCTCGCTGTCACCCAGCCCCACCTGCACCAGCAGCGCCTGCAGTTCATCCTGTATTGCCTGGCCTGCCAGGCTGCGGTGCTGCTGCAATACCTCGGCGATCTGCGCGCGGATGTTCAGTACCGGGTTCAGTGCAGACAGCGGCTCCTGGAACACCATGCCAACCTGCGCGCCCCGTACCGCACGCATTTGCCGCTCGCCCATTTGCAGCAAATCCTTGCCTTCCAGTATGATGGCGCCGGTATAGCGTGCATCCGTATCCAGCTGCAGGATGGCCCGCGCGGTCACGCTTTTGCCGGAGCCTGACGCCCCCACCAGTGCCAGCGTTTCACCCGCCTGGAGCTGCAACGAAATGGCTTCTACCGCAGCCCGTGGCTGGCCGGGGTAAAACACGCTCAGCGTATCGATGGCAAGCAGCGGCAGGGTCATGGGCAGATGGCGAGGGGGAGATGATCGCTACTATAGCGCCTGGATGTCGCCGGTGGTGCAGGTGTTGCTCGCAGCAAGCTTGATGCTGACAACGGTGGTGCGCTTGATGGCGGAACTGTTGTTTTTTCTGCCTGTGCATGCGGCCTGGCTACTTGGGGCCGCAAAGTCGACTTGATATTGCGCATGGCATGGCTAATTCTTGTAAGGTACCTTATGAGGATATCCTTATGATTCGATTTGCACTGTGCCTGGCTTTTGTATCCCTCACTACATCTGCATGGGCTGAAGATGCCGCAGCGCCTGCCGGTACAGTCGATCCGCTGGTGGCGCGTTGCTATGAAAAGCTGCAGCAGCGTGTTCCCAAGCGCACCCATTACACCGCCATCTCGGCCAGCGATGATCAGTTGAAGGCCGCCAAGGTCGAAAGCTGGGACAAGGCATTCAGCGACCGCATCAGCAAAAAGGTGGCCACCAAGGTTTCTTTCGACGGTGAAGTCAGCAGCAAGGGCAAAAGCGCCGAAGCACAGGTTTTCCACTGTGGTTTCAGCGATGACAAGATCCAGACTTGGGAAGTGCGTTCACCAAGGGCCTGATCGCCAGTGGTAAATGTCCGGTGGTAAAGGGTAAGGCATAGCAGGCATGAAAAAACGGCCCGGTTTGAACCGGGCCGTTTCTTTGCTGCCAATCAACCGGCTGTCGATGTTCAGCTTGCCGCTTCGGGCTGCTTGCCCAGTGCGTTGAACACCAGGTGCCCGTTGGTGGCATCCACGCCCAGCACATCCTTGGGGCCGAATTCGCCAGCCAGCAACCGCTTGGCCAGCGGGTTTTCGATCTCGCTCTGGATCGCTCGCTTCAATGGTCGCGCGCCATACACCGGATCGAAACCCGCTTCGGAGATCAGGTCCAGCGCAGCATCGCTGACGTTCAGCGTGATTTCCATCTGCGCCAACCGTTGCTGCAGTCGCTGCAACTGGATACGCGCAATACCGCGGATCTGGTCTTGCGCCAGCGCGTGGAACACCACGATCTCGTCGATGCGGTTGACGAATTCGGGCCGGAAGTGGGTTTTCACCTCGGCCAGCACCGCCAGCTTCACCAACTGGTAATCGCTGTCCGCCATCGCCTGGATCTGCTGCGAACCCAGGTTGGACGTCATCACCACCACGGTGTTCTTGAAATCCACCGTGCGCCCTTGGCCATCGGTCAGGCGGCCATCGTCCAGCACCTGCAGCAGCACGTTGAACACGTCCGGGTGCGCTTTCTCCACTTCATCCAGCAGGATCACGCTATACGGCTTGCGGCGCACTGCCTCGGTCAGGTAACCCCCTTCTTCGTAGCCCACGTAGCCGGGCGGGGCGCCAATCAGCCGCGCCACCGAGTGTTTTTCCATGAATTCGCTCATGTCGATGCGGATCAGGTGCTCGTCCGAATCGAACAGGAACTGCGCCAAGGTCTTGGTCAGCTCGGTTTTACCCACGCCGGTCGGCCCCAGGAAAAGGAAGGAACCATACGGCCGGTTCGGGTCACCCAGACCGGAACGCGAACGGCGGATCGCGTCCGAAACCAGCCGGATCGCTTCATCCTGCCCCACCACGCGTTGATGCAGCGCCTCTTCCATGTGCAGCAGTTTTTCGCGCTCGCCCTGCATCATCCTGGCAACCGGAATGCCTGTGGAACGGCTGACCACCTCGGCAATTTCCTCTGCGCCCACATGCGTGCGCAGCAGCCGTGGCTTGGCATTGCTGCCCGCCTCGGAGGCTTCAGCTGCTTTCAGCTTGGCTTCCAGGTCGGGCAACTGGCCATATTGCAGCTCGCTGGCCTTGTCCCATTCGCCGCGCCGCTGCGCCGCTTCCATCGCCTGCTTCACCTGCTCGATTTCCTCGCGGATGGCCTGGCTACCCAGCACGGCGGCTTTCTCGGCCTTCCACACTTCCTCAAGGTCATTGTATTCCTTCTCCAGCACGGCGATTTCGTCTTCAATCAGGCCGAAGCGCTTTTTGGATGCCGGGTCTTTCTCGCGCTTGACCGCCTCACGTTCGATCTTGAGCTGGATCAGCCGCCGCTCGAGCTTGTCCATCGATTCCGGCTTGGAATCGATTTCCATCTTGATCTTGGCTGCGGCTTCGTCGATCAGGTCGATGGCCTTGTCCGGCAGGAAGCGGTCGGTGATATAGCGGTGCGACAGCTCGGCCGCGGCCACGATGGCCGGGTCGGTGATCTCCACGCCGTGGTGGATTTCATACTTTTCCTGCAGCCCGCGCAGGATGGCAATGGTGCTTTCCACCGATGGCTCATCTACCAGCACTTTCTGGAAGCGGCGCTCCAGCGCGGCATCCTTCTCGATGTACTTGCGGTACTCGTCCAGCGTGGTGGCGCCGATGCAATGCAGCTCGCCGCGCGATAGTGCCGGCTTGAGCATATTGCCGGCATCCATTGCGCCTTCGGCCTTGCCCGCGCCCACCATGGTGTGGATTTCATCGATGAAGATGATGGTATTGCCTTCATCCTTGGCAATGTCGTTCAGTACGGCTTTCAGGCGTTCTTCGAATTCGCCGCGGTATTTGGCGCCGGCCAGCAAGGCGGCCAGATCCAGCGTCAGCACACGTTTGTGCTTGAGCGATTCGGGCACTTCGCCATTGATGATGCGCTGCGCCAGCCCTTCCACGATGGCGGTCTTGCCCACACCGGGCTCGCCGATCAGCACCGGGTTGTTCTTGGTGCGGCGCTGCAGTACCTGGATGGCGCGGCGGATTTCATCGTCGCGGCCAATCACCGGGTCCAGCTTGCCGGCGCGTGCGCGCTCGGTCAGGTCGATGGTGTACTTGCTCAACGCTTCGCGCTGTTGCTCGGCGTTGGCATCGTTGACGGTATCACTGCCACGTACCGCATCGATGGCGGCGGTGATGGCCGTCTTGTTGCCGCCGTACTCCTTGAGCAGGCGGCCGGCATCCGATTTGTCATCAGCCAGCGCCAGCAGGAAAAGATCGGTGGAAATGAACTGGTCGCCCCGCTGCATGGCAGCCTTGTCGGTCAGGTTCAGCAGCTTGGCCAGATCCTTGCCGACGGAAACGTCGCCTTCGTTGCCGGCTACCTTGGGCGAGTGCTCGATTTTCTGTGCCAGCGCGGTTTTCAGCCGGTCTACGTGCACGCCGGCACGCGCCAGCAGCGAGCCGGTGCCCGAATCGCTGTCGTTCAGCAGCGCCAGCAGCAGGTGCGTGGGTTCGATGAAGCCGGCATCGTTGGCAATGGCCAAGCTTTGGGCATCGGCAAGGGCCGCTTGGAATTTGGTGGTGAGCTTGTCGAAACGCATGGTTTGGAACACTCCATAAACAGTTGCTTTGCACTGTAAATGGGTGTTTTTCATGGCATTTCAAGCAATGCAAGCCATTGTGTCAGTGGGCACGGCGGCCCATGCATCAGGCCTTGACGGCTGCCCTTGCCGGTAGCGGAGCTTCGCGCGTTACCACGCAGTTGCGGCCATTGCCCTTGGCTTCATACAACGCCTCGTCCGCGCGCTTGATGAAATCGGCCACCGGCTCGTTACCCAGCACGGTAACGCCAAAACTGCAGGTGATACGCAGCCCCGACGGCCAGGTAACCGTCTCTACGTGGCGGCGCATTTTTTCCGCCAGTTGGCTGGCGGCGAGCAGCGCGGTATTGGGGAAGAACATCACGAATTCCTCGCCGCCCCAGCGCACCAGGTAATCACCGGTGCGGATATGGCTGCCCAGCTCTTGCGCAAACTGCTTGAGCACGTCGTCGCCCACGTCATGGCCGTGTTCGTCGTTGACGCGCTTGAAGTGGTCGATATCCGCGTACACCATCGCCAGTTGCCGCTCGCTGTTGCGCGCGAGTTCCGATTCGCGGAACAGTTCGTCCAGCACGCCGGCGCGATTGCGCACGCCGGTCAGCGGATCGCGCCGTGCCATGTCGCCGATCTTGCGGTTTTCCAGCTGCAGTGCCTCGGTCAGCGCGTGCAGCGTGTTCTCGCGCAGCCGGCTGCGCTGCAGTTTGCGTTGCAGCAATTGCAGATCGAGCAGCAATGCCAGGATCGCAAACGATACCCACAGCCCCACCAGGATCAGCGCCAGCATTTCTCGGCTCAGCCATTTGCCGTGGAATTCGATGTAATCGATATCGATCACATGCAGGCCCGGCTCCTTGAAACCGGAGGTAGAAAACTGGATCAGCGGCACGTGGCGCATGTCCACCGCGATATGCGCCAGCGGAATATGGTTGTTGGCGATCCACCAACTGGTGACGGTAAAGCTCTTGAGCGGTATTTCGATCACTTCGCCGCCCGGCTTGGGACTGAATGTGACTTCGTTGATTTTCCAGGTCTCATTCGCCGCCGGCTTGGAGTATGCCGGATCAAAGTTGCGGATGAAGAAGCGCAATTGGCGGCTGCCTGGCCCCTGATAAGCCACCTTGAGGGTGACGTGATCGAAATCGGAGAAATCCAGCCCGTTCTGCGGCTTGGTCAGCGGGATGCCCAGCTCGCAGAATGGCCATTCATACTTGTCGCTGAGCTGGCATTCCACGTGCAACCGGGTGCCGACCCGCTTGAGCGAGGCCCTGGAACCGCCACCGGTCAGCCGGTCATCCACCGCTTCCATCTTGTACGGGCTACTGCCATCAATGCGCAGCACGCGATTCATGCCGTACTGGTGCCAGACGAGCAACGTGACCGTGAGCAGGGTCAGGAACAGCGTCGAAAAACGGAGCAGGCGCGGGAAGGACATGGCGGTCTCAATAACTTACAGCCTAACTATAGGCTGAAAGCTTCCGGGGGCGGTCATCAAATTGTCTTGTATGCGGGGCATGTACGGTTTTAACCACAAAGCGGCTTGCCTACATGCTGTAACGCCGTACCGTTATAGACCGTTGCAATCCCCGTGCCTGTCAGCGTCGTCACATCCATCATCATTTACTGCAGGGTGCGCTGCAATGTGGATTCCGAAGGTGAGCATTGCCTGCGTTCCCGGGATCCTGTGTTACCTGCTGTCATCCGCAACTCGCCAAAGTGCCATAAAAGCATCACCGGCCGGCAATTTCCCGCTGCTAACCTCCGCGCTGCATCAATAGATGCGAATGTTTAGACCACCCGGGAGTAGGGAAATGAGATCGATGTTGTCCAAAGGACTGCTTGCTCTGCAACTGCTCGGTACGAGCGTTCTGGCAATGGCAGCACCCAAGGTATTGCTCGTCGGCATGGACGGCGCGCAGTACGAAAAAATGCAGGCACTGAGCCTGCCCAATATCAACCGGCTGCAGATCACCCGTTCATATACCGGCGGGATCAACGGCGCCGCATCGCAGCAGGCTACTGTCAGCGGGCCGGGCTGGGCCACCATCCTCACGGGGGTATGGACCAGCAAGCACACGGTAACCAGCAATGATTCCGGCCTGGCCGATGCGCGTTATCCCAGCCTGTTCAAGCGCATCCGCGATGCACGGCCCAATGCCTATATCGCCAGCGTCACGCACTGGGGCAGCATCAATAACCAGTTTTTCACCAATGACGTGGCCGGCAACAATTTCAACGCCAGCAACCTTGCAGACCAGGCCGTGGCAGACAAGGTGGTCGAACTGGTGAACACCACGCCAGCCGACTTTGTCTTTGCCCACCTCGATGATGTCGATGAAGCAGGCCATGCCAGCGGCTTCGGTTCCGCCTACGACAGCGCGCTGCGTGCCGCGGATGCCCGCCTTGGGCAGATGCTCAACGCGGTGCAGGCACGGCAGGCTGCCAATGGCGACGACTGGCTGGTGCTGGTGACCACCGATCATGGCCGTGACCCGCTGCTGGGCTACAACCATGGCAACCAGACGCAATCGGAAAAAACCACTTTCATTGCCAGCAGCAAGGCGATGAATGCCGAGTTCAGCCAGCGTATCGTCAACGTCAGCAACCAGGATTTCTCCGGCCTGTATGGCTATGCGGCACAAACCTGGATTGCGCCGACGGTGTTGCGCCACCTGGGCATCGAGCCCCGGGCGGACTGGAAGCTGGATGGGGCGCCGTTGACCGGCGCGGTAGCGGTGCGCAAGCTGTTGCCGGCGCAGGGCGGCCAGTACAGTTTCAACTGGTTTGCCGATGCCGTTGGCATGATCGACATCAGCCGCAACGGCGAGCCGCTGGCCAGCGTGCCGGCATTGCAGCAGGGCTTCCTGGATAGCGCAGCGCCGAAGGGGGTGGTTGACTACACACTCTCTGTCAACGGCACGCCGGTTTCGCTGCGCCTTAACCGCAACGAGATCCAGAGCACGCTGGACTGGGACACCACCCGCTCGTATTTCTTCCTGACCGACGGCAGCTATGTGCGTTACAACAACGTGCTGGACAGGGCAGAGAGTGGTTACCCGCAAGCGGTGACCGAAGGCAACTGGCCGGGCCTTACCCCGTATGCCAGCAAGCTGGTGGGTGGTTTCAGCAAGGATGCATCCACTGCCTACCTGTTCCTGGCCGACGGTACCTACCTGCGCTACGACAAGACCAACGACAAGGTGGAGGCGGGTTACCCCAAGCCCATCAACGACAGCACGTGGCCGGGCCTGGGTAGCTATGCCACGCAGATCGTTGCCACGCTGCGCTGGACCGGCGACAAGGTGCAGTTCTTCCTGCGTGATGGCCGTTATATCCGCTACAGCCTGACTGCGGATCATGCCGATGCCGGTTACCCCAAGGCGGTGAACAACAGCAGCTGGCCGGGCGTGGGCAACTACGCAACGAAAATCCGTGCCGCAGTGAAGTGGAACGACACCAAGGCATACTTCTTCCTGAACGATGGCAGCTATATCCGCTACAACATCAGCAGTGATAAAGCCGATGCCGGTTATCCCAAGACGGTAAACAGCAGTACCTGGCCGGGCGTGTTGTCTTACTGAGGCATACCCCGTGCAAGAAAAAACGCCCGTCAGGGCGTTTTTTCTTTTGCTGTGGGTGGCCGGGCTTGCGCCAGGAACGCGTGTTACCGCCAGGCCAGCCGCTCATGCAGCTGTACCACTTCCCCGACGATGATCAGTGCCGGCGGCTTGATGGTGTGCTGCGCGATCAGGCCGGGTAGCGTCTCCAGCGTGCCCAGCAAGGTGCGTTGGTCTGGCCAGGTGGCACGCTCGACAATCGCTACCGGCGTGGTGGCGGCACGGCCGTGCGCGATCAGCTGTGCGCAGATGGAAGGTGCCTGCGCCACGCCCATGTAGATCACCACGGTTTCGGACGGGCTGACGAGGCGCGGCCAATCGAGTTCGATCTGGTCTGCACGGCGATGCCCGGTCACGAAAGTGACCGATTGTGCATAGTCGCGGTGCGTAAGCGGGATGCCTGCGTAGCATGACGCGCCCGAAGCCGAGGTGATGCCGGGTACCACTTCGAAAATGATCCCGGCTGAAGCCAGTTCTTCGATTTCCTCGCCACCCCGGCCAAAGATGAACGGATCACCGCCTTTCAGCCGCAATACCCGTTTACCTTCTTGCGCCAGCCGCACCAGCAGCCGGTTGATGTCTTCCTGCGGCAGCGCATGGTTATTGGCTTTCTTGCCCACGTAGATGCGCTCCGCATCGCGCCGTACCAGCGCCAGTATCTGCGGCGATACCAGGTTGTCGTACAGCACCACGTCGCTTTTCTGCATCAGGTGCAGCGCGCGGAAGGTCAGCAGGTCCGGGTTGCCTGGCCCAGCACCCACCAGATAGACCGCGCCGGTGCTGGCCGCCGCATCGGCCTGCGCCAGTTGCGTGTGCAGCATGGCTTCGGCGCTGGTAATGTCGCCCGCCATGGCCTGCTCGGCGGCCGGGCCATCCAGCGCGGTTTCCCAGAAGCGGCGGCGGGCGGCTTCGTCGGCAAGGCGGGCTTTCACGGTTGCCCGCAGTTTGCCGGCCAGGCTGGCCAGCGCCCCCAGCCCGCTGGGCAGCAGCGTTTCCAGCCGCGCCTTGAGGATACGCGCCAGCACCGGCGCATTGCCGCCGCTGGAAATCGCCACCACCACGGGCGAGCGGTCGACAATGGCAGGCACGATGAAGCGGCAATGCTCCGGGCTATCCACCGCGTTGACGAGAATGTTGCGGGCTTCGCAATCGGCGAAGATCTGTGCGTTCACGCCGGCATCATCGGTGGCCGCGATCACCAGCCGCTGGCCATCAAGCTGGCTGGCTGCATAGTGCGCAGCCAGGTGTTGCAGCTGCCCTGCATCCCGCCAGACGGCCAGTTCGGCATTGAGCTCCGGCGCAACCACGGTCATGCTGGCACCGGCCTGCAACAGCAGCCGTGCCTTGCGGGCGGCGATTTCACCGCCGCCTGCCAGCAAGCAGCGCTGGCCTTGCAGTTTGAGGAAAAGCGGAAAGTAATCCATACGGCGTGCACAACCGGAATCAGTACTGGACCCATCATTGTAAGGAGCTGGCGGCCACTTGGGTGAACTGATGCCATCTGCCAGCCGCTGGCGCACCCAAGCTGAGTATCAGATCAGCAGGAAATCGCCACCGGGGTCATCGCATACACGGTTACGCCCCTGCTTCTTGGCCCGGTAGAGCAGTGCATCGGCGCGGGCCAATACCCCGCGCGCGCCTTCATCGCCATGTGCGGATGCGCAGCCCACACTGGTGGTAACCGCCAGGCGCGGGGCGACTTCCGCCCAGCCATGACCGGCCACGCGGCGGCGTATCCGCTCGGCAATCGCGGTGGCTGCAGCCCCTTCGATACCCGGCAGCAGCACGCAGAACTCCTCGCCACCGTAGCGGGCGATGGTCTCACCGTTGCGGCAGCTTTCACGCAGCAATTGGCCGATCTGTGCCAGCACCCGGTCCCCCACCGCGTGGCCGTGGCTGTCGTTGATGGCCTTGAAATGATCGATATCGAGCATCAGCACTGAAAAGCCGATGCCGGCTTGCGCGGCAAGCTGGTCAAGCTGCGATTCCAGCGCACGGCGGTTGGCCACGCCGGTGAGCGCATCGGTTTCCACCTCGCGGCTGAGCGTGGACAGCACTGCCTGGTGATGGCGCAGGCGCGCCTGCAGCGCCAGGTTTTCCTGATCGCTTTGCCGCAGGTGCAAGCGGGTTTCCAGCCGTTTGGCCTGGCGCAGCGTGGAGCCGAGCAGTTGCGTTTCCTGCAGGCTGCGCAGGTTGCGCTCCACGGCGGCGTGGTAGCTGCGATGGCTGTCGAGCGCCTTGTCGAAATGGCCTTCCTGCTTGTGGTGCAGGTAAAGCGCGTACTCGGCTTTTTCGATCAGCGCGCCAGATTGCAGCTCGTAGGCAAGTTTCCGGGCGATTTCCAGCTGGCGCAGGCCCGATTGCGGCAACTGCATGGCGTGATCCAGCGCTGCCTGCGTCAGCGCGGTATGGAATTCGCTCCAGTGATGGCGGCTCTCGCGGATCAGTTGCCGCGCTTCGGTCAGTGATTGCTGTGCATCGTCCAGGTTGCCCAGGCGGATCTGCGCGGTGGCCTGGTACAGCCGGCATTCGGCTTCCAGTTGCGTGTGGCCCTGATTGGCCAGATTGCGTTGCCCCAGATGCAGGCTGGCCAATGCCTCGTTCGGCAGATCCAGGTTCAGGTAGTCGTTGGCCAGGCACACGTAAATGGCCCCCAGCGTTGCCGATGCCTGCACTGCCTGTGCGTAATCGAGCGAGCGCAGGTGGTATTGCAGTGCATTGGCATAATCCTGCGCGCCAAAGTACACCTTGCCGATGCCCAGGTGCGCTTTGACCAGCATGCCATCATCGCCGTTATCCAGCGCCACTTCCAGGCAGCTGATCCAGCGCCGCATCGCGGCGTTGATGCGGCCCAGCAGCAAATGGTGGCCGCCAGCCTCATTCAGCGCCTGCAGCAGGACATCGTGCTGCTTGAGGCGTCGTGCCCGCGGAATCAGGCGCTCCAGTTCGCCCAGCGATTCGGCAATCTGCCCCTGCCGGCCCAGCGAGATGGCGGCGACCAGCAAGGCCTCGTTCGCCAGCGCCAGCTTGCCCAGTGCATTGGCGGTTCTGGCCTCGATCAACGCGCATTCGCGCGCTGTGGCCAGTTCCTCCCGGTTGAGCAGCGCGCTGAGGATGTCGAGGCTCATGCGCGCGGCTCCCTGGCTTCGATCAGCAGGCGGCGCAATTGCGCTTCCGGGCCTTCACCGGCCTGCGCGCTGCCCCATGCCAGCGTGAGCACCGCAGGCGGTGCGCTGTCCGGCCAGCCCAGCATGGCCGGTGCCTGCTGTGCCGCAGCTGCAAAGGCTGGCGCATGCGCGAGCGCAGCGTCATCCATCAAGACCGCCAGTACCGAACCGCCAAAGCGGATGCCCTCTGCAGCGGAAAAATGCTGCTGTAGCAGCTTGCCCAGCATTTGCAGCAGCCGGTCTCCTTCCATGGGTTGCAGCTGCAGGTTGATTTCCCACAGGTTGCGTACCACCACCAGCACCATGGCCGATAACCTGGCGCCACGCAGCGGCCAGGGCTTGCCATGCTGGCGATGCCAGCTGAAACCCGTCAGCGGGTCACAGGTTTCACTGGCCTGATCGGGCAGCACCAGTTTGCTGCGTTCCTGACGCATCTTGTGCAGGTGCAATTCCATTTCCACACGGCGTGCCAGCGTGGAATCCAGAATCCGGCTGCGCTCCTGTGCATCGCGTAGCAGGCGCAGGCGTGCTTCGTGAAACAGCTCGTGCGCCGCTAGCGCGCCGGCATGGTCACCCAGCACCGCCTTGACGTCGCTGAGGCTGAGGTAAAGATTCTGCAGCAAGTAGCCGTTGTCGAAATAGCTGGCCATGCTGATGGCCTCGGCCAGCGGCGCAACGGCTGCGGCATGGCGTTCCTGGGCGATGCGCAAGCGGCCCTGCAGCTCGCAGGCACGGGTGTGCCCCCACAGCAGCCCGCCTTTGCGGCAGATGCGTACTGCGTCTGCCAGCGTGGCTTCGGCTTCATCCAGCTGTTGCCCGGCAATCTGGCAGGTGGCAAGGTATAGCCGGTAATCGCAATGGCTGGAGGAACTCCAGGCCGGGTGGGCCTGCAGCAGCGGTTGCAGCCGGTGCAGGATGCGCCAGGCCTGTTCATGCCAGCCCAGTGCGGTGAGCGCGGATAACAGGTAAAGGCCGCTCTTGCAGATGTATTCATCGTGCGCGGCGTCTTCGCTCAGGTCATAGGCATAGCGGAACGCCAGTTCGGCCCTGACCGGGGCACCTTCGATCAGGAACATGTTGCCGATGCCCAGGTAACTCTCGCACAGTTGCGGGAACAGGTTCTGCTCCCCGGCGATAGCCAAGCTTTTCAACCATGCCTGCAAGGATTTTGTCAGCTTTCCTTGCGCCAGTAACGCGGTGGCAATCTGTTGCCAGGCGCGTGCGGTGTCCACGCTGTGGCCGTGGCTTTCCAGCAGACGCAATGCGCTGCGCGCACGGCGCAGCGATTGCTCGAACTGATTGATTTCCCAATGGCTGCGCGCCTCGTCCAGCAGCGCCCGTGCTTCTGCCAGCTCGTCGCCGGCCTGTTGCGCGGACAGGCGCCGTTCGCGCGCGGCAGCCAGCGCGCTGCGGGCATTCTTCCTGTTGGCGCTATCAGTGGCCTGCGCATGCTGCAGCGCGGATTCCCAGTTGCTCACGTTGTAAGCTTCATGCTTTCGACGGCGTTGGTAAGAATGCCATCATAACGCCTAAAATAAGGGCACGCTAATAAAAAACGGCCGCACAAGGCGGCCGTTCCTGGCGTAGGGTTAAACGCTTATTCGTTTACGCAATCAACGAAGTAACGCGTTTCGCGATCTTCCTTCTCTGCCACCAGACCATGGATATAGGTCTCGAAGCCAGGGAAGCTGCGGTTGAATTCGCGTGCAAACTTCAGGTAATCCACGATGGTCTTGTTGAAGACCTCGCCCGGGATCAGCAACGGAATGCCGGGCGGGTAGGGCGTCAGCATCACCGCGGTGACACGGCCTTCCAGCTCGTCCAGCGGCACACGTTCGATCTCGCGGTGCGCCATCTTGGCAAACGCCTTGGCGGGCTTCATGGCCGGCACCAGATCGGACAGATACATTTCCGTGGTCAGGCGCGCCACGTTGTTGCGCTTGTAGATGTCGTGGATCTGCCGGCACAGGTCGGCCAGGCCGATGCGCTCGTACTGCGGGAATTGTGCAATGAATTCCGGCAGGATGCGCCACAGCGGCGCATTCTTGTCGTAATCATCCTTGAACTGCTGCAGCGCAGTCAGCATGGTGTTCCAGCGGCCCTTGGTGATGCCGATGGTGAACATGATGAAGAACGAATACAGGCCGGTTTTTTCGATCACCACGCCATGCTCGGCCAGGTACTTCGAGACGATGGCCGCAGGGATGCCGGTGGCATCGAATTCACCCTGCACGTTCAGGCCCGGGGTAAGGATGGTGGCCTTGATCGGGTCCAGCAGGTTGAAGCCTTCGGCAATGTCGCCGAAGCCATGCCAGTTTTCGCCGGCCTTCAGCATCCAGGCATCGCGGTGATCCAGGCCTTCATCGGTCAGGTCATCCGGGCCCCATACCTTGAACCACCAGTCGTTACCGTATTCTTCATCCACCTTGCGCATGGCGCGGCGGAAATCCAGCGCTTCGGTCAGGGATTCTTCCACCAGTGCGGTGCCGCCCGGCGCTTCCATCATGGCTGCAGCCACATCGCAACTGGCGATGATGGCGTACTGCGGGCTGGTGGACGTATGCATCAGATACGCTTCGTTGAAGATATCGCGGTCGAGCTTGTTCTCTTCCGCATCCTGCACCAGGATCTGCGACGCCTGCGACAGGCCGGCCAGCAATTTGTGCGTGGACTGGGTGGAGAACACCATCGATTCCTGGCAGCGAGCGCGGCCTTCGCCAATGGCGTGGTAATCACCATAGAAGTCGTGGAAGGCCGCATGCGGTAGCCAGGCTTCATCGAAATGCAGCGTTTCGATCTTGCCGTCGAGCAGGTTCTTGATTTCCTCGACGTTATACATGATGCCGTCGTAGGTGGACTGCGTGATGGTCAGCACGCGCGGCTTCACATCCGGATTGGCTTCCAGCTTTTCGCGGCAGAACGGGTTGGCCAGCATCTTCCTGCGGATGCTCTCCGGCTCGAACTCGCTGCGCGGAATCGGCCCGATAATGCCGTAGTGGTTGCGCGTGGGTGACAGGAAAATCGGTACCGCGCCGGTCATCATGATCGCGTGCAGGATGGATTTGTGGCAATTGCGGTCCACCACCACGATATCGCCCGGCGCCACGGTGGAGTGCCAGACGATCTTGTTCGAGGTAGAGGTACCATTGGTGACGAAATACAGGTGATCGGCATTGAAAATGCGTGCCGCATTGCGCTCGCTGGCTGCCACCGGGCCGGTGTGGTCCAGCAACTGGCCCAGTTCGTCCACCGAGTTGCAGACGTCGGCGCGCAGCATGTTCTCGCCAAAAAACTGATGGAACATCTGGCCGACTGGCGATTTCAGGAAGGCCACGCCACCCGAATGCCCCGGGCAGTGCCACGAGTACGAACCATCCTGCGCGTAGTTCACCAGCGCACGGAAGAACGGCGGCGCCAGGGTATCGAGGTAGCTCTTGGATTCACGGATGATGTGGCGCGCCACGAATTCGGGCGTGTCTTCATGCATGTGGATGAAGCCATGCAGCTCGCGCAGCACATCATTGGGGATATGGCGCGCGGTACGCGTTTCACCATACAGGTAGATGGGGATGTCCGGATTACGGCGGCGGATTTCCGCCACGAAGGTGCGCAAGCTGGTCAGCGCATCCTTGGTTTCCGCCGGCGAACCGCCACCGAACTCTTCATCGTCGATCGACAGGATGAACCCCGCCGCACGGCTTTGCTGTTGCGCAAACGAGGTCAGATCACCGTAGCTGGTGTAACCGATGACATCCATGCCCTCGGCCTCGATCGCCGCGGCCAGTTCACGGATGCCGGAACCACTGGTGTTCTCGGAGCGGAAGTCTTCATCGATGATGACGATGGGGAAGTAAAAGCGCATGGCAGATCTCGATCAGAACAGCGAGTAAAAGAAAAACAAGAGGGCACTATGCCCTCTTGTTTTTTGTGCCGCTTATCTTAGCGCATTCAAAACGCGCAGGGATGAACTTTGTATGATCAACAACTGCCTATGTCCGTCCAGGCTTGCTGCCACGCAGAACCAGTCCCAGGTGTGTAGTATTGGCTCTCGTTCATCTTGCACCACACACCCACTTTGCACACATATTGCCTGCCCCCATTTTTTACAGTATCGCCATCGGAATAAGCGCTGCCTTTTACGTACTGTGGGGCGGTACATACAGGTACAGGTGTAGGGCTAGGGGCACTTGTGGGCACCGCAGTAGGTGTGGCGGCACCGGCTAACTGGGCATTGACTATTTTTGTGGTCAACGCCAACTGTTGAAGCTGATTTGTAGAATCGGTCCAGCACACATACATGGATAAAAGTCTGGTGTTATCTGCTCCCGTAACAGGACTAACCGTCCACTCTCTATGCGGGCCTGTGCTAGTGCAATTGCCGGAGTCAGCACCAGTGGTCAAGGTGCTGATGTCCTGTGCACGAGCATTGTCAATAAATTGCTGAGCGCTTGCCATCGCTTTGGCACGATCGGAACTATATCTCACATTTCTGTAGAGGTTTCCATTGAATCCGGCCAATGCAAGAAGCCCGACAGATAGAATAACAACCGCAATCAGCACCTCAAGAAGTGAAAATCCTTCTTGTTTCTGTTGGACAAATGGCTGCATCAAAAATCTCTCCAGGTTCCAACGGTTAGGTTGGAGCTAACACCCGCGCCAGTAGGAACGCGTGAATATTGAACGCTTGAGTAAACCCCCAGCGAAACATTGGCTCCAACATTGCCGCCAAACGCAATGGTACCTTGCACATTGAAACTGCCGCCAAAGCTACTGGTCGCATTTCCTACAATGTAGGAAAAACCATACATCATAAACGTATTATTCGCTAAGTTCAGATCCCCTCCTATCACCAAAGTGACACCATTTGGGAATCCGAAGCCAAAGTTTGCCGTGGCTGCAGTGATGTTTACATTGCCTGTTACATATATCTGACTCAGACCGGCGGCAGTGCAGGCAGCCAATTCGACCTGAGTTGCATTGCCATTGATAAAGCAAGCCGTTTTCGTGCTTGCCTTACTTCCGGCTTCCATTTGATTCATGATATTTGTTTGTGTGGTGCCAAAGTATTTCTGAAAATGAGCTGCCTTGCCTATCGTGCCTGTTTCAAGATAGGGTGGGTCGTAATTGTCGCTTGCACCGGGCGAACATCCGCTGCTTACACAACCAATTACATGCCCCAATGTACCGGATGCCGATCCGACAGATATCCCACATGTATAGCCAGGAACACCAACTGTTTGTGCTGTAATACTTGTATTGTTTACAGCAGTCAAACTACCATTAATATCGAGTGGGCAAATGGCTCCCTGACCAATAGTGAAATTGGAAATTACAAAAGCTTGCGCATAATTGCAATTGTCAGCACATCCTTTGGATACGATTGCAAAGGTATTTGGAGAACTGGTTGTTGCAAGATACACATTGTAACTTTGCGCTATGCCCGGTACAGGTGTTGCCGCAGCATTGACCGGTGCAGCTAGATTTTCATCGATTGCTGATTTCCAGGGTTGAGAGAAATCATTCGCATAAATATTATCTGTTGAATTCAAATACCCCTTGTTGTTCAGGGTGTTTTGATAGCTGCTTTTTAGCGTCCATGTGGTGCCACTCACAGTAAAAAATGTCTGCCAGTTGGTCGCTGTATTGATTTGTCCCATGAACTGGGAAAGCCCGGATTGTGCTGCTTCCATCGCCAAGGCCTGCTTGTATTCATTGGCAGTGGATCGTTGTTCTGTAATAACGGATCTATTGGTATACAGCGTCATCAGGCCAAGTATGACAAGCATGATCACCGCTATGAATATAGTGACTGCGCCTTGCTGTTGTGCTGGTGTGGCACTGAAATTTTTAGCCATACTCATGTCCCGGTGGTGGCAGCGCTTACGATTGGCGCGTTTTGCAACACAATACGTAAGTTCAAGGGGAGCGAAACAGTGGGGTCATTTTTGAGTTGCCCCGTTATGCTGATTGATAGACTGGGTCTGTTCCCCGTTGTTTCTACAACTGAAAAATTGGTCACTTGCACATTCGTTGCCGATGTAACTTCAGTCCAATTGGCACTAACCTGACATGTATTGTCTGCCCCGGCTGTTTTCATATACAGCTTTCCATCGGCGTTCAAGATAAATCCGCTGTTTCGCAAATTGCCTTGTTCATTGACGTAGCGATAAATTACGCAGTTATTATTGGTTGCTGAGGCAGTTGCTTTGCCTATCCATAGCGTACTCACCACCGCTTGATTGGAGTTTCCAGGGGGCGCATATCCCGCCCGGCGCAAATCGCGCTGGATCAATACCGCGGTGCTTCTGATATCCTGTTGCAACTTGCTTTGCGCGAGCATGGATTTGCTGGTTGTCAGTGTGCTTAGAAAATACGAAAAAGCTGCTCCGATAATAAGCAAGCCCAAGGCCAGGGCGATCATTATTTCTATCAGAGAAACGCCTGCTTGGCGAATTGGACCTGATCGGGGTCGTGATATTTTAGCAAGCATCCGGATAGCCTCGCATTTTTGTGCTGCCGGCAGGTGAGCTAATGCATACATTGCCAATGATATTCATTTTCAAAATGGCTTTATTGTTTGCATTACTAATGCTCAGATTCTGCGCTGACGTCAGCGTGCCCGACGTATTAAGCGGCAACCCGCGTGAGGCATCAAACATGATGGCGTTGAATTGACCGGTGTCTGCCAATAAAGTGATTCCTGGCCAATCGCCGACCCGTTTTAAATCGCAATAATTACTTGCACTTGTATCTGTTACGGTGCAATTACAACTGGTTGCCTTGTTCGAGAATCCATAGCAACTGCTACGTACATCGAGTCTGACTGTTTGGTTTAGGCGGATAGCCTCGTTGCGTGCCAGAATCAAGTCTTGAGCGAGGTTTTCTGCAACGCCTTTTGTACGAGTGGCGGAAACAAAGCTCAACAGGTTTGGCGCTGCAATTGCGATCGCAATCGAAATTATTGCAACCGTAATCATGAGTTCCACAAGCGTGAAACCCGCAAGATTATTCTTGTATTCCATCATTTGCTCACGCATGTTTTGTTCGTGCCAGACGCATCGTCATAGATATTGCTATTTGCGTTGCTGACAACCAGACGTAATGTCCGGCATGCACTAACATCTTTGTCTTGGGAGTCAAGCGCTACCGCGGTTGCCACGTATGCAGTCGCTGTCTGCCCAGACAGCGTCACACAATAATAGCCATTGGAAGATTTTACCCCCGCATTGCTGTTGCAATTTCCGGTGAGACCCAAGTCGGCAACCGTAGCGGTATAGCTGGTTGCATTGGCACGAAGTTTTTCTTGCGCTTGCTGGATCTGGTTCAGCAAGACAAACGCGTCACTCCGCCTGCTTTTCTTCACATAGCTCTGGTAGGCCGGAATAGCGATGGCTGCCAGAATTCCCACGATTGCCACCGTGATCAGCAGCTCAATCAACGTAAACCCGGCCACTTTCTTGTTATTCAGTGAATGCTTATACATGCTGTAACCTCTCTGGACGGGCTGATGGTAGGGGGCTTGGCGGGGTTGGGCAATACCAGTTAGCCGGGTTTCGAGGAACGGTAGAAACCGCCGGACAGCCGGTAAGCCGGTGTTGCATACCGGCTAGTCTGCAATTTTTCCATGCGCGGCGCGCGTTACGCGGTCCTGGATCGCCAGCCACTCCGCAGCCTGCGGTGCGGCTTCCAGCAACAATTCATCAAAACCCAGGCGGTCAAACCGACGCAAGGTAGCGTACAGCTGTCGGGCGTAGTCAACCGGGTCATCAGGCAGTTGTTGGCGTGGCAGATCCGGGTAATGATCGGGCCAGATGCCGTGAAACAGTAATACCACTTTCTTACCGTTCTGCTGTTTTTCCAGCATGGCTGTCAGCAAATCCGGCAGTTTTCCGGTAATCAGCGGCGTACGTGGGGAGTAATGGCTATCCAGTAAACCGGATGCCCTTACACCCGCAGTGCTGGCCTTGCTGTGATGCTCCAGCTTGATACCCAACAGCGCTTCGATCTCTTCGCGCGCTATGCCGCCCGGCCGCAGCAGCTTGGGGGTGCCATCGATCAGGCTGACGATGGTGGATTCGACACCCACATCGCATGGCCCGCCGTCCAGCACCAGCGCCAGGCCGTCACCGAATTCGTCGATCACATGTTGCGCCGTAGTGGGGCTGACATGGCCAAAGCGGTTGGCTGATGGTGCGGCCAGGCCGCCGCCAAAACGTTGCAGCAGTTCTTGGGTGAGCGGATGTGCCGGCGCGCGCAAGCCCACGGTATTCTGCCCGCCGGTTACGGCATCCGGTACGTGTGGCAGGCGTTTCAGGATCAGCGTGAGCGGGCCAGGCCAGAACGCTTCGGCCAATTGCCACGCGGCAGCGGGGATATCCATGGCCCATGCGCTGAGCTGGGCGCTGCCGGCAATGTGCACGATCACCGGGTGGTCAGCGGGCCGGCCTTTCAGGGCGAAAATTTTCGCCACTGCCGCAGGGTTGCTGGCATCTGCGGCCAGGCCGTAAACGGTTTCGGTGGGGATGCCGACAAGCTCGCCGGCGGTGAGCAGGGCGAGTGCTTGGTCTAGGGGCGCGGGCATTGTAAAGAAATATTGCTGGTAAAACAGGAGTATAGCGCGCGGGCGGCCAGTGCTGGAATGACTAACTTACGAAATGGGCGGTATAGCCGCCATTGCGTCGTGATCTTGAGGTGATCCAGGTGTGAAAATCCCGCCCAGGCTGACAGGCCGGGGCGGGAATGGTCGTGCCGCTTGCCTGAAATCAGAAACGTTCAGGCAGCTTCTGCAGGATGATGATCTGCTTGTTTTCCAGCTTTACATAGCCGCCGAATACCAGTTCCTTCAGGATGCGGGCAATCATCTCGCGCGAGGAACCCACGCGGTCGGCAATGGCTTGCTGGGTGAGCGATTCGCTGATGATCCAGTGATCTTCATGCTCCACGCAGATGCTCTCGAACAACGCACGCACGCGGCCGTATACATCCAGCAGCGCCAGGTTTTTCACTGTCAGCGACAATTGCCGCACCATGCGCGCCAGGTTGAGGATGACCTTGTCCTTGAGGGCAGGGTAGGCGTTCATCGCAGTGTGGAAATCAGCCTTGTTGAACATCAGGAAGGTAGAGTCTTCGTCCACCTGCACCGACCAGCCACGTGGCTCATCGTCGATCAGCGACAGTTCGCCGAATACATCACCCGGCTCGCCGATCAGGAAAACGAATTCCTTGCCCTGGTTGTCACTGGCGAAAGAGCGTGTGCGTCCTTCCAGCAACAGGTACATGGCTTCGCCCGGATCGCTTTCGCGAAACAGGAAAGAGCCCTTGGGCAACTGGCGGCGGATGGCCGCTTCAAGGATGACGTCCAAGTCTTCGGAAGAGAAGTCTTCGAATACCGGCAGGCCGGTAAGGAAGGTTTTGGTTGCTTGTGCTTCCATGCAGCATGTGTCCTTTAGATGTTGTTATTCCGTGCCGTGCGCGGGCTTGTCTGTTTTTTCCGGCGCCGTGGATGCATCGTCCGTGCCTTCGTCGGCGTTGTCCGCCGCCGAGGCAATATTGGCAGCCGGTTGTTTGTTATTGCTTGCATCTGCAGGCTGATCTGCGGGTGGCGGCACCACATCGATCTTTTTCTGCAGCATGTATTCGTTCATTTCCTTCCAGCCAGCAAAAATATCCGCCTTGGCTATGCGCGGGTTGCGCCGATAGCAATCTTCCAGCGCGCGGCCGCTATGGCGGCAGGCAGCGCCGATGGCTTTGCCATTGGCTTTCTGCTTGTTCATGATCTCCATGACCTGATCACAGCCACTGAGTACGAACACAGCCAATATGGGGGCAATACAGCGGAATAAAAGTGCTGGTGCTTTCTGCATGGCCTTGGCGTCAATGTAAATTGTCAGTGTTTGGATTGTAAGCGAAAAAACGGCCCGTCGCGTATTGCGTACGGGCCGTATTGTTTCAAACAGTATGATCAGGATTGCTGGATGCCTGCCAGCAACCAGCGCGGGTCATCGGCACGTGGTTTGACGAAGTGCCACACTTCTTCAAACGGTACTGCCGGCGCATTCAGCGATTCGCTCACGCGGCCGCGGAAGCGTGCGCTGGCATACAGCTGGCCGTTATCGGTGCCTGTATCAGCCAGCTCCACATTCAGCTCGGGGAATTCGGCCAGATCCTGGTTGCCGCCGATATCCGCCTTCAGTTCTTCGAACAGTGCCGGGGTCAGGTACTTGCGCAGCTCCTCCAGTTGCTCCGGGCTGTTCATGGCCTGCATGTGCAGGAAGCTGGCACGGGCCTGGCGCAGGAAGGCGGCCGATTCGGTACCATCCGGCAGGCGGCCATTGCTCACTGCCACCGGGGCTGCAGCGCTGGTGGCGCCTTCGCCCATGCGGAACACCCGGTTGGCTTGCGGCGGCTGGTTGCTTTGCCAGTTGGCAGCGCCAGCAGGGACCGCATGTGCATAGCCACCAGCCTGCGGCTGTTGTGCGTTGCGGCGGCGCATCCACATCACACCGCCAATGGTCAGCGCGCCCAGCAGCAGCATCCAGCCCCACGGGAAGCTCGATTCACCTTGTGCGGCGCCGGATGCGTTGGCCGATTTGCCCATCATGTATCCGGCAACACCGCCCACGGCAGCACCGGCAGCTGCGCCGGCCAATGCGGTACCCACGCCACTTTTTTGTGGCTGCTGGGCGGGTGCCTGCTGCGGTGCGGGCGCGGCTTGTTGTTGTGCCGGTGCTGCGTTGCGGGGCATTGAGCGCTGCGAGCCGGTGGAACGGCCGCCGCCCAGCCGTTTGGCTTCTGCCAGCGGGCTGAGGATCAGCGTGGTGGTAATCAGGACGGCAAGCAAGCGGTTGCCGGTGGCAGCCATGCGGACGGACATTCGTGATCTTCCTTTGATGTAATGAGCCGGACATCAGTCCGGCCATGCAAGCCCGCTTCCCCCACGCGCAAAAGCGCAGCGGTGGATCGGGTACACGGTATTAGTGGTGGCAACCGTGCAGAAGTTCAACGCAACGGCATAAAACTCAGCTGCGTACGCCGCGCTCGATGGTGACGCCAACGCGGCCCACCTCGTGCAGGATACCCAGCTTGGTGACGGAGACCTTGGCCCACGGCGCAGCGAAGTCATCGATGATGATGTGCGCGATATGCTCCGCCAGTGCTTCCAGCAGCAGGAAGTGCTGTTCGGCCATGCTGGCGCGCAGCGTATTGACCACGCGGTCGTAGTCGATGGTATCGGTGAGGTTGTCCGATACGCCGGCACGGTTGGAGGGCAAGCCGATTTCCAGATCGAGCTCGACCACCTGTGGCGCAAGGCGCTCCCAGTCATACCAGCCGATCAGGGTTTTGGCGCGAACGCCGTGCAGATAGATGAGGTCCATAGTGGGATGCGCCGGTGGATCGCTCCATGCGCGGGCGCTTTGCCTTAGAATGCTAGGCTGATCATTTTACGGGATACACCCATGCTGTTTACAAGCGCTGGCGTAATGGTTTTCATCGGGGCATACCTGCTTGGGTCATTATCGTTCGCCGTAATCGTATCGCGCTGGATGGGCATGGAGGATCCACGTGGCTATGGTTCGGGCAACCCGGGCGCCACCAACGTGCTGCGCACCGGCAACCGCAAGGCTGCGGCGCTGACGCTGGCTGGCGATGCCATCAAGGGCTGGCTGGCGGTGTTCCTGGCGCAATGCATTGCGCGGCAGCTCGGGTTGGGGCATGAGGTGATCGCCGGTGCCGCACTGGCTGTCACGCTGGGCCACATGTGGCCGGTGTTTTTCGGTTTCAAGGGCGGCAAGGGCGTCGCCACCGCCGCAGGGATCCTGCTGGCGCTGGATTGGCGGCTGGGCCTTGGCTTGCTGGCCATCTGGCTGGTGCTGGCCAAGGGCTTCAAGATATCCTCGCTGGCCGCATTGCTGGCTGCGCTGGCCGCACCGATCCTGACCTGGTATCTGCTGCCGCAGCCGGTTTACTTGTATGTGGTGATTATCATTGCGGTCTTGCTGATTGCACGCCACCACCAGAATATCCGTGGGCTGTTTGCAGGGAAAGAAAGCAAGATTGGTGGCAAGGCAGAGTCGCAGTAAAAAATGCGTAGTGTTGTTGCCGCAGGTAGCCGCTGCTGCGCTGATTCGGCTCACACATCGTGCTGTGCGCACCGGTTTTTCCGGCGCTCAGCCCCCTTGTAGCTGATTGATGCGGATGACAGCCGAAATGGGCAAATCAGCAGAAGTCCGATTTGAATCAGCTGCCCGAAGCGGGCCCAGTGCATTGTTCGCACAATGCCCGGGCCATTCGACGCCTGAACAGGACGCATTTTTGCAAATCCGGATTTCGGAACTTGGATCAGAGCGTCAGACCGTCGCCCGGATTGCCGGCATGTAATACAGCGGTTGATCCATTTGCGGGTTCCGGATTCAACCAGAAACCACTGCTACGTGGGTTTCGGTTCTCCTATCAAAGTGCCAGGCAAGGCCGTCTTGGTGACGTCCTTATGGCTGCAGCTGCGATCTTAGTACGATAGAGCGCGCGTGGCCGGTGTTTGATTCGATACCAAAGGGACGATCAGTGCTGATGCGCACCAATGCACGACCATCCTCAGTCAGCCATTCTGACTCGATTTCGCAAGCAATGGCGCCCGGCTGGGGGTAGTGGCTATCTGACCAGAGATGGATTCCGGTGACGACAGGTATCTTTTCGACGAAAACATGCTGTTGTCCCGTCGCGTCGTCCCGTCGCGTCAATCAGCACGCATGCGACGAACCCCGGCTGATGCGGGTCAACAAAGTGCGGAATTTCTACAGCAACGGAAGGCATGCTTGTAGCGCTCGTTGAATGGCATTCAATGATGAATCAAATGCCTGCTTTCATGGATGAAGGGCTCGCCTCATGTGTGATGCGTTGTGATGGAGCCTTCGCGCACCGGGCGCAGATCACTTCGCAGCAAACAGAAAAACCCCGGCTTGCGCCGGGGTTTCCTGTTGCAGCACTACCAAGCGGTAAGCTTAGAAGTCGCTACGTACGCCTAGGGACAGAATCTTCAGATCCTGGCCGTTAACCAGCGAAAGCTCCGGGCCTTCGGTGGTGAACTTGGCGTTCTTGTCGTTTTCCAGCTGTGCATAGGTCAGGTAGATACGCGATTGCTTGCTCAGGCTGTACTGGCCGCCGATCACGTATTGCGAAGCGCCGGTGTCGCTCAGGCCATCCACGTCACCTGCGTTCAGGTAAGCGCCGTGCACGGTGAACTTGCCAACCTTGTACAGTGCGCCCAGCGCGAAGCTGTCCTGGTCGCGGCTCAGCTTGCCGGTATCCCATTCAACGTGTTCCCACGCTGCGGACAGGGTCACGCCCGAGAACTTCACGGTACCGCCCAGTTGTGTACCCTGGGTGGTGGTGCCTGTAGCGGTTGCCGAAGCGTGGTCCTTGCTCAGCGAGACCGAACCGAAGCTGATCTTGCGATCGCTGGCGTTGGCGTAAGCACCACCAACGCTGAATGTGTCATTGCTGTACGACGCAGTGATTGCGCCGGTGGTTGCATTGACCGAATCATCCTTGCCGGAATCCAGGTCATAGCTGGCGCGAACGCGGAAACCGCCCCAGTTCGGGCTGTCGTACGAAATGATCTGGTCTTGACGATCACCCAGGCGACGGATGATGCGTTTGCCACCAAGGTAACCGGAGTCGTCGTTCAGCTCGCCGTCCAGCGCCTGGATGTAGTCAGCCGAAGCCAGCTTGTAGGCGTTGTCGTTCTTGCCGAAGCGCAGCAGGCCCAGCGAATCGGACTTGTAGCCGATGAAGGTGTTGCGAGTGCCCCACAGGCCGGTGCTGCCACCAACGCCGATGTTGAAGCCGTTTTCGATCTGCCACACCAGGGTGCCACCGTCATCCAGCTTGTCTTCACCCTTGAAGGTGATACGCGACGATTGGTCGGCGATACGGAACTTGTCGACGTTCTTGCTGGCATCTGCTTTTGCAGTTGCATCAGTGATATCGATGTAGTCGAGCGCGGTACGGATGCTACCGGTGATCGTGACATCGGCCAGTGCCACTGGCGCTACAAAAGCGGCTGCCACGGCAGCGGCGATCAACTTCTTCATTTAATTCTCCTAAGCGTCGGAATTTCAGGGGATGTAACCACCTGATTTAATCTGCTGATGGTTTCCTACCAACAGCCTTACCATCCAGGGTGACCGGATTGGCAAAACAGCTGAGCTGCGCACGTACTGAAATGTGGCAACCATTCATCTACATCACGAACGGTAGTGTAAGCAGCTGTGGTGACGGAAATATTACAGATTCCGGGCTAATCTCCGCTAGGAATATTAAATTATCTAAATAACGTCTTTGGTTATTTTACTTTGGGTAAATTGTTGAAAATAGTGCAGAAAGTGCCTCTCCCGGTGCTTTTTGGCGCATGAATGCCTCGCCAACCAGATAGGTATGCACATTACTTTGTTGCATTAACGCAACATCGCTAGCGGCGAGGATGCCGCTTTCGGTGACTGTAATGCGATCGGCGGGGATGCTTGGCAGCAATGCCAGCGTGGTATCGAGCGTTACTTCGAAGGTCCGCAGGTTGCGGTTGTTGATGCCGACCAGCGGCGTGGTCAGTTGCAACGCCGCATCCAGTTCTTCGCCGTTGTGCACTTCCACCAGCACCGCCATGCCAAGACCGTGTGCAATGGCTTCGAAATCCTTCATCTCCGCCACGCCCAATTCGGCGGCGATCAGCAAGATGCAATCTGCCCCCCAGGCGCGTGCTTCAAACAGCTGGTACTCATCAACCATGAAGTCCTTGCGCAGTACCGGCAGCGCGCACGCTGCGCGGGCGGCTTTCAGGTAGGCCTCGTGGCCCTGGAAATACTGTACATCGGTCAGGACGGAGAGGCAGGCTGCGCCATGCGCCGCATAGTCAGCTGCATGCTCGGCCGGGTTGAAATCCGCGCGGATCACGCCCTTGGAGGGGCTGGCTTTCTTGATCTCGGCAATCACGCCTGCTTGCTGTGCTGCGTGCCTGGCGCGGATGGCGCCAACAAAATCACGCAGATCGCTATTGGCTTCTGCCTGGGCGCGTACTTCGGCCAGCGGCAGTGCCTTTTTCGCTACTGCTACTTCTTCACGCTTGGTGGCCCAGATTTTCTTGAGGATGTCGGACATGGTCATTTCGCAAACTGTTGGGTGAATCGGACCAGCGCATCCAGCTTGGCGCGCGCGGCACCGCTGGCCAGCGCTTCGTGCGCGGCATTGATGCCGTCTTCCAGGCTCACGGCCTTGTTGGCGGCATAGATGGCCGCACCGGCATTGAGCAGCACGATATCGCGGCACGGGCCGGCGGCGCCCGCCAGCACGGCTTCGATGATGGCTTTCGATTCTGCGGCACTGCCGGCATGCAATGCCTTGATATCGCAGAACTCGAAGCCCAGATCGCGCGGGTCGATCTCGTATTCGTTGATCTCGCCGTCCTTGAGCTCGGCCACCAGGGTTTTGTCCATCAGGCTGATTTCATCCAGGCCATCCTTGCCGTGCACGATCAGCACATGCTTGCTGCCCAACTGGCGCAGCACGCGGGCCTGGATGCCCACCAGATCAGGGTGGAACACGCCCATCACCTGGTTTTCCGCGCTGGCCGGGTTGGTCAGCGGGCCGAGGATATTGAAGATGGTACGCACGCCCAGTTCGCGGCGGATGGGGGCTACGTATTTCATTGCCGGGTGGTGATTCACCGCAAACATGAAGCCGAGGCCGATTTCATCGATGCATGCACCAGCCTGCTCCGGGCTGAGGTTGAGGTTCACGCCCAGTGCTTCCAGTACATCCGCGCTGCCGGAGCTGGACGATACCGAGCGGCCGCCATGCTTGGCCACCTTCACGCCGGCCGCTGCCGCCACGAAGGCTGAACAGGTGGAGATATTGAAGGTATGCGCGCCATCGCCGCCGGTACCGCAGGTGTCCACCAGATAGCTGCGATCCTGCACATGCACCTTGGTGGAAAACTCGCGCATCACCGTCGCCGATGCAGCAATTTCCGATACGCTTTCCACCTTGGTGCGCAGGCCCATCAGCAGTGCCGCGGTCTGCACCGGCGTCATTTCGCCGGACATGATCTGCCGCATCAGGTGCAGCATTTCGTCGTAGAACAATTCGTTGTTGTCGATCAGCCGGTTAAGGGCTGTCTGGATGGTAATCATGGGCTAGCTCCAAACAAAAGCGCCGGGCGAACCGGCGCTTTGCAGCAATCAGGCGAATTCTTTGAGGAAATTGTCGAGCATCTGGTGGCCGTGCTCGGTCAGGATCGATTCGGGGTGGAATTGCACGCCCTCGATCGGCAGCGTCTTGTGGCGCACGCCCATGATCTCGCCATCCGCCGTCCACGCGGTGACTTCCAGGCCATCGGGCTTGCTGGCGCGCTCGATCGCCAGCGAGTGATAGCGGGTCACCGTGAACGGGGAGGGCAGATCCTTGAATACGCCCACGCCGGTATGCTCGATCGGCGATACCTTGCCATGCATCAGCGTCTGCGCATGCACGATCTTGCCGCCGAATGCCTGGCCAATGGCCTGGTGGCCAAGGCAAACGCCAAGAATCGGCAGCTTGCCGGCAAAGTGCTGGATGGCCGCAACCGAAATACCCGCTTCGTTGGGCGAACACGGGCCGGGGGACACCACCAGATACTTGGGCTTGAGTGCCCCGATCTGCTCCAGCGTGATCTCGTCGTTGCGATACACGTGCACGTCCTGGCCCAGCTCACCGAAATACTGGACGAGGTTATAAGTAAAGGAGTCGAAATTGTCGATCATCAAAAGCATGGCAGTTTTCCTTGTGTCTGTCTGAAAGGGCGGGCCTGTGGCCGCTCAATCCAGACCGGCTTGAACCAGTTCGGCGGCGCGCAGCACGGCGCGGGCTTTGTTCAGGGTTTCCTGCCATTCGCTTTCCGGTACCGAATCGGCAACGATGCCGGCACCTGCTTGCATATATAAAGTGTTGTTCTTCACCACTGCGGTGCGCAGTGCAATGGCCACGTCCATGTCGCCATTGAAGCCCAGGTAGCCCACCGCGCCGGAATACACGCCGCGCTTGGTCGGCTCCAGCTCGTCGATGATTTCCATCGCGCGCACTTTGGGCGCGCCCGATACCGTTCCGGCCGGGAAGGTGGCCTTCAGCACGTCGATGGCGCTTTGCCCCGGGCGCAACTGCCCTTCCACGCTGGAAACGATGTGCATCACATGCGAATAGCGCTCGATGGTCATGCGGTCGACCAGCTTGACCGAGCCGGTGGTGGACACACGGCCCGCATCATTGCGGCCCAGATCGATCAGCATCACGTGCTCGGCAATTTCTTTTTCATCGGCCAGCAATTCCACTGCCAATGCTTCATCCAGCTCGCGCGTCTTGCCGCGCGGGCGGGTGCCGGCAATCGGCCGCACCGTCACGGTTTCGCCTTCCAGCCGCACCAGGATTTCCGGCGAGGCGCCGACGATATGCATATCGCCGAAATGATAGAAGAACATGTACGGCGACGGATTGATGCTGCGCAGCGCGCGGTACAACGACAACGGCGATTCGGTGAACGGTGCCGACATGCGTTGCGACAGCACCACCTGCATCACATCGCCATCGCGGATGTAATCCTTGGATTTGAGCACTGCTTCCTTGAATGCCTGCTCGCCAAATTCGGATGTCGGCGTGCCGACCGTTTCGGCTGGCCCCTGCAACGGCAGCGCCGCCGGCTCGCGCAGCTTCATGCGCAATGCAAACAGCCGCTCTTCCGCCTGGCCATAGGCATTGTCTGCGGTCGGGTCGGCATACACCACCAGGTAAAGCTTGCCGGACAGGTTGTCGACGACAACGATTTCCTCGGACAGCAGCAACTGGATATCCGGTGCGCCGATCGGGTCCGGCTTGTGGCTGCCAGCCAGCTTTTTCTCGATATAGCCGATGGTTTCATAGCCGAAATAGCCGACCAGACCGCCCAGGAAGCGCGGCAGGCCGGTATTGGGCGGTGCCTTGTAACGGGCCTGGAACGCGGCGATGAAGTCGAGCGGGTTGGCATCGCTGCGCTCGATCACCTGATCGTCGTGGATCACTTCGGTGTGCTGGCCAACCACCTTGAGACGGGTGCGGGCCGGCAGGCCGATGAACGAGTAGCGACCGAAGCGCTCGCCACCGACGACCGATTCCAGCAGATAGGAATACGGGCGGTTGGCCAGCTTCAGGTAAACGGAAAGGGGGGTATCGAGGTCCGCAAACAGCTCGAGAATGAGCGGAACGCGGTTATAGCCCTGCTGTGCCAGGGCGGCGAATTCGTCGCGCGAGATCATGGTGACTCCAAAAACGTGGTCAATGCGAAAAGGTCAGGCTGCGGTATGGGTTACCAGCGACGCCATCGCCATTCGAGCCAGATTTCTTTGGAGTGAAACGCCATGATGGTCAGAAAACGCTTTTGATTGGGGAAGTAACGGCTATTTTTGCCGAATTGGCGAAGCCAGGTCAACCAGCCCCGCCAATTTGGCAGTCAATTGATGCTTATTGTGCACCTGGCAGTGCTTCGCCCTTGGGCCACAACAGCCACAGCTTGCCGCGCTGCTTCATCTTGCCGGCAAGTTCGCCGGCGGCATTGCCCTTGCCGAAGAAGAAGTCGGCGCGCACCTGGCCGGTGATGGCGCCACCGGTATCCTGCGCTGCGGCCAGCCGGTTGAGCGTTGCG
Source organism: Andreprevotia sp. IGB-42 (assembly GCF_009848685.1). Lineage (GTDB taxonomy): Bacteria > Pseudomonadota > Gammaproteobacteria > Burkholderiales > Chitinibacteraceae > Andreprevotia. The sequence continues at coordinate 52,741 of NZ_WXTX01000006.1, forward strand.
CCGTCCGGTGTGGTGGTGCCGATCAATACCGGGCTGCCGGCGGGCACATGCTTCAAGTCCACCGCCAGGCTGTAGCCGGGCGTGAGCGGCACGCCCATGGAGCCCGGCGGGCCATCATTGCTGGCCGGCAGGGTGCGGAAAAACACGTAGCTGGGGTTGCTGGCCAGCAGCTCCGGCATGCGAGCCGGGTGGGCCTCGGCCCACGCACGGATGCTTTGCATGCTCACCTCGGCAGCCTTGAGTTCGTTCTGCGCGATCAGCCATTTGCCGATCGCACTGTATGGATGGCCGTTCTGATCCGCGTAACCCAGCCGCAATTCGCTGCCGTCCGCCAGTTTGACGCGGCCCGAACCTTGTATTTGCAGGAATTGCAGATCCATCGGGCTTTCCAGCCAGGCCAGCATCGGTGCATTCAGGCCAGCGTTGCCGATCTCTGCCGCGCTGGGGTAGGGCAGCAGTTTTTTCCCTTCCAGCCGGCCGCGCACGCGCTTGCCCTGCAGCTCCGGGTAGAGGCTGCCCAGCTCGACGGTAATCAGGTCCGGCGGCACGCCATACACCGGCACCGTGGCGCTGGCCGTGCGGGTGAGGGAGCCCGGATAGACCGGTTCGTAATAACCGGTGATCAAGCCTTGATCGGTACCATCCGGGTTGCGCAGCGTTAGCGGTACCAGCCGCTGCTGCATGAAGGCGCGCGCGCTGGCGGTATCTTGCGGCAGTTTTTTTGCATCCGTGCACACGCTGGCCCAGCGCGGCTGCTTGCCCAGCACACCGCAACCTTTTAGCCAGGCGTTGAAGCCGGCCAGCCAGTCTGCATCGCTGACCATGGGTAGCGCATTCCAGTCCGTTTGCGTATAGCGGGGCACGGTTTTGGGCTCACCCGGCTTCCCCACCACCTGCGCTGGCGGGGTGGTACACGCTGTTAATGCCAGCAGTGCCGCTACCGCAACAACAAGCCGCTTCATTCACCACCGCCTTGCTTGGGGTCCAGCCCCTGTTTGAACGCAGCCAGCCCGGCCTTCTGCAGTTCCAGCGTCTGCACCGTCATCTGCAGCATGCCTACCTGCATTTGTAGCCATTGCTCGACAGTTCTCAGCTCGGCGATCTTGCGATCGATTTCTTCTGCGGTCAGCGGCGGCATGAACGGGTTGGGTGTGCCGCTGCCCGGCTTCATGAACTGGGCGAAAAAAGCGAACGGATCGGTGGGGGCATCGGCCATGATGGTTCTCCGTGAGTTGGGCTGATTGTAGCAGCGCAAATGAAACAGCCGGGCAAGCCCGGCCGTCTTCAGTATTGCGCTTGACGTGCACGAAGCAAGCGCAGGTTGCGTCAGCGCTGCTGCGTGGCTGCTTCCACTGCGGCCAATGCGGCCATGTTCACCAGCCGCCTTACCGATGCGGTGGGTGTGAGGATATGCGCGGGTGCGCTAATACCCAGCAGGATGGGGCCGATGGTCAGCCCGTCCCCGGAGGTCATCTTCAGCAAGTTGAACGAAATGTTGGCCGCATCCAGATTGGGCATGATCAGCAGGTTGGCTTCACCCTTGAGCGTGGATTCCGGGAACACCTGCTGGCGTATTTCAGCCGAAAGTGCGGAGTCACCATGCATTTCACCGTCGACTTCCAGATCCGGTGCCAGCTTGCGCACCATGGCCAGCGTGGCCTGCATCTTGCGTGCAGACGGACTGTCCACACTGCCGAAACTGGAGTGTGAAAGCAGCGCCACCTTGGGCTGGATACCGAACTTGCGCACGGTTTCCGCCGCCATCAGCGTGATCTCGGCCAGTTGCTCCGGGCATGGATCCTGGTTCACATAGGTATCGGTAATGAAGATGTTGCCGGTGGGCAGCAGCAGCGCGTTCATCGCTGCCGTGGTCTTGCCCGGCTCGCCCAGCACGTTCTGGATATACCAGTGATGGCGGTGATACTGGCCGTGCGTGCCGCAGATCAATGCGTCTGCTTCACCACGCTTGACCATGATGGCGCCGATCAGCGTCATCTTGGTACGCAGTTCGGTACGCGCCAGCTCCTCAGAGACGCCGCGGCGCATCATCAACTGGTGGTACTGCATCCAGTATTCGCGGTAGCGTGGATCACTTTCCGGGTTGCAGACCTCGAAATCCTGGCCTGGCTTGATACGCAGGCCCAGCTTGGCAATGCGGCTCTGGATCACCTTGGGCCGGCCGATCAGGATGGGGAAGCACAGCCCCAAGTCGACCACCTCCTGCGCTGCGTGCAGTACACGGAATTCTTCGCCTTCGCAGAACACCACGCGCTTCCTGGCTTTGCGCGCGGCGGAAAACACCGGGCGCATGAACAGGTTGGATTTGTAAACAAACTGCGTCAGGTCCTCGATATAGGCTCCGAAGTCCTCGATCGGGCGGCTGGCCACACCGGCTTCCATCGCTGCGCGCGCCACGGCCGGGGCGATCTTGATGATCAGCCGCGGATCAAATGGCTTGGGTATCAGGTAGTCGGGGCCAAAGGTCAACTCCTGGCCCACATAGGTATCGGCTACCACGTCCGATTGCTCGGCGTGGGCAAGCTCGGCAATGGCGTCCACGGCTGCATGCTTCATGCTTTCCGTGATTGTGGTTGCACCCACATCCAGCGCGCCGCGGAACATGAACGGAAAACACAGCACGTTGTTCACCTGGTTGGGAAAGTCCGAACGCCCGGTACAGACGATGGCATCCGGCCGCGCCGCCTTGGCATCCGGCGGGGTGATTTCCGGATCCGGGTTGGCCAGTGCCAGGATCAGCGGCTTGCTGGCCATGCTTTGCACCATCTTGGGTGATACCAGCCCCGCGCCAGACAAGCCCAGGAACACATCCGCGTTCAATAGCGCTTCGTTCAGGCTGCGCAGCGGCGTGTCGCGCGCATAACGTTGCTTGGTTTCATCCAGATTGGTGCGCTCGCTGTGAATGACGCCCTTGGAATCACAGACGATGATGTTTTCGGGCTGCACGCCGAGCGACACGAGCAGATCCAGGCAGGCAATGGCTGCAGCACCCGCGCCGCTGGCTACCAGCTTGACCTGCTTGATGTCTTTGTGAACCAGGCGTAAACCATTCTTGATTGCCGCACCGACGATGATTGCAGTGCCATGCTGGTCATCATGGAATACCGGGATCTTCATCCGCTCGCGCAGCTTCTTTTCCACGTAGAAGCATTCGGGCGCCTTGATGTCTTCCAGGTTGATGCCGCCGAAAGTCGGCTCCATCGCCGCGATGGCCTCCACCAGCTTGTCCGGATCTTTCTGTTCCAGTTCGATATCGAAAACGTCGATACCGGCAAATTTCTTGAACAGCACGCCTTTGCCTTCCATCACCGGCTTGCCGGCCAGCGGGCCGATATCACCCAGGCCCAACACTGCGGTGCCGTTAGTGATGACTGCCACCAGATTGCCGCGTGCGGTCATGTTGCGTGCTTCGGCCGGGTCTTCAACGATGGCCATGCATGCATAGGCAACGCCCGGCGAATAGGCGAGCGCCAGTTCGCGCTGGCTCGATAGTCCTTTGGTTGGTGATACCTGGATTTTGCCGGGGCGTGGATAGCGGTGGTAGTCGAGGGCTTTCTTTTTAAGTTCTTCGTCCATGGCGGTGCTTGGGCCTTGATTGCGGATGGAATTCGGTGCGTGCTGCGCTGGTGCCTGATTCATGCTGGACCCGGCTCAGGGGGGAAGCAAGTCAGGGATTTGCCCGATGAGAGAAACGCCTAGAGGCGATGTTTCAAGCGCTGTAAGCGCAACATCGTATTGGATACCATAGTGGAAAGAAGGTTGCTGCACCGCAAAAATGCACAAGGCCGCCCGGAGGCGGCCTTGCTGAAGGGCTAGAAACGCACGCTGACTGCCTCGTCACCCAGCCAGCCACGCAAGCCGGCGACCATGTCCTCGTCCAGCGTCACCCGCCAGTCCAGCCCCAACTGCAGCTGGCAGGCGGCGCCGTCGCGCTGGTAAGCGATTTCCACCGCACACACGCCGCCACTGTGCGGCGTCAGTAGTTGCCTTAGCTTGTCGGCATCGGCATTGCCGTTGATCTGCAGGGTAAGCGCCCGGGCAAACTGGCTGCGTGCCTCTGCCACGTCCATCACCGCATCGGCAATCACGCGCACGCCGCCATTGAAGCGGTCTTCCGATACCTTGCCGGCGATCACCAGCAGCGCATCGTCTTTGAGCTTGCCGCGGTTGGCCTCGAACACTTCGCTGTACATGGTGACTTCGAGCTTGCCGCGACCATCGTCAAGCTGCACGAACGCCATGCGGCCCCGCTCGCCGTTTTTCACCCGCATCATGCCGACGATGCCGGCGATGTATTGCAGTTCTTTCTTCGGCTGCAACTGATCGAGCCGTGTCTTGATGAAATTGCGGATGCCCTTGGCGTGTGCGTCGAACGGGTGGCCGGACAGGTAATAGCCGACGGCGGTTTTCTCTTCCGCCAGTTTCACCTTGTCATCCCAGCGCGGCACGGCAATTTCGGCAATGCTGGGCATCGCGGTGGCTTCGAATACGTCGAACAGCGAGCCCTGGTCGGCATTGGCCGCTTCGGTTTCCGCCAGTTGCATCGCCTGGCCTACGTTGGCCAGCAGTTGCGCGCGGTGATCGCTGATGCTGTCGAACGCACCGGCACGGATCAGCGCTTCGATCACGCGCTTGTTCACTTCCTTCTTGTCGGTGCGGCGGCAGAAATCGAAAATGTCGCGGAACGGGCCGTTTTCGGTGCGCTCGCGTACGATCATGTCTACCGCGCCTTCGCCCACGCCTTTCACCGCACCCAGCGCATAGCGGATTTCCCGCGTGCCCACCGGTACGAAGCGGTAGAAGCCTTCGTTGACGTCCGGCGGCAGCATCTTGAGTTTGTTCTTTTCCACGCAGTCGTCGTAGAACACCTTGAGCTGGTCGGTGTTGTCCAGTTCAGACGACATGGTGGCGGCCATGAACGCAGCCGGGTAGTGCGCCTTCAGCCATGCGGTGTGGTAGGACACCACCGCGTACGCAGCGGTGTGCGATTTGTTGAAGCCGTACTCGGCAAACTTGGCCATCAGGTCGAACAGCATTTCCGCCAGCTTGGGGTCGTAACCCTTGGCGGCCGCACCTTCGGCAATCTTGCCGCGGTGCTCGGCCATTTCCTCGGCCTTTTTCTTGCCCATCGCACGGCGCAGCATGTCCGCACCACCCAGCGTGTAACCGCCGATGATCTGCGAAATCTGCATCACCTGTTCCTGGTACACGATCACGCCGTAGGTCGGCTCCAGGCAGGCTTCCAGGTCGGGGTGGAAGTAATCGGGCTGCTCGATACCCTTTTTGCGGTTGATGAACGAATCCACCATGCCCGAGCCCAGCGGCCCCGGGCGGTACAACGCCAGCACCGCAATGATGTCTTCGAAACGGTCGGGCTGCAGTTTTTCCAGCAGCCGTTTCATGCCGTCCGATTCAACCTGGAATACCGCAGTCGTGTTGGCATCGCGGAATACCTGGTACGCCGCCTGGTCTTCGAAACCCAGGCTCATCAGATCAAGCTTCTGGCCGGTCTGCTTCTCGATGTACTGCAGTGCCAGCTCGATGATGGTCAGGTTGCGCAGGCCCAGAAAGTCGAACTTCACCAGGCCGATCTGCTCGACGTCATCCTTGTCCAGCATGGATACCGGGCTGGACTCGGCGCCGCTGGCCTGGTACACCGGGCAGAAGTCGGTAATCTGGCCAGGGGCGATCAACACGCCCCCCGCGTGCATGCCGATGTTGCGGGTCAGGCCCTCCAGCTTGAGGGCCAGCTCCCACAGCTCTTTCAATTCGTCTTCCCGCTCCAGCCGTTCGGCCAGTTCCGGTACCATTTCCACCGCATCGTCGAGCGAGTATTGCTTGCCCGGTGCGGCCGGGATCAGCTTGGATACGCCATCGCAGAACATATAGGGCAGATCGAGCACGCGGCCGACGTCCCGTACCACCGCCTTGGCGGCCATGGTACCGAAGGTGGCAATCTGGCTGACCGCCTCCGCGCCATACTTCTCGCGCACGTATTCGATCACGCGCCAGCGGTTGTCCTGGCAGAAGTCGATATCGAAGTCGGGCATCGATACCCGTTCCGGGTTCAGGAAACGCTCGAACAGCAAGGCATACGCGGTGGGGTCGATATCGGTAATGCCCAAGCTGTATGCCACCAGCGAGCCGGCGCCGGAACCCCGGCCCGGCCCTACCGGGCAGCCATTGTGCTTGGCCCAGACGATGAAGTCCGCCACGATCAGGAAGTAACCTGGAAAGCCCATCTGGATGATGGTGTCGGTCTCGAACTTGAGCCGGTCCAGATAGCGCGGGCGTTCGGCATCGCGCTGTTCCTGATCCGGGTACAGCAGCGCCAGCCGCTGTTCCAGCCCTTCCTTGGCCAGGTGCACCAGGTAGTCGTCCAGCGTCATGCCGTCCGGCGTGGGGAAATCCGGCAGGTAGTTCTTGCCCAGCACCACCGAGAGATTGCAGCGCTCGGCAATGTGCACGCTGTTTTCCAGCGCCTGCGGCAGATCGTGGAACAACGCCGCCATGTCATCCGGCGTCTTGAAGTATTGTTCTTCGGTAAACGTGCGCGGCCGGCGCTTGTCGCTGACTACGTAGCCTTCGGCAATGCAGACGCGCGCTTCGTGCGCCTTGAAGTCATCCGGTGCCATGAACTGGATCGGGTGCGTGGCCACTGCCGGCAGGTCCAGATCGGATGCGAGATCCAGGTGCCCCTGTACCGATGTTTCATGCTCGGGCTTGCCGGCGCGTTGCAGTTCCAGGTAGAAATTGCCGGCAAACTGATCGGACCACCAGCGGGCCGCAGCCAGCGCTGCCTCGTAGTTGCCGTTGAGTATGGCAAGGCCGGGTTCACCCAGATGTGCGCCGGACAGGCAGATCAGCCCGCTATTGTCGCCGCTGGCGATCCATTCCTTCTTGATTTCGGCCCGGTCACGATACTGGTTGGTGCGGAATGCCAGCGTCAGCAGCTCGCACAGCCGGCCGTAGCCGCCGCGGTTTTTCGCCAGCAACAGGATGCGGAAGGGCTTGTCGCGGTCTTCCTCGTTTTCTATCCACGCATCGATGCCCACGATGGGCTTGATGCCGTTGCTGCGGCAAGCCTTGTAGAGCTTGACCATGCCGAACAGGTTCATCAGGTCGGTGGTGGCAATGGCAGGCATGGCCAGTTTTTTTGCGTGTTTGACCGCATCGTCAAGGCGGACGATGCCATCGGTCACGGAGAATTCGGAATGCAGGCGGAGATGTACGAAGGCAGGCTGTTTCATCCGGTCATTTTACCATCGGCGCGCGGGCAGGGGCCGCGTGTCGGTTCTGCACTTGTTCTTCGTGTGCGGAGGGCGTAAGCTCAAGGTGTAATTCAGGAGCTACTTATGGATGCAACTACCTCGCTCGTCAACGCAGCCAGCAGCGCAACAGGCGTTCAGGCAACCGCAAGCACTGCCGTGCTGCGCAAGTCGCTTGACCTGCAAGCGCAGACTGCTGCCACGCTGTTGCAGTCGGTACCACAGCCGCAGTACAACAATCCGGCCAACCTGGGCAGGAATGTGGATGTGAAGGCGTAATTAACGCCTGGCTGGCAACACGCATTGAAAGGCGGCTTCGGTCGCCTTTTTTGTTGCCCGCCGGATGGGTTGTTGCAGGGTAGGCGTTGTTTTTGTGCGACGCAACAAAAATGCCTTGACAGCACAGTGGGTGATGCAGAAAATGGCTCTATTGGTGCAATGCACAAAAGGAGAACCACCCATGTCTTTCACGAATCAGTTCGCCCAATTTGCCGAAATTCAGCAAGCTAATCTCGAAAAGTCGCTCCGCCTGACCAATATCGCGCTGGGCGGCGTGGAACGTCTGGTCAATCTGCAACTGAGTATTGCCCGTGATCTGCTGAGCGAAAATGCAGAGACCGCCCGTGCGTTGTCGCAAGTCAAGGACGTGAACGGTCTGGTTGCACTGCAACGCCAACTGGCCCAGCCAGCGGTTGAAAAGTCGCTGGTTGTTGCCCGCAATGTATTCGATACCGCCAGCGCCACCCAGCACGAGCTGAACCAGTTGGTGGAAGAACAGGTGCTATCGTTCAACCAGAACGTGGTTGCCGCTCTGGACAAGGCTGTTGCTTCGGCCCCGACAGGTGCCGGCGCTGCAGTGACCGTGCTGCGCAATGCGGTTGAATCGGCTACCAATGCCTACGATGCCGCCAGCAAGTCGACCAAGAAAATCGTTACCGACTTCACCGATGCTGCAGTGAACACCGTCGAGCAGACCGCCAAGGCCGCATCGCGCAGCCAGACTGCTGCCTGATTGCCAGTGTGCCGGCCGGGCAACGCCCGGCTGGAAGCACTGCGCTGAAGAAGTTTGAAGAAACGGCCTCGCAAGAGGCCGTTTTTACGTGGTGCAGTTCGTCCGGCATCCATGCCGCGCCACATGCTTGCAGATGGCTACAACGGGTCAGTCTGGCCTGCGTTCGGCAGCAGGGGCAGTGCCAGCAACAATCTGGCCAGTTGCAATGCAGGTTCTGCATGCGAGGTCAGTGTGGCAAGGCCGGGAAACACCGCAGGCCAATCAGGTTTGCTGGCGTGGTAGCTGGTGAACTCGCGTGCATCTGCCCAATCGGCGTAGCTTTGTGCATCGGCCTGTATGCCCATCAACTGCGTTTGCGCGAGTGCCAGCCAACTGGCGGGATTGAAGTGCTGCATTGCCTGAGGCATCTGCGGCAGCTGGCCATCGCTGGCCAGCCATTCCAGCACCGCCTGTTGCTGCCGCTGCCAGCGCTGGTACAGCGTGGCGGCAAATGCGCCCGCACCCGGGCCGCCAGCGTGCAGCCATGCCCACGGCGCTGACGGGGATAGCGCGTCGATCAGCGGTGCCAGGGTGTTGAGGTTGGACAGCGTGCCGCCTGCGGCAATGATCCAGCCCAGTTGCGATGCCAGCGCGGGCTCTCCCGCCAGCATCAGGTCAACGCCTTGCAGGCCTTGCGCATCGCGCGCAAAGAAATCATCCAGACCGGGGTTGATCCACAGGTAAAGTGCATCGTCGATGTCGGCCGGCTGTATGGTGGTCGCGGATTCCCACACCAGAGGCCAGTCGTGGAACCTGGCCAGGCTGTGCTGCAACGCCGGCACCAGCTCGGCAGGGGCAACAACGACGATGGCCGGGGGCGTCATCAGCCACCCTGCTCGTTGCTGATGATTTGCCGCAGTGCAGCAAGGTCCAGCAATTCGATGAGCCGGTTATGTACCTTGATCAAACCCTGCTCCTGGAATTTCGACAGGGTACGGCTGACGGTTTCCAGTTTCAGGCCCAAGTAGCTGCCGATTTCCTCCCGCGTCATGCGCAGGTTGAAGCCGGTGCTGGAGTAGCCGCGCAGTTGGAAGCGCGTGGACAGGCTGAGCAGAAACGCCGCCACGCGTTCTTCCGCCTTCATGTTGCCCAATAGCAGCATCACGCCATGATCGCGCACGATCTCGCGGCTCATCACCTTGTAGAAATGGTGCTGTAAAGCGGGTATCTGCCGCGACAGCGTTTCCATTTCGGTAAACGGCAATTCGCATACTTCGCTGTCTTCCAGCGCAATGGCATCGCAGGCATGCAGATCGGCGCTGATGGCATCCATGCCCATCAAGTCGCCACTCATGTGGAAGCCGGTAACCTGTTCACGCCCGTCGGGCGAGATCACGCTGGTTTTGAGAAAGCCCAGCCGCACCGCGTAGAGTGCCTTGAAGGGCTCGCCAGCGCGATACAGCGCTTCGCCCCGTTTTACCGGCCGGCCTTGCGTAACCAGCTTTTCAACCGCATGCATGTCTTCTGCCGTCAACCCGGCCGGCAGGCAGAGTTCGCGCAGGCTGCAGTTGGAGCACGCGTGGCGCAGGTGGGGAAGGCTGATGTCATGGACTGGAATGGGGGAGAGCATGTCAATTCACGTCTGTTTCAGGGCTGGGCCATACTGCAATGTGCACAATCGGTGCATGGCGGTTGCCGCATGCCCGATATCCGATCATTGATCCATCATACAAGCTCTGCTCCGGCGGCGGGGTTCTCGTACAGCGGATTTATTGCCTTTACGCCGTGCATGCCCGCGGTGAACCATGCCCGGCACACTGCACCACGGGCCATGGTGGGCCGGCTGTTCAGCGTACCCGTGGCGGCATGGTAATGCCGATTTGTCATTACCCCCATTTCGCGGTGCGACAATGCGGCATAGCCATAGCACGTTACCGCTGGCTGGCTGCCGGCGCAGTACCCTTCTGGTAACCTCTCCGGCTTATTCGCCTGCATTGATCCGCCTCTGGCGCTTTGAACGGACCTGCCTTGTTTGAATTCGATCTGACCGCACTGTTTCTGGCCGGCCTGCTGGGCGGCGGGCATTGCCTTGGCATGTGTGGCGGCGTGGTGACGGCGTTTTCCATGCAACTGCCGCCCGGCCCCCGCTGGCGCTACCTGTTGGGCTTCAACCTGGGCCGCCTGCTCGGCTACATGCTGGTGGGCGCCATCGTGGGTGGCCTGGGGTCGCTGGCCACGCTGCTGTCGCTGCAGTCATTGAAGATGGTGCTGTATGTGCTGGCACAGCTGCTGCTCATCGTGATGGGTTTGTATGTTGCCGGCTGGTCGCGGCTGCTTGCCCGGATCGAGAAAATCGGCGTGCCGGTGTGGCGACGGGTGCAGCCGCTGATGCGCAGGTTGTTGCCGATACGCAACTGGCCGCAAAGCGTGGCGGTCGGTATTTTTTGGGGTTGGCTGCCGTGCGGCCTGGTCTATACCGCGAGCCTGTCCGCACTGGCTAGTGCATCGCCCGTGAAAGGGGCTGCCATCCTTTTATTGTTTGGAATCGGGACCTTACCCAATCTGCTGCTGATCGGCGCTGCGTCCGGCTGGCTGTTGGGGTGGCTGCGCCAGCTGTGGGTGCGGCGGGCAAGCGGTGTGTTACTGATTGCAATCGGCACGGCGAGACTCATCCAGATAGCGCTATAACAAGAGCAGGCAATCGAACTTTTCCGTTTCCTTTTGCCTAACCGACAGGCAGCGTTCTGGGGAGGCCGTTCATGGACATCTTCGATAACTTCGCTTCACGGTACGAACGTACCCGGGAGGAGGAACTCACGCTCAAGGAATACCTTGCGCTGTGCAAACAGGATCCGGGGGCGTACGCAACTGCCTCCGAGCGGATGTTGACGGCGATCGGCGAGCCGGAGTCGATCGACACCCGGCTCGATTCGCGCGCTTCACGCATTTTCCAGAACAAGATCATCCGCATCTATCCCGCCTTCCGCGAGTTTTACGGCATGGAGGAGGTGATCGAGCAGGTGGTTTCCTACTTCCGCCATGCTGCACAGGGGCTGGAAGAAAAGAAGCAGATCCTCTATTTGCTGGGCCCGGTGGGCGGTGGCAAATCGTCGATTGCCGAAAAGCTCAAGGAGCTGATGGAACGGGTGCCGTTCTATTGCATCAAGGGCAGCCCGGTGCACGAATCGCCGCTGGGTCTCTTCAACGAAGAAGAAGACGGCCCCATCCTTGAGGAGGAGTACGGCATTGCCCGCCGCTACCTCAAATCCATCCCCAGCCCATGGGCTGTGAAGCGGTTGCATGAGTTTGGCGGCGATATCAACCAGTTCCGCGTGGTGAAGCGCTATCCGTCGGTTTTACGGCAGATCGCCATTGCCAAGACCGAGCCGGGGGATGAAAACAACCAGGACATCAGCTCTCTGGTGGGCAAGGTGGATATCCGCAAGTTGGAGAAATACGCACAGGATGACCCGGATGCATACAGCTATTCCGGCGGGTTGTGCCTGGCCAACCAGGGCTTGCTGGAATTCGTGGAAATGTTCAAGGCGCCGATCAAGGTGCTGCACCCGTTGCTGACTGCCACGCAGGAAGGCAATTACAAGGGTACCGAGGGCTTCGGGGCGATTCCGTTCGAAGGCATCATCCTGGCCCACAGCAACGAATCGGAATGGAAGCAGTTCCGCAACAACAAGAACAACGAAGCCTTCCTCGACCGTATCTATATCGTGAAGGTGCCGTATTGCCTGCGCGTAACCGAGGAAACCCGCATCTACGACAAGCTGCTGCGCAATTCTTCGCTGAACAGTGCGCCATGCGCACCCGGCACGCTGAAGATGATGGCGCAGTTTGCGACGCTATCGCGGCTGAAAGACCCGGAAAACTCCAGCCTGTATTCGAAGATGCAGGTGTACGACGGTGAAAACCTCAAGGACGTGGACCCCAAGGCCAAGTCGATGCAGGAATACCGCGACTTTGCCGGCGTGGACGAGGGCATGAGCGGGCTGTCGACCCGCTTTGCGTTCAAGATACTCTCCAAGGTGTTCAACTTCGATCATCAGGAAGTGGCTGCCAACCCGGTGCACTTGCTGTACGTGCTGGAACAGCAGGTAGAGCGCGAACAGTTCCCGCCGGAAACCGAGCAGCGCTACATCGCGTACCTGAAAGAATACCTGGCGCCCAAGTATGTGGAGTTCATCGGCAAGGAAATCCAGACGGCCTACCTGGAAAGCTATTCCGAATATGGCCAGAACATTTTTGATCGCTATGTGACCTTTGCCGATTACTGGATACAGGATTCGGAATACCGCGATCCGGATACCGGCGAGAGTTTTGATCGCAATGCGCTCAACAACGAGCTGGAAAAAATCGAGAAACCGGCGGGGATTTCCAACCCCAAGGATTTCCGCAACGAAATCGTCAATTTCGTGTTGCGCGCGCGGGCCAGCAACAGCGGCAAGAACCCGGCCTGGACCAGTTACGAAAAGCTGCGCATGGTGATCGAGAAGAAGATGTTCTCGAATACCGAAGAGCTGCTGCCAGTGATTTCCTTCAACGCCAAGGCCAGCGCGGATGAGCTGAAAAAGCACGAGGACTTCGTCAACCGCATGGTCACCAAGGGCTATACGGCCAAACAGGTCCGCTTGTTGTGCGAATGGTATCTGCGGGTACGCAAGTCATCGTAATGCGTGAGGGGCAAGTAATGCCGGGGCAGTGTGCAGACTGCCCGGCAGCTTGCGTCTGCAACCGCACGGGGGCGACATGTTCCATTTGATAGACCGGCGTCTGAACGGCAAGAACAAATCCGCAGTCAACCGTGAACGCTTCCTGCGCCGCTTCAAGGGGCAGATCAAGGAAGCGGTTGCGCGCGCGGTGAAAGATAGATCGATCACCGATATCGAAAAGGGCGAAAAGGTTTCCATCCCGGTCAAGGATGTGAACGAGCCGACATTCGGCCATGCGCAGGGCGGCGTGAGCGAACGGGTTTATCCTGGCAACCGCGAGTACCTGCGTGGTGACGAAATCGACCGGCCCGATGGCGGCGGCGGTGGCGGCAACGGCGGCGCGGGCAACGGGGGGGATGGCGAGGACGACTTCGCATTCGAGCTGTCCCGCGAGGAATTCCTCAACTTCTTCTTCGACGACCTGGAACTGCCGCACCTGATCAAGACCCAGTTGCAGCAAACCGTGCTGATGAAGCAGGTGCGCGCGGGTTATACCAGCGATGGCACGCCTACCAATATCCACGTGGTGCGCAGTCTGCGCTCGGCGCTGGGACGGCGCATCGCGTTGTCTGCGCAGCCGATGGAGGCACTCAATACCTTGCAGGATCAGCTCGACGAGCTGCTGGAAAGCCGGGACGAGCATTCACCCGAGGTCGCCACACTGCAGGCGGAAATTCGCCACCTGAAAGCCAGGCTGGCCAGCATTCCGTTTCTGGATCCGTTCGACCTCAAGTACACCAACCGCGTGCGCATCCCCATGCCGACCACGCAGGCAGTGATGTTTTGCGTGATGGATGTCAGCGGTTCGATGGATGAAGAGAAAAAGGACATCGCCAAGCGCTTTTTCATCCTGCTCTATCTGTTTCTGACCCGCGCGTACGACAAGATCGAATTGGTGTTCATCCGCCACCATACGCAGGCATTCGAGGTGAACGAGGATGAGTTCTTCCACGCCCGCGATACCGGCGGCACCGTGGTATCGAGCGCGCTCAAGCTGGTGAAGCAGGTGATTACCGAGCGCTATGCCAGCAGCGACTGGAACATCTACGTGGCGCAGGCCAGCGATGGCGATAATTGGGATTCGGATTCCCCCATCTGCCGCGATCTGCTCAGCAACGAGCTGCTGCCCTTGCTGCAGTACTACGCCTATGTGGAGATCACCCAGGGCGATCCGCAAAACCTCTGGTACGAGTATGAAACGGTGGCGGCGCAACACAAGCATTTTGCGATGCGGCGCATCAAGGAAGCCGGCAGCATCTGGCCGATTTTCCGGGATCTGTTCAAAAAAGAACGAGCGGGGGCGTGAATGAAGACCAGAGAGAAAACACGCAAGGATGCGGCTGCGGGCGCACCGTTGCGTACGCCACTGTCCACCGGATCGGAATGGACGTTCGACCTGATCCAGCGCTATTACGATGAAATCGCCCGCATCGCGGCCGAGAATGGCCTCGATACCTACCCGAACCAGCTGGAGATCATCTCTGCCGAGCAGATGATGGATGCGTATGCATCGGTCGGCATGCCGGTGATGTACCACCACTGGAGCTACGGCAAGCACTTCCTGTCCACGCAGAAAAACTATCAGCGTGGGGCGATGGGGCTGGCGTACGAGATCGTCATCAACTCCAATCCCTGCATCAGCTACCTGATGGAAGAAAACACCATGACGATGCAGGCGCTGGTGATTGCGCATGCAGCGTTCGGGCATAACAGTTTCTTCAAGGGCAATTATCTGTTCCGCAGCTGGACCGAGGCCGATGCCATCATCGATTACCTGGTGTTCGCACGCGGCTATATTGCCGAATGCGAAGCCCGCTATGGTGAAGAGCGCGTTGAAGAGTTGCTCGATTCCTGCCATGCGCTGATGAACTACGGCGTGGACCGCTACAAGCGCCCGCAACGGCTGTCGCTGGACAAGGAGCACGCGCGCCAGGCCGAGCGCGAGGCGTATCTGCAATCGCAGGTGAACACGCTGTGGCGCACCATCCCCAAGCTGATGGACGAACGCGAGCAACTGAGCGAAGCGCAGCGTTTTCCGGCCGAACCGCAGGAGAACCTGCTGTACTTCATCGAGAAATACGCGCCGCTGCTGGAGCCATGGCAGCGCGAGGTGGTGCGCATCATCCGCAAGGTGGCGCAATACTTCTATCCGCAACGGCAAACGCAGGTGATGAACGAAGGTTGGGCCACCTTCTGGCACTACACGCTGATGAACCAGATGTACGACGAAGGCCTGATCACCGATGCGGCGGTGATGGAGTTCCTGCATAGCCACACCAATGTGGTGGCGCAGCCGGGTATCGATAGCCCGTATTACAATGGCATCAACCCGTATGCGCTGGGGTTTGCCATGTATCGCGATATCCAGCGCATCTGCACCGAGCCCACCAGAGAAGACGAAATCTGGTTCCCCGAGCTGGTGGGGCAGGACTGGCGCAAATCGCTGGATTTTGCGATGCGCAATTTCAAGGACGAGAGCTTTATCAATCAGTACCTGTCGCCCAAGCTGATCCGCGATTTCCGCTTTTTCTCGATTCTGGATGACGACTACCAGTCGCGGCTGAAGATCTCTGCCATCCATAACGATACCGGCTACCGCGAAATCCGCCATATGCTGTCCGCACAGTACGATCTGGCCTCGCGCGAGCCCAATATCCAGGTGTATGACGTGAATACTCGTGGGGACCGCATGCTGACCTTGCGGCACTTCCAGCACAACCGGCGCCCGCTGGCCAACAGCGTGCACGAGGTGCTCAAGCACGTGGCACGACTGTGGGGCTTTACCGTGAAGCTCGAAAGCGTGGATGCAGGTGGCAAGACCATACTCAGCTATGAATGCCGGCTGGAGAAACGCCACGGGCAATAGCGGATGGCCACTGCATAACCGATATGCGCCTGCCTGCTGGCCGTCACAGGCACCGCGCATTACACTCGCCTTTTTACGTACCGGAGTGAATGCGATGCGCAGTCTGTGTGCAGTCGGCCTGACCGGGCTGGCACTGTCCCTGATGTCTGTTTCTGCCCAGGCGGCTGATCCATATCAGCCTGCGGGCGAATGTGCCGGCTTGCCGCGGCTGAACCTCAAGGTAGCCAAAGGCTTTTGCGTGGGCTTGGCCGCCACCGGGCTGGGCATGCCACGTGGCGTGCTGCCGCTGGGCGATGGCAGCGTGCTGGTGATCGACATGGGCGGCTGGGCGCGCGGCAAGGGGCGTTTGCTCAAGCTCACCCACGATGGCAAGCAATACGCCAGCAGCGTGGTGCTGAGCAATCTGAACCGCCCGCACGGGCTGCAGCTGGGGCCGGGCGGGCAGGTGTACATCGGTGAGGATGACCGTATCATCCGCATCGACCCGAAGGCGGCAAACCCGAGCCCGCAGGTGGTGATCGACGATCACCCAACGGAAGGCCGTCATCCGCTCAACAGCTTCGTATTCGGCAAGCAGGGTGAGCTGTACGTGAATGTCGGCGGCCCCACCGACAATTGCGATGGGCATATCGACGCCGACAAACCGGTGATGCAATCGTGCAGCGATGTCACGGGTGATATCGAGCACGGCGTGGTACGCAAATACGTGCAGCAGGATGGCAAATGGACCTTCGCGGTGTTTTCCAGCGGCCTGCGCAACAGCATGGCGCTGGCCGTGCACCCGAAAACCGGCGTGCTGTGGCAAGGTGAAAACAGCCGCGACTATATCAACAAGAAAATCCCCGGCCTGAAGAATGACGACAACCTGCCCCACGAAGAACTGAACAAGCTGGTGCAGGGCGGGCGTTATGGCTGGCCGTATTGCTACGACAACAATGTGGCCGCACCGGAATTCCCCGCTGCGGATTGCAAGGCCATGACCAAGCCGGTGCGGTTATGGCCGGGCCATGCGGCACCGCTGGGCATGACGTTCTACGATGCCAAAGAGGCCCCTGCTGCGTGGCGCAATGGCCTGATGGTGGCATTCCACGGCTACCGCAGCAACGGCTACCGGCTGGTATTCCAGCCGTTCGATGCCAAGGGTGAGCCCACGGGCAATTTCAAGGAGTTGGTGGCCGGCTGGAAGAATATCGATGGCAAGCAACCGATGGGTGCGCCAACCGATATCAAGGCCGCTGCCAACGGCGTGCTGTGGGTGACGGAAGACCGCAACGGCACTTTGCTGGCAATCAGCCCCACACCATGATCCTCGGGGATGGACGGAGGCATGCATGCCGTTCATCCCGCTATTTTGCACATATCTGTAATATTTGACGGGCAATATGGCAATCAAGTCCTAGCATGGAGGTTCCTGCGTGGGACCACCAAGGAGCCAGCCATGAAGCCACCTTCGTTTGGCGCACCATCTTACCCGTGGTTGCGTGAACTCAGCCGCCTTGATCTGGAGTTGCTGGATCAGGGGCTGTGTGACCTGATCAGCCGCCGCCCGGGTGCCTTTTCGCTGTTTCAATCTCACCTGATGCGCAATGCCATCCAGTGCGTGCTGCTGGACAAGCATTTTGCCGAGCGCCGCGCAGCCTGATCTTGGCCGGATTGCTTGCTGACCGCTGTATTGGCAGCAGGCCAGCCCGGTTTCAGTCGTCGCCCCGATCCTGCAGATCGGGAAACAGCACTTCGTTGAAGCCGAACCGGGTCAGATCACGGATACGGCGCGGGTAGAGTATACCCGCGAGGTGATCGCATTCATGCTGCACCACGCGTGCATGAAACCCGGCCACCGTGCGATCGATGGCATTGCCGAACTGATCAAAGCCCTGGTAGCGCAGTTGTGTGTAGCGCGGCACCTCGCCGCGCAGGCCGGGAACGGACAAACAACCTTCCCAACCCAGCTCTTCATCATCGGCCAGTGGCGTCAGCACCGGGTTGATCAGCACGGTTTCCGGTACCGCTTCTGCATCCGGGTAGCGCGGGTTGCGCTGGAAGCCGAATATCACCACCTGCTGGCTGACACCGATCTGCGGTGCGGCAATGCCTACGCCGTTGTATGCATGCATGGTTTCAAACAGATCGGCCACGAGGGCATGCAGCTCGGGGGTATCGAATGCGGTGATCTGCGCGGCGGTTTCCAGCAGCAGCGGTTCACCCATTTTCAGTACGGTGCGGACAGCCATTCAATTGCTCCAGTGATGGGGTTCAGCGTACCAGCGAAATGCCCACACGCACACTTTCGGTCCGGCGATCATAGGTGCGCAGCGTTTCGCCATAGCCGTTCCAGTATTGCAGATAGCCATACAAGTCCAGCCCCAGCAGCGTATTGAGCGGGTAGCTCAGGTCCAGCTGGAATGCACCTTTGCCGCTCTTGCCGGTGCGCGCCATCAGGCCTGCCTGCCAGCCTTGCTGCTCGCCGGCACGGAAGCGCCAGTCCACATAGCCGCGGTAGTCCTTGATATCGGGGTTATCGCTCAGATCGCCGATGTAGGCATTGATTGAGGGCGAAAACACGAAATTCAAGCGCTGCGGATCGCCCCAGATGAAGGTGGGTCGCACAAACAATTGATTGAAGCTGCGCGAATCACCTTCTTCCTTGCCGTTGGATTCATGCCGGTAGCCGGTTGCGATATCAAAACGGCTGACGCCGGGCAGCTTCGCCACATTGGCGTATTCATAGTAAAGCTCGGGCCGGTAGCTGGTATCGTAAAACGCGCTGGATTTCTCGCCGATATTCCACAGCGAGCTTTGCGTATAGGCAAAACGCATGCCGGCCAGCCACGGGTAACGCGCGGCAATGTCACTTTCCGGATCGACAAACTGGTATTTGAAGCTGAATTGGAAGCGGGCGTCCTTGCCATTGGGATTGATGAGGAAA
Organism: Andreprevotia sp. IGB-42; assembly: GCF_009848685.1. Classification (GTDB taxonomy): domain Bacteria; phylum Pseudomonadota; class Gammaproteobacteria; order Burkholderiales; family Chitinibacteraceae; genus Andreprevotia. Next base: position 71,531 of record NZ_WXTX01000006.1, read on the forward strand.
TACATCGGCTCGTAACCGGAGAACCGGTAAGCGGCATAACCGGACAGCGTGGTATTGCGCAGTTGCTGATCCTGCAGCGCCACCGTGGTGTTGGCTGGCTGCGCGGCGGCAGTTGTCGCATCGCCATCGGCCGGCTTCACGACGGTATAGCGCACCATGCTGGCCGATTCCGGCTGGATCTGCCGGGTTCCGGTGCTGCTGGTTACACAGGCTTTGTCAGTGGGGCAGACCAGGCTGGCCGGTGGCGTAAAGGCTTCCACCTTCTGGCCGCGGTTCACGAACAGCACATCAACCACGCTGGCATCTTCTCCGGCAGGCAGAAAGACGGTTTCGGCAGCCAAAGCAGGCAGGCAAAGCCCGGACATCAGCAGGGTACCGGCAATGAATGGTTGGGAGGGGCGCATGATGCTCAATGGAAATGGACAGCTTGCAGGCTAACCGGCCTGCCGCCAATCCGCCACGCCACTTTTCATGCTTGCTTCATGTGCGGCTTCAATTGACCTGCACTGCCTGCAGCAATTCGCCTTCCAGCCGGCGCACCGCCAGTTCATCGCCAAGGATGGGGCCGGAAATGAGGAAATGGTCTTCCGCTCGCTCGCCCAGCGTCATGATCTTGGCGCTCTGGATGTCGATACGGTGTGTGGCCAGTACGCGCGCAATGGTCGAAAGCAAACCGGTACGGTCACCGGCGGTGATGGCCAGCACGTTGTATTTGCCGCGTTCGTCGGGGCGGATCAGCACGTGTGGCTGTACCGGAAAGTGCTTCTGCTGGCGCGAGATGCGCGCCTTGGGGGGCGCGGGTAGCGCTTGCGCTTCCTGCAACTGCTTGCCCAGTTCGTATTCCACATAGCCGATCAGGTCGCGGTAGTTCTCGCCGCGGTGCTCGGGAATGAACACATAGAAACTGTCCAGCGCATAGCGGCTGCGCGTGGTATGCACCTGTGCATCGAAGATGCTGTAGCCGGCGCGCTCGAAAAAAGCACAGGTACGGGCAAACAGATCCGGCGTATCCGGTGTGTAGACCAGCACCTGCAAGCCTTCGCCGGATTCGGACAGCCGCGCCCGCACGATGGGTTCTTTGGTGGCAATGCGGTTGAACAGCATGCGCGTATGCCAAGCGATCTCCCGTGCGTCGTGGCGCAGGAAGTACACGGTATCGAGCTCATCCCAGAAGGCCTGGTGCGCATCTTCACGCAGCCCGTACAGCCGTACCAGTCGCAGTGCTTCTTCCTGGCGCTCTTCCAGCCAGCTTGCCGGTGGCAGTTGATCCTGGGCAAGGTAACGCTGCGTGGCCTTGAACAGGTCTTCCAGCAGCTTGGCTTTCCACGCGTTCCACACCTTGGGGCTGGTGCCGCGTATGTCTGCAACGGTCAGCAGGTAGAGTGCGTTCAGCCGGCGCTGGTCGCCCACCAGCGTAGCGAATTCCTGCACCACTTCCGGGTCGTAGACATCCTGCTTCTGCGCCACGTGGGACATGGTCAGGTGGTGTTCTACCAGCCACGGGATCAGCGCGCGGTCTTCATCGGGTAGCGGATGGCTGTTGACGAAATCCGCGGCAATATCCCGGCCGATGACCGAGTGATCGCCGCCACGTCCCTTGCCGATATCGTGGAACAGCGCCGCAAGATAGAGTACTTCCGGCCGATCGAATTCTTCGATCAGGCGCGAGCACAGCGGATATTCATGCGTGAACGCCGGCACGGCAAAGCGGCGCATGTTGCGCAACACCATCAGCGTGTGTTCGTCCACCGTGTATACGTGGAACAGGTCGTGCTGCATGCGGCCCACCAGATCGCCAAACTTGGGGATATAGCGGCCCAGTACGCCGTACTGGTTCATGCGCCGCAATACGCGGGTAAGGCCGCGTGGCTCGCGGAACAACTGGATGAACAGTAGCTTGTTGAGCGGATTGGCGCGGAACTGCTCGTCGATCTGCCCGCGCGCATGCCACAGCGCGCGCAGTGTTTCCGGGGAAATGTCGGTGATCTCGCGCTGCTGCTCGTGCAGCAGGAATAGCTCGATGATGGCTGACGGCTCGCGCTGGAAGATATCCGGCGCGGTGATTTCCAGCACGCTGCCGCGCAGCTGGAAGCGCGCATTCAGTGGTACCACCTTGATGCCGATCTGCGAGAAGATCCGCCCGCGCAGCGCATGCACCAGCAACGGCGTGAGCTGGCTGACGATGCGCGCCGCACGGTAGTAGTGCGCCATCAGGCGCTCGCTGCCACGGTTGACGAGGTCGTCTTCAAAGCCGAAATCACGCGCCAGTGCATTCTGGTAATCGAACAGGATGCGGTCTTCGCGGCGTTTGGCCAACCAGTGCAGCTGGATGCGGATCACGCGTAGCGTGCGCTCTGCGCGGCGCAGCTTCTGGCTTTCCTCGCGCGTGAGCATGCCCAGTGCCGCCAGTGCACGCCAGTCGCGCCCCAGCCCCAGGCTGGCGGCAATCCAGCCCACCAGGTGCAGATCACGCAGGCCACCCGGCGCCTCCTTGAGATTGGGTTCCAGCTTGTAGGTGGCATTGAGGAAGCGCCCGTAGCGGGCTTGTTGCTCCAGCAGCTTGGCTTCGAAGAATTCCTTCGGATCGATATAGCGGTGCACGGTATCGCGGAACAGCGCAAAGCGCGCGGCATCGCCGGTCAGGCGCCGGCACTCGAGCAGTGCCGTCTGCACGGTGATGTCTTTTTCCGCTTCATTAAGGCAATCGGCCAGCGTGCGTACCGCATGGCCGACTTCCAGCCCCACATCCCACAGCTCGCCGACGAAGATTTCCAGCTCTTCGAGCATGGCCGGCGCGGGCTGATCCGGCAGCAGGATCAGCAAGTCGATATCGGAGTGCGGAAACAGCTCGCCGCGCCCATAGCCGCCCACGGCGATCAACAGTGCTTCATCGGGGAAGCGGTGGCGGTTCCACAGTTCGGCCAGCGTGCGGTCGGTCAGCCGGGCCAGCTTGCGCAATAGCGGGACACTGGCGGCAGGCGTGGAAAAACGCGCTTGCAGTGCAGCCTTGCCGGCAAGGTAGTCTTGTCGCAAGGCCGTAACAGGTCGTGGAGGGGCCAGCATGCCGGGCGCTGCAGGTGGATCGATGACGCGCGCATCCGGCATGGGGGCTCCTTAGGCGAGCAGGTAACGTTCTGGCTTGGTGGGGGCACCGGCCGAAGTGGTCAGCACTTCGTAGCCTGTTTCCGTAACCAGGATGGTGTGTTCCCACTGTGCGGACAGGCTGCGGTCCTTGGTGACAATGGTCCACCCATCCGGCATCGATTTGATTTCGCGCTTGCCGGCGTTGATCATTGGCTCAATGGTGAAGATCATGCCGGCTTTGAGCTCGACGCCGGTACCGGCGCGGCCGTAATGCAGCACCTGCGGGTCTTCATGGAAGACCTTGCCGATGCCGTGACCACAGAATTCACGTACTACCGAATAGCCGGCTTTCTCCGCGTATTTCTGGATCGCTTCGCCGATATCGCCCAGGTGTGCACCGGCCCGCACTTTTTCGATGCCCAGCCACATGCAGTCATAGGTGACTTGCGACAGCCGCTTGGCGTGCTGCGCCACATGCTCGCCCACCAAGAAGCTGCGGCTGGTATCGCCGTGGTAGCCATCCTTGATCACGGTGATGTCGAGGTTGACGATGTCGCCGTCTTTTAGCGGTTTCTCGCCCGGAATGCCGTGGCAGATCACCTGGTTGACCGAGGTGCAGATGGCTTTCGGGTAGGGCGTATAGCCGGGCGGGCAATAATTGAGCGGTGCAGGGATGGTGCCCTGCACATTGGTCATGTATTCATGGCACAGCCGATCAAGCTCGCCGGTGGTGACACCGGGCTGCACGAACGGGGTGATGTAATCGAGCACTTCACTGGCCAGACGGCCGGCAATGCGCATGCCGGCAATGTCTTCCGCTGTCTTGATGATAATGGACATGGGCTTTCCTGAATGGCATGCGTCCAGCTTGGCGCTGCCATGCAATTTGTTAGGGTCAGGCTGATTTTACCGCCTTGCGCCTGTCAGTAACACGATATTCTTGCCATATAGATGGTGTAGCGTGCGCGGCTTTGCAATGGCGCAATGGCGGTTGTACCTGCCTGATGCCAATCCATGTGGATTTGCGGCCTTATTTGCCGTCGATATTGCCGATGAATGCCTGCACTTCCATGGGGCGGTAAAGCACCTCGCCGGGGCTGGCATAAACGGTGAGCTTGCCCTTCTCGACCAAGCCCACTTCCAGCTTGCGATTCTGCGTATCGATCAATACGTAGCCGGCTTCCATGCCGCCCTGATGCGCCTTGTTGCCGGTTACATACAGCACGCGATCCTGCGATAGCGGCCCTTGCGTGGCGGTATTGGCGCGCAGCACCGCGATCTTGTCGCCCAGCAGTTTTTTCAGCTCGGGTGCGATCGGGCTCAAATAGGTAAACAGGCCCAGATCGGCCGGGTACTGGCCCACATGCTGTTCCAGCACTTGCCAGTCGTTGCCGGCCAGGCGCACCGCGCTCTCCTTGAGTGCCTTGCCGTGCTCGGCAAGCTCGCGTTGTACCTTGCTGGCATCGAGGCCGGTGCTGTCGAGTGCGGCGCTGGCCTGCTGCTTGAGGCTATCCACTGCAGCACGTGCCTCCTGCGCAACGGTTGATGCGGTGTGCTGCTTGACGCTATCGAGTCGGGTCTGAATAATTCGTTTTTCACACCACCATGTTGGCTGAAGGCCGGTAAGGGGCCTGAGCATCATCCAGCAACTGGTAATAAGCCAACCCGATCAGGGCGCAAAGAAGCCGCAGCTTCTTCAGAATCAACCGTAGGTTGTGTCCGCAACCGCACAGCAGGGCGTGGAAGGCATCGCCTTCCGCGCCTTTCAGCCAGTTCCGCCGCAGCCTGCCGTCGTTTTTCATGTGGCCGATGACGGGTTCGATGGCGCTGCGCCTCTTGATGTCCCGTTTCAAGCGGGTGGTGATGCCCCGCTTCAGATTCCGGTGATAAACCTTGATGTCGTTCGGTGCCGAATGACCGCGATAACCCAGATCCACAAACACTTCCTTCGGCCGGCGACTGGTCAGAATTTCCAGCTGCTCCAGTGCTTCGTGCAGCGTATGACCGTCATACGGATCGCCTGGCAGACTGCGCATGCCGACCACCGGTCCTTCCTTGTGGGTGGTGGCCACCGAGACTTTGACGCCAAATTCATAGGGCTGGCGGGCCTTGCCTTTGCTGATGCATTCCACTTCGGGGGCATGCAGGCTGTACAGCTTGTTCTTGTCCTTCTTCTGCTGGGTGAGCAAGCGCTCGACCTTGTGCAGCAGTTCGCGACTCTTGTCATGCAGTGCGGCAGGAATGCGCTCCACCTGGCGTGAGACATCGCGCCACACTCGGCCGACCAGGGTTTTCAGCTTCTTCAGGCTGCTGCGCATCCGCTTGTACTGTTTGGCGTGCGCGTAGCGACCAATCTGGCCGGCCAGCTTCGGGGCTTCGCGGTTGTAATTCTGTCGCAGCGTCAATCCGGCTTCCGTCGCCAGCTTCACCAGCTGCTCGCGCCCGCAATTGAGCAGGCGGCTGTCAGTCGGATGCGCAATGGCTTTTTCCTGCACGGTGCTGTCGACAATCACTTTGTCGAAACTCTGACGTTTGACGATACCGGTGGATTCCGCGGCGCGGATCGTTTGTGTGAGCAGCCATTCCAAGCCTTCTTCACCAATCCGCTGGCGCCAGCGGGTCAGCGAACTGGGATCAATCGGCGGCTGGTGCTGGAACCAGGTTTCGCCGCAGAACAGTTGCCAGTAGGGATTCTCCACCCAGCCCCAGACCACATCCTCATCCGACAGGTCAAAGGTGTGCTGCAGATAAAGCAGGCCAGCAATCAGCCTTGGGGGTAGCGCTGGCCGGCCACGCTGAGAAGGAAACAGGCCCGCCCACTCCCGCTCGAACACCGCCCAGTCGATGTGCTCCGCCAGTTTGACCAGCGGATGGCGAAGATTGACCAGCTCATCCAGACGCTGGCGAAACAGATCGTTGGACTTGGGTATCAGTGGCTTGGGACCCATGCTGGCCTCGGAAATTTGCAAGGAATCGCAGCCATTTTAATGAAAACTTGCAAATTCATGAGTGGGGTGTGGCTGGATTTTTCATATAAATCAGTCGGATATGAATTGTTCAGACCCGACTATCGAGCGCCTGATCGCAGGCGGTGAGGCCCAGTGCTGCTGCAAATAGCAGGATTCGTTTCATTGCCGGGTTTTATGGTTGCGGTATGCGTATCGGGATAGGAGTCCCGGCGGCGCTGCGGGTTCCGCAGTGCTCAGTCAGGAAAAACAACCGGGGCATCGCCGGGCTGCCATTGCGGGTATTTCTGCATGGCCGGTTCGAACCACGGGTCGTTCACGATGCCGGCCAGCCACGCGCGCAATGCGGGATAGGGGGAGGCGGCAAACCATGCTGCATCGACTTGGGCAAACTGGCGGATGAAGGGTGCAATGGCGATATCCGCCAGGCAAAGCGTATCCCGGCACAATGCGCCGTGGCGCTGTATGCGTGCATTCAGCCCGGCCAGTATGTGCTCTGCAGCCTGCCGGTATTGCACCTGGCTTTGTTCCGCATGGCGCTCCGGGTATTTGTAGCGGTCCAGCAGTGGCTTGAAGTCCTGATCGTTCAGCGCAAGCAGCACCTCGATATCCACAGCGCAGTGGGCATCCGTTGCCGCCAGCCAGTCGCCGGGGTCATGCTGTTGCAGCGCCCAGCGCATGATATCGGCGCTTTGTTCCAGTACCTGTCCCGCGGGGGTGATCAATATCGGCACCGTACCCTTGGGGGACGCTTGCAGCAAAGCGGCTGGCTTGCTGCGCAACACCACTTCGCGCAACACCACCCGCACACCGCTGTGCATGATGGCCAGCCTGGCGCGCATTGCGTAGGGGCAGCGGCGGAATGAGTACAGGATTGGTATCGGGTCTATCACGCATATTTCCGTAACGGGTATTCAGCCAGCGGCGCTGCCGGTTTTGATCAAGTCCGCATCTGCCGGGCAAGGTGACGAACGCCAATTTGCAAAGATCATTGGCTTTTGCCGCCTTCGGGAGCGCTGTTTGCAGGTGCTTTCCCGTTATCTGCATCAGTCTGCACACCGTCTTGTTGTTTCTTCAGCAATAGTGGACATAACTGGATGAGTAGCCAGAAAGCCAATCCATAGCATAAAGGGCGGATTGGAATACTGTAGCGGGGAAAAGGCGAGCCAATCGCGTGGAATGCAATGAAGTAGAGCACGACGATACCCGTGATTTGCAATGCAAAATTGGCCGTATCGCGTTTGAACAGGAAATAAATACATGCAGCTGCTGCCAACAACATCATCGGCAGATGCGCTAGCTTGGCCAGTCTGTGCGTCTGAATGAAAAGACCGTTATCAGCGTAAGGTGTTTTTGGTTGCGCGTAAATGACTGCATCACCTATGCTTTCAGTCAGATCCCAGCTCAGGAATTGGACAGGCTTGCCAAACAAGATCCAGCCCATATACCGTGCAGGCTCCGCTTTGAAGTGATCGATGGTAAGCGTTATTGCATCCCCGACAGAATTGATTTTCCTAGTTTCAAACCGGTAAGGATAGCCATAGGTTTCCGGCTTGTCCTGATACATCATGTTGATATAGGAACCGTGATGAATGAAATTAACCGAAAGTTGTGGATCGCTCATGCGGCCAATGGCTAGTTCGTTGCGTATGCTCCAACCGGAAAACGCGATGAAAAAAGGCAGGATCAGGCAGGCAAGTGCACGCCAGCCTATCTGCTTTCTATAAACAGCCCATGCAAATACCAATATATAGACAGCAACCAGCAGCATGGTAGTAGGCCGTACTAGCCAGCTTGCTGCCAATAGCAGGCCACTCAGAATGAACAGCAATGTATTGGCTCGTTCTCTGGCAAGAACAAGCGTATATACATGGGTTATGAGCAGGAAAGTAAAAAGCGATTCGGTCAGGATGTAAACGGAAATGTTGATCAGATGGGGACTGATTGCCGTCAGCAAGCCGCAGGCAATGGCTGCCCAGAAAGGCATGATTTTGCGGAAAATCAACATGGAAAAGAGGGTGGTCAACGCACCAAGTAGCGCCTGCAGATAAAGCACCGCAGTCAGCCCCAGATCATTGCGGCCGGCATCCACGAAGGGCGCAATGAAAAACGCGTAGCCGGGCGCACGCAATGCATCGGGGTGAGGTATCACGCTTTGCGCTAAAGGCATCGCATTTGAGTAAACGCCATGCGTTTTCAGATTGAAGGCGTAGGCAAGATAGTCCCGTGCATCACCCCGTATCAAACCATCGATCAATGTAGTACCGACTGCCGTGGCGTTCATGTACAGCGAGAAAATGGTGACGGCGAGTAATAGAACCCAATGTAATCGCTGCGGATTCTTATCAAAATACATTGCTGTTTCTCATTGGATATCTCGGCGGTTGAAGTGCGAGTTTCAGAATGACGGATGGTTCAACGCTGCCGCAATTCATCTGGTTTTGCGGTTTGCGTTTGAATAGCGCTGGTTCCGAGCATAGAAGAAATTCATTACATCAAGCTTATCACGAACCTTCGCATGCTATCGCATGAACAAAAAAAGGTCGCAAGCGACCTTTTTTTTACCATCGTCAAATGCATTGGCATACCGGGCACTGCGTGAAGGCTCAGCGCTTGGCAGCCTCGGGCAGCACGATGTTCACTTCGAGTACCTCGAAGTCGTCCTTTTTTTCCAGCTGTACCTTGATGTCGTCCGGATTGATGGCCACGTACTTGGAAATGACTTCGATCAGTTCACGCTGGAGTTGCGGCAGGTAGTCGGGCGCATCGCGGCCGGCGCGTTCGTGCGCCAGAATGATCTGCAGGCGCTCGCGGGCAACGCTGGCGGTTTTTTTCTTCTCGCCGAAGAAGTAGCTCAGTATCGACATGGCTTAAGCTCCGAATAGCCGTTTCCAGAACGGGGCCTTCTCCGCTTCGATGAAGCGCAGCGGCTTTTCTTCACCCAGAAAGCGGGCAACGACGTCCTTGTAGGCTTCGGATACATCGGTGCTGGCCAGGTGGATGGCCGGTGTGCCCGCATTGGACGCCTGCAGCACGGTTTCCGATTCCGGTATCACGCCGATCAGCGGGATGCGCAGCAGGTGCTGTACGTCATCCAGCGACAGCATCTCACCCGAATCCACCCGTTTGGGGCTGTAGCGGGTGATCAGCAGGTGCGTCTTCACCGCCAGACCTTCTTCGGCCTTGCGCGATTTGGCATCCAGGATGCCGATGATGCGGTCGGAATCGCGTACCGAGCTCACTTCCGGGTTGGTGACGATCAGCGCTTCCTCGGCAAAATAAGCGGCCATCAGTGCACCACTTTCGATGCCGGCCGGGCTGTCGCACACGATGTAGTCAAAGCCATCGTCAGCCAGTTCCTTGAGCACCTTTTCTACGCCTTCGCGCGTCAGCGCATCCTTGTCGCGCGTTTGCGATGCTGGCACGATGAACAGGTTGTCGCAGTTCTTGTCCTTGATCAGTGCCTGGCGCAGGCTGGCTTCGCCCTGGATCACGTTGATCAGGTCGTATACCACGCGGCGCTCGCAGCCCATGATGAGATCCAGGTTGCGCAGGCCCACGTCAAAATCGATGACGGCGGTCTTGAAGCCGCGCAAAGCCAGACCGGATGCAAAACTGGCGCTGGTGGTGGTTTTGCCCACACCGCCCTTGCCGGAGGTAACGACGATAATTTTTGCCACGTTTGATGTCCTTCGTCGAATAGCGTTATTCAGTTTTCGTGTCGATTGCACGCCAGTGCGGCAATCACCACCATGCGCAGCACGCCGGCATGGCAGCTGATATGGGGTGGTGCGCGGCCTAGCCGCTGAGCGCCTCGATCACCAGCTTGTCTTGGTCCAGGTAAACCTGCGCTGCGCGCTCGCGGATCGCCACCGGCAGCGTTTCGTCCAGCGAGCGATAGATGCCCGCCACCGAAACGAGCTCGGCTTCCATGCAGGTGGTATAGACACGCGCGGTGGTATCGCCGCGTGCGCCGGCCAGGGCTCGCCCGCGTAGTGGCGCATAAACATGGATATTGCCGTCCGCGATCACTTCCGCGCCGGCCGAAACCAGCGCCAGCACCACCAGATCGCCGCCCTTGGCGTACACCTGCTGGCCGGTACGCACCGGTCGGGTGACCACCATGGCGGGCACCCGCACTTCTGCAGCCTTGCTGACGGGGGCGGGCGGCGTCACGCCGTCTTCATGCAGGATGATCAACCCGGCTTCGCGCGCGGCTGCACGCTGATCCGGGTTGCCGCCGCGTGCTGCCACGGGTTTGAGCTGATACTGGCGCAGCATCTGCACCAGTGCGGCCACTTCCACTGCGGCAGGCAGGTCAGGCAGGCTATCGAAATCGATGGCAAGCTGCTCGCCGGACAACATGTGCTCGCCACTGCCCAATTGCTCGCGCAGCGCGCTTTCCAGCTTCACCGGGTCCAGCGTGGCGGGAACAAAGGTCAGCAGCTTCAGGCCAACGCTGCGGAATTCAAAAGCAGAAGCGGGATCGGGGAAACGCTGGGACATAGTAGCCGGAAACAATTTATTGCCCGCGAGTTTACCGTGTCGGTCCTGTGGGTGAAAGCCGATTTATTCATGCCGGCAAAGCAGCGCCAAAACGCACTGTCAGTGGATGCGCCGCTTCAATCCGGCATTGAGCAGGATATTGGTGGCCAGCTCTTCGATCGACAATTTGGTGGTATTGAGAAAAACAATGCCCAGCTGGCGCATCAGGTTTTCCGCCTCCGTCACTTCGTGCTGGCACGCGGCCAGCGTGGCGTACTGGCTGCCGGGCTTGCGTGATTCGCGGATCACGGTCAGCCGTTCAGGCTCGATGGTCAGTCCGAACAGCTTGGTGCGATGCGGATGCAGCGGTTTGGGCAAGGTGTGACGATCGAAGTCCTCCGGTGCCAACGGGTAATTGGCAGCCTTGATGCCGTATTGCAGCGCCAGATACAGGCAGGCGGGCGTTTTACCCGCGCGGGATACGCCTACCAGAATGATATCGGCCTCGGCCAGGTTCTTTGCCATGCTGCCGTCATCATGACTCATCGCATACTGGATGGCATCGATGCGGTTCTTGTATTCCTCGAAACTGGCAATGCCATGCACCTTGCCGGCCAGATGCGTTGAACCCAGCCCCAATTCCTGTTCCATCGGGCCGATGAAATGACCGAAGAAATCCAGCACCAGTGCTTCGTCAATCTGGAACAGGCTGCGCAGATCCTCGTCGATCAGTGTGGAAAACACCATGGGCCGGCAGCCGTCAATGCGTGCTTGCTCGCGGATCTGCGCAACGGCAGCATGTGCTTTTTCACGGGTATCGATGTAGGGCAGGGTGATGCGGCGGAAATCCACCCCCTCGAACTGCACAGTCAGGCTGTGGCCCAGCATCTCTGCGGTGATGGCGGTACGGGCGGAAACGAAAAAGGCGGTGCGGGGCATGGCCGGCCTAATAGGTACGGCGGGTCAGCCCGGCCGTATGCATGATGGAGGTGGCGAGCTCCTCGATGGAGCGGGTAGTCGAGCTCAAGTGCGGCACGCCCACCTGGCGCATCAGTACCTCGGCCTCGGCCACTTCGTATTCGCAGTTGTCCAGCGCGGCGTATCGACTGCCCGGTTTCCGTTCCTCGCGGATCTGGTTCAGGCGCACCGGATCGATGGTCAGGCCGAACAGCTTGTTGCGGTAAGGCAGCAGCAGCTTGGGCAAGGTGTGGTTGCCGAAGTCTTCCGGCGTGAGCGGATAGTTGGCAGCCTTGATGCCGTACTGCAGCGCCAGGTACAGGCAGGTCGGCGTTTTGGCCGAGCGCGATACACCGACCAGGATGATGTCTGCGTCGTTCAGATCCCGCGGCATCACGCCATCGTCGTGCGCCAATGCAAAATTTACCGCATCGATACGGGTTTTGTATTCCTCGAAATTAACGATGCCATGCGATTTGCCCACGGTATGGCTGGATTCACGCCCCAGTGCCTTTTCCAGCGGGCCGATGAATATCTCGAAGAAATCCAGCGTCAGCGCTTCTTCCACCGCAATCAGCTTGCGCAGTTCTTCACCCACGATGGTGGAAAAAACCAGCGGCTGGCATTGGTCTTCCGCCGCCTGGCGACGGATTTGTTCGGCTACCTTCAGGGCTTTTTCCGGCGTATCGACATACGGCAGCGTTACGCGCCGGAAATTCACGTCCTCAAACTGCGTGATCAGGCTATGGCCGAGCATTTCGGCAGTAATGCCGGTACGATCGGAAATGAAAAAGGCGGTGCGCGGCACGGGGCCTCCTGATTGTGCGCTTGCAATAATTGCCCAGCATATCCAGCCTGTGGGGCCAGCACGCTGCGGGAAATCCAGTATCCATTCGTTTTAGCCCAAAGAGTGGCGCGCAGCGCGGCGATCAGACTTGAACAGCGCCCACGCCGGATTGAAGTTGCATCATGCGGGAAAGCGGCTACGCGATTGTCCCGATTAAGCGTGTGGCCTTTGCTTGCCTAGAATGGCTTATCGCGGCGCAACATGGCTGTGCCGCCCCATCTTCCTTTGCAAGGTTCCTGCCCATGCCCACATCCCATCTCGACAGCACCGTGAACGCCGCCCGGAATGTGATCGACTTCGTTGAACTGCGCATGAGCGATGTCGAATCCGTTGGCGGCAAGAATGCTTCGCTGGGCGAAATGATTTCCCAGCTCGCCGCCAAAGGGGTACGCGTACCCGGTGGCTATGCCACTACGGCCAATGCCTATCGCATTTTCCTGGCGCACAACAATCTGGCGCAGCGCATCGATGATGTACTGGCCACGCTGGATGTCGATGACGTGAAAGCGCTGGCGCAGGCCGGCAAGCTGATTCGCGAGCAGATACTGGGCACGCCATTCCCGGCCGCGCTGGAGGCCGAAGTGCGTAGCCACTACGCAGCCTTGGGTGAGAACGTGACCGTGGCGGTGCGTTCGTCGGCAACGGCCGAGGATTTGCCGGATGCATCGTTCGCCGGCCAGCAGGAAACCTATCTGAACATCGTGGGCGCGGATAACGTGCTGGAAGCCATCAAGCATGTATTTGCATCGCTGTATAACGACCGCGCCATTTCCTACCGCGTGCACAAGGGCTTCGATCACAAGCTGGTGGCGTTATCGGCCGGCGTGCAGCGCATGGTGCGCTCCGATCTGGGCGCTGCCGGTGTGATGTTCAGCATCGATACCGAAACGGGTTTCGACCAAGTGGTGTTCGTGACTGCGAGCTACGGCCTGGGCGAAACCGTGGTGCAGGGTGCGGTTAACCCGGATGAATTCTATGTGCACAAGCCTACGCTGCAGGCTGGCCGCCCGGCGGTGGTGCGCAAGCACCTGGGAAGCAAGGCCATCAGGATGGAGTTCGATTTGCAAGCGTCTGCAGGCAAATCGGTCCGCACCGTGCCGGTTGGCGATGCCGAGCGCCGACAGTTTTCGATCAGCGATGCCGAAGTGGAAGAGCTGGCGCGCTACGCACTGATCATCGAACAGCACTACGAGGGCGCGATGGACATCGAATGGGGCCGCGATGGCGTCGACGGCAAGCTCTACATCCTGCAGGCGCGCCCGGAAACGGTGAAGTCGCAGGAAGCCGCCGCAGACAAGCTCAGCAAATTCCGCATGCTGGAGAAAGGTCAGTTGCTGAGCGAGGGCCGGGCTGTAGGCCAGAAAATCGGCGCCGGCACGGTGCGGGTGATCCGCGATGTATCCGAGATGGATCTGGTACAGCCAGGCGACGTGCTGGTATCCGACATGACTGATCCGGACTGGGAGCCGGTGATGAAGCGTGCCGCCGCCATCGTCACCAACCGTGGCGGGCGCACCTGCCATGCGGCCATCATTGCGCGCGAACTGGGTATTCCTGCGGTGGTAGGCACCGGCGATGCCACCCGGGTGCTGGAAGACGGCATGGCCGTCACCGTATCGTGTGCCGAGGGCGATACCGGCAATATCTATGCTGGCATCCTCAAGTTCGAGAAAATGGAAGTCGCGCTGGCCACCATGCCGCCGTCGCCGGTCAAGCTGATGATGAATGTCGGCAATCCGGAGCTGGCATTCGAGTTTGCCCAGTTGCCGAACGAGGGCGTGGGCCTGGCGCGGCTGGAATTCATCATCAACCGCATGATCGGTGTGCACCCCAAGGCACTGCTTGCCTACCCGAACCTGGCGCCTGAACTCAAGGGTAAGGTGGAGGAGCGCATCGCCGGCTACCGTTCCGCGGTGGATTTCTACGTGGATAAACTTGCCGAGGGCATTGCCACGCTGGGCGCGGCATTCTGGCCCAAGAAAGTGATCGTGCGGCTGTCCGACTTCAAATCCAACGAGTACGCCAACCTGATCGGCGGCCCGGAATACGAGCCGCACGAGGAAAACCCGATGATCGGTTTCCGTGGTGCAGCGCGCTATGTGGACCCGGGCTTTCGCGATTGCTTCGAGCTGGAATGCCGCGCGGTGAAAAAGGTGCGCGACGTGATGGGGTTGACCAATGTGGAGGTGATGATTCCCTTCGTGCGGACCTTGGCCGAAGCCGCCAAGGTGATCGAGCTGCTGGAAGCCAATGGCCTCAAGCGTGGTGCAGGCGGCCCGGACGGCAATGCGCCGCTACGCGTGATCATGATGTGCGAGATCCCTGCCAACGCGGTGCTGGCTGAGCAGTTCTTGCAGTATTTCGACGGCTTCTCGATCGGCTCCAACGACATGACGCAGCTCACGCTGGGCATAGACCGCGATTCCGGCGGCCCGGTATCGCTGAGCTTCGATGAGCGCAACGATGCGGTGAAGGCGATGCTGGCGATGTCGATTGCTGCCTGCCGCAAGCTCGGCAAGTATGTGGGCATCTGCGGGCAGGGCCCGTCGGATCACCCCGATTTTGCGCAGTGGCTGGTCGGGCAGGGGATAGAAACCATCTCGCTCAATCCGGATACCGTGGTGGAAACCTGGCTTTATCTGGCCGAAGAGGCGGGGAAAAAGACAGCGGGTTGAGCCGAAAGGCGGGGTGCAGTGCACGCACACAGAGCCTGCACAGCTGCCTTGCTTTACCCGGTGATGCAGCAGTGATGTCGCAGCGTAAAGCGGGTACCCCGGGATGGATGAGCCGGTGCGTTGATCCCGTTGCTGCGCCTTCCGGTAACCGGGCGGCTTCCATCTCCGTGGCCACTACTTGCCGATGACCGGCTACTGCTATCCCGAGCTGTTGCTGCACTCATGAGCACAGGTGCCCGGATTGCGATGCATAAGCGGCGTGCAACACAAGCTGCGATTCAACGATGGCATGGGCGAAAGCACTTGCGAAGCGGCCATTCCATCACGTATTGCAACTGACAGACAGCAACCGCTACAGGTATTCTTGCGGGCTAGAACATCCCTGCGCGCATGCCCCGCCCGGGCTCCCGCTGCCGACGATCAACCGGATATGCACTGAAGAGGAATAGCCATGTCACAACCGAGCCGCCCCGATTTCGATCAATACATGGTGCCCAACTATGCACCCGCCGCCTTTGTGCCCGTGCGTGGCGCCGGCAGCCGCGTGTGGGATCAGGCCGGGAAAGAATATCTCGACTTTTCTGGCGGTATTGCCGTCAATGCGCTGGGCCATTGCCATCCGGCGGCGGTTGCCGCGCTGACCGAACAGGGCAGCAAGCTGTGGCATGTTTCCAATGTATTCACCAATGAGCCGGCACTGGCGCTGGCGGAAAAGCTGGTAGAAGCCACATTTGCCGACAAGGTGTTTTTCTGCAATTCGGGCGCGGAAGCGAACGAAGCGGCACTCAAGCTGGCGCGCCGTGCATCCATCGAGCGTTTCGGCGAGAAAAAGCACAAGGTCCTGTCTGCACTGAACAGCTTTCATGGTCGCACTTTCTTTACCGTGTGCGTGGGTGGGCAGCCCAAGTATTCGGATGGCTTCGGTCCCAAGCCCGAGGGCATTGCCTATTTCGAATACAACAACCTGGCCAGCCTGGAAGCGCTGATCGATGACGAGACCGCCTGCGTGATCGTCGAACCCATCCAGGGTG
This sequence comes from Andreprevotia sp. IGB-42, assembly GCF_009848685.1. Taxonomy (GTDB): domain Bacteria; phylum Pseudomonadota; class Gammaproteobacteria; order Burkholderiales; family Chitinibacteraceae; genus Andreprevotia. The sequence continues at coordinate 87,576 of NZ_WXTX01000006.1, forward strand.
AAGGCGGCGTGACGCCGGCCACACAGGCATTCCTGGAAGGCGTGCGGGCGCTGTGCACCAAGCACAATGCACTGCTGATTTTCGATGAAGTACAAAGCGGCATGGGCCGTACCGGCCACCTGTATGCATACCAGGCCTATGGCGTAACGCCGGATATCCTGTCTTCCGCCAAGAGCCTGGGTGGCGGTTTTCCGATCGGCGCCATGTTGACCACCAGTGACGTTGCCAAGCATCTGGCTGTCGGCACGCATGGCACCACCTATGGCGGCAACCCGCTGGCGTGTGCGGTGGCTGGTGCGGTATTCGGCGTGGTGAACACGCCCGAAGTGCTGGCTGGCGTGAACACCAAACGTACGCGTTACGAGGCCGCACTGGCCCGCATCAACGGAGAAGTCGGCGTATTTGCCGAAGTTCGCGGCTTGGGCCTGCTGATCGGTGCGGAACTCAAGAGCGAATACGCAGGCCGTGCCAAGGACATTCTTGGCCTGGCTGCCGAAGAGGGCCTGATGGTGCTGATGGCCGGCCCGAACGTGATCCGCTTCGCACCATCGCTGGTGATCGACGATGCGGATATCGACGAAGGCATGGCGCGGTTTGCCAAGGCGCTGAGGCGTTTTGTCGGCTAAATAGCCGAAGCACGGCTGAAAGTGTGAAAAAGCCCGGGCTAGCCCCGGGCTTTTTCATGCGTGATGTACTGGAACCGGCGAGCCTAGCGGCCGGCGTAGCGCCCGATCAACCCGGCGATCTGCTGCAGCGGCACGATCTCCACGGCGCCGCCCATGCGGATGGCCTCGCGCGGCATGCCGAATACCGTGCAGGTTTTTTCGTCCTGCGCGTAGGTCATGGCACCCGATTCGCGCATTTCCCGCAGGCAGCGCGCGCCGTCGTCCCCCATGCCGGTCAGCAGGAAGCCCACGCCATTCTGGCCGGCGGCGCTGGCGGTGGAGCGGAACAGTACGTCCACGGAGGGGCGGTGCCGGGTGATCAGCGGCCCATCGACGATATCCACGTAATACTGCTGACCATTGCGCTTGACGATGATGTGCTTGCCGCCCGGTGCAATCAGCGCCAGCCCGGTGCGCAGCTTGTCGCCGTTGACTGCCTGGCGGACTTCGATCTTGGACAAGCTGTTGAGCCGCGCGGCAAAGTTGGCGGTGAAGTTCTCCGGCATGTGCTGGACGATGACGATGGGCGGGCTATTGGCTGGCAGGCCCGGCAGGATCGCTTCCAGCGCCTGCACGCCACCTGTCGATGCGCCGATGGCAATCAGCGGGGCAGTGGGTTGCACCGCGCCGGCCCGGGGGGCAGGCAACAGCATGTCGGGCGACAATTTCGGGCCGGACATGCGCTCGTTGATCACCGATACCGCAGAGGAGGTCGTCGCGGGTGCCCGCTGTGTAGGCGTGGGGGCGGAAGGGGGTGCGGTGCGGAAAGCGGATGGCGCCGCTGCAGTCAGCGGGGTCGTCGCCCGCGTGGTGATCGGGCGCGGGGGTGGCGCTGCGGCGGGCTGCATCGCGCCGATACGTGGCGGTGGCTGGCGGGCCCCGCGGCTCATGCCGGCGGCGCGTACGGCCTGCACCAGGTTGGCAGAGCTATCCTGGATCTGCCGCATCATCAGCGAGCTGCGGCTGACCACCGCAACCGCACCATGTTCCATGGTCTGCAGTGCCAGTTTGTTGCTGCGTTCGGTGCTGGACGCAATGGCTACCGCAGGCACCTTGCGCTCGGTCTGCAGCGCGCGCAGCAGCACCACGCTGTCGGTGCCGGGAATATCCACATCGATTACCACCACATCCGGGCGCATGCTTCTGAACAGGCTGCGTGCCGAATGCGGATCGCCCGCCAGCCCGACCACCTCGAAACCCGGTGCTGCCTTGAGTGCATCACTCATGGCAAGGCGGGCAATTGGCGAATGATCGATGATCAGGACTTTGGTCGACATGCACTCAGTCTGGCAGGCGATGGTGTTTATTTATAGGTACAGATCGACCAATAAAGCTTTTCCCTGATTGGTGCTTTACCGAATGGCCGTTCAGGCGCCAGCTAACTAAGCTTCCGGGGTATATCTGCAAAGTGTTGCCAATGAGAATCCGACTTCTGAAATCTGCGGACCTGCAGGCCGTCATCGCGCTGGCGGGGGCTGCCGGTATTGGCGTCACCACGCTGCAGCCTGATGAGGAACGCCTGGCGCTGCGCATCGCCAGCAGCGAGGCTTCGGCTGCTAACGAGAAAGAGCTGGCCGAGGCCGGTTATTTCTTTACGCTGGAGGATGAAAGTACGGGGGAGCTGGCGGGCACCGCAGCCATCGAGGCCGCGGTGGGCCTGGCCGACACCTGGTACAACTACCGCGTGGGCCTGTCGGTGCACGCATCGCGTGAGCTGGGCATCTACAAGCAACTGCCCACGCTGTTTCTGACCTCGGATCTGACGGGCGCGTCCGAGCTGTGCTCGCTGTTCCTGCATCCGCAGTGGCGGCGCGACAGCAATGGCAGCTTGCTCTCGAAAAGCCGTTTTTTGTTCATGGCGGAATTTCCGGCGCGTTTTTCGCAGCGGGTGATTGCCGAAATGCGCGGGGTATCCGACGAAAGCGGGCAATCGCCGTTCTGGGAAAGCCTGGGCCGGCATTTTTTCCGGATGGATTTTGCCCGCGCCGATTTCCTGTCCTACGTGGGCAGCAAGTCATTCATCGCCGAGCTGATGCCCAAGTACCCGATCTATACCGCGCTGCTGTCTGAAGAGGCGCAGGCGGTGATCGGCGAAGTGCACCCGGCAACCAAACCCGCGCGGGGCCTGCTCGAGACAGAGGGCTTCCGATATCAGGGTTACATCGACATTTTTGATGCCGGCCCCACGCTGGAATGCTCGCTGGACGACATCCGCGCAGTCAAGGCCAGCGCCACCTTCAATGCGCTGGCAGTCAATGCGGAAACCCGCGGCGGGGCGCTGTGGCTGGTATCGAACCGCAAGCTGGCGGGCTTTTGCGCGACGCTGGCAGTAACAAGGCCACTGGAAGATGCGTTGCCGCTGACCAAGGCAGTGCTCGACCGGCTGGAAATCGAAGACGGCGACAGCGTGCGTGCCGTATTGCTGTCCGCCAGGGAGTAAGCGATGTTGTTGATCAATGGAAACTGGCTGGAGGGCGCTGCTGCGCCTTTCGAATCGCGCAATCCGGTAACGCAGGAAGCGGTCTGGCAGGGGCAGGCCGCGGCTGCCGCGCAGGTCGATACCGCGGTTGCTGCGGCGCGCGCCGCATTTGGCGGCTGGCGTGATCTGGAAAAAGAAGCACGCATTGCCGTGGTGCGCTGCTTTGCCGACCTGCTGCGTACCAATCAGGCCGATCTGGCTGCCATCATCGGCCGCGAAACCGGCAAGCCGCGCTGGGAGGCTGCCACCGAAGTCACCACCATGATCAACAAGATCGATATTTCGGTGCGGGCGCTGGAAGAGCGCACCGGGCAGAAGGAAGCCACGCAGGGTGATGCCACGGCAGTGCTGCGGCATCGTCCGCATGGCGTGGTGGCGGTGTTCGGTCCATACAACTTCCCCGGCCATCTGCCCAATGGGCATATCGTGCCGGCATTGCTGGCAGGCAACACGGTGATATTCAAACCGTCCGAACTCACCCCGCTCACCGCGCAGAAGACCACGGAGCTATGGCAGGCCGCGGGCCTGCCTGCCGGTGTACTGGGCCTGCTGCAGGGCGGGCGGGAAACAGGCCAGGCACTGGCTGCACATCCGCAGCTCGATGGCCTTTATTTCACCGGCAGCGCCGCCACCGGCTACCACCTGCACAAGGCGTTTGCCGGTAGCCCGGACAAGATCCTGGCGCTGGAAATGGGTGGCAACAATCCGTTGCTGGTGGAAGCCCTTGCCGATATCCCCGCCGCCATCCATCACGTGCTGCAATCCGCATTCATTTCTGCCGGCCAGCGTTGCACCTGCTCAAGGCGTTTGCTGGTGCCGCATGGCGAATGGGGCGACGGCTTCATCGCGCGGCTTGTTGCTGCCAGCGCCGCATTGCGCGTAGGTGCCTGGGATGAAGAACCGCCGCCTTTCATGGGCAGCGTGATCTCGCTTGCCGCTGCCGACGCGCTGCTGGCGGTCCAGCAGCAATTACTTGCTTGGGGCGCGGTCAGCGTGCTGGAAATGCGTCGTGCCAGGCCGCAAACCGCGTTGCTCACGCCTGGCATCATCGATGTCACCGCGATCGCCGAGTTGCCGGATGAGGAGTATTTCGGCCCCTTGTTGCAAATCCAGCGCTACACGACATTTGCACAGGCGTTGCAGCTGGCCAACGCCACGCGCTATGGGCTGGCAGCGGGGTTATTGTCCGATTCAGCCGCAAGCTACCAGCAGTTCTGGCGTGAGGTGCGCGCAGGCATCGTCAACTGGAACAAGCCACTAACCGGGGCGTCGAGCGCGGCACCATTCGGTGGCATCGGCGCATCGGGCAACCACCGACCAAGCGCGTATTACGCCGCGGATTATTGTGCGTATCCGGTGGCCTCGCTGGAGGCAGAAACGCTGGCATTGCCAACGCAGTTGCCGCCCGGCATGACCCTTTGAGGAGGGGCTGATGGCATTCGAAGCCAATTTTGATGGCCTGGTCGGCCCTACGCATCATTACGGTGGGCATTCGTTCGGCAACGTGGCATCCACCGGCAACGCCGGGCAGGCGGCCAACCCGCGCGCTGCCGCGCTGCAAGGGCTGGCCAAGATGAAGGCGCTGGCGGATCTGGGCTACCGGCAGGGTGTATTGCCGCCGCAGCAGCGCCCGGCGGTGTGGGAGCTGCGCAAGCTTGGCTTCGCCGGCAGCGATGAGACGGTGATCGCCAGCGCTGCCCGCAACGCACCGCAATTGCTGGCCAGCGTTTATTCCGCATCCAGCATGTGGACCGCCAACGCCGGCACGGTCAGCCCGTCCGCAGATACCGGCGACGCGCGCGTGCACTTTACTGTGGCCAATTTGCAGAACAAGTTTCACCGCGCCATCGAGCATGAGCAGACCGCCCGCACGCTGCGGGCGATATTCCGTGATGACGCACGCTTCGCCGTGCACGACGCGCTGCCCATGCATCCGGCGTTTGGCGATGAAGGTGCCGCCAATCACACCCGTTTTGCCAAACGCTACGATGAACCTGGCGTGGCGTTCTTCGTGTATGGCCGCCAGCACTGGGGTGGGCAGACAGAGCCGCAGAAGTATCCGGCAAGGCAGACGCTGGAAGCCAGCCAGGCGGTGGCCCGCCTGCACGGGCTGAGCGATGCGCACGTTGTGTATGCGCAGCAGAACCCGGCGGTGATCGATGCGGGCGTATTCCACAACGATGTGATCGCCGTGGGCAACCTGGATGTGCTGTTCTGCCATGAGCAGGCATTCCTTGACCGCCACGCTACCTACCGGGCGCTGGATGCCAGCCTGGGCGGCTTGCGCGTGGTCGAGGTGCCGCTCTCCGAGGTCAGCGTGGCCGATGCGGTGAAAAGCTATCTGTTCAACAGCCAGTTGCTCGACCGCGGCGATGGCAGCATGCGGCTGGTGGTGCCTGAAGAGTGCCGCAACCATGCCGCAGTGTGGCGCTGGCTGCAGGCGCATGTGCAGCCGGGCGCGGCAATTTCCGAATTGCTGGTATTCGATCTGAAGCAAAGCATGCAGAACGGTGGCGGGCCTGCCTGCCTGCGGCTGCGCGTTGCGCTCACCGATGCAGAAGCGGCTGCGGTGGTGCCGGGCGTATGGATGAACGAGCGATTGTTTGCCATGCTGGGTACATGGGTGGAAAAACACTACCGCGACCGCCTGGCCGAGGCCGATCTGGCCGACCCGCAACTGCCGCGGGAAGTACAAACAGCACTGGATGAGCTGACAGCGCTGCTGGGTCTAGGTAGCATTTACCCATTCCAGCTGAACTGAAGCGAAAGGACACCATGTCGCACCCCTCATTCCTGCAGCAGACCCTGGACGGCAAAACCACACTGGGCTTGCCCTACAGCTTGCCGGGCGGCGTACGCGTGCAGGTGATGGATGAAGGGGTGATCCGCTTCGAGCCCAACGATGGCGATACACGCCGGCTGGATCTGGTGATCTCCTGCGGCGTGCATGGCAATGAAACCGGCCCGGTGGAACTGGTGGACCGGCTGATCGCCGCGCTGTATGCGGGCGAGCTGCGTCCCAGAGCGCGCGTGCTGTTCGTTTTCGGCAATGTAGATGCGTTGCGTAGCGGCACGCGCTACATGGCCCAGGACATGAACCGGCTTTTCTGCCGCATACCCGATGTATCCGACGATCAGGAAGCGCGCCGCGCCACCATGCTGGAAATGCAACTGATGCGCTTCTTTGCCCGCGCAATGCAGGATGACAAGCCCCGCCTGCATTACGACCTGCATACCGCCATACACGGTAGCCTGATCGAGAAATTTGCTATTTATCCGCTGCCCCCCATCGGCAAGTCATTCGAGCCAACAGAAATTGCCCGATTGGCCGAGGCGGGGATCGAGGCCGTGCTGCTGCAATCGACAACCTCCACCACGTTTTCATTCTTCTCCAGTCGCCATTGCGATGCCACCGCGTTCACCGTGGAATTGGGGCGTGCCATGCCGTTCGGGCACAACCAGGGGGTAGACCTGTCCGGCATGGAAAGCTATCTTTCCCGCCTGATCGAAGGCGAAGTGCCGCAACCGGATCTGGTGCCGGAAAGCACGCAGGTTTTCCGGGTCGCACGCGAAATCGTCAAGGAAAGCCCCGCCTTCAAACTGCATATCGATGCCAAAACAGACAATTTCATGCCGCTACCACAGGGTATGCTGCTGGCCGAGGATGGCGAAAAACGCTGGACGATTACCGAAGAGCAGGCCCGCATCATCTTTCCCAATCCGGATGTGGCGGTGGGGCAGCGCGCCGGGCTGATCATCGTGCCGTCGCGCAGCTACAGCCGGCATTGATCCGGTACGATCTTGCATGGTGGTCTGCGCCATTTAATCGGGAGCAGATACGCAAAGGGCAGCTTGGGGCTGCCCTTTGCGTTACCTGGCACTGCCGGCACGTGATGGGGATCAGTGCTTGGCCTTTTTCTTGGTAGACGTCGCCAGCTTGGCCTTGGTGCCGGTTTTGGCGGTGGCCTTGCTGCTTTTGGCAGTCTTTGCCGGCTTGGCTGATTTGTGGCCCTGCTTCGCCGCTGGCTCGGCCCGCGCATTTCGGTCGCACACGGTAACGGCCTTCTTTTTCTTGCCCTTGCCCTGTACCACGGTTTTGCAGCGCGAGCGCTCGGGCGCGATCTGTACGGCTTCCGGGTTGCCGGCGACGGCCAGCAGGCCTGCCAGGTTGATGCCCTGACCACCGGAATCGGCTATACGCCGTGCGCCATTCCAGCGTTTCTGCCAGTAGTTTTCACCCAGGTTGGCGGTTTCCACGCTCTTGCCGGCACGCGGCGAATGGATGAAGCGGTTGTCGCCCATATAGATGCCCACGTGTGAAAAAGTGCGGCCCAGCGTATTGAAGAACACCAGGTCACCGGGCTTGAGGTCGGGGCGATCGACGCTTTCGCCAATACGGCTCATTGCCATTGCGTTGTGCGGCAGCGCGATATTGAGCGAGTTCTGGAACACGTAGCGGACAAAACCGCTGCAATCGAGGCCGTCTTCCGGGTTGTTGCCCCCCCATTTATAACGGACGCCGATCAGGCCCATGGCCTGCAAAAGCAGTTGCTGGGCCGCGGTCGGCCCATCAGCCTGCGCGGCTTCCTGGGGTGCGGGAACGGGGGCTTTTTTGCCCCAGGTGCCTGCAGAGACTTCGCTGGAGGAGGATAGTGCGGGGGGATCGTCGGCGAGCGCGATTGGCGCGCTCAAGCCCAATACCAGCCCGCAGCAGACGATGGCTGCGTGCAAAAAACTTTTCATAGGGGGTCGAATGTAACGGTGTGTTAATGGCCTGTAAAGCCTAAAATCCGCAACAGATTTACACTGGCAACCCAACCCCGAATCCGCTCAGCGAGGCCTCATGCTCAAGGAAACCTTCACCGTCATGCGCGATCTGCCGCGCGTGCGCGAAATCATTGCCGTATTGATGCGGCATGGTTTGGGCAATCTGGTGAACAGGCTGGGCCTGGCCAAGGGCATAGAGCGTGCTGGAGACCTGCTGCACCTGCCGGGCAATCATGAAGTGGAGCAGCTTGATCCACCCGTACGGGTGCGCAAGGCGATGGAGGAACTGGGGCCTACCTTCATCAAGCTGGGTCAGGTACTGGCTACCCGGGTGGACGTATTCGGCCCGGAATGGATCACCGAATTCGAGAAACTGCAGAACAATGTACCGGCCATGCCATACAGCATGATCAATGCCGAGCTGGTGGATATCCTGGGCATGGACCCGCACATGCTATTCAGTGAAATCGACCCGGATCCGGTGGGGTCCGCATCGATTGCGCAAGTACATCATGCGAAACTGGTCAGTGGGGAAGATGTGGTACTCAAGCTGCGCCGACCGGGTATCACGATCAAGATCGATGCCGATCTGCGCATCCTGCATCACATCGCCAGCCTGATGGAGTTCGAGTTTCCGGAAACCCGGCGCTACCAGCCGGTGAAAATCGTCGAGGAGTTCGGCAAATCGCTCAAGCGCGAGCTGAACCTGTCGTCGGAAGCGCGTAATCAGGAACGTTTTGCGCAAAATTTTGCCGAACACGCAGAGGTGGATATTCCCAAGGTGTATTGGGATTACACCTCGGAACGGCTGAACGTGCAGAGCTGGATGGGCGGCATGATCGGCAACGATATGGCTGCGCTGGATGCCGCCGGGCTGGATCGCAAGTTGCTGGCCGCGCGCGGTGCGGATGCGGTGCTGAAAATGGTCCTGATCGACGGCTATTTCCATGCCGATCCGCACCCTGGCAACGTGAAATTCCTGCCTGGCAACCGTATCGGTTTCCTGGATTTCGGCATGGTGGGGCGTTTGCCGCACCCGCGGCGCGATCAGATCGTCGATCTGCTGGCGGCGTTGGCCAAGCGCGATGAACATGACATTCTTGAAGTGCTGATGGAATGGACTGGCGATACCGTGGTCGATGAAGACAAGCTGGGCGCGGATATTGCGGACTTCATGTTCAATTATGAGAATCTGCCACTCAAGGATATTTCGTTCGGCATGTTGCTCAATGACGTGGCAGCCATCATGCGCGAACATGAAATCACCTTGCCGGCGGACCTGACGCTGCTGTTCAAGGCACTGATCACGCTGGAGGGCTTGGGACGCCAGCTCGATCCGGATTTCCAGATGGTGCAGCACCTCACACCATTCGTGCGGGAAGTCATCATCAACCGCTTCAAACCGCAAGCGTTGTTCAAGAAGGGCAAGGACAGCGTAATCGAGGGCTTCAATGTACTGGCCGGTTTGCCGCGCGATATCGGCAAGCTGATCAAGCAGGCGCGGCGTGGCAACATCAAGATCGATCTGGATCTGAAACGGCTGGAGAGCTTTGGCGCGCAGATCACCCGCAGCGCCAACCGGCTAACCATGGGCATCGTCACCGGTTGCCTGATCATCGGTTCCAGCATCGTGATGACCGTCAAGGCGGGCCCCACACTGTTCGGCATGCCGGCTCTGGGTTTCCTGGGCTTCCTGGTGGCATTTGCCAATAGCTTGTGGCTGGTGTTTTCGATCTGGATATCAGGCAAGGAGGAGCGATGATCATGAACAGAACCACCATGGGCAGAAACACAATCTCGCTGGTGTTGCTGCTGGCAATACACGGCAGTGCACTGGCAGCGCACCCGTTGCGCTGGACTGGCTCTTTCCATTGCGACGAGGACAAGACCTTCCGCATCACCACCAATGTGGAAGGGCAGGCCATCTACCTGCGCTGGCTGGGCAAACCATATGTGCTCAATGATCGCGGCAGCACCGAAGCCACTTTCGATTGGCAGGGCAGCGGCTATCGCTGGCAGGGCAGCCTGGCTGATAGCACCTTGCTGCTGCAGGGCTCGCCGGTGGCGCAGCATTGCCGGCGCGGTAGCGCAAAGGCTGCCGCATCAGCGCCGGGCTGATCGTAGCGCGATACGCCCGGCATGAAAAACCGGCCTTGTGAGCCGGTTTTTCCTTTTGCAGGCTGCCGATCAGGCAGCCAGTGCAGCAATTTCCTTCTCAGCCGACTGCAGTGCTTCTGCCTTCCTGGCATCGCCCATTGCCACGCCTTCGGCACGCACGAAACGCACGTCGGTCACACCCAGGAAGCCCAATACGGTCTTCAGATAGCTTTCCTGATGATCCAGCGCGCGCATCGCTTCAGAGGTGGAGTACACGCCGCCACGGGTGGAAGCAATGATCACGGTCTTGCCGCCGGCAAGGCCAACCGGGCCGGTTTCGGTGTATTTGAAGGTGCGGCCAGCCTGTGCAATGCGGTCGATCCACGCCTTTAGCTGGCTGGGTACCGAGAAGTTGTACATCGGCGCGCCGATCACGATCACGTCGGCGGCCAGGAACTGTGTAACCAGTGCTTCAGACAGCGCGTTCTCGGTGCGCTGCACTTCGCTGGTGGCATCTGCACCCAGGCGGAAACCGAGTGAATCGCTGGACAGATGGCTGGGGGCCGATTCGGCCAGGTCCAAGTAGTCAGTCACGAGGCCGGGCTGGCTTTTCTGCCATTCGGCAGCGATGCGGGCGGTCAGTTGGCGGGAGACCGAGTTGCCGGCCATGACGCTGGAATCGATGTGCAGCAGTTTCATTTTCAAGCTCCTTTGTGGGTGTCGTCGCGGTTGATGCGGCGTTGGAATGAATTCTGCCCGCAGCGCGGCATGCTGATAAGCTGGCAAAAATGCGATAAATTGTTCCATCAGCAGGACAATGACCAGCAACATGGCTTGCGCAACAAGGATAGGTACGATGCAGGACGTCAACGATATGCTGTTTTTTGCCGAAGTGATCGACCATGGCGGCTTTGCCGCCGCCGGGCGGGCGCTGGGCATACCCAAGTCGCGATTGTCGCGGCGCATTGCCGAGCTGGAGGCCGCGCTGGGCGTACGCCTGCTGCAGCGGACCACGCGCAAGCTGGCGCTCACTGACCTGGGCGAGCGCTACTACCGGCACTGCGTGGTGGTGCGCGACGAAGCCAATGCCGCACGCGAGGATATCGAAGCCTTGCAGGCAGAGCCACGCGGCATCGTGCGTGTCAGCTGCCCGGTTACACTGGCGCAATTCAATGTGGGGCCGCTGCTGCCGGAATACCTGGCTGCACACCCGCAAGTGCGGCTGCAGATCATTGTCACCAACCGGCCGGTGGATCTGATCGAGGAGGGCATCGACATTGCACTGCGTGTGCGTCCCACACCGCAGGACAGCGCCACGCTGGTGGTGAAGACGCTGGGCGAAAATGGGGGTTACCTGGTGGCCAGCCCGGCGCAACTGCTACGCCAGGGCACGCCGAAGAACCTGGACGAACTGGGCTGGCTGGATACGGTAGCGATGTCCGCCACCGATGGGCGCGCCAGCTGGACCTTGCTGGGGCCGGATGGCGAGAAAGCCGAGGTGAATCACCAGCCACGCTTCGTGATCGATGATCTGCAGGTATTGCGTGAAGCGGTTCTGGGCGGCATCGGCGCGGCGGTGCTGCCGGCCTTCATGGTGCACACCGATGTCTGGGCCGGGCGGCTGGTGCGCGTGTTGCCGGAGTGGAACCCGCCTGCCGGGCTGGTGCACGCGGTGTTTCCAAGCCGGCGCGGGCTGCTGCCGGCGGTGCGCACCTTCCTGGATTTCCTGGGCGAGAAATTGCCGCAGCAGTACCAGCTGTGCCAGGAGATCGAGGCGCGCCAGCCTATCGCCTGAGCACGATCAGCGGATTCAGCCGGCAGGCTGTCTGCTGGCTTCGATGATGCGCGTGGCAATGGCACGGATGCCGTTACCGCGTGATGCGGACAGGAATCGCACGAGGCCCAGGCTGGCCAGCCATGCTTCGATATCGAAGCGCTGGATCTCATCCGCGCTGCGGTTGTGGTACGCGGTGAGCAGCAGCGTGAGCAGGCCCTTGATGACGCGTGAATCGCTATCTGCTGCTACCTGCAGCCGACCATCTTGCCAGCGGGTAATCAACCACACGGTGCTTTCACAGCCGCTGACCCGGTTGGTATCGTTTTTCTCCTGTTCTGGCAGGCCTGGCAGCTCGCGCGCAAGTTGTACCAGCAGGCGGCTTTTGGCTTCCCAGCCCCCCGCGGCATCCAGCCGTTGCGACAATGCCGCGCGGTCAATCTGCGCGCCGAAAGGATGCGCGTATGCCTGCTCGATCTCGTGCTGTGCCGCGCCACTCATGCCAGTTCTTCCAGTGTTTCTGCCAGTGCCTGCAGGAAACGCTCCACGTCTGCCGTGGTGTTGTATGCGGCAAACGACACGCGCAAGGTGCCGTTGACGCCCAGCGCATCCAGCAATGGCTCCGCGCAGTGCTTGCCCACACGCACCGCGATATCGCGCCCGTCAAGGAACTGCGCAACGTCGTAGGGGTGTGCGTTGTCGAAGATGAGCGAGCGCAGCGGCGCACGCTCGGTGGTGGCGCCCAGCACCCGCACGCCAGGAATCTTGCGTAGCCCGGCATCGAGCAATGCACACAGATGTGCTTCGTGTTGTTTAAGCGCGGCGCGGTCGAGTTTGCTCAGCCAGTCCAGCGCAGCAGCGAGGCCTACAGCTTGTGCAATGGGCGGTGTGCCGGCTTCGAAGCGGCCCGGTGGCGCTGCAAACGTGGTGCCAGCAAAACTCACCTTGTCGATCATGTCGCCACCACCCTGCCAGGGCGGCATGTCGGCCAGCAGCTCGGCCTTGCCATACAGCACCCCGATACCGGTCGGGCCGTACACCTTGTGGCCGGAAAATACATAGAAATCCGCACCCAGCGCCTGTACATCCACGTTCTCGTGCGCGACTGCCTGTGCGCCGTCGATCAGCACCCTGGCGCCTGCTACGTGTGCGGCCGCCGCGAGTTCCAGTACCGGCAGGTGTGTGCCGATGGCATTGGATGCATGCGTGATGGCCACCAGTTTGACTTGTGGCTGCAACTGCGACAGGAAAGAGGTGCGATCCAGCGTGCCATCGGGGAAGACCGGAATCGCCCGGACGATGGCGCCGGTCTGTGCGGCAATCAGCTGCCATGGCACGATGTTGGCGTGATGCTCGTAGCCGGAAACAAGGATTTCGTCGCCGGGCTTGAGGTTGGCGCTGCCCCAGCTGTTTGCCACCAGGTTGATCGCCTCGGTGGCGCCTCGGGTGAAGATGATTTCATCCGCGCTGCCTGCATTGAGGAAACGCGCCACCGTATTGCGCGCGCCCTCGAATGCATCGGTGGCAAGGCCCGAGAGCCGGTACGAAGACCGGTGCACGTTGGCATTGGCGGTTTCGTAGAAATGCCGCTCCGCATCCAGCACCTGCCGCGGCTTCTGCGTGGTAGCCGCATTGTCCAGGTAGACAAGGTCCGGGTAGTGATCGAACAGCGGGAAATCGGCGCGCAGCACAAGTGGATTAAGCGACATGGCGGGAGCGATATGGGTTGCGTAGGTCGATTGTATAATGCGCCGATGGCTTACAAACAACCGATTTCTGTACTGGTCGTTATACATACACCCGACTTGCAGGTGCTGTTGATCGAACGTGCCGATTTTCCCGAAGCATGGCAATCCGTCACGGGCAGCCGCGAAGGCGAAGAAACCCTGCTGGAAACCGCAAGGCGCGAGGTGACCGAGGAAACCGGCATCGTGCTGGACAGCAATGCATTCCGTGACTGGCAGCACAGCAGTGATTACGAGATCTACGAGGTATGGCGTCACCGCTATGCGCCCGGTGTGATGATCAATACCGAGCATGTATTCAGCCTAGAAGTGGCAACGGCGCAACCGGTCACGCTGGCGCCCGGTGAGCACACCCGCTTCAGGTGGGTGAGCTGGCAGGCCGCAGCCGAAATGGTGTTTTCGCCCTCCAATGCCGAGGCGATCCGCATGCTGGCTGAACGGATATGCCACTGAGCTGAAGGTGCTGCGCGCCGTCATGCATGGCCTAATACCTGGCACCGGGGCGGTGGCGTGCAATTATTGCCATGACAACCCGTTGCCGCGGAAACGGCCCCGCATCATGCTAAGCTGAAAGTTGATCATTACTGGCCGAGCCCGCTGCCCACATGAGCCTGACCTTGCGTGTTGCAAGCTATAACCTGCACAAGGGACTTTCGACGTTCAACCGTCGGCTGGTGGTGCACGACGTGCGCCAGGCGATGCGCGCGCTCGAGCCAGACCTGGTGTTGCTGCAAGAAGTGCAAGGCGCCCACCATGGACACGCGCAACGTTTTGCGCACTGGCCACAGGATCCGCAATATGAATACCTGGCAGGTGAAGAACTCACCGCCATCTACGGGCGTAATGCCAATTATCGCCACGGCCATCATGGCAATGCGCTGTTGTCGCGCTTTCCGGTGCGGCGCTGGGATAACCACGATCTGACGCTGCACAAACTGGAACAGCGCGGGCTGTTGCACGCGGTGCTGGACGTCAACGGTTGGGATCGGCCGCTGCACGCATTGTCGGTGCACCTGAACCTGCGCGCACCAGATCGCCGCAAGCAGCTGGCACTGCTGTCCGAATACATACAGGCCGAGGTGCCGATGCATGCACCGCTGGTGCTGGCCGGCGATTTCAACGACTGGCGGCGCGAAGCAACGCCTTTCCTGTCCAGGGAGCTGGGCCTGAACGAAGCGTTTGAAACATTGCACGGCGCACCCGCGCGCAGTTTCCCGGCCCGGCTTCCCTTGCTGACGCTGGATCGTGTTTACGTGCGCGGCATGCAGATCGAAACCGCCAATGTGTTGACCGGGGCACCATGGGCTGGCCTGTCCGACCATGCGCCGCTGTATACGGTGATGACGCGGCACGAGGCGCATTGATGCAGGTATGGCGTGATTCAGCCAGGCGCTTGCGGACCCATTTCTTTCAGCGCAATACCTTCCAGCCGGGGCACCGGGTGCGCCTGCTTTACAACGGTACCGATTACTTTCCGCTGTTGCTGGAAGAGATCGCGGCCGCCCGGCACGAAATCTATCTGGAAAGCTATCTGTTCGAGGCTGACGATATCGGCCGGCGCGTGGTGGCAGCACTGGCAGCGGCCGCCCGGCGTGGTGTGCGGGTCAGGCTGCATCTGGATGGATTTGGCGCGCGCTATTTTCCCTCCCACTGGCAACAGGAACTGGCCGACGCTGGTGCCGGCCTGCTGTTCTTCCGCCCCGAGATCAAGCGGCTGTCACTGAACCGCGCGCGCCTGCGTCGCCTGCACCGCAAGCTGGCAGTGTTCGACGGGCGCGTGGGCTTTGTCGGGGGCATCAATATCCTGACCGATATCGAACCCGGACACCTCAATCTGGCGCCGCGCTACGACTATGCGGTGCGTGTGGAAGGCCCCGCTGTGGCACGCATACGCAACGCGGTGCAACGCATGTGGCGGCAAACCGCATTGGTGCAGCTGGAACAGGACTGGGTGGAGAAGTCCGAACCGCTGGTGGTACCGGGGCGGTTCTACGGGCCGACTTCAGCCCATTTCGTGATCCGCGATAACCTCAATCACCGGCATGACATCGAAAAGGAATACCGCCGCGCCATCCGCTACGCGAAGCGCGAAATCATCATTGCCAACGCCTATTTCCTGCCAGGCTACCGCTTCCGGCAGGAGCTGCGGGCGGCAGCAGAGCGGGGTGTGAACGTGGTTCTGCTGCTGCAGGGGCAGGTGGATCACTTCCTGCTGCACTGGGCCACGCGCGCGTATTACCGGCGTTTCATCACTGCCGGTATCCAGATCTACGAATACAGCGCCGGTTTCATGCATGCCAAGGTGGCGGTTATCGACGGCGAATGGGCGACGGTGGGCTCGAGCAACCTGGATCCGTTCAGCCTGCTGCTGGCGCGCGAGGCCAACCTGTTCGTGCGGGACGGAGAACTGGCCGATGAGTTGCGCGCTGATCTGCGCCGCAAGATGGACAAATATTCGCGCCGCATCGAGGCAGAGCGGGTATCACGCGCCGGCTGGGCATTGCGGGCGCTGGTATGGGGCTGCTTTGCGCTGGTGCGCTTCATGATGAGCGTAACCGGTTATGGTGGCCGGCGCTACCTGGAGTAGCACCGGCCCGTTGTGTCAAGGCTTTGCAGGTGGCGTGAACCACTTGTCCTTCGGTACCAGCACGGCCTCCTTGGGCTGATCTTCGAAATGCGGCGACATGATCTGGACGCCGGCATCGTTGAATTCATCCTGGATATGGGCATGCAGCTCGGACAGGACCGGTGCGCGTTCCAGTGGATTGGGGATCTGCGCGAACAGCTCGTATTCCACATAGAAATCCGACAATGCGCGCTGCAGCACGTAGGGCTGCGGCTCCTTCACGAGGCCATCGGTCTTCAGCGCGGCATTCACCAGCATCGCGTGCACCTGGCGCCATGGCGTGTCGTAGCCGATGGTCACCGTCGTGGAGAGCATCGCCCCGCCAGGGCCCGCCTGGCGCGTGTAGTTGCGGATGGTGTTGCCGACCACCACCGCATTCGGCAGGGTGATCTCCTCCTTGCGCAGGTTGGTCAGCTTGATCGACAGCGTGTTGAGCTCGGTCACCACGCCAACGGTATCGCCCACGCGCACCAGGTCTCCCTTGCGCAGCGCCCGCGAGTAGATCAGCACCATGCCGCTCATCAACTGGTTGACGATGCCGGCAGAGCCCAGCGTCAGCATCATGCCGAACAGTACCGACAAGCCCTTGAACACATCGCTTTGCGAGCCCGGGATGTACGGGTAGGCAAAGGTCAGCCCCAGTGCCCAGATCAGCACCGATACCATGCGGCGGGTGGCACCTGCGGTATCCGGATGCAGGCCGGGTATGGAGACCCGGTCCTGCTGCACGGCTTCGAACAGGTTGGTAACGAGATCCTGCACCGCGCGGGTGATCAGCACGATCACCACCACGGTCACGAGGCCGGGAATGGCATCCAGAAAGCCCTGGCCGATGCGGCCCAACAAGGTCAGCAGGAAATCGCCCAACCGCTCGCCCAGGGGTTGCGTGACCGGAAAGCGTTCCAGTACGTAGACGAACCACAGGTAAAGCAAGGCCAGGAACGCGAACACGGCGCTCAGTTCGACAATGCGGCGCGCCAGCTGGAATGCAGAGCCTGTCCAGTCGAACCCCTTATTGGTACGGGTGAGCAGGTGTTGTTCTATCGTGCGTTGCACCAGGCTCAGCATCCTGCTGCGTAGCCGGTTCAGCCCCCAGCCCAGTGCCAGCAACAGCGCGGTGGCAACGACCGCATACAGCACCCCGCGTATCAGGTTGGGCCAGTGGATCTGCCGCTTATGTGCGTCCAGCACGCTGCGCAGCCGGGATTCGGTGTCTTTCACCAGCTGTTCGAACTTGCGCGGGTCGGCCGGGTCGAGGTCGGTGGGCAGCAGCGAGAACAGCAACCTGTCGCCCAGCCGGAACACGGTCACGTGCTCGTTGCCGAAAATCACCTGCATGTGATCAATAGGCTGATCAAGCTCGCGTTCGGGCAAGCGCTCCAGCACGTCTGCCGCGCGCTGCACGCGGATACGCGGGCTGGCACCGGCCAGGTCACTGCGGAAAGTGACGATGGGGCGGTTCAGATAGGTCAGTTCGGCCGGGGCCGCCACGGGCGCGCTGGCCGTTGCTTCTGCTGCATGCGCAGCCACCCCCAGCACCAGTGCGATGAAAAAGCCGAATACGGCAAGAACGGCCCGGTATGCCTGCATGTATGCCCCCGTGTGCATGGATCGATTGGATGCCTGGGCAGGATTCTAGCCGCAAATGGTGTTGAAGCCGCAGCCCAGTGTCATTCAAGCACATCCGCAGCACGGATGATGATAAGGGATTACCTGGCTGGCAATTGCAGCGGTTCGCCCGAGCCGGTTTTCCACAGGCCGCGCAGGCGCCACTGGTTGGTCTCGTCGCCCAGTTCGATGTCCCAGCGAGGTTGCACCAGCGCCTTGGCCAACTGGCCGGAATACATCTGCGGGCCGTCCGCGTGCAGCTTGACATGCTGATCCAGCCCGGCTTGGGTGGGGTGCAGTACATCGAGCTGCAGCGTTGGCGTCGCCGCCAGCGGCCGGGCGAGCACGACGCGCACGGTGCGGCCATCCGCGCCCAGCATGAACTGTGCGGAGATACCCAGTTTCACTGCAGCCTGATCACGGCCCAGATCCTGGTTGATGGCCTGGCCTTGCTTGTAATAGTCGTCATCGACCACGCCATCATCGCTGCGCACGGCCAGTACGAAGGTGTAGATGCTGGCGACCACGGCAATGGCGGGCAAGGTGAACAAGAACCAGGGCCAGAATGATTTGTACCAGGGCTTGGGCGGGTTGGATGTCATCTGCATGTGAAAACTCGTTCAGTGTGCGCCCACCGGGAGTGGGCGCCTGGGTTTACTTCGGGGGCTTCGGCCTGCGGCGATCAACGACCAATGAAGCTCGATTTCTCGCTGGTCTGCACGCTGGCATCGTCTTCGGCCTGGATAAGGAAGCGGATTTCATGACTGCCGAGCCCCACATTGGCTGGGTCCGCCTGCAGGCGGATACCCACGTCGGCAATGCCCGTGGATGGCACGCTGACACGGTTACCGCCATCGACTATCCATTTCATCCCGGGCAGGCCGTCCGCGCTGATCCGGTAGACATGCGCCTTTTCATCGGCATTTTCGATCTGCAGCCGGTAGCTGTTTTCCAGCCAGCCTTCGTCGGTTTCGCGCACCAGCGATACGCGGTCGCGTGCCACGTTGACTTTCACCGGCTGTCGCAACATCAGCGCTGCCGTAGTGGCACCAAGCGCCACCAGCAGCACCACGCCATACATCAGCACGCGCGGGCGGGCGATGCGCTTGACCAGGTCCTGCTCCACATACTGGTGCTTGAGCGCATTTTCCGACGTATAGCGGATCAGGCCACGCGGATAGCTCATCTTGTCCATCACCGAATCACAGGCGTCGATACACGCGGCGCAGCCGATGCACTCGTACTGCAGGCCATCGCGGATATCGATACCGACCGGGCAGACCTGCACGCACATGGTGCAATCGATGCAGTCGCCCAGCCCTTCCGCCTTGTAGTCGCTGCCTTTCTGCCGACGGCCACGCGTTTCACCGCGCTCGGCGTCGTAGCTGATGATCAGCGTGTCGTTGTCGAACATTGCACTCTGGAAGCGCGCGTACGGACACATGTACTTGCATACCTGTTCGCGCAGCCAGCCGGCATTGCCATAGGTGGCAAAGCCGTAGAACAGCACCCAGAAGCCCTCCCAGGGGCCGATGGTCCAGGTCAGCGTATCGGTCCACAGTGTGCGGATCGGTACGAAGTAGCCAACGAAGGTGAAGCCTGTCCACAGCGCGAAGGTGATCCACAGTGCATGCTTGGTGACCTTGAGGCGGATCTTGCGCGCATCGGTGGGGCCGTTGTCGAGCTTGAGCCGGGCAGGGCGGTCACCCTCCACCCATTTTTCCATCCACAGGAAAATCTCGGTATACACCGTTTGCGGACAGGAATAGCCACACCATAGCCGTCCGCCGATCGCCGTCCACACGAACAGGCCGAGCGCGCACATCAGCAACAGCGCGGTCAGGTAGATGAAGTCCTGCGGCAGGAAGACGAGACCCAGGATGTAAAACTTCTGCTGGCTCAGATCGAACAGCAGTGCCTGCCGGCCATTGATCTGCAGCCAGGGCATGCCGTAGAAAAACAGCTGGGTGGCAAAAACGAAGAAGATGCGCCAGTTGTTCCAGTAACCGGTGATCCAGCGTGGATAGACTTTCTTGTGCTTGGCGTAGAGGGAGATCTCCTCGTATTCATCCGGCCCGTCTGCAGGGATCACCTTGACGGGGATGTCGGCCAGTTTTTTGCTCATGGCAGCGCTCGCTTCAGAACTGATTGATGGCAATGATCCGGTGGCTGCGAATCACTCTCATCAAGCAGCTTGATCAGGAAAAACGGGCGGGATATTGCATCCCGCCCGCCTTTTACCAGACAGCAAGAACCTTACTTGGTTTCACTGTGCGACAGGCTGTATACATAGCCGGCCAGTACATGAACCTTGCCGTCGCCGAGGAATTCCTTCCACGCCGGCATCACGTTGTTGCGACCGTTGGTGACGGTTTCGATGATGGTGGCTTCCGAGCCGCCATACAGCCAGATCTTGTCGGTCAGGTTCGGTGCGCCCACATCCTGGTTGCCGGTACCGGCCGGGGTGTGACAGGCCGCGCAAACCTGCTTGAAGGTGGCCTCGCCACGCGCTGCACGCAGCTCGTTGTGCGGGCGGCCCGACAGCTTGATCACGAAGTTGGCAACGTCCTTGATCTTCTCTTCACCGAATGCCGCGCCGAAAGCAGGCATTGCGCCGTGACGACCAGCGGCGATGGTCTTCTCGATCTTGGCGGGTTCGCCACCGTACAGCCAGTCCGCATCGGTCAGGTTGGGGAAGCCCTTGGCACCACGTGCGTCCACGCCATGGCACTGGATGCAATACGTGCCGAACAGGCGCTTGCCCATATCGCGTGCTTCGGCGCTTTTGGCCACTTCCGGTATCGGCAGATTGATGAACTTGTTGTAGAGCGGGCCGTACTTGTCGTCCGCCTTGGCCACTTCCTTCTGGTATTGGCCGGTCGACGTCCAGTTCCAGACGTTGCCGAATACCACGAGGCCTGGGTAGAAAATCAGGTAGCCCACGGCAAAGACAATGGTGAGGATGAACAGGCCTACCCACCACGCCGGCAGCGGGTTGTTGAATTCCTGCAGGTCTTCATCCCACTTGTGGTGCAGGACTTCGGCTGTCTCGCCTTTCTTGAGCTTGAGCACTGTCTGGCTTTTCAGCAGATAGGCCAGCCAGATCAACGAGGCGATCACAATGACCGCGATGTAAACGCCCCAGAAACCGCTGTAAAAATCTGTCATCTCTTGTTCTCCGCATGGATGTTCAGGGTTTCTTCCCGCCGCGACCCGACCTTGGGGGTGTCCTCGTCAAGGATGAGCGCGTTGGCAGCCTCCTCGAACCCTGCGCGGCTGCGCTTGCTGTATGCCCACACGCAGATGGTGAGGAAGCACACAAAACCGGCCACGGTAGCCGCAATGCGGGCGATGTCCTGAATCTCCATGTGTTTACCTCTTGTTCTTCAATGCAAGGCCCAGGCCTTGCAGGTAGGCGATCAGCGCATCCATTTCGGTTTTGCCTTCGGTGTCCTTCACGGCAGCAGCAATGTCGGCATCGGTATACGGCACGCCAACTTTGCGCAGCGCGGCCATCTTGGCCGGCATCACAGCAGAATCCACCGGATTGGCAGCCAGCCAGCGGAACGACGGCATCACCGATTCCGGCACTACATCCTGCGGGCGGATCAGGTGGGCACGATGCCATTCATCCGAATAGCGGCCACCTACGCGTGCCAGGTCTGGCCCGGTACGCTTGGAGCCCCACAGGAAGGGGTGGTCGTAAACCGATTCGCCGGCCACCGAATAATGACCGTAGCGCTCGGTTTCCGCGCGGAACGGGCGGATCATCTGCGAGTGGCAGTTGTAACAGCCTTCACGGATGTAGATGTCACGGCCAGCCAATTGCAGCGCCGGGTAAGGCTTGACGCCGGCAATCGGCTGCGTGGTCGATTTCGAGAACATCAGCGGCAGGATTTCGACCATCATGGCCACGCTGAGCGTGAGCACGGTCAGCACGATCAGCCATGCCACGTTCTCTTCGATGAGTTTCTGAAGCTTATCCATTTCTGTTTTCTTCCGTTTGATCTCAGGCGTGGGCAGCAACAGCCGGAATGCGGGCGTCGACCGCCTTGCCTTCCGTCACGGTGCGCAGCACGTTGTAGAGCATCAGCACCATGCCGCCGAGGAAGCACAGGCCGCCGAGGGCGCGGACGAAGTAGTACGGGTGCGTTGCTTTCACCGCATCGATGAACGCATAGGTCAGCGTGCCGTCCGGATTGACCGCACGCCACATCAGGCCTTGCGTCACGCCGGCAATCCACATCGAGGAGATGTACAGCACGGTACCCAGCGTTGCCATCCAGAAATGCACTTCGATCAGCTTGACCGAATGCATCTGGTCACGGTTGAACAGGCGCGGGATCAGGTAGTACATCGAGCCGATGGTGATCATCGCCACCCAGCCCAGCGCGCCGGAATGCACGTGGCCCACGGTCCAGTCGGTGTAGTGGCTGAGTGCGTTCACGGTCTTGATGGCCATCATCGGGCCTTCGAAGGTTGACATGCCATAGAACGACAGCGCGGTGATCAGGAACTTCAGGATCGGGTCGGTACGCAGTTTGTGCCACGCGCCAGACAGCGTCATGATGCCGTTGATCATGCCGCCCCAGCTTGGCGCCAGCAGGATCACCGAGAACACCATGCCCAGTGACTGGGTCCAGTCCGGCAGCGCGGTGTAGTGCAGATGGTGCGGGCCAGCCCACATATAGGTGAAGCTTAATGCCCAGAAGTGCACCACGGACAGCCGGTACGAATAGATCGGGCGGCCCGCCTGCTTGGGCACGAAGTAATACATCATGCCGAGGAAGCCTGCGGTCAGGAAGAAGCCTACCGCATTGTGGCCGTACCACCATTGCACCATGGCATCGACAGCGCCGGCGTAGGCGGAATAGGACTTCCACATGGTGACCGGGATGAAGGCGCTGTTGACCACGTGCAGCAGCGTCACCGCCAGGATGAAGGCGCCGTAGAACCAGTTGGCCACGTAGATGTGCTTGACCTTGCGCTTGGCGATGGTGCCGAAGAACACGATGGCGTAGGCAACCCAGACGATGGCGAGCAGGATCTTGATCGGCCACTCCATCTCGGCGTATTCCTTGTTGAAGGTAATACCGAGCGGGTAGGTGATCACGCAGGCGACGATGACAGCCTGATAGCCCCAGAAGGTGAAGGCGGCCAGCTTGTCGCTGATCAGCCGCACGTTACAGGTACGTTGCACCACGTAGTAGGACGTAGCGATCAGGCCGCAACCGCCAAAGGCGAAAATCACGCCGCTGGTGTGCAGCGCGCGCAGGCGGCCAAAGTGGAAATAAGGACCGAAGTTGAGGTCGGGCCAGACCAGTTGCGAGGCAATCAGCACCCCTAGCAGCATGCCGACAATGCCCCAGACGACTGTCATGAGAGCAAATTGCCGCACCACCTTGTAATTGTATGTGGCTTGGTTATCCATAGAAAAACTCCGATCGATCTCCAAAACGGAAAAATGTGAACCTGTGCCGCACTTGTTGCCTGCGACGCCCCATTGCGGGGCTGGTGTCCGATGGTGCCGTCAATTTATGACGGCTTGCTAAGCATGCATTTGATAAAAATCAAGCTATACCGATATTCGGCGCACATTTTACCGTTCGTCGCCGTCAGCGTCTCGGGTTTTTTGTATATCGGCCCCATCTGCCCGTTCCTTTTGCGGTGCGTCATCGTCGTGCAGGATGCGGTAAGCCGGCCCTTCGAGGTCATCGAACTGACCGCCCCGCACCGACCACCAGAATATGATGCCGATCACGAACACAAGTACCACTGAAAGCGGAATCAGCAAATACAGACTTTCCATCTAGCGTGCCTCCGCTTTGACCAGACGCAAGGCGTTGAGCACCACCAGCAGCGAACTCGTTGCCATGCCCAGGCTGGCCAGCCACGGCGTAACCAGTCCGGCGACGGCCAGCGGCAAGGCAATCATGTTGTAGCCTAGAGCCCAAGCCAGATTTTGGCGGATCACCCGACGGGTGGAAGCCGCGATCTGCAGCACCTGCGGAATGCGCGCCAGGCGGTTTTCCAGCAAAACCGCGTCGCCACTGGCCTGCGCGACATCCACGCCGCCGCCCATGGCAATGGATACATCGGCTGCCGCCAGCACCGGCGCGTCGTTGACGCCATCGCCCACCATCAGCACGCGCGCACCGCCGGCTTGCAACTGCTGCAGATAATCCAGCTTGTGTTGCGGCGTGGCCTGCGCCCGCACCGTGGTGATGCCGGCCTGCAGCGCTGCTGCCGCCGCACTGGTATTCCGGTCGCCGCTGAGCAGGTGCACGTTCAAACCCATCTGCTGCAGTGTACGTACCGTGCTGGCCGCGTCATCGCGCAGCGTGTCTTCCAGCCGGAACGCGGCCAGCCACGCATGCCCGTTCACCAGGTACAGCAGCGCAGGGTCGGCATCCACCGGCCGGGGGGCGGTGCAATGCAGTGCAACGAAATCCGCATGACCGATGGCATGGCATATACCGTTGATGCTGCCGCTCAGGCCGCCACCAGGCTGGGCATGTATATCGCTGGCCTGGTAAGGTGTGGCGCACCTGAACGCCTGCGCCAGCGGGTGCTCGGATGCGTGCTCGAGCGCAGCAGCCAGCAAGACCGCGTCATCGGCATTGCCCGCCAGCGACATCACCTGTACCAGCTGCGGTTTGCCGGTAGTCAGTGTACCGGTCTTGTCGAACACCACATCGGTGAGGCCGGCCATGGCCTCCAGCGCATGGCCGCGCGATACCAGCAGGCCCAGTTGCGCCAGGCGCCCAGTCGCCGCAGTCAACGCCACCGGCGTAGCCAGAGACAGCGCACACGGGCAGGAAATCACCAGCACCGCCACTGCAATCGGTAGCGCATGCGCGGGATCATGAAAGTGCCAATACAACCACGCTGCGGCAGCCACCAGCAGCAATGCGGCTACGAACACGCCGGCAATGCGGTCAGCCTGCTCGGCCAGTCGGGGTTTTTCGGCCAATGCACGGTCGAGCAAGCGCACGATGCTGGCAAGGCGGGTGGATTCACCGCTGGCCTCTACACGCACGATCAGCGGCGAGTGCCCGTTCACGCTGCCGCCGATGACGATATCGCCGCTTTGCTTGTTCACTGCGGCGCTCTCACCAGTCAGCAGTGCTTCGTTGGCGCTACTGATGCCTTCCAGTACACGTGCATCTGCTGCAAAGGTTTCGCCAGCCTTCACCAGCAATACGTCACCCGCCTGCAATTGCCCGGCTGGAATTTCCTGGCTGGTGTGGCTGGCCGGCCAGCCTGCCAGCTTGTGCGCAAAAGCAGGCGTGAGCCTGACCAGTTGCTCCAGCGCGGCGCCGGCGCGTTGCCTTGCCCCCTGTTCCAGATAACGGCCGCCCAGCAGCAAAAACACGAACATCGATACCGAATCGAAGTAGATCGCGCCATGTCCGGTCAGCAGCGTGTACACGCTGGCAAAAAAAGCCGACAGCACACCGATGCTGACTGGCAAATCCATGCCGGTGCGGCCCCGCCGCAGGTCCTGCCAGGCTGAACGGTAGAATGGCCAGCTGCAATACACCGCCACCGGCAGCGTCATGATGAAGCTGGCCCATTCAAGCAGGCTCAGCCACTGTGCATCGATTTCGCCTGCCGGCGCCAGATAGACCGGCACTGCGAACATCATCACCTGCATCATCGACAGGCCTGCCACCCACAGCCGCAGCATGGCCGACTTGCGCGCCTGCTGTTGCGCCAGCTCCTGGCGAGCCTGATCGTAGGGCTGTGCGCGGTAACCGATGGCGGCGATGGCGGCCAGGATGGCGGACAACTGGATGCGCGTTTCATCCCAGCGCACGCGGGCGCGGTGCGTGGTGTAGTTGATCGATACGCCCAGCACACCCGGCAGCCGGCTGATTTGCCGCTCGTTCAGCCACACGCAGGCAGCGCAATTGATGCCTTCAATCAGCAAGGCTGCTTCACGGCTGGTGGGGCTATCCATGTGGACAAAGCTTTGCTGCAGCCGGTGATCGTCGTAGAGTTGCAGTTGTTGCTGCAATTCATCCGGCATGGCTTCGGCGCGGTCGGCGGGTTGTTGCCGCTGCCGGTAATAGGCATCCAGCCCGGCATCGATGATGCTTTGCGCCACGGCCTGGCAGCCGGCACAGCAGGTGGCGTGCTCGAGCTGCCGATAGCGGATGGGGAAGGCTGCAGCGCCGGGTACGGGCTCACCGCAATGAAAGCAGGCGAGTGCAGCGGGTGTGGCGGTCATGCCGCCATTTTACCGTCGATAACGGTGCCATGCTTGCCGTGAACCGCGTGATTGCCTAGATTGGCAGGCATAACCCTAATGGAAGTCGTCATGAAACGGATCTATGTCCTTGCTTTGCTGCTGGTTTCCGCAGCAGCAAGCGCCGAAATTTACAAATGGAAGGATGCCAGCGGCAACTGGCAGTACTCGGATCAGCCGCCGCCGGCCGCCGTCAAGGGCAAGGCCACGGTCGTCAAGACCAAGGATCAGCCGGTCAGTGCAATGCCTGGTACCAAGGTCAACCCTGTCAGCACCGCGACGGCATCCAGCGCTGCGGCCGAGACAGCGTCCGCACCCAAAAAAGTGAACCCGCAAGCATGCCAGGAGGCTCAAATTCGCCTGCGCTTCCTGCAAGGGGCGACACAGATGCGCATGACCAACGAAAAGGGCGTGACCGAATTCCTGCCTGCCGAGAAGAAAAAGGAAGAAATCGCTGCCGCCCAGAAGCGCATTGAAGACAATTGCGAATAAGCGCCAGCGCTGTTTTGCCCCTCGTGGAAAACCGGCTCAGGCCGGTTTTTTATTGTCCGCATCCTTGCCGGCAGCATCCACTGCAGCGGCTTCGCGGCCAGCGCCCATGGTCTTGCCTTCGGCCACCCTCGCTCGGCGTACTTCCTTGGGGTCGGCGATCAGCGGCCGGTAGATTTCCACCCGGTCCCCGTCCCGCAGCGGGGTGCCGGGCTGCGCAACCTTGCCGAAAATGCCGATGCGGTTGCGTTGCAGATCGATATCCGGGTATTGCGCCAGCAGGCCCGAGGCGTCGATAGCGGCGCCTGCCGTGGCAGGTACCGGCAGCACCAATGCAACCAGCTGCTGGCGGGCTGGCGTGGCGTAGACCACTTCGATCTGGATGACTCCGGGCGGGATGCCGGCTGTTAGTGCATCAGCCATGACGACGGTCCGCTTCCTTGATGAAACAATCGACAAAGGTATTGGTAATTTTGCCGAATACCGGGCCGATCAATGCTTCGAATGCGCGGCTCTGGAACTGGTAATCGAGGTCGAACTCCACCTTGCACGCGTCATCCATCAATGGCGTGAAGCGCCATGTGCCTTCGAAATGCTGGAACGGGCCGGCAACCAGCCGCATGTCGATGCGGTTCTCGCTGTTGGTATTGCGCGTGCGGAAGTACGATTTCACCTTGAGGAAATCGATGCGCACGGTGGCTTCCAGCGTGTCTGCAGTGCGCTCGTGAATCTCCACGCCACCACACCATGGCAGGAACTTGGGATAGTCCTCGACACGATCGACCAAGGTCATCATGCGTTCGGCGGAATGGGTGACCAGCACGGTCTTGCGGATGGACTGCATGGGATAGGCAAGGGGACCTCGCCAGGGAAAAACCGCTAGAATGAGCGCCTTCCCTGATACAAAGCCAGTTCGGAAAATGACGGAGCATCCTATCGCCGCTGATGATATGGCGCAACTTGCGTCCCTGCGCCTGCCGCCGCACTCGGTTGAAGCCGAGCAGTCGGTGCTGGGTGGCCTGCTGCTGGAAAACAGCGCATTCGACCGTGTTGCCGACGTGCTGTTCGAGCAGGATTTCTACCGCGATGACCATCGGCGCATCTGGCAGCACATTGCCAAGCTGATCGAACATAACCGCCCGGCCGACGTGATCACCGTGGCCGAATCGCTGGATAATGCCAACGAACTGGCCTACGTGGGCGGCTTGGCCTATCTGGGCATGCTGGCGGCCAACACGCCATCGGCGGCCAATATCCGCCGCTACGCGGAAATCGTCCGCGAGAAATCGGTGATGCGCCAGCTGGCGAGCGTCGGCACCGATATTGCCGACGCCGCATACAACCCGAACGGGCGCGAACCGGCAGAGCTGCTCGACGAAGCCGAATCCAAGGTCTTCCAGATTGCCGAGCAATCGGCCAAGGGCAAGCAGGGCTTTATCTCCATGCCCCCGATCCTGAAGGAAATCGTCGAGCGCATCGATTACCTGTACAAGCAGGACAATCCGTCGGAAGTGACCGGCGTGGCCACCGGCTTCATCGATCTGGACAAGATGACATCCGGCCTGCAGAAAGGTGACCTGATCATCGTGGCTGGCCGCCCATCGATGGGCAAGACGGCGTTTTCGGTCAATATTGCCGAGCATGTGGGGTGCGAGCTGCACCTGCCGGTGGCGATTTTCTCGATGGAAATGGGCGCCGCCCAGTTGGGCATGCGGATGGTGGGTTCGATCGGCAAGATCGACATGCACAAGCTGAAAACCGGCCGCTTTGAAGACGAAGACTGGATGCGTCTGACGCATGCCGTGGGTAAATTGTCTGAAGCGCCGATCTTCATCGAGGAAACCGGTGCACTGACCGCACTGGACCTGCGCACCAAGGCACGCCGGCTGGCCCGCCAGGTGGGCGGGCAACTGGGCCTGATCGTGATCGACTACATCCAGTTGATGGCAGGCCGCGCTGGTGGCAAGGACCAGAACCGTGCATCCGAGGTGAGCGAGATTTCCCGCTCGCTCAAGGCGCTGGCCAAGGAGCTGCAGGTGCCGATCATTGCGTTGTCGCAGCTGTCCCGCCAGGTGGAACAGCGTACCGACAAGCGCCCGATGATGTCCGACCTGCGTGAATCCGGCGCCATCGAGCAGGATGCCGACATCATCATGTTCATGTATCGCGATGAGTACTACAACCCGGATACGAACATGAAGGGTCTGGCCGAGTGCATCATCGGCAAACACCGGAACGGCCCGGTGGGCAAGGTGCCGCTCAGCTTCCAGGGCATGTATTCGCGCTTCAACAACGCGCTGATCCGCCCGGAAGGCTGGTCGTCGGACCTGGAGTCCTGACATGGCCGGCGTTGCTCCCGCCATTGTCCATTTCGGCCGGCAAACCGTCGAACCCGCGTTCGACCGGCCAAGGGCAGACCGTCTGGAAGCCGGCAACCCGCTGCGCACCACCTTCGAGCACTATGCGGCGGATGGACTTTCCAGCGGCATCTGGCATTGCGAGCCCGGCCGTTGGCGCATCCGGTTTGCGCCCAACAAGCATGAATTTTTCAGCGTGATTTCCGGCCGGGTGCGCCTGCACGATGCGGCGGGCAGTGTGACCGAAATTGGCCCGGGCGAAGCTGCGGTGATCCCGGCAGGGTTTGCCGGCCAGTTCGAAGTGCTTGAGGCAGTGGAAAAGTATTTCGTGGTGGTTGAAACGGCGCCTGCCTGATGACGCAGGTCGCATATGCAAAAGCCCGGCAGGGTCCGGGCTTTTTCTTGGGGGCCGGGAGTGCGCGGCCTAGTCGTTCAGCCGCACCAGCTCGCTTTCCACCAGTTCATCCAGCAAAAAACCGAAGTCCTGCGCTGCCGTGCCATCGGGTTCGATATCGAATACATTGCTTTGGCCGATCACCGCAGCCTCGAACGATTCGCTGCAGCGGATGCGCGTTTTCAGTACTTCGTTGTAGAAATGGCGCTGCATCTGCTTGAGTACGGTTTCCGATGCCACGCTGCCGGGTGTGTGGCGATTGAGCAGGTAGCGGCGTGTTTTGCGGCTATCGAGCTTTTCCAGCCCCAGCAGCGTGCGTTCCGTCATGGCCGCGCCGTTGAGCGCCAGCATTTCCGGTGCCACCGGCACCAGGATCAGGTCAGCTGCCAGGAGCGCGGCAAAGCTCAGCACGCCCAGCATGGGTCCGCAATCGATCAGGACCGGCGTGGAGTCGGCCAGCATTTCTGCGGTGAGGCCCAGCTTCAGGCGCCAGATATGATCACGGTGGCGGGTGATCTGTGCATCCACCTTGGAAAGCTCCAGGTGCGATGGCACGAAATGGATGCCGTTTTCCAGCGATACCGCCAGATCGGATAGCGGCAGCACGCCGCGAAAGAACTCGTGCACGCTGTAGCGCGGTTTTTGCGGCTGCGAGAAGCCCCAGTAATGCGACAGGTGCGCTTGCGGATCCAGATCGATGACAAAAGGTGTCTGTCCGTTCTGCGCCATAGCGGCTGCCAGGTTCGCGGTGACCGTGGTCTTGCCGACACCGCCTTTCTGGTTGAATACCGCGATGACCGTCATGCTGTTTTTTCCATCCTGTTCTCCCTGCGCGGATGGTACAGCAGGACGGCAGCAGCGGGTATCCGCAGGCAGGCGCAATGCCGGTGCAAGCTGCGGGCCAGCATGAGCAAAATGCGCTAACCGTCCGTTACATTTGAGATTTATCACTGCGGCTTGCGGCGGCCCATGCCGGTCATTCCGATAGACGGCTAGCCCGATAGATCCACGTTAAAAAGGCTGCATGGGTGGGTGGAAAAGGCAAGAAAAAGGGGCCTTGCGGCCCCTTGTACGGCATTGCCGGAATCGGCGTATTACAACACCTCCGCCGCGTGATCGGCGAGGCGGGAGCGCTCGCCACGCTGCAGCGTGACATGCCCGCCATGCACCCAGCCCTTGAAACGGTCCACCACGAAGGTGAGGCCGGAAGATCCTTCGGTGAGGTAGGGCGTATCGATCTGGCTGATATTGCCCAGGCACACCACCTTGGTGCCGGGGCCGGCACGGGTGATCAGCGTTTTCATCTGCTTGGGCGTGAGGTTTTGCGCCTCGTCGATGATCAGGAACTTGTTGAGGAAAGTGCGGCCACGCATGAAGTTGAGCGATTTTACCTTGATGCGCGAGCGGATCAGGTCACGCGTGGCCGCGCGCCCCCAGTCACCCGCTTCCGCGTCTGACTGGTTGAGTACGTCCAGGTTGTCCTCCAGCGCGCCCATCCATGGCGCCATTTTTTCTTCTTCGGTACCAGGCAGGAAACCGATGTCTTCGCCCACCGGCACCGTTACGCGGGTCATGATGATCTCGGTATAGATTTTCGATTCCAGCGTTTGCGCCAGGCTGGCCGCCAGGGTCAGCAACGTTTTACCCGTGCCGGCCTGCCCCAATAGTGAAATGAAATCCACATCCGGGTTCATCAGCAAGTTGAGCGCAAAGTTCTGTTCACGGTTGCGCGCCGTCACCCCCCAGATGGCGTTCTTGCCATGGCTGTAGTCCTTCAGGCTCTCGAATGTGGCGGTTTTGCCTTCGACCGAAATCACCCGCGCTGCAAATGGTTCGCCTTCCTGGTATAGCATCTGGTTGACGTACAGATCCGGGCAGTCAGGCCCCTTCACCCGCCAGTAACTCTTGCCGCCTTCCTGCCAACTCTGCATGTCCTTGCCGTTCTTTTCCCAGAAAGGCAGGTCGATTTCCCGGATGCCGGTATAAAGAAGATCGGTATCTTCCAGCACCTTGTCGTTGAAGTAGTCTTCGGCCGCCAGGCCCATCGCGCGCGCCTTGATGCGCATGTTGATGTCTTTGGAAACCAGGATCACTACGCGCTTGGGCTGCATTTGCTGCAGGTGATGCAGCACGCCAAGGATCTGGTTGTCCGCCTTGCCCATCGGCAACTGGGCCGGCAGCACGCTGGTGATGGCTTCGGTCTGCAGGAACAGGCTGCCGATGGCCTGGCCCTTGCTGGCTTGCTCCAGCGATACGCCTTCGTGCAGATCCAGCTCACGCCCGGCAATCAGCTCTTCGATGAAGCGGCTGGTCTGGCGTGCATTGCGGGCCACTTCGGTCATGCCTTTCTTGTTGTTGTCGAGCTCCTCCAGCGTCATCATCGGCAGGAAGAGATCGTGTTCCTCGAAACGGAAAATCGAGGTGGGATCGTGCATCAGCACGTTGGTATCCAGCACAAACAGCTTGCTTTCCTTGCGGGAGGATTTGCGGGCGGCCATGAGCGTTCTCCTAGTTGTGGGCGGGATAACCAGCCGCGAGCTGATCTTCGCGGCGTGAAAAAAGCGGCCATAGCCGCTTCTTTCACTTCAATGTCTGTACAAAGCTCAGGACTTCATCCACGTGACCCGGCACCTTCACGCCGCGCCACTCCTTGACGATCTTGCCCTCCTTGTCGATGACGAAAGTACTGCGTTCAATACCGCGTACCTGCTTGCCGTACATGTTTTTCAGTTTCATCACGCCGAATGCTTCGCACAGCGTTTCGTCCGGATCGCTGATCAGCTCGAACGGGAAGCACTGCTTGGTCTTGAAGTTTTCGTGCGATTTCACGCCATCGCGGCTCACACCGAAGATGCGCACGGCGGCGGCGTCGAAATCTGCATGCCTGATGCGGAAATCATTCCCCTCGGTGGTACAGCCAGGGGTATTGTCTTTGGGGTAGAAGTACAGGATGAAGGCTTGGCCTTTCAACTGTTGTGGATCGAAAGTCTGACCGCTGGTCATCGGCAGCACGATTGCCGGGCAGGGTTGGTTGAGCATTGCGGTGAGTAACTCCAGAAGATGTGCCCTTGACCTGATTCTCGGCAAATGTGTGCCACTCGGCAAGGTGCTTTACAATACGCAGCAAATTTTGAAATTGGTGTGACAACGATGAGTATCAAGAGCGACCGCTGGATTCGCCGCATGGCGCAGGAACACGGCATGATCGAGCCCTTCGAGCGCGGTCAGGTGCGTTACGTGAACGAGCAGAAAATTGTCTCTTATGGCACATCGAGCTACGGCTACGATATCCGCTGTGCAGACGAGTTCAAGGTGTTCACCAACCTGAACTCCACCATCGTCGATCCGAAAAACTTCGATGAGAACAGCTTTGTAGATGTTGCCGGCAAGGGCTACTGCATCATTCCGCCCAACTCGTTCGCACTGGCCCGCACCGTCGAGTACTTCCGCATCCCGCGCAACACGCTGACCATTTGCCTGGGCAAATCCACTTATGCGCGTTGCGGCATCATCGTGAACGTCACCCCGTTCGAACCGGAATGGGAAGGCTACGTGACGCTGGAGTTTTCCAACACCACGCCATTGCCCGCCAAGATTTACGCCAACGAAGGTGTGGCGCAGGTGTTGTTCCTGGAAGCCGATGAAGACGATGTATGCGAAACCAGCTACCGCGACCGCGGCGGCAAATACCAGGGCCAGGTAGGCGTAACGCTGCCCAAGACCTGATCTGTCAGCAGGAAGAAGCAAAGCAAAAAGGCCGCTACGCGGCCTTTTTGCTTTGCTGATTTCCGCGTTGTTCAGCTCGCATTGATGACGCGGGTGCCGGCAATCAGGTCGTGCACACAGCGGCGGTCTTCGCGGAAGATGAACAGCACGTCGATCATCGGCGGGAAGCTGCCGACGAAAGGAATCATGCTGGCCAGCTGGATGGGCAGGTAGCGTTTGGCAACCAGCGGCAGGAAGTCGGGCTTGTTGCCTTCCAGCGTCACGATGGCGATGTTCAGCAGCTTCTTGCCGATGGTCTGGCCAGAGCGATACAGCAGGTAACCGTGCACAAGCAGGAAGAAAGCAAAGCCCGCACCACCCATGGCAAGCACGCTGGTAAAGCTCATTTGCTGGCCGCGCATGGCTGCCTCGAAGGTGCCGCTGAACCACATATAGGGGAACACGAATGCCAGGCTGATCAGGCCATCAATGATTGCGGCGCCAAGCCGGGTGCCACGTGTTGCCAGTTGCAGCACGCCGGGTGGGCTGGCTTCCAGGTCCACCCGGGTTGGGGAATATGGATTCTGCGGGGCGTTCATGGTGGTCTGTCTCTCGTTCATGGTTGTTTTTTTTCAAGTAAGTTCATTGCGATAAAATCGCCGGCACAGATTGCACCGGCATGCTGGTTAAACCTTAAATCCGCCACGGCCATACTGGCGTAAAGTAACGGCATTGCCCGAAACCGACCCGAGGAACGCCCATGGCCTACGTTGCCGCCCCTGATCGTTACGAAAACATGCAGTACCGCTTCTGCGGCAAAAGCGGTTTGCAGTTGCCGCTGCTGTCGCTGGGCCTGTGGCACAACTTCGGCGATACCGTGCCGCTGGCACGCCAGCGCGAGATGCTGCATACGGCATTTGATCTGGGCATCACGCATTTTGACCTAGCGAACAACTATGGCGTGCCGTTCGGCAGCGCCGAGCGCAACTTTGGCCGCATCCTGGCGGAAGACTTCAAACCGTACCGCGATGAACTGATCATCTCCACCAAGGCCGGCTGGGACATGTGGCCGGGCCCGTATGGGCAAGGCGGTGGCTCGCGCAAATACGTGCTGGCCAGCCTCGATCAGAGCCTGCAGCGGCTGGGGCTCGATTATGTCGATATCTTCTATTCGCACCGTTTTGATCCGGATACCCCGCTGGAAGAAACCGCCATCGCGCTGGCCACTGCGGTGCAGCAGGGCAAGGCGCTGTATGTGGGGATTTCGTCGTACTCGCCCGGCAAGACGCTGGAAATGACCGCGTTGCTGCGCGAATGGAAAGTGCCGCTGCTGATCCACCAGCCGTCGTACAACATGCTGAACCGCTGGATCGAGGGCGAACTGCTGGGCACGCTGGAACAGCAAGGCATAGGCTGCATCACCTTTACCGCGCTGGCGCAGGGCCTGCTGTCCGACAAATACCTGAACGGCATTCCGGAAAGCGCACGCATCAACCAGCCGGGTGGCGGATCGTTGCAGAAGGCGCATCTGAATGACGACAACATCGCACGCGTACGCGCGCTGAATGCGATTGCCCAGCGGCGTGGCCAGAGCCTGGCGCAGATGGCGCTGGCCTGGGTGCTGCGCAACCCGGCGGTCACCACCACACTGATCGGCGCCAGCAGCGCCGGGCAGATCCGCGAGAACGTGGCAGCACTGCAGAACCTCAGCTTCAGCGCGGACGAGCTGCGTGAAATCGACCAGTACGCGGTCGAGGCAGGCATCAATCTGTGGGAAAAACCATCCACGGATCAGCACGTCTGATTGATGTCGGTAGCAATGACGAGCGGGCAGCCGGTGCTGCCCGTTTTGCTGCTTTCTCGCCACAAACAGGGCGGGGTGCTCTGTTAGAATGGCGTTTTGGCCGCCCTTTGATTGATCGAGATACCGCCCCCGATGCTGACGCTGCACAACACGCTCTCCCGCAAGAAAGAAGTCTTTCAACCCATCGACGCCGGCAAAGTCCGCCTGTATGTGTGCGGCATCACCGTGTACGACTACTGTCACATCGGCCATGCGCGCATGGTCACTGCGTTCGACATGGTTTACCGCTGGTTGAAGATTTCCGGGTTCGATGTGAATTTCGTGCGCAACATCACCGATATCGACGACAAGATCATCAAGCGCGCCGCCGAGAACAACGAGCCCATCGAAGCACTGACCGGCCGTTTCATCACCGCGATGAACGAAGACTTTGCCGCGCTCAATCTGCTGGTGCCCACGCATGAGCCACGTGCTACCGCGCATGTGGCAGGCATGGTCAGCCTGATCGGGCAACTGATCGCCAAGGATCGTGCCTATGCGGCGGACAATGGCGACGTGTACTACGCGGTGCATGCGTTCCCCGGCTACGGCAAGCTGTCGGGCAAATCGCTCGATGACCTGCGCGCAGGCGAGCGCGTGGGCATTGATCAGCACAAGCTTGATCCACTTGACTTCGTGTTGTGGAAATCCGCCAAGCCGGGCGAGCCATCGTGGCCGTCGCCTTGGGGCGCCGGGCGCCCGGGCTGGCATATCGAATGCTCGGTGATGAGCGAGCATCATCTGGGCAGCCATTTCGATATCCATGGTGGCGGTGAAGACCTGCAGTTTCCGCACCATGAAAATGAGATTGCCCAATCCGAAGGCGCACACGACCATGCGTATGTGAATTACTGGATGCACAACGGCTTCATCCAGGTGGATGGCGAGAAGATGAGCAAGTCGCTCGGCAACTTCTTCACCATCCGCGATGTGTTGCAGCATTTCGAAGGCGAAGTGATCCGCTTTTTCATCCTGCGCAGCCACTACCGCAGCCCGGTCAACTTTGCCGACAGCCTGCTGGCGGACGCCCGTCAGGGCCTGACGCGCCTGTACACCGCGCTACGTGGTCTTGAACTGGCCGTGGACGATGGCATCGACTGGAACGGTGCCCATGCGGCGCGTTTCAAGGCGGCGATGGATGATGATTTCGGCACGTCGGAAGCGGTCGCCATCCTGTTCGAGCTGGCTGGTGAAGTGAACAAGAGCCGTGATCCGGTACTGGGCCGCACCCTCAAGCAACTGGCCGGCGTATTGGGCCTGCTGGAAAAAGACCCTGAAGTGTTCCTGCAAGGCGGCGTCAGCGACAGTGTATGGACGGCAGAACGTATCGAAGCAGCCATTGCCGGCCGCAAGGCCGCACGTGCGGCCAAAAATTTTGCCGAATCGGACCGCATCCGCGATGAACTGACCGCTGCCGGCATCGTGCTGGAAGACAGTGCGGCAGGCACTAGCTGGCGCCGCGGCTGAGTTTTCTCTCCCTGCCCCATGACGGCCACTGCAGGCATTGCTTGCGTGGCCGTTTTTTCATGATTGCCAACCAGCAATTTTGTTTGTTTATGGGCGGCTTTCACGCATGGGCTGCCGGCGAAAATACAGTAAGGTTTCTGCTGACTTCGGGCCATGCAGGCGACTATAGTGTGTCGATGGAGGCCCTTAATTGACCACGCTGAACAACCGATTCGAAGTCAGGAAAACGCTGGGCCAGGGCGCACAAGGAACGGTTTATCTGGGGCACGACCTGCAGCTGGATCGGCCGGTGGCGCTGAAGGCGCTCAAACCGGGTACCGCTGCGCTCGACAGCGATGAAATCCGCCTTTCCAGCCGCCTGCAACACCCGAATATCATTACCTTGTATGACGCATTTCAGGGGGACAGCCAGCCTTGGCTGGTGTTCGAGTTTGTAGAAGGCGAGACACTGGCGCAGCGTATCAAGCGTGATGGCGCAATGCTGCCGGTCAAGGCGGTCACGCTGATTCTTGGCGTGCTCGACGGCCTTGCCTACGCGCATGCGCAGGGCGTGCTGCACCGCGATATCAAGCCGCAGAACATCATGATTGATGCCCAGGACCGGCCTCGCATCGCCGATTTCGGCATTGCTGCTGTACGTGGCAGTGCCGAGGCCAGCAAGATGGCCGGTACGGCAGGCTATATGGCGCCGGAGATGCTGCGCAGCATGCCGGTAGACAGGCAGGCCGACATTTTTGCCGCCGGCATGACGCTGTATCTTGCATTGACCGGCCAGAATGCCGCGCAGGGGGAATCGGCGTTCGCCATCCTGCACCGGGTGGCCAATGAACCTTTCGTGCCGCCATCACAGGTCAAAAGCGGCATCGACGAAAAACTGGATCACCTGGTGATGGTGGCCTTGTTCAAAGACCCGAAAGAGCGCTATTCGGATGCTGCCGCCATGGCTGATGCGCTGCGCGAATGGCTGGGTACGCAAGCCGGCAAGGTGGAAGAAGCCGCGGGAGCGGGCAACAGCACCATCGATTTCCTGTTGCGCCGCATGCGGCACACAGAGGACTTCCCCGCGCTTTCGCAGGCCATCACCGCCATCAACCGCATCAACGAGAGCGATGCGGAGCGCCTGCAGGTGCTGTCCGATGTGGTGCTGAACGATTTCTCGCTGACCAACAAGCTGCTGCGCATCGTCAATTCCGCCACCTATAGCCAGTTTGGCGGCACCATCAGCACCATTTCCCGCGCCATCGTCATCCTGGGCTTTGATGCCATCCGCAACCTGGCGATCACCCTGCTGCTGTTCGAGCACATGCACAATAAGGGCCAGGCTGAAACACTACGTGATGCCACGCTCAAGGCCTTTTTTGGTGGCTTGCTGGCGCGCGAGCTGGGTCGCAAGGGGGGCGGGCGAGATATCGAGGAAACGCTGATCTGCGGCATGTTCAGCCACCTGGGCAAGCTGCTGACCATTTATTACTTCCACGAAGAAAGCGTACAGATCGACAAGCGCGTGCAGGCCGGTGCAACCGAGCAACAGGCAGCCATTGCCGTGCTGGGTCTCGATTATGGCGAGCTGGCCATCGGCGTCACCCGCCATTGGGGTTTTCCGGACCGCATCGTCAACAGCATGCAGGCCTTGCCTGAAGGCGTGGTCAAATCACCGCAAAACCAGAACGACAGGCTGCGTCTCTACGCTAACCTGAGCACGGAAATGCTGCCGCTGCTGGAACAGACACCCAAGATCATGCACAAGAGCGCGGTCGCGCTGGAAAGGCGTTACGGCGGTGCCAGCGGTATGTCCGAACGGGAGTTCGTGAGCATGCTGGAAAGCAGCCGCGACCTGTTTCTGTCCCACCTCACCACGTTGGGCATCGATCACCAGGGCAGCAGCTTTATCCGTAACCTGCGCAAACTGGGCAAGGCCGCCAGCAACGGGGACGAGGGCACCGAGCCTGATACGCTGGACGGTGCGCGGCTGGAAACGGAAATCGGCACCAATCCGGCCGCCACCGCAGTGCTGGCCGCTGGCGTGCAGGACATCACCAACACGCTGGTAGGCGCTTTCAAGCTGAACGACCTGCTGCGCATGATCCTGGAAACCATGTATCGCGGCATCGGTTTCGAACGCGTGCTGCTGTGCACGCGCGACCCCAAGCAGAACGTGCTGCTGGCGCGATTCGGTTTCGGTACCGACATCAACGACATCATTCCGGGCTTCGTGGTGGAAACCGGCAAGGTGAACGATGTTTTCCAGGTGGCGCTGCAGCGCAATGCGGACATCCTGATCGAGGATATCGATGCTGCCAGCATCAAGGAGCGCGTGCCGGTGTGGTACCGCAAGCTGGTACCCGCGCAGACCTTCATCGTATTGCCGCTGGTGCTGGACAAGCGCGTGATCGGCATGTTCTACGCAGACCGTCCGCGTGCCGGCACGCTGAAGATCGGCAATGATGAATTGAACCTGCTCAAAACGCTGCGTAACCAGGGTTTGCTGGCCATCAGGCAAAAACAGGCGGGCGGCTAAGGGCAGGGTGCCGGTTTGTCAGTGCGAAGCCAGCTTTGAGGCTGCTACAAAACCCTGCTGGCGGCGTTGCACGGGGAGACATCATTGGCCACGCTTCACCGGCCATCACCTGCCAACAACACTTGGCCAGCGGCGTTCCTGCTGACTTTGTTGGCGACTCTCAGCCGTTGTTCGCGTCCAGCCAGTCCGAACCTTCCGACAGGAAGTGAGCCAATGCGGCAGAAACGCCAGCCTCGAATCCCGCTGCGCCATTCTGGATTTCCAGATCAACCAGGCGTTTTACCTTGGCGCGATCTCCGCCGCATGCGTCGAGCAGCAAACCGTATTTTCGCCTGGCCTCCAGTGTGTACTTGCCGCGTAACGGCGATTGCCTGCCACGGAAGAACAACAGGAAAACCAGCAACAGGATGCTGATGACGGTAATCACTTGAATAAGCTGGTCCATGAACGCGCGGCGTATCCCCATGCCATCAGTGGGCAACGCCTCCAGTATGCCAGCAGCTTTGCCGGCAGCGGAAACTCAAGCTTCCGCAAGGTGCTGAAGGCGCGGTTTGGGTTTGCTCCTGTCTCTTTTTGACACGCTTCAACGGCCGTAGTTCGTGCTGGCTGGGCTCTGCAGGGAGACGGCGGGGTCATTCGCGGATGACGTTCAGCACTTCATAGCAGGCACCCATGGTGTGGTAATCGGTCTTGCCGGCCGGGGATTTCTCGTCATCCACCTTGCGGTTATCAGGGGTGAGAATGCGGAACCACGCGCCATGCTGATGATCGACGAAATGCTGCCAGCTGTATGCCCAGATCCGGTCGTACCAAATCCAATAGCTGGCGTCGCCAGTGGCGTCGGCCAGCAAGGCGGCGGCGGCGAATGATTCGGCCTGTACCCAGAAATACTTGTCTTTGTCATATGGCTGGCCGGCCAGGTCGTAGCCGTAAATCAGCCCGCCGTGCTGGTGATCCCATCCTGCACCGACTGCCGCATCGAACAATTCCCGTGCACGCTGCACGTGCCAATCTGCCGGCGCATGGCGATGCAGGATCAGCAGCAGCTTTGCCCATTCGGTCTGATGGCCGGTCTGGAAGCCCCACGGGCGGAAGATGTTGGTCTTGTCGCCCTTGTTGTACGCCAGATCTGGCTGCCAATCCGGCTTGAAATGCTCCCACACCTGCCCACCCGTCAAGCCGGCCTGGCGGCGGGTAAAGTGCGCTGCCAACAGTTGCGCGCGGGCCAGGTAGCGCTGCTCGCCAGTGGCTTCATACGCGGCCAGCATCGCTTCGCAGCCGTGCATATTGTCATTCTGGCCGCGGTAATCGGTCAGCACCCAGTCGGCGCTGGCTTCGCTGGCGTATACGCCATGTTCGGGCAGCCAGAAATGCTGCTCCATCAAGTCATAGGTTTCGGCTAGCCAGCCACGCGCTTCTTCGATACCGGCTTTCACGCCGCACGCATATGCCAGCATCACGAAGGCAAGGCCATAGCAGTGATTGGTGGCGTCGATGACTGCGCCATCGCGCAGCAGCCAGGCGTAGCCGCCAGTTACCGGATTGCGGTGTACATCCCGGATGTATTTCAGCCCATGCACCACGCGATCCAGATACTGTGGCTTGCCAAACTGGCGATAAGCCATGGCATGGTTGAAAACGAAGCGCGTGCTCGAGACCAAGTGACGGGTATGCACGTCGTAGACGGTGCCGTCGTCCTTGAAGAAATGGTAAAAGCCGCCGGCCGGGTCTACCACGCGCGGATCGTAAAACGACATGGTGTGGCGGATATGATCGAGCAGGAAGGCGCGGCTCTGGAATACGGGGTGGGCGGGGTTCGCGGGCATGGCGGGCTCCGGTTCGACAGGTACCCAGCATAACGCCGCGGCGCGGCGCTGAAACTAAGGGGTAATCTCTACCACGCCATTGCTGCGGGCAATGCCTTGCACGATCTGGCTGGTGCCCACGCGCACGCGCACCACCTGGCCTTCAGCGGCGGCCTGCAGCGCGGTGCCGTCGTTGCTGACTTCAAGGCCCCCGTCGCGGTACAGCACTTTTACCCGCTGGTTCTGCTGGATGACCATGGCGGCACGCAGCATCTCGGCCCTGACCACGCCGCCCGAGGCTACCGCTGAATTGAGCGTGCGCCCCATTGCCTGCGTCGGATCGAGGATGACACTGCCCGGCAACAGCGCCAGATCACCCTGTTGTGCCACCAGATCGCCCGGGCCGATTTCCTTGCCGGCCTGCAACGGCCGCGATGCGACATAGTAAGTGGACTGGATCGATACCTTGACCGGCACGTTCACACCCCAGGCAGCGCCATCCACGCAGCGCACCCGCACCATGGTGTTGCCAACCAGCCGGTAGCCATTGGGCAACTGGATATCGAACGCATTGCAGGCATCGAGCTTGAGGCGCGTATCGATCTGGCCGATCTGGTAGCTCGACAGCCCCTGACTGTTGGCCAGCTGCGCATCAAGCCAGTCACCCACTGCACGCTGGATGCCCTTGAGTTCCTGGCCGGCAGGTGCCGCCGTGGCGGCGGAAAAGGCAGCCATGCAGGCCGTGGCAATGACAAACAGCTGGGAAATTGGGCGCATGCGTTGATGATAAACCGTGCGGCAGCGGAATTGCAGCACGGCATGCGGCGGCAATCAGCTAAAATTCACCAACCGCATGCCACAGAAGCCCGCAATGTCCAATCCAGACCGCTATGTCATCAAGGTTGTTGCCGAGTCTTTCTTCCTGCCCGAGCAATCGGACGAAGACGAAGACCGTTACGTGTTTGCCTACCAGATCACCATCATCAACCAGGGCGAGGTGGCGGCGCAGCTGATTTCACGCCACTGGATCATCACCGACATGGACAACAAGGTGGAAGAGGTGCGCGGCAAGGGCGTAATCGGCGAGCAACCGGTACTGGAACCTGGCCAGTCGTTCGAATACATGAGTGGTGCCACGCTGGAAACGCCGGTGGGCACCATGCGTGGCAGTTACCGCATGCGCACTGCCGAAGGGTACGAGTTCGATGCGGACATTCCCGAGTTTGTGCTGTCCATCCCGCGCATCCTGCATTGAGTTGCATCACAGGCACTGGTTTTACCGGCGATAGCCCCCATATGCGGTCTATTGTGCACTGACTACAAGCAGATCCATGGCTACCACACCTACGCCCGCCAAGCCGGCATCGCGCAACGACTGGCAAACCATCCGTTCGCTGCTTCCCTACCTGTGGCAATACAAGACGCGGGTGGTGGTGGCACTCAGCCTGCTGGTGTTTGCCAAGTTTGCCAATGTGGCGGTGCCGCTGGTACTCAAGGGTATCGTCGATGCGCTTGATGGCAGCAAGGCTGCGCTGATCCTGCCCCTGTCGCTGGTGCTGGCCTATGGCGCATTGCGCCTGTGCTCATCGGTATTCGGTGAATTGCGCGATGCGGTATTCGCCAAGGTCACGCAGGGCGCCATCACGCGCATTGCCTTGCAGGTGTTCGATCACCTGAATGCGCTCAGCCTGCGCTTCCATCTGGAGCGCCAGACCGGCGGCATGAGCCGCGATATCGATCGCGGTACCAAGGGTATTGCCTTCCTGCTCAATTTCACGCTGTTCAATATCCTGCCCACGTTGGTGGAAATCGTGCTGGTGGCAGCCATCCTGCTGAAAAAGTACGACTGGTATTTTGCTGCGATCACCTTTTTCACCATCGTCATCTACATCGCTTTCACGCTGGGCATTACCGAATGGCGCATGCGCTTTCGCCGTGAAATGAACGAGCTCGATTCCAAGGCCAATACCAAAGCCGTGGATGCATTGCTCAATTACGAAACGGTGAAGTACTTCAACAACGAACGCTGGGAAGCGGCACGTTACGAAAAAAGCCTGCGCAGCTGGGAGGATGCTTCGGTCAAGAACCAGGTATCGCTATCGTTCCTGAACGCTGGCCAGGCCGGCATCATCGCGCTGGGTGTGACCGCGCTGGTGTGGCTGGCTGCCAACGAAGTGGTGCATGGCCGCATGACGCTGGGCGATCTGGTGCTGGTGAACGCCTTCCTGCTGCAGCTTTACGCGCCGCTCAACTTCCTGGGCTTCGTGTACCGCGAAATCAAGCATTCGCTGGCGGACATGGAAAAGATGTTCACGCTGCTCAACCAGAATACCGAAGTCAAGGATTCGCCCGACGCCAGGGAACTGAAGACCGAACATGCGGCCATCCGCTTCGAGAACGTCGATTTCGGTTATGACCGCAACCGGCAGATCCTGGATGGCGTCAGCCTGAGCATCCCTGCCGGCCATACTGTCGCCGTGGTCGGTGCGAGCGGTGCCGGCAAATCAACGCTGTCGCGTCTGCTGTATCGTTTTTACGATGTGTGGGATGGGCATGTCACGATCAATGGCACCGATCTGCGCGAACTGACGCAAACCAGCCTGCGTGGCCATATCGGCATCGTGCCGCAGGATACCGTGTTGTTCAACGACACCATCTACTACAACATCGCCTACGGCAAACCGGGTTCCAGCCGCGAGGAAGTGATCGAGGCCGCCAAGGCCGCGCATATTTATGAGTTCATCCAGAAATTGCCGGAGGGTTTCGACACCATGGTGGGCGAGCGTGGCCTCAAGCTCTCCGGTGGTGAAAAACAACGCGTCGCCATCGCCCGCACGGTGCTGAAGAACCCGCCCATCCTGATTTTCGATGAGGCGACCTCCGCGCTGGATTCGAAAACGGAAAAAGCCATCCAGGCCGAGCTGAAAGCCATTTCCGCCAACCGCACCACGCTGGTCATCGCCCACCGGCTATCGACCATTGCCGATGCCGATGAAATCATCGTGCTCGATGGTGGCAAGGTGGTGGAGCGCGGCGAACACCGGGCGTTGCTGGAAGCCAATGGCGCGTATGCACGCCTCTGGGCGTTGCA
This sequence comes from Andreprevotia sp. IGB-42, assembly GCF_009848685.1. Lineage (GTDB taxonomy): Bacteria > Pseudomonadota > Gammaproteobacteria > Burkholderiales > Chitinibacteraceae > Andreprevotia. The sequence continues at coordinate 131,257 of NZ_WXTX01000006.1, forward strand.
GCAGCATGATGAGGCAGAAGGGCTGGCGGTCTGAGAGGGCGCACCTGTTGCTGAAGCTGAAGGGGCGTCGGCTACCCCGCCAGGTGGCGCGGGATGCCGTTGTGCCGGTGCTGGCCTGATACTGCGCGGCTAAGCTGCCGGCGCAGTGCCACAACTGCCAGCCGTGCAGCCGGTGGGCAGGGTGAAGGTGAACGATGTTGCGCCATTTGCCGATTGCACGCCGAGCGTGCCACCGTGCGAGCGGGCAATTTCATGGGCGATATACAACTCTAGCCCTAAACCGGTAGCCGGGTTCTTGTTGGCGCCGCGCCGGTATGGCTTGAACAGGTGGGGCTGTACCTCTGGCGCGATGGTCGGCCCATGGTTGCGTACGGCCAGCACGAACGCCCCCTCGGTCGTCATCGCGTGTACCTGCACCGTTTGCCCCGGTGTGCCGTGTGTCAGCGCGTTGGTCAGCAGATTGGCCAGCAGCTGCGCAAGCCGCACCGGATCGCATTCGATACCGCTGGCGATGTCCATCTCGCATTCGATGCGGGTGTCGGGAAACGCACTTTGCAGCTCCGAAACCACTTGCGCAAGGTCATCGCGCAGCGTGTCTGTTTGCCGAGTGCGCAGCGCAATGCCGCCGCCCAGCCGGCCGCGGGCAAAATCCAGTACATCATCGATCAGCATGGAAATGCGTTGGCCGCTCTGCCGGATGCTGCCGACAATGGCCGCAGCTTTTTCATCCAGCCCCTTCTTCTGCAACACGGCAGCGCCAGCCAGAATGGACGCCAATGGCGTGCGCAGATCATGGCCCAATACGGCAATGAACTGTTCGCGCAGTTCGGCGCTTTCCTGGGCGCTCAGCAAGGCATCGCGGCTTTCGCCCAGCCGTTGCTCGCTTTCCAGCTGCAGCGAAATCAGCTCGGCAAACAGGGTCAGGGTACTGAGCGTCCTGGCATTGTTCAGTTGCGCGGGTAGCGGATCCAGCGCGCACAACGAACCGAAATAGCCACCACCGCTGCGATAGATCGGCACGGAGATATAGCTCTCGAAGCCGTACATCTTCGGGGTGACGTGATTGTGGTACAGCGGATCTTCACTGGCTTTGTCGATGATGACCGCAGTATTGGTATTGCGCACCTTGTCGCACAGCGTGGTGCTGAGTTCCAGCCCATCCCCTGCCTGCAGGCCCAGGCCGATGCCATCGAGCACCGCGCACGCCGTCCACGATTCCGCGGTAACCCGCGCCACGCAGGCAAAGCGCAGGCCGGTACTCTGCGTGACCACCTGCAGGATTTTCGGTACCGCCTCGATCGCCTGTACCGCGGCAACATCTGCCGCCAGCGACTGTTCCATACACTGCTTCGCCTTGATCAATGGTTGGGCAAGCAGTCGGTGCTGCTGGCAAGAAGCGACCTTAACATTCTTGCTGCTGGCGCAGTATGCGTCGCGCGGCAAATTGCACGGGCATAGGGATGGCCATTGTTTTGCCGGGTATCTACCAATATTTACCTCCGTATCATTTGCGCAGGTCTGCGTGGCGGTCTCGTGATAATCATTGGCGGTGTTGGCGATATCTCTCGCCAATACCAGATGGCAGGTCAAAACTGATGCGAACCGATGACGTTATCTTTTATTACCTGGCCGCCATGCCACCGGTTTGTGCAGCATATTGGCTGTACCGGTTCAGAAACTTCCGGATGCTCGGTCCCGCCATGGCGGCGACCTGTCTGGCCACGCGGTTGCCAGCCATGTTGCAATGTCCGGAGCGCAGCAATAGCGAAGGGTGTGTGTGGGCGATATCGCTATTACCGCTCTATCTGCTTCTGGCTGCAGTTTTCATCATGCCGTCTATCTATCTGATCGGCAGCCTTGCATATCGGTACAGAAATCATAAAACGCTTGGCGTTGCCTTGTTGCTTGCCGCCGCGGTGTTGTTATCGCCTGCAGTCCGGTATTGCGGCGTGAATTTCAATGCGATGCAGTGCGCACATGCAAACGCTTACCATCTGATTGGCACGTTTACCCAGCTGCTTGGTTTATTCACGATGTTATATGCATTGTTCACCGCAGGCATTGTCATGGCCACACGCAGGCGCAGCAGGTAAAGCCAGGTGAATGCGCACGCCATCGGCTGTGTTGGCCGCATCGGTGGAGAACAGGATGCTGCAATGTGCGCCACGTAGCATCTTGGAAGGGCTCTAAATTTCGGCAGCATTATGGCGTTGACATCAAGAACGATCGTTCTATATAGTCACCGAAGTTGTGGCGGTGATGGAAAAATGCGGCGGTGGCCAGTGCAACGTTTGCACCGGCTACAGCGGGCTGTAACGCGCTTCAACCCGGCATCCATCAAGAGCCTGCATGTAAAGCAAAACGCCCGGAACCTGTCTGGGCATCGGGCGCTGTGTACAAATCTGGAGCGGGCGACGGGAATCGAACCCGTGTTCCGAGCTTGGGAAGCTAGTGTCTTACCATTAGACGACGCCCGCAGAGGCTCGCATTCTATGCGCTTTGCCGGGGGTAAAGCAACTTCGGGCACCAAATGCGGTCTTGATGCTGACTTTATGATTACATGGAATGTATCATCACTCAGACATCGTTGAATGTATGTCGATTGACTGGACTGACCAGTCTAAATTAGACTGGACGCACTAGTCTAAATGGCGATGATCCGTATGAATGCCAGTTCAACACCAGGCAGCGATAGCGTTGATCGCGTGCTTGAGGCTGCCAGCCAGCTGTTTTGCGAAGAAGGCTTCCGCGCCAGCATCGATAAGGTTGCCGAGCGTGCGGGTGTGGCGCGCCAGACCGTTTACAACCGTTTTGGCAGCAAAACGGAGCTGTTCCGCGCGGTGATGCAGCGTGTGTGTACCGATCTGCATGAAACGCTCGAAGCGCGCGATGGCGCCTTGCGTGAACAGCTGGTCGATTTTGCGCTGCGTTTTCGCGCGCATGTGATGAGTGCCGAAAACATCAGCGCGCACCGCGCGCTGATTGCCGAGGTGCCACGTTTTCCGGAGCTGGCCAATGCGTTGCTCGAAAACGGCCCCTGTCGTACCCGCGATCAGCTGGCTTCTTTGCTATCGCATGAAATGGACGCTGGCCGCCTGCTCAAGGCAGATGCTTCCGAGGCTGCAGAGTTCCTGATCGAAGTCGTGGTCGGTTTTGATCACACCCGCTTGCTGTTCGGCGGTGAGCCGCCTTTACCTGCACAGGAGCAGGGCAAGGTCGAGCGCATTGTCGATACGTTTTTGCGTGCCTATGCACCGCAGGCTGCCGGCTGATGCCGGCAGTTGCCATACCGTTTACCAAAGTCAGAAAACCACAAATCATCTAGTCAGGAGTTCACGATGCCTCAGTCTCATCTGCGCAATTCCGTCCTGATCGCCAGCATTGCGCTGGCGCTTGCCGCATGTGGCAAGAAGGACGATGCCGCCCAGGGCGGCGCGGGTGGCCAAATGCCGCCCCAGGAAGTCGCCGTCATTACCGCATCCGCCGGCGACTCGTCGCTGACGCGTGATCTGCCAGGCCGTATTGCCGCGTACCGCTCTGCGGAAGTGCGTGCTCAGGTGGAAGGCATCTTGCAAAAGCGCCTTTACGAAGAAGGCAGCGAGGTCAAGGCCGGCCAGCCGCTGTTCCAGATCGACCCGAGCACGCTGGCTGCGAACGTGGCTGCCGCAGAAGCTGCGCTGGCGCGTGCACAGGCCAATGCCGATATCGCCAAGCAAACCCTTGCCCGCTACCAGAAGCTGGTGGATGTGGAGGGCGTTTCCAAGCAGGAACTGGATCAGGCCAATTCGCAAAGCAAGCAGGCCTTGGCCGATGTGCTGTCTGCCGATGCCGCGCTGAAAAAGGCCCGCATCGATCTGGGCCATGCCAGCGTGACTGCGCCGATCTCCGGCCGTACCAGCCGTGCGCTGGTCTCCGAAGGCTCGCTGGTGGGCCGTGGCGAAGCCACACAGCTGACCACAGTCGAGCAGATCGATCCCATCTACGTGAACTTCACACAATCGGGTTCGGAAGTCTTCAAGTTCAAGCAGATGATGAAGGAAGGCAAGCTCAAGGCCGGTTCCGCCGTGCCGGTCGACCTGATTCTGGAAGATGGCACCGTTTACGCCACCAAGGGCAAGCTGCTGTTTGCCGAGCAGACGGTCGACCCGGCTACCGGTACCGCTACCTTGCGCGCCGAGTTTGCCAACCCGGATCGTTTACTGCTGCCGGGCATGTTCGGCACCGTCCGCCTGTCGCTGGGTGAGCTGGGTGGTTCCATCCGCGTACCGCAACGCGCCGTGATGGCCAGCCCGCAAGGTCAGTTCGTATTCATCGTGGGTGCCGACAAGAAAGTGGCTGCAGCCCCGGTCAAGACCGGCGGGTTCTCGGGTACTGACTGGATCATCACCAGCGGTCTGAAGGGCGGCGAACAAGTCATCGTGGGCGGCCTGCAGAAGGTTGGCCCGGGTGCGGTCGTCAATCCGGTTGCCGCGAATGCGTCGGCACCATCAGCTGCAGGTGCCTCGGCTCCGGCCGCCAAAGCTCAATAAGGGAGAGCACGCATGTTTGCTCGCTTTTTTATCGATCGCCCGATTTTCGCGTGGGTGATCGCCATCATCATCGTTCTGGCAGGGTTGCTGGCGATGCGGGCACTGCCGATTGCGCAGTACCCGGAAGTTGCCCCGCCAGGTTTGAGCATCACGACCAGTTACCCTGGCGCCAGCGCCAAGGTGGTTGAAGAGACCGTTACCTCGCTGATCGAGCAGGAAATGAACGGGATCGAGAACCTGCTGTACATGTCGTCCGAAAGTGACAGCAGCGGCAACGTCAGCATCTCGCTCACCTTCAAGACCGGCACCAATCTGGATATTGCATCGGTGGATGCGCAGAACCGCGTGAAGCGGGTCGAAGCGCGCTTGCCGGATGAAGTACGCCAGCAGGGTGTGCAGGTCCTGAAGTCGCGTGACAACTACCTGCTGTTCATCACCATGTTCTCGCCGGATGATTCGTACGACGAAGTCGCGCTGGGCAGTTACGTCAATGCCAACGTGATCGACGTATTGCGCCGCGTGCCGGGCGTGGGCGAAGCGCAGCTGTTCGGTTCCGAGTACGCAATGCGCATCTGGCTGGATCCGGCCAAGCTCGCCGGTTTCAAGATGAGCCCGGCCGAAGCACTGGCTGCGGTACGTGCACAGAACGTACAGCTGGCAACGGGTGAAATCGGTGCATTGCCGTCGCCGAAGGGCCAGCAGTTTACCGCTACCGTGGTCACGCAGGGCCGTTTCGTCACGCCTGAGGAATTCGGCAACATCGTGCTGCGCGAAGGCGCGAACGGTGCGCTGGTTCACCTCAAGGATGTGGCCAAGGTCGAGCTGGGTGCTGCCAGCTATGACGTGCAGGCGCGCCTGAACGGCAAGCCGATTGCTGCCATCGGCGTGAAGCTGTCGCCGGATGGCAATGCAGTGCAGGCAGCAGCGGCAATCCGCGAGCGCATGACCAGCCTGTCGCAGTACTTCCCCAAGGGGGTAAGCTGGGAGATTCCGTACGATACCTCCAAGTTCATCGACATCTCCATCGAGGAAGTGATCAAGACGTTGGCTGAAGCCATCGCGCTGGTGTTCGTGGTGATGTACCTGTTCCTGGGTAACCTGCGGGCTACGCTGATCCCCACCATCGTGGTGCCGATTGCGTTGACCGGCGCCTTGCTGGGCCTCTACCTGTTCGGTTACTCGATCAATGTGCTGACCATGTTCGCCATGGTGCTGGCGATCGGTATCCTGGTTGACGATGCCATCGTGGTGATCGAAAACGTCGAACGGATCATGAGCGAGGAAGGGCTGGCGCCGCGAGAGGCCACACAAAAAGCCATGGGCCAGATCATCGGGGCGATCATTGCGATCACGCTGGTGTTGACCGCGGTGTTCATCCCGATGGCGTTCTTCAGCGGCTCGGTGGGTGCGATCTATCGCCAGTTCTCGGTCACGCTGGTGCTGACCATGTTCTTCTCTGCGCTGATGGCGCTGACCCTGACGCCGGCTCTGTGCGCAACCTTGCTCAAACCGATCAAGAAGGGCGAAGAGGGCCATGGTTCCAAGGGCTTCTTTGGCTGGTTCAACCGCAAGTTTGGCGCGATGACCGATGGTTATCAGGGCTGGGTAGGCAAGATCCTGCGCAAGAGCGGCTTGGCACTGGTGTTCTTCGCCTTGCTGCTGGTGGCAACCGGCTGGATGTTTACCCGCCTGCCGTCGTCCTTCCTGCCGGAAGAAGACCAGGGCTACTTCATCAACATCGTGCAGTTGCCTGCCGGTGCCACGCGCGAGCGTACGGTGGATGTGGTACAGCAGGTTGAAAAACACTTCATGGCGCAGCCTGCGGTGGAGCGCGTGGTGTCTGTGGTGGGTTTCAGCTTCTTCGGCCGTGGCCAGAACGCCGCGCTGGCGTTCGTCACGCTGAAAGACTGGAAGCAGCGTACCACGCCGGAAACGCAGGTGGATTCGCTGGTCGGTGCCGCCAACATGATGCTGTTCCGCATCAAGGAAGCGTTCATCTTCTCGACCAACGTGCCGCCGATTCCGGAATTGGCGTCGGTAGGTGGCTTCGACTTCCGTCTGCAGGACCGTGCCGGCCTGGGCCGTGAAAAGCTGCTGGAAGCGCGCAACATGTTGCTGGGCATGGCCAGCCAGAACCCGAATCTGGCCGGCGTACGTCCGGAAGGGCAAGAGCCTGGTCCGCAGGTGTATCTGGAAGTGAACAAGGTCAAGGCCAGTCAGCTGGGCATCGACATGAACGAGCTCAACAGCACGCTGTCGGTCGCGCTCGGTTCTGCGTATGCCAACGACTTTGTCCGCGAAGGCCGTATCCTGCGCGTGCTGATGCAGGCCAATCCGGATACGCGCACCAAGCCGGAAGACCTGATGCGCCTGCAGCTGAAAACCCGCAATGGCGGGCTGGTGCCGCTGTCCGAAATCGCCACCTCGACCTGGGTGGTCGGTGAGGCCAAGCTGGACCGCTACAACGGTTTGCCTTCGTACAAGCTGGCCGGTGGCCCCGCGCCGGGCAAGAGCTCGGGTGACGCAATGAATGCCATGGAAGACATGGCAGCCAAGTTGCCATCCGGTGTGGGTTTCGAGTGGTCGGGAACCTCGTACGAAGAAAGGTTGTCAGGGGATCAGGCGCCGTTCCTGTTCGCGCTGTCCATCCTTGTGGTGTTCCTGTGCCTTGCCGCGCTGTACGAAAGCTGGTCCATCCCGTTTGCCGTTCTGTGGGTGGTACCGCTGGGTATCTTCGGTGCTGTGGTGGCGATGAGCCTGCGTGGTTTGCCCAATGATGTGTATTTCAAGGTGGGTCTGATTGCGATTATCGGTTTGTCGTCGAAGAACGCGATCCTGATCATCGAGTTTGCCCGTGACCTGCAGCGCCAGGGCCTGAGCGTGATGGATGCCACACTGGAAGCCTGCCGTCTGCGCTTCCGCCCCATCCTGATGACGTCGATTGCCTTCATCGCCGGCGTGATGCCGCTGGCCATCAGTTCGGGTGCCGGTGCGCAAAGCCGCCATGCGCTGGGTACTGGCGTGGTGGGCGGGATGGTTGCTGCCACCCTGCTGGCCGTGTTCCTGGTGCCGGTGTTCTTCGTGGTGGTGCGCAAGCTCTTCCCGGAGAAGACCAAGGTTCGCGCCGATGAGCCACAACAAACCGTGGATGATCATCGCTGATGAAAAAAGTTGAGGATTACACCATGCGCAATGTATTTATCCTGAGCCCGCTGGTGGCATTGCTGGCTGCATGCTCGATGGCGCCGACCTACGAGCGGCCGGCGCTGCCGGTACCTGCATCGCAAGGGCAGGCTGCTGCAGCGGATGTCACTTTGCCGCAGTGGCAGGCCTACTTCACCGATCCGGTGCTCAAGCCGCTGATTGAAACCGCGCTGGCCAACAACCGCGATCTGCGTGTTGCCACCGCGCGTATCCAGGAGGCGAGGGCGCTGTACGGCATCACCAATGCCGAGCGCTTCCCCACACTCGGTGCCAATGGCAACGAATCGGTGGCGCGTGTGCCCAAGACGGTGACTGGCGGTACCGATGGTGCGATTTCCCGCCAGTACAACGTCAATCTGGGTGTGACCGCGTACGAGCTGGATTTCTGGGGCCGCGTTGCCAGTCTGTCCGAAGCCGCACGCAACAGCTATCTGGCTACTGAAGAAGCGCAGCGTTCGGCGCGCATTGCGCTGATCGGCGATGTGGCCAATGCCTACTGGAATGCCCGTGGTTTTGCGGAGCGGGCAGACTTTGCCGGCAAGGCAGCGGATGCGTATCGCCAGAGCCTGAAGGTGGTGAACCGCCAGTATGAGGTGGGCACATCCAACCGGCTGGAAGCGTTGCAGGCAGAAGCGTCAGTCGACACCGCGCTGGCTGAGCAGGCCAACCTGCTGCGTCAGGCGCGCAATGCATTGAATGCATTGCAGTTGCTGGTGGGTGCGCCGGTGGCATTGCCGCCACCGTCGGCCAAGCTGGTCGATACCGTGCCATCGAGCACGGTGCCGGAAGGCATTTCGTCGACCACGCTGCTGCTGCGCCCGGATGTACGCCAGGCGGAGCTGACGCTGAAGGCCGCCAATGCCAATATCGGTGCGGCCCGCGCGGCGTTCTTCCCACAGATCACGCTGACTGCCAGTGCGGGTACCGCCAGTGCGCAGCTGGGCGATCTGTTCAGCAGTGGCAGCGGTGCCTGGTCGTTCATGCCGCAGATCACGCTGCCGATCTTCGATGGTGGCCGCAACAAATCCAACCTGGATCTGGCTGAGGCGCGCAAGGTGATTGCGGTCGCACAGTACGAGAAAACCGTGCAGACCGCGTTCAGTGAAGTGGCCAACGTGTTGTCGGACCAGCAGGGCCTGGAAGACTTCCTGGTGGCCAATCGCCGTGTGGTGGAGCGCCAGAGCGGCCGGTTGAAGATCGCCATGGCGCGTTACGAGGCGGGGGTGGACAACTACCTGCAGGTACTCGATGCGCAACGCGCGCTGTATCTGGCCCAGCAAGCACTGATCGAAGCATCACGCGCACGCCTTGCCGTTACTGCGGATGCCTTCAAGGCATTGGGTGGCGACGAGCAGAAAGCGCTGGATGCATCGTGAGTTGATGCAGCAAAACGCAACAAACAAAAACCCGGCTCAGGCCGGGTTTTTGTTTGGATACTGCTTATGTTGAGCCGGATGGTTCGCTACGACCGGGCATCAGCACACGATTGAGCGGCCGCAGCGAGCGGGGCAGTGCTTACTTCGCTGCAGTATTGGCCAAATCAACTCGCCAGCCACCACCCAGCGCCTTGATCAGCGTCAGTTGGGAAATCAGCTGGTCCCGCTGTGCACTCACCAGCTGGAGCTGTGCCGAGAATTGTGAACGCTCGGCGTCCAGCACTTCCAGGTAGCTGGAATAGCCGTTGTCGTAACGCAGCTGGGACAGCGTAACCTGGCGGGTGAGCGCAACGGTTTGCTGTGCCAGCGCATCTGCACGTTCCCGGCTGTGTGCGATCTCGGAGAAGGCAATGCGCACGTCGCCGAATGATTGCCGCACCGCCTGCTCATAGCTGATCAGCGCCTGTTTCTCTTGCGCGCGGGCCTGATCGACCTGTGATGCGGTCAAGCCGTTGTCGAACAAGGGCATGGCCAGGTTGCCGGCGTAAGACCATACCCTGGATGGCCCCTTGAACAGATCACCGAACTCCACGCTCTGCACGCCGAACAAACCGGTCAGCGTAATGCGCGGGAAGTAGCCGGCGCGCGCCACCTGTACATTGGCACGCCGCGCTTGCAGTATCGCTTCGGCGGACTGGATATCCGGCCTGCGCAGCAGCAGATCGGATGGCAAACTGGCGGGCAGCCCGGTGGCACCGGGCAGGGTGGCCGAAATACGCGGGCCACGCTCGGCGGCGCTGCCGTACACTTCCTTGGGGCTGGCGCCGGTCAGGATGATCAGTGCGGTTTCTGCCTGGGCTTGCGATGACTGCAACTGTGGTAGCGCGGCACGTGCATCCATCAATTCCGCTTCCGCCTGGCGCACGTCCAGTTCGGAAGTCATGCCGCCCTTGAAGCGCTTCTGGCGCAACTGGTACGAATCTTCACGCGAAGCCAGGGTTTGTCTGGCGATTTCGACCTGGTCATCCAGCGCACGCAGGTTGAAATAGGCCTCCGCAGTGGCGGCGCTGACCGACAGCAAGGTGGTGGCGCTGCCCAGCTCGGTAGCACGCAATTGTTCTACCGCGGCTTCACGCTGGTTGCGTACCCGTCCCCACAAATCGATTTCCCAGCTGGCATTGGCAGCGAATTCGTAGCTGTCGTACGGGTTGGGCGACAAGCCACGTTGCGTGCCATTTTGCGATACGCGCTGACGGGCACCGCTGGCGCCCAAGTCCAGCCGCGGCAGTTGCTCTGCCGATGCAATGCCCAGCGCAGCGCGTGCTTCCTCGATACGTGACAAGGCCAGTTGTACATCCGCGTTGCGGGCGCGCGCCAGCGCTACCAGCCGGGTCAGCGCCGGATCGCCAAACAGCAGCCACCATTGCGGATCCACCTGGGCCACTTCGCTGCCTGCCGGCAGCTCGAGTACCACGGGGCTACGGTCGGGGTTGAACGCACACGCGCTCAGCGCCGCGGCCAGCGCCAATGCAATGATGCGGGGTGTCATGCGGCGGGGGAGCAGACGTTTACTCATGATCGGCCCCTCCGGTTTTTTCTGCAGGGATGGCGGCAGCATCTCCCGTTACCGGTGCTGCGGTTTCAGGTTTCTTCTTTTCCGAAACCTGCATGATCAGGCGGAAAAATAGCGGCACGAAGAAGGTGGCCACCAGGGTGGCTGCCAGCATGCCGCCGATCACACCGGTCCCGATGGAGTGACGGCTAGCCGCCCCGGCGCCGCTGGAGGTGACCAGCGGTACGCAACCCAGGATGAACGCCAGCGAGGTCATCACGATGGGCCTGAAGCGCAAGCGGGCTGATTCCAGAGCTGCTTCCATCAGTGTCATGCCGCCGTGGTATTGCTCCACGGCGAATTCGACAATCAGGATGGCGTTCTTCGCCGCCAGCCCGATCAGCGTAACCAGGCCAATCTGGAAGTACACGTCGTTGTTCAGGCCCACGATCCAGATGGACAGCAGCGCACCGAACAGTGCAAACGGCACCGCGGTGATCACCGCAAGCGGCAAGGTCCAGCGCTCGTACTGCCCGGCCAGGATCAGGAACACCATGATGATGCCGAAGATGAACGCCTGTGTAGAGGTACTGCCAGCCAGTTTTTCCTGATACGCGCTGCCCATCCAGGCCAGCGAATAATCGCCACTGAGTGCTTCGGCAGCCACTTCTTCCGCGGCCTTGATTGCCTGGCCGGTGGAGTACTCCGGCGACGGTTGCAGCATTACCTTGGCGGCAGAGAACACGTTGAAGCGTTCCACCAGTTCCGGGCCGGTGATGCGCTCGACGCGTACCAGCGAATCGAGCGGAATCATGCTGCCATTGGTCGAGCGCACGAACACGTTGCGGATGTCTTCCGGGCGCGAGCGGAAATCGGCTTCCGATTGCAGCTGCACCTTGTAGGTGCGGCCAAACATGTTGAAATCGTTCACATACAGCGAGCCAAACGTGGCGGACAGCGCATTGAACACCTGGTCAACCGGCACACCCAGCGTCTTGGCCTTGTCGCGGTCCAGGTCGAAAAACATCTGCGGCACGGTAGCGCGGTAGGTGGTGGTCACGCTGGAAAATTCCGGGCGCTTCTGCGCTGCAGCGATGTACGTCTGCATCGCTTCCTGTATCTGCCGCGGATCGGTACTGGCGCGGCTCTGGATATACGCTTCCAGCCCGCCAGTGGTGGACATGCCGGTGATTGCAGGCGGGTTGAACGCCAGCACCACCGATTCCTTGATCTGCGAGCCCTGCGCCATCATCTGCTTGACCAGCGAAAACGAATCCTGCCCTTTGCCCTTGCGTTCGTCCCAATCCTTGAGCGTGACGAACATCGCGGCGGCGTTGGAACGGTAGGTGCTCGACAGCAGGTCGAACCCGGTCATGTTCAGCACCTGGTCGACGTTTTCGTTCTTCAGCAGGAAATCATCGATCTGCGCGGTGACCGCCTGCGTGCGCTTGAGCGATGCAGCGTCCGGCATCACCGGCACGATCATCAGATAGCCTTGGTCTTCGTCAGGTACCAAGCCGCCGGGGATGGTCTTGAACAGCAGCGCCAGCAACACGATCAGCACGCCAAACACCGCGAAAGCGGCAAACACACGGCGGTTGAGGAAGGTTACCCCGCTGACATAACCACCGGTCAGCTTGTCGAAACCGCGGTTGAACGCGCGGAAGAAACGGTTGGGTTCGCCGTGATGCTCCTTGAGCATGATCGCGCACAGTGCAGGCGTCAGCGTCAGCGCCACGATGCCGGAAATCACCACCGATACCGCAATGGTCACCGCAAACTGCTTGTACATCACGCCGGTCATGCCACCCATGAAGGCGACGGGCAGGAACACCGAGCACAGCACCAGCACGATGGCGATGACGGGACCCGATACTTCTTCCATGGCCTTGATGGCAGCCACCTTGGCCGAGCAGCGGTCGGTGCGCATGATGCGCTCGACGTTCTCCAGCACCACGATGGCATCGTCAACCACGATACCGATCGCCAGCACCAAGCCGAACAGCGTCAGCAGGTTGATCGAGAAACCCAGCAGGTACATGCCGGCAAAGGTGCCGATCAGCGATACCGGCACCGCCAGGCAAGGGATCAGCGTGGCGCGCCAATTCTGCAGGAACAGGAACACCACGATGAACACCAGAATGATGGCCTCGAACAGCGTATGGACCACTTCCTCGACCGAAATCTTCACGAACTTGGTGGTGTCGTAGGGGATCGAGTAAATCATGCCCGGCGGAAAACGCGGCTTGATTTCATCCATCTTGGCACGCACGGCATTGATCACGCCCAATGCATTGGCGCCCGGCTGCAGATACACACCGATGCCGACAGTGGGCTTGCCATTGCGCTTGGAGACCACGTCATACGCGGATGAACCCAGTTCTACCCGTGCCACATCCTTGATCTTGGTTTGCGAGCCATCCGGGTTGTTGCGCAGGATGATGTTCTCGAATTCCTTCGGGTCTTCCAGTCGGCCCTTGGCGGTGGCGGTATAGGTAAATTCCAGCGTATGGCTATTCGGTTCCGCACCCACCTTGCCGGTAGCGAATTGCTTGTTCTGTTCCTGGATGGCGCTTTGCACGTCCGACGGCGTCATGCCCAGTTGCGCCAGCTTGTCCGGGCGCAGCCATACGCGCATCGCGTAGTCGCCGGCACCAATTACCGAGATATCGCCCACGCCCTTGATGCGCTTGAGCTCATCCACCACGTTGAGCGTGGCGTAGTTGGCCAGATACAGGCCGTCATAGCGGCCATCGGCAGCGTCGAGCGTCACGAAGGCCAGAATGGCGGTGGATTTTTTCTTCACCGTCACGCCCTGGCGCTTCACTTCCTCGGGCAATTGCGCCATCGCCGCCTGTACGCGGTTGTTGACGTTGATGGTGGCCTGGTCGGGATCAGTGCCGATCTCGAAATACACGTTCAGGTTCATCGAGCCGTTGGATGCGGCCGACGACTGCATGTACAGCATGTCCTCGACACCGTTCACCTGCTGCTCGATCGGCGCGGCAACGGTTTCGGCGATCACCTGTGGTGAGGCGCCGGGGTAGTTGGCGGCAACGGACACCACTGCGGGCACGATTTGTGGATATTGCTCGATGGACAGCGCCTTGATGGAAACCAGGCCAGCCAGCGTGATGATGATGGAAACGACACTGGCCAGGATCGGCCGCTCGATGAAGACCTTGGAAATCATGACGGCCCCTTACTTCGCAGCGTCGGCGCTGGCTGGTGCGCTGGCAACGGTTACCGTTACCGTGCTGCCCGGCCGTGCTTTCAGGATGCCCTCCACGATCACGCGCTCGCCACCTTTCAGGCCTTTGTCGATCACGTAGTCATTGCCATGCGTGGCGCCCAGTTCCACCGGGTGGGGCTCGACCACATTCTTGTCGTTTACTACCAGCACTACCTTGCTGGCCTGCTGTTGCACCACGGCGCGCTGCGGCACCAGGATGGCATTCTTGAGTGTGGCGCCGTGAATCAGCACACGCACGAACTGGCCGGGCAACAATCTGCTGTCCGGGTTGGGGATGACTGCGCGGGCCTTGATGGTGCCGGTGCTGGGGTCCACCTTGCTGTCGGCAAAGTCGAGCATGCCGCGGCGCTCGTAAATCGAACCGTCTGCCAGCTTGAGTTCGATTTCGAAACGGTTGTTTTTGGGCAACACCATGCGGCCGGCTTTGGCTGCCGCCTGCAGCGCCAGCTGGTCAGCCTCGGAGAACGAGAAATTGGCGTAGAGCGGGTCGAGCTGCGCAATGGTGGTCAGCAGGCCGCCGCTGGCTGTCTGGCTGACCAGGCTGCCTTCAGACACATTCAGCTTGCTGGCCATGCCGCCGATCGGTGCCACTACCTCGGTGTAGCCCAGGTTGATCTGCGCTTCCTGTGTTTTGGCCGTAGCGGCGTCCAGATTGGCAACGGCCGAATCGTAGGCGGCCAGTGCGTCATCGTAATCTTTTCTGGAAACCGCGTTTTCCTTGTAAAGCGGGATCACGCGTTCCTTGTCGAGCCGGCTTTTGTCCATCGCCGACTTGGCCTGCGCCTGCACGCCGCGCGCCTGGTCGAGCGCAGCCTTGTACGGCGCCGGGTCGATCTGGAACAGGAGCTGGCCTTCCTTCACCGGCTGGCCTTCGGTGTATGTACGACGCAACAAAATACCCTCGACGCGTGCGCGTACATCGATCTCGCGGTAGCCCGCTGTTTGGCCCACCGCCTCGAACACGGTGGGGACATCGGCTTTACGCGCTTCGATCACTGCCACGGCTGCGGGCGGTGCCTGCCTGGCCTCCTCCTTTTGCCCGCATGCAGCAAGCAGGGCCAGAAACGGAAGGGCAAAAGCAAAGCGGGCATTCGGCATGGCGCGAGCCTTGTAGGTAGTCTGAAAAATTGATCGTCGCGAGCGGCGAAACAGCTAATTTACCGCCGGTTTATGTCGTCAATTAAGTTTGGCATAAAAAACGGCATGACGAAGCATGCCGTTTTCACTTATGGACCTTTGCCGGGGCTTAACACATGTGTTGGCCGCCGTTGATGGCGAGGTTGGCGCCGGTCATGAAGCCTGCGAGGTCGGACGACAGATAGGCAACCAGTGCGGCGATTTCTTCCGGCTTGCCCAGACGGCTGACCGGAATGCCGGCAATGATCTTGTTGCGGATGTCTTCCGGTACCGCCATCACCATCTCGGTGGCAATATAGCCAGGGCTGATGGTGTTGACCGTAACACCCTTGCGCGCCACTTCCTGGGCCAGTGCCATGGTGAAGCCATGCATGCCGGCCTTGGCTGCCGAGTAGTTGGTCTGGCCGATCTGGCCCTTCTGGCCATTGATCGACGAAATATTGATTACACGGCCCCAGCCGCGCTCGCTCATGCCATCGACGAATTGCTTGGTGACATTGAAGATGGAATCCAGATTGGTCTTGATCACCGCATCCCAGTTCACCTTGTCCAGCTTGCGGAAGGTGGCATCACGGGTAATGCCGGCATTGTTCACCAGCACATCTACCGGGCCGATCTCTGCCGTGATGCTGGCTGCCAGCGCAACGCAGGCATCATAATCAGCCACATCGCATTGATAGGCATGAAAGGTGTAGCCAGTTTCTTTCGCGCTGGCCAGCCATTCAATTTCCTTGCCGGGTTTGGAATACGTTGTGACGACGGTGAAACCCGCATCTGCCAGAGCCTTGCAGATTTGTGTGCCAATGCCGCCCATGCCGCCAGTAATCAGCGCCACTTTTGCCATGCTTGTTACATCCTTTTTGGTTCGTAATGCGGATATACGGGAAAGACCCGATGTGTGGTCACATTAGTTTGTGATCGTTTTCTTAAACTTTGCGTCGATGAAATGTTTTAGTCAATAAAAAAGAGAAAAGGTAGGACGAATGTCACAAGCAGTTGACGTATTGCAAAGAAAAATCCTGATCAGCGGTTGCTCCTCCGGCATTGGCTACCGCACCGCGCTCGGCTTGCAGGCCAGCGGCTGGCGGGTTTTTGCCACTGCCAGAAATGCCGGCGATGTAACCATGCTGGCCGGGGAAGGGCTGGAGGCGTTGCAGCTGGATGTGGCCGATCCGGCCAGCATCAAGCGCTGCATGGCCGAGGTGCTGGCCCGCAGCAATGGCAAGCTGGACGCATTGTTCAACAACGCGGGTTTTGGCGTGCCAGGCGCAGTGGAAGACCTGAGCATGGATGCCATGCGCCACCAGTTCGAAACCAATGTATTCGGCACCCTGGCGCTCACCAATGCGGTGCTGCCGCTGATGCGCGCACAAGGGCATGGCCGCATCCTGTTCAACAGCTCCGTGCTCGGCTTTGCCGCCATGCCGTATCGCGGTGCATACAATGCCAGCAAATATGCACTGGAAGGGCTGGTGGACACGTTGCGTCAGGAACTGATCGGCAGCGGTCTGCATGCCATTTTGATAGAGCCCGGCCCGATCACCAGCCGATTCCGCGTCAATGCGCAGGCGCAGTTCGAACAATGGGTGGGCGATGCTGCCAGTTTTCACCAGCCGTCGTATGCGGCAATGCGGGCCCGGCTGGCGAAGGTTGGCCCGGCTGCACCGTTTACCTTACCGCCGGAAGCGGTACTGGCGGCGGTGGAACGCGCACTTGCAGCCCGCCGTCCGGCGGCGCGTTATCGCGTGACGGTGCCGACTCGCGCATTCTGGTATCTCAAACGGTGGCTTCCTACCGCCTTGCTGGACAGGATATTGCTCGCTGCCAGTGGTGATGAGCCCGGTATTTCCTATGGCCGCAAACAGGGTTGATGCGGCTCAGGCATATTCACGAATGCTTGTCCAGAATTGAGGCCAGAGCGGGGGTCGGGTAGAATGCGGGATTCAAATTGCTCCAAATTGCCATGACCAAGTACATCTTCGTTACCGGCGGCGTTGTCTCCTCTCTGGGGAAAGGCATCGCCGCCGCGTCGCTTGCGGCCATCCTCGAATCACGTGGCCTCAAGGTCACCATGATGAAGCTGGACCCGTACATCAATGTGGACCCGGGCACCATGAGCCCGATGCAGCATGGTGAGGTCTTCGTGACCGAAGACGGCGCAGAAACCGACCTCGACCTCGGCCATTACGAGCGCTTCATCAAATCCAAGATGAAGAAGAGCAACAACTTCACCACCGGCCAGATCTACGAATCGGTGATCAAGAAAGAGCGCCGCGGCGACTATCTTGGCAAAACCGTGCAGGTGATCCCGCATATCACCGACGAAATCCGCCATTTCATCGGCCTGGGCTCGTGTGATGCGGATCTGGCGGTGATCGAGATCGGTGGCACCGTCGGCGATATCGAGTCGCTGCCGTTCCTGGAGGCGATCCGCCAGATGGGCGTCACGCTGGGCCGTGACAACACCTGTTTCGTGCATCTCTCCTATGTGCCGTATATCGCAGCCGCTGGCGAGATCAAGACCAAGCCCACCCAGCACAGCGTGAAGGAACTGCGCGAAATCGGCATCCAGCCAGACGTGCTGATCTGCCGTGCCGACCGCATGGTGCCGGATGAAGAGCGCCGCAAGATCGCGCTGTTCACCAATGTGAGCGAAAAAGCCGTCGTATCCTGCCCGGATATGGACAGCATCTACAAGATACCGCGCGTGCTGTGCGAGCAGGGCATCGACGAGATCATCGCCAAGCAGCTGCAGCTGAACCTGCCGCCGGCAGACCTGGCCGTGTGGGACAAGATCGTCGACGCGATCGACAACCCGGGCCAGACCGTCAACGTGGCCATGGTCGGCAAGTATGTCGACCTGACCGAATCGTACAAATCGCTGATCGAATCGCTCAAGCACGCCGGCATCCATACCGGCAGCGAAGTGAAAATCCATTACGTGGATTCGGAAGCGCTGGAAACCGAAGGCACCACCAGCATCGAAGGCATGGATGCCATCCTGGTGCCGGGCGGCTTCGGCAAGCGTGGTGTGGAAGGCAAGATCCGCGCGGTGAAGTTTGCGCGCGAAAACAACATCCCTTACCTGGGCATCTGCCTGGGCATGCAGATTGCGCTGATCGAATACGCACGCGATGTGGCCGGCCTGAAGGGCGCGAACTCCACCGAGTTCGACCTGGATACCGAATACCCGGTCGTGGCGCTGATCGATGAATGGGTCAACCACGACGGCAAGATCGAAAAGCGCGATGCCAATTCCAATATGGGTGGCACCATGCGCCTGGGTGCACAGCAGTGCAACCTGGAAGCCGGCAGCCTGGCAGCACGGATCTACGGTGCACCGGCCATCACCGAGCGCCACCGTCACCGTTATGAAGTGAACAACTACTATCTGCCGCGCCTGCAGGAAGCCGGGCTGAAAATCAGCGGCAAATCGGCAGGTGCCGAGCAACTGGTAGAAACCGTGGAGCTGCCGGAACACCGCTGGTTCTTTGCTTGCCAGTTCCACCCGGAGTTCACCTCCACCCCGCGTGACGGCCACCCATTGTTCAAGTCCTATATCGAGGCCGCCATTGCCTACGCGAAGGAACACGGACGCGAAGGCCTGAGCTGCTGATACGGCAGTGACGGGCGGGGCATGCGCTGATGCGCAAGCCTGCCCGATACATCGGAGTTACACCATGAAACTTTGCGGATTCGATGCTGGCCTCGACCAGCCGTTCTTCCTGATTGCCGGCCCATGCATCATCGAAGGCGAGCAGTTTTCCATCGACGTGGCCGGCCAGTTGAAGGAAATCACCAGCGAGCTGGGCATCAATTTCATTTTCAAGTCGAGCTTCGACAAGGCCAACCGTTCTTCGGGCAAATCGTTCCGTGGCTTCGGCATGGATGAAGGCCTGCGCATCCTTGCTAAAGTGAAAGAACAGATCGGCGTACCGGTGCTGACCGATATTCATGAAATCGACCAGATCAAGCCGGTTTCCGAAGTGGTGGATGTGCTGCAGACGCCGGCCTTCCTGTGCCGCCAGACCGATTTCATCCGTGCCTGCGCCCAATCGGGCCGGCCGGTGAACATCAAGAAAGGCCAGTTCCTGGCGCCGGGCGACATGAAGAACGTCATCGACAAGGCGCGCGAAGCCGCACGTGATGCGGGCTTGCCCGAAGATGTGTTCATGGCCTGCGAGCGCGGTGCCAGCTTTGGCTACAACAACCTGGTTTCCGACATGCGCTCGTTGGCGATCATGCGCGAAACCGGTTGCCCGGTGGTGTTCGATGCCACGCATTCGGTGCAGTTGCCGGGCGGGCAGGGCGACAAATCGGGTGGCCAGCGCGAGTTCGTGCCGGTGTTGGCGCGTGCCGCAGTGGCGGTTGGCGTGGCCGGCGTGTTTGCCGAAACCCACCCGGACCCGGCCTGTGCCAAGTCGGACGGCCCCAATGCATGGCCGCTGGGCCGCATGAAGGAATTGCTGATCACGCTCAAGGCGCTGGATCAGGCAGCCAAATCCAGCAGCTTCATAGAACAAACACTGTAATCCGGACCGGCTACGCTAAGTAGCCGGTTTGTCCGTTCACGTTTCACTATCCCCACAGAGGAAAGACCAATGAGCGCAATTGTTGATGTGATCGCCCGTGAAATCCTGGATTCGCGCGGCAACCCGACCGTCGAAGCCGATGTATTGCTGGAATCCGGCGTAATGGGCCGTGCGGCTGTGCCGTCCGGCGCATCCACCGGCGAGCGCGAAGCGCTGGAACTGCGTGACGGCGACAAGAGCCGTTACCTGGGCAAGGGCGTGCTCAAGGCTGTTGAAAACATCAATACCGAAATCGTTGAAGCCATCATCGGCCTTGATGCTGCCGAACAGGCGTTCATCGACAAGACCATGCTGGACCTGGACGGCACCGAAGACAAGAGCAAGCTGGGCGCCAACGCCATCCTCGCCGTGTCGCTGGCCGTTGCCAAGGCCGCTGCAGAAGAAGCTGGTCTGCCGCTGTATCGCTATGTGGGCGGTTCCGGCCCGATGGCGCTGCCGGTACCGATGATGAACGTGATCAACGGTGGCGAACATGCTTCCAACAGCCTGGATTTCCAGGAACTGATGATCGTTCCGGTTGGCGCACCGACTTTCCGTGAAGCACTGCGCTATGGCGCGGAAATCTTCCACGCGCTGAAGAAAATCCTGCACGACAAGCATCTCCCGACACAGGTGGGTGATGAAGGCGGTTTTGCACCGGACGTCGCCAATGCTGAAGAGGCGCTGGACCTGCTGTTGCAAGCGGTGGAAAAGGCCGGCTACAAGGCTGGCGAGCAAATCCTGATTGCGCTCGACTGCGCGGCTTCCGAGTTCTTCGACAAGGAAACCGGCAAGTACGTGTACAAGAAGAGCGACAAGCGCGAGCTGACCAGTGCACAGCAGGTGGATTACCTGGAAAGCCTGGCCAACAAGTACCCGATCATCTCGATCGAGGACGGCATGGGCGAGCGCGACTGGGACGGCTGGAAGCTGCTGACCGAGCGCCTGGGCGAGCGCGTGCAACTGGTGGGCGACGATCTGTTCGTGACCAACACCAAGATCTTGGCAGAAGGCATCAAGCGTGGCATCTGCAACTCCATCCTGATCAAGGTCAACCAGATCGGTTCGCTGACCGAAACCCTGGCTGCGGTCGATCTGGCCAAGCGCCATGGCTACACCTCGGTGATGAGCCACCGCTCGGGCGAAACCGAGGACAGCACCATTGCCGACCTCGCCGTTGCCACCAACTGCATGCAGATCAAGACCGGTTCGCTGAGCCGTTCGGACCGTATTGCCAAGTACAACCAGATTCTGCGTATCGAAGAAGAACTGGGTGATGCTGCATATTACCCGGGCATCGAGGCTTTCTACCAGATCAAGAAATAAGCGGTAGAAGCAAAAGCTGTAGTAACATCCAGAGCCGGAGCCGCAAGGGTTCCGGCTTTTTTCATTACCGTTCATTTCATGCGCATTCTCGCCATCGTTCTCGCTTTGATGATTGCTTTGCTGCAATGGCCGCTCTGGATAGGCAAGGGTAGCTGGTTGCGTGTCTGGCAGCTCGATCAGGAGCTATCGGATCGTCACGCCCAGAATGACAGGCTCAAGGAGCGCAACGCTGCGCTCGAGGCTGAAGTGCTGGATCTGAAAACCGGCACCGATGCGATCGAAGAGCGCGCGCGCAACGAACTGGGCATGATTCGTCCGGATGAAGTGTTCTTCCAGGTGCTTGATGCACGCCGCCAGGCGTCTGCCGCCAGCAGCGTGGCACTGGCATCGGCACCGCAGCAGGCATCTGCACCCCGCTGATCGGAAACTGTACTGGACGATTTGTCGTTTGGTTCGAAAATACCTGCTGTTATCCCTAGCTGTTACCCTTTGCGCTGCGCGTTATAGTTTGAACATCCCCGTCAGCGAGCGCGCGCAATGACCGATTTCTCCCATCCCCGCCGCAAGGCCGATACGCTGTATTTCCAGTTGGCCGAAGAGTTGGCGCAGGCCATTGCCAGCGGTCTGCTCAAGCGGGGCGAGAAGCTGCCCTCCATCCGCAAGCTCTCCACGCAACGGCAAGTGAGCTTGTCCACGGTGATGGAGGCCTATCGTGAGCTGGAAGATCGCGGCCTGATCGAAGCGCGGCCACAAAGCGGCTTTTATGTGTGTGAAGTGGCCAGTGCCTTTGTCTGCCCGGCGCTCACGCAGCCGCCATCGGTGCCGCGCAATGTGGTCACACCCGCGGAGCTGTGGCCGTACCACGCGCACGAGCTGCACAAGATCAAGGTGGACTTCGGTTTTGCGGTGCTGTCGCCGGAGCTGTTTCCCACCCAGCAGTTGCAGCGGCTGCTGGCGCAGACTACCCGCTACCAGCCGAAAATGCTGGCCGACTACGGAAAACCGGCCGGTGATCTGGAGTTGCGCCGGCATATCGCGCGGCGCGCACTGGCCTGGGGCGGCCATTTCGAATCGGAAGACGTGCTGATCACCCACGGCTGTATCGAAGCGCTCAATTTGTGCCTGCGCGCGGTCACGCAGCCCGGTGATGTGGTGGCCATCGAATCTCCCACCTATTTCGGCCTGCTGCAGATCCTCGAGAGCTTCCAGCTCAAGGCGCTGGAGATTCCCACGCACCCGCAGACAGGCATTTCCATCGAAGCACTGGAACTGGCTACCCGCAATGGCGGCGTCAAGGCCTGTTTGCTGATTCCCAATTTTTCCAATCCGCTGGGCAGCCTGATGCCGGAGGAGAACAAGAAACGCTTGGTCGAGTTGCTGGCCAGCCGCAATATTCCGTTGATCGAGGATGATATCTACGGCGAGTTCTACCGCAGCGGCAATCGCCCGCGCCCGGCCAAAGCTTTCGACACTACAGGCAACGTGATGCTGTGCTCGTCGTTTACCAAGGTACTGGCACCGGGCATGCGCATCGGCTGGGTGGTGGGCGGCAAGTGGCGGCGCGATATCGAGAAGCTCAAGTTCATCAATACCTTTTCCACCCCGCTTGCGCTGCAGCAGACGATCACGCGCTTCCTGGAGAACGGGGGCTACGATCATCACCTGCGCAAGTTGCGGCGCACGGTGGCAGAGCAGGTGGACGGTGCGGTGGCGGCCATCCGCCGCTATTTCCCGGCCGATACGCGCCTGAATGTGCCGCAGGGTGGCTTTGCGCTGTGGATTGAATTGCCTGAGGCGATCAATACCCGCGAGCTGTTGAACCTGGCGATGCCGGAGGGGATCAGTTTTGCGTATGGCGAGCTGTTCTCGCCCAGCCACAGTTACCGGAACTGCCTGCGTATCTGTGCGGTGGAGACATGGACCACCCGCCACGAGCGTGCGATACAGCGGCTGGGTGAGCTTTGCCAGCAACTGCTGGAACAGGCAGCTGCTGGCAATGCGGGCCCGGCGGTACAACAGCTGGGTACGACAACCACGCATTGATCGGCTAATGCGTGGACACGCTTACCATTGCATCATCGTCATCCGGTGCAAAGCGCATCACGACTTCACAGCTTGCAGGCCCCGGGTATTGCATTTCCTGGCAGCGGGGTGAGTACGACATCATGCAAGGGGGAAGCTGCTCGGTTTCATCCATCATGATGACGTCGAAACGCTTGCCACACAGCGAGTCCAACGCCCCTTTCAGGGCGGCGAGCTCGTCAATCAGCGCGGCATGCGTGAGCGGAGAGGCCAGACAGGCGGCAAGCGCAAGCTTGGTACAGAAAGGACGTAACATGGTGCACCTCCTTTCAAGAGGCGGCCAGGATTGGCCAGTTTTTATCGGACCCCGTCCGGGCGCATGCCGCGATCAGCTGCCAACCGGAACCCGGACGTTGTCCTTTTCTGACTATAGCCTCGCCATCCGGTTTCACCCGTTCCGCAGCTCAACCGGGCGAAGCGCCCAGACGGACGGAAAAACCCAATAAACGGCGCCCCAGCCGTGGCCGGCGCACGCTGCGCGCGCCGGGCTGCTGTACCGGATTTTCCAGAATGGCAAAGCGCGCAATGCTGAGCGCCTGGATGACCACGCGCTGCTGTGTGTTGACGCGACAGGACATGCCGCTTTTCAGGATGATGTCGTTCCCATCCACGGTCAGCCACAACAGGCCGCGCTCGCAGTGAATCCAGCGGCCGCGAATTTTGTCCAGGCTGAGCAATTCATCGGGGGCAAGTAGCGGCATGGGATTCTCCTGAATGGGTAAACAACGCATTCAGGATATGACGGCCGGGCATCCCTGCGGCAGAGGCAAACTGTGCTGGCAAACAGAGCAACACAGAACAGTTTCAGTACACTGTTATGGTCGTTGCCCGGCCTAACTGTTTGAAACGGTAAGCAGCTGTTTCAATCACCGTCATCTTCGGCACGCCTATCGTCATCGGGCGAGTAACGCTGCCCCCGGCGGAGCGCGCGCAGCAGGAAACGGCCGGGGTCGAGCGCGTTAGCCAGCTTGCGCTCGACGGGCAGCGGTTCGCCATTGAGCTCGCACGCCAGCAGTTCCCCTGCCAGCACCGCCCAGGTGAGCCCGCGCGCACCATAGCCCAATGCTGCATACAACCCGGCCTGGCGCGGCAATTGCCATGGCTGATGGCAGGCTGGCAGGTCGACATGCCAATGCTCCGGAATGGCACCGACCAAGGGCAGGCGGTCCGGCGTGCTCGGGCGCTTGCACACGCGGCTGACCGGTTGCGGGATCTGTGCTGCTGCCGGCAGCACCTTTTGCAACGCCGCCAGATTGTGCGCAGTGGCTTTGTCCAGGTCATCATCATATGGGCTGGCACCGATGATGCGCTCGCCCTTGTATGCCGCAGTCAGGTAGCCCAGCCCGGCCAGGCTTTGCCGCGGCAGCGCAGCGGTATCGGCAACCTTGCTGGCCACGCGCAAGCTGTCCCACACCGGCAGCTCCGTGGCCTGCGCAATCTGCCGCGCCGCAGTGGCGTTGGCAAGAATCACCACCGGCGCAGTAGCCAGGATGTGGCCCTGTGCATCCAGCGCTTGCCACGCGCCGCTGGCATCGCGTGCCAGTTGCTGCACCGCCGCGCCATAGTGCACCCGGATGCGAGGGCCACCTGCCTGCAACCATGCGTTGCAGGCACTGGCCGGGTTGATCCACGCACCTTGTTCGAACCACCAGCCACCATGCGCCGGGGTTTGCCCGAGTAGCGTACTTGTCGCAGCGCTATCCAGGTAGCGCACCAACGCTGCCGGCCAGTTGCCATCATGGACCAGCCTGGCCATCAGGCTGGCCTGTTCGGCGTTTTTTGCCACTTGCAGGATACCGTCCACCGCGTAGCCCACGTCGCGGCCGCTGGCGCGCAGCGCAGCCAGGCTCTGCAGCGTGGCTGCGCTGCCAGCGCGGGAAAGCCGCGCCAGCTGGTTGTCGTCCAGCGAGCAATACGCATGCATCAGGCCGACATGGTTGCCCGAGGCTCCTGTGGCCGGGGCAGCCGCCGCTTCCAGCACGGTGATCTGCCAGCCACGCGCTGCCAGGCGCTCTGCCGCTGCGCAGCCGGCAATGCCGGCACCGATGACGATGGCCTGCCGCGCGCCGGAATAGCCCGGCTGCTGCCGCGGCACCCTGGCGATGCGGCCACGCAGCATCGCCCACTTGCTGGCAAAACCCTTGGCCTTCTCAACCGCGAACCCGGCCTCGGTCAGCCCGCGGCGCACGCTGCCGGCCACGCTGTAGGTGGCCAGAGTGGTATCGGCATGGCTTAGCCGCCAGAGTTGCCGGAATACCAGCGGCGACCACAGCCCGGGGTTTTTGGCCGGGGAAAAGCCATCCAGGTAGATGGCATCTGCACGCGCATCCAGCTCGGGCAGCATCTGGTCTGCGCTGCCGAGCATCAGCGTAAGCACCACATTGCCCGCTTCGAATACCAGCCGGTGGAAGCCGGCAGTGAGCAGCGGCCATGCGGCGTGCAGTTGTACGGTCAGCGCAGCCAGTTGCGGGTAGCGCGCGTGCATCAGCTGCAGGTCGGCCAGCGTGAACGGAAACTGCTCGACCGATACGAAATGCAGCTTGCCGCAGCGGGCCGGATCGTCGCGCCATGCCTGCCAGGTGGCCAGAAAGTTGAGGCCCTGGCCAAACCCGGTTTCCACGATGGTGAAGCTATTGCACTGTTGCCAGCGCTGCGGCAGGCCGTTGCCGGCCATGAAGACCGATTCAGCCTGCCCCAGGCCGCCATCGGGCGAGTGATAGATGTCGTCGAAACTGGCCGAGTAGGGGATGCCTGCTTCGTTGTGCTGCAGGATGGCGGGATGGATCGGGTTCAATGCAGGTTCAGGCCGTATTCAGGAAAGAGATGATCACAGGCCGGCATCGCTTTGCAGGAACGCGCTCTTGACCCACACGAAGCCCAGACCGGCCAGCAGGCAGAACACCGCAAACCATGCGTTGCCAAAGCCCAGATAGCCGAATTTAACCAGTTCTATGCCCAGCGAGTAAATCAGCAATGTGGACATGCCCAGCGCGGCGGATACCGTGCCCTTGCTCATGCTGCTGGAAAACAGCGCCAGCCGGTATAACCCGGCGCCGATCAGCCCCAGCCCGTACGCATACACGCTCAGCCCCAGTATCAGCCAGCCCC
This sequence comes from Andreprevotia sp. IGB-42, assembly GCF_009848685.1. Taxonomy (GTDB): domain Bacteria; phylum Pseudomonadota; class Gammaproteobacteria; order Burkholderiales; family Chitinibacteraceae; genus Andreprevotia. The sequence continues at coordinate 157,395 of NZ_WXTX01000006.1, forward strand.
AGGCATGCGGTTGCCAGAGCACCAGCAAATTGAGCGCCAGCCCGGCCAGCAACGGTATGCTGCCCAGGCCCACCAGCCGGCGCACCGGCACGCGCATGGCAAAACGGGCCAGTGTGAGGTTGCCGGCGATCAGCGCAATGAAAATGGGGATTTGCCATACGCCGAAATCCAGTGAATCCAGGCCTGCGCGCGTCATCAGGATGACTGGCGACTGGCCTATCCACGCCAGTAGCGGCAGGCCGGACAAAGCCACCGCCAGCACGCCGAGCAGGAAGCGGCGGTTGCCGAATACCGTGCTGTAATCGCGCCACATGCCCTTGATGCTGAGCGGGCCACCATTACGTGGCGCGGTTTCAGGCATATGGCGCACGATACCCCCCAGTGCAATGGCCGCAACGATGGCGATCATCACGAACATGCTGCGCCACGGCAGGATGGTGATGATGGCAGCGCCCAACAGCGGGCCGATCAGTGGTGCAATCAGCGCCACATTAGCCATCAGTGCGGTAACGCGGATCGCTGCGCTTTCCGCGAATGCCTCCTGTACCGCCGCATAGGCAACGGCCACCACGAAGCACAGGCCAAAGCCCTGCACGAAGCGCAGCACCAGGAAGGGGCCGATCTGCGTAACCAGCAGCGTGGCCAGGCAACTGATGATGAACAGCACGATGCCGGCCAGCATCACCGGCCTGCGGCCGATGCGGTCAGACAGTGGGCCCAGCAGCCATTGCAGCGCCGCGCCACCAGCCAGGTAGGTAGACATGCCGGTGGGCACCCAGACGTCACCCACGCCGAATTCATGCACCACGCCGGGCATGGCGGGCAGGATCATGTCGTTGGCGATATAGGTGGCAAACTCGAACAGCACCAACGCCAGCGGGAACAGCAATGTGGCCCGGCTCAGTCGCTCGATGGGGCGGAAAACAGCATTGGAAAAGGGCATGCCAGGCACAAACGGCTGACCATGCGGCCAGCCGTACACAGTAAACCGCCAGTTTCCGCGTTTACGCGGGCGAGCGCCACGGTCGTATTGCCGCGGTACGCAGCTTGAGCAATGCCAGGGTCAGGCTGCCCAGCAGCAGCGCATTGAGCAGGTGCCACAGGAAATGCGTGCCGAGCGGGAATGTGCCGCACCAGCGCGCATCGAAGGTACGGAACAGCAGCGATACGCTGAACAGCAGCCAGCCACGCCAGAACGCGCGCGCCATCGCGGGCGCGATGCGGCGGTGTGCCAATGCCAGCAGGGCCAGTGCCAGCCAAGTGGGCAGATAGAACACCGAGCCATTGAGCGTATCGGCCGGCATGCTGCTGGCCAGACACTGGTTGCATAACTGGTAGGCCAGCCAGCCTGCCAGTACTTCGAACCAGCGCCAGTGCAGCCCATAGGCTAGGGTAGCGAGCAGGTATACATTGATGAACAGCAGGATGGGAATGACATCGAGCCAGATGGCCCACGGCGTGGCCTGCAGGTGCCACACGCCACTGCCGATGCCGATGCTGAAAATGAGCGCGATCAGCAGCAGGATCACTGCACCACGCCGCAAGCCCAGTTCGGATCGCTGCCAGGCGCCTAGCGCCCAGCATGCAGCCACGATGAAAGCCAGATTGCTCAGCGTGTTGACTGGCTCGCCCCACGCGCCAGCGGCAACGCGCTCGCAATAGTGATCAAGGTAAGTGCTCATGCGCTGCAGTGTAGTTCGCAGCGGCAACATCTTTATGACAACGTATGCATGCAGCGCCCGGAGCTGGCCTGCGTTGTGGCCGCGCGTCGGCCATACCATAGGCGACAGCCATGAAAAATCCGGCCACATGGGCCGGATTTTTCATTCATCCACAGCAGGCAGGGTAGCCGGCGGTATCAGAACCACTGGGCGTGGTAAACACCCGGCTTGTCGGTGCGCTCGAAGGTGTGAGCACCGAAGTAATCGCGCTGTGCCTGGATCAGGTTGGCAGGCAGGCGGGCTGCACGGTAGCTGTCGAAGTAGGCGATGGCCGAGCCGAATGTCGGCAACGGGATGCCCGACTGCACGGCAACGGCAACCACTTCACGCAGCGCAGCCTGGTATTCGTTGGCGATGCCGGCGAAGTACGGGTCCAGCAGCAGGTTGGTCAGCTTCGGATCCTTGGCATAGGCATCGGTGATGTTCTGCAGGAAGCCCGAACGGATGATGCAACCGGCGCGGAAGATCTTGGCGATTTCGCCGTATTGCAGATCCCAGTTGCTTTCGTCCGACTGCGCGCGCATCTGGGCAAAGCCCTGCGCGTACGAAGTGATTTTGGACAGGTACAGCGCGCGGCGCACGCTTTCCACGAATGCGGCCTTGTCGGCAACGGCAGGCTTGCTGGCCGGGCCGTTCAGGACCTTGCTGGCGGCAACGCGTTCGGTCTTCAGAGCGGAGATGAAACGTGCGAACACCGATTCGGTGATCAGCGGCAGCGGCACGCCCAGGTCGAGCGCGCTCTTGCTGGTCCACTTGCCGGTACCCTTCTGGCCGGCCTGATCCAGGATCACGTCAACCAGCTCGCCGCCGGTATCTTCGTCTTTCTTCTTGAAGATGTTGGCGGTGATTTCGATCAGGAAGCTGTCGAGTTCGCCTTTGTTCCAGTCGGCGAACACGTCAGCCAGCTCGGCGTTGGACAGGCCCAGCACGTTCTTCAGGATGTCGTACGCTTCGGCGATCAGCTGCATGTCGCCGTATTCGATGCCGTTGTGCACCATCTTCACGTAGTGACCGGCACCATCTGCGCCGATGTAGGTGACGCAAGGTTCGCCATCCGGTGCCTTGGCAGCGATTTCACGCAGGATCGGTGCCACCAGCTCATACGCTTCGCGCTGGCCGCCCGGCATGATGGACGGGCCCTTCAGTGCGCCTTCTTCGCCACCGGATACGCCGGTGCCGATGAAGTTGAAACCCAGGTCGGACAATTCCTTGTTGCGACGCAGGGTATCGGTGTACAGCGTATTGCCGCCGTCGATGATGATGTCGCCCTTGGCGAGCAAAGGCTTGAGCTGGTCGATGGTGGAATCGGTCGGCACGCCGGCCTTCACCATCAGCAAGATGCGACGCGGTGTTTCGAGCGATTCAACGAACGATTCCAGCGTATGAAATGGCACCAGCTTTTTGCCAGGGTTCTCGGCAATGACTTCGTCGGTTTTATCCGGCGAACGATTGTAGATCGATACCGAGTGACCACGGCTTTCAATATTCAGCGCCAGGTTGCGGCCCATGACCGCCATACCGATAACGCCGATTTGTTGCTTGGACATTTCTTCTGCTCCTGTCGTTGCGCGAATTCGTAGAGCCGCGCCGGTTCCCAAGATGACTCAGCCTGATGGGCTGAACTTGATATGCAGCTTCTGCACACCCGATAACGGGGTGGAAGCCAAAAAGGTTGTCAATTACAGGACATTGCCTGCCTGTTCGTATGCTTGCCTGTGCCCGTTGTGGGCAATGGACGGTATTGATTGCAATCCCACTCCGTTTCAAACGGCGCCGGATTATCGTCAAATCCTATCATTAAAGCCCTGTTCATATGCGTTTTGGACCTATTTCCACGCAAATTTCCCGCCATCGGCCATGATCGGCAAAAAGGCCGGCGCGCGGCGCCAGCCTCTTGTCATGCTCAATCTTCGCGGCGCATTTGCGGGAACAGGATCACGTCGCGGATGCTCGGCGCATCGGTCAGCAGCATCACCAGGCGGTCGATACCGATACCGCAGCCCCCTGTCGGCGGCAGGCCGTATTCCAGCGCGCGGATGAAATCCGCATCGAAATGCATGGCTTCGTCATCGCCCTTGTCCTTCAGCGCAACTTGCGCCTGGAAGCGTGCGGCCTGGTCTTCGGCATCGTTCAGCTCCGAATAGCCGTTTGCATGCTCGCGGCCCACCATGAACAGCTCGAAACGCTCGGTAATGCCCGCGTCGTTATCGTTGGCGCGCGCCAGCGGCGATACCTCGGCCGGGTAATCGATGATGAAGGTCGGCTCCCAGAGCTTTTCCTCGGTGGTTTCATCGAACAGGCTCAGTTGCAGGCCACCCACGCCATCGGTCAGCACCGGCTTGGCGCCCAAGCGGGCCAGCTCGGCCTTCAGCCATGCGCGGTCGTGCAATTGCTCGCTGGTGTATTGCGGGTTGTAGTGCGCAATGGCGCCGGCAATGGTGAAGCGTGCGAACGGCTTGGACAGATCAACCTGCTTGCCCTGGTATTCGATGACGGTATGACCGATCACTTCGCGCGCGGCATAGCGGATGACGCCTTCGGTCATGTCCATCATGCGCTGGTAATCCGCGTACGCCTCGTAGAACTCCATCATGGTGAACTCGGGGTTGTGGCGGGTACTCATCCCCTCGTTGCGGAAGTTGCGGTTGATCTCGAACACGCGCTCCATGCCACCCACCACCAGCCGTTTCAGGTACAGCTCCGGCGCCACGCGCAGGAACAGTGGCATGTCGAGTGCATTGTGGTGCGTCACGAACGGCTTGGCGGTCGCGCCACCCGGGATCGGGTGCATCATCGGTGTTTCCACCTCCAGATAGCGCTCGTTCACCATGTATTCGCGGATCTTCTGCACGATCTTGCTGCGCTTGATGAAGGTTTCGCGGCTCTGCTCGTTGATGATCAGGTCCACATAGCGCTGGCGGTACTTCTGTTCCTGGTCGGCCAGGCCGTAGTAATCGCTGGGCAGCGGGCGCAAGCTCTTGGTCAGCAGGCGCAGCTCGGTGACCTGTACCGACAGCTCGCCGGTCTTGGTTTTCATCAGCGTGCCGCGCGCGGCAATGATGTCGCCCAAGTCCCATTTCTTGAATGCCGCGTAAACGTCTTCGCCCACGCTATCGCGGCTGACGTAAAACTGGATGCGCCCGGAGCTATCCTGCACGCTGGCAAAGCTGGCCTTGCCCATCACGCGCTTGAGCATCATGCGGCCGGCCACGCTCACCGTCACCGCTTGTGCTTCCAGTGCTTCTTTCTCTGTTTCGCCGTATTTGGCGTGCAGGTCGCCAGCCAGATGCTCGCGCTTGAAATCGTTGGGGAAGGCGATACCGGCTTCGCGGATGGCCTTCAGCTTGGCACGGCGCTCGGCCATGATCTGGTTTTCATCCTGCTGGACGATCTGTTCTGGTTGGTCGCTCATCTTCAATTCCATTCATCGCTGCGGCGCATGGCGCCAATTAATCCGGCTGGCTGTATTGCTCAAACGCCCTGTTTCAGGCTGGCTTCGATAAAGCCATCCAGATCGCCGTCCATCACGCCCTTGAGGTTGCCCACTTCATAGTTGGTGCGCAAATCCTTGATGCGGCTCTGGTCGAATACGTAGGAGCGGATCTGGTGCCCCCAGCCGATATCCGATTTGCCGGCTTCCAGCGATTGCTGGGCTTCCATGCGTTTGCGCAATTCCAGTTCGTACAGCTTGGCGCGCAGCATCTTCCAGGCTTCGTCGCGGTTCTTGTGCTGGGAGCGGTCGTTCTGGCACTGCACGACGATATTGGTCGGGATGTGCGTCAGGCGCACGGCCGAATCGGTCTTGTTGATGTGCTGGCCACCGGCGCCCGAAGCACGGAAGGTGTCGGTACGCACGTCGGCCGGATTGATTTCGATTTCGATGCTGTCATCGACTTCCGGATAAACGAATACCGAGCAGAACGAAGTATGGCGGCGCGCATTCGAGTCGAATGGCGACACGCGCACCAAGCGGTGCACGCCAGTCTCGGTGCGCAAGAAGCCGAACGCGTATTCACCGGTCAGCTTGATGGTGGCGCTGGTGATGCCGGCCACTTCGCCTTCCGACTCTTCCATCACCTCGACATTGAAGCCCTTGCGCTCGCCGTAGCGGATATACATGCGCAGCAGCATGCCGGCCCAGTCCTGTGCCTCGGTGCCGCCGGCGCCCGACTGGATGTCGATGAAGCAGGGGCTCGGGTCCATCGGGTTGTTGAACATGCGGCGGAATTCAAGCCTGGCGATTTTCTCTTCCAGCACCTGCGCGTCTTCGGCGATGGCGGCGAGCGTATCGAAATCCTCTTCCGACTTGGCCATGTCGAACAGTTCCTTGGCATCGGCTGCGCCATTGGCAACTTCGTCCAGCACCAGCACGACATCTTCGAGCGCCTTGCGCTCGCGGCCGATTTCCTGCGCTTTTTTCTGGTCGTTCCAGATGTCCGGATCTTCGGAGAGACGAACCACTTCCTCGAGCCGATCGCATTTGCCCGGATAATCCAGGTAGCGTTTGAGCTCGTCCGCGCGGCTGGCGAGGTCGGACAGGTGATTGTCGATCTGGTTGAGCTGTTCGGCTTCCATCACGGTCTGCATCGATTGGAAAACCGGGCATTATACCGGATCGGCGCCCATTCGGGCCTGTAACCCGCGTTGCCGCACTACAGGCATGGCAAAGTGCTGCAGCTGGCGCAGCCCGGATGAGCGCATGCACTGGCCGGAATCGCTGTTTCCACTCATCAGGTAACGGCCAAGCTGCGGTCATGAAAATCAGCGTGTAGCGGCCTGATTGATCCGCAGCGCTCGGCAACAAGCCGATCCAGGCGCGTTAGTCCGGGTAATGATGGGCAATCTGCTCCAGCTTGTCCGCCACCGCCAACAACGCATCGACAATGTCAGCCTCGAACCCGGTGCCGCTCATGCTGGCGATGATACCCTTGGCGGCATCATGCGGATGGGCAGGGCGCCACGGTCGCTCGGAGGTCAGCGCATCGTAGACGTCGATCACGCTGACCATGCGGGCCGGCAGCGGGATATCGGTGCCTGCCAATCCATCCGGATAACCGCTGCCATCCCAGCGTTCGTGATGGTGGTAGGCCATTTCCTCGGCACAGCGCAAGAAGCCGGTACGCGTGCCGATCTGGCGCTCCACGGTGAGGATGACTTCACGTCCGTCATGCGGGTGCCGTTGCACCAGTTCGCGCTCTGCCGCGTTGAGCGCGTCTTCTTTCTTCAGTACATGCGTGGGTACGGCCACCATGCCGATGTCGTACAGCGCGGCAGACTTGAACAGCAGCTCGATATATTCCTCGGTCAGCTCATCGGCAAAGCGGGGGTGATCTTGCAACTGCCAGGCCAGCGCAGACAGATAATGCTGGCGGCGCTGGATAGGCGCATTGCGCTTGCCCATGCCGATCTGCGCCAGCGAGGCCATGGCCAGCAAGGTGGCATCCTGCATGGATTCCAGCTGGCGGGTGCGCTCTTTCACCAGGTGATCCAGATAGCTGTTCTGGTCCAGCAAAAAAGCGCGGGCATTGTGCAGCTGGATGTGGGTATCCACGCGGGCCAGCAGGATGGCAGGGTTGATGGGTTTGGTGATGTAGTCGACCGCCCCCAGTTTGAAGCCTTTTTCCTCGTCTTCCGTCTCGGCCTTGGCGGTCAGGAAGATCACCGGGATATTACGCGTGGATTCGTCGATCTTGAGCTGGCGGCAGCATTCATAGCCATCCATTTCCGGCATCATGATATCGAGCAGGATCAGGTCGATTTCATCCGCCGCCATGCGCGCGGCCTGCAATGCCTTGACGCCGTTGGTGGCAACTTTCACCCGGTATTCATCTTTGAGCAGTCCGTTGAGCAGCACCAGGTTGTCAGGCGTGTCGTCCACAACCAGTACGGTGCGCTTCTGCGTAAAATCCAGTGGATTGCTCATTGTTTCATCCTTGTTCCGGGTGGCTGGCATCGTGCAGCAGCCTTGATGCGGCTTCGTAATCAAATTGTGCAATCGCGCGTTTGAGCGCGGCATGGTCTGCCTGCGTCATGCCGCCCTGCAGTACGCTGGCCCAGCGCTCAAAACTGTCTGCGGCTGCAGCATCGAATCCGTCCAGCAGCGGGGCCAGTTCGGACACCGCCAGTGCAAAGCGGGCCGGATCAAACGCTGGCAAGATGGCAGTGATTGGCGCTTCCTGCTCTGGCCCCAACGCTGCCAGTATGGCTTGCGTGCCTGCATGCAGTTCGTCCGCCATTGCATCCAGCATGGCTTGCTCCAGCGTATTTGTCCTGATCGCGCGCTCCAGTGCCGCGGCGGTATCCTGTATGTGGCCAGCACCGATATTACCGGCCACGCCTTTCAGGCTATGCGCAGCGCGCTCCGCCGTAGCGTGATCACCAGCGGCCAGACTGCCCGCAATCCGTGCGGCTGCATCGGCCTGGCCGGCAACGAAATCACCCAGCAGCTTTCTGTATAGCTCAATGTTGCCGGCAACCCGTTGCAGTCCGGCAGCCGTATCGATCCCTTCGATCTGCGGCAACGCCATCGTGGCCGTTGCGGCAGCAGGCAAACGGGTCTGCGAATGCTCCCGGCCAGTCCAGCGGGCCAGCGTGCGGAACAAGACGTCCGGTGCAATGGGTTTGGCGATGTGGTCCTGCATGCCCGCAGCCAGGCAGCGCTCACGTTCCTCCACCATGGCGTGCGCGGTCATGGCGATGATGGGCAGGCTGGCAAACCGCGGATCAGCGCGCAGCAGCCGTGTGGCGGCCAGACCATCGAGCACCGGCATCTGCATGTCCATCAATACCGCATCGGCGCGGCCCGGTTCCGCCAGCAGCAGGTCCACTGCCTGCTGGCCATGTTGAGCAATGCTCACTCTCACCCCCATGCTTTCGAGCAGCTCGCGGGCGATTTGCTGGTTGATGGGGTTGTCTTCGGCCAGCAGCACGCGCAAGTCCTGCAGATCGGGCAGCGGCGCAGCGTTGTTGTCGGTCTCGATCGGACCGCTTGCAGGTTGCAGTACTGTAGTGAACCAGAAGGTCGAGCCCGCACCCGGCACGCTGCGTACACCGATCTCGCCGTGCATCAGCTCGACCAGCCGCTTGCTGATCGACAAGCCCAGCCCGGTACCGCCATATTTGCGCGTGGTGGAGCCATCTGCCTGGGTAAACGCGCCGAACAGCCTGGCTGTCTGTTCCTGCGTCATGCCGATGCCGGTATCGCTGATCTCGAACCGCAGCGCCACGCTGCCGGCATCCGCCTGCAGCAACTGCACGGACACCGTAACCGAACCATGCTCGGTGAACTTGATGGCGTTGTTGATGAGGTTGATCAGCACTTGCCCCAGCCGCAGCGGGTCGCCACGCAGCAGGCGCGGTACCGCGTCGTCCAGCTGCATACGCAGCTGCAACGCTTTTTCGCCGGCCTTGTGTGCGGCGACGGTCTGCACATTGCCCATCACCGCATCCAGCGAGAAATCCACGCTTTCGATATCCAGCTTGCCCGCCTCGATCTTGGAAAAATCCAGGATGTCGTTGATCAGGCTCAGCAGCGCGGTGCCGGCGTTGTGGATCTTGCTCACGTAATCATGTTGCCTGGGCGTGAGCGCCGTTTGCAGCGCCAGGTATGCCATGCCGATCACTGCATTCATCGGTGTGCGGATTTCGTGACTCATGTTGGCAAGGAACATCGATTTGGCCGCGGTGGCTTCCTCTGCCTTGATCTTGGCCACAGCCAGCGCATCCGATTGTGCATGCTGCGCGCTGATATCCATCCAGTAGCCGTTCCACATCCAGCCGTCGCTGACCTGTTGACAACGTGCATGACTGGCAATCCAGCGCGTTCCTTCATCCTGCACCATTCTGTATTCCAGCTGCAGGTCGCGCCGCTCGCCTATGGCGGCCAGCACCTGATCGCGTATCGTTACCGGCCCATCATCTACAACACCAAGCCAGCGTTGTGCCGGATCGGCCAGCAGCGCACTGCGCGAGTGTCCCAGTACCTCGGCGACGTTTTCGCCGATGAAGCTGAACCCCTCACGGCCATCGTCATGAATCCGGTACTGGAATACCGCCAGTGGCAGCCGGTTGGTGAGGTTTTCCAGCTGCTGGCGCGCTGTTTCTGCCGCATCCCTGGCTTCCAGCAGCGCAGCCTGCGCGCGGCGGCGGTGTGCAATCTCGAACGACAGGCGCCGGTTCCAGGTCACGATCACCACGATCAGCGTCAGCAGCCCCAGCACGAACGGCCACGCCACCTGCGCAGCTTTGCGCCAGTTGAATTCGGTCAGCGGTGGCAGCCATTGCGACTGGATGCTCTGGCGCTGTTCGTCGCCGATGTTTTCGATGGCGCGGCTCATCATCATGGCCAGCTCCGGCCAATCGCCGCGAACCGCAAAACGCAGCTCGCTGGCGGCAAGGCCGGTTTCTCCACGCAGCTCCAGATTGGTCAGGTTGTGTTGCCGGGCCAGGTAGCTGGCAACGATCATGTCGCCCACATAGGCATCCGCTTCGCCGGAGGACACCGCGCGCAACGCCGATTCGGCATCCGGGTAGTGCTGGAAATGCACATGCTGCACGCGCTCTGCCAGCAATTCCTGCAGCGCATAGCCCTGCTCGATGGCAACGCGCTTGTTGGCAAGATCATCGGGGCGCTGTATCGCCTCATTGCTGTTGAGGGTGAAGATCAGGCTGCTGCTGCGGATGTAGGGTGCGGTGAAATGCAGGTAACCGGCGCGTTCCGGTGTCGATGCCATCGAGGTCAGCAGGTCCACCTGATGCGCCCGTGCGGCTGCCAGCGCTTCCTGCCAGCTATTGAACACCACCGGCGTGATCTGCAGCCCCAGCCGGCTGTTGATGAGCTTGAGATAATCCGCGCTCAGCCCGCGGTATTCGCCCTGTTCACCGATCACATCGAATGGTGGCCAGCCCGGGTGATAGACGCCTACGCGCACCACCGGGTGCTGTTTCAGCCACGCGGTTTCCTCGGCAGAAAGTTGCCAGGAAGCCGCAGCCGCCTGTGTCCATGCCGGCCACAGGCAGCACGCCAGCAGGAGCAGGCAACAGCGCCATGCCGCCTGCAATAGCCTCATGCCAGCAGCCTGGCTTTGAGCTCCCGCAATGCGGCCGAAATCATCGCAAGGTCCGGTGCGGCCTCCTTCAGTTCGCCCAGCATGGTCAGCCATTGCACCAGTGACGCGCTGACCGTGGTGCGCCAGTCATCCAGCCGCGCCGTGGTATCCCCCCTGGTGATGCGCCATACCTGTTCGGTCAGCGTGGCCTGCATGGTGAGCAGATCATCACGCGCAGCCAGCCTGGCCAGCGATTGCCAGCGGTTGTCGCGCGGCAGCCTTTCCACCGCGCCCATCAGCCAATCGAAGCCGATGGTCTCGCCCAGCCCCAGGTAGAGTGCCATCCGCTCGCCCACGGTCGGGCGGTTGCCCGGATCGCGCGCCAGATCGAACAGCGCACCGGTTTGCTCGCGTGCTGCTACGGCACTGGCCAGCGCTTCCGGTACCCCGGCGGCCAGCCATTGTGCCAGCGGGGTGTCTGCCGTCTGCACGCACAGCATGCGCCCACCCAGCGCAGCAAATTCCGCACTGACCACACCGGCAAAAGGGGCATCGTTGAGGATGGCCGGCTGGCGCAACACCCAGCGGGTAGCGCGCTCGGTATGGCGGCGCAGTGCCAGCAGCAATGCGTAGCGGGTGTCCGCAGGGACCTGCAGCACCTCGATATCACTTGCAATCCGCTCGCTATCGAGCAGATCGGCGGCAGCCATCCATGCCTGTACCACTGCAGACGGGCCATGCTCGGTTTCCTCGGCCAGCCGGAACACGAAGCTCACGCCCTGGCGATTCACCACGTGGTTGGTCAGCACGGTGGCGATGATTTCGCGGCGCAGCGGATGCTCGGCCAGACGGGCGCCAAAGCGCTCGCCCAGTAGCGGCGGGAAGTAATCGGCCAGCAGCTTGTCCCACACTGCGTCGTCCGGCAGGGGCGATGCCAGCAAATCCTGGTACAGCACGATCTTGGCATAGGCCAGCAAGACAGCGAGCTCCGGGCGGGTAAGCCCCTGCCGGTTCTGCATGCGCTCGAGCAACTGGCTGTCATTGGGCAGGTATTCCAGCCGGCGCGACAGCTTGCCTTCGCCCTCCAGCCTTTGCATGAAGCGCTGGTGCACCGGCAGCAGGGACAACGCTTGCGATGATTCCAGCGCCAGCGCGAGCGTCTGCAGTTCATTGTCGCGCAGCACCATGTGCCCGACATCATCGGTCATTTCCGCCAGCACCTGGTTGCGCTGCTTGAGCGTGAGATCGCCACCCGCCACGATGCGCCCGAGCAGGATCTTGATGTTCACTTCATGGTCGGAGCAATCCACCCCGGCCGAGTTGTCGATGGCATCGGTCAGGATGCGCCCGCCCGCCAGTGCGTATTCGATCCGCCCCGGTTGCGTGAAGCCCAGGTTGCCGCCTTCGGCGATCACCTTGCAGCGCAACTCGCGGCCGTCCACGCGCAGGCTGTCATTGCCCCGGTCATTGGCCTCCGCATGGCTTTGCGTACTGGCTTTCACGTAGGTGCCGATGCCGCCGTTGTAGAGCAGGTCCACCGGTGCTTTCAGGATGGCCTGGATCAACGCGACGGGTTCCAGGCTGTCGTCCGCCACGTCCAGCAGCGCCTTTACCTGTGGTGATAACGGGATGATTTTGGCGGTACGCGGCCAGATACCGCCGCCTTCCGAAATCAGCCCGGCTTCGTAGTCGGCCCAGGAGGAGCGGGGCAACGCAAACAACCGTTCCCGTTCCTTGAAGCTGAGCGCTGCATCAGGCGTCGGGTCGATGAAAATATGCCGGTGATCGAACGCTGCCACCAGCTTCACCGCAGCAGAGCGCAGCAAGCCATTGCCGAACACGTCACCCGACATATCGCCGATACCGGCAATGGTGACCGGATCGGTAGCCACATCGATACCCAGCTCGCTGAAGTGGCGTTCGACCGAAACCCACGCGCCGCGCGCAGTGATGCCCATTTTCTTGTGGTCATAGCCAACCGATCCGCCGGAGGCAAACGCATCGTCCAGCCAGAAGCCATAGTCATGCGCAATGCCGTTGGCGATATCGGAAAACGTGGCCGTGCCCTTGTCGGCAGCCACCACCAGATAAGGGTCGTCTTCATCCAGCCGCCGCACATCGGCGGGTGGCACCACTTTGCCTTCGACCAGGTTATCGGTGATATCCAGCATGCCGCGGATCAGCGTCTTGTAGCATTCCACGCCCTTGGCCATGAAGGCATCGCGTTCAGCAGGGGCATTCTTCACGATGAAGCCCCCTTTGGAACCCACCGGCACGATCACGCTGTTCTTCACCATCTGTGCCTTGACGAGGCCCAGCACTTCCGTGCGGAAATCCTCGCGCCGATCGGACCAGCGCAGCCCCCCGCGTGCCACCTTGCCACCACGCAGATGCGTGCCTTCCATCTCGGTGCTGTAGACAAAAATTTCGAACAGCGGCACCGGCTGCGGCATGCCGGGGATCTGGCCCGACGCCAGCTTGAACGACAGATACGGCTTGGGCTTACCTGACGCATCGGTCTGGTAATGGTTGGTCCGCACCGTGGCCATCACGGCAGCACGGAAGCCATTCAGTATTTTTTCATCGTCCACGCTGGGCTGGTCGGCAGCAAGTGCCGCCAGCCTGGCATCCAGCGTAGCGGCCGCTGCGTCGTCGGTACCGGCCGGGTGGTGGCGCAGGTGGAACAGCGCGGCAAGATCGCTGGCAAACCCGGGAAAACGCAGCAAGGTATCGGCCAGCGTCTCCGTTGCATACTTCAGGCCGATCTGTTTGAGGAAGCGCGCATAGGCGCGCAACAGCAGTACATCGCGCCATGCCAGCTGCGCGCTCAGTACCAGCCGGTTGAACGCATCGTTATCCGCGCGGCCGGCAAAGACGGCGCTGAATGCATCCACCAGCCGTGTCCGCGCGGCCGGGTCTTCCAGCTGGGTGCCTGCGGGCAATTGCAGGCCGATGTCGATGATCCACGCCTGCTTGCCACTATCGAAGCGCAATGCGTACGGGCGCTCGTCCAGCACGCGCACGCCCAGGTTCTCCAGCTGAGGCAGGCAGTCGGATAAGGCGATTTCGCTGCCGCGGTACAGCTTGAGCCGCCAGCGTTGGGTATCGATGGTACTGCCGGGGGTAAGGCTGGCAGTCAGTTCATCGCGCGCCAGTGCGATTTCCAGTGCATCGATATCGTGCACGGCCACACGGGCTGGGAAGTCGGCGCTATAGGCGGGTGGAAAGGCGCGCTGGTACAACTGGTAGCGGTCTGCACCACGCTCTTCACCGTTGTGCTGCAGCAATTGCCGCTTGAGTTCATCCTGCCAGCGCTGCGCGATCTCGGCGATCTGCCGTTCGATCTGCTGCGCGTCATAGACCGGACGATGACCGTGCGGAATGCGCACGATGAAATGGATACGGGCCAGCGGCGTATCGGAAAGCAGCACATTGAATTCCGCGCCATCGCCACCCAGTGTCTCGATCAGCAGGCTTTGCACGCGTACGCGGACCTCGGTGCTGTAGTTGTCGCGCGGTACGAACAGCATCACCGATACATAGCGCCGGTACAGGTCCTCGCGGAAGAAGACCCGTACCCTGCCGCGCTCGTGCAGGCCGACGATGGCGCTGGCAATGCGCGACAGCTCTGCCACGTCGATTTCGATCAGCTCTTCCCGCGGATAGGTATCGAGTACATGGGCCAATGCCTTGCCACGGTGCCCGCCCAGGTTGGCACCTGCGATCTGCAGCACGTGTTCGATCTTGCGCCGCAACACCGGCACCTGCCTTGGTGGCGTGGTATAGGCGCTGGCGGTATACAGGCCCAGGATACGCAGCTCGCCGCATACCCGGCCGCCGGCATCAATATCCTTGAGGCTGATCATGTCCAGGTAGACCGGCCGGTGGATGATGGAACGGGTATCGGCCTTGGTCAGCACCAGCAGGTGATCGGGCGAATACGCCAGTGCACGCAAGTCTGCCGGCAGATTGGCATACAGCCGGGAAGGGCCGCCTTCGCCCCGGTCGCGCAGCAGCCCCAAGCCCGAGCCGGATTGCAGATCAAGCGTGCTGTGGTCGTCACTGAAACGGTAATCGCGGCAACCCATGAAAACGAAGTGCCCGGTCTGCAGCCATTCCAGAAAGGCCACCGATTCGTCGATTTCATCCGCATCCAGTGGCGGCAACGAAGTGCGCAGGCCCAGCAATGCCTGCCGGATGCGCTCGGTCATCGCCGGCCAGTCGGCCACCACGCAATGCAGTGCATCCAGCGCCTGGGCGATTTCCTCGTGGATTGCCCGCAGCGCTGCCGGGCTTGTGGCGCGGTCGATTTCGAAATGCATCCACGATTCGGCCACGCCATGACCGTCCAGCGCCTCCAGCTGGCCGCCGGTATCGCGCAGCACTTGCAACACCGGGTGCACGACGAGGTGCACGTTGTAGCCCAGTCGCGCCAGCACCATGGCCACGGTATCTACCAGGAAGGGCATGTCGGCGAGAACCAGCTCGACCACGGTGTGCCCGGTCTGCCAGCCATGCTCCGGTAGCGTGGGGTTGTACACACGCAACAGGTACGCATCCGTCTGGCGCAGCGCCGCGTAGCGCCAATGTGCCAGTGCGGCACCTGCCCAGTCCTGCGCTTCCCGCTCGGCATAATCTTCTGCGGGCAAGTTGGCGTAGTATTGAAGATAGAGCTGGCGGGCATTGTCGGGCAACGTGGCTTCAAAGGCCTGAAGCGCGGCAAGCACAGTACTGTTCGGGGTCATGCACAGCGTCCTTACGACAATGCGTTGCATTGAATCTATACTCGGCAGGCACAGCCCGCCACTTGCTGTAAACCTGCATCAGCCCCGGCAGTGTGGTG
This sequence comes from Andreprevotia sp. IGB-42, assembly GCF_009848685.1. Lineage (GTDB taxonomy): Bacteria > Pseudomonadota > Gammaproteobacteria > Burkholderiales > Chitinibacteraceae > Andreprevotia. The sequence goes on from NZ_WXTX01000006.1 coordinate 173,006, forward strand.
TGAGGCCGGTCACTGCTTCATGACAAAGCGGTGAAATTATTTCTACAGGTGGTTCAATGGGATAGCGGGCCCGCCTGCGGTGATGAAAGGTATTTTGTTTGCGCATATTATTATGTTCTAATATGTAAACCTGACCCGAACTGTGAGACATGTCCATGCAACCCGTTCGCCATACCGTGAAGGCTGGAGCGCCCTCGGCAACGTTGCTGGCTTGCCGCGATCTCGCGTTGAAGCTGCTGACCGAGTCGCTGGACGGGTTCTTCACCCAGCTGGAAGAGAATTATTTCAAGCTGGCGGAAACCTCGCTGGATCGCGAGCTGCGCGATTCCTACTTCCATGCCAGGGTGGAAGCCAAGGCCAAAAAAGAAGAAATCGTCCAGGCTTTTCGCGAGCAGTTCGTCGAAGCCTTCAATCAGCGCATGAACCCGGGGGCAGAAAGCGAAGCGGCCAAGGCTTACTTCAAGCTGCAGCTCGATTCGGACAAGATGTCGCTGGTTGCCAATGACGATTACGAGCAAAACCTCACCGTCAGCAATGTGGCCACCGCCTTCAAGCAAAAGGGGGGCGATACGCTATCCCAGCTTGAGCAGCGGCTGGCTACGCTGATGCCGGCGATGGGCGGCGACGACAGCGAAGGCAACCCGCTCAGCCCGATGGCGATTTGCGAAGCGTTCATGGCGGCGTTCCAGCAATTGGAAAGCGGCGTTGGTGCGCGTCTGGTGGCGCTGCGCACGCTGGAAAGCGAGTTGTCCGAGCAAGTAGCATCGGTTTATCAGCACATCAATCAGTATCTGATCCAGCAGAATATCCAGCCGGTTGCACGCCGGGTGGTGCGCCGCGCCGCGCCGGCCGGTGGTGCCCCGCAGGGCACCGCTTCCGATTCGGCATCGCAGGGCGGGCAGCCGCAGCAAGGTGGGCAGGCGCAATACGCCGGTGCTGCAGGGGGCAACCAGGCTGGCGGCAATCATGCCGGCCCGGGGTATGCGGGCAGCATGACCGAGGGCGGCGTGATGATGGGGGGCGGTGATGCCGGTGGCCGCCAGTACCTGTCGGTAGATCACACGGCACTGGCCGGGTTCCTTGATCAGCTCACGCAGGATTTTGTTGAACCACAGCGCCTGGTGCGCCCGGTCTGGTTCAATGTGCTGGATCAGCTGCAGCAGGATCCACCAAACCTCAAGCATGCCGAGCAAGGCGACAGCCCGGAAAACATGCTGAGCCTGTTGCGTGCATCACGCTGGGCCGGAGATCTCAACCGCGTCGACACCATGACTCTTGAATTGGTGGCGATGCTGTTCGACCGCCTGTTCGAAGATCCGCGGCTGACCACCGCAGCCAAGGGACTGCTGGCCAGGTTGCAGATTCCGGTACTGAAGGCCGCGTTGCTCGATGGCAGCTTCTTCGGCAACAAGAGCCACCCGGCGCGTTTGCTGATCGATTTGCTGGCCGAGGCTTGCCTGGCGTGGGAATCCGAGCCCGCCAGCGATGATGCGATCTTTACCAAATACAACGATACCGTGGCGTGGATTTCGACTCACTACGCTGATGATATCGGCATCTTCCAGACCGCGCTGGAAGACCTGGAGCGGTTCAATGCCAGCGAAGGCGAGCGCACCGAAGAGAAAATCACCTCCGAAGCGCAGGCGCTGCTTGATCGGGAAATCCAGGAACTGGCTGCAGCCACCGCGGGCGCATTGATCAGCGCCCGGCTTGCCGGGCAGAACATGGTATCGGCGCTGAATAGTTCGCTGGTCAATGATTTCCTTACCCAGAGCTGGCAAGGTGCACTGGTTGCTGCCTACGGCCCGGAAGGTGAGGCCGAGGTACTGTTCGCAAGCCGCGTAGCGGCAATGGACATGCTGTTGTGGAGCATACAACCCAAGCGCGGCGCGGAAGAGCGGCTGCGTCTGGTCAATGAATTGCCTGCCATGCTCAAGACGCTGGAAGAAGGCGCGCATGCCGCCGGCACCAGCAAGGAAAAGGCCCAGGCGTTCTTTGCCGAGCTGGTGCAGTTGCATGCGGGGGCCATACGCAGCGGCATGAAAATGCAACCCCAAGAGCTTGCACCTGCATTCCAGCCCACGCCGATGGTGGCGGTGGAACCCCCACAGGCGATCAAGGATGCGATCTCTGCGGCAGAAAGCAGGGAAACGCTCAGCATTCCCATGCCGGTGCCCGAAATCGTGGTGCCGCAGGCCGAAATCCCCAGTGATGGTCTACCCACTCGCGGCGAATGGCTGGAATGGCGCGAGGATGATGGCGAATACCGTCGCTACCGGCTTTCATGGATCAGCCCGCAGAAGACCCGCTATCTGCTGACTAACCGCGGTGGCGAAAACGGCTTGGGCTTTACGCAGAATGAACTGATTGATCACCTGCATACCGGCAACTTGCGCCGTCTGAGTGGTGTTTCCACGCTGACCGAACAGGCACTGGGCCAGATGCGTGCGCAGCTGAATGGCTGATAGACCGGGTGGTTGACGCGCTTGCCGCGCGTCACGCACTGAATATGGCCATCCGGCTGGTAGAATTGCCGGATGATCAGACTCAAATCACTCACATTGCGGCGCGGTCTCAAGGTTCTGCTTGATCGCGCTGACCTCACGCTTCATTCCGGCCAGAAAATTGGCGTTGTCGGCGCCAATGGTGCCGGCAAATCTTCCTTCTTCGGCCTGCTGCGCGGCGAATTGCACGCCGATGGCGGCGATCTTGAGCTGCCGCCCCGGCTGGTGATCGGCCATGTGGCGCAGGAAACGCCTGCACTGGTGGTATCCGCCCTCGATTTCGTGCTGGATGGCGACGTGGAACTGCGCGCCATCGAGGCCGAACTGGCTGCGGTAGCCGGCGATGGCATGCAGCATGGCGAGCTGCTGGGCAAGCTCGAAGCCATCGATGGCTACAGCGCGCCGGCGCGTGCCGGCAAGCTGCTGGCCGGGCTGGGTTTCTCCAGCGATGAAATGAGCCGGCCGGTATCGACATTCTCCGGCGGCTGGCGCATGCGCCTCAACCTGGCGCAGGCGCTGATGTGCCGCTCCGATGTATTGCTGCTCGACGAACCCACCAACCATCTGGATCTGGAAACCGTGGTATGGCTGGAGAGCTGGCTACGCAGCTACCAGGGCATGCTGCTGATCATTTCGCATGACCGGGATTTCCTCGATGCCACCATCAGCTGCATCCTGCACGTGGATGCCGGCAAGCTGGACCTGTACACCGGCAACTATGGCGATTTCGAAGCACAACGTGCCGAGAAACTTTCACAACAGCAGCAGGCTTTCGACAAGCAGCAGCGCGAAGTGGCGCATCTGGAATCGTTCATCACCCGCTTCAAAGCCAAGGCCAGCAAGGCCAAGCAGGCGCAAAGCCGCGTGAAGGCGCTGGAGCGGATGGAAATGATCACCGCTGCACATGTCGATTCCCCATTCACTTTCAGCTTCCGCGAGCCGGAGTCGAGCCCCAGCCCGCTGATCCGGCTGGAAAAAGCCTTTACCGGCTACAGTGCAGACAAGCCGTTGCTGCATGACCTGAACCTGAGCCTGGAAAAACAGGCGCGCATCGGCCTGCTGGGTGTAAATGGCGCAGGTAAATCCACGCTGATCAAGACGCTGTGTGGTGATCTGCACCTGATATCCGGCGAGCGTGTGGAAGGCAAAGGACTGAAAATCGGCTACTTTGCCCAGCATCAGCTGGAACACCTGCGGCTGGATGAATCACCATTGTGGCATCTGCAAAAGCTCGATCCATTGACGCGCGAGCAGGAACACCGCAATTATCTGGGCGGCTTCGACTTTCACGGCGAAATGGCCACCGGCCCGGTACGCCCGTTTTCCGGCGGTGAGAAAGCCCGCCTGGCACTGGCACTGCTGATCTGGCAAAAACCTAACCTGCTGCTGCTCGATGAGCCGACCAACCACCTGGATATCGATATGCGCCAGGCGCTGACGCGCGCGCTTACCGATTTTGATGGCGCCATCATCCTGGTTTCGCATGACCGGCACCTGTTGCGTGCCACAGTGGATGATTTCTGGCTGATCGAAGCCGGCCGGGTGCGGCCGTTCGACGGCGATCTGGATGATTACAGCCGCTACAGCCAGGAAAAGCGTGCCGAGGCCAACGTGGCGCTGCGTACGTCCGAAGCGGGGGGCGACCGCAAGGCGCAAAAGCGCGAGGAAGCCGAAGCGCGCCAGAAGCTGGCCAGCGCCAGGAAACCGATCGAGCAAAAGCTGGGCAAGGTGGAAAAAGCGCTCGCGCCCAAGCAGACCGAGCATGGTGAACTGACCGCCAGGCTGCAGGAGGCCGGTATTTACGATGCCGAGCGCAAGGCCGAGCTGCAAACCGTGCTGCAACGCGAAGCCGAGCTGAAAGCACAGATTGATGAGCTGGAAGCGCAATGGCTCGCGCTTTCCGAACAGCTGGAGCAACTGGAAGCATGATCCGCTCAACCCCGGCGCTGATCCTGCTGTGGTTGAGCGTGCTTGGCATCGTCTATTTTGGCGGCCAGCTGCTGCTGGAGCGCCAGCGGCTGCCGCAAAGCACCATGAACACGCAGGATGGTCAGCGCGAGCTGGTTTTGCAGCGTGCGCAGGATGGCCATTTCCGCGTGCAGGGCAAGGTGAATGGCGAGGAGGCGGTGTTTCTGATGGATACCGGCGCCACCACGGTCACCTTGGGTACCCGGCTGGCATCGCGGCTGGATTTGCCCGTCGGCAGCAAGATCATCTCGCAAACGGCCAATGGCGAAGTCGAAGGCTTTGAAACGCGCATTTCGCGGCTGCAGTTTGGCGGTTTTACGCTCGATGGCGTGCGCGCTGTCGTGGTGCCAGAGCTGGGCGATGAATTGCTGATGGGCATGAATGTGATCTCGCGCTTCGACGTCAGCCTGAACCGCGACGAGATGAGGCTGGCGGTACGCAACCCGTCCTGATCCCCGGACCGCCCGCATATACGGCGCTTTTGCTTTCACAAAAAATTCTTTATGTGTCAATGATATGGATTAATTTTTTAATTAATTTGTCAGCATAAGAAAAGCATCCTACAAAGCAGCAGGCTTGGGCGTGCCGCCTTGGGAGTGCTTGCCGCAACGGTTTGCGGCAACCCGCCAAACCAGAAGATCACGCGCAACCGGAACTGGAGCAAGTGATGAGTCTGGAAGAACGTGGGGCAGGTTTGAGCGAGTTGCATGGGGAAGGTCTGCATCCGGTAGTGCTGGAGCTGGTTGATCTGATTTTGGCCAACAACTGGGAGGCCGATTTCAAGCAGGCAGTTGCACGTGCTGCCAAATGGAATATCCCGGATCTGGCGGATATCAGAACGCTCGATGACTACCTGAAGTGGCTTGGCGAGCTGTTGTACTGGGTGCCTTCCGAGAATCGGGCCGGGCGCGAGGTATACATGCATCTGTGCAAGTCTTACTTCATCTTTGATCAGCCGCCGGTGCTGCAATTGCAAAACCGCGTGGTGCCGCACGACAGTGCGCCACCGCTGACGCCGTTGTCGGCATGGCTGGTGAAATATGCGAAGGCGATGGGCGAATTCCTCGATACCCCGGAATCACTGACCGAGGAGTCGCTGCAATCGTTCATCGATTCGCCCAATTACAATATGAGTGATTATCTGATTCCGCACGGCGGCTGGAAGACCTTCAACCAGTTCTTTGCGCGTAATTTCAAACCCGGCTATCGCCCCATTGCGGCCATTGCCGATCAAAGCGTGATTGTTTCGCCAGCTGATTCCACTTTTGCCGGCCAGTGGGAAATCCGTTCCGATTCCGGCGTTACCGTGAAGAACCTGCACTGGTCGATCAACGAATTGCTGGAAGGCAGCCCGTACAAGGACAGGTTCAATAACGGCCTGTTCATGCATGCGTTCCTCGGCCCCAGTGATTATCACCGCCAGCATGCGCCGGTGGGCGGCACCGTGCTGGAAGCGCGGGTGATTCCCGGCCAGGTGTACCTGGAAGTTGTGGCTGAGCCGGTGGCCGGTGATGCCAACGGCGCGTACCAGCTGAAACCGGTGCGTACCTTCGACGCGCCCGATAACGCCGGCTATCAATTTGCGCAGGCACGCGGCCTGATCGTGCTGGATACGCCGATCGGACTGGTTGCAGTGCTGCCCATCGGCATGTGCCAGGTATCGTCGGTCATCATTACCGCGGAAGTGGGCGTGACCTTGCGCAAGGGCGAAGAGCTGTCGTACTTCCAGTTCGGTGGCTCGGACATCATCCTGCTGTTCGAAGCCAGGAGCAACGTGAGCTTCACCGCGCAGCCGGGCACCCATTACAAGGTGGGCAACCGCATTGCCCAGTCCTTTCCGCTCGCATGATGGTTTGCTCGATATTCCCGTGCGACAAGCAATATCGCACGGGAATATCCGTGTGATGGGTCTGGTGAGCAATGGCAAGCATAGTCCGCATGACGCGGCGTTCAAATGCCCGGCCACCAAGTCCAGCCTTGTGCTGAACGGCGCAGCTCGAAGCGCGCCAATGGCGGTACTTCGATACGGAAAAACCCGCTCGCCGGCGCGTTCAACGCATGCAGGATGGCGGCACGGATCACGGCGGGGTGCGTAAGTGCCACCACGTCACCCTGATAATCCAGTTGTTCCTGCCACCTGCCTACCCGCGCCAATACCTGAAGAAACGATTCGGCACCACCCGCCGGCGCCTCGGCTTGCCGGGTCCATGCGGCAAGCGCCGCGGGGGTTTCTGCCGCCACCTCAGCCAGCCCACGTCCACGCCAGTGACCATGGTCCATGTCCGCCAGCGCGGGTTCGATGATGGCCGGACGCTGCCACAATGCCGCCGTATCCCGGGCCATCGCGGCCGGGCTGCACAGCAGCGTTGCATGAGCAGGTAGATGCGCGATCAGGCCCGCGGCAATGGTTTCATCCCGGCCGCGTTCGTCCAGCGCCTCGTCAGCGGGAAAGCGGCCTTTGCGCATGGCCGGGGTGCTGGCAAGACTGAATAATTGCAAACGTGTGGTCATGTAAACTTTGCTGGAATGATCACGACAGGTACGGACGTGAAAAGATTTCAATGTCCAAGCATTTGCCGGGATATTAATATACCCGGGAATTGAAAGTACGCATTGCGTAGCCCGTCATTGCACCATGGGTACGATCGTCCGCATCGTGCCGTTCCAGGAGAAATTTCATGATCGATACCGCGCTCAATCCGGCCATCGAACCCACCCCCATCCCGTTGGGCGAATGGCTGCCATGGGCGGTATTCGGCGGCTTGCTGGCGCTGCTGGCGCTGTATTTCGTTGGCAGCGAGCAGGGCGCCACATCGCTGTTCCAGGGCATGTACGTGCATGAGTTCGTGCACGATGGCCGCCACCTGCTTGGCTTTCCTTGCCACTGAACCGGGAGTTGTCATGGTAGGGAAATTATTGGTACGTGGCATGATTGCCGGCGTGGTGGCAGGCTTGCTGACCTTCGGTTTTGCCAGGGTAGTGGGCGAGCCGCAGGTGGATCACGCCATCGCATTCGAAGAGCAGGCCAGCAAGGCCAGGGAAGCGCACGAGCATGTTGATCAGGCGCAGGGCGGCCATGTGCACGAGGCAGAAGAGGCCGAACTGGTCAGCCGGGAAACGCAGGCGGGCTTTGGCCTGCTGACCAGCGTGGTGGTGTACGGCGCGGCCTTTGGCGGCCTGTTTGCGCTGGCTTTTGCATTCATTTATGGCCGTACCAGCAAGCTGCCGGCGCGGCCGCTGGCGGCTTGGCTGGCGCTGGCTGCATTCATGGCGCTGGTGGTGGTGCCCAGCATCAAGTATCCGGCCACGCCGCCCGCGGTGGGCGACCCGGAAACCATCGGTTACCGCACGGCGCTGTTCTTCCTGATGATTGCCATTTCGCTGGTCACCATGGTGTTTGCACTGAAGATGCGCAAGGTGATGATGCGGCAACTGGGGCAGTGGAATGCATCGATTGCAGCCGGCCTGCTGTTCGTCGTGATCATTGCCGCTGTGCAACTGGCGCTGCCGTCGTTCGACAACGTGCCGGACGGCTTCCCGGCCGCATTGCTGTGGAAATTCCGTGTGGCTGCGATGGGCATGCAAGTGATCATGTGGACCACGCTGGGCCTGCTGTTTGGCGTGCTGGCTGAAAACAAGCTGCGTGACTTGCATTCGCAACCGGTTGCCCGCTGACCGGCATCTTCTGCAAGTCAGCTGTTAACGGCTCTGAACGATGATGCAGTACGGGGGACCAGGCTCGCGCCTGGTCCCTTTGTCTTTTCAGCCGGCGTACAGCGTTGAATCGTCAAATCCTTCCGCCGCCAGTACCTGGCCCACCAGGATCAGCGCGGTGCGCTCTATCTGTGTGTGCTGCACCTTGGACACGATATCGCCCAGCGTGCCGGTGACGCGGGTTTCATCTGGCCAACTGGCGCGGTAGACCACGGCGATGGGGCAATCGGCGCCATAGTGCGGCAGCAAGTCGGCCACGATGCTTGCCAGGTGCCGCACGCCCAGGTGCACCGCCATGGTGGCCTTGTGGCGCGCCAGATCGGCCAGCTGTTCACCATCGGGCATCTTCGATTTGCTGCCATAGCGGGTGAGGATCACCGTCTGCGAGATGCCGGGCAGCGTCAACTCCACGCCCAGCGTGGCCGCGCACGCCGCGGTGGCGGTTACCCCGGGCACGATCTCGTAGGGAATATCCAGCGCCTTGAGGCGGCGTATCTGCTCGCCGATCGCGCCATACAGCGATGGATCGCCCGAATGCACGCGCGCCACGTGCTGGCCTTTTGCGTGGGCCTCTGCCAGCAGCGCGATGATTTCGTCCAGGTTCAGCGCTGCGGTGTTGACCACGCGTTCCGCCTGATGCCCGGCAAGCACTTCCGCCGGCACCAGCGAGCCCGCGTACAGGATCACCGGGCAACTGCGCACCAGCCGCTGCCCCTTTACCGTGATCAGCTCCGGGTCGCCCGGGCCTGCGCCGATGAAAAATACGGTCATGCCAGTTTCTCGCTCAATAAACAATCAATCAGCGCTGCCACATCGGTGAACTCTCGCTCTGCAACGGGCAGCGTGGGCCGGGCATGCATCAATACCGGCAGGCGCATCTCGCGCGCTACTTCCAGCTTGGCTTCAGTGGCGCTGCCACCACTGTTCTTGCTGACGATCACATCGATGCCATGTGCAACGAACAGTGCGCGCTCGCCCTCGCTGGTAAACGGCCCACGCACGCCCAGCACCTGCGCGCCGGCATTGCCCGGATGCGGATCGAGGCAGCGCACCAGCCAGTGCTGATGCGGGGGGATTTCATCCAGATGGGACAGTGGCTCACGGCCCGAGGTGAACAGTGGCCGCTTGAAGGGCGCCAGCGCGGTAACGAGCTCGCTCCAGCTCGCCACGCTGCGCCAGTCATCTCCGATACGGGGCTGCCAGGCTGGCCGGCGCAATGCCCAGTAGCATGTGCCCGTCGCCGCGCATGCCCGGGCTGCATTGTTGCTGATCTGCGCCGCATAGGGGTGCGTGGCATCCAGCACCAGGGTGATCGCTTCCATGGTCAGGTAATCCGCCAGGCCGTCTGCGCCGCCAAAACCGCCAACGCGCACGCTGCACGCCAGATCCTGCGGTACCCGCCCCAATCCCGCCAGGCTGTAGACGTGGCGGGGGCCAAGCTGGCGGGCAATCTGCAATGCATCGCCGGTGCCGCCCAGCAGCAGTATGCGTGCTGCAGCATTCATCGTATGCAGCCCGCAGGTTTGTAACGTCCGGCCATGCCGTTACGCATCGGCATGACTTTTGTGTACTTCGTACAGCGTCAGCGGCAATGCCTGGCGCCAGGTATCAAAGCCCCCCAGCGGCTGCGCGTGCGCCAGCGCAATGCGGGTGAGCGTGCCGCCATATTGTTCATGCCAGGCCAGCAGCACGGCCTCGGCCTGCAGGGTGACGGCATTGGCCACCAGCCGGCCACCGGGTTTCAGTTGCTGCCAGCATGCATCCAGTACGCCGGGCACGGTGACGCCGCCACCGATGAAAACGGCATCCGGGGCTGGCAGGCCGGCCAGCGCTGCCGGCGCACTGCCGGCAACCAGCTGCAGATCGGGCACGCCCAGTTGATCGCGGTTGTACGCAATCAGTTGCTGCCGGCTTTCATCCGCTTCCACCGCGATTGCGCGGCAGGCGGGGTGACTGCGCATCCATTCAATACCGATAGAGCCGCAACCGGCGCCGACATCCCACAGCAGCTCGCCGGGCCGGGGTGCCAGGCGCGCCAGCGTGATGGCCCGGGCATCGCGCTTGGTGAGCTGGCCATCGTGGCGGTAAGCATCATCGGGCAGGCCGGGCGCGAGCGGCAGGCTGCGCGTGTTGCCATCCGCGATCAGTTCCAGCGCCACGATATTGAGTTTGGCCATGCTGGCTTCCGGCCAGCTTGCGGCGGTGCCGTCGATACGGCGCTCCTGTGCAGCACCCAGGTGCTCCAGCACCGTCATGCGGCTGGCGGCAAAGCCGTTTGCCTGCAGATGCCTGGCAATGGCGGCCGGCGCGTTGCCGTCCGGCGTCAGCAGCAGCAGGCGCTGGCCGGCATGCAGATCGATATTCAGGCTGGCAAGTGGCCTGGTCAGGAGTGAGCGCACCGTGCAGTGCTGCAGTGGCCAGCCTAGGCGGGCCGCAGCCAGTGCGGTGGATGAGGGCGCGGGGATGACGTGTAGCTCGGCAGTGCCCAGCGCCTGCGCCAGGCTGGCACCTACGCCGTAGAACATCGGGTCACCACTGGCCAGCACGCATACCGGTGTACCACGGTGGTTGAGGACCGGGCCGAGGTCAAACGGCTGCGGCCAGCAGATACGCTCCGCGCTGATGCAGTGTGGCAGCAAGGCCAGCTGGCGCTCGGCGCCCACGATGCGCTGTGCACCCAGCAGTGCACGCCGCGCACTGCGCGATAGCTCGCCATAGCCGTCATCACCGATGCCCACCACGGTTACCCACGCCGTCATGCCTGTTCCTTGTTCCACAGCCAGCCCGTCAGGCCAGCAGCCGGGGCATGCCTGCATGACGGGACAAAAAAAATTGCATACCATACAGGGTTCGGCCCGAAGCCCGGCCCGACAGGCGCTGCATTCCGGCCGCAGTATATCGCATACCCCCAACGCGCCCGCTGTGCTCCGTGGTTTCACCGGGCGCCGTGCTCCCTACTTCAACCGGTGCCGTCTTGAATCAGCCTGCTCCATTCCATTCCGCGCTTGTTGCGGCACGTGTTTCGGCCTGTCCCGGGCTGCTGCACATCGTGCCTGCGCGGGATGGCGGCCTGTGCCGCATCCGCCTGCCGGGCGGTGTGCTGCATGCAGGGCAGGCGCGTGCGCTGGCGGCAGCAGCCAGCTTGCATGCCTCCGGTATCATCGAAGCCACCAACCGTGCCAATGTGCAACTGCGTGGCGTCAGCGCAGCGCATGAAGCAGCGTTGGTCGAGCAACTGCTGGCAGCAGGGCTGGGGCCACAGGACGGCGCAGGCTCGCTGAACGAGCGGGATAACGTACGCAACATCATGCTCAGCCCCCTGGCTGGCCGTGGCGTGGGCAGCCTGCTCGATACCCGCCCACTGGCTGCTGCGCTGCTGGATATGCTGCAAACCACCCCGGCATTCGCTGCGTTGTCGCCCAAGTTCTGCCTGCTGCTCGATGGCGGCGAGGCCCTAGCCGCCACCCGGCATGCGCACGATATCTGGCTGGCCGCGTTACCGGCCGATGGTGCTGGACCACGGCTGGCGCTGGGGTTGGCGGGTTGCCCGCCCGCCGCAGTGCGCGATGAACCGCCGCTGGCCATCGTGCGGCCGCATCAGGTGGTGGCGGTGGTTGCCGCACTGTTGCAGGCATTTCTGCAGTTGGCGCGGCCAGCGCAGCACCGCATGCGTGAAGTGCTGGCCGAACATCCGGCTGCTACGGTGCTGGCTCATGCACAACTGCACGTGGATTTTGCGCTGGGCACCGATCCGGCGCTGGCAAACTGGCACCGCGCGCCGGAGGCTACCGGCTTGCGCGTGGGTATCCATGCACAGCAGAGCGATGCAGGCATGCCCACGTGCTATTACGTTGGTGCGCAGTTGCCGCTGGGGCGGATTGCTGCTGCCGATCTGCTGCAACTGGCCGACATCAGCCAGGGCACGCTGCATTTCACGCCGTGGCAAAGCGTGTTGATCCCGGACCTGAGCGAGGCCCGGGCACACGCAACACAGGCCCAGCTGCAGGCCATGGGGCTGCTGACCGATCCGGGTGATCCGCTGGCCAGCCTGATCGCCTGTGCCGGCAGCACCGGCTGCGGCAAGGCGCAGGCGGACGTCAAAACCGATGCACTGGCATTGGCAGGCTTGCTGGCCAGGCCCCAAGCGGTGCATCTCAGCGGTTGCGAGCGTTCTTGTGCGGCGGCCCACTCGGCGCGGTGGACCTTGCTGGCGGTGGCACCGGCCAGATACGACCTTTATCAACACAGCGACCAGGGCGGTTTTGGCACCTGCCTGGCGCAGCAACTCACCCTGGCGCAGGCGGCGGCGTTCATCAACGCCCAGCCAGCCAGAACGGATTCTCTCGATGCTTGATTACATACGCGACGGCCAGGAAATCTACCGCCGCTCGTTTGCCACCATCCGCGCGGAAGCGGATCTCGATGCCATCGCACCAGACATGGAAAAACTGGCGGTACGCGTGATCCACGCCTGCGGCATGGTCGATATCGTGCAGGACCTGGCGTTTTCTGCCGGTGCGGGCACGGCAGGCCGCCAGGCGCTGCTGGCTGGCGCCCCCATCCTGTGCGATGCGCGCATGGTGGCCGAAGGCATTACCCGTGCCCGCCTGCCGGCAAGGAATGCGGTGATCTGTACGCTGAACGACGCGGATGTACCCGCGCTGGCGCGTGATCTGGGCAATACCCGTTCCGCCGCCGCGCTGGAACTGTGGCGCCCGCACCTGGCTGGCAGCGTGGTGGTGATCGGCAATGCACCCACGGCCTTGTTCCATTTGCTGGACATGCTCGATGCCGGTGCGCCAAAGCCGGCATTGATACTGGGTTTTCCGGTCGGCTTCATTGGCGCGGCGGAATCCAAGGCGGCACTGGCGGCAGACAGCCGTGGCGTGCCCTATGTGGTGGTGCATGGCCGCCGCGGCGGCAGTGCCATGGCGGCAGCTGCAGTGAATGCGCTGGCGACGGAGGCAGAATGAGCGTGCAAGCCGGGCGTCTGCTGGGCCTGGGCGTAGGCCCGGGTGATCCTGAACTGATCACGCTCAAGGCGTTGCGCCTGCTGCAGCAGGCACCTGTGGTGGCGTATTTTGCTGCCAAAGGCAAGAAGAGCAACGCGTTCGGCATCATCGAAGACCATCTGGCCGCTCACCAGCTGCAATTGCCACTGATCTACCCGGTGACTACCGAAGCGCTCGCGCCGCCGCTGGATTACGAAACCATCATCGCGGATTTCTACGACGAGGTGGCGCTGACCCTGGCGGTGCATCTGGATTCCGGCCGCGATGTGGCGATGATCTGCGAGGGCGATCCGTTTTTCTACGGCTCCTATATGTATCTGCACGACCGGCTGGCCACGCGCTACCAGGCCGAAGTGGTGCCGGGTGTCTGTTCGATGCTGGGGGGCGCTGCCGTGCTGGGGGTGCCGCTGGTATATCGCAATCAAAGCCTGTGCGTGCTGTCCGGGGTATTGCCGGAAGAAGAGCTGAAGCGCCGGCTGGCCGATGCCGAGGCGGCGGTGGTGATGAAGCTGGGCCGCAATTTCGACAAGGTGCGGCGCGTATTGCACGACCTGGGGCTGGCAGAACGGGCGCTGTACGTGGAACGCGCCACCATGGCCAATCAGCGCATCGTGCCGCTGGCCGAGGTCGACCCGATGGCATCGCCTTATTTCTCGCTGCTGGTGGTGCCGGGGGAAAAATGGCAGGGATGAAATCCGGCGCCGCCGCCATCGTCATCCTGGGCGCCGGCGCGCTCGATACTGCACGGCGCATCCAGGCGGCATTGCCGGGCGCACAGGTGCACGCGCTGACGGGCCGCGTTGCTGCGGACCTGTCCTTTACCGAGCTGGGCACCCATCTGCGCGCGCTGTATGCGCAGAACACGCCCATCATCGCCTTGTGTGCCGCCGGCATCGTCATCCGCTGCGTGGCCCCGTTGCTGGCAAACAAGAATGGCGAATCAGCGGTATTGGCCGTGGCCGAGGACGGCAGCGCAGTGGTGCCCTTGCTGGGCGGGCTGGCTGGCGTGAATGTGCTCGCAAGGCAGATTGCCGCGGCGCTGGCTGTAGCCCCGGCCATCACCACCAGCGGAGAACTGCGCTTTGGCACCTGTCTGCTCAATCCGCCCGCTGGCTATGCGCTGGCGGATATCGAGCAGGGCAAGCATTTTGTTTCCGATCTGCTGGCAGGTGCCGCTACGCGTATCGAAGGTGACATGCCTTGGCTGGGTGAGGCAAAGCTGCCGCAGCAGCATGATGCCGCGCATGTGATTCGCCTCAGCCCCTACGCCTGGCGGGGCGATGCGCAGGAACTCGTTATTCATCCGCGCTGCATCGTGGCTGCCGTAGCCGGCGGTACGCAGATCGCAGAGCGGGTGCAGCAAGCGCTGACAGCGCATGGGCTGGCGCCGGCAGCACTGGCAGTCTTGCTGTTGCCGCAGATATTGGCGGGCGAAGCGGGCGTGGCAGCTGCTGCGGCGCTCGATGTACCGCTGCGCCTGGCGGCCACGCCAGACCGGCTCGCCGGTATCGTTGGCGAGGTGCTGCACGGGCCGGATGCCGAGGTCACGCTGCTGCTTGCCAGCCAGCCCGTTGATGCCGATCTGATCGGCCATGCGCGCGGCCGGCTCAGCGTGCTGGGGCTGGGGCCGGGCCGTGCTGATCTGCTGGCGCCCGCTGCGCGCCAGGCATTGGATGACGCCACCGATGTGCTCGGCTACGACACTTATGTGCAGATGGCCGGCCCGTTCCGGCCAGACCAGCACGTGCATGGCACCGATAATCGTGAGGAACTGCAGCGCGCGCGGCATGCGTTCGAGCTGGCATTGCAGGGGCGACGGGTGGTGATGGTGTCGTCGGGCGATCCGGGCGTTTTCGCCATGGCAGCTGCCACGCTGGAGGCGCTGGAAGCCAGCGATGACCCGCGCTGGGCAGGTGTCGAGCTGCAGATCATTCCGGGTATCTCGGCAGCGCTGGCCACTGCGGCGGAGGCCGGCGCACCGCTGGGGCACGATTTCTGCATGCTGTCACTATCGGATAATCTCAAGCCTTGGGCGGTGATCGAACAGCGTTTGCAGCATGCGGCCGAGGCCGATCTGGTGATGGCGTTCTACAACCCGATTTCCCGCGCCCGTCCATGGCAGCTGGAGCGCGCGCTGGAGATCGTGCGCGGCTATCGCACCCCCGATACCGTAGTGGTGCTGGGCCGCGATATCGGCCGCCCTGGCGGTACGCTCACCACGCTCACGCTGGGTGAATTGCAGGCCGCACAAGTGGATATGCGTACCATGGTGCTGATCGGTTCATCCACTACCCGCCGCTTTGCGCTGGCCGGTGGCAAAGCGTGGGTGTACACGCCGCGCTGGTATCCACAAGTCGATGGATCGCCCGTCAAGACTGATTAATCTGGCTTTGCCAATGCCCGGTCCTGAGATAGCCGCCAGCTAATCGATTGCAGATGCTAAGGCATAACTAGCGTTGCGCTCCAAGCCTGCGCCAGCACCGCACAGCGCGCCAGGCGGAGCGGGCCGGTTTCAAAATCCACCACCCTGATCTGATCGGCATGACCGGGGCGCATTGGCAGCTCGTTGCTGCGCCCGTCGGTCAGCACCCACAGCCAGCGCTGCTGTGCTGGATAAAGGCGGGCAGAGCGGGCCAGCAGCTCGCCGGCCTTTTGCATGCCCAGGCTGAACGGCGTGCCACCGCCGCCGGTCAGCGGCGCCAGCCAGCGCTCGTTCCACCAGCGCGGCACGGCGGGGCCGAAGCGCAGGTCTGCCCGATTGCCGCCAAAACAGATCAGTGCCGCTTCCGCGCGCTGCTGCGCTGCCTGATCAAACAGCGAAACCAGCCAGCCCTTGGCCAGCGCCAGGCTGTCGTTGCGCAGCATCGATGCCGAGCAATCGAGTACAAAGCAATGCAGCACGCCGGCGTGGGCAAGTGCCGGGCGGTAACGCAAGTGGCTGGCCTGCAGCGTGTTGCGCCCCCTGGCTGCCAGCGTGCGCGGCCAGTGCACGCGCGGGCCGGGCATACCCATGCTGGCTGCAGTGCCTGCGCTGCCTTGCTGCCATCGGGCACCGCTGCGCTGTGCAGCGGCGGCTTTGCCGCGATGGCTCAGGGTTTTTTTGGCGGGAGTGGCAGCACGCCCTTGACGGGTTTCAGGCCTGCTGTTTCCGGTGGCAGATAACCCCAGTCACCTTCAGCACCTGCAGCCTGCGCGGGGGCATCCAGCTCATTATCGCCAGCCACTTGGCGGTCGTCAGGGCCGGATGTACCCGGCTGGGGCGCATCCGGCTGCTGGGGGCCAGGCGGCACCATGCGGCGGTGCGCCAGCACCGCTGCGGCCACCGCGTCGACATGGGCGATGGTGATGTGCTCGGCACCATCCAGCGCCGCCAGTGCACGGGCGGCGCGCAACATCACCAGATCGGCCCGCAGGCCATCCACTGCCGCTGCGATGCACAGCGCGCTCACGCGGGCATGCACTGCATCGTCAAACGCCAGTGATGCCAGCCGCGTACGTGCCTCGCGGATTTGGGCAATCTGCGCCTGCTGCTGCGCGGCAAAGCGGGCGCGGAATGCGGGTGGGTCCAGCTCGAACGCCAGCCGGGCCTTGACGATCTGCTGGCGCACGGCAGGATCAAAACAGTTGTGCAATTGCACCATCAGGCCGAAGCGGTCCAGCAGTTGCGGGCGCAGTTCGCCTTCTTCCGGATTCATGGTGCCGATCAGCGCAAAGCGCGTGGCATGGCTGTATGACACGCCATCGCGCTCCACGGTATTGATGCCGCTGGCAGCAGCGTCGAGCAGCGCATCGACCAATGCATCGGGCAGCAGATTGATTTCATCCACATACAGCACCCCCAAGTGGGCGCGTGCCAGCAAGCCGGGCGAAAAACGCAGTGCGTTGTCCTGCAGCGCCGCATTCAGGTCGAGCGAGCCCGTCACCCGGTCTTCGCTTGCGGCCAGTGGCAGCGTCACCAGTTGGCCTTCCGGGAGCAGCTCGGCCAATGCACGCGCTGCGGTGGATTTGGCGGTACCGCGCGGTCCGCTCACCAATACGCCACCCAAACCGGGGTCGATTGCGGCGAGCAACAGCGCCTGCTGCAGGTCTGGCTGACCGATCAGCGCGGTAAACGGAAACGCCAGCCCGGCATCCACAGCTTCCAGCCCGGTGTGTGTGGGTATGTCATTCATCATGGTTGGCTTCCTTCCATATGCTGTTCGGCAGCGAGCAAATGCTGCTCCACCTGCGTGCGATACGCGCCAGGCTGTTGCCACAGGCCGCGTTGCATGGCTTCCAGCAGGCGCTCGCAAATGCCGTGCAACGCCTGCGGGTTATGTTGCTGCAGGAAATCCCGTGTGCCGCTGTCGTTCAGGTAGGCATCGGTCACCAGCGCATACTGGTGATCGGCAATTACCCGCGCGGTGGCATCGTAGCCATACAGGTAATCGACGGTGGCGGCGATCTCGGCAGCGCCCTTGTAGCCATGGCGCTTTACGCCATCGATCCACTTGGGGTTGATCACGCGCGAGCGGATCACACGGGCGATTTCCTCATGCAATGTGCGGATGCGCGGCGCAGCCGGGTTGCTGTGATCGCCATGGTATAGCGCAGGTTGCTGGCCGGACAGATGCCGCACCGCCACCGTCATCCCGCCCTGAAACTGGTAGTAATCGTTGGAATCGAGCACATCGTGCTCGCGGCTGTCCTGGTTCTGCAGCACCACATCCAGCGTTGCCAGCCGCTGCCCGAATGTGGCCTGTGCCGCTTCGCCATCGCTGTTCTGTGCATAGGCATAACCACCCCAGTGCTGATAGGCATCGGCCAGATCGGCATCGGTCTGCCATTGCCGCAAATCGATCAACTCTTGCAAGCCGGCGCCGTAGCCACCCGGCCGCGCGCCGAATACGCGCCAGCCGGCGCGGCGGCGCGCCTCGGCGGCATCCAGCCCCTGCGCCTCAAGCGCATCGCGCTCACGCAGGATGCGCGCGCGGATCGGGTTGATGTCTTCCGGTTCATCCAGCTCGGCAACGGCCTGCACTGCGGCATCGAACAGGTGGATCAGATTGGCGAATGCATCGCGGAAAAAGCCCGATACCCGCAGCGTCACGTCGATGCGGGGCCGGTCGTAAATTTCGATCGGCAGGATTTCGAAATCGGTCACGCGGTGGCTGCCTTGCGCCCACTTCGGTCGCACCCCCAGCAGCGCCAGCGCCTGGGCGATGTCATCGCCGCCGGTGCGCATGGTGGCGGTGCCCCATACGGACAGCCCCACCGCACGCGGGTAGTCGCCATGCTCCTGCAAATGCCTTTCGATCAGCTGCTGTGCGGATTTGACGCCCAACGACCATGCCGCCTGCGTGGGCACCGCGCGCGTATCCACCGAATAGAAATTGCGCCCGGTAGGCAGCACGTCCGGCCGGCCGCGCGTGGGCGATCCGCTGGGGCCGGAGGGCACGAAGCACCCGGCCAGCCCGCGCTGCAACTGCAGCAGTTCCTGTGTGCCGCACGCATCCAGCAGCGGCAGCACATCGGTCTGCAGCCGTGCCAGCACGCTGGCGCTCAGTGGCCCGATCATCGGGTCGGGCAGGGCGCCTGCGCATAGCGCATCCAGCAGCCGGCTTGCCAGCAGTTCCAGCCGCTCGCGTGTGTCGCCAGCATGACGCCATGGTTCGGCCAGTACCTCTGCCAGCAGTGCCGGGCGCGGGCCAGTCCATGGCGCTGCCCAGTCTGCTTGCAATGGATCGAATTGTTCGCCCAACGCCAGATCCTGCGCCAGCGCAGCAATCAGGCCGGCATTGGCGTTCTTGCCATCCGCCGCGGGAAAGCGCGCCAGCGCCTGCAGCGTATCGCGGCGTTGCCGCCCAGCGGGGGATAGCCCGAACGTATGCAGGCCATCGCGGATTTGCGCTTCCTTCAGCTCGCACAGCCAGGCATCCACGCGGTTGAGCAAGGCATCGTCGTCCGCACCGGGGGCGGACATGCTCAGTTCTTCGTGCAGCTTGTGCTCGGCAATGGCGGCCAGGATGGTCTTGCGCAACAGTCTGGCGCGGCGCGGGTCTACCATCAGCGCCTCGTAGTATTCGTCGACCTGGCGTTCCAGATCCTGTAGCGGACCGTAGTTTTCGGCGCGGGTCAGCGGCGGCATCAGGTGATCGATGATCACCGCCTGCGCGCGGCGCTTGGCCTGGCAGCCTTCTCCCGGATCGTTGACGATGAACGGGTAAAGGTGTGGCAACGGGCCAAGGATGAAGTCCGGCCAGCAGGCATTGCCCAGCGCCACGCTCTTGCCCGGCAGCCATTCCAGATTGCCGTGCTTGCCAAGGTGGATTGCTGCATCGATTGACCACACATGGCGCAACCAGAAATAGAACGCCAGGTAGGAGTGTGGCGGGATCAGGTCTGCATCGTGATAGCTGGCGTAATCATCCTCGCCGCGCGAACGCGATGGCTGTATGCCCACGAACACATTGCCCGCACGCCAGCCGGCGATGACGAATCGCTGCTGGCGCAAAGCAGGGTCGTCCTCCGGCTTGCCCCAGCGCGCATCCAGTGCGGCGCGGATTTCCGGCGGCAGTTGCGCCAACTGCTGCAGGTAATCGGCCAGCGCGTAGCTTTGCAGTGCCGGGCGCAAGGTGCGCGTGGCCGGGTCATTGGTCACGCCTTGCGTGAGCTGCCGGATCAGTGCATCGCCATCGGCGGGCAGCTTGCCCACCTGGTAACCGTGCTCGCGCAGCATGTGCAACACATTCAGCGCCGATGCAGGCGTATCCAGCCCCACACCGTTACCGATGCGGCCTTCGCTCATCGGGTAATTGGCGAGAATCAGCGCCAGTTTCTTGCCGGCATTCGGCAGCGTGCGCAGCCGGCACCAGCGCCGGGCCAGTTCAACCACAAAATCGATGCGTTCCAGATCGGGCTGGTACTGCACCACGTCCACCTGGGTGTGCGGGCAACGGTAAGACAGGCCCTTGAAACTGATGGCACGCGTGATGATGCGGCCATCCACCTCGGGCAGCGCCACGTGCATGGCGATATCGCGTGAGTTCAGGCCATGGTCGTCGGCCTGCCATGCTTCGCGGTTGTTGCCGGACAGGATCACCTGCAAGACCGGCGCATCGCCGAACAGATCCAGCGGCGTGGCATCATCCAGCGCGGAGGCGGCAAAGGCGGTGGTATTGAGCACTACGGCCACTGCATGTTCTTCACACAGCTGGCGCACCACCTGCTTGCTGATGCCATCCTTGAGCGAGGTGACGGCGATGGGCAGCGGATTGAGGCCTGCCGCTTCCAGCGCATTGATCAGCGCATCAAATACCGCCGTATTGGCCGCCTGCAAGTGCGCCTTGTAAAACAGGATAGCCACTACCGGCGCACTTGGCTGCCAGCGTGCCTGCCAGTCGGCGCTGGTGGCGTGATGCAGATCGGGAAAGTAAATGGCCGCAGCCGGCAACGCGCGAGGTGCTCCGGGTTCGCTTCCCCAGCCCAGCGCGTGAAACGCGATTGCCCGCAGGAATGACTCGGCATTGCTGGCGCCACCTTCGCGCAGGTAGCGCCACAACTGCTGGCACAGCGCCGGCGTGGCGCTGCTCTTGGCGATCAGGTTGGGGTCTTGCTGCAGATCGCCGGAGAACATCGCCAGCATTTGCTGCTTGCGGCCGGCCACTGCCATGGCCTGCTCGATGCCATAGGGCCAGTAGCTCTCACCGCCTAGGTGATCGATCACCACCGATTGCGCATGCTGCAGTACATCGTCCACGTAGAAGTCGACCGATGCAGGCTGGCGCAGGAAGGTGACGTTGGCCAGCCGCACGCTGGGGAAATCCGGGCCTAGCCGCGCCACCGCACTGGCCAGCAGGGCCAGCGTGGTGTCGGCCGAGCTCAGCACCACAATTTGCGCCGGGCTCTGGTCGATGCGGATCACCCCCGCGCTGTCGTCGACAAAGCCGCCCGGCGTGGTGCGCAGCAGATGCATGGATCAGGCCGCTTGCGGGGTGGGAGCCAGCGCGGCGCTGAACGCCTGTTGCAGCAGAGCTTGATCGAGATCAGCGCCGATCAGCACGAAACGGCTGGCCGGTGTCTCGCCTGCGCTCCAGCGGCGGTCGAAATAGCTGTCAAAGCGCGTACCCACGCCCTGGATGACCAGGCGCATCGGCGTATCGGGCAGCGCGGCAAAGCCTTTGACGCGATAGATGTCATTGGCTTCAACCAGGCTGCGCAGTGCTGCGATGGTGGCCTCGCGCGAGGTGGTTTCCGCGTGGACGACAACCGAATCGAAGTCATCGTGGTGGTGGTCCGGATCATCGCTGGAGCCATGGTGGCCATGGCGCGCCTCGATGCCTTCTTCGGATTTCGCTTCCAGCCCCAGCAGCGTGGCCAGGTCCAGCTGGCCGTTCTGCGCGCGCACGATCTTCACATGCGCGGGGATGTCCTCGCGGATGGTGTCTTCCACGCCGGCCACCTGCGCGGCGTCGAGTTGATCCATCTTGTTGAGGATGACGAGATCGGCGGCTGAGAGCTGATCGGCAAACAGCTCGTGCAGCGGCGATTCGTGATCCAGATTCGGGTCGGCCTGGCGCTGTGCATCCACTGCCTGCGGGTTCTCGGCAAACTGGCCGGCTGCCGTGGCGGGGCCGTCCACCACGGTGATCACCGCATCCACGGTGAAGCTGTTCTTGATGGTTGGCCAGTTGAACGCCTGCACCAGCGGCTTGGGCAGCGCGAGGCCAGAGGTTTCGATCAGCACATGGTCGATCTGCTCGCGCCGCTCGATCAGTGCTTCCATTACCGGGTAGAACTCTTCCTGCACCGTGCAGCACAGGCAGCCATTGGCCAGCTCATACAGCTGGCCAGCGGTTTCATTGCCCGCGTCATCGCAGCCGATGCCGCAACCCTTGAGGATTTCGCCATCGATGCCGAGCTCGCCGAATTCGTTGACGATGACGGCAATGCGGCGGCCCTGCGCATTCTGGAGGATGTGGCGCAGCAGGGTGGTTTTGCCGCTACCGAGAAAGCCGGTCACAACGGTGACCGGGATTTTGCGCATCTGCATGGGAAAGCTCCGAGTTCTCTGGCACGAGTCCGCTGCAACGAAGGCAGCGTGCTGTTTTTTGTAGGGGGAGTGCTGGGGGTGTCTGACAGAAGTTACGGTATGATTCTACCAGCGCAGGCACTACCCCGTACCGTTGCAGCGGCTTACTGTGCTGTACTTTCTTTCATGGCAACCATCGTGCGCTGCATGTGTTGCGAGCCTGATGCCACCCATAAAACCTTGTGCATCGCGGCCGGCGAGGTATGGCCGGAGGGTTCCCGCACAGCAAAGCGGGCGGGGCCTGCTGGCTGCTTTTAAATCCATGGAGTGCCATGAGCAGACTGGCAATCGGCATCGGCTGCCGCCGCGACAGCTCCGCACAGCAAATAGCCAACGCAGTACTGGGCGCGCTAGGCACTTACCGCCTGCAGGATGTCGGCGTGGTAGCCACGCTGGATCGCAAGTGCGATACCCCGGGGCTGCTGGCGTTCTGCGCGCAGCATGGTTTGCCGCTGTTGCCGTGCTCGCCCGCGCAGATCAACGCATTGCCTGTTGCCTGGCAACCTTCCGCTGCGGCGCGGGCACACGTGGGGGTGAGCGGCGTATGCGAGCCGTGCGCGCTGCTGGCCGCACCCGGCGGGCAATTGCTGGTTGGCAAATTCAGGCTGGATGGCGTGACCGTCGCCATCGCCGCACAGATACAGGATATCCATCATGAAAACTGATCCCGCCTCGCACCAGCGCATGACCGAGCGTCGCCGCGCCGGCCACGAGAAGAAACAGGCTGCCGCCACGGTGGAAAAAGGCCTGCTGATCGTGAACACGGGCACCGGCAAGGGCAAGACCACTGCGGCATTCGGCATGGCTGTGCGCGTGCTGGGGCACGGCATGCGCCTGGGCGTGGTGCAATTCATCAAGGGCGCACTGCATACCTCGGAACGTGATTTCCTGAGCGCGGTGGCGCAATGCGATTTCGTCACCATGGGCGATGGCTACACCTGGAACACGCAGGACCGCGATGCAGACATCGCCACCGCGCGCAAAGGCTGGGATGAAGCACGCCGCATGATAGAAAGCGGTGATTACCAGATGGTGATCCTGGACGAGCTCAACACGGTGCTGAAATACGAATACCTGCCGCTGGATGAAGTACTGGGCGTGGTCAAAGCGCGGCCGGAAATGCTGCACGTGGTGATCACCGGCCGCCATGCGCCCGAAGCGCTGATCGAAGCGGCTGATCTCGTCACCGAAATGACCCTCGTCAAGCACCCGTATCGCGAACAGAACGTAAAAGCCCAGCGCGGCGTCGAGTTCTGACGCATGGCTGCTTGCCCGGCGCTGTTCATCAGCGCGCCATCGTCCGGGTCCGGCAAGACCACCATCACTGCGGGCTTGGCGCGTTACCACCGCCGCTTGGGGCGGCGCGTGCGCGTGTTCAAGACCGGGCCGGATTTTCTCGACCCAAAATTACTGGCACGTGCCAGCGGTGCGCCGGTATACAACCTCGACCTCGGCATGGTGGGCGCTGCCGGTTGCCAGGCGCTGCTGGCGCAGGCGGCGCTCGATTCCGACTTGATCCTGATCGAGGGCGTGATGGGCTTGTTCGACGGCACGCCCAGCAGTGCTGACCTGGCCATGCATTTCGGCGTGCCGGTGCTTGCGGTGATCGGCGCCAAGGCGATGGCGCAGACGTTTGGCGCCATCGCGTTTGGCCTGGCCCGCTTCCAGCCGCAGTTGCCGTTCCATGGTGTGCTGGCCAACCGGGTAGGCTCGCCACGGCATGCAGCGCTGTTGCAACAAACGCTGCCGGGCGATATCCGCTGGCTGGGCCATGTGGCTGCAGAAAGCGCGCTGATGCTGCCGGAACGCCACCTGGGCCTGCAGCAGCCGGATGACATTGCCGATCTCGATAGCAGGCTGGACCGCGCTGCGGACGCCATCGCCGCTACCGGGCTGGCCCAGTTGCCCGCAGCGGTGGAGTTTGGCATGCCGCCAGCGGAGGACGTTGAAGCACGCTGGCTGCAGGGCCAGCGCATCGCCGTTGCGCGGGATGCAGCATTCTCGTTCATCTACCCGGCCAATCTGGATTTGTTGCATGCGCTGGGCGCAGAACTGGCATTTTTCTCGCCACTCGCGGATGAGCCGGTACCGGCCGGATGCCATGCGGTCTATCTGCCCGGCGGTTACCCCGAGCTGCATGCAGCATTGCTGGGCACTAACCGGCAAACAGCCGGCAGCTTGCAAACACACGCCGCAGCGGCACGCCCCATCGTGGCCGAGTGCGGCGGCATGCTGTACCTGTGCGATGCGCTGACCAGCGTGGATGGGCTAACCACGCCCATGCTGGGCCTGTTACCGGGCCACGCCACCATGCAAAGCCGGTTTGCCGCACTGGGCATGCAGCAGCTTGATGGCCGGCACGGTGCGATGCGCGGCCATACCTTCCACTATTCCAGCTTCAGCACCACGTTGTTGCCCGCGGGCCGGGCGCATAACCCGGATAGCGGCAAGGAAGGCGAGGCCTGGTTCACGCATGGGCCGATCACCGCCAGCTATATGCACGCCTACTGGCCATCCAACCCGCGCTTTGCCGCAGCGCTGTTCCTGGGTGAGGCGTTCTGATGTGCCTGACAGACGAGGCCAAGCTACGCGTTCATTCCATGATCGCCCAGATCGCATCCAGGTCCACGCTGGCCGCCACAGCATCGGCCAGCTTGTTGATCGAATCTTCCCGCCGCGCATCGTGATCGATCTGCTCTGCCGCTGCCAGCCCCGCCCAGCGCAACAGCGCCGCGCAAGCCTCGGGCGCATCGAACAAGCCATGCAGATAGGTGGCCAGAACCTGCCCGTCCGCCGAGATGGCGCCTTCCGGCCGTGGCGGATCGCCCAGCCACAGCGCAGGCTGATCCAGCGCCGGGCCATGCGTGGCGCCCATGTGGATTTCATAACCGCGTACCGCGGCGCCATCGAGCGCCAGCTGGCCGCTGGCGTTGATCAGGCTTTTTTCCGTTTCCAGCGTGGTGACGTAATCGAGCAGCCCCAGCCCCGCAGTGCTGCGCACCTCGCTCTCGATGCCAAGTGGATCGTGCAATTCGCGCCCCAGCATTTGCATGCCGCCGCACACGCCGATCACTTTGCCGCGATAACGCAGGTGGCGGAACAGGTATTCGTCCCAACCATTGGCGCGCAGCCAGGCCAGGTCACGCTGCACGCTCTTGCTGCCGGGCAGGATCACCAGGTCTGCTGGCGGGATGGGCTCGCCAGCGCGGATATAGCTGAAATCCACTTGCGGGTGCGCGCGCAGCGCATCGAAATCGGTGTGGTTGGAAATGCGCGGCAGCGCGGGCACCACCACCCGCAGCGCGCCGGCGCGGCTGGCCGCAGCACGGCGTGCCGTTGGCAGCATGTCTTCGCCATCCAGCCACAAACCGGGCACGAAGGGCACCACGCCCAGCACGCGCTTGCCGCTGCGTTGCGCCACCCAGTCAAGGCCGGGCCTGAGCAGGGCCACGTCACCACGGAACTTGTTGATTACCACGCCCTTGACGCGCTCCCGCTCGGCAGCGCTCAGGCAATCGAGCGTGCCGATGATCTGGGCGAATACCCCCCCACGGTCGATGTCGGCCACCAGGATCACCGGGCAATCCGCGGCCTCGGCAAACCCCATGTTGGCGATATCGCCGGCCCGCAGGTTGACCTCTGCCGGGCTGCCGGCACCTTCCACGAAGAGGTTGTCCACGCGCGCGCGCAAGCGGCCGAACGAGGCCAGCACCGCTCGCAGCGCAACGGGTTTGTACGCGTGGTACGCACGTGCATCGTAATTGCCCACCGGATGCCCGTGGATGATCACCTGCGAGCCGATATCGCTATTGGGCTTGAGCAAGACCGGGTTCATGTCGATCTCCGGCGCGATGCCTGCTGCCAGCGCCTGCCAGGCTTGCGCGCGGCCGATTTCGCCGCCATCGACGGTCACCGCGCTGTTCAGCGACATGTTCTGCGGCTTGAACGGCGCCACTTTCAGGCCGCGCCGCAAGGCGATGCGGCACAGCGCGCCCACCAGCGTGCTTTTGCCGGAATCAGAACTGGTACCCTGAATCATCAACACGCCGGACATATGGAGCTTCCTTTTTTCATGGGCAAAAACCTGCGGCATTATGCCACCGCGCCCAGGCCGTGCCGCGCATCGCGACGCCACAAGCTCGCAGGCAGCCGTCATGCTTAGCATTACCGGCATGTGCATGCTGGCTTGGACAGGGGTGCTGATCGATCGCGTGCTGGGCGAACCCGCGCGCTGGCACCCGCTGGTGGGCTTCGGGCGCATTGCCAATGCGCTGGAGCGCAGGCTCAACCCCGATCACGTCAACGCCGGGCGGCGTGGCATGGCATTGCCGCGCCTGCTGGGTGTGCTGGCGTGGGTGGCGATGGTGGTGATTCCCGCTGCATTGGCCGTTTTGAGCGTGCAGCTAGTGCCCTGGCCGCTGGCGTGGGCGCTGCATGCGTTGCTGCTGTGGTTTGCGCTGGGTGCACGCAGCCTGGACGAGCATATCCGCCCCATCGCCGCCGCGTTGCTGGCCGGTGATCTGGTCGAAGCCCGCCGCCTGACTGCACGCATCGTCAGCCGCGACATGAGCGATGCCGATGCGCCAGCCGTGGCGCGCGCAGCGATCGAATCCGCGCTGGAAAACGGCAACGATGCCATTTTCGGTGCCTTGTTCTGGTTTGCGCTGGCCGGTGGCCCGGGGGCGCTGGCATTCCGGCTGGCCAATACGCTGGATGCCATGTGGGGCTACCGTACGCCCAGGCTGCTGCATTTTGGCTGGGCGGCCGCACGCATCGATGATGGCCTGAACTGGCTGCCAGCCCGCCTGACCGCGCTGGCCTATGCATTGTGCGGCAATGCGCGCAGCGCGTGGCGCTGCTGGCGCAGGCAGGCACGCGCATGGGATAGCCCCAACGCCGGCCCGGTGATGGCCAGCGGTGCCGGCAGCCTGCAGGTATTGTGCGGTGGTGCCGCCCGCTATCATGGTGCGATGGAAGCGCGCCCGGTACTGGGCATGGGCGCGGTGCCGGATGGCCATGATGTGCGCCGGGCCATCAATCTGGTACAACGCGCACTCTATCTGTGGCTGGGCCTGCAAACCTTGCTGGGCCTGGCCGTTTTCCTGATCCGGCAATCCTGAAGGGATCGATGTTGCAAGCTGTTCCATTCGTGCCGCATGGCGGCAACCTCGCTACTGCCATCGCGCAATATGGCAGGCCGCGCGAGGCATGGCTCGATCTCTCTACCGGCATCAACCCCAACGGCTATCCGGTACCGGCGCTCGGGGGCGATGCCTGGCTGCGCCTGCCCGAGGATGGCGATGATCTGGAAGCCATTGCTGCCAGCCATTACGGTGCGCCGGCCGCGCTGGCCGTGGCCGGCACGCAGGCAGCAATCCGCATGCTGCCCGCCGTGCTGCCGTTGGGTAGCGTGGGCATCGGCCTGCTGACCTATGGCGAGTACGCACCGGCGTTTGCCGCTGCCGGTTTCGAGGTACTGCGCTTCGTGACTGAACCGGTAGCAGATCTGGCGGAGCAAGCCGATTTTTCGCTGCTGCCGGGCCAGCCCTTGCCAGCACAGCTGCGCCACCTGGTGATCGTGAACCCCAACAACCCCACCGCAACACTGTACACACCGGAGGTGCTGCTGGGCTGGCACCGCCAGCTGTGTGAACGCGGCGGCAGCCTGATTGTGGATGAGGCGTTCATGGATGCGCTGCCGCTTGCCGGGCTGGCTGCGCACACGCAACTGGACGGCTTGATCGTGCTGCGGTCCATCGGCAAGTTTTTTGGCCTGGCAGGGGCCCGCGTCGGCTTCGTGCTGGCTGCGCCAGCAGTGCTGGGCCAACTGGCAGCGTTGCGCGGGCCGTGGAGTATTTCCGGCCCGGCGCGTGCTGTGGTGCGCATGGCCTTGCTTGATGACGGTTGGCAGGCTGCTGCTCGCCGCCAGTTGCAGCAGGCCGGGCCGCGACTGGCCGCGCTGCTGGCGCAAGCGGGCTTTCAGCCGCATGCTACGCCATTATTTGCCTGGGCCCCCCACCCGCACGCTGCACAGTGGCAACATCATCTGGCGCAGCAGGGCATCTGGGTGCGCCGTTTCGAGCATGTGCCCAGCCTGCGCTTCGGCCTGCCCGCCGGTGAGCAGGGCTGGCAACGGCTGGGAGCAGCGCTGGCTGCGCCCTTTGAGTCTCCATCAACGTCCCCATCAACATTTCCGCCTGGTAACGATCGTGCCCAATCCTGAACTGCCCGTGCAGCTTGATCCTGCCCATTTTTCCCGGCCCGATGCGGCTGCGCTGTTCCAGCCGGGTAGCGATCATCCGGCACGCATCTTGATGCTGTACGGCTCGCTACGCGTGCGCTCATACAGCCGGCTGCTGACGGAAGAGGCCGCGCGCCTGCTTGCTGCGATGGGCGCGGAAGTGCGCATCTTCAATCCGATTGGTTTGCCGCTGCCGGATGAAGAATCCGAAGCGCACCCCAAAGTGCTGGAGCTGCGCGAGCTGGCGCGCTGGAGCGAGGGCATGGTGTGGTGCTCGCCCGAGCGGCATGGCGCGCTCACCGGGGTGATGAAAGCGCAGATCGACTGGATTCCGCTGTTTGCCGGTGGCACTCGCCCTACGCAGGGCAAGACACTGGCGGTGATGGAAGTATGCGGCGGCGTGCATTCGTTCAATGCGGTCAACCAGATGCGCCAGCAAGGCCGCTGGATGCGCATGATCGCCATCCCCAACCAGGTATCGGTACCGGCGGCATTCAATGAATTCGACGAGGCGGGACTGATGTTGCCGTCCGAATACTACGACCGCACGGTGGACCTGATGGAAGAGCTGATCAAGTTCACGTTGCTGACGCGCGGTGCATCACCATACCTGACCGACCGCTACAGCGAGCGCAAAAAGCGCGCAGAGAAAGCCGCGAAACCAGCGTGACCTTGCATCCGCGATAAGGGGCTACCCATGAAGAAAATACTGATCATCGGCATCGGTGCCGGCAATCCGGAATACATCACCATCCAGGCGGTCAACGCGCTGAATCAGGCTGATGTTTTTTTCATCCTCGACAAAGGCCCGAGCAAGGAGAAACTCACTCGCCTGCGCAAGGAAATCTGCGAGCGCTACATCCAGAACCATGACTACCGCTTTGTGGAAGCCCCGCTGCCGGAACGCGAGCGCCAGCAGCCCGATTACGACAAGGCAGTACATGACCTGAATGACGGCAAACAGCATTTGTTCGAGCAACTGATCGAGGATGAACTGGCGGACGGCGAATGCGGAGCGTTCCTGGTGTGGGGTGATCCATCGCTGTACGACAGCACCATCCGCATCCTCAACGGCATCATTGCCGCTGGCCGGCAGCAGCTGGAATACGACGTGATTCCCGGCATTACCAGCGTGCAGGCGCTGACCGCGCGGCACAAGGTGCCGCTCAACAATATCGGCCGTTCGGTGGAAATCACCACCGGCCGGCGGCTGGCGGAGGAATTCCCCGCCCATGCCGATAGCGTGGTGGTGATGCTGGATGCGGAAAACAGCTACCGGCAGGTGCCGGATGCCGATCTCGATATCTACTGGGGCGCTTACCTTGGCACGCCGGATGAAATACTGATCTCCGGCAAGCTGGGAGACGTGGCCGACGAGATCGAGCGGGTGCGCAGCGCGGCCAGGCAGCGCAACGGCTGGATCATGGATACCTATTTGCTGAAAAAGGTGCCGTGACCATACCGGGTGCCGCCGATTCGGAGAGGAAGACTGACGAGCGCATTTGAAAATGCAATGAGACTGGATGCGTGCGCAACGGCTAACCCCGCCATGCAGAGTCGAAGCACGCTCAGTTGGCTGGGCACCCCAAAAAAACGCTGGCCCCATGGCCAGCGTTTTTTTGCCTGTATACGTCAGGAATCAGTCAATGTCTTGCACCTTGGCCGCCAGCTGCTCCTGTGCTTTGGAATCCGCCGCAGGTTTGAGGTCAATCACCACTTTGGCAATCTCGCCATTGAAGCGGAACGGTACCGTGTAATCCTGCACGATCGGCGTGCCGGAATCCTCGCCAATATCCAGCGTTTCATCCAGTGAGATCCGCGCCGGGATGGTACGGTCTATCCTGCCTTGCGCCACCTTTTTGCCGTCTACCGTCAACGTGGCCAAGCCCCCCTTGCCGATGCCACCACCATCGTAGGCAAAGTCCAGCACGATCTGGTGTTTGCCTGCAGCCAGCTTGTCTTGGGCCTGCACGCGGAACTTGTGCTCCGGATAGTGCGACAGTGCATAGGCATAGGTAGGCTTGCCATCCAGCAACATCAGCGCATTGCCGCCAAACCAGCCGCCCTGGGTCATGATGATGCCACTGCCACCATCCTTGGGAACGGTCACATCTGCAGTGATGGTGAAGGACTTGTTCTTCATGTCCGCAGCCATCGATTCGGTAATGCGCGTAACGTGATCGAAGTAGACGAAGCGGTTACGGCCTTTGTTGGGCTGCGGCCGGTTTTCCGGGTCCACGCGTTCGATGTAGCGGTCATCCAGCGGAAAGACCTGGTTTTTCTCGGCCTCAGCCTTGAACAGCTTGCGCAATTCGGCCAGCTTTTCCGGGTTCTGGTTTGCCAGATTTTTCGACTGGGTGAAGTCTGTTTTCAGGTTGTACAATTCCCACGAGTAGTCGTTGAAGGGGTCTGCATTGGTCGGTCCACGCCCTTGCCAAGGCAGTCGCTGAGGGGTGGTGTTGGCAAGCCAGCCGTCGTGATAAATGGCCTGGTTGGCGATCACCTCGAAGTATTGGGTATTGTGCCGCTCCTTGGCGCCAGCATCGTTGAGCGTATAGAGCAGGCTTACGCCATTCATGGGTACCTGCTTGAAACCATTGATGGTTTCCGGCGCGGGTATGTGCGATGCCTCCAGTATGGTCGGCACGATGTCGTTGATGTGCGTGAACTGGCTGCGGATACCGCCCGGATCCTTGATATGGCCCGGCCAGGAAATCGCCATGCCGGTGCGGCTGCCGCCCAGGTGCGAAGCGATTTTCTTGTCCCACTGGAAAGGCGTGTTCATCGCGTGCGCCCAGCCATGCGAGTAATGGTTCTGGAACCACATGGTGCCAAATTTGTCGATATTTTCGACCATATATTCCGGGCGATCAGGAATGCCATTCCCCATGGTGACCACTTCACTGGTGATGCCAACGCCGGTCGGGTCTTCTGCGCTGGAACCGTTGTCGCCCATGATGTAGATCACCAGCGTATTTTCTTTCTCTCCCATCTCGTCGATGGCGTCAAGCACACGGCCCACCTGGTAATCGGCATGGGCCAGCGCGCCTGCATACACTTCCATCTCGCGGGCGGTAACGCGCTTCATGTCCGGTGACAGGTCATCCCAGCGTTTGTAGTCCTTGGGGGTGGGGTTGAGTGCGGCATCTTTCGGGATGATCCCCATCTGCTTCTGCCGCTCATAGGTGATTTCGCGCAGCTTGTCCCAGCCCATGTCGAACTTGCCCTTGAACTTGTCCACCCATTCCTTGGGTGCGTGGTGCGGGGCGTGCGCAGTACCCGGTGCGTAGTAGGCAAAGAAAGGCTTTTTCGGCCAGACCGCTTTTTGCGTGTGCATCCACTTGATGGCATGGTCAGCCATGTCGGCATCGAAGTGGTAGGTGTCTTCCCGGCCCAGATATGGATCTACCGGAGTAATGTTCTCGTATACCGCAGGCCGGAACTGATGCGCATCCGCGCCCAGGAAGCCATAGAAGTACTGGAAGCCCAGCCCGGTTGGCCACAGGTTGTATGGGCCGGCAGGCGAGTTTTGCCAATCGGGCACATTGTGGTTCTTGCCGAACCAGGACGTACCATAGCCATTGTCGGTAAGGATCTCGCCGATGGTCCCCACGCTGCGCGATACCAGGCTGTGGTAGCCGGGGTAGGGCGTGGAAAACTCCATGATGATGCCGGTGGAAGCAACATGGTGGTTGCGGCCTGTAATCAGTGCCGCACGCGAAGGCGAGCAGACTGCCGCAGTATGAAAGCTGTTGAAACGCAAGCCTTCCCGGGCAATCCGGTCCAGGCTGGGAGTGGGAATTGCGCCGCCAAAGGATTGCGTGGCACCGAAGCCGACATCATCCATCAGCACGACCAGCACATTGGGCGCGCCCTCTGGCGCCTGGATCTCGGCCGGCCAGTCGATCTTGGTTGATTGGCCTACCGATGGCGCCAATTTGGCGGCCTGCTGCTTGGGTTCGATCGGCAAGTGCAGCCGGTCTGGCCATTCCGCTGCGTTGACTATCGCCGTTGCGCATAGCAACGCACACAGCGCCATCAGGCTGGAGATACCTGGTAACCGGCCGCTCAGACTGCGGATACTATCTCTTGGATGACCCATTCAACACCCCTCTGGTCGACGTGATCTATCGGCGATACCGAAAACCCGTTTCGGATAACCTCCTCCCACTTTCTGGTGCATTGTCAGCATCGTTATCCAGCGCTTGGTGCTGTACGCGTTGTCAGTGTGAAGGGGGTTGGGAACATGAAATCAGAACTCACCAGTCATTCCGTCATAGATCGAGCATGGTGAGCAATCCGACCCGGCATAGCGCTTGGTGCTGTACGCGTTGTCAGTGTGAAGGGGGTTGGGAACATGAAATCAGAACTCACCAGTCATTCCGTCATAGATCGAGCATGGTGAGCAATCCGACCCGGCATGGTGAGTATATGGTCAGGATGATGACAATTTCCAGTGTCAATCCAGGGTGAAGGTTTATTTAATTTCTTGTTGATGATGTCTGAATATGTCTATATTTTTTGACTTCATTCTTTCAGATTACGCTGGTTTTTATAGGTGACGTCGACAGCAAACACTTTAGCCCCTACAGGGACGCTGGTGACTTCTGTTCGAGGGTAAACTGGAGTAAATATCAGCCGGAACGGCAAAGGCTGATCAAGTGGCTGATCGTATCGCCTTCGCATCTTTTGCAGCTTTGATCGCGCTGCTTTTCAGCAGGCAATACGCTCGGGATGGTATGCCGGAAGTTTGCAAAGGCGCGCCATATTTTCCGGTGGGGGCAATCAGGTCAAAGACTGTCTACGCTTCTAGTACCGATAAGCCGGCACTCCGCCAAACAAGCCAGGCCCCTATGCGATCAATAGTGTTTTTCTTCCTCGGCGTGACGATGCTTGTTACCGGATCCGTGCAAGCGGCTTCCGCAAGTTACCTTGCCCAAGACATTGCACCCTGTATCGTGGCGACCAGCCCCAATCGTGGCGCCTGTGTCGAAGCCGCAGCGCTGCTGGCAAAAGCAACGGAGCTGGAAATCAGCTTGAGTGTACTGCCATGCTGATGCGACTGGAGTCCGCTGGTGAAAAGCTGTACGCCAACGGTGAATTCGGCCGTATCCTGATGAAATACATGCCATTCATTCCGCAGCCGTTGCGGCTGGAAGCCCAGGCCCAAAACGCCGGCCCTTGAGGCCTTTTCTGGTCGATGGGTCGCCAGGCCCGACAATTTTGATCTGGTCCGGCCCTCACATATGGCGTTCGCTGGCGCGGCTGAAACCACTGGCACAGCATATCGCAGCATATCGATATTGCAGCATGTGCAGATCGCCACGATGAATTGAAAAGGCCCGGCACAAGCCGGGCCCTGTATCACAGCATTAACAGCAATAGCCGATCAAGGCGCATTGACGACGATATACGTCACATCGCTACCCTGATACTGCGGCTGATACCAAGTGGTGCCGCACTGCATATAGGCCACGTTGGCCCGCATCACCTGCACGCAGTTGGTTGGCAACTGGTTGGGGGTGACGATGGCGCCGACCACCGCCGCGGTTACGGCAACCGTGGCTGTCACGGCAGCTGCGGTGGCAATCGGGTGGTAATCATCATGGTAGTAACCACCATGGCGGCCGTCATTGTCGACATTGACGTTCACGTCGCGGCTGTTGTCGATGTTGACGTTGTTGTGGCTGTTATTGACGTTGGTCTTGTTGCCGACCTTGTTACCGGCATTGACCTTGTTGCCGCCGCTCACATTAGGGCGGGCGGCCGGGCGCTCGGCACGGGCGGCAGGCTTGCTTACCGATTGTTTGGCGCCACCCCTGACGTGCGGGCCTGCCTGGGCTTCCAGCGATACGCCCATGGTCATCACCGCAACGGCCAGCACCGAGAGCATGGTTGTTTTCAGCATCATGTTCATCCCCTTCATTGCGCAGCTTTCGTGATCGAAATGGCAACGTCGCCCTTGGCCGGCTTGAACGTGAAGCTGGCTGCATTCGTATCGGGTTTCAGGTTCCAACTATAGACCGCGCTGTACTCCGGGTAACTGGTATCTTCGGTGGTGGTGATCACCAGTTTGCACGGCAACGGTTTGTCCGAGTGGCTGACCCACAATTGCCAGTCAGCGCCCTCCTGACGGAAGGCCAGGTGATCACACTGCTTGCCGTTGATGGACGAAGAACCGACATAGGCGGCAGCCGTCAGTGCATCCAGCTGGCTTTGATCCTGCCCCAGCAGAAACAGATCTTCCATGGGCAGGCGCAAGCCATAGTGCTCTTCGAATTGATGCAGCGCTTCGGAAAGCGTTTCCGGCGCATCCACGGTGCCGTAATACTTCAGTGCTGGCGAGTACTGGGTGAATTTCTTGCCATTGAAGAAATAGCGGCGGTTTTGCGTATCGCTTTCCAGGCTGGCATACAGGCGGCTGCGGCCGTCCACCACCACCTGGCTGGTTCCACCCACCTTGATTTTCTGACCAGTTTCCAGCACCACGTCGCGGGTGATCTGTGCGTCCACCTTGAACTTGGGCAGGCTGCGCAGGTACTGGCCCACCTGCACCAGTTTGTCGATCACTTTCGGGTTGATGGGGTTGTCTTCTGCGGGCGCATCGTCTGCGGCCCAGGCGCTGCTTGCCAGCGGCGCCAGTAGCACGAAAAGCAACTTGGCTTTGAAGGTCATCTGCTGAATCTCCGGGTAGATAGGTCGCTGGTCCGCGCTGCGGCCCAGTATCCAAGTGTCGTGCACCACGCTAACGCATGAACTGGCCGAAAGCAACAAGACAGTCATTACCGAAAACACTTACTGTATTTTGTTGCATTGTCGTGATTTCATCCTAGCAGAGAATCAGTCAGTGAAAGTTACGCCCATATTCCTGTATGTAAAAACGCTGGGGTTTCGTCTTCAACCCTGTGCAAAAACGCATATAAAACAATATGGAACATGGCGTTATCCATATCGGGCCATCCTGGAATGGAAAGCAGGCTTGAGTGTTTCGGCTTGCGGCCGCCACTACCATTCGCCATGCAAGCAGGGGTAATATCGACTGAAAAGGGGGCTTTGGGTTTCCGGGAAACGCGCGTTTTGCCATGCAGGCGCTTGCCCGGAATGAAAGGCCGAAATCGCCGGAGTCACTACTTCAAGCGCTGGTAACAACATATGCAAATCAAACCACCCCCTGCCAAAGCCCCATTCAGCTTCCGCCCGCGCAGCCATGCATTGGCGCTCGAGCCCCGTATCCTGTTCGACGGCGCTGCAGCAGCCGCCGTCGAGCAACATCACACCGACAACGCAGACAGCAGTGCCGTCACCAGGCACGCCGCCGTTGCAGAAGCGCGCGAGCCTGCGGCAGCGCCCGCGCCGCGCAATCTGGTAGTGATGGATAGCCGGCTGGAAAACCGGGATCAATTGCTCGCCAGCCTGCCGGCCGATACCAAGGCATTGGTCGTCAATGCTGGCGAAGATGCACTCGCAGCCATTTCCAATGCGCTGGCTACGCTGGGCAAGGTCGATTCGATCCAGATCTTCTCGCACGGTGCAGCCGGGCAATTCAGCCTAGGCGATCGCAATTACACCAGCGATACGCTGCGCCAGGCATCGGCCACGCTGGCAAGCTGGCGCGGCGCACTCAATGCGGGTGCGGATATCCAACTCTATGGCTGCGACGTCGGCGCGGGCGAGGCCGGCCAGGCATTGGTGGATGAACTGGCCCGCAGCACCGGCGCCGATGTTGCGGCATCCAGCAACGATACCGGCAGTGCAACCGCCGGCGGCGACTGGGTGCTGGAAGTGCGGCATGGCAATATCGATAAAAGCCTGGCGTTGAGCGCTTCCGCCATTTCCGGCTATGACGGCTTGCTGGCCAATGCCAGCCCGACCGTCAGCCTGCCTGCGACTACCAGCGATGTGTTGATCGGCGGCCAGTTCACGTTTACCGTCAATCTGTCCAACAGCAACGCGCAAGTGGGTTTTGCACCCTTCGTTGATCTGTTCATTCCAACCACGGGCAAGGACGGTGACGACGGCATCTCGTTCGTATCAGCCAGCTTCGGCGGCCAGACGCTGATTGCGCACCAGGTCACGTTCGATGCCAGCGGCAATGCCACCCATCCACTGGCCAAGGATGCCAGCGGCAACCCATTGGTGATTACCGCAGCCAGCGTGGGCATGCGCGCCGGTGACACCATGGTGGTGCTGGAGCTGCCGTTTGCCAGCGTGTCATCGCAGCAGCCGCTGATACCGGTGGTGGTGACTGCCAGCCTGAGTGATCTGGCCGATACCGGCCTCTCCAACGGCACACCGGATCTGACCGTGAAGGCACGCGCCGGTTTCCAGTACGGCAACGATGCACTGGATAACCCGACTGCCGACCCGAGCCTTGTCGAGGCGGCCACGCATGATTTCATCGTGCACCCCACGCTGGTTTCGCTTACCCAGTCGGTGAACATGCCGGAGGGCGAAACCGCCACCGGCCCCAATTTCGAACACACGCAAACCGTGACCGTCACGCCCGCACCGGGGCAAACCATCAGCAACGTGGTAGTGACCCAGTCGTTGCCGGGCAGCATCCAGGTGACTGCGATCACGCCGGGGGCTGGCGGCACGCTGACCTCGATCACGCTCAACGATGGCCGCGTGCTGAATAACCCGACGCTGATCAACCAGGCGATAGCCAGCGATACGCTGTTCATTACCCAGTACACCGTCAGTTATGCCAGCCTGAGCGCGCCGGTGCAGAACGTGGTGCGCTTTTACGTGCCGGAAAGCGATGCCAGTGGCAACGCGGTGATCGACAGCAACACCGGCGATGATGTCACGAGTACCTTCGGCACGCCCAGCGCCAGCGGCAGATGGAAACCATTGGACCCGCGCGATGTGACCGCGCCTGCTACCACCATCGATTTTTCCGGGAACGGCGACGGGCAGAATGCCAGCTTTACCGCCAAGTCCATCACGCTGCAGAAGGCCGTTGCGGTGCAGGTTGATACCGGCAGCACCGGCATCACGCCGGGCGATACGCTCAACTACACGCTCAACATCGCGTTATCGGATTACTTCGGCTTCGGTGAAACCCGTTTTGCCAATGGCTCGTTTACCGTGATGGATACGGTCAGTGATGGGCAAACGCTGGTCGGCACGCCGACATTCAGCTTCAGCGCGCATGGCGTCACGCAAACCGTGGCGCTGGTGTACACCACCAGTACCGACGCCAATGGCGTCACCACGCTGACTTTCGACATTGCCGCCACGCTGCGCGCCATTCCCGGCCGCCTGCAAGGCGCGCTGGCCGGAGATCTGGCTGTTGATGATGTCCGAGAGGGCATTACCATGGCCGTCATCAACTACGGTGTGCTGGTGGGACAGAGCTATACCACCAACCACCCGCCGCAGAGCGAAATCAACGAGGGCGACCCGCTGGGCAATAGTGCCACGGTGACAGCTACGCTGCTGTCCGGCCCGCTCAACCTTACCGGCTTTACCGAAAGCGACAACACCACCACCACCAGCATCATTCCCACGCAGAACATCGATATCTCGGTGCTGCAGGTCAACGGTGGCGTGCCGCCCGCCAACGGCGAGCTGCGCCCCGGGGATACCGTTACTTTCCGGCTGAGCTACAACCTAGTGACTGGCGACTATGAAGCGCTGCGGTTCACCTCTTATCTGCCCTTGCCCCTGTTCGACCTGAGTGGGGTGACGTGGTCACAGGGCAATGGCGTGGGCCAGTGGTCGCTGGGTAGTGGCAATACCAATCTGGATAATTCGATCGCGGTCAGCAATGGCCCGGGCAATTCGGTGGTATTCGATTTCGGCAATTACGATACCGCTGGCACCACTGGCACACGGGTGGAGGTGACTTTCACGCTGAAAGTGGGTGACCAGCCATTTGCCGACCAGCGCTCGCTCAACGTGCTGGCGCAATCCACGCAGCTGACCACCATAGACAAGCAAACGCTGTTGTCATCCGACAGCACGCTGATCGAGTCGATTGCCGAGCCCAACCTGCAGATGAAGCACGGTGTGGTGTCGAGCAGTCACGGTACGCCTGATGTGGTCGGCTGGGCGCCGCCGGGCAGTACTGGCGTACCGTTTACCGGCCATGTGACTGACCTTTCCAGCATAGACGGCAATGTGACCGGGCTGGACGCAGGCGATCAGGTGCGTCTGGTGACTGCCATCGAGAACACCGGTGGTGGCGGAGCCTACGATGTAGCCACCAGCATCACCTTGCCAACCGATCTCGCTTTCGTTGGCGGTAACCTGGCCAGCGCCAATCTGTTGATCTACCGCGGCAACGGTGTGGCACTGGTTGCCGGGCAAGATTACAGCGTAGCCGGCAACACCATCACCTTCCTCGACCAGGGCAGCGTGCCGTCACTGCTCCCGGGTCGTCCCGGTACCACTGCGGATACCAATGGCGGCAACGTGATCGTGATCACCTACGATACCGTGGTGGCCGCGAATATCGACGCCAGCCGCACGCTGCAAAGCACCGCCACGCTGAGTAATTACGCCAGCGTGGATGGCGGCACCGACTTTACACCGGTCGACCTGACCGACCTGGCATCCGAGCAGATTGCCGCGCCGGAAGTTCGCATGACCTTTGCCGGCGGTAGCCTCGACAATGGCGACTCCAGCGCCACTCACACCAATGGCAATGAGCTGGTAGTGGGTGAGGGCATGCGTTACGACATCATTGTCACGCTGCCGGAAGGCAATACCCGATCGTTGCGCCTGGATGATCTGGTGCCTCCTGGCATGCGGCTGGATACCAGCTTCAATGGCGGTCTGGGTTATGAGCTGATCACCACGGTTGCGGGCAGCGCGGCACTGACGGCGGATTTCAACGGCACCGTCACCGCGGGTGCGCTGGGCGCGGCACCGGGCGATGTGCTGGCCGATCTGGGCAAGGATGGCGTGGATGCACGCATCACCTTCAGCGCATCGGATGCAGTCAGCGACAATGTCACCGGCAACAACAGCTTCGTGATCCGCGTGCAACTGGTGGTCAGCAATACCATCGATAACCAGGCCAACCGCGCGCTGGCCAACGATGCACGGCTGGTATTCAGTGATCCGGACGGTGATACGCCCAACGGCGTGGCAGCGGTCGACCGCACGGTGGCGCTGACCGGTGGCAAGCCGACGGCGGTACTGCGCGAACCCACGCTACAGATCATTCCAAGCGCGCTGCACAAGGGCGGCTACGGCGTAGACGAGGGCAATCTGGTCGAATACACGATTGAAATCCGCAATGGCAGTGCCAGCACGGACTTCGATGCGTTCGATATCAGTTTTGCCGATACCTTGCCCACGCAGCTTTCCAACCTCACATTGATCGGCGTTACCTACCAGGGCAGCGCCACCAACAATGGTGGTGCTGATTTCGAACTGGTGGGCGGGCAGTTGCGCACGGTGGCCGGTGCCAACGTCGATATCGCCAAAGGCAGCAGCATCGTGCTGCGTGTGGCCGGTACGGTGAATGCCACCGCCGCCAATACGCCATCCTTCGATAACCTTGCCACAGTGCAATGGACCAGCCTGAACGGCACGGCGAACAATACCGCCGATCCGGCCGGCGAGCGCACCGGCCTGGATGGCCTGCCGGCTACCGGCATCCTCAATGACTACCGCACGACCGCACACCTGGTGGTGCCGGTGGCGCAGGCGACGGGCATCTCACGCGTGGGCGGGCTGCCTGACACGGCAGCGGCCAATCCCACGTATACCGATCATGAACCGGTGACCATTGGCGAGATCGTCCGCTACCGCGTAGTCAACCTGCTACCAGAGGGGCAGGCAAACAGCTATCAACTGCGGGTTACTTTGGCCAATGGCCTGGACTTCATGCAGGATGGTACGGTACGTATTGCCTTCATTTCCAGTTCCGGCATCGAAACCAGCGTCACTGGCCTGATCACCGGCGGTACCTTGCAGATTGTCGGCAACCAGAACAACGCGGAGGCGCTGCCCATTTCCGCCACGCTGGCCGGGCCGTCGCCCACCGGTGTGCTGGCCAGCAGCAATATCGTGGTCAACCCGCTGGGTGGTGGCAATACCGAGGTGCTGTTCAATCTGGGCACGCTGATCAACCACGATGCCGATGCCGATCTGGAAGGCATCTCGATCGAGTTCAATGCCCGCGTCAACAACCAGGCATCCAACATTGCCGGCGTGCAGCTGGCGGTTACCGCGCAGGCGCTGGCAGCGGGCAATCCGCTATCCATCATGGATACCGTATACCAGGATATCGTCGAACCCGCTTTTACCGGGCTGGATAAGCACATCATCGACTTCAACCCGAATCCGTCCGGTACTACCGGCACGGCAACGGTTGAGGTCAGCTTTACCGAGAACGGTGGTCTGGCAGCGTTCAATACTCATCTGACCGACAGTTTTCCTGGTGGCAGCAACTACATTCTCGGCAGCATCAAGATTGGCAATACCAGTTACACCCCCGGTAATTTGCCGGCGGGTGTGAGCGTGAGTACCAGTGGCGGCCTGACGGTTGATTTCGCCAAGATCGATGTCGGCACCAAGGTCAGCGTGGTGTACCAGGTGACTGTGCCCAATAGCGGTATCATTGCCAGCAGCAATGCCAGCCTCACCTGGTCCAGCTTGGCGGAAACCTTCACCGCATGGGGCGGCTCCAGCGTGGGGGCGGATAGTACTGTCGCTGGCGAGCGCACCGGCAGTGGTGTGGCGCCGAATACCTATGTGCTGAGCGAAGGCGCGGGCTTGGGTGTGATCAGCGGCAAGCTGTGGGACGATACTGCCAGCGCGGATGCCAGCACCACGCCGGATGGCGTGGGCCTGCCGGGCCAGACTGTCACGCTGACCTGGGGCGGGCTCGATGGTGACCTGACTACAACCGCAGACAACAAGACTTTCACCACCACCACTGATCTCGGTGGCCAGTACCGCTTCGGCGTATTGCCATCCGGCGTGTTCCGTATCGATACCCCCACCGGCACCATCAGCTACCCGCAACCCATCGGTGACTTGCGCGTGCGTATCGACAGCGATGCCGCCAGCCCGCTGGGGCGCGTCGACATCGCGCTGGGTGAGGGCACCAGCGCCATTGCCAACGCCGGTTATGTGCAGCAGAACGATGCGCCGGTGAATCATCTGCCCGCAGCTGCCAGCGCACAGGAAGACACTGCGCAATTGATCAGTGGCCTGTCGATCAGCGACGTGGATGCGGGCACCCGCCCGGTGCAGGTGATCCTGAGCGTGCTGCAGGGCACGCTGTACTTTTCCAGCCCGACCGCCGGTGTGACAGTGCTGGGTGAAAACAGCGCGGCAGTCACCTTGCAGGGCAGCGTGACCGCGATCAATGCCGCGCTGGCCAAGCTCACCTATCTGGGCAATGCCGACTTCAATGGCAGCGATACGCTGACGATCTCCACCAATGACTTCGGCGCGTTCGGTGATCATGACGGCGATGGCATGCCGGGCGAAAGCGCGGACGATGCGTTGTTCGATCTGGATATGCTGAGCATCACCGTCAATGCGGTCAACGATGTCCCGGTGGCCAATGACGATACCGCTACTGCTGTTGAGGCCGGTGGTACCAATAATGGCCAGGTGGGTGTCGATCCGCGCGGCAACGTACTGGGCAACGACAGCGATGTGGACGTCGCCACCAATAGCGACCGCTTGCGCGTCAGCAAGGCAGGGGTACACAGCGGGACCCAGCAAACCATTACCGATGGTGCCCAGATCATCATTGCCGGCCAGTACGGCAATCTGGTGATTTCGTCGGGCGGCGGCTACCAGTACGTGGTCGACAACAGCAATGCCGCAGTGCAGGCATTGCGCACCAGCGGCCAGACGTTGACAGAGCAATTCGACTACACATTGTCTGATCTGGGCGGACTGACCGATAGTGCCGTGCTTACTGTCACCCTCCGGGGGGCCAATGACGCGCCAACCGCCGTCAGCGATAGCGGCTTTGCAGTGGAAGCGGGCGGCGTTGCCAATGGCAGTGGCGGTAGCGATGCAACCGGCAATGTCATGACCAATGACAGTGATGTGGATGGTGGCGAGTTCGGCACCTTGCCGGCCAACGGCGAAGCGCTGACCGTGACCGGGGTGCGTGGCATCGATGACCAGCTATATGGCCCGCCCACGCTGGTGCCGCCTGGCAGCGACAGCAGCAATGGCGCCAGCATTGCCGGCCAGTTCGGCACGCTGTACCTGGGTGCGGACGGCAGCTACCGCTATGTGATCGACAACAACAATATCACCGTGCAACGGCTGGGTACCGGGCAGACCCTGCAGGAAGTATTCAGCTATCGGCTGACCGAT
This sequence comes from Andreprevotia sp. IGB-42, assembly GCF_009848685.1. GTDB lineage: Bacteria > Pseudomonadota > Gammaproteobacteria > Burkholderiales > Chitinibacteraceae > Andreprevotia. Next base: position 215,819 of record NZ_WXTX01000006.1, read on the forward strand.
CTGGCCGGCCTGAACAGCATTGCCAATCTCAACATCCAGGTGCGCGGCAATAACGATAACCCGGTGGCCAGCAACGATGTGGCGCAGGCGCAGGCCAAGTCCAGCGCGCCCAACTCGCAGGAAAGCAACCCGATAGGCAATGTGATCACCAGTCCCAGCCGGCCGGGCAATACGGACAACGGCGTGGATTCGGATGTGGATGCTGCAGACCGGCCCAATACACGACTGCGTGTAGGGGGCGTGCGCACCGGCACCGAGGCTGCCGTAGGCGCGCTGACCAGCGTGGCAATCGGTAGTACCGCCACTGCCAACGCCACGGTGATTGTCGGCACCTATGGCACTTTGACCATCGGTGCCGATGGCTCGTACAGCTATGACGTGGACAGCACCAATGCAGCGGTCATTGCCCACTCGGCGATTGACCCGCCCTTGATCGACAGCTTTACTTACCAACTGGTCGATACCGCCAGCCTGACCGATCTGGGTGAGTTGAATGTGACCGTGTTCGGCGTCAATGACCCGCCGGTTGCTCAGAACGCCATCGCACTGGTCATGGAAAAAGGCGGCATCAACGACAGCACGCCGGGCCGGGATATCACCAACGGCACCGTGTTGCTGCGCGATCATGACCCGGACGGCGACCCGTTGACGGTGACCGCCATCCGCACCGGTGCTGAAACCGATATCGGTGGTACGTCCGGCACCATCGGCCAGCCGCTGATCGGTCTGTATGGCACACTGACCCTGCGTGCCGACGGCAGCTACGACTACACGGTGGATAACAGCAATCTTGCAGTGCAGGCGCTGCGCCAAGGCGATTTGCTGGTGGAACGCTTTACCTACACGGTGACTGACAGCAACAGTGTCAGTGATCAGGCGGAATTGATTGTCGTGGTCAGCGGGCAGAACGATGTCCCGGAGGCCGGGGACGACAACGCCACCGCGATCGAAGCCGGCGGCCGTAACAATGACCAGTCGGGCACGGACCCAACCGGCAACGTACTGACCAACGATTTCGACGACGATGGCGGCGAGCATGCCGGCGACGTAGCTGATTACGGCGAGACGCAGGCCGTTTCTTCGGTGCGCACCGGTACCGAGGCAGGTATAGGCACCAACGGGGTGGTGGGTAGCGAGCTGCGCGGCAGCTATGGCTGGTTGACGCTGAATGCGGACGGTAGCTACAGCTACCGCGTCGATAACAGCATGACGGCCGTACAGGCACTGCGCAGTAGCGCCAATACGCTCAGCGACAGTTTCAGCTATACGGTGATTGACGCTGCAGGCACCACAGATCGCGCCACGCTCAATGTCACCATCCGGGGCGCCAACGATACGCCGGTGGCGAAGGATGATGCAGGCACTGCCATCGAGGCTGGCGGCATTGCCAACGGCACGCCCGGCAGCAATGCCACGGGCAATGTGCTGGCCAATGATCAGGACGTAGATGCCTTCGGTGAAACGCTGAACGTAACCGGGGTGGGCAAGGGCATACGCAATGGCACGCTGGGCAGCCCGTTTGCCGGCGACTACGGTAGCCTGACGCTTAACGCCAACGGCAGCTACACCTATGTGGTCGACAACAGCAATCCGCTGGTCGAGGCTTTGCGCACCAGTGGTCAGACACTGAGCGAGACTTTCAACTACACCATCAAGGACTTGAATGGCGCCAGCAGCACCGCGGTGCTGACCATCACCATCGAAGGCCGCGACGATACGCCGGTTGGTCGTGACGATACCGGCCTGGCCACGGAAGCTGGCGGTCACCATAACGACCTTGCTGGCAGCAACCCCACCGGTAATGTGCTGAGCAATGACAGCGATGTCGATACTGGTGAAAAAGGTACGTTGGATGGCATACGTACCGGCGGCGAAAATACTGCGGGCACCCTGATCGCTATCGGCGGAGGCGTCACGCTGAATGGTCGCTATGGCACGCTGGCCATCGCTGCGGACGGCAGCTACTACTACTTCGTAGACGATAGCAAACCCGCTGTCGATGCGCTCAAGCCGGGGGATTTTCTGGTCGATGTATTCACCTACAGTGGCCACGACAAGGCAGGGGCTACCGATACCGCAGAATTGCGCATCATCATCAACGGGGCATGGGACGCCCCGGTGGGCAAGCTTGATGTCGCCTATGCGGTGCCCGATAGCGATACCGCCAGCGAAATCAGCCCCAGCGGCAACGTACTCACCAATGACCGCGACGTGGATACCGGCGACAGTCTGGTGGTCAGCGGCATACGCACCGGGCACCCCGCGGATGCGGCTGTGCCGACCGGGGTCAACCCGGGCACCAGCAACGCCGATGGCACGCTGGTGCAGGGGACTTATGGCCAGTTGATCATCGGGGCCGATGGCACGTACACCTATCACGTAGATTCCAGCAACCCGGCCATCCAGAACATGGGGCCGCTGGACTTCGTCAACGAGCCTTTCACCTACGAGGTCAAGGATCTGGGGGGCCAGACCACGCTGGTGCAACTGACCATCGTGATACGTGGCCGCAACGAGGCGCCGGTGGGGGTGGATGACAGCGCCACCGCCATCGAAGCTGGCGGCATCGCCAATACGACACCGGGAGTCAACCCGAGCGGCAATGTCCTGAGCAACGACAGCGATATCGATGCGCAAGCATTGACCGTGACGGCAATCCGCACCGGGGATGAGTCTGGCAGCGGAGCCACCAGTGCGGTGGGCACTGCGCTGCGCGGCCAATATGGCACCTTGACCATCAATGCCGACGGGAGTTGGCATTACGAACTGGATAACAGCCAGCCGGAAGTCGAGGCGCTGCGTACCGGTGGCAATACGCTGGTCGATACATTCACCTATACCTTCCAGGATATCTGGCAGGTGCAAGACCAGGCCGTGCTGCGCATTACCATCCAGGGCAGCGATGATTACCCGCTTGCATCTGACGATTCCGGGGTCGCGGTCGAAGCGGGTGGCGTGCGGAACAGTACCCCCGGCAGCGATGCCACTGGCAATGTGGTGGCCAACGACAGCGATATCGATAGTCCGCTGTATGGGGAAACACTGGACGTGGCCTCGGTTACCAACAGCAGGGGGCAAACTGCTTCAGCTGGCACCAGTCTTGATGGTCTGTATGGCACATTGGTGATCGATGCGGACGGCAGCTATCGCTACCAGGTGGATAACAGCAATCCCACAGTGGAAGCGCTGCGCACCGCCAACGACACTCTTGGCGAAACGTTCAGCTATCGTCTTGTCGATGCTGCAGGCGCAGAAACGGAAGCGCGCCTCACCATCCGGATACAGGGCGCCAATGACAACCCGCGCGCGCAGGATGACGGCGCATTTGCCAGTGAGGCCGCACCCCTCGTGCAGGGCCAGGTACTGCCGAATGACGCCGATGTCGATGCCAACGACCGCAACGCCGTGGTGGGGATTCGCACCGGGGCGGAAGCAGGCTCCGGCGTGGCTGGCACAGTGGGCCAGCCCTTGGCTGGGCTATACGGCACGCTGGTTCTGAACGCGGACGGCAGTTATACCTACCTGGTGGATGTCAATAATCCTGCCGTGCAGAATGCGGTTGATAACACGCTGGTAGAAACGTTTACCTATACCGTTGAGGATCTCCTGCATGCAACGGATACCGCCACGCTGCGCATAGTCATTGCAGGTAATCGCGGTGGCGGCGGCACCGGTGACGAGCTGGTTGCCAACGACGATGCAGGCAGGGCGATCGAGGCCGGCGGGGTATTCAATACCACGCCAGGGGCGGACGCGCTGGGTAATGTGCTGAACAACGATATCTCGCCATTGGGCGAAGCCGTCAATGTGGTGTCGGTCAGCAATGGCAGCGGGCAAACCGCACAGGCTGGCACCCAGTTGCAGGGCCAGTATGGCACGCTGCTGATCAGTGCCGATGGCAGCTACCGCTATCAGGTGGACAACAGCAATCCCACGGTGGAAGCGCTGCGTACACCCGAAAATACCGTCAGTGACACATTTACCTACCGGGTGCGGGATACGACGGGTGCAGAAAGTACCGCACGGCTGACCATCCAGATTCAGGGTGCCAACGACAACCCGCGCGCGCAGGATGACAGCGCAATCGCCAGCGAGGCGGCCTCGGTGCCACAGGTGCGTGGTCAGGTGCTGAGCAATGATGGTGAGGTGGATGCCAACGACAGCCAGACCGTAGTGAAGATCCGCACCGGGGTGGAAGCGGGTTCCGGGACGGATGGCGTGGTAGGGCAGCCACTGGCGGGGCTATACGGGACGCTGATCCTGAATGCGGATGGCAGTTACACCTACCGGATCGATGCCGGCAACCCTGCGGTGCAAGCCGCGGTGCGCACCGGGCAGATACTGCAGGACAGCTTTACCTACACCGTGGTGGATCGCATCAACGCGCCTGATCAGGCCACGCTGGTGATCTATCTGGATCCGTCCACGCCCAATCCGCCGGTCACACCGGAGCAGGGCGGCGGGCATCAGAATCATGGACTGGACTACGCACCGGGTCAGCAGGCATTGCCGGACGTCGATCCGATCGTGTTCGTCTCGCCGGAAGTGGAACGCAACGCGTTGCTGGAGCAGATTTCCGGTCGGCAATCCGATGGCAGCGATATCGGCTGGCTGCTGGACCGCGGCATACGCAGCAGTTCGCTTGGCGCAGGGCTGGGGCAGATCGATGGCCAGTTCGTTGCTCGCAGCGTGAGCATCAGCCAGATGGGCAGCGACATCGATCTGGCATGGATACTGGGTCGTCCCGAACGGCTGGGCCTGGGTGCGGATGGCCTGCTGATGGATCCATCGCTGTTCACCATCGATGCGGACGACATGTTCCAGATACCCACCGCGCCGGAGCACGCCACACCGGAGCGGACCGCGCCCGAGCGTACGGCCCCGAACCGCACGATGCCCAATCGCGCCAGCAGTGTCGATGTACCGCCACCGGTTGCGCAGAACTTCCGCAGCCAGCTTCAGGTAGCCGCACGGCAAATGCATCTGCCGCTGCTGGCAGTAACGGACACGACAACCGCGCAGGAAAAAAACGGAGCAATCCCTGTTGGAAATACCTGACCCACGCGCCCGCCAGCACTGCCGGGCAAAACCGCATGCCATACCGGCAACAGAGACCACAGGAGCCTGCCCATGCCCAAGCAAACCGTAACCCGCATCAGCGTGCTGACGGGTTTCGCGTTGATGCTCAGCGCCTGCGCATCGATGGACCCCAAGCCGATGACCAAGGACGAATACCGGCAACGTGTCGTGGATGACCAGACCGCCATGTACAAGGATCAGGAGCCGGTAACGGCGCCGATCACCTTCTACGATGCGGCCGCACGGGCGCTGAAATACAATCTGGATTACCGGCTCAAGCTGCTGGAGAGCGCGCTGGCAGCAGACCTGCGCGATGTTTCCAGCCACGAGATGCTGCCCAGGGTGGTGGCCGCTGCCGGGTACCGCGGGCGCAGCAATGATTCTGGCGGTACGTCGATCGGTATCGAGGACGGCCAGGAAAGCTTGCGGGCATCGACTTCCGAAGAGCGCTACCGCACGGTGGCCGATCTGGGTCTGAGCTGGAGCCTGCTCGACTTCGGCGTTGCCTATTATCGCACCCAGCAGAAATCCAACCAGATACTCATGGCCGAAGAGCGCCGCCGGCGCGTGGCGCAGAATGTATTGCAGGATGTGCGCAATGCCTATTGGCGTGCGCTGGCCGCGCAACGCTTGCAGCCAGAGGTCGACCAATTGCTGGCGCGCACACGCAAGGCGCTGCAAGCAGCACAGGAAGCCGAAACCAAGGGCTTGCTGCCACGCCAGGAAGTGCTGGCCTACCAGCGCGCACTGCTCGATTCCATGTCGCTGTTGTCGGTGCGCCGCCAGGATCTGGAGTTCGCGCAATCCGAACTGATTGCACTGATGTCGCTGCCGCCGGGCTCGAAGCTGATACTGGCCGATGGCCCGGAGCAGACGCTGCCGGCGCTGAGCGCCGATATCGGCGTACTGGAACAGCTGGCCATGGAACAGCGCCCGGAAATCATGGAAGAGTGGTACCGCAAGCGCGTGAACGAAAACGATATCAAGATCGCCAAGGCACAGCTGTGGCCGAATGTAGGTCTGGACTGGAGCGCGCAATACGATTCCAACCAGTATCTGTACAACAATCACTGGTCGCAAGTCGGGGTGCAGGTTTCGCTGAACCTGCTCAAGCTGCTGCAATATCCATCGCTCAATGCATCGGGCGAATCGCAGGCTAAGACGGATGACATGCGCCGCATTGCATTGTCGATGGCCATCCTCACCCAGGCGCGGGTTGGCGCGCTGCGCTATCAACTGGCAAGGCAAGAGGTGGAGTTCTCCAACCAGAGCTTGCGTGTAGATCGCAACCTGCTCGATTACGCCCGCGCCGCACGCAAGACCACGCTGGGATCGGAGCTGGAAGTGATCCGTGCCGAAGGGCGCTACCTGCTGGCACGCTACCAGCGCGAAGCCGCGTATTCCAATGCGCAGGCTGCATGGGGCCGACTGTACAACTCGGTGGGGTTCGACGTGTTGCCAGAAGCGATCGCCAAGGATGACGTGAAGACGCTGGCGCTCGCCATCGAGAAAACCCACACCGAACAGCAACAATACCGCTTGCAAGCAAGCCAGACCGGGAGTGCCAATGCGCCGGCTCAGTAGCCCTTTTTTTTGTGCCGTCCTGCTCTCTGCCGGATTCAACGCTGGTCATGCAGCAAAAGCCGCAAGCGACGATGCACAAGCCGATCCCAATGCAATGCGCGTGCTGCTTGCCCCCAAGATGGAAACCACGCTGTCCAGCCAGATGAATGGCACCATCAGCGATCTGAATATTACGCTCGGCAAACGGGTTGCCAAAGGGGCGGTGCTGGCCCAGCTCGATTGCAGCGAAGTATTGGCGCGGGGCAACGTGACCAAGGCCGAACTGAATATGGCGAAGCAGAATTTGGCCGCCAAGCATGGTTTGCAACAACTGGATGCCGCCGGTGAAATCGAGGTGGCGCTGGCCACCACGGAAGTGGAAAAAGCCAATGGCGCGCTGGCGCTGAACAAGGCACAGCAGGGTTATTGCAAGGTATTGGCGCCGTTCAGTGGGCGGGTGGCCAAGGTCTATGTAAAGGCCTACCAGACCGTTGCGGCCGGTACGCCGGTGGTTGACCTGGTGAGCGATGGCCCGCTCAAGGTCAGGCTCAATGTGCCATCAACGTTATTGAAGAAAATGAAGCCCGGTACCCGGCTCGATGTCTCCATCCATGAAACCGGCAATACCTATCCAGCGCGGGTCAGCGCCATCAATGCCCGGGTCGATGCTGTTGCGCAGACTGTCGAGCTGGAAGCGCAGCTCGATGCCGCCAATCCGGAGCTGATCGCAGGCATGAGCGGCGTGGCCCGTTTTCCGGCTGCGCAATGACAGAAAGGTTGCCGCACCCGCAGTTGCTGCTCAGCCTGGATCAGTTGCGTGATCGCGCGCTGGCAGCGGAAACACTGAACGCACTGGCTTTTTCCATGGCCAATGACCTGTATCCGTTGTTGCATTTCCGGCAGGCGCTGGTATTGGCCGAGCATGGCAAGCGATTTGAACTGCTGGCCATTTCCGGCCTGGTGAAGCCCGAGGAAGATTCACCTTACCTGATCTGGCTGCCGCGCGCGGTACGCTGGCTGGCCGCGCAGTTGCAGGATGCCGAGCCGCACTGGCTGGCGCGCGATGCGCTGGATGTGCCGCCCGAGGTGGCAGAAGGCTGGGCAGAGTGGTGGCCAGCCGGCATCTGGACGGTGCCCTTGCATCAGCAGGATGGCAAACGCCTGGGCGTATTGCTGGTGCTGCTGGATGAGCCGCCAGCCGAGCCACTGCTGCCGTTGCTGCGCGGCCTATGGCAAACCTGGGCTTATTGCTGGGCGGCCTTGTTGCGCCGGCAGCGTCGTTTGCCCTGGCAACCCAACCGTCGCCATTGGGCGCTGGCCGGCCTGCTGGTGGCGGCGCTGGCATTCATCCCGGTACGCCAGACCGTATTGGCCCCGGCAGAGGTTGTTTCGCGTGAGGCGCAGATCATCAGTTCGCCAGTCGATGGCGTGATCGAGCGCATCACCGTGCGGCCTAACCAGGTGGTCGCGCAGGGCGCCTTGCTGTTTTCTCTGGATGAAACCAGCTTGCGCAGTCGTGTCGACGTATTGACCAAGCAGGTAGCAGTGGCGGATGCGGAGCTCATGGCAGCCAGCCAGCGTGCATTCGACAACGCACAAAGCAAGAGTGAACTGGCGGTACTTGGCGGCGTGGCGCAACAACGGCGTGCCGAGCTGGAGGCCACCATGGCGCAATTGAAACGGACCCAGGTTGTTGCGCCCAAGGCCGGCGTGGCTGTTTTCAGCGACCCGAATGACTGGCAGGGCAAACCGGTAGTGACAGGCGAGCGCATCCTGCAACTGGCTGACCCGGCCAAACCCGCCATGCTGATCCAGTTGCCGGTAGCGGATGCCATTGCGCTGGAAACCGGGGCGGAAGTCACGCTCTACCTCACAACCTACCCCTTGTCGCCGCTGAATGGCAAAGTGCTGGAAACCAGCTATCAAGCCAAGCCCAGCGACGATGGCGTGATGGCCTACCGGCTGCTGGCCAGCGTGGATGGCTTGCCCGAACATGCCCGGCTGGGGCTGCATGGCACCGCCAAGCTATATGGCCAACGCGTCAGCCTGGGCTATTACCTGCTGCGCCGGCCGCTGGCGGCGGTACGTGCATGGACGGGCTGGTAGTGCAACAGGCACAGGCCATACCTGCATTGCGGGAAGACTTGCGGCTGAGCGAAACGCGTGCCGGCAGTGACGGTGAGCCCACCTGGGTGATCCAGGATACGGTGCTGAACCGCTTTTACCGTATCGGCTGGCTGGAATTCGAATTCCTGGTGCGCTGGGGCGCGCCCGCCGCAGAAATTTGCGAGCAGATCGCCGCGCAGACGGCGTTGCGGCCGGAACCCGATCAGGTCGAGACATTCGGTCATTTCCTCGAACAGCACCAGTTGCTCCGGCCCAGCCCGCAAGCGCTGGCCAGGATGCAGCAGCGTGATGAAGCGGGGCAGGGCTGGCTGACCTGGCGCTGGTGGCTGCATCACTACCTGTTTTTCCGCATTCCGCTGCTGCACCCGCAACAGCCATTGGCGTGGCTGGCGGCCCGGCTGGGCTGGCTGTTCAGCCCGGCGGCCGGCATCACGGTCGTCCTGCTCAGCCTGCTGGGCGTGGTGATGGTGCTGCACCAGTGGGATACCTTTGCCACCGCGGTGGTCGAATCGTTCTCCACCGAAGGGTTGCTCAGCTTTGCGCTGGCGCTGCTGGTGGCCAAGACGCTGCACGAGCTGGCGCATGCGCTGGTGGCCACGCGGCTGGGCCTGCGCGTTGCCCATATGGGCGTAGCTTTCGTGGTGATGTGGCCGATGCTCTACACCGATACTGGCGAGAGCTGGCGACTGCGCAACGCGCGCCAGCGGCTGGCCATCGCCTCGGCCGGCATCCTGTGCGAGCTGGCGCTGGCGGGCCTCGCCACGCTGGGCTGGGCACTGTGCGAGCCCGGGGCGTTGCGCAATGCGCTGCTGTATCTGGCTACCACCAGCTGGATATTGTCGCTGGCGCTCAATGCCAGCCCGTTCATGCGCTTCGATGGTTATTTCATCCTGTCCGATCTGCTGGATTTTCCCAATCTGCATGAGCGCGCGTCGGCCATGGCACGGGCAGCCATCCGGCGTACGCTGCTGGGCCTGCCCGAGGCATGGCCAGAGCCATTTGCCCCGCAGCAGCGGCGCTTGCTGGTGGCTTTTGCGCTGATCACCTGGCTGTACCGGCTGACGCTCTTCCTCGGCATCGCGGTGACCGTTTACCTGTTCTTCTTCAAACTGCTGGGCATTTTCCTGTTCGGCGTGGAAATCACCTGGTTCATCATGATGCCCATCTGGCGCGAACTGAAATACTGGTGGGCGCATCGCGCCAGCGTGCAGACCGGCCGGCGCTGGCTGTTCTGGGGCCTGCTGGGTGTCTTGCTATTACTGCTGGCCTTGCCGTGGCGCACGCAAGTACATGGCTTTGGTGTGGCCCGCTCGGAAAATCAGTTGCGTGTCTTTGCGCCTTTCGCCGCCCGCCTGCAATCCATTCATCCCATCGGGCAGGTGCAAGCGAAAGATACGCTGATCACGCTGGATGAACCGGATATTGCATCGCGCATGCGCAGCAGCGAAGCCGGTTTGCGTGGCTACCAAGCAAGGCTGGCCGGGCTGATTGCCGATGCCGCCGGGCTGGATCAGCAGGCTGTCACGCGCCAGCGCCTGAGCGTGCAGGTCGAGGAGGCACAAGCTGCCCGTTCCGAGATCGCCCGCCTGAAGCTGCAGGCGCCGTTTGCCGGCCAGTGGCAGGACGTCAACCCGGGATGGCACAGCGGCCAATGGCTGAACGCCCGCGAACCCATCGGCATCCTGATCGACCCGGCGCATTGGCAGATAGATGCCTATGTGAGGCAGGAGGATGTACAACGGCTGGCAACGGGGCGTCATGTACGTTTTTACCCCAATGGGCAGCCGGACCCGTTATCCGGTCGGGTGATTGCCATCGCCAGCACGCGTGCCAAGCAGCTTGCCCACCCGATGCTGGCTTCACGTTTCAATGGCCCCATCGTGGTTACCGCAGAACGCGATGTGCTGATTCCCAATCCTGCTGTGTTTCATGTACTGATACAGCTTGATACCGCCCCGCCAGCGCTGAGGGAAACGCGGGGTCAATTGCAGATTGATGGTGATCGTCGCAGTCTGTTGGGCGAGGCTGGTACCTATTTGCTGGCCGCACTGCTGCGTGAGAGCGGCTTCTGATTTAACCGGTGCTGCAGCGGGGAAGCCGCGCCGGACAGCAATCGCACCATGGCAAGCAATCACCCCGTCTGCCCGTCTGCTGCACGACGCCTGCCTACATCCGGTGCTTCCATACCGCTTCACGGATTCTGACCGGGCTGTGCGCCCGATATGTGAGCCCATTCCTACAACACCTTCAGTGACTTCGGGATACGGGCTGTTGCGCCGGGCGGTTACAGTGCAATCACAGGAAAATCACCGGTGTTGCTCAAGCAGGTAATCGCCGGGCAAGCATCGCAGTAACCAGAAAGGGAGTAATCCGGTTCAGCGGTGCCGATCGGGAAAGCTGCCAGTGCAAATAACAAGGAGTACCCCATGTCCGTGTCCGAAGCATTTGCAATCAATATCGACCAGATCCGTGCCAATGCACGTCAGCAGGTTCTGGATGGTGCCAAGACCTTCACTTATCAAGGTGATGTGGAAGAGGTCATCCGCCAGCTCAACAGCGCATTGGCTACAGAGCTGGTATGCGTGCTGCGCTACAAGCTGCACCATTTTTCCGCGAAGGGCATCCACTCCGAATCCATTGCGGAAGAGTTTGCCGTGCACGCAGCTGAAGAGCTGTCGCACGCCGATCAACTGGCAGAACGGATCGTGCAACTGGGCGGCACGCCCAATTTCTCGCCGGAAGGCCTGTTGCAACGCAGTCATGCCGATTACGTGGCGGTTTCGCAGCTATCCGAAATGATCCGCGAAAATCTGGTGGCTGAGCGCATCGCCATCGATACCTACCGTGAACTGATCCGCTTCATCGGCGACAAGGATCCGACCACCCGCCGGCTGCTGGAAGACATTCTTGCGGTCGAGGAAAAACACGCCGACGAGCTGGCCGACTGGCTGACTCGTGCGCACTGATCCTTACTCCAGATTTCACTCATCGGGAATGATGCAATGAAAAAACGCATACTGCTGGTGGACGACCACAGCATCGTCCGTAACGGGCTGCGCTCGCTGATCGAGCTCGAAGACGACCTGTCCGTCACAGCTGAAGCGGCTTCCGGCATGGAGGCCTTGCAACTGGTGCGCAAGCAGGATTTCGACATCGCCATCCTGGATATCTCCATGCCGCACAAGAACGGTGTGGATACCTTGCGCGATCTGCAGCGCATCAAGCCGGAACTGGCTGTGCTGATCCTCAGCGGCTATTCGGAAGAGCAATACGCACTCAACCTGATCCGCTCCGGTTGCCGTGGTTACCTGTCCAAGGATGCCAACCCGGAAGAAATCATCAAGGCCATCCGCACCATCTGCAATGGTCGCCGTTATCTGTCGGTAGAGCTGGCGGACTTGCTGGCACGCGAGTTGACCAAGCCCAGCGACAAACGCCTGCACGAAATGCTCTCGCAGCGCGAATTCCAGGTGTTCTACAAGCTGGCCAGTGGCAAATCGCCCACCGAGATTGCCAACGAACTGTTCCTCAGCGTGAAGACCGTCAGCACCTATCGGGCACGCGTGCTGGAAAAAATGAATCTGAAAACCAACGCGGATCTTACCTATTACTCGATCAAGAACGAGTTGATCACCTGAGTGATTGACCAGTTGGGCAAAGCGGTCCGGTTTTCCTGTAGTGCGTTTGATTGATCCGGGGGTTTATCCATGACAAAGAATCCAAAAGGCCAGCGTGGATACATTTAATGCAACCCCCGCAGCAGTGCGGCCCCGTATCGATGTATTGCTGGTGGAAGATTCGCCATTGATACGCGATACGCTGGTCGAAGCCTTCAACAGCTCGGGCCTGATCGTGACGCGCGGCTTTGCAGCGACTGCCAAGCAGGCGATCCACGCACTGCAGTCGGCGCATTTCGATATGGCGGTGATCGACCTCGAACTCGAGGAAGGCACCGGCTTTGATGTCCTGAATCACATTGCGGAAACGCAGGGAGACAACCCGCCATTCCGGGTGGTGCTCACCAACCATGCGTTCCCGCTTTACGAAAAACGTGCTCGTCAGTTGGGCATCGATCATTTCTTCGATAAATCGATGCATTTCGATGATGCCGTGACAGCCATTGAAAAAGAGGCGGCGCGTCTGCTCGGCACGGCACCGGCCTGAGCCAGATCCGATTGCCGACACCGTCTCGCAGCAAGCGAGGATGCACATGTCGGAACAAGCGCCACAAAACAGCAGCCAGGATGACAATCTGCTCTGGTACAAGGATGCAATCATCTATCAATTGCACGTCAAATCTTTTTTTGACGGCAATAACGATGGCATCGGTGACTTCCCCGGGCTGATTGCCAAGCTCGACTATATTGCCTCGCTCGGTGTGGATGCGGTGTGGCTACTGCCTTTCTACCCATCCCCGCGGCGCGACGATGGCTACGATATCGCCGAATATCAGGGCGTGCATCCCGATTACGGCACCATGGCCGATGTGCGCCATTTCATTGCGGAGGCGCACCGCCGCGGGCTGCGGGTGATTACCGATCTGGTGCTCAACCACACATCTGATCAGCATGGCTGGTTCCAGCGCGCGCGTACCTCACCCAAAGGGTCCAATTATCGCAACTTCTATGTCTGGTCCGATGATGACCAGAAATATGCCGGTACCCGCATCATTTTTTCCGATACCGAAAAATCCAACTGGACCTGGGATCCGGTAGCCGGCCAGTATTACTGGCACCGCTTCTTCTTCCATCAGCCAGACCTCAATTACGATAATCCGCGTGTGCTGGAAGCGGTAATGAAGGTCATCCATTTCTGGCTGAAGATGGGTGTGGATGGGTTCCGCCTCGATGCGGTCAGCTACCTGATAGAGCGCGAAGGCACGCTGAATGAACATCTGCCGGAAACGCATGGTGTATTGAAAAAAATCCGCGCGTATATCGATGCCAATTTCCCTGGCCGCATGCTGCTGGCCGAGGCCAATGCGTGGCCGGAAGACATGCAGCAATACTTTGGCGACGACGACGAGTGCCAGCTGGCATTCCATTTTCCGCTGATGCCGCGCATGTACATGGCCATCGCTCGGGAAGACCGCTTTCCGATTGCCGACATCATGCGGCAGACCCCGGCCATTCCGCCCAACAGCCAGTGGGCAATCTTCCTGCGCAATCACGACGAGCTAACGCTGGAAATGGTCACCGACAGCGAGCGCGACTACCTGTGGGAAACCTATGCCAGCGATCGCCGCGCCCGGCTGAACCTGGGTATACGCCGCCGGCTGGCGCCATTGCTGGAGCGCGATCGCCGCCGCATCGAATTGATGAATGGCCTGTTGCTGTCCATGCCCGGCACGCCGGTGATGTATTACGGCGATGAAATCGGCATGGGTGACAACTTCCACCTGGGTGACCGCGATGGCGTGCGCACCCCCATGCAATGGTCGCCAGACCGCAACGGTGGCTTTTCGCTGGCCGATCCGGAGCAACTGGTGCTGCCTGCGATCATGGGCACGCTGTATGGCTACGAATCGGTGAACGTGGAAGCACAAACCCGCGATGCGCATTCGCTGCTCAGCACCATGCGCCGCATGATTGCCGTGCGGCGCCAGCATCATGTGTTCGGGCGTGGCACCATCCGCTTTCTGCACCCGCGTAACCGCAAGATCCTTGCCTACCTGCGGGAGCGCGATGGCGATACGCCCATTCTTTGCGTGGTCAACCTGTCGCGCAACGCGCAGGCGGCAGAGCTGGAGCTATCCGAGTTTGCCGGGTGTATCCCGGTTGAGTTGATGGGCGGGGCGGCGTTCCCCGCTGTTGGCCAGCTCAGCTACCTGCTGACCATGCCGCCGTACGGCTTTTTCTGGCTGGAACTATCGAGCAGCGCCGCCAAACCGGGCTGGGGCAACGTGCCGGAGCCGCAGCAGCTGGAGCTGCGCACGCTGGTGTGGCGCGCCCAGTTCGATGGCGTGGCGGCATTGCTGGCCCCAGGCAGCGAAAACCGCCGCGTGCTCGATAGCGAAGTGCTACCGGCGTACCTGGGCACCCGGCCTTGGTACGCGGGCAAGCCATCGTTGCAAAACGGCGCTGCGCAGGTGCAACTGGCCTACACGGTCAAGCTGGGGCGGGCGCGCAATGGCACCGATCTGCTGCTGGGCGAGTTGCAACTGGCCGGTGATGTGGCGGAGCGCTACTTCCTGCCGCTGGGCGTGGTATGGGATGCGCCGGGCCAATCTGCGTTGCCCGAGCAATTTGCGCTATCCCGCGTGCGGCGTGGCCGCGAGCTGGGTTACCTGACCGATGCGGTGGTGACCGAGGATTTTGGCCGTGCGGTGATGGACGGCCTGAAGTCCGGCCTGCATCTGCCACTGGAAAACGGCAGCGTGATCGAATTCCAGCCCGATGCCGCGGCAGACGAACTCACCATTGCCGAGGGAGAGGACATCCGCTGGATTTCCGTCAGCGAAGCGCGTGGTCTGATCGTGGTGGGCACGCAGGCAGTGATACGGCCGATACGCGATATCCAGCCGGGCGAACTGGAAGAAACCGAGCTGATCCGCTACCTGGCGGCAGGCGGCTTCACCAACGTGCCCAGTTGGCTGGGCAGGGTAGTGCGGCGCGATCAGCAGGGCCAGACGCATACGCTGATGGTGATCCATCGTTATGTGCGCAACCAGGGCTTTGCCTACCATTGGCTGAGTGAAAACCTGCGCCGCACGCTCAGCGAGCTGGTAATCAACGATCAGCCAGGTAGCCACGCGCCGGACCATCATGCCGCCGTGCCCCAAGTAGACCAGGCCGGCTGGTTCATCGAAACCCTGTCCGGCATCACGCCGTTCATGGAGTCCACCGGCCGTGCTGCCGCAGCCATGCACGCACTTTTTGCCCGCGATACCGACAACACTGCGTTCAAGCCCGAGCCAGCCACGCTGCAACACGCGCAGCAATGGGCAGATGCAGCGGCAACCGCGCTACGCAAGGCTACCGATACGTTGGCTGCCATGCGCAGCCAGCTTTCCGAAGCCGGCCAGCAGCGGTTGGAACAGCTATGCAATACGCGTATCGATGACGTGCTGCTTGCCGTGGCAAAACATGCTGCCGATGGACAGGTCTTGACGCGCATCCACGGTCAGCTGGGGCTGGATCACGTGCTGATTGCGCTGGATCAACCGATGTTTGTGGGGTTTGGCGGACAAGAAAGCCATCCGGCGGCTGATCAGCAGCGTGCCAAATCCAGCCCACTATGGGACATCGCCTGCTTGCTGCAGTCGCTGGATGCGGCTGTCGATCATGCGTCCACCCAGCTGCTGCACGGCAATCTGCCACCGCAGATCGATAGCCAGGTGTTGCTCGATGCGGTACGCAGCGCGCTGCGCAATACCGTGGTCAATGCCTATCTGGCCGCTCGCGGCGATGAAATTGCCTTGGTACCACCCGCGCTGCTGGCGCTGTTCGAGCTGACTGCGGAAGCACGCGCAGTGTTCGATGCGGTGGCAACCGGTGCAGAAGCCAGCGAGCAGGTGCTGATAAGGCTGGAAAGACTGATAGCCCTGCTGGTTGCCGATGCCGCCGCGCATGGGGAGGACAACCGGCACTAAACACAGGATGACTTCATGGGTGAAAGCACTGCAGCACATGCCGGTTTCCATCAACCACTGACTTGGGGGGCAGAAACGCTCCCCGATGGCACCACGCGCTTCCGGCTATGGGCGCCGGATGCCAGCAGTGTATTGCTGGCAACGCCGGATGCTACCCAGGCAATGGCCGAGGTGGAGGCCAATGGCGAGGCCGGCTGGTTCGAATTGTTGGCTTCGTTGCAGCCAGGCAGTCATTACCGCTACGTCGTCAACGGCAATACGGTGCCAGACCCGGCCGCCCGCGCATTGCAGGGCGGCCCGCACGGCTGGTGCGTACTCACCGAACCCCCGGCATATCCATGGCAAACCCCGTTCTGGCGAGGCAGGCCATGGCAGGAAAGCGTGATTTGCGAAGTGCACGCTGGCGCGCTGGGCGGCTTTGCAGCAATGCGCCACTGCCTGCCTGAATGGGTGGCCGTGGGTTATACCGCCATCCAGTTGATGCCGATCGGCGCATTTGCCGGTGAACGCAACTGGGGCTACGACGGCGTATTGCCGTATGCGCCGCAGGAAAACTATGGCACCCCGGATGAGTTGAAAGCATTCATCGACAGCGCCCACGGCATGGGGCTGCAGGTGTTTCTGGACGTGGTGTACAACCATTTCGGGCCTGATGGCAATTACCTGGGCCACTACGCCAGATCGTTCTTCCGCGATGACCGCCACACCCCATGGGGTTCGGCCATCGATTATCGGGCTACCGCGGTCAACGATTACTTCATCGACAATGCGCTGTACTGGTTGAACGAGTTCCGCTTTGATGGCCTGCGTTTCGATGCGGTGCATGCGTTCAAGGACGAGCGCTGGCTGCATAATCTGTCTCTGCAGATCCGCGCGCGGCTTGATCCGGAGCGCCACATCCACCTGATGCTGGAAAACGAGGACAATCAGGCCGAGTTCATCGGTGATGGCCTGTTCGATGCGCAGTGGAACGACGATGCGCATAACGCGTTGCATGTGTTGCTGACAGGTGAGCAGACCGGCTACTACCAAGCGTTTGCCGAACAGCCTGCCGCGCAACTGGCGCGCTGCCTGGCAGAAGGGTTTGCCTACCAAGGCGAGCCATCGGCCAACCATGCCGGTGCGGCACGCGGCACGCGCAGTGCCCACCTGCCGCCAGCCAGCTTCATCTTCTTCCTGCAAAACCACGATCAGATCGGCAACCGGGTGATGGGCGAGCGCCTGCTGCAGCTGGCCCGGCCGGCAGCGCTGCGCGCCGCCAAGGCGCTGCAGCTGCTCTGCCCGCAGATCCCGTTGTGCTTCATGGGCGAAGAGTGGGGGGCAGAAGCGCCGTTCCTGTACTTCACCGATCATGAGCCCGAATTGGCGCAGGCCATCATGGCTGGCCGCAACCGCGAATTTGCTGCGTTTACCGCCCGCTCCGGGCAGGTGGTGCCGGATGCCAATGTCATTGAAACCTTCCAGACATCCAACCCCGGCAAGCCGGATCTGGATAACCCGGAGCATACCGCCTGGCTGTCATTCACGCGCGAATTGCTGGCCCAGCGTGAGCGCGCCATCGTGCCGTACCTGCATGGCACGCAGGCGCTGCATGGCCTGCCGCTGGGCGATACCGGCGTGGTTGCGCAGTGGCAACTGGGCAACGGCCTGCTGCTGACTGCGTGGGCCAATTTTTCCGCTGCGCCACTGCCGCTCGCCGGCATTGCGCTACCAGCGGCGCTGAATATCGCAACCGATGACATTGCGCTGCACCAGGTGTTGTTCGAGACCCCCGCACAGGCAGCATCCGGCGTGCAGGAAGGCGAGCTGGCTGCGGACAGTTGCGTGTTCTTCCTGCAAAAACCACCGCTGCCGGAGGCCCAAGCCGTCGTTGCGGAAGCCATACCGCTGCCGGTCGCCACGATAATCCCCCTTGTTCAACCATGATCGGAGCTGCCATGCATATGCCGCCACTCGCCAGCTATCGACTGCAATTGCACCACGGCTTCACCTTTGACGATGCGCTCGCCAACCTCGACTATTTTTCCGGATTGGGTATCAGCCATCTGTACGCATCACCGATCACCACCGCACAAGCCGGCTCGCTGCACGGTTATGACATGGCCGACCCCACGCAGGTCAGCGCCGAACTGGGTGGCGAAGAAGGGCTGCGGCGGCTGGTAGCCGCCCTGCGCCGCCGGCATATGGGGTTGATTGCCGATATCGTTCCCAACCACATGGGCGTGGGTGGGCCCGGTAACCCATGGTGGCAGGATGTACTCGCCCATGGCGAGGCCAGCGAATACGCCACCTATTTCGACATCGACTGGCAAACCACGGTGCCGGGCTTGCGTGGCAAGATCATGCTGCCCGCGCTGGGGCAGGAATACGGCGGTGCGCTCGCCGCCGGCGAGCTGAAGCTGGCAGTCGATGCTGCCGCCGGGCAGTTTTTCATCAGCTATTTCGATCAACGCTTCCCGCTCAACCTGTTCGGCCACGGCGCCGTGCTGCGTGCGGCCAGGTCGCCGGAGGCGGAAGCATTGTTGCCACTGGTGGAAGAGGCGCAAGCGCCCGGCCACGGCACGCAACGTACGGCGGCGCTGGGGCAGTTGCATGCGCAAACAGCAGCCTTGCTGGCCACGGCGGCCGGGCAACGCATGCATGCAGCCATCAATCACGCGTTCGACGTTGGTGAAGCAGCCGGTCGCACCATGCTGCACGCGCTGCTGGAACATCAGCATTATCGGCTGTCGCAATGGACCGCCGCAAACGACGAGGTGAACTGGCGGCGTTTCTTCGATGTCAGCACGCTGGCCGGGCTGCGCATCGAACAGCCGCAGGTCTTCGATTCAGTTCATGCGCTGCCATTCAGACTGTTTGCCGAAGGGCTGATCGATGGTATCCGTATCGACCATATCGATGGCCTGGCTGACCCGGGCGCCTATTGCCGGCAACTGCGCGAGCGCTTGACCGCGTTACTGCCTGCCCGGCCGCCAGAAGCCGCACTGGAGCGGCCATGGATCGTGGTTGAAAAGATCCTCGGTACCGATGAAGTGCTGCGGGACGATTGGCAAACGGATGGCACCACCGGTTATGACTTCATGAACGAAGTCAGCGCAGTGTTGCACCGTGACAAAGGCCAACTGGTGTTGCATGACGCTTGGCAGAACTGGGCCGGGGAAGCCTTGGCCGATTATGCCAGCGTGGCACTCGCTGCCCGGCGCAAGGTGCTGACCGAGCATTTTTCCAGCGAGCTCGATACCAGTTGCCATGCCTTTCTCGCGCTGGCCCGGCGCGATCTGGATGCACGCAGTATCACGTTTCACGCCATCCGCAGGGCATTGATCGAGCTGGTGGTGCATTTTCCGGTTTACCGCGTGTACGACGGGCAAAACGCGGCGGACCGCAGGCATTTCGCTACCGCTTTCGATGCCGCCAACGACGCACTGCGCCGGGTCGATCGGCCGGTGCTCGCGGCGATCCGCGATTGGCTGGGGTTTGGCGCTGCAACGCAACCAGAGCCACATGCGGCAGAAGATGCGGCGCTGCTGCTGGCACGGCGGCGTTTTCTGCAGCTGACGTCGCCCGTGGCAGCCAAATCGGTCGAAGACACCGCGTTCTATCGCTACGGGGTGCTGATCTCGCGCAACGAAGTCGGTGCCGATCCCGGTGTCTTCGCGCTGTCGGTCGAAGCGTTCCATCATCTGGTCCAGCAACGGCAACATCACTACCCGCATGCAATGCTTGCCACCGCCACGCACGATCACAAGCGTGGTGAGGACGTGCGCATGCGCCTGGCGGTGCTGAGCGAAATTCCGCAACGCTGGATCGAACTCGTCGAGCGCTGGCATCGTCTCAATCACGAAATCTGCATCCGTGCTGGCGCGCAAGCGCCGGGGCGGGATTACGAAGCCATGCTGTACCAGACACTGGTCGGCGCATGGCCATTGACGCTTAACCCCGCCGATGCGGTCGGGCTCGCGGACTTCCGTTCCCGCATCGTTGCACGACAGTTGAAAGCGCAGCGGGAAGCCAAGCTTCGCACTGACTGGCTGGTTCCGGACCTTGTCTACGAGGCTGCCTGCCAGCACTTCATCGAAAACCTGCTGCAGCCGGGCGGCCCCTTCGTACAGGAGCTGGCGCAGTTTGTGGGCAAGATCGGTGCGGCTGGAGCCAGTAATTCGCTCACGCAAACGGTACTGAAACTCACGGTGCCAGGCATGCCCGACTTCTATCAGGGCACCGAGTTCTGGGATGGCTCGCTGGTGGACCCGGATAACCGGCGTGCAGTCGACTTTCCCGAGCGCCTTGATGCACTTGAGCACATGATTCTGGGGTCCGACGATGCCCCGGTGCTGGCGCTGCTCGATAGTTGGCGTGACGGGCGCATCAAGCAGGCGATCATCCAGCGCCTGCTGCAATTGCGCGGCACGATACCCGCGTTGTTCCTTGATGGCGGTTACCAGCCGCTGGAACTGCATGGTGAATGTGCCGGCCACGCCATTGCCTTCCTGCGTCAGCGTGACCTGGATACCTTGCTGGTGGTGGTGCCGCGGTGGCCGCTGGCGCTGGGTGATGGCCCGCATCTGGAGGTGGCTGCACCACGCTGGCGCAATACATCACTGTTGCTGCCTCATGCGTTGCCGGACGCTACCTGGCAAAACGTGCTGACCGGAAAGACGCTGCAGGTGGAAGAAGACAAATGTGCACTGGCAGACCTTGCCAGCCCCTTGCCTTGGGGCATCTGGCATCTGGATCATCGCAATGCCACCAACTGAAGCACCAGCTTAAGCATCAGCCATTGCCTACTTGGCAAACCCGTGCAGGCCGACAATCGAATGCGGCCCGCTGCCACATCCGGAAGCGGGCAGGGCAGGTAGATTGGTTCCATGTTCATCGCAATGCCGACGAGGAAAAAATCATGGGTAAATATCTGCTGGCCTGGCTGCTTGGGGTTCCTGCGTCGATCCTGGTGCTGGTTTACATCTTCTTTCATTGAAACAACGGTTTCAGGCAACGCCCGCTGTCCGCCCCCAGCGGGCTTTTTCTTTTTATGCGGCGGTGGCGGCGCGTAGGTCTGGGCCGACATTTCGCGCGATGGTCTCCCTACAGCAGGATCGGTTGTTGGCGACATGTCCGGTTCCAGTCATTTTCATATCCTGTTACTGAAGCGGCGTGAAAGCCGGTTAAATCCTCTGGAGAACAGTAATGAATTCGAACAATACCCTGAATCATCTGGACCTGGACCGCCTGTGGAACGACGACGACATGGGCGGACGCCAGCGGATCCAACGCCGTGTCAGCAACCGGTACGAGCGCGACAGCGCACCGGACACCAGTAACCGCCGCCGCCGCGATGCCGTAGCGCGCCGTAGCGACAAGCACGGTTTGCAGCGCGCCAGCTGATCCGTGCAACAGATAGCGCCTGCGTGCCGGTATTGCGCGTTTCACACGCATGCCGCGGTGGTTGATGCAGTCGAACCTGTTGCCTGATGAAATCGTTTGAGCCTGACCCATTTCACCACTGCAAGGAGAAACACCATGAACCATTTGCGCAAAGTTTCGGTACTGGCACTGATTGCCGCTGGCGCCCTGTCTCTGGCCGCTTGCGATCGCAAGGATGAAACAACGGCCCCGAGCACGGAAAGCGCCACCTTGACCGCGGTGCCGGATGTCACTCCGGAACCGACTCCGAGCACCTCCAGCACGCTGGACAATGCCAAGGCTGATGCCAGCGCTGCCGCGGCAGATATCAAGGACAGCGTGAAGGAAAAAAGCGCAGAGGCAGGTGCCAAGCTTGATGATGCCGGCATCACCACCAAGGTGAAGGCCGCGCTGGCAAAGAATGCCGGTCTGTCCACGCTCAAGCTCAATGTCACCACCAATGGCGGCGTCGTGACGCTGGAAGGCAATGTCGACAGCGAGGCCAAACAGCAGGAAGTGGTCAATACCGTCACCGCGCTCGAAGGCGTGACTTCGGTCAACAACCAGCTGGTGGTGAAACCCAAATAAGCGCATCAAGCCGCTGCAAACGGAGACATCAATATGTTCAAACGTGTGCTGTATACCTTTCTGGTTGGTGTTGCGCTGGGCAAAATCTCCCGCGCCCTGGCCAATCGCGCAGCAAGTCGTTCTACGCAATAGGAACGCATTGCCCTTGAAACAGACGCCTGCAGCTGCAGGCGTTCTTCATTGGTCGATCGCCTACTTTGCCAGACCATTCCTACGGCGTTTTGGGCTGTGGCTGGCGCAGCAGCCTTGACTGTCTGACAGCGGGGCTGGAAGGGAAAAGTGATAGTGGAGTCATCGCTCAACCATCCACTCATGCGGGGTAAGTCATGTCAATTGCGTCAACCATACAGGAAGGCTCGCCGGTACCACACGGTGCAAGCTGGGACGGTAATGGCGTCAATTTTGCGTTGTTTTCGGCACACGCTACCAAGGTGGAGCTATGCATTTTTGATGATGCGGGTGAAAAAGAACTGGAACGCATTGTCCTGCCCGAATACACCGATGAAATCTGGCACGGCTACCTGCCCAATCTGCACCCGGGCACCGTTTACGGTTACCGTGTGCATGGCCCGTACGAGCCGGAGAACGGCCATCGTTTCAATCCCAACAAACTGCTGCTTGATCCATACGCCAAGCGCCACATCGGGCAACTGAAGTGGGGCGAAGAGGTGTTCGGCTATACCATCGGGCACCCTGATGGGGATCTGAGCTTCGATGAGCGCGACAGCGCACCGTTCGTGCCCAAATGCGTGGTGGTGGATAGCACTTTCAACTGGGAGCAGGGCAACGGCTTTCGCGTGCCATGGGATAAAACGGTGATCTACGAGTTGCACGTGCGTGGCTATACCAAGCTGCATCCGGATGTAAGCGAAAACCGCCGCGGTACCTTTGCCGGCCTGGCTGAGCGCGAGGTGATCGACTACATCAAGAGCCTCGGGGTGACCACCGTCGAACTGATGCCGATCCACTCGTTCGTCAACGACAGCCATCTGCTGGACAACGGCCTGACCAATTACTGGGGTTACAACACCATCGGTTTCTTCGCCGCAGATCCGCGTTACTTCGCCACCGATTCCATTTCGGAATTCAAAGGCATGGTAGACCGTCTGCACCGTGCCGGCTTGGAGGTGGTGATGGACGTGGTCTACAACCACACCGCCGAAGGCAACGAACTGGGGCCCACGCTGTCCTTCAAGGGCATCGACAATGCTTCCTACTACCGCATGGCGCCGGATCCGCGTTACTACATCAACGATACCGGCACCGGCAATACGCTGAACTTGTCGCATCCGCGCGTGCTGCAGCTGGTGACGGATAGCCTGCGTTACTGGGTGACTGAAATGCGCGTGGATGGCTTCCGCTTCGATCTGGCCACCATCCTGGCCCGAGAAGATCACGGCTTTGATGAAGGCGGTGGTTTCCTTGATAGCTGCCGTCAGGATCCAATCCTGGCCAACAGCAAGCTGATTGCCGAGCCATGGGATTGCGGCCCGGGTGGCTATCAGGTGGGTGGTTTCCCACCAGGCTGGGCTGAATGGAATGACCGTTACCGCGATACCGTGCGGGCATTCTGGAAGGGTGATGAAGGCATCGTGGGTGAACTGGCCACGCGGCTAACTGCTTCGGCTGATCACTTCAACCATCGCGGTCGCCGGCCGTGGGCCAGTGTCAATTTCATCACCGCGCATGATGGCTACACCCTCAATGATCTGGTTTCCTACAACGACAAGCACAACGACGCCAATGGCGAGAACAACAACGATGGCAGCTCCAACAACGGTTCGTGGAACTGCGGCGCCGAAGGCGATACCGATGACGCGGAAATCCTGGCACTACGCGAACAGCAAAAGCGCAACTTCCTCGCCACACTGATGCTGTCGCAAGGCACCCCTATGTTGCTGGCCGGGGACGAATTCGGCAATTCCCAGCAGGGCAACAACAATGCTTATTGCCAGGATAACGAACTGAGCTGGCTGAACTGGGATGACATCGATCAGGCCGACGAAGCGCTGACCGCCTTCGTGCGCAAGCTCACGCTGTTGCGCCAATCCTTTCCTATCCTGCGCCGTAGCCGGTTCCTGACCGGCGAGTGGAACGAGGCACTGGAAGTGCGCGACTTGTCCTGGCTGGCGCCGGATGTCCAGGAGCTGACAGCCGATCATTGGGGTGACGGCAATATGCGCTGCTTCGGCATGTTGATGGATGGCCGCGCGCAGGCCACTGCCATTACCCGTCACGCCGGCGACAACACCCTGCTGATGATCCTGAACGCCCACTATGAAACAGTGGTGTTCACATTGCCTGAAGTCAACGGCGGTACGCATTGGAGCCGGCTGATCGATACCGCAGACCCGGCACCGGACGGGCTGCCGCAATACGCCAGTGGCGACAATGTGGATATCGCCGGCCGCTCGCTGGTGCTGCTGCGCATGCGCACCACCGGCACCACCGAGCAGCTTGCTGCGCGGGTGGAGGCGGCGCTGGTGAGCTAAGCAACTTCGGCCCCAGTCAAAAAGGCCCTGCGGGGCCTTTTTGCATTTGCAGTGCGAGCGATCTGCAGGAAAGAAAGTACTACCAGTTACAGTCCGTCTTGGCGGAAGGGAAATGGGTATTTGGTTGCAACCTGCAGCAGGGAGCCAGCAGCCAAAGGGATAATGCTGCGATGAACAGCGCATGAACCGCCGCCATGGAGGGCCAGGCGGGGGTAGTGGAGCGGTCTATTGGACCAAGCCGCTGCTGACCGCGTAGCGGATCAGATCGGCATTGGAATCCAGATGCAGTTTTTGCAGGATATTGCTGCGATAGCTGCTGATGGTCTTCACGCTCAGGCCCAGTGTTTCGGCAATGCTCTGCAGCGATTCGCCACGAGCCAGCTTGTAGAAGATCTGGAACTCGCGATTGGTGAGCGAGGAGGGTGTTTCACCATCGGCGCTGACCGCTTCTGCATTGATCAGGCTTTCCAGCAGTGATGGGCACAGGTAGTGGTTGCCCCTGGCCACGTTGCGTACGGCAGCCAGCAACTCGTCCGGTGCGGCGCCCTTGCTGATGAAGCCATTGGCGCCAGCACGCATGGCAATGGCGGCATACAGGGCCTCGGGGTAATGGCTATAGATCAGCACCGGCTGGCTCGGTTTCAACTGATGGATGGCATCGAGCGTATCCAGCCCGTTTTTTCCGGGCATGGCGATATCGAGCAGGATGACGTCATAATCGTTTTGCGATAGCAGATCCAGCACGCGATCGCCACTTTCCGCCTGACCGGCAACCAGCAGGTCAGCTTCGGCTTCAATCAGGTCGAACAGGCCTTGTAAAACGATGGGATGATCGTCTGCGATCAGTATGCGGAGCAGGGAATCGGTCATTGGTGCGTCCCGTAACGAGCTGATCATCCGCAAGCACACCTTGCGAGGGCAACTAGGGGTGACGTTGGTACCGCCACCCCTGGCGCATCGCGGAATCTCAATGGAAAAAAAGCGGATTGAATGGATCAATCCGCTTTTACGGGTGCGTTACCAGCCTCGCAGGAAGCCCAGCACCAGGCTGGCCAGGAAGATGACCACAAACAGGAAGAAAAGAATACGGGCAATATCTGCCGCACCTGCTGCAATGCCTGTAAACCCAAACAGACCGGCTACGATGGCAACGATAAAAAAGACGACGGCGTAATAGAGCATTGTTTTCTCCTTGTGACTGATGTTATTGACGGTTTCCGGATAAAATTCCGTCTCCTGTTGAGTACTGCATCTTTACGGGTAAATGCACATGCCGGTTAGACAACGTCAACCTATTTGGCAATCTGCATGCCAACCCTGCCCAGCCGGGATTGTGGCGGTAGTGGATAATGGCCATTTGCCGCACGCGGCAAATCTGCATCGGCCATTGCCATACGTGGCGCACGGGTTTCCATTTCCAGCAGCATCCGCAGCAATTGCACGCGTATCCCTTCAACCAGATCGCGTATCGCCTGCCTTGGCAATACTTTCCATGCTTGCCGGCATACCAGATCCACCGGCAGATTGGGCAACTGGTTCAGGCGCTTTACATGGTGCTCGGGCCAGTAATCGAACAACTCATCGCTGCGACGCCCCACCATCAATGGCAGGTAATCGGCGATTCCGTTGCGCAAATGACTATGGCCGGTTTCATGCTGCAAATCAGCCGGCACAAATGGCGTAGGAACCAGCACACGCTCGACTTCAATGCGCTGGTTGGATAACTTCATGCACGAGTGCACGGCGACGACACGATAATCGGGCAGGCGAGCGGACAACGGATAACCGTTCAACTCCAATTCAATCCACGCGGCAGCCGGCTTCATTTGCAGCCGTACAGCCAGTGCGTGGCATCGGCGCAGGATGTCCTGCAGATTTGCACCTGGCTTCAAGGTTTCTTCGCGTAGAAGTTGGAATGTCTTCCTCATTTTTGGCTCCTGGGTTTTAGCAGGCTTTGCGCCGGTATCGTTGCAAGCCATTACCAGCAATGTATCTGACAGCATGAAAAGGCAATGTAGGCTCCGCCACGGTGGCCGGGGAGGGTAACGGCGGTATTCGCTGTAGGCGCTTTCCGGCTCGACGCCACCCGCGCTCCGTGCGCGCTTTTCATGCGTGGGCAGCGCATCATTCGCTCTGTGTATTGGCAATCAGATGCCGTGCCATCCGGATGTGGTCTGCAATCTTGGGCAGCGCATCCCTGGCATGGCTTTTCAGCGTTTCGTCCTTGCCGTCTTCGGCTTGCTTCTTGTAGGCGGCCTGCTCTTTCAGGTGGAAGTTGATCCCGCCTATGGCCGCATATTCGTGTTCCAGCATCGGCGGTTGCAGCTTTTCCAGCCGCGTGATGAATTGCAGGCTTTCCGTTTCAAGTTCGGTGGGCAGCTTTACGCCTTTGTTGTGCGCCAATTGGCTCAATTGCTGCAAATCTGCGCCATGTTCCTGCAGCATGCGCTTGGCAAAGAAGATGACCCCGGGGTCTTTTGCGGTGCGCACCACATAGCGCGCCATGCGGATTTGCGCGAGGTCGGAACGCGCTGCGGTATCGAAGAAAGCCAGCGCCTCCGGATCGGAAATCGGTTTGATGCCAGGTTTGACCGTCGGTGCCGTCACACCTGCTGCCACTGCATTACTGGTGGCGGCCATGGCACTACTGCTCCAGTTGGTGGTGCCGATCAATAAAGCGCCAGCAATCACCAGATAACGTGGTACCCGATCAAGTATCCTGTCACGCCCGGCTGTCATGGTCTTGCAATCGGTGCGCTTGCCTGCATCTGCTTTGGGCGCAATGGCACCCGGGATATGGTTCTCCGGCATTTTCGTGCTCCTTCTATCAGTGCAAGGCGCGCTGGGCGCAGCACACTCAGATCATCCGGTGGCCTGGCGCCAGTGGGTGCGCTGATGAATCGCTGCTCTCTTGCGGCGTACCCGGATCCTTGCGGCAGGGGATATGCTGCGAATACACCGGGCGGCGCCCCATGGCGGCGTTGGTGACGCTGGCGTTGTCACGGGCCAAGCCGCGCCCCAAGTCCGTGCAGTCTTCCACGCCGGTCGGTGCCAGTGCTTCGGTCTTCGCGGCAGCGGCCTGCGCCAGTTGGGGATCAGCAGGTTTTACCGCCATGGCAACGCTGAAAACCAGTGCAGCACTGGCTATGACTGGGCGCCATACGGCAGTATTTCGTCTCGATGTTTTCATCATCGGCTCCTTTATCCCGGCGCCTGGCCAACCGCTAGGTGCGCATGGCAAAGATTACGGAAGCGCGCAAGCCCCCTGCATCCGTGCGCCGCTGGTCTTGTGCTCAGCACTCACCCCGTACCCTGTCAGGCGCTGCCGACAGGCGCGCCCGCGCAGAAACCGGCACTGTCAGCACTCTGTACACGCGCGAGCAGGTTCTGCGCTGACAGGGCAACGCGCGCGCTGCGGATACCGCTGTGCGGCGCTTCGCGCTCTAATCCCGCAGTGGCGCGCCATCCGCGCGTGATTGACCAAACAGTGATCCAGGGGACAGAGCATGTATCGCAGCAATCGGCACGGTGCCCACGCGTGAATATGGAATCGGGCGCATTCGCCTGGGCGTTGATTGGCGCGTGCCTGCTGGCGATGGTGATGGTCGGGCACCGTATCAGATACCTGCCGATCAGCATTGCCAGTCTTTACCTGGTACTGGGCTACGCTGCCGGACCGGGCGTGATGGACTGGGTGCGTATCGACCCTATCCGGCAAAACCACATCCTGTTGTTCCTGTGCGAAATCGCACTGGTTCTATCGCTGTTTTCAGCCGGGCTCAAGCTGCGGCTGCCCATGGGTGACGTGCGCTGGCAGATCGCTTTCCGGCTGGCTTTGCCTACACTGGCCATTTCCATCGTCCTGCTGGCACTGGCCGGCAAGTGGCTGCTGGGGCTGGCCGCCGTACCCGCGCTGTTGCTGGCCAGCATGCTGGCACCTACCGATCCGGCACTCGCATCCGATGTGCAGGTACAGAACGCCGGCGATGCGGATCAGGTCCGCTTTAGCCTGACGGGCGAGGCGGGCCTCAACGACGGGGTAGCCATGCCTTTCGTGTTGCTGGGGCTGGGCCTGCTGACCAGCCGCTATGGGCAGGGGCTGGAATTCGGCAAGGCCTGGTTGCTGCAGGACCTGCTGTTCGGCGTGGTGGGCGGGATCGTGCTGGGCTGGCTGCTGGGTGAGCTGGTGGGGCGAGGTGTACCGTTCCTGCGCAGTCACCATGCGGCGTTGGGACGGGAGGAGTTCATTGCGCTGGGCACCATCTGCCTGACCTATGGTGTTGCCACCTTGCTCCATTGCAATGGCTTCATCGCCGTTTTTGTTGCCGGTGCTGCGGTCAGGCGCATCGAGCATCGCTCCAGTAGCGGCCGCGCCGCGCCGCAGGTGATCGGCAGTGTGGAAAGCGGCAAGGAAGAAGAGGTTGCCACCCATCCGGACAAGGCATCGGCATATATGGCGCAGGAGGTGCTTGCCATCAACGAACAACTGGAGCACATGGCAGAGTTCGCCATGGTCTTCATCGTGGGGGTGTTGTTATCGGCAGGCTACTGGTCGTGGTCCGGCGCTTTGCTGGCTGCGGTGCTGTTTCTGGTCGTGCGGCCGGTTTCCGTCTATGTGGGTTTGATGCTGACCCCGGTTACCCGCACGCAGCGCCGCCTGATCAGCTGGTTCGGTATCCGTGGCGTGAGCTCATTGTTCTACGTGAGCTATGCCATCGGCCACGGCTTGCCGCAACGCTATCAGGAACCGTTCCTTTCGGCAGTGCTGACCGTAGTGGGCTTGTCCATCCTGTGCCACGGGATATCGGCAACGCCGTTGATGAATCTGAACGAACGCATCAACCAGCGTTATCGGCCTGCCAGCAGGTCTTTTCCGCATATTTCCCGCCATTGATCACTGCACAACCGTGGAAACTGAATCGGCATTGCTGCCAGTGTTGCTGATTGGATGCGTAATTGATTTTCAAGCAAAAAGGCCGGCATTGCAGCCGGCCTTTTCTCAAAACGGGATGGAAGTATAACTTTAAAGCTATATCCGGCCAGTCAGCAGCAGAATCAGCAGCACCACAACTATCAGGCCGGAAATACCGGTTGGGCCATAGCCCCAGCTGCGGCTATGCGGCCAGGTTGGCAATGCGCCAATGGCAACCAGAATCAGTACAATCAGCAATATCATTCCGAGTGACATGGTTTTAACTCCTCGTTGTAATCAGTCTTTGACTGCGGCGCTGGACCGGATGCCGCTGCCCCATTTCCACAGATTAACTGACGCGTTGCCAGGCAGAATGTCGGCATTGGCTGATAGCAATGGCGCAATTGGCCACTCCGGTCGTCGGTATTGCCCTACAGCCGGCAAATGCTGATTCCGTGAGATATGGCTTACATATTTTTTAGGCCGCACCTGCTTCCGGTTTCTGCCGGGATGGCCAGAATGGGGAGAAAATAATCCGAGGTGCAGAAATATGGTTGATAAAACAACACGAAAAACCCACCGCCTGCAGGCCTGGAAAATCATCGTGCTGGCCCTGTTGCTGATCATTGCGCTGGCCATTTATCTGTTTGAATGGAATATGCTGCGCGGGCCGATCAGCCGCAGGGTCACTGCTGCCACCGGGCGGCCATTCGCCATCAACGGCGATCTGCACGTACAGCTGTCACGCAATCCAACAGTGACCGCAGAGCGCCTCTCATTCGGTAATGCCAGCTGGGGCAGCAAGCCCGAGATGGCTTCTCTGGAACGCATTTCGGTGCAGTTCAACCTGAAGGCATTGTTTCACCGCGAGGTGCGCCTGCTCAATGTGGTAGCTGAAAATCCGCAAGTGCTGCTGGAAAAAAATCCGCAAGGGCAGGGCAACTGGCAATTTGGCAATACTGCCGATGACAAGGCTGCCGAGCCCGGCAAGTGGCAGGTGCACTACGGCAACGTCGCTATCCGCCAAGGCGTCATCCACTACCTGGATACTGCGGGCAAGACCGACGTCACCGCCAAGCTCGATACCATAGGCGGCATCACCGGCCAGCAGGCATCGGTTGCCTTTGCCGCCGGTGGCAGCATGCGCGCGCTACCACTGAAAGTGACCGGTACCGGTGGTGCATTGCTGGATCTGCAGAACACCAAGGCAGCCTATCCCGTCAAAGGCAGCGGCACGGTGGGGAAAACCCGTTTTTCCGCTGATGGAACGGTGACGGACCCGATACGGCTGGCCGGGCTTGCCATCAACTTCACGCTTGCGGGCAACAGTCTTGCCGAGCTGTACGACATCCTGCATATCCCCTTGCCGCCCACCGCGCCCTACAAGCTGGCCGGCTTTCTGCATCACGATAACCAGTTGTGGTCGTTCAAGCGCTTTGTCGGCAAGGTGGGTAACAGTGATCTCTCTGGCGACTGGTCGGTGGATCTTGCGCCCAAGCCGCAGTTCATCCGTGCCGATCTGGTTTCGAAATCGCTGGATCTGAAGGATCTATCCGGTTTTGTCGGCGCACGGGCCGATAGCGGTAAAACCATCCAGCCACCGGGCGACAAGGTGCTACCGCAAACACCCTACAATCTGGAAAAAGTGCGGGCGGCCAATGCCGATGTGCGCTTCCGCGGCCAGCATATCCAGACGGAAAAAATGCCGTTCGATGACCTGAAAGCCCACCTGATTCTCGATAACGGCAAGATCCGCCTGGATCCGCTGGATGTGGGCGTGGCTGGCGGCAATGTGGTGGCCCGGATCACCATGGATACGACGGTCGCGCCCATCCAGACCAGCGTGGACCTTGCCGCGCGCAAGCTGCAGCTTGATCAATTGCTGCCGGCACTGAAAAACCCCAAGGCTAATGTGGGATTGGTGGGTGCGCAGGCCAAGTTCATCGGCCGTGGCAATTCGGTAGCCCAGATGCTAGGCAGTGCCGACGGCAACATGGCCATCATCATGAATGGCGGTGAAATCAGCAAGCTGTTGCTGCGTCTGGCCAATCTCGACGTTGCCAACCTGATTCCCATCCTGTTTACCGGCGACAAGCCGGTGCCGGTGCGCTGCCTGGTGACGGACCTTGCGGTGAAGGACGGCAACGCCGGTATCCGTACGCTGATCCTGGATACCGAAAAGCAGGTGATATACGGCAGCGGCAACATCAACTTCAAGACCGAGCAGATCGATATCGCCCTCAAGACCCAGGCCAAGGACATCAGTCTGGTGGCATTGCGTGGTCCCATCCTCATTACCGGGCCGTTCAAGAAGCCGGCCGTGCGGCCATCGCTGGCCCAGGCAACCGGTCGCACGGCGGCCGCCGTCGCATTGGGCTTCGTGGCGCCGCCGCTGGCATTGTTGCCGCTGATCCAGCTGGGTGGCGCCGAAGATACGCCATGCGGTGCGATGATCCGCGAGGCCACCAAAAATGCCGGCAGGGTAAAACGTGCCAAGTAAGTCTGCTGTGGAAGTGCAAACAGTCGATGAGGCGGCAGAGGCCGCGCGCGAGGCGGGGCTGCGCTATGTCAACGATACAATGCCTGGCATCAGCCGGCATGCGCGGCGCGGAAAGCTGGTTTACGTTCGCGGTAACGAAGTGGTGGATGATGCGGCCACCCTGGCGCGCATCCGCGCACTGGTCATCCCGCCCGCCTGGACCGATGTGTGGATCTGCCCGCGTGCCAACGGCCATCTGCAAGCCACCGGCCGCGATGCCAAAGGGCGCAAGCAATACCGCTATCATGCACGCTGGCGCGAGCGCCGTGACGAAAGCAAGTTTGCCCGGATGATCGCTTTCGGCGAAGCACTGCCGCAAATCCGCACTGCGGTATCACGTGATCTGGCAAAGCAAGGGATGCCGCGCGAGAAGGTACTGGCGCTGGTGGTGCTGTTGCTGGAATCCACCTTCATCCGTGTAGGCAACGAAGTTTATGCACGCGAGAACAAATCGTTTGGCCTGACCACGCTGCGTAACCGGCATGTCGCGATCGATGGCAAACGCATCCGTTTTCATTTCCGTGGAAAAAGCGGCAAGGATCACGATATCGAGCTGAACAACGCACGAATTGCGCGCATCGTAATGCGCTGTCGTGATTTGCCGGGTCAAGACCTGTTCCAGTATCTGGATGACGCTGGTCACCGTCACCCGGTAACCTCGGGCGACGTCAACCAATACCTGAAGGAAATCAGCGGAGAAGATTTCTCCGCCAAGGATTTCCGCACTTGGGCGGGCACGGTGCTGGCTGCGGTTGCGCTTTGCCAGCAGCCACAGGCGCAAAGCGCCCACCACGCCAAAGGGCAGGTGGCCGATGCGGTCAAACAGGTGGCCGAGCGTTTGGGCAATACCGTTGCCGTGTGCCGGAAGTGCTATATCCATCCGGAAATCATCAATGCATACCTGGCAGGCAATGCGATTGGCCTGGCAGATGGTAACCGTATCGCGCAGGCGGGCGATGATCTGCGGGTGATGGAACAGGCGGTATTGAGCTACTTGCGGGAACTGGCGACTGACCGTTGAACGGATTGCTCAGTGCGTGCCGGGCAGCCAGTTAAGTCGGTTTGGCAGGTGGTCCAGCAGGCATCGACGAATGCATGCCAGACCAGCCAAGGCCATCGATCAACGGCACAAGCGGATCAATGCACTTGGATCAATGCACTTCGATCTTGACGTCGATATTACCGCGTGTGGCGTGCGAATACGGGCAGATATCACGGTGGGCAATATCTGCCAGCTCGCGGATTTTTATCGGGTCGACGCCCGGCAGTACCACCAGCAAGGTGATTGCCAGTTCAAACCCGTGGGGCTCCCGTCGGCCGATGCCCACGCGCGCGGTCACTTCCGAGTTGGTGATCTTCACCCCATGGTGCGAAGCCACAGAGCGGATTGCCGATTCGAAGCATGCGGCGTAGCCGGCGGCAAACAGCTGCTCGGGGTTGGTCGCTGCGCCGCCTTCTCCGCCCAGCGCTTCCGGCGATGCCAGCTTCAGATCCAGCACGCCGTCGGTGGATTTGATCCGCCCATCCCGGCCGCCACGCGCAGTCACCTCTGCAATATAAAGTGGTGTGGTCATGACGTGCTCCTCGTGTAGGGAATCAGCTTTCAAGCTAGCATGCCCGGATCGGCATTTTCCAATTGGTTTTTTGATGGTGCTGCGATAAAACCGTTGAGTGTCGGCGCATGCCGACGGCAGCCTCGGACATATCCGCAACGATATTGGGATAAGCACAGGTTAATGGCTTGCCAACCGCACGGTAGACTGGGCATGTTGCATCGGCATATTGCCGCATGCACGGGATATGCCCTTAACAAAGGAGAACACCCATGGCTAACGATATCAACCTGGCTGCCGATTTGCGTACCGTCGTTGCAGATACCGAGAGGGTGCTCAATAATGCGCTGGCCCTTGGTGGTGAAGCAACACGCGAAGTGACTGACCAGCTGAGCCTGAACCTGCAATTGCTGAAAAATACGCTGGCCGACACAGAACAGAAAATCATCGTCAAGGCACGTGCTGCTGCGGCCGCTACCGATAACTACGTGCACGATAACCCATGGCGCTCCATCGGTGTGGCTGCCGGTGTGGGCTTCCTGCTCGGCCTGCTGACTTGCCGCCGTTGATCCACCTGCCAGCTATCCAGGACGGCTGGCCGATGTGCTGAGGCCTTCAGCATGTCCGATGGATAAAAAAGAGGGGTATCTCCGGATATCCCTCTTTTTTATCTAGATCCATGTAAATGGTATACAGCAAGTGTACCGAAATATACGCTGCCGCCAATTGTGCATACTATCGGGCATCTTGAATTTTCGCCACCTGTTGCTCCCGCACTTTATTCTGCTGCGCATAACGGGCATCGGTATACAACACATACTGGCGGGTCAGTTCCGCCCCGAAAAAGAAAATCTGTGCCGAATAATAAAGCCACAGCAACAGTGCAACCATTGCGCTGGCAGCACCATATACGCTCAGCGTAGGGGTATTTCCCAGGTAAATGCCGATACCGTATTTGCCCGCAGCAAACAATATGGCGGTAAAGCAGGCGCCCGCCAGCACTTCCCGCCAGGCCAGGCGCTTTTCCGGTAAAAACTTATAGATCACCGCAAACAGCAGGGTAATGACCAGCAGGCTGAATACCGTGGACAGCGGCGCGAGGATATTGGCGGCAATGGGGAAGGTATCGGCCCAGAAGCGCTGCACGATGCCCAGTGCCGCATCGACCAGCAGCGAAACCAGCGCCAGGAAGGTGAGGGTCAGGATCAGGCCGAACGCCAGGAATCGGGTGCGCAGCAGGATCAGCCAGCCTGCACGCGCTTTTTCCGGCATGCCCCAGATTTCGTCCAGGCTGCTTTTCAGTTCGGCAAACGCCGTAGTGGCGCCGAGCAGCAGCGCCAACGACGCCACCCATGCCATCACACCACTGCTGTGGCGCGACGATGAGCTCGTTAGCAGCGTCTCTACCGCGCTGGCGCCCTGTGCGCCGACCAGCCGGCCGATCTGGCCGAGTATCTCCGCCCGCGCGATCTGCGGATCGTAGAACAGGCCGGCAATCGTCATCACGACCACCAGCAATGGCGCCATGGAAAACAGCACATAGAACGCGAGCGCAGCCCCTTTGCTGCCGGCACGATGATCAGACCATGCCACTGCAGCATGGTAGAACGATGTGGCTATCGTGGTGACGAACCGCACCACGCCATGGCCGGTGCCTTGTGGCCGCATGGCAAGTGGAGGAATGGTTCTGCTTTTATCCATCTTTTGCTCTGGGTAGGTGATACGGCACTGGAAACAGCAGCTTGAAAAAAAGGGCGCAGTGCATTGCGCCCGTTTGCTGCTTAATGCGAGTCCCGCCAGCGACGGGTAACGCGCTGGTTGCCGCTGGCGTATGGCACCGTGTCTGCCTGATCCAGCGTCATGTGCGCATCGGCATTGCCATCAGTGACCAGATCGCCCGCCGGATCCGCGTTATCCGGATCTACCGCCAGCCAGGCCGGGCCGCATTGGCGCAGCACGTAGTGTGCATGGTGTTCATTTGCTGGGTTGGACATGATGACCTCCGCCCATTGAGGGTTTTGATGTTTTCTTTATATTCCCCTCGGTGCCAAGCAGCTGTCAGCAGGTGCCGGCTTGTTGCGTCGGCGGAGCACTCTCCGCTGCCCGCAGCGGGGATGGACTACACGGGGAAGCGGGGTTGGCCGATCAACAAAATGCATGTGTGCGCGAAGAATGAGTATTGAGCGACTACACGTGCGCGATGCCCGGCTCAAAAGTGAAGGGGAAACCCGGCCAACAACCGCATCGCGCAATCCGTCAATACCAGTTAAAAGAGAGGTCGATATGCCCGCAGGCACCGCCGATAACCATCCCGACGCCGATACCCTCTGGCAAACCATCCGCCACATCCGCGTTGCCATCCTCGCCACCCAGGAAGAGGGTGGCGTAAAGGCCAGGCCGATGACCACGGTGCAGAAGTCGTATGAAGGCGTGTTGTGGTTTTTCGTGGATGTAGAGGGCCATCCGGCAGAAGCGGTGCGCGCCCATCCAGCTGTAGCGGTCAGTTATGGCGACTCTGCCGATGGCCTGTACGTGACCATCCGCGGTGATGCCACCGTGGTGCGCGACCGTGCATCCATCAACGCATTGATCACGCCGGAAGTGCGGGAATGGTTTCCCGAAGGCGAGGGCGACGCACGTATCGCGTTGATCGCAGTCAAAGTAAATGAGGCCATCCTTTTCCAGTCAGAGGGTGACCAACCGAAGCTGTAACACAACAGCAGCGCGCGGCCAGCGCACCATGCGTCGGCCCATTGCGCAATCATCAGGAGGGAGATCACCATGGCTATCGAACCCGTTGCGCCATTACTGCCCGTCATTACCCCCACCGTGAACGATGTTGGCAGCGTGAACACCACGCCGGTCGTCACCATCCCGATCGATACCGCATCGCAAACCGCATTGCCGCCACCGGTGGTTGATCTGCAGGGCAGCAGCACGGTGCTCACCACCGCTGATGGCCTGCCGGAGCAGATCAATACGCTGATCAGCAACCAGACAGCCAATCAGTTCCTGCCTACGCTGGGTGGCAATGTGCCTTTTATCACCACCACGCTCAGCTACAACAGCGACGGTACGCCCGGTGATGTATTGCTGCAGTTGCCGCTCAATGGCCAGACCTTGCTCAACCCGGTTGCCGATACGGTCAGCACGCTGGCACAGAATGGCTTGCTCAATGGTGCGGATGCAACCGGCAATCTGCTGCAGGCAGCCAATTCGATGCAGCTGCTTACCGATCAGAACCGGGTCAGCCAGAACTTGGTGAATGATTTCAACCTGAACAACGATGCCGACAACAATCTGCTCAACGGTACGGATCAGACCGATAGCCTGCTCGATAGCGCAGCAAATGGCCTGGGCGTCGCCGGTGCCACTGACGATACCCAACTCAGTCTGCTTGACCCCAATAATCCGTTGAACCCGCTGTACGCAGGATCCAGCAACAATCTGCAGGCCAACGCGCTCAACCAGGGCAATCAGCAGGATCAGTTGAACCAGGATCAACTGAACAACAATACCCCACTATCGGATACCACGGACATCGCCGGCAATGTGCTGGATGTAGCCAGGCCGTTGAGCCCGGCTGCGCAGCAGGCACTGCAGGCACAGCAACTCGCCAGCCAGAACGCCATCGCCGCCAGCAACCCGCTGAACCCGCAAAGCGTGCAGAACCAGGCCAATTTCGCCGCCAACGCGCTGACGCTGGACGTGACCAATCCGCTGAACACCCCCGCACAGCAAAACCTGCAGGCGCAAACCATTGCGCAGCAGAATGCGCTGGCTGCCAATAACCCGCTCAACCCAGGTAGCCCGTTGAATCCAGCCAATGTGGCCAATGCAGCCAATACGCTCAATGCCACCAATCCACTCAATACCACGGTACAGCAGAACCTGGCGTTGCAAGCGCAGGCTACTCAACAGCAAAATCAGGCGCAGCAGGCACAAGCCGCGTTGCAGGACCAGGTGCTGCAGGATCAGCTCGCCGGGCAGAACCAGGCATTGCAAACCCAGGCGTCGCAGCAGGACTTGGCCGCACAGGCGCAGCTGGTGCAACAGCAGAACCAGACATTGCAGGCACAAGGCCTGCAAGATTTGCAACTGCAAGCACAAAACAACGCGCAGCAGCAGGCTGATGCGCAAGCGCAGGCGGATCTGCGGGCAACCCAGGCACAGGCCGATCTGCAAGCCAGCCTGCGGGCGCAAACGCTGGCCAGCCAGCAGGCCCAGGTCAATAACCCGCTAGCGGCCAACAATGTACTTACCAATGTCGATCTGAACGCGCAATTGAATACCAATGCCGCGCTCAATCAGGCACAGAATCCCAACAGCACCTTGAATAACCAGGCATTGAATCCGCTGCAGCGCGGCGCTGATCTCATCAATGCACAAAACACCAATGCGCAAAACCTGCAGGCACAAACGCTGGCCAACCGTAACAGCGCTGCCACGCAGATTGCTCAGCAGAACGCAGCCGAGCTCAACAGCCCGAACGCCGCTCAGGTCGATGCACAAGGTAATCTGGTGCAAGCCAATGCCAATGCGCTGACGGCAGCGCAGATCGCCCAGCAAAGCGCGCTGAACCCTGCCCAGGCAACTCTCACCCAGGCCAATGCCGTACAGGCTGCCCAGCCATTGAACGAAGAGGGTGGCGTGCGTATCAGTACCGGTGGCAATGGGCGGCTGGTTTCTTCCGCCAACGTGGTGGGCGGCAATGGCATCCAGGCCAATATACAAACCCCGCCCATTCCGGTGAGTACGGTAGTGCCCGCGGTCAATGCGGTCACCGCCGTGCAGGCCGTTCCGGCTGCCGATACCAGCGTGCCGCAAGTGGTGGTGCAGACGTCGCTGCTGCGCTCGTCGCTGGGCATGGATACGCGGGCCTGATGTGTGCCGGGTGCCGGGCCAATGCAGGCCCGGCGCAGGCCGGCTGGCGCAAAACTGTGACAGCGTCCAGCTGACAGCAGCAGCCTACCGCAAATGACGCAGCTGCCCCACTGCAAGGCCCGGCTGGTCTACG
This sequence comes from Andreprevotia sp. IGB-42, assembly GCF_009848685.1. Classification (GTDB taxonomy): domain Bacteria; phylum Pseudomonadota; class Gammaproteobacteria; order Burkholderiales; family Chitinibacteraceae; genus Andreprevotia. The sequence continues at coordinate 254,683 of NZ_WXTX01000006.1, forward strand.
TACCATGGTTGCATGCCCCGAGGGGTCCATCAGCACCAAGGAGAACGATCATGAACCGCGATCAAGTCAAAGGCCGTGTCGAACAGGTGAAGGGCAAAGTGAAGGAAGTGGCAGGTGCCGTTACCGGCAACACCACGACCGAACTGAAGGGCAAGGTCCAGAAGAACGTGGGCAAGGTGCAGGCCGCCGTAGGCGATGCGCGCGCTGATGCCAAGCGCGCAGATTCGGACCGCAAGCACTAAGCCCGAGGGCTGCAGCCTGGCTGCAGCCCAATCATCATGCAGCCGACAACAACGACAACCGAACAATCGATGCGCCTGCAGCCAGGCAGCAATTGCTGGCGCATCGCCCACGCAGACCGGGCCAGTGTGCTGGTGGATGGCGAAGCCTATTTCACGGCGTTGCGCCGCGCGCTGGTCGAGGCCAGAAACACCATCTACATCATCGGTTGGGATATCGACAGCCGGCTCAACCTGATCCCCGAGGGGGCCAACGATGGCTGGCCGGAGCCCTTGGGCGAGCTGCTGCACGCGCTGGCCTCCAAGCGCCGCAAACTCAATATCTATATCCTCAATTGGGATTACACGGTGCTGTTTGCGCTCGATCGCGAATGGATGCCCAGTTACAAGCTGGGCTGGCGCACGCACCGCAGATTGCATTTCCGCATGGATAGCCACCCGGTTTTCGGTGGCTCGCATCACCAGAAAATCGTCGTCATCGATGATGCACTGGCCTTTGTCGGGGGGCTGGACCTTACCCACAGCCGCTGGGATACCCCGGATCACGCCGATCACACCTTGCTGCGCTGCAATGCCGATGGGTCGGGCTACGCGCCGTTCCATGACGTGCAGATCATGTTCGATGGCGAAGCCGCCCGCATGCTGGGTGACCAAGCGCGCGAGCGCTGGCATATCGCCACCGGCCAGCACCTGCATGCCGCGCGCGATCTGCCGCCTTGCCCGTGGCCGCAGCATGTGGAACCTGATTTCGCCGATCTCGATCTTGCGCTGGCGCGCACCGAACCCACCATGGACGGCAACGAAGGCGTGCAGGAAATCCGCCAGTTGTACGTGGATGCCATTGCCAGCGCCAAGCGCCATATCTATTTCGAAAACCAGTATTTCACCTCCGGCCTGATCACCCAGGAGCTGACCAAGCGCCTGGAAACCGACGATGGCCCGGATATCGTGGTGGTATCACGGCAGAGCGAAAGTGGCTGGCTGGAAGAAATGACCATGGGCGTACAGCGCGCCCGGCAGCACGCCAAGCTCAAGGCACTGGACAAGTACAGCCGCTACCGCATGTATTGCCCGCAGGTGCCGGGCCTGTGCGACCAGTGCGTGAATGTACACAGCAAGGTGATGATCATCGACGATGATGTGCTTAGCATCGGCTCGGCCAACCTCAACAACCGTTCGATGGTGATGGATACCGAGGCCAATATCGTCATCACCGCCAATGGCGATCCGCAAATCCAGCGCGCCATTGCCGGCATCCGCGAGCGCCTGCTGGGTGAGCACCTGGGAGTGCCACCAGAAGAAATTGCCGCCGAACTGGGCAAGGCACTGCGCCTGCACACGATGATCAACATGCTGCATCAGCCCGAAGGGCGCACGCTGGCGGAGCTGAACCCGGAAGTATCAGCAGAGAGCGATGCACTGGTGCCGGCATTGTCGATGCTGGACCCCGAAAAAATCGTTCCGGCGGAAGACCTGATCGCGCAATTCGTGCCGCGCGAAACACGCCGCTCGCTGCGCGAAAGGCTGGCCATTGCTGCCATGATCACCGTGCTGTTCTTCGGTCTGGCCGCCATGTGGCGCTGGACACCGTTGTCGCACTACTTGCACCCGGAAGCCCTATCGGTGCTGGCACAGCAGATCCGCGACAATCCGTTGTCGCCGTTGATCATGATGGCGGTGTACGTGCTGGGCGCCTTGTTCGTGTTTCCGCACGCGGTGCTGGTGGCAGCAACCGGCATCGTGTTCGGGCCATGGCTGGGCATCTTCTATGCGCTGTCCGGCACCGGGCTCAGTGCTGCCGTTACCTATGGCATGGGGCGCAAACTGGGGCGGGATACGCTACGCCGGCTGGGTGGGCAGCGCATGAACAAACTCAGTGCGCGGCTATCCAGGCAGGGCATCATCAGCGTTGCGCTGTTGCGGCAGATACCGCTTGGGCCGTTCGTGATGGTCAACATCATTTGCGGTGCATCGCATATCCGCATGCGTGATTTCATGCTGGGCACCATGCTCGGCATGGCACCAGGCTCCATCATCACCGTGCTGTTCGTCCACCACTTTGCCGAGGCCATCCGCCGCCCGGGGACCATGACCTTCGTGGTGCTAGGTGCAATTGCCGCCTTGCTGGTGGGGCTGGCATTCCTGGCACGGCGCTATCTGCGCCGCAGCGCCGCGCACCGCCTTGAAACTGCGGAGGCTTGATGAACGATTTCAGACCCATCGAGCTGACCGGCGAATTGTTATCTGGTGATCAAGGTGATTCCGTGCCAGCGACGTCAGATGCCGCGTCAGCCGCTGACCATGGCCCGTGGCCGCTGACCATCGCCACCTACAATATCCACGGCGCGGTCGGCACCGATAGCCGCTTTGCGCCGGAGCGCATCCTGTCGGTGCTGCATGAAATCGATGCGGACATCGTCGCGCTGCAGGAGGTACCGCTGGGTGACCTGCGGCTGCCCAATGTACTGGACATCCTTACCGCGCATACCGGATACCAGGGGGTGGCGGGGCCCACCATCGCCAAGCCCAACCGCCGCTATGGCAATGCGGTGCTCAGCCGTTTTCCGGTCCGGGCAATCCGCAACCTGGATCTGTCTTTCGGGCGCATGGAGCCACGTGCAGCGCTGGATGCGGATATCGATTGCGATGGTCACTTGCTGCGCGTGGTGGCCACCCATCTCGGGCTACGGCCGGCCGAGCGGCGCAACCAGGTGAAGCGCCTGCTGGAAAACTTCGATACCGACAAGATGCCGGTGGTGCTGCTCGGTGATCTGAACGAATGGCTGATCTGGGGCCGGCCACTGCGCTGGCTGGTGCACCGTTTCCAGAAAACCCCGGCGGCCAATACTTTCCCGTCCGTCCATCCGGTGTTTGCGCTCGACCGCATCTGGCTGCATCCGCGCGAGCGGCTGGTCAAGGTGTGGGCACATCACACCGCCATGGCGCGCATTGCTTCGGATCACCTGCCGCTGGTGGCGCATATAGGAAGCCACCTGGTGACGCCCTGACCCAGCAAGGCCAGATTGACGGCTGAGTTACACAGCACATTCCGGTCGATCAAAAGAGCTCTTGATACAAAAACGCCGCCCGGTTGGGCGGCGTTTTTGCTTGCGGAGCCAGCCCCGATCATGCCCGTGCTGTGTGCAATGCGGCCAGCATTTCGGCAGGGCGTGCCTTGAGTGAGGGGATATCGCTGATGGCGCGGTATGCCAGGTCATCCATATGCAGGCCTTCATACGCCGCATTGATCCGTTGCACCGGGATTACCTCGATATTGGCGGCGATATCATGCGCAGCGCAGAAATCGAGTACCGCCTGCGTTTCATTCACCCGGCGTTGCAGATCGGCCTCAGCTGCCTGTTGCACCGTGCCGGCACCACCGCCCACCAGCACCAGCGTGGCATCGCGCTTGAGCAAGCGCACGTAAGGCCGTACATCATTGCGCGCAGGGATGGTGCTCAGGATCAGGTCAAAGCTGCTGTCGTGCGCCGCCAGCGCCGCTTCGTCGGTGGCCACGCATACTTCGTCCGCACCCAGTGCCACGGCGGATTGCAACTGATTGGCAGCCTCGGTCAGCAGTACCACATGCGCGCCCATTGCAGAGGCAAACAGGATGGCCATGTGGCCCAGCCCGTCCATGCCGATCACACCTACTTTTTTGCCCGGACCGATTTTCCAGTGCCGCAGCGGTGAGTATGTGGCGACGCCAGCGCACAGCAGCGGGGCCACCAGGCCCAGATCCAGCGTTTCCGGGATATGCAGCAACGCGTCTTCCGCAACTGCAAGGGTGCTGGCCTGGCCCGGGAAACCGTCGATGCCCGCCTCATCCACCCCGGCCAGATCACCCACCTTGAAGCGGCGCACGGCCGAGCCCACTGCCAACACCCTCCCAACCACCTCATGGCCGGGCATGCATGGATAAGCCTGCGCGTGTGTTTGCCGTTCGTTCCCGGCATGGCAGATGCCGCAGTAAAGCACTTCCAGCCGCACCTGTTGCGGGGCCAGCTGCGGGGTAGCGGTTTGTCCGGTACGTTCAGTACCAATGGGCTGGGACATGATGAAGCTCCTCTGTTCGATGCGGGTAAGCCAATTGCAGACCTGGTGGCGATTGTAGGAAGCTACGGCAATGCGCTATGTCGGATTCCTCCGGCAACTGCTGTGGGCGAGCTGCCGATTCTGGTTTCACCATGCAAAACGGCGCCCACAGGCGCCGTGTTCACTACCATCAACCAGCGCGCAATCAGCGATTACGCTTGGGCAGGCCGTAGAACGCATCGACCTCGCTGGTCCAGCGTTCGTCCGCCAGGCTCGGCCAATGATCCTGGTCGAACCCGGGCGCGTTTTTCAGCCGATCACGGCTTTCATCGAGCACCAGCAGGTTGTTGCTGATGTCGATCTGGAACGCGCTGAATGGCACAGCGAACAGCTTGTTGCCCAAGCCAAAGAACCCGCCGAAGGCGAGTACCGCATACACGATGCGACCACTGCCCACGTCAAGCATGATGCCTTTGATCTCGCCCAGGTGTTCGCCTTGGGTATTGATCACTTCGTTGCCTTTCAGTGCGTCGGCCAGCAGCAGGTTGGGGCTTGGGCCGCCAGCCTGGAATGCCGGCGCATTGATCACGCGTGCGCCGCTGCGGTGGCGATTTTCTGCCACTTCGTCTGCATACGCAGCGCGGCTGTTGGCGGGATTGGGGGATTGTGGATACATGCTTGCCATGGCGGTTCTCCTTCAGCTGCGGCGCGGTGACATCGCCGCAACCGCGGCCAGGCCAGTGCACCAGATCATATGCATCCAGTGTAGGCAGCGCGCTACCCGATGCCTGTAGGCAGCGGCCCTGCCGCCATCGTGGATGTCGCTCAAGGCCATGTCAGACATTCCTTGCCCGTTGCACTTGTATGACAGCGGTGTTGTCAGCCTTGCTGTGACACGCATGCGGGCAAAAAGGGGCAAAAAGGTGACAAGGCTATCGGTGTTTGTCCGTCAAACCCGCGTGGCAAAAGCACATAGAGTGGGAGTGATTCGGCCCAGCCAGGAGAAGCACGATGCCCGTCCAGCACCTGCAGCAAACCCGTACTGGCAATGCCCGGCGCAGCCATCCACTGGATGAAGCTGCCATCTTCGAAAATTTTCTGGCCGCGTTCCTGCAAGGCGAGGGCGGCAAAAAGCACGGCGTGCAGGCTGCCCGCGCGTTGAAGGCCCATGGTCTGGCCTTCGCCAGCGCGCTGTGCACGCCAGAGCCGGCGCGCGTACAGGCCATGCTGGCCCGGGATACCGGCCAGCATGTCGAACTGGCACTGTTGCAGGCGCTGCGCCAATGCGCACAGCAATTGGTGGATGGTTACGGCGGCAGTCTTACCAATCTGGCGCGCTGGTGCGAGTCCGCTGCGGATTTCGAAGCACGATTGATGAAGCTGAGCACCATGCAAAGCGATGCGCTATCGCGCTTCAGCCGCCAGCTCTCTGCCCAGTTCGTGCCCGTCGCCCCGCGCATGCGACGGGCAAAAAGGCTTGCCCATATCGTGCATTGAACCGGGTGCATTGAACCGGCCCCCTTTACACCCCGCCTGCGGCGCCGGCGGGGTATCCGTTTTCAATACAGCAAGGTGAACCCATGACAGACCAACATCTATGGTGGCAGAAAGGCATCATCTACCAGATCTACCCGCGATCATTCCAGGATAGCAATAATGACGGCATCGGCGATCTGGCCGGCATCCGTCAGCGGCTGGATTATCTGCAATGGCTGGGCGTGGATGCGGTGTGGCTATCGCCGATCTACCCGTCGCCGATGGCTGACTTCGGCTACGACATCTCCAACTATATCGACATCGACCCGCTGTTCGGCACCTTGGCCGATTTTGATGCGCTGATTGCGGATGTGCATGGCCGCGGCATGAAGCTGGTGCTCGATTTCGTGCCCAATCACACCTCGGATGCGCATCCGTGGTTCACGGAATCGCGTGCATCACGCGATAACGACAAGGCCAACTGGTATATCTGGCGCGACCCGGCGCCGGATGGCGGCCCACCCAATAACTGGCTGTCCAGTTTTGGCGGCAGCGGCTGGGAATACGATGCGCAGCGCGGCCAGTATTTCTACCATGCGTTCCTGAAAGAGCAGCCCGACCTCAACTGGCGTAACCCGGCGGTGCAGCAGGCCATGCTGGAAGTGATGCGCTTCTGGCTGGATCGCGGCGTGGACGGTTTCCGCGTGGATGTGATCTGGCACCTGATCAAGGACGAAGACTTCCGCGCCAACCCGCCCAATCCGCAATACAACGAATCGATGGGTGAGCAGAACATGACGCTCACCACCTACACCACGGACCGGCCCGAAGTACATCAGGTGATTGGCAAGATGCGCCAGCTGCTGGATGAGTACGACGAGCGCATGATGGTGGGCGAAATCTATCTGCCGGTGGAAAAACTGGTCACCTATTACGGCACCGGTGGCGATGGCGTGAACCTGCCATTCAATTTCCAGCTCATCGCCTTGCCGTGGAAAGCCGAGGAAATCCGTGCCGCGGTCGATCATTACGAGACCGCATTGCCGCCGTTCGGCTGGCCCAACTGGGTGCTGGGCAACCACGACAATCATCGCATCCTCACCCGTATCGGCAAGCACCAGGCACGCGTTGCCGCCATGCTGCTGCTGACACTGCGCGGCACGCCCACCATGTACTACGGCGATGAAATCGGCATGCACGATATCGATGTACCGCCTGAACTGGTGCAGGATCCGTTCGAGAAGAAACAGCCCGGCAAGGGCCTGGGCCGCGATCCGGAGCGCAGTCCGATGCAGTGGTCGGATGAAGCGAATGCTGGCTTCAGCGGGGCAGCGCCGTGGCTGCCGGTGGCACCGGATTATCCTTCCACCAACGTAGCGGGCGAAGCCGCCAAGCGTAATTCGCTGCTTGGCTTGTACCGCGCACTACTGGCATTGCGGCGCGAGCAACCGGCGCTGGCCATCGGCAGCTATCGCGGTTTCTCCACGCCCGATGGCGTGCTGGGCTTCTTGCGCGAGCAGGACAATGCCCGCCTGCTGGTGTTGCTGAATTTCACGGCAAACGATATCCCGGTGCCGCACCACAACCTGATTTCTGGCAAGGTACTGCTGTCCAGCTTCCTTGATCGCAAGGGTGAGCAGGTGGATCAGGCATTCGCACTGCGCGCACATGAAGGGGTAATCATCGAAGTGGCGTTCTGATCGGCTCCGGCTGGCCTAGATTGGCGGCATGGTTCGGCCAGATGAAAACGGGGTGCCATCGCACCCCGTTTCTTTGCCTTCCAAAGCCTGAAATCCGCCGCTACAGCAAGACCGGAATCGGCGGTGCTGCACGCAACTGCAGGATGGCCCCATTGAGGGGTGACAGCTTCAGCGCATTGCCAAACTGGTCTTCCATGCCATCCGTGGTCATCAATACTTTGGTATCCGCAAACAGCGGATGGGAATACGCACGCGCCTTGCGGGAGAAATTGAGCACCACGGCAATGCGCTGACCGGCATGCTCGCGCACGTAAGCCACGATATCGGCAGGGGCCTCCAGCAGCGTGATGCTGCCCACCGCCAGTGCAATATGCGTGCGCCGCAACTCGATCAGCCGCTGGTACAGATTGAGGAGAGAATGCGGATCGGCCTGTGCCTGGTGCACGTTCAATGCCTGATAGCCGTCGCCCACCGGCAACCACGGCTGCGCAGTGGAAAAGCCGGCGTGCTCGCTATCATCCCAGCGCATGGGGCTGCGTACCGGGTCACGCCCCAACCCCTTGCCGGGCGAGCGCTTCTCGAACGGGTCCTGCAGGTTTTCCGGCGCCACCGGTACATCGGTCATGCCCAGCTCGTCGCCATAGTAGATGATGGGCGTGCCGCGCAGCGTCAGCAGCAGCATGGCGCCCAAGCGCGCATGATCGGTGCCGGCGCGGGTGGCAAAACGTGGCCGGTCGTGATTGCCGAACGACCAGTTCGGCCATGCGTAGGCGGGTAGCGCCAACTCGTAATCGCGGATGTCTTCCTTGATCTGTGCCGGTTCGAATGCATGCAGGATCAGCGTGGAGTTGGTTGGTAGCTGCACACCACGGCCGCGCTCGCCGTAATACGCCACCAGGTCCTTGGTCTGCAGGTAGAGCTCGCCCAGCATCATGCGATCATCGTCGAATTCATCCAGCAAGCTGCGCATTGCGGCAACCGCCTGCAGGTTTTCCGGCAGGTTCAGCGTGTGCAGCGGAATCACCTGATCATGCTCGGCCTGTTTTTCCGGCAGCCAGTCGGGGTTGGGTGGGTTATCGCGGAACTGGTCATCCTTGTACAGATGCATCAGCGCATCCATGCGGAAGCCGTCCACGCCGCGCTCCAGCCAGAAGCGCAATTGCTGCTTGAGCGCCTGCAATACGGCGGGATTGCGCCAGTTGAGGTCCGGCTGCTGGGGCAGGAAGGAATGCAGGTAATACTGGCCGGTCGGCTCATCCAGCGTCCAGGCAATGCCGCCCAGATGCGCCCACCAATTGCTGGGCGGGCTGCCATCGGGCTTGGCATCACGCCAGATATACCAATCGCGATAGGGATTGTCGCGGCTGCTACGCGATTGCACGAACCACGGATGCTGATCGGAAGTATGGTTGGGCACGAAATCCAGAATGATGCGGATACCGCGCTCGTGTGCATCTGCGATCAATGCATCCATGTCGGCCAGCGTGCCGAACATGGGCTCGATGTCGCAGTAATTGCTGACGTCGTAACCGAAATCCGCCATCGGTGACGTATACACCGGGGGTATCCACAACGCATCCACGCCCAGCCATTGCAGGTAAGGCAAACGCTGGCGGATGCCGTTCAGATCGCCGATGCCGTCGCCATTGCTGTCCTGGAATGAGCGAGGGTATACCTCGTACACGATGCCGCGCTGCCACCAGGCAAATGCGCTTTCTCCCGCTTCCATCCGCCCTTGTTCCATTGCCGCCTCCTTCGATTGAAAACCTCCCCGGCAGGCGATGCATGCCGGGGGAATCATCTCATCGTGATTGCGGCGCGCAGCGATGCCTGTCAGTGGCAGGCGCTATCGTGTTGCCGGTGTTTGTCCTGTTCTGTGTGAGGCGACGGAAGCCCTGCCAGTGCCGCAGCGGGATGTCGCACTGCGGGCATGCACACGCTCCCGCATCCGACCGTCTTATCGGTGTTCTGCCTACGGTAACGTCGTGCCGAGGAGTTCACGATAGCTGCACCAAATGCGTTTACGCAGGAGCTGCCTCATGAATGCCCAACATCCGGTGTGCGCCCGACAGCCATACCTTGCTCCCTGGTTCATGCAACCAGGTACCTATCCCGGCCCGGCGGATCTGCCGCCACCGCAAACCACGCCGCCAGCCACCCAGCCGCCGGCGCAGCCTGGTTACCCGCGCCCACCGGAAATCGACCCGGTTATCGTTGATCCGCCGATCACCGACCCGTTGCCGCCGGGCGCGCCAGATCCGGTGCCGGTGGGCGTGCCGCCACGGCCACCGGGCCGCCGTGAAGACGAGCGCATCGATCCGGCAGTAGATCCCGGCCAGGATGCACCGTACTTTTCCAGGCTGCCACCGCGCAGCCCCACCGGCGCAATGATCATGCACGGCAACAGAACCCTGCATTGACCCGCGCTGCGGTGGCAGGAAAGTGGCACAAAGTGGCGAATGGCAAAGCCCGATGGGGAACCATTCGCCACGTTGCCATTTCCGCCCATCAGCAGTCTGCAGCAGCACAGCCGCACATGTAGGCCGCTGCTGGCAGCAGTATCGTCACAGGCTCACACCCGGCGGTTGATCAGTCCGGCATTGGTATCCCCGGCAAAAGCGTGAAATGGCAGCAGAACCGCCACAGGGCGGGCGTCATCCAACCATGAGGATCAGCCATGAGCCATATCACCCTCGACGTCGCCAGCGACCCAGCCCTCTACGACAATGCCAATCGCGGCGCACCACGTGCCGGATGGGGCGCGGTGTTTGCCGGCGTGATCATCACCTTTGCCGTGCAGCTTTTCTTTACCGTATTGGGCGCAGGGCTGGGGTTCAGTATTGCCAGCAGCACGTTACCAAATAATGCACCGCCCGCAGCAGTGATCGGCCTGGGCACTGCATTGTGGTGGGGCCTGTCCAGCCTGATCGCGCTGATCTTGGGCGGCTGGACTGCAGCCAAGTTGTCCCACACCACCGACAAGCGTGATGGTGCACTGCGTGGTTTCCTGGTATGGGCACTGGTTTCGGTGCTGGGGGTGGGCATGGTGATTGCGGTCTCCACCACCGTGGCGCGCAGTGTGCTGGCCAGTGCCAATCTTGCCGGCGTCACCATCGATGCCAGCCGGCTGGAACGGCGCAGCTATGGCGAGATCGATCCGTCGCAGCAAGCGCTGCTGGATGTGCACCGGGAAGTGCAGGCGTTCCTCAAGCAAAATCCGCCCGATGGATCGGAGAGCGAAATCGCTGCTGCCAATGTCGCCAGCGAAACCCGCGCTGCGCGCTTCATCGTCGCGGATGCCGATATCCGCCATGCGGTGGCGCGCATGGTGGGTGATCAACCGGGCAGCGACGAATACGCACGAGACCGTAAGGCGCTGGTGCAGCTGGTTGCCGGCCGCACCCACCTGACCGAACAACAGGCCGATCAGCGCGTTGCACAATGGGAGCAAGATTATCGCAATGCCCAGGGCAAGTTGAAGGTGGCATCGGACGAAGCAGCATCCGCTGCTGCAAAAACCGCCCTGTATACGGCGCTAGCCATGTTGCTGGGCGCCATTGCTGGTGTGGTTGGTGGCCTCGTAGGCACCCGGCCGCTTGTGGCTGTGACGGTGGTACGCGAGCACGATGTGATTGCGCGTTGATCGTTGCGGGTTGATCAAGCAATGATGCATGGCCTGTTGCCTTTGCTGCTTCGCGGGCATCCCCGATAGCATTGCCTGCCGCGCGATGTGGGCATATGAAAAAACCGGACACAGGGTCCGGTTTTTTCATGGATAAAGCTAACGGCTACCCGTGGCAGGCACAATCGTCAGGGTATTGCGCCAAGTGGCCCGGCCAGCAGATATCGATGCAGAGTTTGTCGTTTCCCCATAGGCACGCATCATTGCGTTGACTGCCAACGAAGCGCATCACAGCAGTCTTTCGATTGGCCATACGCCCAAGCACGAAGCGCTGTTCAGATGGTGCAAGGCTGATGTTTGCGCCAGCGCATGCTGGTGTTTGCACGGACGGATTCCGCGGAAGTAATGAAGACTGGCGCCAGATCGGCCCGCGCCTGTTACCACCTTGTGCAGTCCGCCATCGCTGGATGGTTGCAGGCGAATCATTGCATCTGGACGACACCACAGGTTACAAGGCGCGGATCAAAAAACGGTTCAGTGCTGTCGGATTCCAGGCGAAAAACGATGCGCTGGCCGTTTCATCATGAACAAGGCCAATTCTGGTGAACGGCATGTCGCTTGCGAACTGGAGGGATAGATTAGGATCTTGCCTGCAACTGCTCGGTGTCGGATACCGTGATCGTGCGCTCGAACGCTGGCCATAAAGCGGCCTGCAAGGCTGGCGAGCCAAGCGATGTGGGATCCACCCGGATCGGTGAGGCTGCCAGATCCGCAGCGTAGCAGCGTCGCCCCGGATTGCAATTATCTCAGTCGCTGATTGCAGGCCCCGGGTGAGCCCTCAGTTGGTGTTTCATTGCCGGGCCACCGTGTTGCCCGCGTTCAACGGCAAGCAGTGTGATACATCGCCCGGCCGCACAGCGGTGTCATGCCATGCAGCGGAAACGCCAGTTCCGCTTCCGCGCGGATGGCGGTGGTGGCCAGCGCTTCCTGCAAGCTGGCGCGTGCTGCATGCAGATTTGCGGTGCTGGGGTTGGCTACAGCCTGGTTCAGCTGCGTATGCACCTTGGCCCAGGTGGGGCGATGCACCTTGGCACCGGATTTGAACTTCACGTACACGTAATCAAGTGCGGCTTCCAGCGTGGCAAGGCTTTGCGGCAGCCAGGCTTCGGTTTCGCCTGTGTGTACGGGTTTGTCGAAATGGATCATAGGGTTCATGAATGTTGCTTGTCGCTGTTGCAGAGTAGTGGCGCATTGTGGGGCATGCACGCCAGCAGGAAGATCAGCGCGCTGCTGAAGGCGTTGTGGGATAACGCAGGACAAAAAAACGACCCGCAGAGCGGGTCGAAAGGGGAAGCTGGCCGGTCGTTGCCTCAGCGGCAACTGCCAGGTCATACATCGATATCGATGCGCACCGGTTTGCTGCGGCGTGGCCGCAGCAGCAAGGCCAGCACGATCACCAGCAGCAGGATGGCGCCTACCAGCACTGCCTGTAGCAGCCAGGGCTTGCCGGCATTACCGGCGCGCCGCTGGCCGATATCCTTGCCGGTGACCGCTGCCGGTGCGTTACCGAACTGGCTGCGTACATAGTTGGTCAGCTGCGCCAGCTCGGCATCATCCAGCGTATCGCCGAAACCGGGCATGAAGCGCACATCCTTGCCATCGTCGCGCGTTACCCCATGCAGCAGCACCTGGATCAGGTTGGACGGGTCACGTGCCCCCGTAGTGCTGTTGTGCAGCAGTGCAGGGTAGTAGCCATCTTCGCTGCCTTGCCCGCTGGCGCCATGGCAACTGGCACAGTTGGCGCTGAAGAGCTCGGCGGCACTGCCTGCGGTATTGCCAAGGCTGATGCCGCTGCTACCACGCAGGCGGGCTTCATCCCCGGCCGGGTTGCCCCAGGCAATGCGCGGCTTGCTGTCGCGGCTATCGTGTACCGGCGGGATTTCCCGCAGGTAGCGCAGCATGGCGCGCAAATCGGCTTCTTCCAGATGGCGCAGGCTGTTTTCAACCACTTCGGCCATCGGCCCCGCTGCCTGGCCATGGTTGGCGGCATTGCCGGTACGCAGGTAATCGAGTACCGCCTGATCGCTCCAGCTACCCAGCCCGCTGAGCGGATCACTGCTGATGTTGTAAGCCTGCCAGCCGTCGATCTCGCCGCCGGCGTAGCGCTTCTTGCCGGATAGCCCGAAGGTGGCAGTGCGCGGCGTATGGCATTCCTGGCAGTGGCCCAGCGCTTCTACCAGATACGCACCGCGTGTCCATTGCACGTCCTTGCCGGCCGGTACGGCCAGCGGGCCGGGGGTGAAGTTGATGGCTTTCCACCCGGCAATGGCCCAGCGCTGGTTGAATGGAAACGATAGCCCTGTTTGCGCCACCGGGTTGCGCACCGCAGGCTGGCTGAACAGGTAGGCCTTGATGGCCAGTACATCGTCGCGGTTCAGTTTGGTATATGCGCTGTAGGGCATGGCCGGATAAAGATGGCGTCCGTCCTTGCCGATGCCATCATGCAGCGCACGGTAAAAATCATCGTCGCTCCAGCTGCCGATCCCGGTTTCCTGGTCTGGCGTGATGTTCGATCCATAAATCGTGCCCAGCGGCGTCTGCAGTGCGTAGCCACCGGCAAACGGGCGGGATTTTTCGGCGGTGTGGCAGGCAATGCAATCGGCAGCACGGGTCAGGTATTCGCCGCGCTTGATCCGTTCGACATCGGCATCCGCTGCGCATGCCGCAGCGCCAGACAAAGCGGGAAGCAAGGCCGCAAGCAGCAACGTGGGCAGGCGGGATGTCATGCGGCCTCCTTCTGCAGGGCATCGGCAATGCGCAATGCCAGCGCGGCAATGGTCAGCGTGCAGTTGACGGTGCCCGCACTGGCCATGACGGCGCCGCTGGCTATCCACAGATTGTCGTGGTCATGGGTGCGACAATCGGCATTCACCACCGAATTGTTGCCGTCGCTTCCCATGATGGTGGTGCCCATGATGTGGTTGTTGGGGGCAAATTCGTCATCGAAATAGATTTCCGTACCGCCAAACAGCTGGGCAATCTGCGCGTAGGCTTCATGCGTATGCACGGCGCTTTTCTGCACGTAGTCATCGATGCTGTAGGTAATTTCGGGGCGGGCCAGGCCCAGCGCATCGCGCTGGCTGCTGCTCGGCACGATGCGGTTGTACGGGTTGGGCAGGATGTCATGGAAACTGTTGATATTGACCGTGCGTGCCGCGCGGCGGCGGATTTCCGCATCCAGCGCCGGCCCCACCAGGCCCATGCCCAGCGCCGTTTCCGTGGCTTGGCGCACGCGCGCGCCGTTGTTCAGGTGCAATTTCTTGCCGGCGTAGCCGCTGCGGAAATCGCCATCGCGCAGGTTGACGATAGAAGTCATTTCCATCGGGCCACGGCCAGGCCATAAATCCTCGTTGGCAAGGAAGGTCACACCGGTGCCCGGGTGATCCATCAGGTTGCGCCCCACCTGGTCAGAGCGGTTGGCCACGCCGGCGCTGTACTTGTCGGTGGACATCAGCAACAGCTTGGGTATCTCGATGCCATTGGCGGCCAGCACGAACTGCCGGCCGCTTACCCGGTGCGATACCCCGGCCGGGTCTTTGTAATGAACAGCCGCCACATGGTCTTTGGCGTCCAGCTCCACCTTGTAGACCACCGCGTTGGCCAGCACGCGCGCACCGGCCCGCTCGGCTTTTTCCACATGTACGATGCCGCCATACATGGCGCCGATCGGGCAGATGGGCATGCAGTTGTTGTTGCCGCAACAGGTTGGGCGGGTGTCGTAGGGGCGGCTGTTGCGTGCCACCGGCTCGGATACCACCCGGAAACCGTTACCGCCCAACACCTCCTGAAAACGCTGGTCGTTCCACGACAGCGGCAATGCATCCATCGGGTAAGGGCGGCTGCGCGGCGAGCCCAGATCGGTGCCGTCGTTGGGGCCGGAAACGCCCAGCTCGATCTCGGCCTTGGCATAGAAGGATTCCAGGTCCTGATACGCCAGCGGCCAGTCGCGCCCCACGCCATAGGTGGACTGCATGCGGAAATCCACCGGCAGGAAACGCCAGGTGGCCGCCGCCCAGTGCCAGGTGGTACCGCCCACCACCCGCAGGTATTGCGAGTTGTACTTGTGGGTGCCCTTGAGGATCAGGTAATCGTTAGGCGGAGCGTATTGCGGGTGCGGTGCATGCACGGCAGGCGGGTAGGGCGAAGAATAATCATCCTTGAACGGCGTATTGCGATAGTTCTCCACAATGCGCCAGCGCTCCAGTCGCGGACCGGCTTCCAGCAACAGTACCGATGCGCCACTGCTGGCCAGCTGATGCGCAATCAGCGCGCCGGCCACGCCAGAACCAACCACAACGATATCGGCAGATTCAGTATTTGCCACGATGCGCTTCCATGAGTTGCTCAGGCCACCACGGCCTGGCCCGGCTTCAGCGCGGGATTGGTTTTCCAGTAGCCGGGCGCGGCGCGGCAATAGCTGGGGATGGTCACCACATCGCGCACCACGTTGTTGCCCAGCGCCATCTCGTACGCCACCACCCGGCTGCTTTGCCCTGGCTGCGTACCCAGCGTGCCACCGCGATACCACGCACCGACGATGCTCATCAGCGTTGCCGACAATGCCGGATCATTCTTGACGGCCATTTGCAGTGCCGCTGCATCTGCCGGCTTGAGCAGCCGCGCCTGTTGCCACAGCTGCGCCGCCTTATGCGCAAAACCGCGATCGGTGGTGCCCAGCAACGCATACAGCCGCTGCCCCACGGTGGTATCCAGCTGCGGCCTGCCGGTCAGCAGTTTCGACAGGCTGAGGAATTTGTTCAGGTCATCTGTTACCGCGGTAGCCGGTGGCTGCGCACCGGCGATGGGCACCAGCCAGCGTGGCAGCATGGTCATCGCAGCCGCCCCCGCGACTGCCAGCAGCAGCGAGCGCCGCTGCGCCTGGTAGGAGGAATGCGAGGAAGAATCGGGTTCAATGGTTGGTACGGTGCTACAGGATGCAGCGGATGTCAGTTCGCCATCGGCCATAGGGCGCTCCACCGGGTAGGACAATGGGTAGAGTGTGTGGGCTGCAAATGATCAAAACAGCAAGGGGACCAGCCTAAGTTGTGCAGGCAGATCACAGGCTGCCATGTCGGCATGCGCCGACACTGGGCCGCGAAGGGCGGAATGCGATTCACATTGCCGAAACCATCAGGGCTACGCAAAACAGCGACAATCATGTTTCCGGCTCATCTCGGGTAGTTATCAAATAGCATTGACTAATTGATTAGTCATTACTATTGTATTTCCATGAGTGAAACAGAGACCATCACTGCTGTCATGCGTGCACTTGCTGACCCTACCCGGCGGGCAGTGTTCGAGCGCATTGTCAATTCGGACGAAATCACCGTCGTCGAGCTAACCCGTAACAGCAGCGTTACCCAGGGGGCTATCTCGCAGCACCTGAAGGCATTGAAACAGGCTGGCCTTGTCTGCGAGCGCCCCGAGGGCCGCAATGTTTATTACCGCGCCCAACCGGATGGCTTGGCGCCGCTGGCTGACTGGATGAGCCACTATGGTGTTTTCTGGCGCGAACGCTTTGCCAACCTGAGAAACCTGCTGAAGGAAATCGACCCATGAACCAAGCCGTAACGCCGCAGACCCAGGCCATCGTGGTCGACGAGATTTTTCCGCATGCGCCGGCGCTCATCTGGAAAGTATTGACCAGCGGTGAGCTGATCGGGCGCTGGTTGATGGCTCCGCAAGGATTCGAAGCTGTGGTTGGCAGCCATTTCACTTTTCAGACCACGCCAGCGGGTCAATGGGACGGCATCATTCATTGTGAGGTGCTGGAAGTCGTGCCGAATGAGCGCTTGTCCTATGCGTGGCTGGGTGGTCACGAAGGCAATGATGGCTACGGCTCAAAGCTGGAAACGGTGGTTACCTTCACCCTGTCGCAAACGGACGCGGGCACACGCCTGCGTCTGGTGCATGAAGGTTTTGTGCTGCCGAAGAATGACACCGCCTATCGCAACATGAGCGAAGGCTGGAAGAAGGTGGTCAGCAAACTCGATACGGTGGTTACCGAAACAGCTTCTACACCAACGTTGCATTGAAGAGCAGGGAGAAGAGCATGAGCACATCCTATACCGGTGGTTGCGCCTGTGGCGCGATCCGCTACGAGATCTCTGGCGAACCGGCCGTCATGGTTGATTGCCAGTGCAGGCAATGCCAGCGCGATAGCGGTACCGGGCATCAATCACACCTGACTTTTGTTGCGGCCCAGATAAAGGTCGAAGGCGAGGCTTCCCACTGGCAGACCATCGGCGATGGCGGAACCGTGAAGCAGCGCGCTTTTTGCCCGACATGCGGTTCACCGGTTTATCTGACATTCCCGGCCATGCCGGATGTGTTCATCGTTACGCCGGCCAGTCTTGATGACCCCGGCCGCTACCGGCCACAACTGGTGTCCTGGACCGATGCCGGCCACGCTTGGGATTACCTGGATCCGGAGGTGCCGAAATTCGAGAAGATGCCGACAGCGTGAAAGGCCGCAAGGCGGAGAAGCTGCTTATCCGGCATGGCGGGCGGGCGCTGGATGAGGCCCGCAGTGGGTTTGCCCGTTGCCGGATCATGCAGCGCCCAATCTGAAGATGATGAACCCGAATCGCAGCTGGAATCCGAACTGTTGCCGGAATCGCAAGTCGAGCTGCGGGAGCCGGCATTATTACCGCTGCCCCGGTCCGGGGCAGAGGATGAATTATCCGGAAAATCCCTCCTGCTATCTGCAAGATTGGTGAGCCTTTGTGCTTGCACGTTCTGTTCAGTGCTACCCAACAGTAGCGCAGCGAGAACAGCAGGAATGTCGCCACTGCAATGACCACCGCCGTGGTGCCGCAGGCTGCTCAGGATAGCCGGGCCACCCCGGTCTGCGCGGGGATTTCCGGCAGCTCGACGATAAAGGTTGCACCAGCGCCTTCGTCGCTTTCCACCCGGATCCGGCCGCCATGCCCATCCACGATCTGTCCGACAATATATAGACCCAAGCCAAGGCCACCTGCGGTGTTGTCATTGTTGGCACGTTCGAATACACGGAATATCCGGTCTTGGTTGGCTTTGGCAATGCCGATGCCATTGTCCTGCACCAGCAGCTGCGCAACGCCATCCGGCAGTCGGCGTACCTCGATACGCACCGGTTTATGGGCGCCATAGCGCATGGCATTGGTCAGCAGGTTGGTGATCACCTGCTCGATACGCTGGATATCCCAGATGCCCCACGCGGCACTTTCCAGCACCAGCTCGTAGCTGCCGTTTGCGCACACCAGTTGCTCATGGAAACGCTCCACCACCGTCTTGGTCAGCTCGGCCAGATCGAAGCGCACCGGCTGCATCGACAGCTTGCCACCGCGGATGCGGGTGACATCGAGCATGTCGTCGATCAGGTTGACGATGTTGTCGATCAGGTGGGCGTCCGTCTCCACCATCTTGCGTACCTTGGGGATGCTGAAGGCGTCGTCATTGCCGCGCTCCACATGGCGTGCACGCATTTGCGTCTGCAGCTTGAGCGAGCTGAGCGGCGTTTTCAGCTCGTGCGACGCAATCGACATGAAGTTGTCGCGCACGCGGATGGCTTCCTCCAGCTCATCCTGCGTCTTGCGCAGTTCCTTCAGCAGTTGCTCCTGTTCGGCCTTGCTGCGTTGCAGCGCTTCCAGCTGCTGGCGCATTTCGCGCTTCTGGCAATGCAGCTGGATGAATACGTTCACTTTGCTGCGTACCGCATGCACGTCCAGCGGCTTGTGCAGGAAATCCACCGCGCCGCTCTCATAGCCCTTGAACGCGTAATTGAGTTCCTTGCCACCCGCACTGACGAACACGATAGGGATATGCTTGGTTTTTTCAGTACCCCGCATCAGCTCGGCCAGCTCGAAGCCATTCATGCCCGGCATGCGCACGTCGACCAGTGCCAACGCAAAATCGTGCTCCAGCATCAGTTCCAGCCCCTGGATGCCCGATGTCGCCTTGTGAATGATGACATCGTTGCGCTTGATCAATGCTTCCAGCGCGATCAGGTTTTCTACCAGGTCGTCCACCAGCAGCAGGTGTACTTTTTCAACGGGTTCCACGGCATTCCCCAATATTGCATATGGCAAGTTGCTTGCCGATATCGGCAGCGGAAAGCAGGTGGTCGGGCGTGAACAGGGCCAGTGCGCTGGCTGGCATGGTGTCGATCTGTGCGTCGGATGGGCGTTGCACCAAGGTCACGCCACCCTCGCGGGCGATGTGGGCCAGCCCGGCAGCGCCGTCCTCGTTGGCACCGGATAGCAGTACGCCGACCGCCAGCGGCCCCAAAGCATCAGCGGCAGAATCAAACAGTATATCGATAGCGGGGCGACAAAAATGCACGGGTGGATCCTTGCTGAGTGAAAAGCTCACGTCTTTTTCCAGCAACAGGTGATAGGAGGGCGGCGCGAAGTAGATCGTTCCTGCCTGCAGGTGTTCTTTGTCGTCGGCCTCTTTCACCGGCAGGGCAACACGGTGGGCAAAGATTTCCGGCAGCAGGCTCTGGCTGCCGGCTGCCTGGTGCAGCATCACCACCACTGCGGCCGGGTAATGCGCGGGCAGCACCGGCAGGATGCGCCCCAATGCTTCCAGCCCACCTGCGGAAGCACCGATCAGTACAACGAATTGCGGAAGATTGTGTTGAACGGGCTGCATCATGTTTTCCGGAAAATCCGCTCTTGCCGGTCGAACGCTTCAAAGCTCGCCGCGTGACTGGAGAACTGCACGGTTTCCTTGGAACCGAGCCCGAGGAAACCGCGGTGCACCAACGAGCTGCTGAACAGGCCGAATGCGCGGTCCTGCAGCTCCCGGTTGAAGTAAATCAGCACGTTGCGGCACGAGATGAAATGCATCTCGGAAAAAACGCTGTCCGTGGCCAGGCTATGGTCGGCAAAAGTAATGTTGCGACGCAGGTTCTTGTCGAATAGTGCAGAGCCATAGGCGGCAGTATAGTAATCGGCAAACTCACCCTTGCCCCCCGCCTTCTGGTAGTTGCTGGTGAACAGCTGGATGGTATCGAGCGGAAAGATGCCATCTTCGGCCTTTTGCAGGCTGCGCGGGTTGATATCGGTCGCGTAGATGATGGTGCGCTCGAGCAGGCCTTCTTCCTTGAGCAGGATGGCCATCGAATACACTTCTTCACCGGTGCTGCATCCTGCAATCCACAGTTTGATTGACGGATAGGTGTGCAGCAGCGGCACCACCTTTTCCCGTATGGCCAGAAAATAGGCCGGATCGCGGAACATCTCGCTCACCGGTATCGTCAGGTATTGCAGCAGCACGCCGAAACGGTCCGGCTGGTGGATGATCTGTTCCTGCAGCGCCGATACCGTGCGGCATTCCATCTGCAGCAATGCATGCTCGATACGGCGCTTGACCGATGCCCCGGAGTAATTGCGGAAATCGTAGTTGTACTTGCCGTAGATCGCTTCGATCAGCAGGCGCATTTCCAGGTCGAAATCACTGGCCGGATACACGCTCACCCCCTCCCGATCTTGGGCATCCAGACCCGGATCAGCGACAGCAGTTTGTCCAGATCGATCGGCTTGGTCAGGTAATCGTTGGCACCCGCTTCCAGGCATTTTTCCTGATCATCACGCATGGCCTTGGCGGTTACCGCGATGATGGGCAGACGCACGAAGCGTGCCTGCTCGCGGATGCGGCGCATGGCTTCGTAACCGTCCATTTCCGGCATCATGATGTCCATCAGCACCAGGTCGATATCGGCATTGCTGTCGAGTTTTTCCAATGCCTCGCGCCCGTTGCGGCCGATCTCGATTTTGGCGCCCTTATGCTCCAATGCGCTGGTCAGTGCAAAGATGTTACGGACGTCGTCATCCACCACCAGGATGGTGCGACCTTCGAAAGCACTATCACGGTTGCGCGCCACGCGCAGCATCTGTTGCCGTTCCGGCGCCAGCTGGTTTTCCACCCGGTGCAGGAACAGCGTGACTTCATCGAGCAGGCGCTCCGGCGAGCGGGCGCCCTTGATGATGATGGAGCGCGAGTAGCGGCGCAGCTCCATTTCTTCCTCGCGCGATAACACTCGCCCGGTGTAGACGATCACCGGCGGGAACGCGCACAGCTCATCGCTGGCCATGCGCTTGAGCAATTCGTGGCCAGCCATGTCCGGCAGGGTCAAGTCCACCACCATGCAATCGAACACGGTATTGCGCAGCGCGACCAGCGCGTCTTCTGCCAGCGCAACTGCTGTGATCTGCACGTCATCATCGCCGATCAGCTTCACCATGCTTTCGCGCTGCAGATCATCATCCTCGACCACCAGCACCTGCTTGGTCTTTTGCGAGAGTTTGGCTTCGACCCGGGCGAAGATATCGCGCAATGCCTGTTGGTCAGTCGGCTTTCTGGCGTAGCCGATCGCGCCCATCTGCATCGCGGCGTTGGTGCTGTCCGCACTGGAAATGACATGGATGGGGATATGGCGGATACGCGGGTCGTTCTTGGCGTGTTCCAAGACCGTCAGGCCGGAATGATCGGGCAGTTTCATGTCCAGCAGGATGGCATCGGGCACGAAGTCCTGCGCCAGCCTGAAGCCGTCCGTGCCGTTTTGCGCCAGCAGGCAATTGAAGCCACGTTCATGGCCGATCTGGTAAAGCACCTGTGCGAATGCCACATCATCCTCGATGATCAGCAGCGTTCTGGCATCCTTGTTCATGTCCGAACGGTCGTCTTCCAGCGCCGGCTCGGCTGGCTTGGGCGCTGGCTGCGGCGGTGTTGCCACAGGCACGGCCGCGATCTTGGGCAAGGGCTCCGCCGCCTGCTCGTCATGCTCGCGCACTTCGATACGGGCTGGCAGTGCCAGCGTGAAGGTACTGCCCTTGCCGGGCGTACTTTCCACGGTAATGTGGCCGCCCAGCAGGGTGGATAGCTCGCGGGAAATGGACAATCCCAGCCCGGTGCCGCCGTACTTGCGGTTGGCGGCGCTGTCGGCCTGGTGGAATGCTTCGAATATGGTGGCCTGCTGATCCGGCGCAATGCCGATGCCGGTATCGCTGACCGCAAAACTGTAGCCGCCCGCCGGATTGCCGCTGACCACCACGCGCACCGTGCCATGTTCGGTAAACTTGACGGCGTTGGAGAGCAGGTTCTTCAGTACCTGCTGCGCACGGGCCACATCGGTATGGATGGTGGCCGGTGCATCCGGGGCAATCTCGGTTTCAAAGGCGATCCGCTTGGCCAGCGCCTGCGGCAGGAAGGTCTGCTTCAGTGATTCCACCAAGCGTGCTGCCGGTACATCTTCCGGCCAGATATCGAGCTTGCCCGCTTCCACTTTGGATAGATCGAGGATGTCGTTGATCAGCGTCAGCAGATCATTGCCGGCAGAATAGATCGACGATGCAAACTGCACCTGCTCTTGCGTGAGGTTGCCGCCGTCGTTGTCGGCCAGCAGCTTGGACAGGATCAGCGAGCTATTGAGCGGTGTGCGCAGCTCATGCGACATGTTGGCGAGGAATTCGCTCTTGTAGCGGCTGGCGCGTTGCAGCTCTTCGGCGCGGCTTTCCAGTGTCATGTGGGCTTCGCGCAGCGCATCGTTGCGCTGATCCAGCTCCACGCGCTGTTGCATCAATGCCTGGGTTTGCTCTTCGAGCTGGTCGTTATTCTGTTCCAGCTCGGCCTGCTGGCTTTCCATGCGCGCCTGCGATTCCTTGAGCGAACGCGATTGTTCTTCCAGCTCCTCGTTGGCAACCTTGAGCTCTTCCTGCTGCGTTTGCAGCTCTTCATTGAGGCGCTGCGTTTCGGTCAGGATTTCCTGCAGCCGTTCGCGGTATTGCGCAGAATCGAATGCCATGCCCACATTGCCACTGATCAGCCTCGCCAGTTCGCCGGCCAGCGGTGGCAGGGGGCCCAAAAAGCCGAGCTCGATGACGGCAGTAATGTGGCGCGTGCCCGCAGCAGGAATCACCAGCACGCTGCTCGGCGTGGTATCGCCGAGTGCAGACCCCACCTTGATGTAATCAGCGGGCAATTGATCGAGCTCGATGACGCGTTGATCCGCCACCGCCTGCCCGGTAATGCCTTCCTTGCGGCGGAACATGGCCTTGGCCAGCTGTGCGTGGGCGGAGAACGCATAGTCGGCCACGCGTACGAAGTTGTCGCCATCACGGCTTTCGTACACCGCGCCCACGGTGGCCCCCAGATATTCCACCAGGAACTTGAGCAGGTTGTCGCCGAGCAGCAGCGTGCTCTGCTCACCCATCATGGCGTTTGCAAGACGTGCATCGCCGGTTTTCAGCCAGCTTTCCCGCTCCAGCGCCTGCGCATGGCTGCGTTGCTTGTCCAGCGTTTCGCCATACACATTGGAGAGTGCCCGCATCTGCCGCCGGCCGTTGACCGCCAGGAAAATACCCGACAGCAAGCCCACCGCGATGGTGATGCCAACCAGCATCACGATGGTGGAGTTGGCCTGCTCGCTGCGCTGGGTGCGCAGCGTTTCTTCCACCCGGATTGCATCGCCAAGAAAGCCGCGCATCTCGTCCATCATCATCTTGCCTTCTTCGGAGGTGACGACGGCCGTGACTTCAGCGGCTGGACTGATGCCGGCGTTCTGCCGGCGAAGTTGGATCAGTTTTTCGGCATAAACATGCCATTTGCGATAGGTCTCTTCAGCGCGGGAAAGCCGTGCGACTTGGCCAGGATTGTCTCCCGCGAGGACTTTTAAAGCCTTTATTTCTTTGCTGAAGTTTTTCGTTGAATTATCGTATGGCTCCAGAAAGTTTTCTTTGCCGGTAATTACGAAACCGCGTAAACCGGTTTCCCCGTCAATCAGCAGCTTGAATGCCAGATTGCTGCGGCCTATTACCTGATCGGCATGATCCACCCAACGGCTGACCGACATCAGATAGAAAACCAGCGCTATGAATATCGCGGACGAGACCATGGCGATAATCAATGGCAACCCTACATTCCGGGCAAGGATGTTCTGGAATGCTTTCTGGTGCAGCTCTGGATGGCTGGGAGAGGAGGTCATATGAGTGCCAGTAGGTGCGAAAGGCACGGGGCCATTTCGGAAGCATGAAAAATCAGCTACCGATTTTCGCTTACCGGATCAGTGGTTCTTTGTAGGACATATGCCCATCTTGATGTAGGACGCAGCAAAAAACCCGTGTGCAGCCAGCATATGGAAAACCGTTGCCTTAGCAGGGCAGGGTAAGCGCTCGCTCTATTGCATCCAGATCAAAAGGCTTGGGCAATAAAACAACGTTACTACTGAATGCCTGCTGACTCAGGTCATAGCCAGATGCAAGGATGATACGCATGCCGGGGTACATGGCAGTTACTTCTTTTGCCAATACCGCCCCTGAACGCCCTGGCAAGCCAACATCGGTGAACAGCACGTCAAACGATCGCTGCTCCAGCATGGCCGTTGCTTCTTCAGCGCTTGATACGGCAACCACATCAAATTCCAGTTCCTGCAGGTACTCGACGATAGTGGAGCTCAAGATCTCGCTGTCTTCAACGTAGAGGATACCCAGTGTTTTGTTGGTCATTGCAGCCCTGTCACTTGAAAGGTTGATCAGCTTGGTCAATGCGTCAGAATGGGCCCGATGGCACGCATCGCCAGTTCATGACCTGTGGTTTAAGGGGTGGCCGCCCAGCATGCTTGCTGGCGCGGCCGCAGCCTATGCTGCCTGTCAGCAAAATAGCAAAAGCGCAGACCATGTTGACATGACCTTGCTTATCACCAATCTGCAGACTTCGACATCATCAGCGGCGGCCAGTTTTATGGATGTAGGACGGATCCCTCAAGCATTGTCCGCAGCAGGCTTAAAGCGCGGCAGCTTGCCTCCGGCTCCGGCTCCGGCTCCGGCTTTGCTGTTCAGTTGACCGTTGCAAGGGGCCGCTGCTGGCGACTATATTCTTCGTGCTTCATGTCACGATATTCGCGCCATTCCATTTCGTGCAACTGCCGCGGATATTTTTCCGTGGCGGCAAACCAGTTTTCCAGACGACGATCAAGCTGGTTTCGATCTGGCGCGGAAAAATAAGCTTCGATAGCCAGATAGTAGCGCATGGTATTGCGTTCGATCAGGCCGCGCACACCGTCAACATAGTCGTTGCCATCCCGGCTGAAACCGACCTTGTTGCTTGCCACGGTGCCCAAGTAGGTTTTCATCGCCAGCTTGGCCGTGGTGCCATAGCCATACGAATACGACAGGTGGATGAAGCTGCTGCCATCGGGCAGTGAAGTGCCTTCCAGCTGTATGCGGTAATCCCGCGTGCCGACGGGGCCGGATGGCGCATTCAGTCGCGCGTTGAAGTAGTTGGGTGTGGCCTGCTCAAGCTGGTAATGGAAAGCCAGTTCATGTGCATCATCCAGATCCTGAGTCTCTTTCTTGCCGATAAATACCGAGAGATCCGTCGAGTTGCTGTCCGATTCAGGATGGCAATACTTGACATTGATCGGCAAGATCATGATCTCGCACCAGGTATTGGGCGCTTTGAGTGCTTCTTTCAAGGTGTCGAAGCGTGCATTGAGCACTGCATACACATCGCCACGCAGGCGGTTATCCAATTGGCTGGATTCAATGTGGATCGGCTTGCCATAAGCATTGTTCTGCAGTTTGCTACCCAATGCGGTATAGCGTTCCCGCAATTGCTCGGGGCTATCGGCTTGGGCAGCAGGCAGGCCAATGCAATAAATGCTTGCAGCCAGAAATAATGCTTTCCTTATATGACATTTGGGCATGGCTATCTCCTGCGATCTGCATGGGTCCAAGCATGCGCCATGCATTTTTCATTGCCTGTAGGTGTGTGTCTTTTTCTGGGCGGGAGAAGGGCGGACAGGCTTATACCGATTGCATATTTCTTGCCGGCTGGCAAATAGTTCCGGCAAAAAATGTGAATATGGGCAATGAACTGCTGATTACTGGAAAACACCAACAAATTACAACTATGGTGAAAGTGCCCTAACCATTTCGGACGTGGCAAGCTAATTCGGCAAAATGACGCAACCCTGCGTACGGCGTGGTCGCAGTATGGGCTGCAAGCGATATTGAACCTGCTCATTGCCTTGGCGATGGCAGATAACTGAGGTCAAGCGTTGTGCAGCAGCAACTTGCCGGGTCCATGCGATGCATGGCCCGGCTCTTTTTTGCCTGTTGTCTAGGAGGGCGCTACCGTCGTCGGCGGTGGCGCTGTGGAGATAACTGGTGCCGGCTGGGGCAAGGTAGGCGCAGCCGGGTTGACGATAAAGCTGCGGTTGGGGTTGGCTAGCTGGATGCCTTGTTCCCGGAACTGCAGCACCACACGGCGCAGGAATTCGCGCTGGACACTCCAGCGGCTGCTGTCGCGGCAGCGGATCTGCCCGGCAATAGTGAAAGTTGCACCATCTGCTGCGTCCACCCCCCAGATGTCCAGATCGCCCAGCATGGCATCCTTGAAGGCGTCATCGTTGCGCATGCCGGCGCCGATTTCCTTCAGCACTTCGATTACGCGATCCGGATCTTCCTGTGCATCTACCGATACCCGTACCGCCGCATTACCCAGGCCACGGTTGTTGTTGATCACGGTCGTGACCGCACTGAATGGCACGATGGCAAGCGAGCCATCGCCAGAGCGCAAGTGGGCAGTCCGTATGGACAGCTTTTCAACCGAGCCCGATACATTGGCAGCCGTCACCCAGTCACCCACCTCGATGGCATTTTCCATCATGAGGAAAATGCCGGTAATGAAGTCCTGTACCAGCTTTTGCGAACCGAAACCCAACGCCACGCCGACGATGGATGCCCCGGCCAGCAAAGGTGCGGTGTTTACGCCCAGTTGATTCAGCGTGGTCAGCCCCACTACCAGCACCACCGCAATGAAGACTGCTGTACGGATGATGGGCAGCAGGGTGGTCAGCCGCACGCTACGGGTGCGATCACCGGCATCGCTCCAGCGCTTCAGCCGGCTTTCCGCGATCAGATTGACGCCTTCCCACACGAACAATGCAACCAGCAAGGACACGATGATGGTGATGCTTGCAGACAGCACCCGCGGTCCGATGGTACCGGTATGCAGCCAGGCCAGTGTTTCGAAGCCCCATACCTCCAGCAACGCAAACACCGTGCCGATAGCGATGATCACGTAGGCAATGCGCTGTGCCAACGGAAAGTAGCGGCTGGCACGGGCAATGTGCAATGGCGCATCTTCGGCGTGGCCGGCCCGGAATACCTTCCCCAGCATGGCCATGGTGGCGATCGATATGACTCTGGCCAGTACCAGCACGGCAGCAGTCACCGCCAGGAAATGCAGCAGTTTTTCAAACCCGTTATCCACTCCCAGCGCACCTACCACCCAGATGCCGGTGATCAATGCTGTCGCCGCAACGGGCCAGATATCCGCCAGCCAGTCCCGCAGCAGGGCACGCGCGCCCTGGCGGGTGGTGTCGCCCCGGATATAGCCGGATACGGCGATGCGCGAACGCAGCAGCATCACCAGCAACATTACATGGCCGACCAGCGTGCATAGCTTGAGCAGCGCATCACGGGCATCATCACCCAAGCCCAGTGCTGATGCTGCGACAACTGCGCCACCACCGACGACCACGACCAGGGCAATGCGCGTCAGCCAAGTATGCACGTAGCGTGCGCCTTCGTCGCCGATATGCAGCAGCCGCAGGTTCGGCGTTTGTGGTGCGACCAGCAGGGAGATCACCGCAAAGATGATCATCAGCGTGATCCATGCGTTCCCCAATGCCAACACGAATTCCCGTACCGCCGGCTGATTGTTCGAAACGAAGTAAAGCAGCACGCTGCCGGCGGCAAAAAATGCTACAACGGGTACGAGATTGAGCAGGAATGCCCCCAGCGCGTAGGGCAAGCGCTGTGCAAACGTAGCCTGCGCATGCACCGGCCGCGGTAGTGAGGTAATGCCTGCTGCCCGGGCATCGGTCACATGTGCAGGATCAGCCGGATCGCTGGTTGCCAGCGTATAGCGCGTACCACGGCCCCGCTGCGCAAGCTTACGTTTGGGGCGTTTCAACAGCCAGCCAGTCAGCCATTCGATCAGCCATGCCACGCCAAACACCAGTACCGAGACCTGCAGCGCATCGATGAAAAGCTGGCGGCCGGCCGGCGACGCCAGCGTGGTGCGCCACCATTGCCCCACATGCGGCAACTCGATCAGCGTATTGAGCGTGCGCTTTGCGCGCACAGACGCCGCATCCAGCCATTGTGATACATGCAGGAAAACCTGGCCAAGCAGGCTGTCCTTGGTCAGCGCACCGATATGTACTGGTGCCGAAGCGGGCGCGGAGGCAGCTTCGGCTGCCGGAGCAGAGGCACTTTCTTCCGCCAGCACTCCGGGCGTCAGTTGTGCGCCCTTGACCACTGCACGCAATGTGGTGATGACCTCGGCGCGTTTCTTGTCATTCTGCAGTACATCCAGCGCCTGACGGGCTTCTGCTGTTGTGAGCGCATCTGGCGCGCTTGCCACCGCACTTGCAGCGCGTGGCAGGGGCCTTGCCGCAACCTGCTGGCATGCAACAATCGCAATCAACCCCCAGCCGATCATCTTCAAACAACCTTTCATGTGCTTCCCCTGTTCCAGACCGGCGAAGACCGATACGGCGCAAACATACGCGCATCTGGTCTACCCGGACATCAACCCGACCTTGCACGCTGCGGATTGCAATTTTTAGGGGGAAGTGACTGTATTGACCGTAGGAATCCCACCTACGGAAAATTGACATCTTGGGTCGGCCGGAAACATCAACAGCAAGACGCATGCGGTGCTTTGGTTACGAAAATCCTGTTACGTCACCAACAGTATGTCGTCAACTTTGGGTTGGCGTGCGCCCCCGTAAAGATTACGCAAACCCGTCTTCTAAACTTCGCATAATGTATATTATGTAAAGTTGCTTATTGCGTTACGCAAGCTTAGGGGGCTATCGTCCGTTTGCATAAAGTTGTTACTTTTTTTTGCATGATGTTGTTCCTAGTAGGCAATGTATGCCCACGCAAAGTGCCAGCCGCAGCTTTACGCTTTACTCCAACTCCAACCGGCGCCGCGGTCGCTTTGCCCGCGCAACCAATGTTTAGCCGACCGTCCGCCACCAAGCTGGCTTGTGACTGCTATGAAATTTCACTACTAAGAACTCGTATGTTGAACTGAGCTTGGTTTTTCTAAGCTGCGCTCGAAAAAACTCAACTTGCCGCCCATGTCGGCAAGCGTCAGGTCTTTGGCGTGCAGCTGCTCTTCCAGAATTTCCATGGCGGCCTGCTGGTGCTTGCCGGTCTCCAGTGCGTTCGCCAGGTCTTGATGGCATCGCTGCAATTGTGTTTCCAGCACGTCTCGATCACGGGCCAGTTTTTGAAGGGCATCGAGCTCCTTGGCCATGCTGTGTTTAGCGACTTCACTCTGGCGGATCGCTTCCCTCGCATGCTGCAATTCCGACGCAAGCCGCGCAGCTTCACGATTGAGCTCGATGATTTCTTCGCCTTTGCCGAGCAAGGTATCGCGTAGTTGCCGGCTGTCCAGGTGCAACTGCTGGACTTGCTGTTCATGCCGGCGCTGATCCTGCTCACGTTGATCTTTAACCGACTGGCGGTAGTGATCCAAGGCGTCTCGCGCATGTTGGTGCTTCTGCTCCAAGGATTCGCGGTGCTGTTGGCCATCTTCCAGACGGGCATTCAATCCGGCCACTTGCTGCTCCAGTTGCTTGACCAGCACGGTCGATTCGATTAGGGCTTGATGGCCGATTTCCAGTTCGGATTGCGTGGCCTGCAACTCAGCTTCCGCAGCGTTCAAACGGGTGGTCAGTGCTTGATTGGCCTGCTTTCCAAGCGCGATTGCGGCATCCCGCTCATGAAGCTGCTGCATGAATTCGTTTTTTGCAGCCTCGATTCTGGCGTCCGCCTCGCCATGCAGGCGCGTCGCCAGCCGCCCAACCAAGTCCTGCAGCGCGTCATTCACTGCAACGGTGGCACCAAGGGCTTGCCCCTCTTCCTCATCCAACTCTTTCAGATAGCGGCTGATCGTGGTTTTGGAGCCGGTGTTACCCAAAGCCACGCGCACAGCATCAATCGAGGGCTTTCTACCTTGGGCGACCAGGCTATCCCTTGCCCGTTGAACTTCAGATTTATAGACGCCGCTACGTGCCATGGTTCGTTCCTTCGGTGAATTTCGTACCATGATACGTAATATGTAATTACATACCAAACAAACCCGAACGCGTGGTAATTTTTAAAGAAAAACAAGGCGTGATAATCTAGAATTATCACGCTTGATGGTTGGTATCGGGTTGATGGATACGTAGTGGCAGTACGATAGGTGACTGGGATGCCCAAATGGTCTGCCCCGGTCTCGATGAGAACTGATTTAAGGTGGATAATGCGCATCTAGGTGTTGTGTTCGTTAAACTATGCCCGCTAGCAATGGATACGTTGTCAGCAGCGATGGCAGTTTTGATTTCTTGCAGTTAGTTAAAAAAGGCTTACCACCGTGAATGAATCTCAGCCAAGTCAAGTGTTGACCGAAGATGAGCTACTACACTTGGCAATAGAGGCGAGCAATCGCGAGCGTTACGATCTCTCGATCGGCTATCTGAAACAGGCACTGACGCACCCGGGAGATTTGGCATCACGTACCTCGTTCCTGCTGGGTACGCAGTACGCCCAAATTGGCATGTATGTGGATGCAGAACAGTACATGCATCAATCCATCGAGCTGGATCCAGGCTTTGAAATCGCGGTATTTCAACTTGGCTTGTTGCAACTTACATCCGGCAAAGCAGATGCGGCGCGAGCATCATGGCAAGGACTGGATTTTCTGCCTGCAGACCATTGCTTAAAACATTTCCGCCAAGGCTTGCTGGCGCTTGAGCAGAATTCGTTGGCCGATGCAGAAGCGGCGCTCAAACAAGGATTGGCCACCCCCGTGGACAATGTCCCTCTGAAGGCCGAGATGGAGCGCATCCTGAACAACGTCATTCAGATGCAGTTGACCACGCAGGCGAATGGGGCTGCAGATGGCTCGGGAAGCGACGCGAGCGATGAGCATGTATTCCTGTCCGCCTACCGCAGCTAAGCCATGGATCTGGATGTTATTTTCATCCATTTATTGATATTGCAATGACTCCTGAATCTGAAAAAATAGCACGCCACCTTGGCTATCTCCGCCAAGACCCGGATAACATCAATCTGCTGCTGGACGTGGTCAAGCTGCAGTTGGCCGAAGGGCAGCAACCAGAGGCGGAGACATTGCTGGACGAAGGATTGGCCAGGTGGCCTGCACATGCCGCGCTGATGTACGAGCGCGCGCTGCTTGCGCTGAGCCAAAACGATGAGGCTACGGCAAAAGTTTTATTTCAGAACTTGCTGGAAACAGGGCAAGCCACCCCTGCCCTGCGTTACAACCTGGCATATGCTCACTACGCTAGCAGCGAGTTCCAGCAATGCCTGGACCAGTTGCTGCAATTGCCAGAAAATGAACGGGGAGATATCCCTTATGCCGCATGTTTGCAGATCCTTGCGCTGCATCAACTAGGTGAGCTTGCACAGGCGCGCAGTTATGCAGAACTGCGGCTCGCAACAGCACCGGATAACGCCGAGGTAGCCGGCCTGCTTGCCTTGGTGTGCCTCGATGACAATGATCTTGAGGGCGCACGCCACTGGAGTGAGTTGAGTCTCGCCAGTCAACCTGAACAGGTTTATGCGCAAGTCGTGCAGGGTACCCTGGAAATTCCTGAAAACCCTGCAGCCGCCAGCGCAAGGTTCGAACAGCTGCTTGGCAATCGTCCAAGGGATGGCCGCGCATGGTCTGGGCTCGCCATTGCCAGTTTCAGCCTGCGTGATATGACGAAAGCAGCAGCAGCTTTCGAACAGGCGGTCATGTTCATGCCGGGCCACATCGGCACATGGCATGCATACGGATGGTTACATCTAATTGAGGGGCGGCTATCCGAAGCAGAGAACTGCTTCCAGCAGGCATTGGATCTTGACCGCAACTTTGGTGAGAGCTACGGCGGCATGGCTGTGGTGGCCACGATGCAAGGGCGTACTGCCGATGCAGAAGCTTTGCTCAAACGTGCGTATCGCCTTGCGCCCGAGGGGCTTTCAGCTCAATTCATCGCGTTGCTCCAAGCCAAGTCCAGTGGCAACCAGCACGAAGTGGAGCAGGTTGTTCAACGCGCATTTGCCACACTCAACGCCAGCAATCCAGAGCAAATACAACAGATCGTCCGTAACGCCTTGCTGTCAAATGGCTCATACAAGCATTAACGTGAAAGTGGCAGACCTGTTCCTGCCGTGGAAGAGGCCTGCCAATGAGCGTTGATCCAGTCAGTCGTTTACCAGCCATTCTGGCTTTGCTACGCCAGCAGATATCTGCTGGCAGTGCGGGCAAAGCCTCGAGTCATCAGCGCAACCGTGACAAAAAACTCAAAGCGCCATCCAAGCAAGCGGGGGATCTTGAGCGCAAGCTGGTTGCACGGCTTGATGCCATTACTCCCGATGATCCAAGGAAGGCGCGAAAAGTCTTTGCCGCTTTCATTGAGGCTACGCTACTGGCTGAGTTGGGTGAAACCCTGGCCAATGATGCAGGTTTTCACCAGATGGTAGATACAATCTGTGAGCAAATGATGCGGGAGCCAACACTTCAGGCGGACATTGAATCAGCCATTATTCAGCTCATCCCACCATCAGATTGATTACCAAGCCAGATCCGAAGTTTTCAGCCGAGCCACTGATTCGCGCAGGTGCTCCAGGGCGGATCGGTGCAATTGAGAGATACGTCCTTTGCTCAAGCTCATCAACGCAGCAATGTCTGTAAACTCGAGCTGTTGCAGATAGTGGTAACGGATAACCGCCCTCTCGTTCTCCGGCAAATTTTCAAGTAGCTGCATCAGACACTGCCTGAGCTGAGCCAGTTCACGGGAGCTGTATGCAAGAACGGGAGCAGCCGCTTCATCATCAGATGCACACAAGCGCTCATCTTCAAGCAGCATTCCCATCGCCATGCCGATAGCGATGCGTGCCAAACGTTCGAGTGCCTCTCCTTCCACTGCTGCACCGTCCGCATTGAGTGAATAGATGCGCTCCCTGATGCGTTTTTGAACGGCAATCTGACGTCGATGCTCCGTGTATCCTTCAAGCTCGTTCCGTATTGTGCCAACGATCCGATATTCGGCATAAGTCGTGAATTGGGCGCCGGCGTCTACCTTGAAACGGTCGATGGCATCAAGCAAACCCAACGACGCCAATTGCAGATATTCATTGAATTCGATTTCGTTATTTATGCGTTTGGCATAAATCTGCGCAGCCATCATCTTGGCAAATGGCAGATAGAGCGTAGCAAGCTGCTGACGTGCTATGCCATCCGCTTGATCACGTGCTTGCCAGAGCGCTGTTTCGCGCTCCGGTGCAATGGCTTTCCACGCCAGGGGATTCTTGGTCGGCACGTTGCTAGGGAACCAAGCAAGAACGGCTAATGGAATGAGCTAAGAAGCGAACGAACTACGATATTCCATCCATCAATCATGACGAACATCAGCAATTTCAACGGTAACGAAATCGTTACCGGTGGCACCATCATCATGCCCATACCCATCAGGATTGCAGAAACGATCAGGTCGATCAACAAGAAAGGCAGGAAAATCACAAAACCGATCTGAAAGGCAGTCCGCAATTCGGACAGCATGAAGGCTGGTATCAATTGCAAATTACCGATATCTGCCATGGTACGTGGCTGTGGACTTTTGGATATTTCTACCAGCAACGCCAAGTCTTCTTCACGCGTCTGACGGATCATGAACTCCCTGAATGGTTCAACACCTTTCTCTATCGCAGCTGCCATAGCCAGCTTGCCTTGCAGGTAGGGCTGAAATGCCTGCTGATTGGCTTGCGTCAACGCCGGGGACATGGTGAAAAGCGTGAGGAACAACGCAAGGCTCATCAATACCGTATTGGGCGGGGTTTCCTGCATCCCCAGCGCATGGCGCAACAATGACAGCACGATGACGATACGGACGAACCCGGTCATTGAAATCAGGATGGCTGGCACCAAGCTCAGAACCGTCAATGCGAGCAGCAATTTCAAACCCGTTGATGCCTGATCAGATCCGCCAGCACCAATCTGCACACCCGGCAAAGTCAACAGATCTGCGGATAAAGCCATTGACGGCACCAGCAAAAGGCCCAAACAGGCAAGGCCGGAGAAAACAAGGCGATTACGTATCCTCATGTTTACTCTTCCTGCTGAAGCGGCAATGGACTACTTTTGAGCAATTGCAAACCTTGTGCGCTTTCCGTAAACAGCAATTCTTCGTTGCGATAAATAACGACAATCAGACTGTGTGCGGGCGACACTCTCATACGCTGGACGATGCGCATCACCTGCCCCGGCCTGATTTTGGTTTGCGTCAGCAAAGCTGGCCAGCGTCCACGCAACACCCATACCGTTGCCAATCCCAGAAGCACAACGCAGACCAAGCTCCCCAGGACACGAGCAGCGAGATCTCCTTCGGATGAGACGGCCTTGAATGGAATTGCGGATGCCACTCCGGAAGCAGGTTCGATTGCCCATGCCGTTCCAGCAAAGACAAACGCAAGGCATGCAAAAAACGACACCTTGATCATCAATCTTCCCGCTTCGGTAATTCAGTCAGCTGAACACCAAAACAATCCCCTGCAGCAACCAGTTGCCCCCGGGCAACAACATGCCCGTCCAGCAAGATTTCAATCGGATCGTCCAGTAGCTGCTCAAGGGGAAGTACCTCACCCTCCTTGAGGCTCATCAGCTCGCCAACCGAAAGTTCGGCTTCGCCCAACCTTGCCGAAAGGCGTATTTTGACGTTGCGGATGACATCCATGCTGGAGCCTACCAGCGGTGACTTGGCCTTTGCACTGGGATGCAACTCTGGCAATTCGATCAACTGTGTCACCTCTGTGCCGGGTGCAGCGGCTTGTTGCTCTTTGTTCAAGGTACTTCCCTTCACTTGGTTAACACTTCTACTTCTGTACTTCGATGGCACGTGCAGCACGCTGTTTACCGGGATGCCCGGTAAATAGCTGTTGTCCGTGCTCGTCAAGAATCGGCAGGGCATCAGTGAGGCAGCGGTCAAGGCGAATGACGTCGCCTACGTGCAGGCTTTCGAGCTGGCCTAAAGTCATTTCTGCAATGCCCAGTTCAACTGAAATGCGTAGATGCTGTGCATTCAACGCGATTTTTAACGAAGTCAACGCGCCCTCTCCAGCACGAACACGTCCGCTTGGCAATAAGCTGGAATAAACCACAACCACCGGCCTGCCAGGCATGGCCTGCCATATCACTGTCAATGCGCCGGACCCCGCAGTGAAGCAACCAACCGGGCTGATTTCCTTTACTTCGCCGGCAAATGACACCAAGTCCGGCGCCGCATCACCCACGCTGGCCAGATTGTGTAACAGCGCCTGCAGCCCATCTTGAGCAGCTGCACGAGTAATGCTGGAGCCCGCGTGCCGGTCAGCACCGGATCGTTGCTTCATATCAGCAAACAGCAAGCGCTCACACCATTGCGCCATGCCCTCTGGCACATTGATCCATATCTGGCGACCATCACTTCCCCGCCACTGTGACCACGTTGCCTGTATCGGCTGCTGGGCCGCGCTGGCGGTAATCGTGCCAGGCAACTGCGCGCCCCAATTCTGGGTCCATGCATGCATTGCAGCGCTCACCATATCACTTACCTGGCTTAGCGCTGTTTCGCTGAATAACTGGTAAGGTCGTACTATCACTTAGCCACGGCCCTTCATTTCGAACAATTGCTGGATCAATTCATTGGCGGCACTCACCATTTGCGAGGAAGCCTGATACCCACGCTGCATCAGAATGAGGTCACTAAATTCCTGGGACAGATCAACGTTGGAGATTTCCACCGCACCCGTGCGAATCGCCTCCTGCCCTGCGCCGGCAACACCGTATGAAACCAGATCTGCATTCTTTGCTTTGAACTGATTACCACCAATCTGTTCCAGGCTGTCGAGACTGCTCAATCGCGCCAAAGCTACCTGGAATGGCTTTGCAGTTTGGCCATTCGAGTAGCTGACAACGAGATGGCCTTCCTCATCGAAACTCTGACCAACAAGTTTGCCCACTGCATAGCCGTCTTTGGTGCCCAGAACCAGTGAAGAATCGGTACCCAGAGAGTAGCCAGTCACATCCATACCAAGCTTGAAAACAGCTGTCGATGACGCGACACCAACAGGATTGAAGGTCAGACTGAGGCTATCGTTACCCAGCATGGGAACCGAATTCTTGAACTTGATAGGGCCCGTTGCCAAGGTTGTACCACCCTCCTTGATGGTCAAATCCCATTTGACTTCGCCGCTGGCAATATCTTCAGTCTTGCCATTGAAGGTCACCTGCAGATTATGTTCTGCACCTGCATTATCGTAGACAACCACATTGTTGAGGATATGTTCCGTATCAGCGCTGGACAGATTGCCCTTGAATGCCACGGAGGTTGTCGCTTGGGGTTTATTGGTATCAAGCCCTTTCAGCGATATTTCCTGCAGTGAACCATCCGTGCCAAATGCCAGCACTTTTTCACCGCCAAGCCGGTTGACCAAAATACCTTTGTCATCAAACTCGAATTGCCCTGCCTTGGTGTAAGTCAGATTGCCGTTGCTATCACGCAAGACAAAAAACCCTCGGCCGTCAATTGCAATATCCAGCGGATTGCCGGTAGACCGGAAATCACCCGCTACAAAACTCAGCGTGGATCCAAAAGTGCTTACACCCTGCCCTTGGCTGCGTTCGCCCGAACCAGCCTGATCACCCTGGTAAAACATATCTGCAAACTGCAGGTGCGATGTCTTGAAACCAGGGGTGTTGAGGTTGGTCACGTTATTGCTGATGGTTTTCAAGCCACGTGAGTAGCTGGTCAAGCCAGCCATACCGATAAAAATCGAATCGAGCATCATGCGCTCCAGTTAATTGTGATTGCTTAGCGAACAGCGGAAATCTGTGCGATGGAGATACCACTCACCACCTGCCCATCTGCCTGCCTGACCGTGATACGGGGCTCACCATCAGCAAAGGCCAGCGCGGAAACCTGCCCTGTTACGACGGAGCCACCATTGGGGTTAGTTACATCCACCGTCTTGCCCAGCAATCCGATCGACTGCGTGGTCGACTGGATACTCAACAGCTGATCTACCTTGGTATTCAGTTGCTGATTGGCTTCGAGCGCCGAAAACTGGGCAATCTGAGCGACAAACTCCTGGTTATCCATCGGCTTGAGCGGATCTTGATAAGTCAGCTGGGTCAGCAGAATTTTGAGCAGATCCTGCAAGCCCAGCCCGGCGGCCTGCAGGTTGGAAGAAACAGCGGAGATGGATTCGGTGGCCATGATCAGATTTTTTCGCTTTGGATACGGCTGGTAAGGCCAGAGAAATTATTCGGCATATCAACGTTCTGTTCTGCGTCACTCAAAGCTGCGTATTCCAGGTAGCTTGCTTGGCGCTTGGCTTCAAAGACTGGTTTGCCATTGATCGTCGCCTGCGCCAACCAGCTACCCGAGCGCAAAAGGTCATACTGTATGCGTTGCAAGACCGCATTTTGTTGAAATTCACTGAGTGCGTTATCCCGCAGCCAGAGGTGTACCTGACCATCTTCATTTTCAACCAGATGCAGGTGCTGCTTTTTCAATGCATCAGGTAACGACTGGCTAGCACCGGAACGGAATTGCATTTCGTCCGTCACGTCTGCTTCTTGCAAAGCATCAGTACGGACGAGATGTAGCTCAGGCAAGGAACCCACTTGTTGCGGCGCAATTAAGGCAGGCCGGGATGAATCTACCAATTGCGTAGCGATATTGCCTATAGCTGAAGACATCGTCCCCGTCCTGGCAACCGGCCCCATGAGATTGGCTGCAGTCAGACCGGCCATTTGCATAGCCACTTCAGGCATTGTCGGCAGGGCGACAGTTTCTGCTGCCAGTTCAGGAGCAGATACTGCTGGTTGAACTGCTCGCCCCGCTCCGGCGGTAAGCTGCAATGGTGCCTGTGTCGCTGCAGCATTGCCGGGGTCCGGCCGGGCCTTTTCATTCGCGTCGGTGACATTTCCCGCATGGTCAGTATGCGGTTGCAACGTTGGAGATGCATCGCGACTTGCGGCAACGCGTGCTGCAGGGGGTAGAGTCGCTAGAGGCCGCTCAGGCAATGCTTGCCTGGCGGCACTGGGATCCGCAAATTGCAGCAACGGATTTCTAATCGCAGTTACGCCGTCCAGCAGTGACTGATCAGCGATAGCCAATTGCTTTTTCCATGCATCTTGCAGGCTCTGCGCATGTGCAGTACCGGTTTGGTTTTGCTGCAAAATGTCTGTATGTCTTTCACTAATCCGCATCACGACGCCTTCTTTTCCGCTGCGCTTTGCAACCACGCTTCATCCATCGCTTTAGCTTCGCGTGCGTGCATTTCCCGGGTGAATATCTCGAACAAGCTATCACGATGCGTTTCCAACCCCTTGAGAAAGGCATGCTTTTCTGCCACTGCATTCAAGGCAGCCTCTTTAAGCCGCGTTGCTTCCTCAAGTGCTACGCGTGCATTGACCACGCTGCGATCCAGATGCCCCAGATATTGATGCCACTGTCTTTGCCGGGCCGGATCAACCAGCGCATTGGCCGCATGGCCAGCACGCATTGCCGATTCTGCGGCATGGTAATCCTGCGCTGCTGCTGCCAGTGTTTTTTCCCGCTCGCTCTCAAGCACAACCAGCTCAGCCAGATTCTGGCGCAGCTCAGCCAGATCCCACTCTGTCAGGGTATGAACCGGACGCAGCGCATATTGAAACTGTCTCGTGTTCATGTTGAGGTCACCCCCAGCGCATGCCTGAGCTGAGCCAATACGGCCTGGCGTGGCGCATGTTCAAGCTTTCCCTGACACAGGAATCGCCGTAGCGCAGGCATCACACCCACCGCACGATCAATCTCGGCATTGCTGCCGGTGCGGTAAGCACCGATATCGATCATCTCGCGGTTTCTCTCGTAGCTCGCAAGGTAGGCTACGACTTCATGCACCAGCTTCAATTCGTCAGCTGCAGCCAGATCGGGCAGCAGGCGACTTGCGCTCTGCAGAATATCGATCGCTGGAAAATGGCCACTTTGCGCCAGTTTCCTGCTCAGTACGATGTGGCCATCCAGGGTTGCGCGCAGGATGTCTGAAATGGGTTCATTAAAATCATCGCCTTCCACCAATACCGTATACAAGGCTGTGATGCTGCCACCGGAATCCGACGTCCCACAGCGCTCACAAAGCTCGGGTAATTCCGTGAATACCGAGGGCGTATAACCACGGGCCGTCGGCGGTTCACCGGCAGCAAGACCGATTTCACGTTTGGCCATGGCAAAGCGCGTGACCGAATCCATGGTCAGCATCACTTGCTTGCCCTGATCCCGGAAGTATTCGGCGA
Source organism: Andreprevotia sp. IGB-42 (assembly GCF_009848685.1). Classification (GTDB taxonomy): domain Bacteria; phylum Pseudomonadota; class Gammaproteobacteria; order Burkholderiales; family Chitinibacteraceae; genus Andreprevotia. Next base: position 294,186 of record NZ_WXTX01000006.1, read on the forward strand.
TGGCAGTCGCCGCATAAGCCGCCCGCGCCCGGGCCAAGGCTGGCATATCCGCGGTGGCGACCACGACCACCGATCTTGCCAACCCCTCAGGTCCCAGTTGTTGCTCGATGAATTCCTTGACCTCACGCCCACGCTCGCCGATCAGCGCAATCACATTCACGTCTGCCACGATGTGTTTGGCGATCATGCCCAGCAAGGTACTCTTGCCCACACCGCTGCCAGCGAAGATGCCAATGCGTTGTCCCTGCCCCAAGGTCAGGATGCTATCGATGGCGCGCACGCCCGTTTCCATCACATGTTCGATACGTGGTCTGCGTAACGGATTGACTGGCTGGGTGCGCAAAGGCCTCGATTCGCTCACCGCTGGCGGTGCGAGGTCATCAATTGGCGCGCCAAACGCATCAATCACCCTGCCGAGCAATGCATCACCTACGCCAATTTCCGGCAAATGCCCGGTTGCCAGCACTTCAGAACCTACCGCAATCCCGCGCGTATCTCCATAAGGCATCAGTATCAGCCGATCATCATTCAGCCCGACCACCTCGGCGCGTATGCGTCTACCGTCGTGGCGGGAAACAATTTCGCAAACTTCGCCAACAGGGGCATCCGGTCCGCGGGCCTCGATGCTCAACCCCGCCAGGCGCGTGACTGCACCAAGCCGGCGGCAAGTATCGAGCGTACGCAAACATTCAAGGTACACGGAGGTCATGATCAGCGCGATGCCCGTTGCGCGGCCAGAAATGCCTCGAGAATGATTTGTAGTTGACTCTCCAGCCGGGCATCAAGCTCACCCATCGGAGTTTCGATCAGGCAGCCTCCCCGTCCGACCCGGGCATCGGCCGCCCAAGTCACTTGTGTAGTTTCCGCCAATTCAGGGGGTGGATCACCGACCAGCCGCAGATCATCCGGTGCAAGATAAATGGTTACCGCCTGACGCTGACGCAAGCGCCCAAGTACCTGCCGCACCACTGCAAGCACACCATCCCGGGTCAAAAGTGCCTCTCCGGCAATCTTGCAGAGCGCCTCATAGGCGATGGATACCGACAGCCGTTCCTGCGCGCTTTCATCCCGCTGCAAACCGGCCTCAATTTTGGTCAGCAGCAACTCGAAACGCTTTGCACGCTCAGCATCGGATTGGTCAACTTGCGCCTGTGCGCGCTTCATCCCTTCCGTATAACCTTGCTCCTGGGCCTTGGCACGCAGTTGTGCCATCTCTGCTTCAATTTCCTTCTGAACGACCTGTGTAGCAGCAGCAACCCTGCGATCCATTTCCTGCTCATCAAACAGACGTGCCGTGATCACGGGTGGTGATGCAACGGGCGCGACTGCAGCGGGAGCAGGGGCCGGAATCGAGGGGGCCGGGGACGGAACCTCCCGTTGCATAGCGGTTTGTGTATTTGCATTGCGCAGTTGCAACGTGCGTTTTTCGGTTGATACAGCAGGCTTGCGGATTATCGGCGCCATCGACTGATCCCCAATTTCAATGCGGCAAGCAAATTTCCATGCTGAGTGGCATTCATTCGCGGCATATCAGCAGCAAGCTGTTCCTCGCAATGGAGCAACAATGCGCGGGCAAGTGCGGGTGCCACTGGTACATCCTCTGCAACGAGCCGTTCAAGATCAGCACGCCGCTGCCCATCCATGCGGCCAAGAAGGGCCTCCTGCCACCACCAGTTGCGTTGACGCACCAGCAGCGCCAGCAGCCAGGTCGGCTCCATCAACAACTTGTCAATGCTTGCCGCTTGATCAACGTTCTTTGCCGCACTGTTATTTGTACCTGCCGACAACGCAAGTGATGGCTCTGCGGGGATCCCAAGGGCAACAAGTTCTTCCAGGTGCGCGCCCACGCGCGCGCGCGCTGCAACACCCAATTGCGCCAGCATCCAGGATTGATCCGCCTCGGCAAGGCCATGCAATGCCAGTGCGGCGCGACGGCTACTCATAAGCCGCCCTTTTCAGATCGTGTGTCATCTTCCAGTGCTACCCAAGCCCGGACCTTTTCCAGCAAGCGCTCCCGCTCGGCATCACTCAGCGTGGCGACCCCATTGTCGGCGCCACGGCGCGCCCATACGAAGAGGCCTGCCAATAGCACGGCAATCACTACCAGCAACACTGCGATATTCGTTTTCTGCCAATCATCGGCAACGGCAGGTTTATTGCCTTGCGGTGCGGATGCTGCCGGTTCTTGCGCTGACATATCCAGCGGTTGCATTTTTGGCTCGGCAACCAGTTGGTCCATTGCATACAGCGCAACGCGATCACCACGCTCCTCGACCAAGCCAACGGTATTGGCCACAATGGCCCGGAATTGACCAAGCTCAGCCTCGCTCAGCGGGCGTTCGAGCACCACCGCAACGCTGATACGCTCGATACCGCCAGGCGTGCGCTCTACCTGCTCCACGCGCCGGCCTACCTGGTAGTCGTATTCACTTTGCGTGACTTCCTCAGTATCTGCCTGGCCTGCACTGGGGCGAGTATTCTGCCGTTCACGTACGGTCACACCGGTGCCACGCTCCTTATCCACGGGAAGCACATCTTCGACAACCAGCTTGCTCGCCTTGTCGTTCAGCTGGACGTCCACGCTTGCAATGGCTTTGCCCTCGCCAAAGCTCTTGGCCAACACCGCATCCAGCTTCTGTTTCAGATAGCTTTCCATGGTGCGCTTCACTTCCAGCGATTCGCCCGGATTCGCTTCAGGGCCAGATTCCTTGCCGCTGCGAGTCAGCGCCACGCCATGCTGGTCAACAATCGTCACCGCAGACGGATCGATTTCCGCCACCGAAGCGGCCACCAACCGCTGTATGCCCTTGATCTGTTCTGGCGCAAGCTGACGTCCCGGCTTGAGCGTCAGGCTGACCGACGCCTTGGCTTTCGCATCCTGTCGCTTGAACAGACCTTGCTCAGGCAATGCCAGATGCACGCGTGCAGTCTGGATATCTTCCACCGCCAGGATGGTGCGGGTAATTTCGCCTTGCATCGCCCGTTGATAGTTCACTTTCTGGGCGAATTCGGTCATGCTGAAATCGCTGTTATTGAAGAGCTCGAAACCCACCGTACCATGCAGGGGAATATCCTTCCCCAACAGTTGCAGGCGAACTTTGTGGACGTTTTCCGCTGGTACAAGAATGGTGCTGCCACCTTGCTCCAGCCGGTACGGCTGTTTCATCTGATCCAGCGCAGCCACCATGGTTGACGCGTCCTGGGCTGAAAGCCCGGAAAACAGCACGCCTTCCTCTTGGTGCAACGCCCACCAGGCCAGCGCGCCGGTCAGCAATACGATGCTCAGCACGCAGGCCAGCAAGCCAATGCGCGCTACACGATCCAATTTGTTCCAAAGTTGCATCAACACTGACTATCTTCCTTTACATCTGCATGCGCATCATTTCCTGATACGTTTCAAGTAGACGGTTACGAACTTGCATCACCAACTGGATCGACAGTTTTGCGTCTTCAAATTGCATCATGACCTGATGCAGATTGCTGGTATCACCCAGTGCAAGCTGTTGCAAACCGCTATCTGCAACAGCCATTTTCTCGCTGACCTGGGTCAGCTGCTGGTCAAACCAAGCGGCAAAACCCGGCTGGGTAGCCGGCGAGGTGATCCCGCCAACTTCCGGAAACTTGATCTGGTTTACCGGGGTCAACGCCGTCAAGGCTTCGATGTTCACGCGCCACCCCCGATCTCCAGCGCGCGCAACGCCATGGTTTTTGCCGCATTCATGGCGACCACGTTGGCCTCATAGGCACGCAGCGCAGTAGCCATGTTGAGCATTTCTCCCAAGTGATTGATGGCCGGCATTTCCACATCCCCGGCCGCATCAGCAGCAGGGTGGCCCGGGTCATGGACTTTGCGCGGTGCCACGTCCAGGGGCTCGATTTGCCCTTGCGGCAGCATTGCCTGCAATTGGGCTGCTTGCGAAAAATGTCCATCGAAGGACGTTGCTGCACTGGCAACGACGCGCAGGGGCTGATAAAGCTGCCCGTCGGCTCCCCTGGTACTGTTCATATTGGCCAGATTCAGTGCGGTTACATCGAGGCGCATTTTCTCGACGCGCATCCCTGCGGCGCTGATGGCAAAAGCGCTGAGATAATCCATTAGCGTTTTCCGTCGTTGATCAGCAGGCTCAGGATTGCGTAATGATGCGAAACCCCTTTGAGCAGTGCCTGGTATTGCAATGTGTTCTGACTCAGCGCCGCGGTTTGCAGATCCAGCGACGCGCCGCTATCCTGCGTCTGTACGGCCGCATCGCGTTCCAGTCGGGCAGCAATACCGGCCAGGTGATTCGCACTGATCTCACGGCCCGCAGCAACATCGCTGCGCACAGCACCCAGTTGGTCTTCAAAACTGACGTGGAAGGGCTGAAACCCCTCCGTATTGACGTTGGCAATATTGGTGGCAATCGCTTGATGGCGCAGGCTGGCTGCATCCAGCGCCTTGGATACCAGATTCATCGTCACGGAACCGATGCTTTCGAGCATGCGTTTTATTCCCTTGTCTTTATTGAACGACCAGATCCGCGTGCAGCGCGCCAGCGGCTTTGACTGCACGAAGAATTGAAATGATGTCGCGGGTGTTGGTCTTGATACGGGTCAGCGATTGCACCAGGTCGGCCACGGTATTGCCGGTGGAATCGATCTGACGGTTATCGCTTTCGGCCACATCAATGCGTGAATTGGAAACCACCTCGGTACGCACACCACGGCCTGTATCACTGACGAATGTCGGCTGGGACACACTGTTGTCCGTCACGATGGATACTTTCATTTCGCCATGGGAAATGGACACCTTGGAAATCTGCACGTCACCGCCCGAAACGACGGTACCGGTCCGCTCGTTGATGACGACGCGCGCGCGGTTATCAGGATGCACGGTCAAACGCTCCAGCCTGGCGACAAAATCCACCAGGCGCGCACCGCCCTCGGCGGGCGCGTCGATCTCCACCGCCGCCGCGTCGCGCGGTGCGGCAACAGTACGGCCCATGGACTGATTGATGGCGGCCGCGATGCGCGATGCGGTGGTGAAATCCGGATCGGCCAGCACGAAGGTCAGCTTCTGGCGCTCGTTGACCACCTTCACACCCACGCCCACCTCAACCACACCCCCGCCCGGGATGGTGCCTACGGTGGGGTGGTTCTTCTGCACCACGCTGCCATTCATGTCGTAGGAATAGCCACCGACAGCCAGATCACCCTGTGCCAGCACATACACGCGATCGTTCGGTCCTTTCAGCGGCGCAAGCAGCAAGCTACCGCCAACCAGGCTGCGTGCATCCCCCAACGAAGTCACGGTCACGTCGATGGTGTCCCCCGGCTGCGCATACGCTGGCAAGCTGGCCTTGACGATCACTGCCGCCGTATTGCGGCTGAGCACATCCTCGGGCGGCAGATTCACGCCAAACTGCTTGAGCATGTTGCTGATCGACTGCCGCGTGGTCTTGTTGCCCGCAGAATCACCCGTACCAGCAAGGCCAGTCACCAAGCCGTAGCCCACCAGCGGATTTTCACGCCAACCTGACAAACGCCCCAAATCCTTGATGCGTACACCATCGGTGACGGCGAATGCAGATAGCGATGCGCAGCTGAGGCATACCAATAGAAAAGCCCGGAATTTCATCGTCATCACCACCCGAGCACGCTAAGAAAGCGGTTCCACCAAGCAGGCCGTTGCCGATCGGCCAGCTCACCTTCCCCCGCGTAACGGATACTGGCTTCACCCAGACGCGATGACACAACCGCATTGGATTTATCCACATCCACCGGCCTAGCTACGCCGGTGATGAAGATTTCCTGCTTTTCGTCATTGATGTCCAGTACCTGGCGGCCACTGACAACCAGATCGCCATTGGCACGCACCGCAGTAACCGTCACGGTAATCTGCGCCAGCAAGCGGCCAGAACGCTGTACACGGCCACGAGCATCAAAATCATTGTCCGTCTGCAAACCTACGCCGTGGTGGATGCGATCATCCACATCCAGCTTGAGGCCAAGATCGGTGCTGCGATTTGCAGATGTATCGGCCGACGTAGCCGCACTCGAGTTTTCGACAACCAGCACGGTCAGCAAGTCGCCCGGTTGATATGCGCGGCGGTCAGACACATAGGAGCGGAAAGTCTGCTCGCTGTAGAGGGTTTCCGCCCATACCGGCAAGCTGCACAGCATGGGCAGCAATGTCAGGGAAAGCAGTATCCGTTTAATCATGGTGTACCTATCAAAATGACCTGGCCTTTACCGCTAACCCGTGCCCGCACGGGCTCCGTACCTGCAACAGGGCGCAACTGGATGACGCTGCCGATGTCGCCATCGGCCAATGCCACTGCCAGTGATTGCAAACGCACTGCACCTTGTTCGACATTCAGCGCAACCCGGTCGCCTTGCATGACGGCAGGCACCGGTTTCACAGCCAGCTCGTCCAGATAGTCACCCTGCCTGAGGGCGCGGGCCAGGCGAACCGGTGCGGAGCAATCGACTGCAACAGGCGCGGTATTGAAGCGGGTGATATCAACGGTGCGTTGTTCGAACTGATCGCAGCCGACAACGGCGCCGATCGTCAATGCGCTTTTGGCAAAGAAGGCAGTACGCTGCGCCTGGATCGCCACGCCAACCTGCACTGAACGGTAGAACCGGCCATCCACCGACACATCCAGCGTGACCTGCTGCACCGCCCTGAGCTTGCCCAGCAGCGCACGTCCCCTTACCTGCAACGCGCCATTGGGCACCGCCACTTTTGCCGGTACATCGGTCAGCGTCAGATCAAGCTGGTCTTTGCCATAGGCCTGGCGCAATACCGCCAGTGCGGCCTGCTCCAGCTGTGCAGCAGGTACAAGTTGGCTGGCTGTCGTAATGGCTATTGCCTCCGCGCCAGCCCATTCAATCTGCGCTGCATTGGCATAGCCCGCATGGCGCAGTGCTGCGACCAGCCTGGCGCGCGTAACCATGCGCGATTCGCCCACCCGTGGCGCGCTGCCAACGGCCATTTCACCCAGGCGTGCACACTCAGCCGGCAGCGTGCAATGCAGCTCGGCCAGATCGGCCAGACGTACGCGTTCAGCATCCACGCTTGCTTGCGGTCGCAGCGATGCGGTGATGGAGTCGGCGACAGCATGCAGGCTGAACATCAGCACCATGCAGGCTGGAATGAAGTGGCGTTTGGGCATCAACGACGCAGATTATTGGTCATGCCCATCAGCTCATCGGCGGTCTGCACCAGCTTGCTACTCATCTCGTAGGCACGTTGCGCCAGCATCAGTTGGGTCATTTCGTTGATCATGCTGACATTGGCGCCTTCCAGATGGCCTTGTGCCAGCACGCCCATACCTTCCTGGCCAGCAGCACCACTCTGCGCTTCACCGGATGCCTCGGTACTGCGGAACAAACCGCTGCCCATGCCTTCCAGTGCGTCAGCGCGGGCAAAACGTACCAGCTCGAGGCGGGCGATTTCCGTGGGCTGGCTGTTATCGCTGAACTGCGCCTCAACCCGGCCATCGGCATAGATTTTCATGCTGGTCGCGTTGGTTGGCATCTGGACGCGTGGCTCAAGCGGATAGCCTTGCTGGGTGACCACCACGCCATTTTCATCCGTCGTCAGCGTACCGCCGCGCGTATACGCAACGCTGCCATCAGGCATGGTGACTTTCAGAAAACCCACGCCATCAATGGCCAGATCCGCAGCGGAGCCGGTTTTTTGCAGCGACCCCTGGGAAAAATCAAATTGCAATGCGCCAGCGGCAACGCCGGCAGGCTGCAAACCGGCGGCACCGGTGGCATCTGCTGCGAAAGCCTTGTTCATCACTTCATGAAACTGCACGCGGGTGGCCTTGAAGCCGGGCGTATTCATGTTGGTGAGGTTATGTGCAATCGCATCGATCTGCTTTTGCTGCGAGGACATCCCGCTCACGCCAAGATAAAGTGCATCAATCATCAAACGTTTTCCTAGAATTCGCCCAGTTTCTGAATGGCTTTGCTGATGGCATCGTCGTAGTTCTGGAACAGCTTCTGGTTGGCCTCGAAATGCCGCATGGTTTCCAGCAAACCAACCATCTCAGCCGCAGTCGAGACATTGGCCACTTCCAGATAACCGCTGCGGACGTCAGCCTGTACCACGGATGTGACAGGCACCTTGCCCGCTGCCGTGTAGCTGGCATTGCCCACCGGGATCAATTGCGTAGCAGGGTCGAACTGGACCAGTTGCAATTGACCTGCCACGTTGCCGTCCACACTGATGCGCCCACTGGCGTCCACCGTGTATTTGCCCGGCGGCAGGCGCAGCTCGCCCTGGGTGCTCATGACTGCTTCACCGTCGGCGCTGACCAGCTTGCCGGATGCATCCACCTGAAAATCGCCACGGCGCGTGTACACCACGCCCTGCGGGCCTTCCAGCGTGAAATAGGCATCGCCCGAGATGGCCAGATCGAGCGCACGCCCGGTTGGCTTCATGGTGCCCGCGGTCATATCCACCGCAGTGCGGAAGCGCTGATCAACCGCGTTACCAGCTTGTGACTGGCTGTCGAATACTGAAGCGAACTGCGGTTGCAACAGGCTGATCTGGCGGCGATAGCCCGGCGTGGTCGAATTGACCATGTTGTGGCTATAGGTCTCTACACGCCGGCTATCGAGCTGCATGGTCTGTGCGACCATGGAAAGCGCATCTATTGTCATGGATTACCTTTAAATCGCTACCGAGCCAAAGGCCCGTAGTTCAACCGTATTGGGTACTTCGGTCAGTGCAATCACCCGCAGGTGCGGCATCATGCGTTCAGACAGCGTACGCAGATGCCGGCGCAATTCAGGCGTGCACAGCAATACTGGCAACAGGTTGTTTTTCATCATCTTTTCTACCTGCTGCGCCAGCTGGCGCAGCATCTTTTCAGTCAGCTGCGGATCGATATGCGGTGTGCCGCCCTCGGTCAACTGCACGCCCTGGATCAGCCGTTGCTCGATGGACGGATCAAGCGTGAGCACCTGCAGCACATTCTGGTTATTGACCAGAGATTGGCAAATGATCGGCCCCAGACGCTGGCGCACCATCTCGGTCAGGTAATTGACGTCCTTGCTGGCCTTGGCGGATTCGCCCAGGGTTTCAAGAATGGCTTGCACGGCGCGAATGGACACTTTCTCCCGCAGCAGCGCTTGCAGTACGCGATGGATATCGCCCACGCTCAGCAAGGTCGGGACGATTTCTTCAACCAGGCCAGTTTGCTGCTGGCGGATGCGGTTGAGCAGGCGATCTGTCTCGGCCCGGGTCAGCAACGATGCCGATTGCTGGCGAAGCACCTCGCACAGGTGGGTCAGGAACACGGTCATGGGGTCGACCAGCGTGTACTTGCCGGTGCGGGCGGCTTCTTTCTCGGATTCTTCGATCCACACTGCGGGCAAACCGTAGCTGGGGTCTTTGGTTTCGATACCGTTCAGCTTGCGGGCATTGGCGCCAGAATGGATAGCCAGAATATGCTCGGGCATCAATTCACCACGTGCGGCAACAGCACCGTAGATGGCGATCTCGTAACCATTGGCGCCCAAGCGCGCCGCCTCGCGGATTTTTACCTTGGGCAGCACCAGGCCCGATTCACTGGCATATTGCTTGCGGAATACGCCGATACGCTCCATCAGCACCAGTTGCGATTCGCTCAGCAAGGCACCCAGATTGGGGGCCACATAGATCTCCACCGGCTCGATTTCCAGCTCACGGTATGCATCGTCGTCGCTGGTACCCTCTTCCTCGCTGGCATCGGCATCCGGCGCATCTGCAGTGCGCTTGCGCGCCCGGTGCGAGAGCCACGCCATGAACAGGAAAATGACCGACAAACTGGCCGCAGGCAACACCGGAATACCCGGCAACAGCAGCAGTACGCCCAGCACGGCACTGACCAGCACCAGGGTTTTGGGGAACGCGCCCAGCTGCTTCAGGACTTCCTTGCCCAGATGCGCATCCGATGCCGAACGGGTGACGATCAGGCCAGTGCCGACCGAGATCACCAAGGCCGGCACCTGGGTAACGATGCCATCACCGATGGTCAGCAGCGTAAATGTCTGCATCGCCTGGGCCAGCGGCATGCCCATCTGCATCACGCCAATCACCAGGCCACCAATGATGTTGATCAGCATGATGATGATGCCGGCAATGGCATCGCCCTTGACGAATTTGCTGGCGCCATCCATGGCGCCGTAGAAGCCCGCTTCCTTTTCCAGGTTCTTGCGGCGGCGCTTGGCTTCTTCCTGATCGATGAAGCCCATATTCAGGTCGGCATCGATGCTCATCTGCTGGCCCGGCATGCTGTCCAGCGTGAAGCGCGCGGCGACTTCGGATACGCGCTGCGCACCGTTGGTTACCACCACGTACTGCACCACGATCAGGATCAGGAACACGATCAGGCCGATGGCATAGTTGCCGCCGATCACATAGCCCCCTACTGCACCGATGACTTTGCCCGCATCCCCGTGGCTGAGGATCAGCCGCGTGGCGGCCACGTTCAGCGATAGCCGGAACAGGGTGGCAATCAGCAGTAGCGCCGGAAACGTGGAGAACTCCACCGGCTTGGCCATGTAGAAGGTCAGCAGCAGGATCAGCAACGCAAAGCTGAAGTTGGCCAGGATCAGCACATCCAGCAGCCCGGCCGGGATGGGCGTGAACAGCACCACCAGTACGCCCAGCACCAGTAGTACGATGACGATATCGGTGTTTTGCTGGAATACCCTTCTCAGTGCATTCATGCGGCGGCCCCCTGCGGTGCAGCGCGCGCACGGCGCATTGCATACACCCAGACCAGAATGCGTGCGACTTCCGGATACAGTGATTCGGGCACGTACTGATCCGTTTCCACCTGGCGGAACAAGGCACGCGCCAGCGCCGGGTTCTGCACGATGACCACATCATGGCGTGCGGCCACCGCGCGCATTTTGCCGACAATATTCCCGGCGCCCTTGGCCACCACTTGTGGCGCCAGCATATCGCCGTGCTTGTATCTGACCGCCACCGCGTAGTGGACGGGGTTGGTGATCAATACATCCGATTCCGGAATATTGGCCAGGCCCTTGGCACGCTTGAGCAGCTCCAGCCGCAGTTCGCGCAGGCGCGAGCGGATACGCGGGTCGCCCTCGCGTAGCTTGTGTTCATCACGCAGATCACGCCGGCTCATGCGCATCTTGCGCAGGTACTCCCAGCGGGTGAAGGCGAAATCGACAATGGCGAAGATCGCCATCACCATCGCCAGCTTGAACAGCAAAGACCCGGATGCCGCCAGCAAGATCTGGCCGAAATGCCGCACATCCAGATTGGGCAACGCCAGCATCATGCCGCGCATATCGTAAAGCGTGAGCAACAGCACCAACCCCACCACCACCAGCTTGAGAATGCTCTTGCCGCTTTCGTACAGGATACGCAAAGAGAAAAAGCGCTTGAAACCGGTAGCAGGGTTCAGACGGGTCCAATCGGGTTTGATCGGGTGCACGCTGAAGATCGGCCCGGTTTGCGCCAGGCTGAGTACGATGGCAGCCACCACGATGGAGCACGCCAGCGGGGCCAGCGGTGTAGCCAGCGCCAACAGTGACGATTGCAGCCAGGCAGCCACACCGCCCACGGACCAATCGGTGCGTGCGCCCTGGCGCAGGATCGACTGCATCGCGGCCAGCATGTCATTGATGAGGTGCCAACCATAGCCGTAAAAGAACACCAGCAAGGCGGCCAGCACCCCGATGTAAACGACATCGTTGCTCTTGGCCACGGTACCCTTGTTGCGGGCCTGGTCCAGTTTATGCGGCGTAGCCTCTTCGCTACGGTCGTGATCTTGTTCGCTCATGTCACGGCCTAGGCAACCAGCAATCTTTCCCAGAACGGGAAAATCATATTCAGCGTTTTGGAAACGGTGGGGGCCAGATAGCGCAGCGAGAACGCCAGCATGCTCAGGCCAATCAACACCTTGAGCGGCAGGCTGATGACGAATACATTCAGTTGCGGAATATTGCGCGACAGCACGGCCATGCCCAGCTCCACCAGCAGCAGGCAGATCATCACCGGCGCGGCCAGTTTCAGGCCCTGCACGAACATCCGCGATACCTGCTCAGCCATCACCAGCGGCGAAACCGCACCCTTGAACGCGCCCAGCGGCACCGCCTCCAGCGTGGCGGCAAATGCCCGCAACAGCGTGTGATGTAACTGGGTCACAAAGAAAACCAGCACGGCAAACAAATCAAACAAACGGGAAAGAATGGGGGTTTGCCTGCGTGAAACCGGGTCGAACAAAGCACCCACGTTGAAACCGATCTGGAAATCCAGCAGATGGCCAGCCAATGAGAACGCACCGAATGCGGTAAACACACCAAAGGCCAAGGCCGCGCCAAACAACAGCTCCGACAGCATCATACCGACCAGATCCAGCACATCTGTCGGCACCGGCGGCAAGCCGGAAAGCCCCATGCCTGCCAGACAGAACGACAGGGCCAGCACCAGGAACAACCGTAGCCGCACCGGCACCCCGACCCCCGCCAGCACCGGCGTGAGCGAAATGGCCGTAGCCAAGCGCGTGGCGCACAGCAACGTGGCAACCAGCCGCGCCATATCGTAGCGCAGCACCAGGCCAAGGGAATCAGACATACCGGCCAGCGCTCAGAATCAGCTTGGTCGCGTAGCTAAGCAGCGTACGCAGCATCCACGGGCCGAACACGATCAGCGCAATCACCGTAGCCACCAGCTTGGGTACAAAGCTGAGCGACATATCCTGTACTTGTGTGACCACCTGCACGATGCTGATGAGCAGCCCGACCACCATCGCCACCACCAGCACGGGCAATGAGAGCAGCAGCCCCTCCCACAACATTGCGGCGATTAATTGATGCGCTTGATCGAACTGCATGCGAGCCTGTCTACTTCTTGTAAGAAAAAATCTGACAGAAAATTATAGACAAAATCTGACTTGAATAACAGGAAAACAGCTGCTAGTGACTATGCTGACTAGGGTACTTGCGGGCAAAAAATGGTAGGAATTTCCGCACCAAACCCATAAATGGCGCGGGCTGGGCGCAAAAAAATAAGTTTGGTGAGGAAAAGCACCTTCCAGACAGACGGGTATGTGGATGTGGTGCAATCCATACAATCTGGACAGCATTTGCCCGTGTGCGGGATGCATTACTTCGCCCGCAGAAAGATAAAATTCAGCATGGTGTTATAAATCGCCCGGATGAAGGCAGTTTGCTCATGGCCCCGCACAGCTAATCCCCCCCAACTGCTAGTGGCCTACTCGAACCGGATGCGCAGATCATGCGTGGCGAAAGAGTCCTAATATCTAGGGTCGGGTCTTGCAATCATACATTTCCCATCGCCTTGATTGCCCGGCTGACCGTGGCGTAGTGCACGCCAAAGTGGGGGCGATTTCTTGCATGGTGTAATCACCAGTCCGGCAGGCTTCTACCATGCCCTGCTTGCGGTTTCCATGGCGTAAGTAGTGATCCAGCGGCTGGGCCACAGGCCGGCGTTGGGAGCGTGGCACTTCACTGAGGGCTTCATCGTTCATCAGTGCCACCATCCGCGAGGCAAAATCGGGGGGGGCCGGGAAAGGGTTGCCCCACCAGTTGATGCCACAGGCTGGGCAAACCCACACCGCACCGAACGAAATCGATGCAGGCGGCAAGCGCCTGGCCACGAACTTGCCCGAACTGCCCCAACAGCCAATCCGTTTGCAGCCAGCCGGGCGCCGCTGAAAAGGGGTTTCTGGAAGCGCCCTTGTAGCGCCCTGAAATACATGTCCCACACGGTGATGGCGACGATGGAATTAGGGAATTAGGGAATTAGGGGACAGACCACGTTTTACGAAAAATCTGCCCGGATTAGAACAATTCGCCCGATGCTGGCGCTATTACCCTGGATGGCCTACCGGCTTGACCTCGTACTACCCGGCGGCCCAGCATCAGACTGATCTCTTCACCAAAACGCGCATCGCCCAGAGCAAAATTGCCATTGGTGGCTTGGCGAATTTCATCCACCAACCCTGGCTGCAATGCATGACGAAACAACTCACGATATGCTGCTTGGCGCGAAGCATTGTCCGCGCCCAGTCTCTGATAAAGCAGGTGCGGTATAAGCAATCGATCTTCGTGCCCTTGTGCATTGGCTGCATAACTGGACCAACGATACTCGGCCGGGTGCGCAACCATGCCAGCCCGCACCGGATTGAGTTCAATGTAACGCTGGCAAGTTAACAAATAAGTTTCTGCCTGAATAAGGCAAGAACGGAATCGCCCTTCCCATAAAGTACCACTACGACGATAGGTGCGATTCACATATTGCACATAGAGTTGCCCCAGTGCCTTCATCAGTGCACCCGCCCCATCAGTATGAGATGAAGACAACAGCAAATGAACATGATTGGTCATCAATGTATAACCGTGCACTTTGCAACCTGTCTTCACTGCATAGTCTTTTAGCCATTCCAGATAGACAAGATAATCTTCATCGGCAAAGAAACAAGCCTGACGATTATTGCCCCGCTGGATCAGATGCAGTGGGACACCGGGTAGATAAACACGGGCGCGACGTGGCATAGGACATTCGAGTAAGTGAGCTCACTGGAAAAATAGACCATAAAACGTGGTCTGTCCCCTATTTCTCCTTTGCGCTGGATCGGCACCGGCACCAGGGTGGCATCGATGATCTGGCCGCAGCGGGCCAGATAGCCGTGGGCCTGGAGCTGGCGGTTCACTTCATCAAACAGTGCCGCACCCAGGCCGGCCTGAACCAGCTTCTCGCGGAAGGTCCAGACGGTATTGCGATCCGGCACCTTGCCGCTGTCCTTGATGCCCAGGAAACGCTGGAAGCTATCAATGTATAACCGTGCACTTTGCAACCTGTCTTCACTGCATAGTCTTTTAGCCATTCCAGATAGACAAGATAATCTTCATCGGCAAAGAAACAAGCCTGACGATTATTGCCCCGTTGTATCAGATACAGTGGGACACCGGGTAGATAAACACGGGCGCGACGTGGCATAGGACATTCGAGTAAGTGAGCTCACTGGAAAAATAGACCATAAAACGTGGTCTGCCCCCTATTTTTTCGCTACTGCTAAAATATAGACCATAAAAAGTGGCCTGCCCAGCTATTACTCTTCCTTGGAATTACAATCCCAGCTTTGGATCAACCTCTGCTGCAAGTTGCCGTCCCCTGCAAGATAGGCAACATATCCTAAAAAGTCCTCTTCTTCATCGCGCTCGGGTAAGTTGGGGTCAAATATTGGATCGCCAACCCACCAAGCCGGATATTCGATCATGGTATCCTCAATGGAGAATATTGTGATTCCATTTTGAAAATCATGCCGATATTCAACCTTATCGCCAAGACCTCTAAAGTTCCAGCGTTTGGTATTCCACTGAAAATAGAGTTGCTTGTCCATGGAAAATACGCTGAACTCATCTCCATTGACGACGGCATAATTCCCTTTCGCCACTTGATCTTCGACAGCATGGATAGCAAATTTCCCCTGTTCCGTATCAAGCACCACCGTTTTTTGGGGATGAATCACCGTCCTAAGTACAATAGTTTTTTTCATGGTTGAACCTTGGCAATACCAGTGAGAATATCCATTGTCAGATTGCTTCTGGTACCCGACGCAATGACATCTTGCGGATTACCATATTTTTCCAAGAGCGATTCATACGTTGGCCCGTGCGGATTACCATAAGTCACCTTGTTTCTTTCATACAGCATAGAAAGTTGTTCCGTGGAATATTTCGACATGCGAGTTTGATTCCGTAAGTCCACAATTTGTCGAGCAATACTCTCATCAGCAACGCCGTCAGCACGCATTTTTGCAACCCAAGCAGTCTCATCAGCTAATCCCTGATGATATTCCAAACGCACTTCCCGCGCGTTAGCAACCTGCTGAGAATTTGTCCAATCCACAGACCACTTAGGTTGCGAAAATTGCGTCCCATCCTTGGGAACATAACCATAAACACCTCGGGAATCTGCCACAAGATCAGATGGGATGTTCTTCACTGCGTAGCTTAAGCGGTCGCTTGGCTTCACCAGCTCTGCCCGAGCAAGAGTTTTATCAACAAAGGTTTCTGCTATTGACTCAAATTTGAAAGCCTTAAAAGCCTTTACCTCTGCGAGGGCTGGCACAACATTGCCGGCCAAAGTCGCGACTTGCACTCCTGCTGCAAGATAATTTCCGGAATTAATATTGTAATCAAGCTCTGTTTTCCATAAATTAAATGAATCAGCAGGGCGTGTTAACAAGTTGATCCACCCATGAACAACACTCGTACCAAAGGCTGCGGGAAGAATGAGGGCTCTAAATGGTATTTCAGATGCACTAACAGGGGAGCCATCGTAGTTTGAAACCATGCGACGCATCATGTCATCACCATAGTTTGGTAACGCAGCCCGCATACTTTTAACTTTTTCACCTTGCTTAAATAATTTTTCCTGGCGTAACTCTTCCGCAGCTTGCGATTCAAATTTCACTGCCAGTTTTTCTTGTACCTTGCGCTCTTCCCAAAGCTGCAGAAACTCTGGCTTTTTGGACTCGATCAGTTCATTACGTTGCTTCCGGTCCTCATCAAAGGTAACGGCTTTAATCCTGGCAAGCCGCGCATCGGTGCCGTTCAATTCCGAATAACCTGTTGCTTTCATTGCGGCCAGCGCGGTCTTGGACATCGCAGGTGCGAGCAAAGGATTCCAGCCATCTCCAAAAGCGGCCTTTGATGCCAAAATTGGGTCAATCGCGCCTTTCCTGGAAATTTCTGCACGAGGAACAGGCTGCTCTTGATTCAACGCATCCAGCAACTCTGCCGTTCTATCATTTGCCCCTATCGTCGAGGATCCTTGTGGCTGAATTTTTGCCATGTCAGCACGACTATTATCGTTGAACTGGCTCTCCAACCCTGAATTCAACGTCGCCTGGAACACCTGCGTCGGATCAATCTTGCCGCTGGTGACCAGTTGCCCCGCCGCGTTACCAGCCATTCCCGTCAGCATCTTGGTTTGATCTGCCGACAAACCGTCGATCCCGTTCAATTGGGACCCTGCCCAACTTGCAGCACCTGCCGCCGCCACACCACGCCAGCTGAAGGTTCCCAAACCTGCCGCAGACAATACACCCTGACTGATGACCGCGGAGGCCATGTTCGTCAAC
>NZ_WXTX01000007.1 GCF_009848685.1 Andreprevotia sp. IGB-42
TTGCGCCGGCAACTCGGCAACGGACTGCACCACGTTGATCTTCGGTGCGTTCTGCCATTGTGATATGCGCGCCTGCAGCGCGACCTTGATCACTGGCGCGCGTGTCCCTTTGATTGGTGCATCGCTCTGGCGCTCGGCCGGCATGGCATAGCTGGCGGCAGCCTGAGCAGACGGGACAACTGGCTCGGCAAGCAGGGCTTGTTTTGCCATGAGGCCGCCAGCGTCCCTTGTGCTCGGCCGTAGCAAATGGCCGCCACCTTCGGCTGGCATTGCCTCATGCGTATCCGCCAGCTTGTCGGTCTTGGCGTGCGCTTCTGCCAATGGCGCAAGGTTGAAAGGCTGCCCTTGGCCGCTCCATACGGGCTGCTGTGAATCAGGTGCAATCTGCGTTGCTGGCGCTTGCATCTCTGCAACTGGCGGCACGGTCGTGACTGCGCTTGGCGTGGTCCGCACCAATTCGGCTTGCGACTGCGAGCGGGGTAGGGGTTCTACCGCCAAATCGGCCCGTGCATTGGTCCACTGCATCGGTGAATTGGCAACAGATGATCGCTGGTCCGGATGTTGTTCCTGGATATCTGCAATCCGGCTGACGGTTCCGGTATCGGATTGCCGGCCAATCTTCAGCGTGGGTGCAGCACGCCGCGGAATCCAATCCGGAAAACCACCATTACTTGGCCATCAAGCGCCTACCCAACTGGCGCCCATCGTGATGCAGGAGCCGGCCTATGCTTCACCCGTGCAGGTGGTGAGTTATCCCTAGCATTCGTTTCGCAAAGCCTATATTTCATGCTCATAACTTGGAGGCATGAACGATGAGCGGCGAACGTGTTTGCTACCTTCTGCAAGGCGATCTGCCTATGGACCTGCGGGGATTTCTAGAAAAAGCTGGGTTGGATGGCTTCAGTATTCAGTCGAATGGCGGCGATACCGTGGTCTGGCCGGAAGATGGTACCGAGATAGACAGGGCAAAACTTCAAGCGGCCTTGCCGAGCATTCGTTTAGTTGGTAGTGCGATTGTAAAGCCGATCGAGAAATGATTTTTGCTTCCGAGCTCCTGCCTTGTCGGAGTTTTTCACGCCCAGCTTCAGGAATCTCATGCAACGCATCGTCATTATCGGCATCTTTCTCTTGTCCATCGCTGCACTTGCTGCTGCTTGGGCGTTTCGATGGGAAGTAACCAACACCATCAATCAATCCTACGTGCGACAAAATCGCTGGACTGGAAACACGGAGCTTTGCCACCCCACTGAGCCGTGTATCGATACACGAGTGCTGGCTGCCGAACAGGCTGCCCTAGAGGCAAAAACCCAAGCTGAGTCGAAAAAAGAGGAGGCTGATAAGGCGAAGTTTCAAAACTACCTCGACGATTCCGATGCGCAGCGTTCCGCAGCTTGGGGCAGTATCCGTGAGGGTATGAGCAGGGAAGAGATCAGGAAGCTTTTGGGGAAGCCGGATAGGGTGATTGGTAATAACAGGGTTTCTAGCTGGCGCTACAGTGCCGAAGGCGGCGTCGTGAGCTTTCACGACGAGAAGGTGAGTGGGTTTGCAAAGCCATGATATGGGTATACAGCAGCAAAGCCCGCCATCGTAGGCTTCTTCAATTTCCGTTGCACGCCCGGCCGGCTCGCTAGGTGTGACTGCTGTGTTGGCTTCGAACGTCTTCACGCGCTCGGCTGTTTTGTGCATGCATTACAAAGACTACGGTGGCCTCCGCGCTGCGCCCACTTTGGATGGCACGTTTGGCGGGAAACCTGCCAATGTCACAAATCCGGCACAAGATGCTGGTACGGGAAAACAGAAGCGCCGGCTGAAGCGGCGCCCGAAAAGCAAAAGCCCCGACGAATCGGGGCTTTTGCTTAGGTATGTCTGGCGGAGAGGGTGGGATTCGAACCCACGGTAGGCTTGCACCTACGCCTGATTTCGAGTCAGGTACATTCGACCACTCTGCCACCTCTCCGCGTAGAGGCCGCACTATATCCAAGTTTTCGGCTTTTGCAAAGCCTGTTTCACGGGTATTTCAGAGATTCAGCAAAATCTGATGGTTAGAGTTCACATTGCTCTTTCCCCCCTTACCGGGCAGAATGCGCGGCGATTCAATGACTTGGGAGTGCTATGCGGCACTGGCTAATGGCAATTGCAGCAGCAACACTGGTCGGATGTGGCGAAATGCCTGTCGATGCCACGCGGGTACTGCCGCTGGCGGAGTCCAAAGAACTGGTGGTGCTGGTACAAAACAGCCCCACCACGCTCTATGTGGATGCCGAGGGCAACTACGCCGGTCTGGAATATGACCTGGTCACCCGCTTTGCGGATCAGCATGGCTTCAAGGTGCGCTTTGTGGTCGAGCCCAGCTATGCGCGCGTGATCGAGCGGCTGCGCCAGCACGAGGCGCATCTGGCGGTGGGCGTGCATGCCGATGGCGCTGCCGAGGGCATGTACTTCGGCCCTGCCTACCAGTCCGTATCGGCCGTGGTGGTGTACAACAACAAGGGCCAGAGCGAGGCGCAGGCACTCAATACGCTGTACTCGGGCAATGCTGTCGTGAAAACCCTGCCGCAGTACGTGAATGCGCTCAATCTTGCCAAGACCGAGCACGCTGGCCTGACCTGGCGCCTGCTGGAAGACATGGATGGGGAAGAGTTGGTGGAGGCGGTTGCCGCCGGCAAGCTCGATTACGCGGTGGTGGGTTCACACATTGCCGATGTCACGTCCAATTCCTACCCGCAGGTGGGTGTGGCGCGTGCACTGGGTGATGCCCAGTCGCTGGCGTGGGCAGTGCCGGATGAAGATGCACAGTTGCTGGACCAGGTGCGTGGCTACTTCAACGGTATCCAGGGTGATGGTTCGCTGGCCAAGTTGCTGGATCGCTACTACGGCCACATCAACCGCGTGGGTACGCCCGATGCGCTGGCCTTCCTGCAAAAGCGGGGCGATACGCTGCCGCGCTACCGCAACTGGTTCCAGCGGGCCGAGCACGAAACCGGGCTGGACTGGCGCCTGCTGGCGTCGCTGGCCTACCAGGAATCGCACTGGAACCCGGGCGCCGTATCGCCGTACGGCGTGCGCGGCATGATGATGCTGACGGGTGATACCGCGCAGCGCATGGGGGTGGACCGGCTGGACCCGCTGCAAAGCATCATGGGTGGCGCACGCTATCTGCAGCTGATGAAAAACAGCCTGCCCGAGCATATTGCCGAGCCGGACAAGACCTGGCTGGCATTGGCCGCATACAACGTGGGCCTGGGGCATCTGCTGGATGCGCGCGAGTTGGCCCGCCGCCAGAACAAGAACCCGGATAGCTGGGTGGACGTGAAATCGACGTTGCCGCTGCTGCGCAATCCCAAGTACTTCTCCACGGTGAAGTATGGCTATGCGCGGGGTGGTGAGCCGGTGATCTACGTGGAAACGCTGCGCAACTTCTACGACATTCTGGTGCGCTTCGAAGCGCCGTACAAGCCCAGCCTGCCAGTGATTGCCGAAGACATCACCGTACAGAACCCGGGCAACCGTGATCTGGAAATCAATAATCGGGTGGTGAGCGCCCGGGCACTGGCGGCTTTGTAGACTGCCACGTTCCCATGAACAAACCGCCCACAAGGCGGTTTTTTTCTGCCGGTTGCGGTGCTTTTCGGCCAATCGCAACTGCCCAGCGGGCATGGCTTCCCGTAAAATCACGTTTTTGCTGTTTTTGGGATAGCCATGACCATAGTCCGTACCCGATTCGCGCCCAGCCCGACTGGTCTTCTGCATATTGGCGGCGTACGCACCGCGCTGTTCTCGTGGGCGTATGCCCGCAAGCACGGCGGCGCTTTCTTGCTGCGCATCGAAGATACCGATCTGGAACGCAGCACGCCTGAATCGGTGGCGGCCATCCTCGACGGCATGCACTGGGTGGGCCTCGACTATGACGAAGGCCCGTACTACCAGATGCAGCGCATGGAACGCTACAAGGAAGTGATCCAGCAACTGCTGGCATCGGGCTCGGCCTACCTGTGCTACACCAGCCGCGAAGAACTCGACCAGATGCGGGCCGATGCCGAAGCGCGCGGCGAAAAGCCGCGCTATGACCGCCGCTGGCGGCCCGAGCAGGGCAAGACATTGCCGGTGGTGCCGGAAGGCATCAAGCCGGTGGTGCGCTTCCGCACGCCGGTGGATGGCGTGGTGGCATGGGATGACCAGGTGAAAGGCCGCATCGAGATCGGCAACGTCGAGCTGGACGACCTGATCATTGCGCGCCCGGATGGCACACCCACCTACAACTTCTGCGTGGTGGTGGACGACGTGGACATGCAGATCAGCCACGTGATCCGTGGTGACGATCATGTGAACAACACGCCGCGCCAGATCCATATCTACGAAGCCATCGGCGCGCCGGTACCGGTGTTTGCGCACCTGCCGATGATCCTGAACGAATCCGGCGCCAAGATGAGCAAGCGCCGCGATGCGGTATCGGTAGTCGATTACGATGCGCAGGGCTTCCTGCCGGAAGCGCTGCTCAACTACCTGGCACGGCTGGGCTGGGGCCACGGTGACGAAGAATTCTTCACGCTGGATCAGTTTGTCGGCTGGTTCGACCTGAAGGACGTATCGCCATCGAGCAGCCGCTTCGATCGCGACAAGCTGCTGTGGCTGAACGCGCAGCACATCAAGACGGTCGAACCGCAACGGCTGGCAGATCGCGTCGCCGGTTTTCTGGCCGACAAGGCAGTCGACACGACTGGTGGCCCGGCGCTGGCCGATGTGTGTACGCTGTTGAAAGACCGCAGCCAGACGCTGGTGGAAATGGCCAACCAGGCTGAATACTTCTACCGCGCGCTGGACCCGACCGATGACGTGGTGGAAAAGCACCTGACGCCGGACGACGAAGCACGGCTGGGCTTCTTTGCCGAGGGCGCTGCGAAGCTGGAAACCTGGGATGCGCCGACGCTGAGCCAGTTCATCAAGGATTTCGTCAAGCAGCAAGGCGTGAAGATGCCGCAGGTGGGCATGCCCTTGCGTGCCAAGGTATGCGGCATTACCAACACGCCATCGGTGGATGCGGTGCTGGCCTTGCTGGGCCGTGACGAAGTGCTGCGCAGGCTGGCTGCGTGACAGCAGGGGCAGAGGGCACCAGCGTACTGCCCGCCGTGGCAGCGCTGACGCTGGCGCAGAAAGCCGGCCAGTTGTTGATGGCCGGCTTTGATGGCCTGACTGCCAATGCGCATATCGAGCGCCTGATCCGTGAGCGGCAACTGGGCGGGGTGATCCTGTTCCGCCGCAATGTGGCATCCCCGGCGCAGGTGTCACGGCTGTGCCGCCAGCTGCAGCAGATCAATGCCGAAGTCAGCGATATTCCGCTGCTGATCGGTATCGATCAGGAAGGTGGCATGGTGATGCGTATCGAGGACGGCATGACGCCGCTGCCATCACCGCTGGCTTTCCAGGCTGCCGGCAACATGGCCGATTGTCGCGAACTCACGCGCATCTGCAATGCAGAGCTGGCCGCGCTGGGCATCAATATCAATTTCGCGCCGTCATTCGACGTGAACAACAACCCGCACAATCCGGTGATCGGCGTGCGGGCGTATGGCGAAGACGTGGCGACCGTGTGCGATTACGCCGGTGCCGCGCTGGCTGGCATCCACGACGCCGGGCTGGCAGCCACTGCCAAGCATTTCCCCGGCCACGGTGATACCGACAGTGATTCCCACCTGGGCATGCCGCGCGTGCCGCACGACCGCGCGCGGCTCGATGCCGTGGAGCTGGCGCCGTTCCGCGCCGCCATCGCCGCCGGCGTGGATGCGGTGATGTCCGCGCATGTGGCGTTCCCGGCCGTGGAGCCCGATCCGGACACGCCCGCCACCATGTCCCGCGCGGTACTGACTGGGCTGCTGCGCGACGAGATGGGTTTTGCCGGCGTGGTATTTACCGATTGTCTGGAGATGGATGCCGTCGCCAAGAGCAGGGGCGCGGTAGCCGGTGCAGTGGCGGCATTTGCCGCCGGTGCGGATGTGCTGCTGATCTCGCACACCGAGGCACGCCAGCATGGTTTCCTGGATGCGCTGGCCGCCGGGCTGGCAGACGGCAGTATCGATGAAGCAGCGGTGGATGCGGCCGTTGCGCGCATCCTTGCGTTGAAAGTGCGCCGCGCCATGCACGCATGGCGCACGCTACCGCAAGACGTGGCGCCGTTGCTGGATACACCAGCCGCGCGTGAATTATCCGCCCGTGTGCACCGTAATGCCGTGCAATGCGTTGGAGAGGTCGCGCTGCTGGATCGCAGCTTGCCGGTGCTGCTGATCACCTTCGAAGTCCGTACCCGGACCGAGATCGATGAAGTGGCCAATGGCAAGCATGCGCAACGGCGGGAATCGCTGCTGGTACCGTTGCTTGCCGCCGGGCTGGCAGTGACCGAGCTGCCTTTGCCGCTGGCCCCGTCCGCAGCGGAAAGCGCTGCGGTACTGCAGCAGGCTGCCGGTGCGGCGCAGATCGTGGTGGTCAGCTACAACGCGGTGCTGCACGGCGCGCAGTGCGCGCTGATTGCCGCGCTACTGCAACAGCAGCTGTGGTTGCTGGCCGGGCGCCTGCCATATGACCTGGCACTGGCGCCGGCCGCGCGTGGCCGGCTGGCCGCATTTGCCAACCGCCCCGCAGCACTGCAGGCATTGGCTGATGTGCTGCTGACCGGTGCGCACTGACGAATACTTTATGCATGGCCTGCCATGCTCGAACCTGGGATTTAGCTCGATGAAGAAATTGCTTGTTTTGCTGTTTGGCCTGACCTTGCACCTGGCCCATGCCGAAGATGCACCGTTGCCGTTCGATGATCCATCCAGCCCCGCACCCGTCGTGCGCGCGCAGGCGGAAGTGGGTGCCAGCCATAGTCGCCCGGCCAAGAACAGCGTTCGCAAGACGGGCAAGGGCAAGCATGCCGCCAAGCCGGCCAAACGCACCAAGGCAACAGCCACTGCGGCTAAAAGCAAGCCGGCTGCGGGCAAAAGCAAACCCGCAACCAAGTCCGCCACTAAGGCCAAGGGCAGCAAGAAGCCTGCAGCGGCGAAGAGCGCCAAGAAGAAATGAAAACGGGGCCCATGGCCCCGTTTTTCATTGCATCAACGGGTGTTACTTGCTGGCAGGTGCAGCAACAGGGCTATCGATCATCTTGCATGCGAGCACGCCTTTCTGACCAACGGCAGCATCGACGATCTGCAGCTTGGAGCCGCCTACCATCAGGCCCATCTTTACTTCTTGCCAGACGTAATAAGATTGGCCTGCTTCGGTATTGACTTCCAGCCTGGATTCTCCAGCTTCGGAAAACAGCTGGTGCTTGCCTGGCTCTACTTCAAATGCGAAGAAGCTCATCGGGCCAGTTTTGCCCGCAGCCTTGCCATCAAGCGCCACCGGCATGCTCAGTGCAGCACCCAGCGTTTCATTGCGGTAAACGTAGATGTTGGCTTTGCCCGGGGCGGCCTTGAATTCTTTGGCGGCCTTGTCGGCTGATTCCTTGGCGGCCGGAAAGCTGGCGCAGCCCGAGAACAGGCTGACTGCAACGAGGGCGATAAGGGCGCTGGCCCATTTGATTTTTTTCATGTTCATGCTCTGGATTGATTTATAAGAATTGGGTTTTACCCGGCAGTACACCGGTGCGCCGGGCGGCAGATCGTAATGCAATTCCGGTTGATTGGCGATGAAAAACCGTGCATGAAATGCAGGCCAACAGCCTGTGCCAAAGCAGGGCTAGATCTTGGCGATCTCGGCCAGGAAGTCCTTGCCGTATTTCTCCAGCTTGCGGTCACCCACGCCGGAGATGCGCGAGAACTCGTATTCGTCGCCCGGGCGCAGCTTCACCATTTCGCGCAGCGTGGCATCGCCAAAGATCACGTAGGCGGGCACGTTCTGCTCGTCGGCCAGGTGCTTGCGCAGTTTGCGCAATGCCTGCCACAGCGCGTCGTCGGCCGGGTTGTCGAAGCCGGTTTCCTTGGCCTTGTAGCTGAACTTCTCGGTGCGCGCCCGCAGGAACAGCGGCGTTTCGCCGCGCAGGTAGGGGCGGGCGCTGTCGGTGAGCGCCAGCCCGCCGTGGCCGTCCGGGCTCATGCGCAGCGCGCCGCGTGCCACCAGCTGACGGAACACCGCGCGCCAGGTGGGTTCGTCCACGCCCTTGCCGATACCGAAGGTGGTGACCTTGTCGTGGAAGTGCTGGCGCACCTTGTCGTTGCTCTTGCCCTGCAACACATCCACCAGGTGGCCCACGCCAAAGCGGTTGCCGGTGCGGAATACGCACGACAACGCCATCTTGGCGGCTTCGCTCTGGTCGATCAGTTGCGGCGGGTTCAGGCAGTTGTCGCAGTTGCCGCAGGGCTTGCTGGCTTCGCCAAAGTAGCCCAGCAATGTCTGCCGACGACAATCGGTGGCTTCCACCAGGCCCAGCATGGCCTCGAGCTTGCGGCGCTCCACCAGCTTCTGCTGCTCGGGTGAGCCGGAAGATTCGATCATGCCGGACAGCAGCATCACATCGTTCAGGCCGTAGGTCAGCCATGCGTTGGCCGGCAGGCCATCGCGCCCGCCACGGCCGGTTTCCTGATAGTAATTCTCGATGCTCTTGGGCAAGTCCAGATGGGCAACGAAGCGTACATCCGGTTTGTCGATACCCATGCCGAACGCGATGGTGGCCACCATCACCACGCCTTCATCGCGGATGAATATCTGCTGGTGCTTGGCGCGCGTGCTGGCTTCCAGCCCGGCGTGATAGGGTAGTGCCTTGATTTCCTTGCTGCGCAGCCAGGTGGCGGTTTCCTCCACCTTCTTGCGGGACAGGCAATACACGATGCCCGAATCCCCTTCGTGCAGCCGGCGGATGAATTCCAGCAACTGCTCGCGGCCGCTTTTCTTCTCGACGATGGTGTAGCGCAGGTTGGGCCGGTCGAAGCTGGAGACGAACTGGCGCGCATCCTCCAGCCGCAGCCGCTGTACCATCTCTTCGCGCGTGGCGTGGTCGGCGGTGGCCGTGAGTGCGATACGCGGCACGCCGGGGAACATCTCGGCCAGCAGCGACAGCTGCAGGTATTCGGGGCGGAAGTCATGCCCCCATTGCGATACGCAATGTGCTTCGTCGATGGCGAACAGCGCCACCTTCGCACATTGCATCAGCTGCACGAAGCGTGGTGTAACCAGCCGCTCCGGCGCTACGTAGATCATCTGCAGCTCGCCGGCCACGAACGCCTGCTCCACCGCGCGGGCTTCGTCCGGCGTGAGGGTGGAGTTGAGGAAGGCGGCAGCGACGCCCAGCTCCTTGAGTGCATCCACCTGATCCTGCATCAGCGCGATCAGCGGCGATACCACCACGCCGCAGCCTTCACGCAGCAGCGAAGGAATCTGGTAGCACAATGATTTGCCGCCGCCGGTGGGCATCAGTACCAGCGCATCGCCGCCGCTGGCTACCTGCTCGACAATGGCCGCCTGTTCGCCGCGGAAGGCGTGGTAACCGAAGACGTGTTCGAGGAGGTGCAGTGCGGAGGCGGGTTCAGACATGGGGCGATTTTACCCCACTGCGGCAGCCGCCGCCGCGCACTCTGTACACGGCGCGCTTGAATTGACGAAGATCGGTGCGATGTAACGCTGATCAGCCAGGAGAAAACCATGCAGCACCAGCGCCAGATCGAGGCCTTTCATGCCATGCTTGCCAAGGGGCAGGACAACACGCTGCTGCGCTTTGGCCTGGGGCAGGCGCTGCTGGCGGATGGCCACGCTGCCGAGGCCGTGCCGCACCTGCAGGCGGCATTGGGGCACGATGCACGTTACTCCGCCGCGTGGAAGCTGCTGGGCCGGGCGCTGGCCCAGAGTGGTGACGCTGATGGCGCACGCGCGGCCTATACCACGGGGATCGAAGTGGCGGAGGCCAGGGGCGATATCCAGGCGCTGAAGGAGATGCGCGTATTCCTGAAACGGCTGGCCTGATGCCTTGCTGGCGCCGCCACCGGGCAGAACGCCCGCTGGCCGGGATGCCAGCGGGCTGGTCGATCATTGCATCGGTGCCTGCTTCGCAAGCGCTTGCCAGTCTGCGGTGCTGGCTTTTGCCGGGTCATCCCATCTGGCATGAGCGAGGATCATGGTGGCGCGCTCGGAATCGTAGGGCACCAGTTTCAGCTGTTTCTCGGGCGGCAAGTCGGCTGTACCACTCAGCACCGTGACGGTGCCACCCCCGCCCTTGCTGGAGATGCTGCGGGGTGGTTCGGCAAAGTAGACTTCCGCTCTGGCGGTTGTCCAGCGGGGTGCGCCCATGAACTGGGGTTCCTGCTCGGCGGCGCTGCCATAGACCGCAGTCCATTTCACCAGCGGGCTGGCGCCGGCCACGTTGTACACAAAGTGACCGGATAATGTGCCCAGCTCCGGTTTGAAATGTTCGATCTCCACACCCTCACGCGTGGTGGTGACGATATCGCTCATGTCTTCCTTGGGCAGTTCGATCTGGGTGGCGCTGTACGGCGCAAGCGTCAGGTGCGTGTCGTGCAGTTTGACGTCCACACTGCGGCCCAGCCCGTTGTAGATCGATAGCGTTGAATTCAGTCCCGTGCTGCTGCTGAAACCGAGCACACCACCGACAATGGTCCCGGCAACGGCCAGCCGCCCCAGCGCGGGTACCAGGCCGTCTGCGGTCTGGAAACGATCCCACCAGCCCAGCCTGGTCTGGCGCTTGCGCTCTTGCCCCGGCTTGAGCGTGGCATAGCTTTCCGGTGCGCTGCTGGCCGCCGGGGCGGCATCGGGCTGGCTGCGCGCCTGGATATGTTCGGCAATCTGCTGTTCGGTCAGCAGCAGTTGCTCCAGCGTTGCTGCATGCAGCCTTGTCAGGCAGGCTGCCAGGCTGTTGACCCAGCCATCAATCACACGCATCCAGTCGTTGATATTCTCGTTGCTGGCAGGCGGCAAGTTATAGTCTTCCAGCATCTCGCTCCAGGAGGCTGTCTGCAGCCGTTCCAGCAGCGTGCTATCAAGTTGCAGCTGGCCCTTCTGCGCATGGATCGCTGCCATCAGCGCATGCAGTTTGTTGGCCTCCACCAGCAAGCGTTTCAGTTCGCTCTCGCTGACCCTGCCATCGGCGGTGATCACT
Source organism: Andreprevotia sp. IGB-42 (assembly GCF_009848685.1). Taxonomy (GTDB): domain Bacteria; phylum Pseudomonadota; class Gammaproteobacteria; order Burkholderiales; family Chitinibacteraceae; genus Andreprevotia. Next base: position 11,084 of record NZ_WXTX01000007.1, read on the forward strand.
GCCACCACATTGCCCACCAGCCCCTGTGCATCACGCAGATCAGCCAGCGTGTGTTCTGCGTAGTGCAACACGGCAATCTGGCCGCGCAGATGGTCTGCCCAGCCGTGTCCCACCAGCCCGGCGGCAGCCAGATGGATGCTGCGGCAACGCTTGTCGTGCGCAAGGATGCGCTCTCGTGCCTGTTCCGTTTCCTGGATCACCTGGGCAATGACGCGAGGTAGATCACGCCGGGCAATCTGGCGACCACGGTGCACGATGCGGCTGCCGGTGGGCTTGAATACCTTGGCCTGCAGTGCCTGCAGCGTTGCCAGTTCTTCCTCGAGTTCGCGCAGGCGATCCAGCTCGCCCTTGAGCTCGGCGGGGTAGAGTGCGACCAGCGCCTGCGTGATGTTCGGTACATGCAATTCCTGCTGGTACAGGCTGGCGGCCGTGTCGGCATGGCGCGTCAGCGGCCGGCCCAGGTAGGCGCCACGGTAACGCGGGTTGTAGCGCAGCAGGTTGTAGTTCTTTTCCAGCGCCTGCATGGTGTCTGCTTCGCTGGCCGGGCTTGCTTCCAGAGGGCCCGTCAGCGTGGCAATTACCGCGCGCTTTACCGATGCCACATCGTCAAACAGCAGCCATGCGCTACGCTCGTCATGGGGTGCATGCAGGTAGTGCTGTTTGGCGTTCTCTTCACGGTCTGCATTGGCCGGGTGGGTAGACCACATTTGCGGTGGCTGGGCAAAAGCCGTACTGAAAACACGGTGCTGCGCGGGATCGCTGGCCCTGGCGGCCGGTCTCTGCCCGTATTCGCGGTCATCCAAGATTTCGCCCAGCCGGTCTATCAGCCGGCGCTGCACCGCAAAGAGATCCACGGTGGCGCGGCCTTCCTGCAGCTCGGTGTTGGCAAAGTCGATGGTGCGGCTCCAGCAATCATCTGCCGCCTGCAGCTTGTGCAGCGCATGCACCAGCTCGTCGCTGCCGGTAAGCGATACGGCCACCAGATCTGCCTGGAATTCCATCTGGCGCGACAGCGCACGCTGTGCCAGCACCACCACGCGGAATACGGTATCGAGCAAGGAGCGGATCGACCACACCACCAGCGACATCAGCCAGCCCACCCATGCGATACGGATATCGAAGCGGGAGATCGCACTCAGGAATTCATCAAGTCGATCACGCTTGGCCACGATCTGCTCGGCAATTTGCTGGGTGATATACACCCAGCGGCCAATGGCCATGCTGCGTTGGGCAAAATGGCCGAATTCGTGCGCCAGTACTGCCTTCATTTCGCTCAGGGTCAGTACGTTGACCAGTGCCAGCCCGATTTCGAGATTCTTCTTCGATGGCAGCAGCAGGTTCAACAGCGAAATATCGTAAAACACCGCTGCATTCACGCGTGCAGACAGGTAAACCTTGTGTGGGCGCGGCGCACCGGCTTCATCGGCCAGTTGGCGCAGAAACCTGAACAGCGCGGGCTGCTCCGCTTCGGAAATTTCTACCGCGTCGGGTGCGCCACCGCGTTTGACGAAGAACAGGCCCTTGAGCATGAACACCGCCAGGAAAGCGGCGCCACTACCGATGGTAAAGTCGGCAAGCAGGTTTTCCCCGCCCAGGAAGCCATCGCTGAGCAAGCGGTAGGCGATCCGGACGAACCAGCCTGCCAGTGCAAGATAAAGAGCCAGGAACAGCGCCAGGCTCAATACCGCCAACCAGGCCTGGCGCTTGTATTGCTTGCTGGGCCGGGTGAGCGAGGCAGGGACGGCGTGTGGGCCGGCAGGGTAGAAGTTATCCATGATATTCAGCGTGTTATGGCCCGGCCAGAACCGGGCGCTCATCAAATCGAAAGGGTGCGGGCATTCTTCCATGTAGCAGTCCCGTTTCGCAGCAGATTGCGCTGAACGTAGCCGTCTTGTTGCATGGAAGCCGCGCTTTGCTTGCCAGCCTGTGCATGCGTTGCCCATGATGGGCCCCACTCCGCCGGGATAAGCCGGTAACTCCCTGTCGGTCTCCATGTCACGCGCTGCCCGTTTGCTCGATCTGATCCAGTGCCTGCGCCGCCATCGCCGGCCGGTAACGGCTGCCGCGCTGGCGGAGGAGCTGCAGGTTTCGGTACGCACGCTGTACCGCGATATCCAGACCTTGATCTCGCAAGGCGCACCCATTCAGGGTGAGGCGGGCATCGGCTATGTGTTGCGGCCGGGATTTCTGCTGCCGCCGCTGATGTTTGGTGATGACGAGATCGAGGCGCTGGTGCTGGGCGTGCGCATGGTAATGCGCGATGGCGATCCGGCGCTGGCCCGCGCCGCGCAGGATGTATTGGCCAAGGTGGTAGGGGTGTTGCCTGCGGACCTGCGTGACCGGGTGGATGCTACCGGCCTGCTGGCCGCGCCGGTGGCATCCGCCGGGCTGGCGCATCTGGGCGAGATGCGTGGCGCGATCCGCAGCGAGCGCAAGGTGGCAATTGCCTATCAGGATGGTGCAGGTCGGCAGAGCGAACGCGTGGTGTGGCCGCTGGCGCTGGGCTTCTTCGAGCAGGTGCGCGTGCTGGTGGCATGGTGCGAGCTGCGCGGTGATTTCCGCAGTTTCCGCACGGATCGCATTGCCAGCCTGGTGGTGCAGGACGACGCCTATCCGGCGCGGCGCCGTACGCTGCTACGCCAGTGGCGGGCGCGGGAAAATGTAGCCGAGCCTTCTTGAATGACATCAGTGCATGTTGCATGCAACTGTTGACGGGTGATGCTGTAACAGCCTGGTGAACGCATTGGCTGCTGCACGCTACTGACAAAATCTGACACTGCATGGCACTAAGCTGGCTGCATCAATCACAGCAGGAAGCCGCCATGTACCGCTATCACATCGAAACCCGGGTTGCCGCCACGCCGGCGCAACTGTTTGCCGCCAAGCTGCGCATCACCGATTGGCCATTGTGGGATGCCGGGCTGGAAGCCACCGGCATCGACGGCCCGGTGCAGGAGGGTGCGGCGTTCTGGCTGCGCCCCAAGGGTGGGCCGACAGTGGCGATGCAGATCGAAACGCTGATCGCACCGCATTGCTTCAGTGATATTGCGCGGCTGACCGGCGCCACGTTGCGTACCCGTTCCGAGTTCGTGGCAAACGCGCAGGGCACGCTGGTACGCGAATCGCTGGAGGCTTGGGGGCCACTGGCATGGCTGTGGAACCGCTTGCTGGTGCGCAAGCTGGCAGCGGGCGCCAGTGAGGAAATCAGGCAGTTTGCCGCCAGGGCAGCGCAAGCATGACCGGCCTCAACAAGACGGCCGCTACCGCCCGATCAGGCAGCGCAGATGGTGCGGATACCCGGCGCTGGTGGATTGCGGTGGCGAGTGCCGATCATGCCGCGCGTGGCCGGGCTGGTGGCTATATGCAGGTTTGCCATGGCAAGGTTGCGCCATTGCGCCGGCTGAAGCAGGGCGACATGGTGATCTACTACGCGCCTGCCATGCAGATGGGTAGCAAAACACTGTGCCAGGTATTCGTCTCCATCGGGGAGGTGATCAACCTGCAACCCTATGCATGCGATATGGGGGAGGGGTTCGTGCCGTACCGGCGCGATGTGGCGTACTGGCCAGCCCAGCAGGCGGCGATCAGGCCGCTGCTGGATGCGCTGGCGTTTACCCGCGGCAGGCGCAACTGGGGTTACGCATTCCGTTTTGGCTTGCTGGAAATCAGCGCGGACGATGGCGCCATCATTGCCAGGGCCATGCAGGCGGAGCAGCCGTCAGTCCATCAGCCAGCGGATCAGGCTGCCCAGTAATCGACGATCACTGCCTTGGCGAGCAAAGGATTTACCTGCTCGATGAATGCCACATGCGCCGGGTGGCCCAGGTAGCGGTCACGCGCCTCGGCCGAGAAAAAACTCAGCGTGAAGGCGTGGCTCAGGCCGTCATTCAGTGGCTCCGGGCTGACATTCTCGCCGTACTCGAAGGCGGTGATGTCGCTGATCTGGCCCGGCAAGGCGCGGAACGCCTGGATGGCCTTGTCGATCTGGGGGGCGGATGTGGCTGGCTTGAAGGCAAACAGTACGATGTGGCGTAGCAGCATTACGGTGGTTCCTGAACGACGTTAGAGGGGAACGCTGATTTCGATGCGCTCTTTGCCTTTGCCTATATTCTTGCGTTTCAGCGTGATGTTACCCACTTCGCCGCTGCGGCGCAGGTGCGTGCCGCCGCACGGTACCTGTGCCAGCGCCGGTATCTGCCAGTAACGCCGCTCTGCCGCGGCATCGCTGAAGGCGCTTTCAATTGCGTAATCGGCAGCGACGATGGCATTGGCCTCTGCCGTCAGGGCTGGAAACAGCGCAGCGATATTGCCATCGTAGACAAAATCGATACGTGCCTTGTCTGCGGCGATGTGCGCGCCGATTCTGGCGATGCCCGGTACGGCAGCGCAAACCAGCTCCAGCACGATCTCGGCAGCGAAGTGCAGCCGCATCAATGCATGGCGGCGCGGCCAGTCTATGGTCATGTGTACGGCATCGCCCACCTGCAGGCCGTGGCCTGCTGCCAGCGTGTAGTGAAGATTGCGACCGTCCTTGCGCGCGGCCAGCACCGGCATGCCGTTGAAGTGGCCGGCATCGCTTTCCTGCCCGCCGGATTCGGCATAGAAAATGGTGGCGGTTACTTGCACGGTGTCACCGTCCACGTGGCTGATGGTGGTATCGAGCGTGCTGCGGTAGGGGTCTTCCCAGAATGCCTTGTGCGTCATCACGTTTCGCTATGCCAGCACTTCAACCGGCAGGCCGGTTTGCAGCTGGCCATTGTTTTCTGCCAGCAGCAACTGGCCGAATAGCACACCGTCTTCGCCCTTGCGGTGCTTGACCAGACTGCGGATGGGTTCCTGATCGCCGGTTTTTTCGCCGGTATCCGGGTCCACCGTGGTGAACACGCAGCGCTCGCACGGCTTGCTGATGCGGAAGATCACCTCGCCGATACGGATGCGCTGCCAGCCATCTTCGGCAAAGGCTGCCGTCCCGCTGATGACCAGATTGGGCCGGAAGCGCGCCATGGCCATATCGCGGCCTACCCATGCCGATAGCTGTACGCGCGATGCCTCGCCGATCAGCAGCAGCGGGTGGCCATCGGCAAACGACAGGGGTACCTCCGGGTGGCGCTTCACGCGCCGCTGCGTTTCGCCGGTATAGATCAGCTGCAGCTTGCGGCCCAGCTGTGCAGATAGCCAGTCATCGGCATCCGCCGCGCCATGCCATGCATCAAACGCATCGCGCCATACCTGCACCGGCAGCAACTGGTTGAACTGCTTGCGTGCCACGGTCACGCTGCTGCCATCGGGTGCCGATAGCGTGATGCCGATTTCATCCGGCGCGGCATGCAGCGTAACCAGCCGCGGCAGCTCGCGCCCGGTTACGAAGCGGCCGGTTTCATCCGCCACCATCCACGCCCTGTCGTCCGCCAAGCCTTGCGCACTGACGGCGCTGCTGACCAACGACTGACCGTGCATGGATTTGACGGGGTAACGGTACAGCGCAGTGAGTGTACAGGTTGGGGATGTCATGGCGGTGGTAATGGCATTCCTGGGGCGGCATGGTGCAAAGGGATGGCTGATTGTAACGGCATCACGGGCGCTGCCTGCTGGGCACTTTCCTGTATATGCGTTACTGGTGCTCAGGGTTCTGCCGGCGCAGGCGCTGCCAGCCAGTAGCGTTGCCGTGTGGCGCGCTCATTGCTGATGGTGACGCTATCGCCAACGTTGATGCGGATGGCGCCACCCGCGTCGGTACGCAATGCTTGCGCACCCGCCGCTTCATAGCGGGCCACGGTGGCGGGCTTGGGATGCCCGAAGTGATTGAGGTAACCGGCAGAGAACACCACCCAGCGCGGTGCCGTGGCATCGAGCAGCGCTGCGGTGGAGGACTTGGCGCTGCCGTGGTGCGGCGCCACCACGATGCCGTGCGGCAGCAATACGCCGCTGGCGGCCAGTGCGCCTTCCTCGGCTGCGCCGATATCGCCGGCGATCAGCAACGGGGGTTTGCCGGGGGCGGATACCTGCAGCACGCAGCTGTGTGCATTGTCGTCGCCATGGAAATCCGCCGGCGGCCAGACAATGGCAAAGTGCACGCCATCGCGCTGCCAGGCCTGCCCTTGCTGGCAGGCCACATGCGGCACTTGCAGTTGCCGCGCCGGGTGATCGGCTGGCAGGCTGCTGAGCAACTGCGCCGGCCTGACCGCATTGAGCACATCCGCCGCGCCGCCGCTGTGATCGTTGTCGTTGTGCGAGACGATCACCACATCCAGCCGGGCAGCACCCAGCGCACGCAGCGTGGGCAGTACGTTGCGCTGGCCCGCCGGGGGTGGGCCGGTATCGTACAGCAGCGCGTGCTGGCGCGTTTGCACCAGCACCGCCAGGCCCTGGCCCACATCCAGCACGGTAACGCGGTAGGTGACGTCATCCGGTTGCACCGGCTTGAATGCCACCAGCGGCATCAGCAGTACCAGCCCCGGCAGGCGCCCAGCCAGCCCGCGTGGCGCCAGCAGCAACAACACGCCCAGCAGCGCGGGTAGCCATGCCCAAGCGGGCGGGGCGGGCAGGGTCAGCAGGTTGAGGGGCAGGCGCTCGCACCACTGCAGCAGCCAGTCGGTGAGCGCAAACAGCCGTTCTGCGCCATGCAGTGCCAACCCGGTCGGATCCAGCAGCCCCAGCAAGGCCAGTGGGGTGATCACCACGCTGACCAGCGGGATTGCCACCGCATTGGCCAGCGGCGATACCAGCGGTACCTGCTGAAACACGATCAGCAGCAAGGGGAACGACGCCAGCGTGGCTGCCCATTGCGTGCTCACCCAGCCATGCCATTTCAGCCCCTCGCCCAAGCGTGCACTGCCGGCCCACAGCAAGCCGCCCACGGTCAGGAATGACAGCCAGAACCCCACCGACAGCGCGGCAAACGGATCGAACACCAGCACCGCCGTCAGCGCCGCCAGCCAGATCGTGAACGTTCCGGCTGGCCGGGCCTTCCACAGGCCCCAGGCGGTAACGGCCAGCATCAATAACGTCCGCTGCGTGGGCACGCTCATGCCTGCCAGCAGGCTGTAGAGCAGCGCGGTAATCAGCCCCGCCAGCAACGCCGCGCGTGGTGCGCCCAGCCGGTGTGCGTACCGTGAGCGCCGCCACAGCCAGCGCACCAGCCCGGCCATCAACCCGGCCAGCAAGGTAATATGAAGGCCAGAAATCGAGATCAGATGTGTAACGCCCGTCGCCGCATAGCGCTGCCATTGATCATTGGGAATGCCACCCTGATCCCCCACGGTAAGCGCCACCACCACGCCACGATAGGGGGCATCCGGCAGGATGCTGAGGATGCGGCTGCGTAGCGCTTCACGTACGCGGTCGATGCCGGTTTGCCACGCAAAGCCCGGCAGTTTCTCGCCGTGGCGGATATTGGCGGTAGCGCCGATATCCTGTTGCAGCAACCAGCTTTCCGCATCGAACCCGCCTGGGTTGAGCGTGCCGTGTACCTGCTTGGGCTTGAGCTGCACCTGCCAGCGCTCGCCCACATGCACTGGCGGGGGCTTGCCATACCAACTGGCCTGGATGCGTGTCGGCAGATCGGGCCTGCCGTCCGGCACGAAGGTAAAACGGGTGCCGAAGCGGATATCGCGTGGCAGATCGGCAATGTAGCCGCTGGCCTCGACCGCCTGGTTTTCCAGCGCCGGATTCAGCCGGTCTGCCAGCCGCCAGTGCGCCCGCAGGTCGGCATAGCCAAAGCCGCATGCCAGCGCACCCATCACCGCCAGCCAGCGCCAGCGTGGCCAGAACAGTGCTGCAATGATCAACGCACTACCCGCCAGCAACCACGGCCACGGCGCCACCAGCGCAGGCTGCGTTTGCAGCACGCAGACCCCGGCAACGAAGGCAAGCAGGCAGGCGAGTTTGAGCACGCTCTACCTTAGAAGAGATGGGGGTTTTCCTCAAGCGTGTGGATGCATTTGCCGTTTCGAGGGGGCGGCGTTCGCAATGCACTGTTTTGCGTGTTGCTTCCTCACACACTGGCGCGTAGTTGGCAAATGTCTACGACAAAACAAGGGCCCGCAAGCGGGCCCTTGTGCAGTCTCCGGCCGCCAGGCGGCCGGTGCTCAGGCTGATCAGCAGCCGGTATTGCTGCCAGAGGTCACACCCAGGATGTTGGTGAAGTACAGGTAGCTGGTAATCCGGCTTTGTACCTGCGCCGGGTTGCGGCCACCGCATTCCAGTGCGCCATTGATGCTGCGGATGGTCTCGCCGAACGAGCCACCAACGATGCCGGCGTGCGGCGTCATCGTGCCCGGGCCGGTCTGCGTCATCCAGTACCAGATACCGGTTTTCCATGCCACGGTCGCGTCACGGGCCACCAGGTCCGGGTCGGCCAGCAGGTTGAGGCCCAGCGCTGCGCCAGCCAGTGCATAGTTGGGGTTCCAGCTCAGTTGCATCGGGCCGCGGCCGTAGTAACGCTTGCCCGGTGCGCAGGGGTACGGTGCACCCCAAGCGCCACGATCGCAATACTCACCCTTGGCGATTTCCTCGATGTAGACGAGGCCACCGGTTTCATGGCCGATGTTGGCCAGGAATGCTGCGGCTTCCTGCTTGCGGGTGGTATCGCTGCCGGTGTTGGCAAAAGCCGGATAGGCGCTGAGCGCGTTGACCAGTCCCTGGTAGGTATAGAACGAATTGCGGCCCGGGAACATCTGGTTGAACTGTGCTTCAGAGACCACGAAGCCGTTACCGCCGCCGCCAGGAACCGGGGTCGGGTTAGGTGTACCGCCGCCACTGCCGCTGCACGAAGACGGTTGCCAGTACCAGGTGCTGATGGTCGGGTCGGTGCCATCGCTGCCATTGGTGCCGGTATTCACCACCTTGTAGAAGCTGCCGTTGTAGTTCACCACGGTGCCCAGGCTGTAGTTTGTACCGCGCTGCCAGGCAGGGCAGCTGGCCGGGGCCGGTGTCGGGGTGGCTGGCTTGGGTGTTGGCGCCGGGGTCGGGTTGGTGCCGCCGGTGCAGGTGGTTTTTTGCCAGTACCAGGTGCTGATGGTCGGGTCGGTGCCGTCGCTGCCATTACTGCCGACGTTTACCACCTTGTAGTAGCTGCCGTTGTAATTCACCACGGTGCCCAGACTGTAGTTCACGCCGCTCTGCCACGTAGCGCCGCTGCAGCTACCGCCGCCGGGTGCGGGGGTAGGTTGGGGTGCGGGGGTCGGGTTCGGCGACGAGGTGCCGCCAGTGGCGCTCCACAGTGTCGGTGTGGCGGCCGGGTTCCAGTTGGTGCCCACATAGGCGGTATGGGTAACCAGCGCGGTGTAGTCCTTGCCGTTGTAGGTCACCACGGTGCCGGCGTTGTAGGTAACGCCTTCTTTCCAAGCCGTGGCGGCCACTGCGTATACGCTGACGCTGAGCATGGCGCACAGCAGGCCATTGCGGGCCAGGTTTTTGACGGTCCGATTCATCTGGTCTCACTCCATTATGTTTTTTTGATGGCCCCGGCCGTGTTACCGGTGCCAGTGCCTGCGCCACAGCCACGATATTGCGGTCTGTTGTCAGAACTTGTCTTGATCTGATCTGCGCTGCTTCATCTTCATTTTTGGGTGTAACAATGTCAATGCCGTTCTGACAGCGCTTTCATTGTTGTTTCATGGCACCGGACTGGTGCGACCGTTGACCTACGCCATTTCGTGGATGACGGCGTAATCAAACAGGGTGGATGAACGGTTGTTTTTTCCGATTAACGGGTTTACTTAAGAAAATGCTTTTATACACAAGCACTTAGGTGAAATCAGGCTCGCATGCGCGGCCGGGATTAATGTCAAGTTTTTGAATTTAAAAGATTTTATTCTTGGTGCTGACGCTTGCTGCTGTGGAAGCAGCACCGCAGCCAAGCTGATCGGTAACAGATGGTCATAATCGGGAACGGCCGGCCCTATTTGTCGAAATAGATCATCTGTGCTCCGGGTGGCTTCCGTTTATCGTGCCATACGGGCAATTTGGCGGCAGCTTTCCGGCTGCGCAGATCCACGCGTGCTGGCTCAGCCAGAAGGCATGTTCAGCCTGCTTTTTCTGCCACAGCCGGCCACGCAAACACAAACCGCGCCCCACCATGTGCACCTGGTTCCACCCACACCGCCCCCTTGTGGCGCTGGGCTATGCGCTTTACCAGTGCCAGGCCCAGGCCCACACCGCCGGTATCGCGGCTGCGGCTGTCATCCAGGCGCACAAACGGTTCGAATATCCGTTCGCGGTCTGCGGCTGGCACGCCCGGCCCATCATCTTCTACCACCAGTTGCATGGTTTGCCCCTCTGCATGGGCACTGATCCACACTGTGGTTTGTGCGTGTCGGCAGGCGTTCCTGATCAGGTTGTCCAGCACGTGGCGCAGCAGGCGTTCGTCCGCCGCTACCGTTATCGGTGCGTTCACCGGTATCGCTGCCAGCGTGATGGTGCAGCGGCCGGCTGAATGGGCTGCCTGTATCTGTTCGAGCCATGGTTGCAAGGCCACTGCCTGCAACTGCAAGGGCTCACGCGCGTCCAGCTTGCCGTAGCCGAGCAGTTCATTGATCAGCGTATCGATTTCGCCCAGGTCTTCCCGCAGTTTCTGTTGCAGCAGCGCGATTTGCGCTGCGTTCTTGCCATCCTGCAAATCCAGCGAGAAATAGGCGCGCGCCAGCGGGGTGCGCAGCTCGTGCGCCACCGCGTTGAGCAGTTCTTGCTGCCGGGCAACCAGTTGCTCGATCTGCGCTGCCATCTGGTTCATGCGCTCGGCCAGCGGCTGCAAGCTGGATGACTGGCGGATGTTGCTTACCCGCGTGTGCAGCTCACCTTCGCCCAGCCGCGCTGCCGCCTCTCGCAACCGTTGCAGATCGCGCCAGAACGGCCGCACCTGCAGCGTGTAGAGCAGCGCAGCCAGCGCCAGCAGTGTCAGCCCCCATACGGCGATGATGGCGTTCAGTTGTGAGGGGGGCGCCGGGGTTTGCAGCGTCAGCACGCGGCCATCGCGCATCAGCAGCGACAGCCTATCCGGCTCTAGCTGGTTCAGCAGCTTGCCTTGCTGCAGTAGCGCCGTTTCATCCGCTTTGAAATGCGCCAGTGGCAATACCCGCAACTGCAACACCCCCATGCTGTGCTGCAGGCGTGCCAGGTTTTGCTGGAATTGCTCTTCGTTCAGCGGTGGGGGGATGTGCAGTTCCTGTTCCAGCGTTTTCAGCGCGCCCACAAAGGTATGCCGGGTATAGTCATCCCCCTGATCGCTGATCAGGCTGGCAACGATGGCATTGATGCCGAACAGTGAAAGTGGCAACAGCACCACCACCAGCAACAGCTGGCGCAACAACACTTTCCACATCGGCTGCTACCCGGCCTGCTGGATGAACATGTAACCGCGGCCCCAGACCGTTTTGATCTGCAGCAGCGAGCTGGCGAGTTTACGCCGCAGCCGTGACACGAAAACGTCGGCAGAGCGGTCAAACCCGTCGAAATCGATACCGCGCAAGCGCAGCAGGATGTCGTCGCGGCTGACCACGCTGCCCATGCGCTCTACCAGCAGGCACAGCAATTCAAATTCGCTGGTGGTCAGGATCAGCTCGCCCTGCGGCAGGAAGGCTTGCCGCGCAGCGCGGTCTATCCGCAACGGGCCGATGCTGACCGGTGCGGTGCTGGATGGCGCCGCAACATGCGGGCGGCGCAGCAATGCATTGATCCGCGCCAGCAACACGCGTGGCTGCACCGGCTTCACCACATAATCATCGGCGCCCAGCTCCAGGCCGATGACCTCGTCCACGTTTTCGCCGCGCGCGGTCAGCATCAGGATGGGTATGCCGCTTTGGCTGCGCAGCTGCTTGCAGACGGCAAAGCCGTCGCAACCGGGCAGCATCACATCCAGGATCAGCAGATCGGGCGGGCGCCGTGCTACGTGGGCCAGCACTTCGTCCCCGCGGTACACGCAATCGACCACGAAGCCATGCTCGCCCAGGTATTCCCGGATCAGCGCCGAGAGTTTGCGGTCGTCTTCGACCAGTAAAATTTTTGCCACTGCCGCCGCTGCCTCCGTGCATGCCAGACCAGATACTGTTGCAACGCCACGGCGAGGATAGGCAGGCACCGGTTGCCACGCAACGGCTTTCACAGATTTTCACAACTTATTACGGCTTTGAAAAGCTTGTGGTGGGGGATGCCCATAGCATCTGGCGGTCATTCACCCCTCGAGCTTGCCATGATTCCTGTACGCCCTTCAGCCGTTCTGCTTGCCACTGCATTGACGCTCAGCGCATGCGGTGGCGACGACAACAATGCGGTCAGCCCTTCGCCCATTCCATCGGTCGCTCCCGTTGTCACCCCCACGCCCGCCCCGGCGGCGCAGACTGATTACCGTGCCACCATTGCGCAGCTGGAGCAGGACATCCGCCAGCAAATGCAACAGCAGCAGGTAGTGGGCCTGTCGATTGCGCTGATCGATGATCAGCGCGTGGTGTGGAGCAGCGGTTTTGGCTATGCCGATGCGGCCAAAAAAACGCCTGTCAGCGCCGATAGCTTGTTTCGTGCCGGATCGATTTCCAAACTGTTTACCGCCACCGCACTGATGCAGCAGGTTGAGCAAGGCAACACCGCAGTGGAGCGTTCGCTGAGCAGTGTGCTGCCAACATTCCACGTGCAATCACGCTTTCATGCCGACCAGGCTGCTGCGGATGCGGATGTCACGCTGGCACGTGTGCTCAGCCATCAGGCTGGCCTGCCGGGCGAGTACCTCACCGGCCTCAAAACCGGGGCGATCACGCTGGGGCAACTATCCGCCAGTGTGAATGGCTTGTGGCTGGCCAGCCGGCCCGGCACCGTCTATGCATATTCCAACCTCGGTTTCACCTTGCTGGGCGCCGCGGTAGAGCGCCTTTCCGGCAAACCGTTCAGCGAGCAGATGCGCAGTGGCTTGCTGCGCCCGCTGGGCATGGCGCAATCCGATTTCAGCACCCCGCAGTCAGGCACCGCCAGCGGCCACCTGGGCGGGCAGCCCATCGGCTTCCAGCCCGAATACAACAACGAGCCGGAAGGCGGCCTGTGGACCAGCGCCAACGAGCTATCCCGCTTTGTGCGCATGGTGTTTGCCGGCGGGCAGATCGATGGCAAAACCATCTTGCGGCCCGAAACCCTGGCAAAGATGCAGGTGGCGCAATTTGCCGATAATCCCTACCAGCCGGACTGCCGGATCGGCCTGGGCTGGTTCATGAACGAGTGTGGTACCCCTGTCGTGGGCGGCGGTGTAAAGGTGATGCAACACAGCGGCGCCACCCATGCATACAATACCCAGCTCACGCTGCTGCCGGAACACAAGCTGGCGGTCATCGTGCTGACCAACTCGGATACCGGCGACGGCTTTGCGTCGGAAGTCGCCGCGCAAGCAGCGCGGCAGCTCTTGCTGGCCAAAACCGGGCGCACAGTCAGCGCGCCCGCGTTGCCCGCAGCAACGCTGGGCCCGGTATCGGCCAGCGATCTGGTGCAATACCCCGGCGTTTACGTGCAGGAAACCACCGAAACCTCCATCAAGCCGGCTGTGATCAGCAGTGATGGCAAGGGGCTGACGTTGGCAACGACCAAGGAGAGCTTCCCGCTGTTGCGGGATCAGGATGGCTGGCTGCGCGCGCCTGCCAGCCTGAACCTGCCATTCCGCCTGCAGCTGCGCCAGATCAATGGCAACAGTGTGTTGCTTGCCCAAAGCGCCGCCGGTACGCAAATGCTGGCCAGCCGCGTAGACCCGGTACCGATCAGCGCCGAATGGCTGGCCATGCAGGGCCGCTACAGCGCCACCAACCCGGACGAGCCGGGGGTGGTGCAAACGCTGGATCTGGTGGAAAGCGAAGGTTATCTGGCACTCGTCAGTGGCGGCGAGATCGTACGCCTGCTTACCCCGATCAATAGCCGCCAGGTCATCACCAGTGGTTTGGGACGCGGTATGGGCGATACGCTGGAGCGCACTGCAACCGGGCTCGCCGGGCTGGGGTTCACGCTGACCAAAGTGTCGGGCAATGTCGCTGCGGGCAAGGGCTTGCTGCCGCGGCGCTGATCAGGCAACCCGGGTTTGCGGAATCCCCTGATTTCGCATCAGTGTGCAAGGCCGTTGCCGACAGGCAACGGCCTTTTGCGTTTCATCGTCCGCGTTGCCCATGCTTTGCCGCCTGAAGCTCAGGTATGGACGACACGGCGCACCGCGTATTGGCCGTACATCTTGTGCGTTATCCAGGTGCACCCGTTGGCCCGGCGAGCGTTACAGGTAAATGCTGCGGCACTGGCAGGGCATGCAATCGCAGATTAATGCAACTGCCAGCTACACTGCACACTGCCCTGTATCACCTTCAGCGGCGCAGCACGCCGCTACCCCATGCAAGAATCCAGCGAGGAAGCAGACATGAAACACCGATTGGCAAACAGGCTGTTCAGGTTGATGTTCGGGACCGGGTTGGCGGTGTATTCGCTGGCCGCATTTGCGGTGCTGGCACCGGGGGACAAGGCGCCGGCCTTTGTTGCACAGGCATCGCTGGGCGGCAATGTGTATGACTACTCGCTGGCTGAAGAGCTGAAAAAAGGCCCGGTCGTGGTGTACTTCTATCCGGCGGCATTCACCAAAGGCTGCACGATAGAGGCCCACCAGTTTGCCGAAGCAGTGGATGAATACAAGACACTGGGCGCCACGGTGATCGGTATCTCGCACGACAATATCGATACGCTCAAGCGTTTTTCGGTGAGTGAATGTCGCGGCAAATTCCCGGTTGCGGCGGATGCAGAATCGAAAATCATCCAGTCCTACGATGCAGCGCTGCCCATGATGAAAACGGCCAATCGCGTGTCTTATGTGATTGCGCCAGATGGCACGGTGCTTTACGAGTACACCAGCCTGTCGCCGGACAAGCATGTGGCCAATACGCTGCAGGCATTGCGGGACTGGAAGGCGAAGCAGAAGAAGTAGCCGCCAACCTGTGTGGGGATAGCCTGCAGGCTGGCAGCCATGACTACATGAGGTGACTGGATAGATAGGCTGCGCGTAGCCGGTGTGTGCCGCGCCCATGTTTGAGACGCTACCGCCAGCTACTGCCATCCCGCTTGAGTGCGCCGTGCTTATGCGCCCGGCGCTGGCCGAAATGGTGCGATTTGCGTACGCCGCTGTTGAATTGCAAGCATCACGCATGCATAACCAGACTCACACGATGGCCGGATGTACTGGCACGTTTGCTGCTGGATAAAGCGCTATCTGCAAACCCATCAGCAGTTGGCGCGATCCCGCCACAGCTGGTGTTGCACTCGAATCCATCAGCGCGATACGGCCTCCCGGCTTGTATCCACCACAACGGCCACCATGAAAAAATCCATTGCACTCCTGCTGTGCAGCTTGCTCGCTGCAGGCAGCGTATACGCTGAAGATGCCGCGTTGCGCGCCGCCATTGCCGGCCCGCAGCGCACCCCTGCCAACGCCGCGCGTGACCCGGCGCGGCACCCGTACGAAACGCTGACCTTCTTTGGCATCCGCCCCAACCAGACGGTGGTTGAGCTCACCCCGGATGGCGGCTGGTATACCGAGATCCTCGCTCCCTATCTGAGTGCCAATGGTCACTACATTGGCGCGGGCAGCAACCCTGCTTCTGCGAGTGAAGCGGCGCGCAATAGCGCCGCGCGCTTTGCACAGAAACTGCAGGCAGACCCGGCCAGCTATGGCAAGGCCACCATCGGTATTTTCGAACCGCCGACCACCTACCAGTTTGCGCCGGCCGGCAGTGCAGACCTGGTGCTGACCTTCCGCAACGTGCACAACTGGGTAAAGCTGGGTGATCCTGCGCTGAAGGCATTGTTTGCCAGCGTGTACACCAGCCTGAAACCGGGTGGCGTATTCGGCGTGGTGGAGCACCGCCTGCCGGAAGACCGCCCGCAGGATGCCACTGCCAGCACCGGCTACGTGCATGAATCCTATGTGATCAAGCTGGCCCGCGAGGCCGGTTTCAAGCTGGCCGGCACGGCCGAGATCAATGCCAACCCCAAGGACAACGCCGATCACAAGGGGGGCGTGTGGGCGTTGCCGCCCGGCTACGCCAACCGCGATGAAGACCGTGCGCTGTATGCGGCAATTGGTGAAAGCGACCGCATGACCTTGAAGTTCGTGAAGCCACAATAAGGCAGCAAGGCGCAGCGCCCGTCCCGGGGCCTCGATAGCACCTTGCCAGGCCAAGCCCAGAAAGTGCGTTGCCCCGGCTGGCCGTGCTTGGCACACTGGCATCATCACTATCCAGGTTTTCGGCAATGCGTTTCCAGTCCAAGCTGCCCGATGTGGGCGTCACCATTTTCAGCACCATGTCGCAACTGGCGGCGGAGCATGATGCGGTCAACCTCTCGCAGGGGTTTCCGGATTTTGCCTGCGACCCGGCGCTGCTCGATGGCGTAAACGCTGCCATGCGCGCGGGTTACAACCAGTATGCAGCGATGCCGGGTTTGCCGGCACTGCGGCAGGCCATCGCGGCCAAGGTGCAGCTCAGCCTGGGTGTGGCGGTGGATGCGGAGCAAGAGATCACCGTCACCGCCGGCGCCACGCAGGCGCTGTTCACTGCCATTGCCACGGTGCTGCACGCCGGGGATGAAGCCATCATTCTGGAGCCCGCCTACGATAGCTACGCGCCAGCCATTGCCGCGCAAGGGGCTACCGTGGTGCGCATCGCGCTCACCGCCCCCAGCTTTGCCGTGGATTGGGCCGAGGTCGAGCAGGCGGTTACGCCGCGTACGCGGCTGATCATCGTCAACAACCCCAACAACCCGGCCACCAGCGTATTCAGCCAAGCCGATCTGCACGCACTGGCGGCTATTGCCGAGCGGCATGATCTGCTGGTGCTGGCAGACGAAGTCTACGAGCACCTGGTATTCGATCAGTTGCGCCACCACAGCGTGCTCAGCCATCCGGCGTTGCGTGCGCGCAGCTTTGCCACTTACTCATTCGGCAAGACCTTCCATGCCACCGGCTGGAAAGTGGGTTACTGCATTGCACCGCCCGCGCTGACCGCCGAATTCCGCAAGCTGCACCAGTACCTGGTGTTCTCGGTGAACACGCCCATGCAGCATGCATTGGCCGCCTACCTGGCACAGCCCGCGCACTGGCAAGCGCTGGCATCGTTTTATGCCGCCAAGCGCGATCAACTGGCGGCCGGCCTGCAACAGGCGGGCTTCAAACTATTGTCCAACCAGGGCACCTACTTCCAGTTGGCCGACTACAGCGCCATCCGCCCTGATCTGGGCGAACTGCAGTTTGCGCAATGGCTGACACGCGAGCATGGCGTGGCCAGCATCCCGGTATCCGCCTTCTATGCAGACGGGCGCGATCAGCATCTGGTACGGTTTTGCTTTGCCAAGCAGGCTGCGACGCTGGAGCGGGCGATCAGTTTGTTGGCGGGGCTGCGCTAACCAGCCGGGAATCTGCCGGTGGCAGTTTGTCGAAATACGCTTGAGCTTCTCTGAAGGGAATATCCCGTCAACAGGCTTTGGCTTGGTTGACCAGCCCGGGAGCGTGCACCCCCGAACCTGCAGGTCTGTGCTGTTGTGCATCGGCACCATGCGGCAGATGACCCTTGCCCGGATTCGTCATCAAGCCCCGCTTGCTTCTTTCCTGCATCGCCCGACTGGCGGCACGTGCATTGCAGCGTTCTTTTTGCTACATTCAATATAGTTACATTTGTAATTATATGGGCGGCAGAGCGAAGCAACCCGCTCAAGGATGTGCAATGGAACTCGAAACCCGGCTGGATCGTTACCTGCAGGATTACCCGCAAGCGCCGCGCGAAGTCATCCTGGCATCGCGGCTGCTGTTCCGGGCCGCGCACCTGTTGGAGGCGCATATCGATGCTGCCTTGCAGCCGCTGGGGCTGGTGATGCGGCAGTACCTGGCGCTGGTAATCATCAAGGCGGATGCGGGTACGCCGATCAAGCCATCCGCGCTCAGCGTATCGCTGGATGCCACGCGCACGCAGGTTACCCGGCTGCTGGATGGGCTGGAGCAGGCGGGCTGGGTGCAGCGGCAGCATTCGCAGGCAGACCGGCGCAGCCTGGATCTGCTGCTGACCGATGCCGGCGCGCAGTTGCTGCTGCAAGCCACCCCGGCTGTTCACGCCGCGTATGCGCAAGCGTGGCAGGTGGTGAGTGCAGAGGGTTTGCGCCCGATGATCGGTGGCCTGGCCCGGCTCAACAGCAGCCTGGGCGGGTAGGCGATGCGGTTGCAGATGTCGGCACGGTTGCGGCAACAGCAGCGCCGGTTGCTGATGGCTTTGCTGGGGCTGATCACCGCGGTGGAGTTCTTCGAGAACACCATGTTCGTTTTTGCCGCCAGCCATATCGTCGGCGGCATCAGTGCCGCGCCGCGCGAGTTTGCGCAGGTGCAGGCGGCCTATGCAATCGGCAGCATGCTGATGATCGTCAAGCAGCAATGGCTGTCGCGGCACTTTGGCTACCGGCGTTACCTGTGCGGCGCGCTGTTGCTGTTCATCATTGGCGCGCTGGGCTGCGCGGCCAGCCACAATCTGGCAGAGCTGACCGCGGCGCGCTTCGTGCAGGGCGTGGGCGGCGGGGCGCTGTTCACCAGCAGCCGTATCCTGGTCAACATGCTGTTCGGCCCGGCCGAGCGGGGCAGGGCGCTCAAGTATTTCATGGTGATGATCTTTGCGGCCTCCGCCTTTGCACCGGCACTCGCAGCGCAACTGGTGGATGCACACGGCTGGCAATGGTTGTTCTACGGTGCGCTGCCGCCGGCCATCGTGGCGCTGGCAGGGTGTTGGCTGCTGCTGCCGGAAACACCGCGCAGCGATGCTCCGGCACCTTACCCGGCGTGGCCACTGCTATTGTTTGCGGCGGCCATCGTCTGCCTGCAGCTGATGCTGTCGCAAACGCGCTATGACTTCTTTGCCCACCCGCTGCGCCTTTTGTTCCTGGCCGTGGCGGGCGGGGTGCTGCTGGCAGGCTTTTTGTGGCAGCAGTACCGCCATCCGGATCCGATCCTGCATGTGCGCGAGCTGCACAGCCCGGTGTATCTCACCGGGCTGGGGCTGTATTTCCTGCACTATTTCCTGAGCAACTTCAGCGGTTATCTGTTCCCGGTGTATGCCGAGCACGCGCTGGCCCTGCCACTGACGGCGGTAGGCTGGTTGAGCAGCATCGCCGGCGTTGCCGGGGTGGGCATTGCTTATGGCTACGTCAAACTGGGCCGGCGCTTTGCCAGCAAGAAGCCCTTGATGCTGGTGGGCGCGCTGGCCATGGCGCTGACTGCATGGTGGTTTGCACGGCTGCCGGCAGATGCCACCGCTGCATCCTTGCTGCCGGGCCTGCTGGCCAAGGGGCTTTTCTCGGTGCTGCTGGTGATGCCGGTAGCGGGGCTGACGTTCCGCGAGCTGGGGGATAGCCGCTTTGCGCATGGCTACCAGGGCAAGAACCTGATGCGGCAGATTGCCGGTTCCATTTCCACCGCCATCGCTGCGGTGCTGATGCAGAACCGCCAGTTTGCCGTGCACACGGAGCTGAGCGGCACGCTGGGCGCAGACCGGCCAGCGGTGGGGCAATGGCTGGAGCAGATGCAGCAGCTGTTACAGGTGCGGGGATTTTCTGGCGAGCAGGCGCATGCGGGTGCTTTGGCCGAGCTGGCCCGCGTGGTCGATCACCAGGCGCAGTTGATTGCCTGTCAGGATCTGTACCTGTTGCTGGCTGCCGCCGCAGTGTTGACTGCCTGTGTGGTGGCGCTGCAGCGCAAGCTGCCATGAATTGATGATCGGTACGCCGGGCGCATGGTGGTCATGCCCACTGCCGCAGCAAGGGTGCTGCTGATACACTCGCGGCATGAATCGGGAATTCGATATTGTGATCGTCGGTGGTGGCCTGGTCGGGGCGGCGCTGGCTGCCAGCTTGCGGGACAGCGCGTTCGAGATCGCGCTGGTCGAAGGGGCACCGCCTGCCAGTACCTGGCCGGCGGAAGAATGGGATAGCCGCGTCTACGCGATCAGCCGCGCCAGCCGGCGCCTGCTCAAGGAGATCGGCGCGTGGCAGAAGCTGGATGCCAGCCGGCTGGGACCGGTTGCGGCGATGCAGATCTACGGCGACGATGGCCGATCAAAGCTGGCATTCAATGCGCTGGATGCTGGCGTGGACGATCTGGCGGTGATCCTGGAAAGCCGCCAGCTGCAGTCTGCGTTGTGGCAGACCGCCAGCGAGGCGGGCAATGTCACGCTGATTACGCCAGCCCGGCCCGAGCAATACCAGGCCGACCGTGATGGCGCGCAACTGACGCTGAGCAATGGCGACACCTTGCGCGCCCGTCTGGTGGTGGGCGCTGATGGTGCGCAATCCTGGCTGCGCCAGCAGGCCGGTATCGAAGCGCGTGCCGAGGCTTACCAGCAGTGGGGTGTGGTGGCCAATTTCGACATCGAGCGCCCGCACTACGGCGCCGCGAGACAATGGTTTTTTGAAGACGGCGTGCTGGCCTGGCTGCCGCTGGCCGGCAACCGTATTTCTATCGTGTGGTCGTGTGATGATGCCCGGAAGGACGAGCTGCTGGCGCTGGACGCAACCGCGCTGGCGGCACGCGTGGCGGATGCCGGCGGCAGGCAACTGGGTGAGCTCACCACCATCACCACTGCGGCGGCGTTTCCGCTGCGGCTCACGCACGTCGAATCACTGGTGCAGGCGCATGTGGCCTTGGTGGGCGATGCCGCCCATACCGTGCACCCGCTCGCCGGTCAGGGCGTCAACCTGGGTTTTGGCGATGTTGCGGAACTCGCGCGTATTCTCAAGGCCGAACACCCGGCCCGTTGTGGGGACTATCTGGTGTTGCGCCGCTACGAGCGCGCGCGGCGCGAAGCAATCTATCTGATGCAGGGCGTTTGCCACGGCCTGCAAAAGTTGTTCAACAACACCAATCCGTGGCTTAAACCGCTGCGCAATCTGGGGCTGGGGCTGACGGACAGCCTGCCTTGGGTGAAGCAGCAACTGATCCATCATGCGATGGATAACTGAAGCAAGGAAATGTCCGTGAAAAAGCTCTACAGCCTGATGCTTGCTGCTGGTCTCGTTGCACTGACCGCTTGTTCGGCTACCGCAGCCGATACAGTGCCCAAGGATCTGAAAGCCAAATTGCAGCAGCAGCTGAGCGTCAAAGAAATCTCGTCGATCAGCACCACGCCGATGAAAGGCATTTATGAGGTGGTGCTGGGCAACCGGGAAATCGTGTATACCGATGCCACCGGCGCTTATGTGCTCGTTGGCGACATGATCGATGTGGCCAAGAAACAAAGTCTGACCGAAACACGCAAGAACGACCTGATGAAGGCCGATTTTTCCAAGCTGCCGCTGGAGCGTGCGATCAAGGAAGTGCGTGGCGATGGCAGCCGCAAGTTGGCCGTGTTTTCCGATCCGGATTGCCCTTTCTGCCACAAGCTGGAAAAAGAAGGCTTGGCCGGCCTGACCAACGTCACCATCTATACCTTCCTGTTCCCGCTGCCCATGCATCAGGACGCCGAGCGCAAATCGATTGCCATGTGGTGTGCATCGGGTACCGGCCCGGCAGCGTGGCGTGCATGGATGGATGACGGCAAGCTGCCGGAACCTGCCAAGATCGATTGCGAAAACCCGGTGCAGCAAAACCTGGCATTGGGCCAGCAGATGGGTATCAGCGGTACGCCAGCGCTGATCTTCACCAATGGCAAGGTGGTACCGGGCGCAATCCCGAAGGAAAGGATCGAAGAGCTGCTGAACGCCAAGTAAACACGTCGTGCATGGCTTCTGCCATGCCGCGTGCTTCCGGCTGACAGGGTAGCGCCCCGCATTGCGGGGCGTTGTTCGTTCGGGGCTATGGCAACCGCTTGAATGGCAGCATCCCGGGCCGTGGCGCGTGTGATCCGGGCGCACCGCCGGGGGCCAGCAGCGCCTGTGGTTTCTGACATGCATGCGCTCGTCGTAAGATTTTTGGGGTGCAGGTACGGCGTGTCAGAATGACGGTGTTGAATTCTTTTCCGTCACGCATCAGCCGTTGCCGCTGCAGGTTCCCCATGCTTTCCTTCCGTCCGCGCTCTTTCCTGCTCACCGCGCCGCTGCTCGCGCTATCTGTATTGCTCACCGCCTGTGTCGACGACGTGGGCGACAACGCTCCGCAGCGTGTGCAAAGTGATGCGCAGGTGCAAAACCTGATCGTCAAGATGAAGCAGGATGGCCTGCAGCAGCAAGTGGCGCTGCTCTCTGCCGCCGCGGCCCGGGCGGTATCAACGCGCGCCGGAACCCGTTTGGTGCCATTGCGTGTCAGTGCGACCGGTGCGCAGGTGCTGGCTTTGCCCGCACCGGTATCAGGCCATGAAGCTGCACAGATTGCCGCCCGTATTGCAGCGGACAGCAGCGTTGAGTATGCCGAGCCGGATGTGCGCATGACTGCACTGGCGGTGCCCAATGACAGCCGTTTTGGCGAGCAATGGGCACTGCGCGAGCCCGAACGTGCTGCGGGTGGTATCAATGCGGTGGATGCGTGGGATGTCACACAGGGTAGCGATGGCATCGTGGTGGCGGTGGTCGATACCGGCATTTTGCCGCATGCGGATTTTGGTGGCCGCGTGTTGCCCGGTTACGACTTCATTTCCGATGCAAAAATGGCCAACGATGGGGGTGGGCGCGACAGCAATGCCGCAGACCCCGGCGATTGGCTGACTCAATCCGAGGCCATTGCAAATGGCGGGAATGCTGCCCGCAGCAGTAGCTGGCATGGCACACACGTGGCCGGCATCATTGCCGCGCAGGGCAATAATGGCCTGGGTGTGGCCGGCATAGACTGGCATGCGCGCATTCTGCCGGTGCGCGTGCTGGGCAAGGGCGGCGGCATGCTGTCCGATATCACCGACGGCATCGTGTGGGCGGCAGGCGGCGGCGTACCCGGTGTACCCACCAACCCCAATCCGGCACGGGTGATCAACATGAGCCTGGGTGGCGGTGGCACATGCAGCCGCAGTTACCAGGATGCAATCGATTACGCAGTAGCGCGTGGCGTGGTGGTGGTGGTGGCTGCCGGTAACGAGGCACAGGATGCGGGCAGCGTGGCGCCGGCCAGTTGCAACAACGTGATTACCGTGGCCGCAGTCGGCCTCGACGGTGGCAGAGCCGGCTATTCCAACTATGGCAGCAAGGTTACCCTTGCAGCGCCTGGCGGCAATATGGGCCGGGATACCGGCATCCTGTCGCTGGGTGACCGTGGTACCACCACGCCGCAGTACAGCAATGATTACGTGAACATGCAGGGCACCAGCATGGCGGCGCCGCAGGTGGCTGGCGTGGTATCGCTGATGCTGGCGGTGAACCCGGCGCTGAACAGCGCACAGGTCAGGGATATCCTGCGTTATAGCGTCCGGCAGTTCCCCACAGGGACCGGCCATGATTGCACCTTGTCGATGTGCGGGGCAGGGTTGGTCAACGCTGCAGCTGCCGTGCGTGCTGCCGCAGCGGCAACGGGGGGCAATACGCAGGCCGTCCCGCAATCGGGCTGGTGGTGGAATACCAGCGAAGGCGGGCGTGGCTTTGCACTGGAAATCCGCAATGGCCGCATTTTCATGGCCGGCTTCCTGTACGGTGCTGATGGCAAGCCCACCTGGGTGGTGTCCGGCGGGCAGATGAGGGATGCCTATAACTACAGCGGCAAGCTTGAGCAATATCGCGGTGGCCAGATGCTTGCCGGCAGCTACAAGGCGCCGCAGATGACCGGAACGGTCGGCGATGTATCGCTGAAATTCACCGATGCCAGCCACCTGGTGATGAACTGGCCGGGCGGGCAGGTGCAACTCGAGCGTTTCGATATCGTGCCGGGCAGCCTGGCCAGGCCGCAACAGGGTTTCCGGCCGGATTCCGGCTGGTGGTGGAACCCGGCAGAAGCGGGCAGTGGCTATGCCATCGAAGTGCAGGGTGATCAGCTGTTCGTTGCCGGCTTCATGTACGACGAGCAGGGCAATCCCACCTGGATGGTATCGAGCGGCACCATGACAGCAAACAATGCCTACGCCGGCAATTGGGTCAGCTATGCCGGTGGCCAGCCGATGGTGGGTAGCTACCGGGCACCGGTGGTGACCAATCCGGCTGCGGGCGCATTGCGGCTGGCTTTCAGTGATAGCCGCAATGTGGTGATGACCTTGCCCAATGGCGCAAAGAAAACGCTGACACGCTTCGATGTCGGCGTGAATCTGCCTTTCGTGTCGCTCCCCTCCAACCAGATCAGGACATCGCAACTGCTGGGCTCGTGGACGTTCTCTTATCGCATCTATACCAGCCCCTTTACCGATTACTTCCTGTTCGATGCCGTCGAGCAATCGTATGACGATGCCAATCAGTACTATGCGTATGGACTGGATGCTTATGGTGATCTGGTCATTGGCGCTTATTTTGACAATCCGCCGGGCTATATGATCTACAGCGCCGGGGAATTGATCGACCAGGTCTACACCTTCAGTTCCGCCGATTCCGATGTGGTCAATGGCGGCTGCTATTACCTGATCGACAACAGCACCGGTAGATGGAGCAATTGCTACTCACTGTTCGGTATCCGCACCCGGGATGGCGGTGTCAGCAGCTTTGCCAATGGCGGGCAAGCCGCGACGGCGCGCGCCAGCCAGGAGCAGCAACGCCTGGCCGGGGTCAACCAGGCGACCGCGGGTGCTGCCGGCCAGCGCCTGCTGTCAACGCCGGATGCATTGGCACAGCAGCGCGTGCAGGCGATGAAACAGCGCATTGATCAGCAACGGAACACGGGGCAGTAAGGCGCAAAGGGGCTGCGCTGCGCCGGGATATCCCGCTTTATTCCGGGCCGCAGTCCCGGGTTGTCGCCTGGTCTGCGGTTGCATCGGGCACGGGGGCAGCGGTCTCCGGCGCGAACCGGCTATCTTCCCCGGTCAACCGGGCTGAACTCCGGGAAGTCGTACGGCGGATCAGTGCGTTCCCGGTGCGGTTGCGGCGTCAGTCGGGGCCGGAATCGTAACGACGGTGTCCCAGTAAAACAGCTGGCCCGGCTCGATCACCTGCTCCGGTTCGGTATCGAGCGCAGCCGCATATAAAAAAGGCTTGTTGGTCAGCGTGGCCACCAGCTTACCTGTGTCGTGGATACCACGGATCACCAGGCAGTCGCCGTCCCTCCCAAACCTGTGCGAATTTGATGGATTTCATCCATAACGCCGCCACGGTCGGCGCTGCAGGTGGCGTGGCAACAGGCTGCACCGCACTGGCGGCGAGTTGCAAGGTGGCGAGGGCGATCATCAGGGAGCGGAACAGGGTGATCGCTGGGGCCGTGTTCCGAATGCCCGCACCGGGGCGACACAAATTTTTAATCGTCCCGTTACGTACCCGTCATGCGCCGTCAACACTTCTAGACGACTATGCGAATTCCAAATTATCAGATGGGGGAGTTCAGCATGAGCATGTCACGTCGTCGTTTCCTGAAATATGGTGGTGCCGGTGCATCGCTGGCGGCTTTGCCGCTCAGCCTGCAGAAGGTGCTGGCTGCCGGCACGCAAGCAGGTAGCCTGGCTTCGGTGGCGCATGTGGTGATCCTGAGCCAGGAAAATCGCGCGTTCGATCACTACCTGGGCACGCTCAACGGCGTGCGTGGCTACAACGATCCGCACCCGTTGCGCCTGCCCGATGGCAGCAGCGTGTTCGCGCAGAAGAACGCCAGTGGCCAGGCCATCTGGCCGTTCCGCCTGAATGCCGCCACCACCAACGGCCAGTGCATGGTCGACGTGGCGCACGACTGGAGCACCGGTCGCCAGGCATTCAACGGCGGTGTGATGGACAAGTGGATACCCAACAAGGGCAATTACGGCATGGCGTACTACACGCGCGCCGATATCCCGTTCCACCATGCGTTGTCCGATGCCTTCACCACCTGTGATCACTATTTCTGTTCCGCCGATACCAGTACCAACCCCAACCGGCTGTTCCTGATGTCCGGCTCCAACGGTGCCGGGCTGTGGAGCGGTGCTGCGTCGATGGATAACAACGAAGCAACGCCCTTCACCTGGAAAACCTATGCCGAGCGGCTGGAAACGGCCGGCATCAGCTGGAAGGTGTATCAGGAAGCGGATAACTACGACGACAATGCGCTGGCCTGGTTTGCCAACTTCAAGAATGCTGCCACCAGTTCCAACCTGTACAAGCGCGGTATGGCGCGTTTTGCCCGCACGCAGTTCGCTACCGACGTGCAGAACGATGCATTGCCGGCAGTGAGCTGGATCATTGCCCCGGCGGCGCTGTCCGAACACCCCAACCACAGCCCGAACGGCGGTGGCGATTACGCCAAGATCTTCCTCGATGCGCTCGCCAGCAACCCGGCGGTGTGGGCCAAGACGGTGTTCATTTACACCTATGACGAAAACGGCGGCATTTTCGACCACGTAGTGCCACCGATACCGCCGGCCGGCACCACCAATGAATGGAGCAACGGTTACCCGCTGGGCCTTGGCCACCGCATTCCCACCTGGCTGATTTCGCCGTGGAGCGTGGGGGGCTGGGTGCATAGCCAGACCAGTGACCATACCTCCACGCTGCGTTTCCTGGAGCAGTTTACCGGCGTGCAGGAACCCAATATCAGTGCATGGCGCCGCAGTGTTTGCGGTAACTTGATGGATGGTTTCGACTTCACCGCCAGCGGCTATGGCTTTCCGTCCACATTGCCCAATACCGCCAACCTGGCATCCGATGCCGCCTATGCCTGCGCCAATCTGCCGGCCGCCACGCCCAATGGCGAGAACAGCGCACCGCTGGTCGAAGCAGGCGGCGCGCGGCCGCTGCGCCCGGTCGCCGTGCAGCCGTCGCTCAATGCGGTGGTCGATCCGGCCACCAGGAAGATCACGCTCAGCTTTGGCAACAGCGGTGCGCAGGGCGCAGCATTCGATGTGCATGGCTACACCTACCTGTTGTTCACACCGGTGTTCGTCACTGTGCCGGCCAGCGGCAGCCAGACGCAGGTGATCGATGGCGCCAGCGCCACCAATGGCCGCTTCGACGTGGCCGTGCATGGCCCCAACAGCTTCTATCGCCGCTTTGCCGGCAGCTTCTCGGCCACTGCTTACCAGAGCGGTGCGTATCCACAAGTGACGGTGACGCCCAACCCGGTTGGCGGCGCGGTCAGCGTCACCATCCAGAACCGCACGGCTGCCGCCATCACCATCAACGTCGACAACTATCTGGCCGGCACACGTGCGCCGCAGCTCATTGCCGCCAGTGCCACCGCCACGTTCACGCTATCCACGCTGAACAACTGGTACGACTTCATGTTGCTGGTGAACGGTGATGCCACCAATACCTTCATCTACGAGTATTGCGGCCATATCGAGGGCGGAACCAGCATGACCTTCCCGGGGCGCCGCGCCATTGCCGGCGTTACCCCGAGCCCCACGCCGACGCCGTCGCCCACGCCATCGCCGGAGCTGGGTGCGGGCTTTACCGCGGCGCTGCTCACCGGCCTGACCCACTACTACCGTTTCGAGAACGGCGGCAGCGACGAGGTGGGCGGCAATGCGCTGACCACCGCCGGCCCGGTGGCGTACGACACTGCCGGCAAGTACAGCACTGCGCTCAAGCTCGATGCCACGCAGGCCGCTGCTGCCTACCTGCCGTACGACATGAGCACCGGCCCGGCCAGTTTCAGCCTGGGCTTCTGGGTGAAACTGCCTACCGGCATGGCCACCGAAACCAGCGTGATGGCCAACAAGGACTGGGCCACCGGCAAGAACGCCGGTATCTCCATCGGCACCACCGGTGATGGCCGCTTCAAGTTCAATATCGGTGACGGCACCAACCGCGCGGATGGCTATATCGCCATGGTGGTGGGCAGCTGGATCTACGTGGCCATCACGCTCGATACCGCCAACAAGAAGATGATCTGCTACGCCAGCAATGCCGCCGGCGTGGTCAGTACCACCACGATCAGCTACAGCAACGTCACCGGCAATATCGTGCCGACCTACAAGCGCTGGGCGCTGAACGAAGATGCGCGTGGCGATTACTACAGCCGCTTCCCCACCGAGAAATACCTGCTCGAGTTCGATGACCTGGCCGTATGGAACCGCATCCTCAACGCCAGCGATATCGGCGCGATTGCCGGCGCCAACCAGCCGATCCAGACGCTGCGCACAGCGCCGACGCCCACTCCGACGCCGGCCCCGACTGGCTGGAGCGCTGCACTGCTGACCAGCCTGGCGCATTACCACCGCTTCGATGGCGATGGCGTGGACGACGTGGCCGGCAGCAGCGCCACTTTTGCCGGCACCACCACCTATCCGGCCGGCCAGTACGGTAGCGGCATCCAGCTATCTGCCCCGCTCGCAGCCGCGGCTTTCCTGCCCTATGACGTGAGCGCTGCCAGCAGCAGCTTCACCATCGGCTTCTGGGTGAAGATGCCGTCCGGCATGGGCAGCAACATGACCAGCGTGGTGGCGAACAAGGACTGGGCAACGGGCAAGAATGCCGGTTTCTCGGTCGGGCACTCGGGTGATGGCCGTTTCAAGTTTAACGTCGGCGACGGCACCAACCGGGCCGACGGCTACCTCGCGATGCCGACCAATGTGTGGTGCTACGTGGCCATCTGCGTGGACAAGATCGCGAAGACCATGCGTTGCTACGCCAGCCAGTCGAGCACCGACGTGCGCGAAGCCACCGTGAGCTTCAGCAACGTGACCGGCAACGTGGTGCCGAGCTATGGCCGCTGGGCGTTGAACGAAGATGCGCGCGGCGATTACTACAGCCGCAACCCGGCCGAGAAATTCGTGCTGGCGTTCGACGACGTGGCGGTATGGACACGTGCGCTCAGCTACGACGAGATCAAGGCCATTGCGGCCTCGGGTGCGCCGGTAGCTTCGTTGCGCAGCGGCAGCACACAGGCCGTTGCCGCGATGAGCGCACCGGTGGCAGTGGCTGCATGCGCGGCGCCGTGGGCAAGCGCCAGCAGTTACGCGGCTGGTGCAACGGTCAGCTATCAGGGCCGCAACTATCGCGCCAAATGGGTCACGCAGGGCGATCGCCCGGATAACAACAGTGGTGCTGCATTGCCATGGGAGTTGGTGGGGAACTGCAATTGATGCCATGATCTGGCGGTAATCTGCACAGGAAAGCCCCGCTCACAAGGCGGGGCTTTCTGCTTTTTGCCTGATTTTTTGTCTGCCTGGGCTCAGGCTGACCGGGCCGCCGTATTCAATCCGTGAGCGGGTGCCGCTGCAGTGCTGCGCAGGCGCAGGAAGTAGCCGCAGTAAATGATGTCGAGCAGGGTGGACGCCGCGCACAGCAACAACAGGAAGGCATCCTGCGGGTAGTGCAGCAGCATGAACACCGAGACCAGCGCGGTACCCAGGCTGCGCAGCCAGGTGATCGGCCACGCCAGGCCCACTGTCGACGGTTGCTGTACCAGCAGCACCAGGCACAGTGCACTGATCACGAACTGGCAGATATAGGCCGAACGTGCGCCGATGGGGGTATCCAGCCCGGACAGCGTCATGGTCCAGTACAGCGCGATGAAGAACAGCACGCTGCCCCACACGATGGGCTGGTAGTAGCGCTTGAATACCGGATGGGTGAACTGTTCGCCCCCCAGCTTGATCACCTGCCAGAAAATGAACAGGTCAAAGAACAGCCAGGCGCGGTAGGTCCACACCAGGAAAACGCCCATGTCGGTACGCAGCAGTACACCCCAGACGAACTCCCAGGCCAGGTTGCTGGCACCGGCCAGCACGGCCATTTCCACCACGCGGTATTTGCGTGCCTGCACCAGCACCAGCACATACGCCACCACCCACAGCAGGCAACCGGTGGCGAAAAAGCCCAGTTGCAACGGGGTGTAGATACTGCCGTCGTTGCTGACGGTATTGAACCACGCACCGGCATCGTTCTGCAGCAAGGTGCTCATGGCTGGCTCACTGCAACCGTGGCCGGTGTGGCGGCTGGCCCGCCCATACCCTGCGGAATGCGGAATGGCTTGCCCGGGTCCTTGCCGGCCCAATGCTGCTGCAAGCCTTCCATCAATGCGTGGCCATATAGCCCCATGAAGCTTTGCGCAGTGTGCGAACTGCCGGCCAGCCTGGCCTTGATGCGGAACAGCAGGCGCAGCAGGGCGATTGCCCACTCCCAGTTGCCGCCGCTGTGCAGCCCCAGATAGGTCGCATTGCGCCTGCCCAGCAAGGTGCTCATCAATGCGGGTACCAGCCCATGCGCAGGCGCGGGCAGGTTCTGCTGCAGGAAAGCCACATGCGCCTGGGTGAGTAGGATACCGTCCGGGCTGGCGCCGAAATTGCGCCGTGCCAGTGCCTTCCATACCTTGCGTGCTTCGGGGATATCACGCGGCATGGCCGCGGGCGTGATGCCAAGCACATAGCCGATGGTTTTCCACAGGTAGAGCTGGTCTTCCATATCTTGCCGGGTAACCGGCACGCCCAGCTCGCGCAGGCCGGCCATGGCTTCCAGCGAGAACGCCAGCATGGTGCCAACGAGCTCCTCCTGGTTGATCGGCTCGCCCCATTGCACGTGCCAGCGCCCGGTGGGCCAGTTGCTGGACATGCGGGCAAAGTGGCGGATGGCCGCGTGCATCAGCCGCACCTTGCGGATGGTGAGCAAGCCGGCACCGCCGGGAGCCAGCCCGCCGGGCTGCGCGGCATCGAGGATGAAGCGCAGCGTTTCGGACGCGCGGCGCTCGAAATGCTCGGTGAGCTTACCGGTGGACGCAAGGATCTGCGCGCCACCTTGGCGCCCGGTGTAGAGCACCGGCAGCGAGCGGCACAGCAGGCTCACGCCGAACTGCGCGCCGTAGGTGGTGAAAAACGCCTGCGCGCGTTGCAGCCGGACGGCATCGGTGCCCTCCGGCAGTTGTGCGGTTTCGGCAAGAAAAGCGGCCAGTGCCGCCGGTGTATCGGCCGGCAGCGTGCCATTGCCATCCAGATGTGCCAGTACCTGGTTGGCATGTTCGACATCGCCGCTGGCCAGTAGCGCCGCGATGCAATCATCGGCCAGCGGATCTGCGCTGCGTTTGAACCGGTCCAGCGTGGCATCGGACCAGAGGCGGCTATTGCTTGTCATATTTCTTTCTTGTTCCTGATTTGTTCAGTCTGGATATTAAAATGAATTGCTGCAGCGTGTGGTGCATTTGCAGAAAGGATAAAATACACCGTTGTAGCCAAGCGCTGACAGACATGTCGTAGACTGCAAGCGCTGCCAGTTTCCGCCCGCCTTTCCACATTATCCAGAGCGATGTCCGATTTGATGTCAGCCCCGCCCGCCCGCACCGCCCGCCGCTGCTCGATCAGCGCGGTGGCGGCCCGCTGCGTGCTGGCCACGCTGGCGCTGTGCATGCTGATGCTGTGCTGTAGTCACACGGCATGGGCCATGGTTGTGACCGCGCAGACGGCTGGCCAGCATCTGGATGGCGAAATGACATTGTGGCGCGACGATGGCCGTCAGCAAAGTGTCGAAGACGCCAGTGTGGCGCTCGCGCGCGGGGACTTCGCGCCGGCGCAGGGCTTGCGGCGCTCGCGTGGCTACAGCAGTGCCGCATGGTGGTTTCACTTCACGCTGGGCAACACCGGCAGCGAAGCGGTCAGCACTTATCTGGAGTACACGGATGGATTGATCGGCAATGTCACGCTGTATACCCGCCCTGTCGGTGGGCAGGGGCCGTGGCGCGCACAGATGTTCAGCGCGGTGCAGCCGGAAGACGGCCGCCCGCTACCCACGGTGCGGCCGATATTCGAGCAGCTGATTCCACCGTCTGGCCAGGTGGAAGTGATGATGCGGGTGGCGTTCGACGACAGCACCGGCATGGCGGGGCCCATCTATTCGGACGTGCGCGTGTGGGGCGCGCAGCCGTTCCAGATGGCCAACACCCACGAGCTGTTCCTGCTGGGGGCGATGATCGGCATCATGTTGCTGGTGGGTTTTGCCGCGATGATCGGCTTCGCGGCCACGCGCGACCGCACCTTCCTGTATTACGGCCTCAACCTGCTGCTGCTCACGCTGTCTTTCCACAGTGCCACCGGCGTGTGGCCGCTGCTGCTGTGGAACGGGCATTTCAGCCTGACCCTGCTGTTTGCCATGAGCGGCATCTACTTCGTCTGCGCGGCGCTATTCGTACGCAACTACCTGCGTACCCAGGAAATCGCCCCGCGCCTCGATATCGGCCTGCGTGCCATCGTGGTGACCGGCGCACTGGGCACGCTGCTGGCGGTGCTGGGCTGGCCGCAGTATTCGCTGTACGTGCTGGAATTCGGCGGCGTGGGTTTCCTGATCTATATCCTGGCCAGCGTGCAGGCGGTACGGCACGGCGTGGCCGGCGCCAAGCTGTTCACGCTGGCGTGGGCGGTGTATTCGGTCTCGCTTACCGTTACCTGGGGGCTGCGCGATTACGGGCTGATCGAGCACGATATCTTCAGCTACCGCTTCATCTTTTTCGGCATCGTGCTGGAAATCCTGCTGTTCAGCATGGCGATGGCGTTGCGCGTGGCGCAACTGCGCCGGCAGAAGGATGCCGCCGAAGCCGCCTACCGGCTGCAGCTGGAGCGCGAGGCTACCGAGCTGGAAGCGCTGGTGGCGCAACGCACGCACGAGCTCGATGGTGCGCGGCGCGAGGCCGAGGCGGCCAGCCGTGCCAAGGGTGATTTCCTCGCACACGTCAGTCATGAAATCCGCACGCCGCTGACCGCCATCCTCGGCTATGCCGAGCGACTGGGCGCCGAGCATGCGCTCAGCCCGCAGCAGGCCCGCTGGCTGGCGCAGATCGGCGACAGCGGCGATTACCTGCTCAGCCTGATCGGCAACGTGCTGGACGTCAGCCGGCTGGAGGCGGGCAAGGTGGACGTGCAGGAGACCCCGCTATCCCTGGAAACGCTGGTGCGCCAGCTGCATGGGCTGTTCGGGGAACAAGCCAGCAGCAAGGGCATCGGCTTTGAAATCCACAGCGAAGCACAGGGCTGGTTCCGGCTGGATGCCGGCAAGTGGCGGCAGATACTCGTCAACCTGATCGGGAATGCGGTGAAGTTCACCGAGGAAGGCGATGTGCAGGTGCGGCTGGATCATCAGCGCGATGCCGACGGGCGTGACTGGCTGGTGGCCGAGGTGCGCGACAGTGGCCCCGGCGTGCCGGATCAGGAAGCCGCGCTGATTTTTGAAGCATTCGCGCAAACGCCCACCGGGCGCCGTGCCGGTGGTGCCGGGCTGGGACTGGCGATCTGCCGTGACTTCGCCACCCTGATGGGTGGCACCATCGCGCTGGACCAGCGCCATACCGGCGGTGCGTTTTTCATCGTGCGCGTGCCGGCCATGCCGTGCGAAGCCGAGGAAGAGCAGGTGCACGGCGATATCCGCTTCGACGGCATGACCGTGCTGGTGGCGGAAGATCACCGCATCAACCAGGAGCTGCTGCAGGATATGCTGAGCAATGCCGGCGCGCGCGTACTGCTGGCCGAGGATGGTGCGGAGGCGATGGACATCTGGCGTGCAGGTACGCATGTCGATCTGGTGCTGACAGACTTCCACATGCCGCTGTTGAGCGGCGTGCAACTGGCGCGCGGCTTGCGCAAACTCGGCTATCAGCGGCGCATCGTGCTGGTGAGCGCCGGGCATTCACCGGGAGAATCCGCTTTGCGGGATGCCGGCATCGATGCCTGGGTGGGCAAGCCGTT
This sequence comes from Andreprevotia sp. IGB-42, assembly GCF_009848685.1. GTDB lineage: Bacteria > Pseudomonadota > Gammaproteobacteria > Burkholderiales > Chitinibacteraceae > Andreprevotia. Next base: position 44,734 of record NZ_WXTX01000007.1, read on the forward strand.
CAGCCGGCAGGCGCTGCTGGCCGCACTGGCCGGCAACAGCATGGCGCAAGCAGCGCCATTGCCGATGGAAGGCCCGCTGGATCTGGCGCACGCTGCCGCGGCGCTGGGCTACAGCATGGAGCGCTTTGTGCCGCTGGCCGAGAAAGGGCTGGCGCGCATCGGTGCACTGCTGATCGCCAGCAGTGTCGAGCAGGATGAAGCCGCGCGCTGCCGCCATGCGCACAGCGCCAAGGGCATATCCGGCCAGGTAGGCGCGTACCGCTTGATGCAGGTGCTGGCCTTGCTGGAGAGTGACCCGGTCAACCAGGTGTTGCTGGCTGATGCCAACGTGCACCTGCAGCAAGCGATCGATGCGCTGGGCGCGCACCGCATGGCGCTGTCGGCGTAGCAGGGTGCCGGCCCGGGAGTCTATCTCGTGGGCTGTAGCGTGCACAGGAGCCGGCGCCGGCAGGCTGGGGTGCCGATGCCGTATGAAATGGTGTTGTCTCCGGGCTAGGCCGGTGGTTCGGGTCTGGCTGTCTGCTGCCTCGGTCATGACGGTGGAGGGCAGGCGGTGGAATTGGTACGCTAGGCGTCTTGCTTGCATCCAGTTAAAACCATGACGACATCCGCTCATCTGCAGTGCCTCCCTCTCGATAGTTCAAGGTGGGGCGAGCTTGAACACGCTTACGGCCTTGCCTCCGACATCCCGGAACTCCTCCGGAAGCTCGATACGGTTCCGTCTGCGGCCGGTGACGAGGAACCATGGTTTTCGCTGTGGAGTGCCCTTGCTCATCAGAATGATGTCTACGCTGCGTCGTTTGCCGCCGTTCCCCATGTGGTACGGGCACTGGCAACCGCTCCGCTAACCGCCGACTTTAATTACTTCCAGTTCCCCGCCGTTGTGGAGGCATGGCGGCTGGAAGCGCAAATCCGGATACCTGAGGATCTCCAGACCGCCTATTTTGCAGCGCTCGCTGCGCTGCCGGGATTGGTTGCGCAAGCATCCGCTCGCGAATGGGATGATGATTTTCTTGCCTGTGCCCTTTCAGCGGTTGCCGCTGCCAAAGGTTTTGGCAAGGTAGCAGAGGCTGTGCTTGAAATGACTCCGGACGTTGCGGACGAATTCCTGGAGTGGTTCCACTCGCTTTGATTGCCTGGGCTCCGCTTTGGGCTGGCCTGGCCAGTATCCTTGTTCCATTGCGCGGAAGCTGCTGCGGTTTCAACGTTCTGCCGGTACGGTCGAAAAAAGTGGATCAAGCCGGGGAGCGTGGCTGTTTTTCGTTGTGATGCCTCGAAGGGCCACCGTGCCTCCTTCAAGCCAAGCCGGGCATCACCAGATTGCGGTATCGAAACGGAGTGTTCAGGTGCGCGCCATACGCTCAGGTGCGTCTCGCATGCCAATCATGTTCAGCACTGCCGGATTTTCTGCATGCCTCGACTTGTTTGGTGACAGATCCCAAATCAATGCCCCGCTTGGCGGGGCATTGATTTGGGATTGGGCCATGCAACGGCTGGTCAGCTGTTGTTCATTCCATCAGGCAGCCGGGGTGGTGGCCTGGTCCGGCTCTGCCGCGTGCTCGGCATTTTCGCGCTTGGCCCAGCTTTGCAGCAGCGTGAAGCTGACTGCCAGCAAGGTGGGGCCGAGGAATACGCCCAGCAGGCCCCAGGCGAATGCGCCGCCCATCACGCCCACGAGGATCAGCACGAAGGGCAGATCGCTTTCCTTGCCGATGAACAGCGGCTTGACGATGTTGTCCGCCATGCCGACCACGCCCACCATCCACACCGCCAGGAAGATCGCCCAGCCCGTCTGGCCTTGCTGGTACAGCCAGAATGCAGCGGGCAGCCCCACCAGGCTGGGCCCACCCGGGATCAGCGACAGGAAGCAACTGACGAGGCCCAGCGTGGGTGCGTTGGGTACGCCGCTGATCCAGTAGCCGAACCACGCCAGGATGCCCTGTACGAAGGCGGTGCCGAGAAAACCGTACACCACGCCGCGTACGGTGCCGCCAGCAATCATCATCAGCTCTTGCGCGCGGCTGCCGCCGATGCGGTGCAGTGCACGCAGCAGCCATTGCACGACGGCATGGCCGCTGATGTAGAAGAAAAATGCAAACAGCAGGCTCAGCAGCATCAACAGTAGCCCGCTGCCGATGGCTGTGCCGATGGCCAGCAGGATATGGCCGACGGGCTTGAGCCATTCCCGTACCTTGGCAATGATTTCCGGGTCACCCGCAGCCAGGCCTGCGTAAAAAGTGGCAATCTTGGGGCCGACCCACGGCAGGTTGGCAACCAGTGTTGGCAGTGGTGGCAGGCCCGCCTCGATATGCCGGTGCAGCCAGCCGGAAATATCGTCCAGATTGCTCGATAGCCCCACGCCGGCCACCACCAGCGGCACCAGGATCAGCAGTGCAAAGCCCAGCAGCAAAATGGCTGCGGCTATGGTGCGCTGGCCACGCAGCCTGGCGCTCAGCCACTCGAACGGTTGCCATGTGGCATACACCAGGATGCCGCCCCACACCATGGCGGCAAGGAAGGGGGCGAGGATCTGGTAGGACAGTGCCAGCAGCAGCAACACTGCGCAGGTGGCGATGGCGGGCTCTATCCACGTGACTTTTCTGACGTGCATTTGCGACATGACTGATCCGTTGGCAAGGAATAAGGTGGCAGATACCATTGCTTATGCCGACATCGTAACGGCACAAGTCCTTACTGTGCCATGACTTTGCTTAAACCATGTGATTCAGCCTGCAGCCAACTGTAGGCGCGATGGCCCCGCTGTGGCTGCCCGGCCACGTACGCTAAGCGTTCACCGCATTGCGCAGCTTGTCGATATCCACCTCGTCCATATAGGTCCTGATGTTCTTCCATACCGCATGAAAGCCATAGCCGCCGTGCTCCAGCTCTTCCATCGCCTGCTGCTTGCTCCAGCCCTGATACACCACGCGGTACAGCGCGGAAACCAGGCCGGTGCGGTCGGCACCGTGCAGACAGTGGATCAGTACCGGGCCGTTGCTGTCGACTTCGCGCAGCGCCTTCAGCGCAGTGATCATGTCTGCATCGCGGATGTTCCAGGTATTGATGGGAATGCGCTGGATGGCAATCTTGCTGCCGGCAAGAATCTTGTCGTCGGCATGGTAGGCGCGGAAGCTGATCACCTTGCGCACCCCCAGCCGCTGCAGCTGGGCCACGTCTTTTTTCGTCAGCGCGGCACTGCGGTAGAGATTGGGCGTGATGCGGTACAGATTGTTGACGGATGCATCCGTAACCGGCTGCGCCCATCTTTGCGGGCGGGTGGCCGTGCCACCGGCTGCGTGTTCCGCGTTGGCGATGCCGGCCTGGCCAACAAGCAGCGCGGCCAGCAACACGGCCAGTACAGGGGAAGAAGGGTGGGGCATGGATGATCTGCGTCGGGGTTCAGGGCTGGGGCGATGATGCTGCGGATTTGTCGGAGGGTTTACCGGATACAAACAGCAACACCAGCGCCACGGCGGTCATGGTCCAGTAATCGGTGGGGGCAAAGGCGATCCAGTGCTTGTGCCAGGGCACGAATTCCGGGCTGAAGTGAGCAATGCCGTAGGCAGGGTTGAGCACGAACCACAGGTAGTCTTCACTGATCCAGAACAGCATGATGCAGGCCACGATGCGGGCTTCGATCCGCCACGACCACTGGCAGGAAAAGAACACCGGCAAGTGGAAGAACAGGCCGATGAATGGAAACACCCACGCGTGGTAGCCGGTCATTGCCCGGCCGCCCCAGAAGATATCCAGCAGCCAGTGTTTTTCCACCCGCCACGTGGGCAGGTTGGCGGCCCAGCCGCCAGCGCCCTCGATCTGGATTTCCACGTTGGCAAAGAAAAACCCCAGCAGCAATACCCACGCCAGCAGCAGCAGCGTTTGCCCGCGGGGGATCAGCCGTTGCCGGTTCATGCGTGTTGCTGCGCCAGCACGCGGTCGAGCACGAAGCGCGCCGCGTGCGGGCGGCCCAGTGGCACGATCTTGCGCTGCATGGTGGCCAGGCGCTCCGGCTCGGCCAGCAGCGCGCGGATGCGGAACTCCAGCGCTGCGGCATCGATGGCCTTGAGCGCCACGCCTTGCTCCAGCAGGAAATCGGCGTTGCGCTCTTCCTGCCCGGGTATCGGTGAATTGACGATCATCGGCAGCCCCATCGCCATGCACTCGGAGGTGGTCAGCCCGCCAGGCTTGGTGATGGCCAGGTCCGCACACGCCATCAGCCGTTCCACCTTGTTGGTGAAGCCCTGCGGAAACAACCGACCCGGGTGGGCGGCGGCAATCTGCTGCAGCGATGCCAGCATGGCTTCGTTCTTGCCGCACATGGCGATCAGCTGGAAATCGCCATCCATGGCCAGCAGGCGCTCGACCAGTGCTTCCAGCCCGCCCAGCCCGGCACCGCCCGCCATCATCAGAAAGGTCTGGCGCGCCGGGTCCAGCCCGTATTCGGCCGCGCACTCGGCCCGATCGAGCGGTGCGGCAAATGCCGGCATGATGGGGATGCCGCTCACATGCACGATATCGGCCGGCAGGCCGCGCAGACGCATGCGGTAGGCAATTTCCTCGTTGGCGGCAAAATAGCCGGCCATATTGGGTACGATCCACATGCTGTGCAGATCGAAATCCGTCACCTGTACCCATACCGGTACGTTGATGCGCGCCTTGCGGATTTCCCGCGACAGCAATTCGGCCGGCAGGAAGTGTGTGCAGATGATGGCATCGGGCTTTTGCTGCTTGATCTCGGCGATCAGCGCACGGCAATTGAGCCGCTCCACCGCGCGGCGCAGCTTCTGGCTTAGCCCGCTTTGCTCGGCTTCATCGGTTTTCTGGTACAGGTAGCCCCACAGTGCCGGGTGGTTGCTCACCAGCTTGATGTAGAAATCCGTATAGAGCTTGCGGAAACCGCTGCCCACGTATTCCATCACGTCCAGGTGCGTGGCACTGATGGCCGCATCATGCAGTGCGGCGCTGGCTTCGATGGCCTGTGCGGCGCGCATGTGGCCGGCACCGGCGCTGACACTCAGGATCAGGATTTTTTTCATGGATGCTCTTGCGTGATCGGGCATGGGCCTTGCGCGTCAGGATGAGCGCAGGGAAGAACAGGCAAGCCGTTTTCTACCAGAAAAAACGGCCAGGTGACAGCCGCATGACAGCGGCGCCAGCAGACAAGTGAGGCCAGCCACAACGGCAACCTGAAGATTGCCGCTGGCGGTGGTGCAATGGCGGACCCACTGCCGCCAGGTGGACGGCGGGCAAAAAAACGGGCCGTTGCGCGGCCCGTACGATCATTTCAGTTTGCTGTTCATGCAGCCGGCGCTGCTGCACTCGCGTGAACGCTCGGTGAGGAACTGCACGCGCTCGGTAGTGGTGCGGGTGGCGCAATCGAGGTTCACGTAAAAGCCCTTGGCGTCCTTGTAGCTGCACTCGCTATTGCGGTTGCTGATCCACGCCAGCTGGCCTTTCTTCAGCGCAGCCTTGCCGTCTGCATCCAGCTGCTTCACAAGCTTGCCGTACACCTCGTTCAAGTCCTTGTCTGCCTGCAGGTACACCTTGTTCAGGCAGTAGAGGCCGTCGAAATCATCTTTCGGCTTGTCACAGTTCGAATTGGCACTGGCCAGTGCAGAGACCAGCAACAGGCCAGCGGCCATCAGCATTTTCTTCATGGGTTTTCTCCGGACAGGGGCCGCGGCGGTCGAGGTGCTGCCGCGCCACCCATCTATAGTTGATGCCCGCAACGGGCGAAAGGCGGCGTTACAGCGCCGGGCTCTGGTACTGCCGATACAGTTGCTCGATGCCGGCTTCCAGCTCCGGCGTGATCACTACCTTGCTGCTGCCGATGTCCTCGCCCAGCTGCGCCAGCGTGGTGGCACCGATGATGGTGCTGGCCACGAACCAGCGGCTTTGCACGAAGGCCAGCGCCAGCTCGGTGGGGGTGATGCCATGGCTGCGTGCCAGCGCCGCGTAGGCGGCAATGGCTTCTTCCACGAAGGGCTTGCGGTAACGCGCGCCAAATTGCGGAAAGCGCGTCATGCGGCCGTCCTTGTCGTCGCCCGCCAGGTATTTGCCGCTGAGCAGGCCGAACGCCAGCGGGCTGTACACCAGCAATGACACCTGCTCGCGATGGCAGGCTTCGACAAGCCCGCTCTCGAACGCGCGGTTGATCAGGTTATACACGTTCTGGATGGTCTTGATGCGCGGCAGGCCGTTGGCATCCGCCACATGCGCCCACTCGGCCACGCCCCAGGCGGTTTCGTTGGATACGCCCAAGTAACGCACCTTGCCGGCCTTCACCAGCTGCGTCAGCGCTTCCAGCTGCTCATGGATGCCGGGCGTGTCGGGTTTTTCATCGGCCGGGTTGTACAGGCTGCTGCCGAACATGGGCACCGCGCGCGCTGGCCAGTGCACCTGGTAAAGATCGACATGATCCGTTTGCAGCCGCTGCAGCGATGCATCGCATGCTGCAACGATCTGCGCGGCGGTAAATTGCGGGCCGCCGCGTATCCAGGCCATGCCACGGTTGGGGCCGGATACCTTGGTGGCGATCACCACCTTGTCGCGCGGTTGTTTCGCCAGCCAGCTGCCCACATGGGCTTCGGTGCGGCCCTGTGTGCTGCCATTGGCGGGTACCGGGTACATTTCGGCGGTATCGATGAAATTGATGCCGGCGGCAACGGCGGCGTCGAGCTGCTGGTGCGCGTCCTGCTCGCTGTTCTGTTCGCCGAAGGTCATGGTGCCGAGGCAAAGCGATGAGACGGTCAGGTCGGTGCCGGGAAGCAGGCGGTGTTGCATGGGGTTACTCCAGAAAACCGGTGGTGTGACGGGGCCAGCACCGGGTTGCGGACGTGAAAAGAGCCGGTGCAACCGGCTCTGGGCATGGCTTTATTTCTTGGTGTCGAATATCGGGGTCAGCGTATAGCCGCGTGCGCGCAGGCGCTCGATCAGCCCATCCTTGCCCGGCAGGTGCAAGGTGCCCACGGCAATGAAGCTGTTGCCCTTGGCCAGCAGTTCCTGCATGCGCTCATCCATGCGCACGTTGCGATCAGCCAGCAGGGTTTTGTCTTTCCAGTTGTCGAAGAACGCCTTGTCGGCATCCGGCAGATTCACTTCATCCTTGTCGGCAAACTTGAGCATGCCGGTGATGTCGCGCTTCACGTACAGCGCCACCAACTGTTTGTAGTAGCCATCGAGCTGCGGCTGCTGGTCGATCAGGCTGTTCAGCAGGCTGATCTGCTTGTCCTGCGGGATGTCCTCGAACACGGCGATCTGTTCTTCCACCGTTTCCAGCCCCAGGTATTCGCGCTCGCTCTCGATGGCCATCTTGGCCAGCAGCAAGTCCAGCGGCGCCTGGCCAGCCTGGTGCTTGGGTACCATCAGCTGCATGGCTGCCGCCCAAGGCTTCATGCGGCGTGCGGCCACTTCCGGGTAGCTGCGCGCTTCCAGCTCGGGCAGCAGTTTCTTGTAGCGCTCGGCTCCGATCAGGTCAGCCAGTTGCTGGCCTTCCGGCATCAGCATGCTCTTGGCCAGCGCCATCATCATCGGGAAATCCAGGCGGATTTCGGTAACGATGCGGTCGGAACTGTCGAATGCCTTCTGGATGGGGGCTGAGAGCGTGGTGACTGCCGGATCGGTCACGTGCGCGGTGCCGAACAGCCACGACGATTTCATGCCGGCCTTGTCGACGCGCCACAGCACTGCTGCCGGAAAAGCGGCCTCGTTCGCGGCCTTGGGCTTTGCTGCGGCCAGCGCTGGCAACGGGGCAAGTAATGAGGCTGCACAGAGTGACAACAACAGCGGGCGCAGGCGTTTCAACATGGACGGTCTCCAGAGATAGACCGCCAAGTATAACGGGATGCCGCGAGCTGTTGGCGGGATGCGTGCAATGCCCGTACGCGGGTGTGGCGTGCGGGTTGCCTGACCGGCGTCAGACGCGGATCAGCGTCTTGACGGCCTTCATGTACTGATCGGCATACGGTGCGCCGGTGCGCGATTCGCGCAGCGCCATGTTCCAGCGCGCCATCACGGTTTTCAGGCGGGCGGCATTCTGCACCGCTTCGATTTCCGCCACCAGGCTGTTGCCCATCAGGCCGAGAAATTGCGTGGTGCTGTCGCGCATCAGTACCTTGATGTCGTTGATGCGGGCTGGGTCCAGCTCGGACTCGGCTTCTTCCTGGGCCGGCGGGGTGCTCATCACCGGGGGGCTGGAGATCACCGGTAGGATGGGGCCAGCAGCAGCGGGGCTGTGGGCGGCGATGCCGGCATCGCTGTCGCCCAGCATGCGGAAGGTGGCGATGGCCGCGGGGTTGACGATGAAGCCGCGCGTTTCCAGTTCCAGCAGCAGTGTCATCACATCGCTGCCTGCCAGCATGGTGCTCAGCATGCGCACGGTGCGTGCACCGTCGATCACGATCAGCAGGCGGCGCAGCAGGGGCGACAAGTTGCCGCGCTGCTGTATTTCCTGCTGGCCTTTGTCGGTTTTCACATACACCGCGTTGGACATACCGGCTGGTATCTGCATCGTATCCACCCCTGAGGTTCGTCGCCATTCTATGCGCCAAGCATGACGAAACCGGGATGGTTTGATGATGATTTGCTGTCCGTAAATGAAAGATGGCGGGGTGTCGCAAGGCTGTATTTTCGGGTAATCCGGCCTGCAGCCGGTCATATCCGTCAGCCATTGCTGTCAGCGGGCGCGAACAGGCCGAAAAAAGGCGCTGTTGATGTCAGCCTGGCCGTGGATGGTCTCGCAGCGGATCAGTACACCAGCGTGGCGCTGCCCGTCCCCAATCCGGTTACTGGCGGGAGTGGTGGGCCGCGTGCACGTGCTGCCGGGTTAATGGAAAATGGCACACCAGACTTTTGAAGAATGCCTTGATGTATCACATGTTGTCCCGGCTGGAATCCATGCTGCAAACCTTGGTGGGTAAGCCTGTTGCGGCCAAATCCATAGCAGGCAACACGATCCTGCTGTTTTGGGACGCCGCCCCCCACCCGGGCAGCCGGATGAAAGAAGCAGCCTGTGGCTTGATCCGCCATGGCGGGTGGAAGGCGAGAATGGCGTTGTTGCATCCAGCTATGGTTTTCCGGATGAGCCGGAAGAGGACGAAACTACCGCGCAGTACCGGCGGCGCTTTGAACAGAAATGTCGCGAATCGGATCTGCTCATTGGCAGGGTGCTGGTTGCTGTTGCAATTGACCAGTTAAGCAGCGATCTCACGCTGACATTTGAAGGCGGCTGCCAGCTGCGCAATTTTGCGGTGGACATGCATGAAGATGAGAATTGGCGTTTCAGGGATGGCGCCACCGGCCAGACCTACCGTGTGCGCATGGATGGCGTGAAAGTGAGTGGCGATTTCCATTGAATCGCCTCTGCATCAATTGGCCGAATTGGCCGTGCCGGCGATGGTCAGTTTCCAATTGGATGCACGCTGCTGGATCAGCGTTTTCCCCGTGTCGCACAGGCCTGCATTCCATCAGGCCGTTGTCCGACATTCTTCCTTGTTTGCAAAGCCCAAGATGGCCAGCAATGATGGCCAGTTGTGTGGCCGTCGGTGTTCATATCCAAGGAGAAGCATCATGTCCGGCAACCATATCGACCCGAACGATCCACGCGACAACGAAGACCCGGTCACCGGAGCGGAGAGTTTTCATCCGGCCGGTACCGCAGCCGGCGCCGCCGCAGGTGGCGTGGCCGGCATGGGGGCAGCGGCGGTGGCGGGTGCTGCCATGGGTACGGCGGGTGGCCCGGCGGGGATGGTGGTGGGGGCGGCGATCGGCGCGGTAGCCGGGGGCTTGGCGGGCAAGGTGGTTGCCGAGCGGGTCAACCCTTCGGCAGAAGATGAATACTGGCGGGCCAACCACGCCAGCCAGCCGTATGCCGATCCGGCTTTCGGTTTCGACGATTACCAGCCGGCCTACAAAACCGGCTATCTCGGCCGGGATCAATACGATGAGCTGAGCTTTGACGAAGTAGAGCCGGAGCTGCGCGCAGATTATGAGCGGCATCGCGAGCATGCCACGCTGGATTGGGAGCAGAGCCGCGAAGCGGTGCGCGCTTCGTGGAACCGGGTGGACGAGCAGTACCGCGATCGCACGGGTGCTTGAGCACTGCAGGTAAATCCACGTTGCAGGGCTCCCTGCTTGCAGGCGGCCTTTTTCAAGTGCGGTATATCCCACAAGGAAGAGTCCGATACCTACAACGGAATACGCCGCAGGTTACTGATTTTGTCCGGCCTGATTTGCCAATATCAATTCAGCAGCATCCGCCAATGGCAGCTTGTTTTTGCAAGCAGATTGCCTGGCAATCCATTCCAAAAGTCCATTACTTTTATCGGGAGCATTTCAAATGCCAAACACAGCTCCGCTTACGCCAGTGCATGATTCAACTCGTGGCGTTTTCAATGCAGTACCAGATGGCGCGCTGGATGCCAATCGCTCGGGCGTATCCTGGGCGGCGATCTTCGCCGGTGCCACAGCCGCGGCGGCTTTGTCGCTGATCCTGCTGGTACTCGGTTTTGGCCTTGGGCTATCCAGTGTTTCGCCGTGGGCAAACAATGACTGGTCCACTATTGGCATCGCCGCGGTGGCCTGGATTGCATTTACCCAACTGGCGGCATCGGGCATCGGTGGCTATCTGTCTGGCCGCCTGCGGGTGAAGTGGGCCAGCGTGCATACCGATGAAGTATATTTCCGCGATACCGCGCACGGCTTGCTGAGCTGGGCAGTGGCATCCTTGCTGACCGTTGCCCTGGTCGGGGGCGGTGCTGCCAGCCTGGTGAAGGGCGTTGCTGGTGCAGGTTCTGCTGCGGCAGTTGCTACCGGTGTTGCTGCCGGCCCGGCGATCCAGCGCGATGCACCGCACATCGGTAACCCGGTCGATTATTTCTCCGACCAGTTGCTGCGTAGCGACAAGGTGGCGGAAACCAATCCCGAAGCACGCATCGAAGTGAGCAGGATCTTCGTGACCGATCTGGCCGCTGGCAGCCTGCCGGCCAATGACCGTGCTTACCTGGCGCAGCATGTTGCACAGCGCACCGGCCTTAACAAGGCCGAGGCAGAACAACGGGTCGATGCCGTATTTGCCAACGCCATCCGTGCACGCGATGAAGCCAAGGCGGCTGCAGACGCGGCGCGCAAGGCGGCAGCACATACTGCACTGTGGTTGTTCGCCGCGTTGCTGTTCGGCGCCTTCGTTGCCAGCATCACCGCAACCATCGGTGGCCGCCAGCGTGATCGCTTGTCCCCGCTGCCCACCCTTTGATCAACCCGGTTAGGAGATAATCATGCGCTCGATTCTTTTGCTCTTGCTTGGTATTCCACTGCCCATCGTGATCCTGATTGCACTGTTCGTGCATTGAGTTGCGCATAGTGGGTAGCTGAACAAAACGGCGTGCATTGCACGCCGTTTTGTTTTGCGGCGCCAACTGTTTGATAACAACATGCTGCAAAGATGGGGAGCAACACTTGCTTGATATTGACCGGGGCCGCGGTCTTTACATATCACTTGTATAAACGGGACCATCGCCACATTTTTGATACTGGCTGAAATCCCAATAGCGGCCTGTTGTTTTCGGCGGCCCTTGCCAGCCCATGGTGAGCAGCTCTTTTGCAATCAACTCATTCATGACGCCATGCCCCATCAATAATATTGGCTGTTGCGCGGCCAGCGCGGCGAGCCGCAGTGCGGCCTGCCGTGCGCGTTGCCTGCACTCATGTACTGATTCGGTACCACGTGCATAGCCAAACAGCCAGCCGATACGGAATAGTAGCGCCCATGCCTGTGCTGGCAGATATGGAAAGCGCCAGTTCGGGAAGGGTAGCTGTGCTTCGCAAAACAGCGCATCAACCAGGAAATCATCACGCCCCAACGCATGTGCCGATGACGCGGCACGGCTGGCAGTGCTGACGATCACCACCATTGCAGTGCGGGCCGCATCTACACAGGGTGCAGGCACGCCATGCTGTTCGACTTCGGATGTATCGTACCGGGTGATCCAGCCGGCCATTTCCCGCGGGCTGATCCAGCCTGTGCGGTCCAGAACAGGTTTGCCGTGCCGCATCAGGGTAATTTGCATGGATTACGCCCTCAGTCTGGAATGACGCAACAAGCGTGGTCGCTTGTTATGGGCATGCACTATGCCATGCTCGGGCGTGTGGTGCCCTGAAGCGCTCCGCCTTACCAACTGGTCTCGCGCTCCGGCGAAGCTGAAATCTTGTGGATGGACAGATCCGCGCCGTGGAATTCATCCTCTTCATCCAGCCGCAGGCCGACGGTTTTCTTCAGGATGCCATACACCAGCAGGCCACCCAAAAACGCCACCACGATGCCCAGCACGGTGCCGGTGACTTGCGCCCAGAAGCTGACGCCGCCCAGGCCGCCCAGCGCGGGCAGGCCGAACAGGCCAGCGGCGATACCACCCCAGGCGCCGCACAGGCCGTGTAGCGGCCATACGCCCAGTACGTCGTCGATTTTCCAGCGGTTTTGCGTGAGGGTGAACAGCCAGACGAACGCGGCACCGGCTACGCCGCCGACAAACAGGCTGCCCAGCGGGTGCATGATGTCCGAACCCGCGCACACGGCCACCAGGCCCGCCAGCGGGCCGTTGTGGATGAAGCCGGGGTCGTTCTTGCCCACCCACATGGCAGTGAGCGTGCCACCCACCATGGCCATCAGCGAGTTCATGGCGACGAGGCCGGAGATGCCGGCCACCTTTTGCGCGCTCATCACGTTGAAGCCGAACCAGCCGACGATGAGTATCCATGCACCCAGTGCCAGGAAAGGGATGCTCGAAGGTGGATGTGCGGCCATGCCGCCATCCTTGTGGTAGCGGCCACGGCGTGCGCCCAGCAGCAGCACGGCCGCCAGCGCAATCCAGCCGCCCACCGCGTGCACCACTACCGAGCCGGCAAAGTCATGGAAGGGCGCGCCAAACGCGCTGGTAAACCAGTCCTGCACGCCGTAGTTGTTGTTCCACATCATGCCTTCGAAGAACGGGTACACCAGGCCGACCAGCGCAAACGTGGCGGCCGATTGCGGGTGAAACCGCGCGCGTTCGGCGATGCCGCCGGAAATGATGGCGGGGATGGCCGCGGCAAAGGTCAGTAGGAAGAAGAACTTCACCAAGCCGTAGCCGCTGTGCTGCGCCAGCACGCTGGCCGGGGCGAAGAAGTGCACGCCATAGGCGATGCCATAACCGATGAAAAAATAGGCAATGGTCGATACGGCGAAGTCGGTCAGGATCTTGACCAGTGCATTGATCTGGTTCTTCTTGCGGACGGTACCAAGCTCAAGAAATGCAAAGCCGGCGTGCATGGCCAGGATCATGATGGCGCCAAGCAGCACGAACAGTACATCGTTGCTGGAAAAGGATTGCGGCATGAAGAACTCCAATCAGGGTGCCAGTTTTGGGCATTGCATCCGGGTTTGGTGCGTGGCTTGCGTGCATATGCGGGCGTGGTGCATGTGCGATGCACCAAAAAGCAAGCGTTGTGCCTGGTTGGTTAGGCTGTTGTTTTTAAATGATTTATCGTTTTTTACGTGATGAATGTCATCTGGTTTGTGCACCGCAACGATGCATTTGCGGAAGGTGTGGCGGAATTTGTGTTCCGTATTGGTGCATGTGGCGTGAATGGTGCGGTGATGGTGGTGCGTTGAGCGTCTGGGATGCTCCAGATCAGACCGCGACTATCCGGATGACGTTTGGCGGTAGCACTTCATGCCTTGCCCAGGCAGAGCATGCGCCGGCAGCCATGGCCGCGGGCATCAAGGCAAGGTGCGGGCCGCGTGATGGATACGCGCCAGCAGGCGGCGCCGGATCAGCCCGCTCACCGGCCGGATCAGGCACCAGTAGGGCAGAAAGCGCAGGTAGGACAGCCGGTCATTGCAGAAGATGCGGGTTTCCGTGCTCAGGCGGTGCTGCCCGTCTGCGCCGGTTTCGATGCGGAAATTGAGCACCAGCTTGGGTGTGCCGCGGTTGCTGAAGTGACTGAACGCCGTAGCGTCCGCCATCGGCACCAGGCCGTAATCGAAGCGCCAGAATTTGCCCACCGCCCCCAGCGCGATTTCGTGATCGGCATCGCGCCCCAGCAATACGAAATCCCCCAGCCCGAATGCACCGCGGTTGGCCAGCCGGTTGCCACCACCCAGCTTGCCCAGTGCGCGGCTGGGCCATTCGCGCAGCTTGATGAAGCGTTGCATCCACGGGTCGTCGGTGATTTCCGGCTGCATCACGGCATCCATCAACGCGGCAGGCGGCGCATCCACCGGCAAGCTATGGCGTTCACGGAACTGGAATACGGGCAGGTAGGTATCAATAAGCGACATGGCAGTGCATCAACGGGTGTGTGGGTACGCATGGCAGCATGCGCCAATACCGGGCAAAAAGCAGCCAGAGAGCGGGGTTGTGGAGGGCGCGGTGCTGTTGATGCCGGCGCTTACAAACGGAAGCGGTTCACCACGTCCTGCAGTGCCTGGCCGGACGTGGCCAGTTCGTGCAATGTGCCGCGCGTGCGTTCCAGCGCAGCTTCGGTTTGCTCTGCCTGGCGATTGATCTGCTCGGCCACCTGGGCAATCTGCTCGGCAGCGGCGCTTTGCTCGCGGGTGGCGCCGGAGATTTCACTGACCTGGCTGGCGGCGCTGCGCATGTCGGCCTGCATGGCGCCAAAGCGTTCGGCAATGCCGCCCACCAGTGCCCGGTTGTGTTCGACGGTGTGGCTGGCGGTATCCATGCGGGTGACGGCGTTATCGGTTTCGCTGCTGATCTTGTGCAGCAGGGTTTCGATTTCTACCGTCGATTGCGTGGTGCGCTCGGCCAGCTTGCGTACTTCGTCTGCCACCACGGCAAAGCCGCGTCCTTGCTCGCCAGCACGCGCGGCCTCGATGGCCGCATTGAGCGCCAGCAGGTTGGTCTGGCCGGCAATGGCCTTGATCGATGCAAGGATTTGCGTGATCTGGCGTGATTCCTCGGCCAGGCTGCCCATGGCAGTGCCCAGTTCCTGCATGGTGCCGGCCATCTGCCGGTTGGCGCTGTCCAGCTCGCGCATGGCGGTGGCGCTGTCCTGCGCGCTGGCATCGGCCTGCTTCACCGTGCTTTCCACCTGATGCGCATGCTCGGCAATGCTGCTGATGCCCACCGTCACTTGCTGGATGGTGGCGGCGGAGCTGGCGGCCATGCCGGTTTGCGCACGTGCCTCGCTAGATAGCTGCGTGGTGACGTTGCCGATGGCATCTACGCCGTTGCCCAACTGGCGGGTTTGCGTTTGCACCACTTTGATCAGCCGGTGCAGCTCGGCCACGAACTGGTTGAATGCGCCGGCGATGCGGCCGGTTTCGTCCGTGTCGTTGGCGGGCAGGCGCACGGTCAGGTCGGCCTCGCCGCTGCCCAGCTTCTGCACCGCCATCAGCAGCGCATCCAGCGGGCGTACCACCAGGTTGGATAGCCAGAACGATGCCGCCACCGCCACCGCGATCAGGATGGTGGCCAGCAGCAGCGCATGCAGCAGCAACCCGTTCAGCCGGGCGTGCACGTCGTCCAGCTTTGCATCGGCCACCGCGACGATGGTTTCGCCGCTGGCGCTGGTAAAAGGCTGGTACACCGAGCGGAAGCTGCCGTAGCTGTCGGTGTAAACGAAGAATTGCCGCTCTTTGCTGCTGAACGCGGCTTTCAGGCCGTCGTTATAGGTTTCATACGGCTTGAGGTAATACTCGGCTGCCGCTTGCTGCATTTCTTCATCCGATAGCGAAGCACGTACACCGGTTTGCCGTCGCGCAGCGCAAATGCATACACATACGGCACGCCCGCCTCCTTGGCGTAGCGGCTGAGCGACACCGACAGCGTGTGCATTTTTTTCAGATCAGCCTGCTCGCGCGGCGGCAATTTGTCGTGGAAGCCTTCGCCGACGATGAAGCGATACGTGGATGCCGCAGTCACCAGCAGGGCATCAATGTCCTCCAGTGCCAGCGCACGCTCCTCGCGGTAGCTGAAAAAGGTGAAGGTGGTCACGATGAAGATGACCAGCAGGATCAGTACCCAGCGGATTTTCAGTTTCAGGCTCATGGTTTGCCTCGGCAACTTGATGTATTGCATTAACTTCTGACTGTAGCCTTGTCATCGGCGCGTAACACCAGATCATCAGCCGCAAAATGCAAAAAGCCGGCACAAAGCCGGCTTTTCCGTTGCGTGGCGGGCAAAACAGCTTATTGCTGCTTGGCGCGCTCGAAGCTGGCAACGATTTCGGCTTGTGCAGCAGCCTTGTCGCCCCAATCGGTCACTTTTACCCACTTGCCCTTTTCCAGATCCTTGTAGTGCTCGAAGTAGTGCTTCACTTGCGCCAGCAGCAGTTCCGGCAGGTCTTCCAGCTTCTGGATGTGCGCGTACATTGCACACACTTTCTCGACCGGCACGGCGATGACCTTGGCATCCACGCCCGATTCATCTTCCATGCCCAGCACGCCCAGCGCGCGGCACTTGATGACCATGCCTGGTGCCAGCGGGAACGGGGTGTACACCAGCACGTCGGTGGGATCACCATCCAGCGACAGTGTATGCGGCACGAAGCCGTAGTTCATCGGGTAAGACATGGAAGTGCCGACGAAGCGGTCGACGATGATGCAGCCGGCTTCCTTGTCGAATTCGTACTTGATCGGCGCAGCATTGGCCGGGATTTCGATGATGACGTTGAAGTCGTTCGGCAGGTCCTTGCCGGCGGGGATCTTGCTGATGTCCATGGGATGTCCTGATCGGTAAACGGTGCGAAACGGGCGCGATTATAAATCAAACAGCTTTAGATCGTATGTGTGCCGTACGCCAACAGTCAGCAAGAGCACCTGCCAGCGGTTTCAGCGCTGCTGCCAGTGCTTTTGCCAGTAGCCGTTCAGCCACAGCGCAAACGCAATCACCGCGCCGCCTGCCAGCAGGCGCAGCAGGTCTTCGTGGCTGTTCCACAGCAGCATGTGGATGGCGATGCCGGTGGGGATGTGCATATTGTTCATCGCCCCCAGTATGCCGGCATCCACCAGCGTGGCGCCCTTGTTCCACCAGTAGAAGCCGAGTGCGGAGGATGCCAGGCCCATGTAGACCAGCACGCCCCACTGCAGCGCGGTGCTGGGCAGCCTGGCCGCGTTGCCGAACAGCAGGAAGGACGGCAGCGCAATCAGCAGTGCCCCGGCAAAGAACCAGCCGAAGCTGGCGCTGGCCGGCAGCGTGGTGGGGTAGCGTTGCAGCAGGCGCTTGTAGCCGACCTGCCCCAGCGCGAACGAGAGGTTGGCCAGTTGCAGCATCAGGAAGCCGGTGAGGAAATCACCGCCGATGTCGTTGTAGCGGATGATCAGCGAGCCGGCGATGGCGATCAGCGCGGCCACGCTGGTACGCAGTGTGAAGCGGCGCTCGAACGCATCGTCGATCAGCGTGATGAAGATCGGCGTGAAAATGGTGAACAGCAGCACTTCGGGCACCGTCAGCCAGGCGAACGAGCGGTAAAGCAGCAGATAGGTGACGCCGAACTGCAGCGCGCCGGCCAGCATGGTGCCGGTGATACGTTGCCACGGTATGCCGCGCCAGCGGGTGAACGGCAGGAACACCACGCCGGCCAGCAGCACCCGGGTGAGCACGGCAAAGTCGCTGTCGACACGGCCGGCCAGGTATTCGCCGATCAGGTTGAACGACAGCGCCCAGATCAGGGTGATGGCGGCAAGGTAGCGCATTGGCGGCTCCGGTTCGGGGGGTAAAAACAGCGAGCGGCGATTTTGCCAGCACCGCGCGTTGCGTGCAGCCAAAAATACCGCACTGCACAAGCCAAACCATCACGAATGCAACTTACAATGAGTGCATCGACATTGCCTGCCTGGGCGCCGGATGAAACAACACTACCTCAATGCCTTGTTCGATCCGAAAACCGTGGCAGTGATCGGCGCGTCCGAGACGCCCGGCGCGGTAGGCACCACGGTGTTTGCCAATCTGGTCGAGGCCGGCTTCAACACTGCCAAGCTGTTTCCGGTCAACCTCAACCGCGCCAGCGTGCTGGGCGTGGCCGCGTTCAAGGACGTGCGCAAGATCAAGCAGCCGGTGGACCTGGCCATCATCACCACGCCCGCCAAGACCCTACCGGCGCTGGTGGAGGAATGCGGCAAGGCCGGCATCCGCGCGGTGGTGATCATGTCGTGCGATTTCGTCGGCACCGATGCCAAGGCCAAGCGCTTGCTGGACCGCATCCGCGCGCGCGCGCGCCAGTACGGTATCCGCATCATCGGCCCCACGGTTTTTGGCATGGCGCGGCCGGTAAGCAAGCTGGCTGCCGGCAACTACAACGGCAAGATCAAGGCCGGCAACATGGCGCTGCTGTCGCAATCGTCGTCGGTCACGTCCGCCATCCTCGATTGGGCGGAATCGCACGAAGTGGGCTTTTCCACCGTGGTATCGCTGGGCAGCGCCGCCGATGTGGACGTGGGCGAAACGCTCGACTACCTGGTGGCAGATCCGAAAACGCACAGTATCCTGCTGTATATCGAAGACCTGCACGATGCACGCATATTGATGTCTGCGCTGCGGGCGGCGGCGCGCTCCAAGCCGGTGATGGTGCTGAAGGTGGGCCGCTATGACGAGCCGGTGAAACTGGCACGCACGCACTCCGAGCAGCTGATCGGCCGTGACGACGTATTCGATAGCGCCTTGCGCCGCGCCGGCATCCTGCGCCTGCGCTCGATCAACCAGCTGTTTACCGCTGCGCGCGTGCTGGGTGGCTCGTACAAGACCAAGGGCCGTCGCCTCGCCATCATCACCAACGGCATCGGCGCCGGGCTGATGGCGGTGGACCGTGCGCGCGATCTGCACGTGGAGATGCCGCACCTGACGCCGGAAACGGTGGCAAAGCTCGATACCTTTTTGCCGCCACAATCGAGCCACGACAACCCGATCGATATCCTAGGCAATGCAGCGCCGGAGCGCTTTCACGCCGCGACCGAAGCCGTGTTGCATGATCCGAATGTGGATGGCGTGCTGGTGGTGTTCACCCCGCAAGCCGGTACCGATCACATGGCAACCGCCGAGGCGATGATCGCGCTGAAGAAAAGCAGCGACAAGCCGCTGCTGCTGGCGTGGATCGGCGGCAAGAAGGTGGATGCCAGCCGCAAGCTGCTGGGCAAGCACAACTGTGCGTACTTCCACGCTCCCGAGCAGGCGGTGGAGGTGTTCTATTCACTGGCGGCGTGGCAGTACAACCAGCAACTGCTGCTGCAGACGCCGGGCCCGCTGGGCGAGTGGGAAGCACCGGACCTGGAAACCGCCCACCTGATCATCAACGGCGTGCTGGCTACCGGGCGCAGCGTGCTGGATGAAATCGAATCCAAGGCACTGCTGCGCGCGTTCCATATCCCCGTTACGCTGACCATGCGCGCGCAAAACGCGGATGACGCGGTGAACGCCGCCATGGGCATGGGCCTGCCGGTGGTGCTGAAGCTGGATGTGGAAGGGCTGGCGCACAAGACCGATGTGGATGGCGTGGCGCTCAATCTCACCAGCCTGATGCAGGTGGCGGCGGAGGCCAACAAGATGCTGGCGCGCGCGCGCGACC
This sequence comes from Andreprevotia sp. IGB-42, assembly GCF_009848685.1. GTDB lineage: Bacteria > Pseudomonadota > Gammaproteobacteria > Burkholderiales > Chitinibacteraceae > Andreprevotia. The sequence continues at coordinate 64,291 of NZ_WXTX01000007.1, forward strand.
GTTTTGGCGACCGGGTGCGCGGCCTGACCGTGCAGCCGATGCATGGCCGCAAGTTCGGCCGCGAGCTGATGGTGGGCGTAACCACCGACCGCGCGTTTGGCCCGGCCATCAGCTTTGGCGCCGGCGGCATCGCGGTGGAGGTATTCAACGATGTAGCAGTGGCATTGCCGCCGCTGAACGAAGTGCTGGCCGATCACCTGATCCGCCGCACGCGCGTGAAGAAGATGCTGGCGGATTTCCGCAACCAGCCGGCGGTGGATCTGGATGCCGTGAAGTCGGTGCTGCTGCGCGTATCCGAAATGGTGTGCGAGCTGCCGCAGATCCAGCAACTGGATATCAACCCGCTGGTATCCGACGACAAGGGCGTAGTGGCGGTGGATGCACGCGTGATCGTGGCTGCACCGCCGGAAAACCAGCGCCGCTATGCCCACATGGCCATCCACCCGTATCCGTCGCACCTGGCGCAGGTCACGCACCTGAAGAACGGCATGCCGCTGACCATCCGCCCCATCCGCCCGGAAGACGCGCAGATGATCAGCGCCTTCGTGGCCAACCTGTCGGACGAGACACGCTACAACCGCTACATGAGCACGCTCAAATCATTGCCGCAGGTGATGCTGGCGCGCTTCACGCAGATTGATTACGCGCGCGAAATGGCACTGGTGGCCAGCGTAGAATCGGGCGGCGGCGAGATGATCGTGGCGGTGGCGCGCTTCGTGGTGAACCCGGATTTCACCAGCTGCGAATTTGCCATCGTGATCAACGACCAATGGCAGGGCAAGGGGCTGGGCGCACGGCTGATGGAAGCGCTGTTCAACGCCGCGCGCGACAAGGGCCTGAACATGGTGGAGGGCGAAGTGCTCAGCAGCAACAAGACCATGCTGGCCTTCATGCGCCGGCTGGGCTTCGAGATCAAGACCCACCCGGAAGATGACGGCCTGAAGTGGGTGGTAAAGACGCTGTAGCACGGCGATATGCCGCTTTGTTGCGGTGCAGTATCGATGTGCCTGCACTGCGGTGGGTCGTTGCAGTGGTCAGCCCAAGTAGGCTTGGTTGCCTAATGTGCCGTTTTTAAAGGGATTGATCGGGTTTTTTGGCGGGCATGGCTCTTGCTGAATGGGGTTCACGGTGTGGCTGATCAGGCATGCACCCTCATAACCACACGAGGTAACTCCATGATCCGTATCTACTCGCTGTTTGCTGCCATGCTGGCCGCATGGGCCGCCATCGCCGCGTTGAAGAAGCGCGCCGCCCGCCCGGATTCGCCATTGCTGCAATGGCCGGTATACCCGCTGACGGATCGCAATGCCGCCCGGTCTGATCTGGCACGCTGGTCGGATTGGGTATCGCAGGATTGGCAGGATGAGTTCGGCCACAAGCGCTGAAGCAATGCAGCGCGCCGTTGCATGATCGCAAGATAAGGAAATGGTCAACCCGCGGGTTGGCCATTTCGCAAGCGCTGTGCGCGCAAATCAATCCAGCTCGAACACCAGGACATCCGCATCCTGGCCATTGTTGAGGATCACGCTGCTTTCATCGGTCAGCATCAGCGCATCACCGGCACTCAAGGCCAGCCCGTTCACCTGCAGCTTGCCCTTGGCCAGGTGCACATACACGCGGCGGCCGGCAGGGATCGCCCATTGCTGCGCTTCTTCACCGCTAAACAGGCCGGCATGGATGCGGGCATCCTGATGGATGCGGATGGAGCCTTCGCGGCCATCTTCGGAAACGATCAGCCGCAAGTGCCCGCGCTTGTCTGCCGCGGTGAACTGCGTTTCCGCATACGAGGGCTGCACGCCTTCCACGTTCGGAATGATCCAGATCTGCAGCAGGTGCGCTTCGGCCGTATCGGACGGGTTGTATTCCGAGTGCTGCACGCCGGTGCCGGCGCTCATCTGCTGCACGCTGCCGGTCTTGATCACCGAGCCATTGCCCATGCTGTCCTTGTGAGCCAGTTCACCCGCCAGCATATAGGTGATGATTTCCATATCGCGGTGCGGGTGGGTGCCGAAACCCATACCGGCAGCGATGCGGTCGTCATTGATCACCCGCAGTGCGCCAAAGTTCACGTGCGCCGGATCGTAGTAGCCGGCGAAGGAAAAGCTGTGCCAGGAATCGAGCCAGCCATGGTTGGCGTGACCACGTTCTTGGGCTTTGCGTTGGATGATCATATCAGGCTCCTTTCGATAAATTGATGCTATGGCGTGATATTAGGCTTGGGTTTGATGGGGTGATAGCGGAGAATTCAGAGCTAGCCGTTCAAATAAATTGATGAGGTTTTTTGCATGCTGCGCCTGAGCCTGGAAGCACTACAGATCATCGATGCGATTGCCCGCAAAGGCAGCTTTGCCGCCGCCGCTGATGAAACCCATCGCGTGCCTTCGGCCATTACCTATACGGTGAAACGGCTGGAAGATGACCTTGGCGTGCAGTTGTTCGACCGCAGCGGCCACCGTGCCCGGCTCACCCCGGCTGGCGAGGCGCTACTGGAAGACGGCCGCTTGCTGCTGCGCGCTGCCAACGATATCGAATGCCGGGTGAAGCGCGTGGCGACCGGCTGGGAAACCGAGCTGCGTATCGGCCTGGATGTGCTGCTGCCATTCGAGCTGATCTGGCCGATGCTGGCCGAGTTCGACGCGCTGCAATCGGGCACGCGCATCCGCTTCTCGCGCGAGGCCTTGGCCGGCGCATGGGATGCATTGGCGGATAACCGCGCAGACCTGGTGATCGGCGCCGCCAACGAGGCGCCATCAGGCGGCGGCTTTGCCACGCATGTGTTCGGTGAAATGGAATTCGTGTTTGCGGTGGCGCCGCAGCACCCGCTGGCCGATGTGCCCGGCCCCTTGCCGGCCGCGCTGATCCGCGAGCATCGCGTGGTGGCGATTGCCGATTCCGCGCGTACCCTGCTGCCGCGCACCGTCGGCATCCTCGCAGGCCAGCCCACGCTGACGGTGCCGGATGCCGCAGTGAAACTGTCCGCGCAACTGGCCGGCCTGGGCTGCGGCTACCTGCTCCGCTCGGCCGCTGCGCCCTATCTGGCCGATGGCCGGCTGATCGAAAAAGTGATCCAGGAAGCCCGCCCGGAACCCCGCATGCACGCCGCGTGGCGCACCAGTGGCTCGGGCAAGGCGCTGAAATGGTGGCTGGACAAGCTGGTGAGCGATACCACGATCAGTGCGTGGCTGGCGGGAAGGCCTGTCGTATAGATAGCGGATGCCCGACATGAAAAAACCCGCTGCAAGCAGCGGGTTCTGATCGGGCCGCGCGGGCGATTATTGCTTGCCGGCTTCGATGCTGATGGTCAGTGCCAGGTCGTCGCCCACTGCCGGTACATAAGCGGCAACGCCGAAGTCGCTGCGCTTGATGGTGGCGGTTGCGTCAGCGCCGCACCATGGCTTCTTGGCCATCGGGTGGCTATCCACGCACTTGAAGTTGGTGACGGTCAGGGTCACCGGCTTGGTCACGCCGTGGATGGTCAGGTTGCCGTCGACCTTGGCGAGCTTGTCGCCGCTGAAGGTGAACTTGTCCGACTTGAAGGTGATGGACTGGAATTTCTCCACGTTGAGGAAGTCCTCGCCCTTCAGGTGCTTGTCACGCGCTGCCCAGCCGCTGTTGAGGCTGCCGGTATCGATGGTGATGTCGGCTGCGCCGGTTTTCTTTTCGGCATCCAGCGTGACGGTGCCACTGGTCTTGTCGAAACGGCCAGTCACGGTGGAGAAGCCGAAGTGGTTCACCGCGAAGGTGGCGTAGGTGTGCGATGCATCCACCGCGTAGGTGACCGGGGCGGCGTAGGCGGTCGCGGCGAAGGCGCTGATCAGTGCAGCAGCAAGCAGTTTTTTCATGGGTAGCTCCGTAGATAAGATTTACTTGGATGAGACAACGGCTTATTTGCCGTTCAGAACGAACTTGTATTTCACATTGACCTGGTCTGCGATGGCTTCGGTATCGTCCCAGTCGCCATCGCCCACCTTGTATTGCAGGCGCAGCAGCGGAAAGCTGCCTTCCAGCGTGGTTTCATCGCCGGCAGTCTTGGCGGTGAAGGTGGATACGATATCGCGGCTGACGCCCTTGAGCGTCAGCGGGCCGCGGGCTTCGAACTTGCCACCACCCAGTGCCTTCACCGACTTGGCCACGAAGGTGGCCTTGGCGGCGCCGGCGTTGGTATTGAAAAACGCCTTGCCCTTCACCGCGTTGTTGCCGTCGCTGCTGCCGACATCGATGCTGGCAAGGTCGACGGTGAATTCGGCCTTGGTGGCTTCGGGCTTGGCGGCATCGAATGCCACGTTGGCGTTGAAACTCTTGAAACGGCCTTCGGTGGGTACGCCCATCTGTTTGAAAGTGAAGCCCAGCGTGCTTTTGCCGGTATTCAGCGTTTGCGCTGCATAGGCGGGGGCGGCCAGCAGCCCCGCCAGTGCGAGGGTAATCAGTGCTTTCATGCCTGGTTTTCTCCTTTTTTACAGGATGGCAACATGCGTTTCAGTGTTGCATCGCGATCGATGAAATGGTGCTTGAGGGCAGCCGCCGCATGCAGTGCCACGATGGCAAGCAGTGTGTAGGCCATGATTTCGTGAACGTCCTTGAGGACCTTGCCCAGTTCTTCGTTCTTGGCAACGAGGTCCGGCAGTTGCACCAGGTTGAACAGCACCACCGGGTAACCCTTGGCCGAGGTCATCAGCCAACCGATGAAGGGCAACGCGATCATCAGCAGGTACAGCAGGTGATGCGTGCCGGCGGCCACTTTCAGTTGCCACGCCGGTTGGCCCGGCAGCGGGACGGGGGCGCCCTGCTTGAAACGCACCGCCAGCCGTACCAGCACCAGGATCAGCACCGAGATGCCGGCCCACTTGTGCCACGCGATCAGCGAGCCCTTGAGCTTGAAGGTGGCGGCGGAGGTGATTTCCACACTGCCGAAATACCAGATCAGGCCGAAAGCCGTGAAGATCAGCAGGGCAATCAACCAGTGCAGGGCCATCTGGGGCAGTGAATAACGCGTCATGAACAACTCCGTTGTAGGGGGCCTGTTCAGCGCAACTGAACGGGTAGGGCAATGATAAGAGCCGGTTTGTGCAACAGATAGCGAAATAATCCGCTGCAATCATTCAAAAATATAGAACTAGACTGTTTCCGCAGGTTCCTGTTCGAAGGCTAGCCGCAACAGATGAAACTCTTTTTGCATCAATGCCAGCATTTCGTCATCCAGCGGCACAAAATAGCGGCGCAAATGCGCCAGATGCGCTGGAAAAACCTCATCGAACAACGCTTGCCCTTCCGGGGTCAATTTCACGATCACGCTACGCCGGTCCGTATCGCTGGTTGTGCGCTGCAATAGCCCTCTTGCCGCCAGCCGGTCGATCACGCCGGTCAACGTGCCCTTGGTGATGAGCGTTTGATCTCCCAGCTCGCCACAGCTCATGCCGTTGGTGTTGCCCAGCGTGGCGATGATGTCGAATTGTGGCGGCGTCAAACCCAGTGTGCGCAGGTGGCGGCTTGAACAGAGCTCGAACGCCTGATAACAGCGTGCCAGCTCGCGCAGTAGCGGCAAAAACCGGTCTTTGGCCATGTCTTGTGTGCTTCAGATAGTTGTGGATTGAAAATAGTTCAATTAGAACCATTCGTCATGTTCTGTCGGTACGTTTGCCGTCAGGGCATTCAGGGTAGAATCGCGGGTTGGCTGGTGCCATGCCAAGAAAGGCTATAAGGGGATGCAAGTGCAAGATATAGAAAAGTTCATCGGCGGGTTCCGCCGTTTTCAGCACAAGTATTTTGGCGAACATAGCGCGCTGTTCGACGTACTGAAAGCCGGGCAAAACCCCAATACGCTGGTGATTGGCTGTTCGGATTCGCGGGTGGATCCGGCGTTGCTCACCGATTGTGATCCCGGTGATCTGTTCGTGTTGCGCAATGTAGCCAATCTGGTGCCGCCTTACGAGCACGACGGCACTTATCATGGTGTATCTGCAGCCATCGAATACGCGGTGTGCGATCTGAATGTATTGCAGATCATCGTGCTGGGGCATTCGGGTTGTGGTGGCATCAAGGGCCTGATGAGTGGCTACGAGGCCAAGACCGAAGCCAATTTCGTCGGCAAATGGGTGCAGATTGCGCAGCCGGCGCGCGAGCAGGTGCTGCGCGAGCTGGCGCACAAGACGCCCGAGCAGCAGGTGCGTGCTTGCGAGATGGCGGCCATCATCGTCTCGCTGGATAACCTGATGACGTTTCCGTTCATTGCCAAGCGTGTCGAGGCAGGCAAGCTGGCGCTGATCGGCTGGTATTTCGATATCCAGGAAGGCGCGCTGTACGATTTCGATCAGGAAAGCCACCGTTTTGCATCGCTGGTCGGGCAAATAGATCGCTGACCGATGCGACCTTGCCCCGCTGCAAAACGGCTGGGCAAGGTGATAAAGTAGCATCCTCTAATTAAAAGAACAGGGAGTGGCCGGTGAAAATTTCAACACGCTTGTATCTGCTGTGCGGGCTGGGTGTTGGCGCAGTGATCATCATGGCGTTGATCTCGGGCATGCTGCTGGCGCAGATCCGCAGCAATTCCACCGAGATGCTGGATAACGCCGTGCCATCCACGCAAACCATCGGTGAAACCAAGCAATTGTTCATGCAATCGCGCATGGCGGTGTACCAGCACCTGCTGCAGAGCGACATGGTCGAAAAAGACAAGACCGAAGCCACGCTGAACGCCAATCACACCGAAATCAGCAAGCTGCTCGATGCGTACGAGCGCAAATATGCGGACGACGCCACCGACAAGGCCAATATCAAGAAGGCCAAGGACGAAGTGGAAAAGTACTTCGCGCTGGTGCCGGAAATCATCAAGTTCTCCAAGGACGGCAACTACGGCGATGCGCAGACCGCCATCGCCGGCAAGGTATCGCCGCAGGCAGATCAGACCATCGCCGCGCTCAAGGCCACTGCCGACTACAACCTGCAGTTTCTGGCCGATTCGCGCAAGGATGTATTCAGTGCCATCACCACCGGGCAGACGGTGGGCATTGTCGGCTCGTTGATTGCGGCAGTTGCGGTATTCGTGGTGGGCACGCTGCTGGTACGCAGCGTGACGGGCCCGCTGGGCCAGTTGCGCGATGCCGTGGTGCGCCTGGCCAGCGATTACGATTTTACCCGCCGCCTGCCGGCTCGCGGCAATGACGAAGTGAGCCAGACGCTGCATGCGTTCAACCAGTTGCTCGATACCATGCAGGCCAGCTTCCGGCAGTTGCAGCAGGTGGGCAGCGGGCTGGGACAATCCGCGCACGAGCTGGCGGACGCATCGGCGCAGATGTCGTCTGCATCGCGCAACGTCAGCGAATCGACATCCAGCATGGCGGCTGCCGTGGAGGAAATGACTGTCAGCGTGAGCCATGTGGCGGAACGTGCCGGTGGCGCGGATGACCTGGCGCGCGAGGCCGGCAAGCTCGCCGGCAGCGGCGGCGCGGTGATCGAGAGCACCATTGCCAAGATCAACGGCATTGCCCAGACCGTGCAGACTGCTGCCACGCAGATTGAAAGCCTGAAAGAGCGCACTGCCAACATCAATGCGGTGGTGAGCGTGATCAAGGAAATTGCCGACCAGACCAACCTGCTGGCCTTGAACGCGGCGATCGAAGCGGCACGTGCCGGTGAAACCGGCCGCGGCTTTGCGGTGGTGGCCGATGAAGTGCGCAAGCTGGCGGAGCGCACGGCGTTGTCCACGCAGGAAATTGCCGGTACCGTGGGCTCGATCCAGTCCGAAGCCAGCCAGACGGTGACGTCGATGCAAGCTGCAGTGGCGCAGGTGGGCGCGGGCGTGACACAGGCGCAGGAGGCCAGCAGTGCCATCCGGCAGATCCGCGCGGGCAGTGATGACGTGGTGAAACAGGTGAGCGAGATTTCCGGCGCCATGCGCGAGCAGAGCGCCGCCAGCACCAGCATCGCCCAGCAGATCGAGCGCGTGGCGCACATGAGCGAGGAAAGCAATGCCACCGCGGTGCGCACTGCCGACTCGGCCGAGCGGCTACGGCAGATTTCCCGTCAACTGCAGGAAGCGATTTCGCGCTACAAGGTGTGATGCCCGGTCGTTACCTGGCTAATGAAAAAACCGGCAATCAACTGCCGGTTTTTTCGTGCCCGCCTGGGCAGTCATCCTGACGCCTGGTTGCGGCCATGCTGCTGGCGTGCACCAAGCTGCGCCCCGGAGGCTGTCGCGCGTGGATTCCCGCCCCCGCCTCATTTGCCGATGTCGAAGAACACATGGCATACGAAGGGCATGGTCACGCTGTTGACCTTGCCGTCGGGTTTGCAATAGCAAGCGGATGTGCGCTGCGCATTGAAAAAATCCAGATCTGCATTGCGCTTGGGGTTTTGCGCCGCATCGCACGCATCGGCTGCGCTGCCACCGGCTTCAGCCCAGCCAAAGGTGCTGTTGCGGTTTTTGTAGCATCTGGACGGAACAGAACTGTTCTGCGTGCTGATGATGACCGGGCCGGTGCCCGCTGGTTGTTTCGCCAGCGTGCACTCGCTGCTGTCCGATGCATCTGGCGTGCCTGGTGCCGCAGGCAAGGCGGCTGCGGCATAGCCACGTTTGACAAAATCAGCTGCGGCAGCCGCAACGGCGTTGCGGCTGCCGTTACTGATATCGTCCGCTATGGCTTTGCCGAACACACCGCTCATGATGCTTCTGCCGGGGCTATGTCCGGCCTTGATCATGCGGATGATTATGTCCTGGAAGCCCTGCATCACCTCATCCACATAGGCAAGGATGGATGGCGTCTCCGGATCGCGCAGGTCTTCATACGATACGAAATAGGGCACATTGAAGTCCGTGCAATCGTAAGCGGTGACGCAATAGCTGATCTGATACGTCTGCCCCTGCTGAGGAACCACACCGAGCTGCAGCATGATCCGGCCCGTCAGCACCAGGCCGTCCCCCACCTTTACGCAATGCCCATTGCTCAACGTTTCATCTTCAGCGCATTTCGGGGCTGTGCGTGCCGGATCATTGCGGGCGCCGTTGAAGATGAAGGGTTTCATTGCAACGCTTGCCCCGTTGGGCAGCAGCATTTGCCCGCTGCCATCCGAGCCCAGGTTGAAGCTCATCTTGCCGGCACCAAGTGGCGATTCGGTGGCCGCCCGGAAGGCGCTGGTCAGTGTTTGCCCGCCGCTATACTGCTTGAGCATGCCGCCAAGGCCTGCCAGCTTTTCCACGCTGGCGGTGCTGACATACCAGGTGGGTTGGCCGTTGCTGTCGTACATGAAGCTGCCGATGAAGGCTTGCGTGCCTTGTACCTCGATGAAGTAACCCCGGCCGCCCTCTGCTTCGTTCCAGTACCAGCCATTGGCAAACGGGATTGCTGATGCGGCAAATGCCGGTGTGGAAATGGGAAAACGTTGCAGCGAAATCACTACCGGATTGCTTCCTTTGGGCGTGATCTGCAGCGTGCCTTCGTTGCCGCTGGTGAACGCGAGCACTGCGGAGGCAACGACGGTGGCAGCCGGAGCCTTGTAGACGCCCAGCAACGATTGGCCACCCGTGTAGCGGTTGAGCTCGCCCGCATACTGGCCATTGGCATTGCGGGCCAGCGTAGATACATACCAGGTAGCGGCGCCGCTGGCTTCATAAAGAAAGGCCGCCATGAAGATCTGATCTCCCTGGCGCTCGATTGCAAACCCCCGTCCGCCTTCCGCAGGGTTCCAGTACCAGCCGGTTACGGGTGCAACAAAACCGGCCTCCTGGATGCCGATACCTGCGCTGGACGGTGCTTTCAGTACGCTGCTTGTGCTGGAGGAGGCGGGGGCGGCGTCTGATTCGCCATCACAGCCGCTCAGCATTGCCGTGGCAAATAACAGGGCGGGCAGGATGGCGCGCAGGGTTTTCCACATCGGGAATACCTTTGGATGACTTGAAGGAGTATTTGAGTCTACGTAAGGCGAGCAATACGTCAACAGCATAATCGGGCGCGTATCTTTTTTGCTGCTGGCAACTGGCAACGCAGGGGGGCACCTTCCCGTGCGGGGCAGACAGGCTGTTGTGCTGTACCCGCGATTCAGCGGCGAGGCGACGGGTTGCAAAACCGCTCGTTCTGCCATGGCAGACGCCAGCACCGCTGGTGTTGCACGTATAGGCAATGATCGCCGCCTATTGCGCGGGGTTTTTGCTGCGGTAGTCTGCCAGCGCTTCGGCCAGATCGCGGTATTCATCGCAGTTGCCGCATAGCTTCTGCAGCGTGGCCAGTTCCTGTTCGGCTTCGGCCGGCTGGCTGTTCTGCAGATAGGCTTCCCCCAGGTACTCATGGGCGCCCAGGTGAGCGGGGTTGAGCTTCAATGCTTGCCGGTAGGCGGGGAAGGCGGCATCCAGGTTGCCGCGCTTGCGCTCGGCGTAGCCGGTCCAGTTCCACCAGTCGGCGTTGTTCCGATCTTTGGCACGCAAGGTTTCCAGCGTGGCCAGTGCGGCATCCCACTGCCGGGTATCCAGCTGCTGCTTGAGCTTTTGCGTGGCAGAGACATTGCCGTTGCCACCCGCACCGCCCATGCTGCCGCCGCCGCCACCAGCGGCCCAGGCAAGGCTGGTGACGAACAGGGTGAAGCTGATCATCCATCGCATGCACATGGCGGTCTCCTGTGCGTTGACCTGTGTTGATTCTGGTGTGCCTGTGCGGGCATTGCGGATGGCGGCAAGCGCCGGTGATCGATCGGGCGGCGGATCAGCCGTCCAGATGCTCGCTCAGGCCGAACAGCTGGCGCAGATGGCGCGCCACACCTTCCTCGTTGTTGCTGCCGATTTGCGGTACGTCCGGCAGCTGCGCAACCAGCTTGGGGTTGGCATTGCCCATCAGGAAGGGCAGGCCGGCGGTCTGCAGCATTTCCAGGTCGTTCAGGCCATCGCCGAATGCTGCACAGTCTTCCGCACCGAAACCCAGCTCGCCCAGCACTACGGTCAGCGCGTGGCCCTTGGACACCGTGGGCGCCATGATTTCCAGGCAATCGGGCATCGAGAAGGTGACGTACAGCGCATCGCCAAAGCGCTCGCGGATACGTGCTTCCAGCCCCAGCAGGTATTCGTGGTCGGCAATGTACAGCACCTTGGCCACGCCCTCGCCGGAGTGCTGCGTGAGATCGCTGACCTGATAGGTGAAGCCGGAATCCTGATGCAGGCCGGCCAGCCACTCATCCTCGGCATCGATCAGCCAGTCGTCATCCAGGTAGATGTTGAGGCGCGTGCCGGCGGCGAATTCCGGCTGGCACAGCGCCCGCGCGTATTCGGGCTCGAGGTTTTCCGCGTGTACCAGCCGGTTGTCCGGATCATGCACGCGGGCGCCGTTGGAGGTGACCAGGTAGGCACGGATGCCCAGCACGTCGCGGATGCCACGTACGTCGCGGTAATGGCGGCCGGTGGCGATGATGAAGCGTACGCCCTGTGCTTCGAGGGTCTGGAGCGTTTGCGCGGTATAGGCATCGACGGTGTGATTGGCGTCGAGCAACGTTCCGTCCAGATCGGAGGCGATCACGTGTGGCATGGCAGCCCGGTGTGGTTTGGGGGATGCCGTCATTCTAGCGCTGATGGGGGGCGAGCTGAATCGGGGATATGCACTATGCAGCCGGCCGATGGTATGCCGTGGCCGGCTGCAGCCTTCCTGCGCCCCACCCCGAAGCCTTCAGAAGCCTGATCCCGGCTGTGCCAGGTATTCGGCCTCTGCCGGGGTGCTGGTGCGCTGCAGGATGGCATTGCGGTGCGGAAAACGCCCGAAGCGCGCGATCACGTCGTGATGCATCACCGCATACCGGTAAAAGCCGGACAGCGCCGGCTGTTGCTGCCAGTGCGCCATCAGCTGCAGTGCGCGCTGCTGATCGGCCAATGCCTCGGAGTGCTCGAACGGCAGGTAAAGGAACAGTTGTTGCTGTGGCGCCAGTGCCTGATCGAGGCCGGCGGCAAGGGCCGCGTTGGCAACCGCCAGCGCCTTGCCATCGCAGGCATAGGTTCTGGCATCGTTGCGGAACAGGTTGCGCGGGAACTGATCGAGCACGACCACCAGCGCCAGCGCACCATGTGCGGTGCTGGCCCAGTCATCGCAGTCGCCACGGCCGGCGGCCTCCACGGTGCAGAGAAAGCGGTGGCGGATTTCCGCATCGAAAGCATCATCCTTGCGGAACCACTCGTCGCGGGTGTGCACCGGCGGTGGGCCGAACCAGAAGCCGAGGATGTCATCGACGGATGCGATGGCGGACGGTGTCGATCCGGCCTGGGGTGCTGGCTGCTGCTGGTTCATGGCGATGCGCTCCATGGCGGCTTGGTCGTGCCTGGCCCGGCCGGGCGCGGCGCGGGGTTTATCCCCACGGCCGGATTTCACCTGGCCTTCGGGGCTGATGCGTTTGATCAAGCGGGTCATTGCTGCTCCAGCGGTTTGACGACCACCTGTGCGCCCGGCGGTGGCGCGCTGACTGCCAGATCCAGCCGGCGTATGCGCGCCAGCAATGCACCGATCTGTTTGTTGGCGGGCCACAGCAGCGCCAGCTGGTTCAGCGTCTGCTGGATGCCAAGGCCGTCCTGCGCAGCCACCTGCGCATCCAGCAGGTAGAGCAGCGCCGCTTCGTCACCATGGGTTTTGCGCAGCTGGTTGCTTTGCTGGCTGGCACGTGTGAGCAGCGGACTGATGGTGCGGCTGGGCAGGGTTTCGTCAAAACCGGCGATGGTGGCCAGCGTTTGCGGCAAGCGGGCCAGCGCGCTGCGCAGATTGGCCGGTAGCGCTTGTGGCCTGGCGCAAGCGGGCCGGGCAATACTGGCGCTGCAGGGGGCGGCAAAGCGCAGCCACTGGCCGCGCTGCAGGTCTGCCACCACCAGCGTACCGCTGGTAATACTGACCTGTTGCTGGTCGGCCAGTGCCTGCAGCGGCTGTAGCGCCGGTTCGGTGCTGGCGTTGGCGGATAGCACCAAGCCATCGGCGTGCGCCAGCGGCGCTGCGAGCATGACCAGAAGCAGGGCGAAGCAGAGCGGGGCCAGGGCGGGCAGGGCGTTACGCATCAGCGATCCGTTTTGCGGGCGAAAAGCGCAGTTTAAACGCATGAACGCCGCTTGCGCTGCCGGTACAATGCACGGCCATGAAGGAGCAAGCCTGTGTTGAGTAAAACCTGCGATGTCATCGTGCTGGGTGCCGGTGCCGCCGGCATGATGGCAGCGGCCACGGCCGGGCTGCGCGGCCGGCGCGTGGTGCTGATCGATCACGCCACCAAGCTGGCGGAGAAGATCCGCATTTCCGGTGGCGGGCGGTGCAATTTCACCAATCTGCACGCGCGGCCGGAATGCTATCTGTCGCAGAACCCGCATTTCTGCAAATCGGCGCTGCGCCAGTACACGCAGCATGCCTTCATCACGCTGCTGGAATCATACGGCCTGAGCTGGCACGAAAAAACGCTGGGGCAGTTGTTCTGTGACCAGCACTCCGGTGCGGTGATCGACATGCTGAAGGCCGAGTGCGATCGTGGCAATGTGGCGTGGCGCATGGATACGGCCATCACCGCGGTGCGGCGCAATGGCCAGTTCATCGTCGAGACTGCGGCAGAAACATGGCACGCTGATGCGCTGATCGTGGCGACCGGCGGGCTGTCGATTCCGCAGATCGGCGCCACCGGCATCGGCTACGACATCGCGCGGCAGTTCGGCCTGGATATCGTCGAGACCGCGCCGGCGCTGGTGCCCTTGCAGCTGCCGCCGGAAAGCCTGCTGGCGGAAATCTCCGGCGTGGCGCTCGAAGACACCGTGGCGCGCATCGGCAAGACGTCTTTTCGCGAGGCCAGCCTCGTTACCCATCGTGGCCTGTCCGGTCCGGCCATCCTGCAGATATCCAGCTTCTGGCAGCCCGGTGGCGAAATCGTGCTCGACCTGGCGCCGGAGCAGGATCTGGATGCGTTCTTTGCTGCAGCCAGCCGCGTTGCCCACGTGGGCAACGTGCTGGCCGAATTACTGCCGCGCCGTTTCATCGATGCATGGCTGAGCGAGGAAGTGCGCGCCCGGCCGTTCAAGCAGTTGTCACCCAAAGAGGTGGTGGCGTTGAAGGAAAAACTGCGCCGCTGGTCGCTCCGTCCGTCGGGTTCTGCCGGGTACAAGAAGGCTGAAGTCACGCGCGGCGGCGTCGATACGCAGCAGCTGGAATCGAAGACGATGATGGCCAAAGCCGTACCGGGGCTGTATTTCACCGGAGAAGTGATGGACGTGACCGGCTGGCTGGGCGGCTACAACTTCCAGTGGGCATGGTCATCCGGCTTTGTGGCCGGCAGCAATGCCTAGCGCATGCGGTCAAGCGGTGCTAGCTTGAGAGTGTCAACGGGTTGCGGGTTGGCCGATTCGATGGATGAACGTGACTTGCTCTTTCTCCCAGGTGTATCCGCAATGCATTCCGACGGGCCTTGCGAGGCCCGCACCAAGAACCCCTAGCGGGTTCCGGCAGGTGATCCGCAATTGTTTGAACAAGCCCGAAGACAAACGGGGCGCCCGATCCGGCGCCCCGTTTTTTTTATTGCTGCCCATGCTGCATGCACGGTTGCGTGGGCCAATGAAAAAGCGCCTTGCGGCGCTTTTTCATTGGCGGTGTTGCTGACTCAACCGAGGGGGCTCAGTGAAGGCCCAGCACGTCCTGCATGTTGAAGAGGCCCTGCTTTTTGCCTGCCAGGAACTGTGCGGCACGCAGTGAGCCGCTGGCGTAGATGGTGCGGTTGCTGGCCTTGTGGCTGATCTCGATGCGCTCGCCCATGCCGGCAAACATGACGGTGTGATCGCCGATCACATCACCGCCACGCAGCGTGGCAAAGCCGATCGACGACGGATCACGCTCGCCGGTGATGCCTTCGCGTGCAAACACGCCGCAGTCTTTCAGATCGCGGCCCAGTGCATCGGCCACCGCCTTACCCAGCATCAGCGCGGTACCGGATGGCGCATCTACCTTCATGCGGTGGTGCATTTCCAGCACTTCGATATCGTAACCGGTGGCAAGGGTGCGGGCGGCCACTTCCAGCAGATTCACCAGCAGGTTCACGCCCACGCTCATATTGTATGCATGCACGATCGCGATATGCTGGCTGGCGGTTTCGATGGCGGCGCTGCCTGCTTCATCGAAACCGGTGGTGCCGATGATCATGTTCACGCCGTATTCGCGGCAGCAAGTCAGGTGCTCCAGCGTGCCTTCGGGGCGGGTGAAGTCGATCAGTACGTCCGCCCCCCTGAGGGCATCGAGCTGATCGGTTATCTTTACGCCGCTGGTTTTGCCGAGGAAAGCAGTCGCATCGCTGCCGGTCGCATCGCTGCCGGTGCGGACCAGCGCTGCATGCAGCACGCAATCCGGGTGGGCAAGGGTGGTTTCGATCAGCATGCGGCCCATACGGCCGCTGCTGCCGGCAATGGCAATCTTGATGGTCATGGCGGGTGCTTATTCGGACAGGGGGCGTGTTTCTGCGGGCGGATTGGCCGCCGGGTTGGTTGCGGGCTCCGGTGCGCTGGCATCCAGCGCGAACTCGCCGCCATCAAATTTCTTGCGTGCCGGCAGCGTATTGCCCTCCCAGCGGCTGACGGTATCGCCGTCAAAATGGACGGTGAAGGTCTTCTTCTCCATCAGCTTGCCCCCCTTGGCGTGGGACACGATGTAATCCCAGCGGTTGGCGTGGAACGGGTCGGCCAGCAACGGGGTGCCAAGCACGAAGCGCGCTTGCGAGCGGCTCATGCCCACTTTGAGCTGGGCAGCCTGGTCGGCGGTGATTTCGTTCCCCTGTGGAATATCGATCTTGTAAGGGGCAAGCGCATTGCATGCACAAAGCATCAAGGCGGCACAAAGAGGGGCAAGCGTACGGTAGACCATGCTGGGTGTCATTTGGTGGCTGCGTATCGGAGGCGATATGATACCGGTACGATACATGGAACCGCCACCGGGATAGACATAGACATGAGCAAAGCATCCGATCTGAAGGACATGGGCCTGAAAGCAACCGGCCCGCGTTTGAAGATTCTCAACCTGTTCGAAACCAGTGCGCAGCGCCATCTGACGGCCGAAGACGTATACCGCGTCCTGCTGGCCGAGAATACCGATATCGGGCTGGCTACCGTTTATCGCGTACTCACGCAATTCGAGCAGGCCGGCATCCTGGCGCGTCATCATTTCGAATCGGGCAAGGCGGTGTTCGAGCTGAACCAGGGCACGCACCATGATCACCTGGTGTGCGTGAAGTGCGGCAAGGTCGAGGAATTCTACGATGCCGCGATCGAGCAGCGGCAGGATGCCGTCGCTGCCGAGCGTGGTTTCCAGATCCAGGATCACGAAATGTACCTGTACGGTTTGTGTGCGGATTGCCAGAAAACCGGCTGAGCCGCAATGATCGCCTGGCTGGAGGGCGGAGCGCCTTTCCCCCCGCTGGCGCACGCGCTGGTCGAACCCAACGGCCTGCTGGCCGCCGGTGCGGACCTTGGCCCGGCGCGTTTGCTGGCCGCTTACCGGCAAGGCATCTTCCCCTGGTACATGCCGGGCGAGCCCATCCTGTGGTGGAGCCCGGACCCGCGCATGGTGCTGGTGCCCGGTGATATTCACGTGCCGCGCTCGCTGGCCAAGGTGATCCGCCACCGCCATTACACCGTAACCTTCGATACTGCATTTGCCCCGGTGATGCGCGGCTGTGCCGGGCAACGCAATGGCGAATCCGCCACCTGGATCAGTGACGACATTCTTGCCGGCTACACCCGTCTGCACCGGTTGGGTTACGCGCATTCGGCCGAGTGCTGGATGGACGGGCAGCTGGTTGGCGGCCTTTATGGTGTGGCCATCGGCAAAATGTTCTACGGTGAATCGATGTTCGCCCGTGCGCCGGATGCATCGAAGATTGCGTTTGTGCATCTGGTGCGCTGGCTGGCAGAACAGGGCTTTGGCCTGATCGATTGCCAGATGCATACGGCGCATCTGGCGCGCTTTGGCGCTCATGAAATTCCGCGCGCCGATTTCATTGCCCGGCTGGAAAAACTGATCGCCGAGCCACAACTGGCCGGGCCGTGGCATTACCATGTTGAAAATGGACTGGAGCACAGTGCATGAACCCGCGTGGGCACACCATACCATTGCAGTTTTACGCCACCGCGCCTTACCCCTGCAGCTATCTGGACGAGGAACTGGCGCGCTCGCAAGTGGCGGTGCCATCCGAACTGATCGATACCCGCACCTATAGCCAACTGGTGCAACTGGGGTTCCGGCGCAGCGGGCAGTTTGTTTACCGGCCGCATTGCGATGCCTGCAATGCCTGCGTACCGGTGCGCGTTCCTGTGGATGCATTCGAGCCCAACCGAACGCAACGCCGTGTGCAGAAGCGCCACGGGCCGCTGAAGACGCGCCTGCTGGGCCTGAGCTACGACGATGCGCATTTCCAGCTTTATCAGCGCTACCAGGCGGTGCGCCACACCGGTGGCGGCATGGACAAGGACGGTCGCGAGCAGTACGAAAGCTTCATCCTCAAGAGCAATGTGGCCAGCTTCATGGCCGAATTCCGCGAGAGTGGCATCGTGCGCATGGTCAGCCTGATCGATCAGCTCGAAGACGGCTTGTCGTCGGTGTATACCTTTTACGATCCGGATGTGGAAGGTGCCAGTTATGGCGTATTCAACATCATGTGGCAGATCGGCCTGGCCAGGCAGCTGGGGCTGCCCTACCTGTATCTGGGCTACTGGATAGAGGGCTGCCGCAAGATGGAGTACAAGACGCAGTACCGGCCGATAGAAGGGCTGATCGACGGGCGCTGGCAAGCGCTTTGAAGCAACGGCAACACCCGCATCGCGGGTGTTGCCGTTGCGGGACTTGCGCCGCACCTGCTGATCAGCAGCGTGGCAGTTTGCGAAGGTACCAATCGGCGCGTGCTTCCTGTTCGGCACCCGCGCCCGAGTCCGGCAGGCGCAAATCCAGCAGCATGAATTGCCAGCAACCGGTTTCATCCTTGAGTTTGCGGCCCTTGCCCACGCGTAGCGGGTAAGTGCGCCCATCGCTGCGGACAGCGTTCAGATGCCGCGTGCTGTCCAGCAGCAATTGCCAGCCAGGCAATGGCTCGCTACCCACGGGTGCATTGGACAGCAGTTGCAGCCATGGCTCCGCACTGCCTGCCTGCTGCAAGGTTAGCCGGCGTATCGGGCCGGCAGCGCGCGGGACATTGCTGCTGCTGATGGTTTGCGTGCGCAGCCGCGTGGGCAGGCCTGCCGGCCACGGCGTGATGCTGACCGTTGCGCCATCCAGCATGAAACGCATCACGCGCTGGGTATCCATCTGCCAATTGCCGGCATTGCCGCTGGCTTGCCGCAATGGCAGCCCGTCCATCTGCAGTGCCGCGGCGGATGCCGGCAGCATCGCAACACCGGCGAGTAAAGCCAGCACACACCAAGTCCTTGTCGATGTGATCATCATCTGCCCCGCTGCATCAGTTGGCACCGCGTATTGCCGACTGCAGGCTGGCTGACGGTGCGGGTTCGGCCACGCTGGTGCTGCGGTCATCGAACAGGGGCCGGCGAACGGGAACGGCATCGATGCTGCCGGACTGGTGCAAAGCCTGCCCCGTGTTGTTGGCATACAGCATGCGCTTGGTCGCGATGACCAGATTGCCCCAGTCGTTGTAGTCATGCAGCAGGTTGTTGCCCGGGTTGCCGGTTTGCGACACGGCGTTGTTCAGGTCGTAGGCGTAGCTGCTGGCCTGCTGGGTGCCATTGAGGTTCCAGTCGCCAAAAGAGCCGGCATACGCGCCGCGGCCGATCAATGCGGTTTCCACCAGCTTGTTCTTGTCGAGCACCGCACCGCTGCCGTCTGAGAAATCTATCTTGAAGGTGCTGCTGCACGGGCCGTCGGTCATCGTACACATGTCGTATGTGTACGGGGCGTAGCCGGGGACGGTCTTGCCGTAATCCTGGTTTTGCGAAAAGTAATAGCGCTGTGTGACTGCGCTGCTTTTCGGGTCCGGCAGGCCGCCCAGCTGGTACAGGTAGTTCATCACGCTCAGATAGTTGGGCTTGTAGTTGGCACCGGCCGATTCATCCTCGTCGCCGCCGTGCAGCAGCCCCAGCAAGTGTCCCAGCTCATGCATGACGGTGCTGGCCTGGAAGTTGGTCAGCATGTTGCTGCGGCTGGTGGTGGTGGTATCCAGCCCCCAGTTACCCAGTGTGATGATCGCATCGTCCGCGGCCAGCTCTGCCATGCCCGAACCCGTGGCCGCGCCGGTAGGCGATTGCGAATACGCGAACAGCAGATAGCGGAAGAACGACTTGCGCCTGACATCCATATTGGCGGTCTTGATGTCATAGGCGCTGGTGCAGCCGCTCTGCAGCGAGCCGGGATTGATGTCCAGCTGCACGCAACGTGCAAACGTGCGGCGATAGCTCTGGTTGCCCACCAGGTTGTAGCTGGCGGTACTGATGCTGCTGCCGAACAGGTTGCCGGCATCGAAATGCACGTAGATGTTGTGGGTCTGGAACGCGGCAACGATCTTGTCCAGCGCGGTCTTTTGCGGGATCACCCCGCGATCGGGGCTGTCGAGGTAATCGATTTGCACGAACATGTCCTTGTGGCCGGGGCGGGCACCCATGCTGTAAAGGTCCAGCCCGCCAAAGCGGCCACCGGCTACCTTGGCGCTGTCGGGAATGCCGTCGTTGTCGCTGTCGGTGATGCCTGGCGCCACGTCATTCGGTCCGGCCGGCGTACTGAAATTGACCCTGACCCAGTCCGCAGCGCTGTGCGTTTGCGTGAACGCGCTGGCGAGCCGCACCAGCGAAGCGTTATAGACGGCATCCGGGGCCGGCGCGCTTGCGGCAAAGGATGGTGAGGGTGCATTGGCGCCATTCCAGGCTGCGGCAGCAGTGGGCTGCGTGCTGTCGTTGCCGAAACGCACGAAGTCCACGCTTTGTCCGCCGGTCAACAGCTCGATGGCGCCATTGGCATCCCAGAACGGTACATTGCCGTTGCCATCTGCCACATAGACGGCTGCGGCGTTGTTGAGCAAGCCGTTGCGCGTTTTGCCGGCCACCACCACGTAGCCGCCGTTGGGTACGATGACTGCCGGCAGGTTGAAATTCTGTACGCCGAAAGTGGTGCCGGTATACGGATCGGCAGCCTGGGTGCGAACACTGTAGCTGGCGAGGTTGATGCTGCCGCCTGATTTGTTGAGCACCTCGAACCACGCGGGCGAACTGGCCCAATAGTTGCTGGCTACCTCGTTGATGTACACACCGCTGATCGGGCCCGGCGGCTGTGGCACCGGGGTAGGTGCAGGCGTTGGCCGGGGCGTCGGTGTCGGCGCAGGGGTCGGTGTGGCACCACCTCCTCCGCCGCCGCCACATGCAGCGAGCAGGACGGCTGCTGCCAGACAGCCAGCCATGGACGATGTGCGCAGCACATGAAGCAGGTGTTTCATTGATCTTCCTGGAGGAACGCGTGCGTAGGTATGTGGGGCGCCTTGGGCTGCCCGGCTGCACAGGGTGCCACCGGTGCCGTTTTCTTTCAATCGCGTCAGCATTTCCGGCCATGCTTCATGGCAACCCGGCAGCAAGCTTTGCCGCAGAACGACAGGATGAACAACGGGCGCTGCTGCGCCCGCTGTGTCTCACTGCCCTGCTGCCTGATCAGCCAGCCAGGCCATTATGCCGCAGCAGTGCGTCGATTTCCGGTGCACGGCCACGGAATGCCTTGAACGAATCCAGCGCCGGGCGGCTGCCGCCACGCGCGAGGATTTCGGCACGGAAGCGTGCGCCCACGGCCGGATCGATCACGCTGCCGTTCTGTTCGGCTTCTTCCTCGAACGCCGCATACGCATCGGCAGACAACACTTCCGCCCACTTGTAGCTGTAGTAGCCCGCGGCGTAGCCACCGGCAAAGATGTGGCTGAACGATTGCGGGAAACGGTTGTACTCAGGCGGCAGCGGAATGCCCAGCTCCTGCTGGATGGCCAGTGCCTGTGCTTGCGGATCCACATTGCCGGTATCACCGTGCAGCACCATGTCGAAGATCGAGAAATACAGCTGGCGCTGCATTACCGAGCCGGACTGGAAGTTCCTGGCGGCCAGCATCTTGTCGAACAGCTCGCGCGGCAAACTGGCACCGCTTTCCACGTGGTGGGTGAGCCTGGGCAGCACTTGCCATTCCCAGCAGAAGTTTTCCATGAACTGGCTGGGCAGCTCGACCGCATCCCACTCCACGCCGGAGATACCGGAAACCGACAGCTCGTCCACTTCGGTCAGCAGGTGGTGCAGCGCGTGGCCCATTTCGTGGAACAGCGTGATCACGTCATCGTGCGGCAGCAGTGCCGGCTTGCCGTCCACGCCCGCAGCAAAGTTGCACACGATCAGAGCCACTGGTGTCTGGATGCGGCCGTCGGCCAGCTTGCGGCGGCCGCGCACATCGTTCATCCATGCGCCGCCCTGCTTGCCCTCACGTGCGTACAGGTCAATATACAGGCCGCCCACTTCGCTGCCGTCCCGGTTCTGCAGCCGGTAGAAGCGTACATCCTTGTGCCAGACCGATTGTTCGGCGGGTACGAACTGCAGCCCGTACAGCGTTTCGATCAGGTGGAATAGCCCCGCCAGTACGGTCGGTTCGGTGAAGTACTGTTTGACGTCCTGTTCGCTGAATGCGTATTTCTCTTCGCGGATGCGCTCGGATACGAAGGTGGTATCCCATGCCTCCAGCGTGTCGTAACCCAGGCTGGCCTTGGCCCATGCCTCCATCTCGGCGCGGTCGCTCTGCATGTGCGGCTGTGCGCGCTGCGCGAGATCACGCAGGAAGCCCAGTACCTGTGCCGGTGATTCGGCCATCTTGGTGGCGAGCGATTCTTCGCTGAAATTGTTGAAGCCCAGCATGCGCGCGCCTTCCTGGCGCAGCGCGTGGATTTCGGCAATCAGTGGTGTGTTGTCGCGCTCGCCGGGGCCGAACTCGGAGGCACGCGTCACGTAGGCGCGGTACACCTGCTCGCGCAGCGGGCGGTGCTGCGCAAACTGCATCACCGGCAGGTAGCTCGGCATTTTCAGCGTGACTTTCCAGCCGGTCTTGCCGTCCGCTTCCGCGGCGGCGCGGGCTGCGCCTTTCCAGTCATCCGGCAGGCCGGCCAGATCGGCTTCGCTGTCGATATACAGAGCGAATGCGTCGGTCGCGTCGAGCACGTTCTGCGAGAACTTGCTGGTCAGCTCGGATGAGCGTTCTTCAATCGCCATGAAACGCTCTTTCTGGTCGTCCGGCAGCTCGGCGCCGGAGAGTTTGAAATCGCGGATCGCGTGTTCGACGATGGTCTTGCGGGTGGGGCTGTAACTGGCGAAATCCGCGCTGGCCGCCAGCGCTTTCCACCGCGCGTACAGGTGCTCGTTCTGGCCCAGCTCCGAATAGAAGTTGGAAATACGGCCGATATTGGTGTTGTAGACTTCGCGCAGTTCCGGCGTCATCACCACCGATTGCAGGTGCGCAACAGCGCCCCAGGCACTGCCCAGGCGCTCCATCGCATCCTCGGACGGCGCCACGAAGTTGTCCCAGGTGGGGTTTTCTACCGTTTCAGCCGCAGCCGCAGCCACGGCCTTGCGGGCTTCTTCCAGCAATACATCCAGCGCCGGGTTGACGTGCTCGGGCAGGATGGCGTCGTAACGGGGCAGGTCCTGGATATCTAACAGCGGGTTGGTCTGGGGCATGGCGGGTCTCGGGTAGAATCTTGCAATACAGATGCGCGCAAGCGCGGCGAATTTCAAGGAATGACAGCATGGCAATCACGAAGTTTGACGGCATTGTGCCGCAAGTCGGCCCGGGTGCGTGGGTGCACGATTCGGCGCAGGTGATCGGTGACGTGGTGCTGGGCGACAACGCATCGGTCTGGCCCGGCGCGGTGATCCGCGGCGACGTCAACCATATCCGCATCGGGCGCGACAGCAATGTGCAGGATTGCAGCGTGCTGCACGTGACGCACAAGCGCGCGGATGATCCGGAGGGCGCGCCGCTGATCATCGGCGAGCGCGTGACCATCGGCCATGGCGTGATGCTGCACGGCTGCACCATCGGCAACGAGGTGCTGGTGGGCATGGGCAGCATCGTGCTCGACCGCGTGGTGATCCAGGACCGGGTGATGATCGGTGCCGGCAGCCTGGTGCCACCGGGCAAGGTGCTGGAATCGGGCTATCTGTACGTGGGCCGGCCGGCCAAGGCAGTGCGCGCACTGACTGATGACGAGCTGAACCATTTCAACTATTCGGCCGCGCATTATGTGCGGTTGATGAACAAGCACGTGGCATCCTGAGCTGGCTGCGGTGAGCTTGCGCTGGGATATCTTCTGCCGCGTGGTCGACAACTACGGCGATATCGGCGTGTGCTGGCGGCTGGCGCGGCAACTGGCCACCGAGCATGCGGCAAGCGTGCGGCTGTGGGTAGATGACCTTGGCAGTTTTGCGCGGCTTTGCCCGCAGCTCGATCCCGCTGCGGCACAGCAGATGCTGGCGGGCATCGATGTGCGGCACTGGGGGGCGGACGTCGCCGTCAATGAGGTGGGCGAGGTGGTGATCGAGGCATTTGCCTGTGAGCTGCCGGCCAGTGCGCTGGCCGCGATGCGCACCCGCAGTACGCCGCCGGTGTGGATCAACCTGGAATACCTGAGCGCGGAAGACTGGGTGGAAGGCTGCCATCAACTGGCCAGCCCGCAAGCGGGCGGCTTGAAGAAGCATTTTTTCTTTCCCGGTTTCAGCGCCGCAACCGGCGGCCTGCTGGGTGAGCGGGCGATGCGCGCCGCGCGCGCCGCATGGACGGAGGCGGATGCCGTGCAGCACCTGCAGGCATACGGGGCACTGCCGGAAGGTGCATTGCGCGTCTCGCTGTTTGCGTACGAGAACGCCGCGATTGCCCGCCTGCTGGATGCCTGGGCATACGGCAGCCGCGACGTGATGTGCTACCTGCCGGAAGGGCGCCTCCTGCCTCAGGTGGCGGCATGGGCCGGCAGGGCGCTGGCGGCTGGCAATATGGTGCAGCAGGGCCGGCTGGCGCTGCACGTACTGCCCTTGCTCGATCAGGACGGCTATGATCGCCTGTTGTGGAGTTGCCACGTCAACTTCGTGCGTGGTGAAGACAGCTTCGTGCGCGCGCAGTGGGCGGCCCGGCCCATGGTGTGGCACATCTACCGGCAGGAAGAGGGCGCACACCTGATCAAGCTGGAGGCCTTCCTGGCCCGCTACGGTGCAGGGCCGGCGAGTGATGCGCTGATGCAGGCGTGGAATGACGAAGCGGACGTTGCGCTGGCCTGGCAAGCGGCGTTGGCCAGCCTGCCGCAGCTGCAGGCACACGCGGAACGATGGGCGCAGCAGCAGGCATCGCACAATGATCTTGCCGGCAATCTGGTCAGTTTCGTAAAGACCCTGTTAAAATAGCGAGTTATCTTTTCAAGCCCTGCTGCAATCAGGAACATCCGAATGAAAACCGCACAAGAAGTCCGTCCCGGCAACGTCATCATGGTCGACGGCCAGCCGCTGGTAGTCCAGAAAGCTGAATACAACAAATCCGGCCGTAACTCGGCCGTGGTCAAGATGAAGATGAAGAACCTGCTGACCGATTCGGCTTCCGAATCCGTGTTCAAGGCAGACGACAAGTTCGACGTCATTGTGCTCGACAAGAAAGAATGCACCTACTCGTACTTTGCTGACCCGATGTTCGTGTTCATGGACGCCGAGTTCAACCAGTACGAAGTGGAAGCCGAAAACGTCGGCGACAGCGTCCACTTCATCGTGGATGGCATGGAAGATCTCTGTGAAGTGACCTTCTACGACGGCAAGGCGATTTCGGTTGAACTGCCGAACACCATCGTGCGCGAAATCGAATACACCGAGCCTGCAGTGCGTGGTGATACATCGGGCAAGGTCATGAAACCGGGCAAGCTGAAGGGCTCCGCATTCGAGCTGCCGGTGGCTGCTTTCATCGAAATCGGTGACAAGATCGAAATCGATACCCGCACCATGGAATTCAAGAAGCGCGCATAAGCGAGCTTGTTGACCGGAAAAAACCGCTCGCCCGAGCGGTTTTTTTTTCGTCGGTAAATCTGATGTGCTGTCCCGCATTCGCAGCAGGCGCAACGCGGGAACGCTAAACTCACCGCATCATGCAAAGAATCGCCATCTGCATCAATCGCCGTTTCGGCCACAACACCTCGTGCGCACAGCGTGGCAGCGTGGCGCTGGCCGATGCGTTCGAGGCGGCCATTGCCGCACGTGGCTTGTCGCTGAAGGTGATGCGGCTGCCGTGCATGGGCGCCTGCGAAATTGGTCCCAACGTGAAAGAGGTGGGAGGCGATATCTGGCATGAAGTGAGCGAGGCCGATATCCCGCGCATACTGGATGAACTGGCCCAGCCCTGATCCGCATTGCCCATTGGCGCGACACCTTGATCTGCCGTTGTTCTCCATGGCTGACCCGCTGTGTAATATGCAGGCAGCGCCGACATGACTTCGGCATTAAACGGGTGGGGACAAGATGGGACAATTGGCATTCTGTGGTGCGTGTGGAAAGCAGCAACCGCTACCGGTACCGGCCGTGTGCCCGTACTGCAAAAACACGCCGATCGGTGGCAAGCGCTACAAGGACAAGACTGCGGCTGGCCTGCTGGCGATTTTCCTGGGCTGGCTGGGCGCTCACCGCTTTTACCTGGGGCAGTGGTGGGGCATTTTCTATTTGCTGTTTTTCTGGACGTGGATTCCGGGACTGGTGTCCTTTATCGAAGGGATCGTGTTCCTGTGCACGGATGCGGCACGCTGGGATGAAAAGCGCAACGCGGGCGTAGCCCGCGGCGCAGGGGGCAATAGCACCGGCTTGATCATCGGGCTGTTGGCCGTTGCCTTCGTCGGCCTGATCGCGGTAATCGGCATGCTTGCTGCGGTGGCCATTCCTGCCTATCAGGACTACACCAACCGCGCCAAGCTTGCCAGCGCGGCGATCTATGGGGATCAGGCTGCTGCGGTGGTGGGCGATTACGTGATTGCCAACAAGACCATACCCGCAGATCTGGCCCAAGCCGGCTTTGCTGAAGCGAAACCTGCTGCCGTCGAGTCGATCAGTATTGATCCGAAAAATGCCACCATCAGCCTGGTGCTGGCTGGCAAGGGCTTGCTGGGCGGCAAGACTTTCCTGCTCGTGCCCACAGCGGCAGATAGCGGGAAGATCACCTGGTCGTGCGGAAGTGATGACATCCCGCAGAATATCCTGCCAAAGAAGTGCCATACCGAATCGGCTGCTGCCGGCAAGTAAAGGTACTGCAAGTGATCACGCAAACCCCGGCTTCAAGCGGGGTTTGTTTTTTGGAATGCCGATGAAGCATACAGGAGCCGGCATGGATGTGACCGAGTTGCAACATCGTCTGGCCGCGGATGAAGCACTGGCGCCGCATGCCGATTATCTGCTGGGCATCGCCAGGCCCTGCGTGAACATCGAGCTGGCCGGACAAACGACAGCGGCAGCGGTCAGCCGCTTTGGCGGCCAGCCATGTGTTCCCGCCGGTTTTCAATGGCCCAGCCACCCCGCGGGGCGCTATCGTTTCCTGGGCCAGATCAATTTTGCCGAAATTGCCGATGCCCCATCGCTCTTGCCCCGCTCGGGCTTGCTGGCGCTGTTTTACGCCGAGGATGTAGATGGCGACGAGGTGTTCTGGCAGGACGAAGGTTATGTGCAGGGTTTTTACTGGCCGGATCATGCCGATCACGTGCTGATGCCTTGCCCCACCGGCGACGACATCCCCGCCTGGCAAATTACGCTGCAGAGCGGCGTCGACTTGCCGCTTTTCGACGTGTTGCGTGATGACTGGCCAGAGGATCCGGAAATGCTCACGGATGGAATCTGCGACATCGTGCGCGGCGGCGATGTCATCCATAACTACCTGCTGGGCTATCCATCGTATTGCACGCTCTGCTACGACCCTGCGCCGCCAGGCTGGATCTCCTTGCTGACGGTGTTCTCGTTACCCGAGCTGCAATGGTGCTGGCACGATGGCGACAAGCTGATGGTGTTCATCGAGCCGGACAAACTGCAGCGCGCCGATTTCAGTCATCTTAAAAGCGATGCCGGCTAGCCGCAGCAGCGCCGCGGCGGGCGGGCGCCGGCTCCAGTGCATGCGGTTGCTGACAGGCCAGCGGAAAGCAGAACGGGGCGGATGATACGCCCCGTTCTGCTTCATCTCCCGCGCCGGCGCGGGCTTCGCTTTACTGCTGTTGCTGCCAGAGCGATGGTGCCACGCCCGGCTGCCAATCGCCCTGGGCGGTGTGCGCCACGGTGCACAGGTAAGTCAGGCCGTTGTAGCGTACGCGGTCACCCAGGGCGTAGGCGTTGCCCACGATCCAGTCGGTGACGGTGGTGGCGGGTTGCGGCGGTGACACCTGCTGTTGTGCCACTTCCGTGGTGCAGGTGCCCAGCTTCTTCCAGACCTCCCACTGGCCGGACTGCTGCGGGTTTTCACCCTGCGTCCACCACTTGGCCTCGTAGTTCACCGTGCCGATGCTGGCGCGCTGGCCGGCCGTGTAGGCAACACCGGCAGTCCAGTTGGCGAAGCATCCCGGCAACACCGGGCCGATGGCGAAGCGGGCCACTTCCGGATCGTGATCGCTGGTCTGGTCGGCAAATTCGCTGTTGGTGTGTACCGCATCGTACTCGGCGCGGGCCGCCAGGTTGGCGCTGGCCAGGATATGATCCAGCACCTGGCTGTTGCCTTCGAACACATAGGTATAGCGCTCGTTTTCCGGCAGTGTTTCGATCAGGTCGACGAGGCCGGTGGCCTTCAGCTTGCCCACCGCATCGGAGAACTGGAAGTCGTTCAGGTCACCCAGTACGATCAGCCTGGCCTGCGGATCGCGGCTGGTCAGGCTGGTGACGAAATCGGCTACCAGTCTGGCCTGCTGGTTGCGCTGCACTTCCGAGCTGCGTACCGGCGGCTGGTAGCGGCCGGACAGCGGCTGGTCGCCACCCTTCGAGTTCCAGTGGTTGGCGATCACGAACACGGTCTGGCCGGCAAACACGAACTCGCCCACCAGCGGCTTGCGGCTGCTGTTGAATGCGGCATCGGCCGGCTGGATACGGCCAGGGCTGGCGCTCAGGCACACCGCGTTGCCGCAGCTGGTGACGGCTACGGCGCTGGTGGCGGTGCCACCGGCGCGATCGACGAATTGCACGCGGGCCGGGTTGTACAGGAAGCCGACGCGGATATTGCCGCCCGGCTCGCCACCGTCCTGGTCGTTCACCGGATCGATCGAGCGCCAGCTGTAGGCCGGGCCGCCAGCGGCGGAGATGGCGGCGATCAGCCTGGCGAAGGTTTCACTGGCGCTGACCACGCCGTCATCGGTGGCGCCGTTGTTGTCCTGCATTTCCATCAGGCCGACGATATCCGGCGATTGCAGGTTGCTGACCACTTGCTGCGCCAGGCGGGCGAACTTGGCTGCATCATCCCTGGGCGAGAGATTCTCGACGTTGAACGAGGCCACTGCCAGCTCTTCGGTGCGCTGCTTGCGGGTTACTTCCTGCTGCAGGCCGCCGCTCACCAGCGGCGAGACTTCGCTGGCACGCAGCATGACGTTGCCGAAGTTGTAGTCCAGCACGCCTACCACGCGGGCCAGGCCATCGCCCACGTTCATCCTGGGCGGGGTCACGCTGCCGGCTTCCACGATCACGCGTTCCGGGTTGAAATCATCCGCGCGGATGATCAGGCCACCGCGTGGCGTGCGTACATCGGCACCGATGCCGGCATTGGCCACCAGCGGGGTTTCGCCGTAGCTGTTGCTGGGGCCGACGGCGACGGCATTGGCGATTTCCACCCGCATGCCTTCCAGCGCTTCATAAAAATCCAGGCCGTTGTTCAGGTCCAGCGCCGCAGCGGTTTCCACATCACCTGCGGCACCTTGCCAGATCACCTTGTTGGGTTGCGTGCCGAGCAGCACGCCCGGCGGCAATGCATTGCCGCTGGAGAGCTTGCTGACCTGCGGGCTGGCCAGCTCGGTCACGGTGAGGTTGTTGGTGCCGCTGCTGCCGCCCGGGCGGAATTCGCTGACCTTGCCGCTGACCAGCACCTTGTCGCCCACGGCCACTGCCGGCGCGCTGCTGGTGAAGACGAACACGCCTTCCGAGGTACGCGGGTCGTTGTCCGCTACTTCATCCTGGAAGTAGAAGCCGTTGCTGACCACCAGCGTGACGATGCCGGGCACATTGGCAACCGATTGACCATCGAGCGGCGAGCGGTGTGCGCTGCCCTGGATATCATGGATGCGGACACTGCCCGGTGTCGGGTTGGGTGTCGGGGTAGGGGACGGCGTTGGTGTCGGTGTCGGCGTGGGGTTGCCGGTACCGCCGCATGCGCTGGCCTGTGTGGTGCTGTTGCGCGGCAGCGGTGCGCCAGCGGTGAAATCGGCGCTGTTGTTGTTGGTGTCGCTGCAGCCGCCCTGTGCGCGCAGCGCGGCGGTGGTGTTGGAGATGACCGGGGCAGGCGCGGTTTCGCTGTCGTTGGCGGTGCCGAAGCCGACAAAATCCAGTACCGACAGATCGCTAGCGCAGCTGGCGCCGCAGGCCAGCGCATTGGCGCCATTCACCAGCGCGACCTTGCCGGTGGTGCCGCTCAACGCCAGCGTGCCGATGGCATCCGGCGTGGGCAGCGCTGCTGCGGCGGTGTTGGCGCCGGCCGCCTGCTGCACCAGGTAGTACTGACCCGGTTGCAGCACGCCTGCAATGGGTGTGCGCTGCCAGCTGGTACCGGTGCTGCTGGCATATTGCACGCTCAGGCCGTCGAGCACGGCTGCGGTGTCGCCGGCATTGAAGAGTTCGATGAAGTCGTTGCGCAACGTGGCGCCGCTGTTGCCGCCGCCCCCGTAAACCTGGCTGATGACAACGCCGGCGTAGGTGGGCAGCGCCAGCGCGCAGGCGCAGGCAAGAACGAGTGGTTTGAGTTTCATGGGAGGGTCCGGGTGGAAGGTCGCGGCCAAGGCTAGCGTGCGCATGTGACCGCAGAAAAAAGCTTTTCTTGCAGTCATCATTTCCTGCGGGAACGGCCACAGTGGCGTGCGGGCCATGTGCGGCAAAACCAACGTTTTACCGGCCCGCCAGTGGCTGGCGGTGATGCGTGCGCCACACGGGGCACGCAGGGCCCGAACCCGGCGCCCATAAAAAAACCCCGGCTTGTGGCCGGGGTTTTCAGTACTGCACAGGCGGGTGCGAAGCTTATTGATTGATCTTCGCAGTAGCCTTGGTCAACGTCGCGTTCGCGTCGTCGCCATCGAGCGACCAGCTGAACAGACCCCCCAGGCCCTTGGCCTTGGCGTAGTCGATCTTGGTCTGGATCACGGTCGGGTCATCGTAGCTGTAGAAGGTGCCGGTAGCGGCATTGAACTTCCACAGTTGCTTGGTGACCGGATGGTAGTACGTGGTGCCGGCAGCATTCACCAGATTACGGTAGTCCTCGTAACCTGCTTCGCAACCGGTACCCGTGCACGCACCAGCCTTCGGTGCAGCCTGGTACAGACCATTGCCGTTCGGGCCCGGTGCCACGCCAGCCCAACCGCGGGCATAGAACGGAATGCCCAGGTTGATCTTGTTGGCAGGCAAGCCCAGCGAGATCAGCTTGTTGACCGCGTCGTCGGTGTTGTAGCTGGCTGCGTTGCCGCCTGCTGCCACGTTCGGGCTGGCCGGATCCTTGTACAGGTTGGAATGGAAGTCCGTTACCGTGCCCGCGCCGATGGTGGTGCCGGTTTCCCACGAGCCGTGGTAGTCGTACGTCATCAGGTTGACCCAGTCCATGTACTGCGCGTACTGGCCCGGTTCGCTGTTGACGATCTTGTCCACGCCAGCGCCGATGGCCGCGGTCAGCAGGTAACGCTTGCCGGTGCTTGTACCGTAGGCATCCAGCTGGCTACGCAGCTCTTGCATGAAGAGCGTGTAGTTGTGGACGTCGGCCGGGCTGCTGATGTTGTACGGCTGGCCGCCACCGCCCGGGTATTCCCAGTCGATGTCGATGCCGTCGAAGATGCCGGCAGCTGCGCCGGCACCGCCGGCAGGATCACCATCCGACTTCTTCAGGTTGCCCTTCAGGTAAACGTCGACGCACGACGCAACCAGTGCCTTGCGGCCTGCGTCTGTTGCTGCTGCTGCGGAGAACCACTTGGACCATGTCCAGCCGCCCAGCGAAATGACGATCTTCAGGTTCGGATACTTGGCTTTGAGTTTCTTCAACTGGTTGAAGTTACCCTTGAGCTTGTTTTCCCATTCATCTGCAACGCCATCGACCGAATCCTTGGCCGCGTAGTCCATCTGGTAGTCAGCCCAGGCATCACCACCGTTGCCGGCGTCGGATGCGTTCGGGTTGGTTGCGCCCGATTCCAGCCTGTTGATGCCGCTGTCGCACTTGTAGGTGCCATCGGCCTGCTTGTAGATGTTGCCGAACGCGTAGTTCAGGAAGGTCAGCTTGGATGCCGCGCCGCTGGTATCGATTTCCTTCACGAAGTAGGCACGGTCATACACGCCCCACTGCGAGAAGTACGCACCGACTTGCTTGGCATTGCCGTTCGGAATGCTGGTCGGTGTCGGTTGCGTGGTCGGAGTAGCGGTCGGTGTCGGTGCCACGGTCGGCTTCGTGGTCGGGGTCGGCGCCGTTGTTGGCGTCGGGGCGACTGTCGGCTTGGTGGTCGGTACGGTGGACGGCACGCTCGACGGTGTGGCTGTCGGTGTCGGCGCCACGGTCGGCTTGGTGGTCGGCACCGGTGTTGCTGTCGGTGCGGTAGTCGGTGTGCCGGTTACGCCGCACACGCCCAGATCAGTCCATGGCTTGCCGCTGCCCACATTGCTGGACGGGATGTCGCCCTGTGTCCACCACTGCGCGCGGTAGTTGCGGCCGTTGTAGGTCACTTGTGCGCCGCCGTTATAGGCGGTGGTGCTGTTCCATGCCTGGTAGCAGCCTGCGGACGGGACCGGTGTTGCGGTCGGTGCGCTGGTTGGCGCAGTCGTCGGGGCTGTGGTCGGCGCTGTGCTTGGCTTGGCGGTCGGTACTGCGGTCGGTGCGGCGGTCGGTGCGGCGGTCGGTGTGGGGGCGGTGGTCGGGGTCGGCACCGGCGTGCTGCCGTTGCTCACACCCAGGTCTTTCCACAGTGTCGGGGTAGCAGCCGGGTTCCAGCCTGCACCGACATACGCGGTGTGGGTAACGAGCGACTGGTAATCGTGGCCGTTGTAGCTGACAAAGGTGCCAGCGGTGTAGGTATTCCCTTCCTGCCAGGCAGGGTAGGCAGCATGTGCAAACACGGCGACCAGCGCCATGGGCAGTGCTGCCATGCTGTAACGAAGCATGGACATTTTCGACATTTCCTTCTCTGGTTTATGTGAATGCCGCAGCCGGGTAACGATCATTGCGGCAGGCACCTGACCCATCTTGTGGACGCGGGTCTGGGTACCGGCTGCCATTAGCCGCCTTGAGCGTGGAAGGTGTCAATTCGGCCGCGTATAGCTGACAGGAGCAGCGCGCGCCCAATCGCTTACAAATGCAGTTGAATGTTTTTCAGTGCACGTAAAATTACTGAATATTGACAATTTGTCTTTATCGATCCTTTGAATTCAAATGGTTACGTGATGTTTTGTCGTTGATCGTCTAAAGTTTATTACCATATTCTGATGGTGACGTGTTACGAATGGTGATGCTTTGGCGTTGCACCCAAGCAACAACGGCCAGCTCTCGTAAGGAAGTCTGGCCGTTGCATAGGCATACCCTCTGCCGTGTTGCCCGGTAGCAGGGCATCCGTTTCCGGGGTTACCGCTGCGCTTGCTACTGATGCCCGAACGCGCGATCGCGCAAGTTCTTCAGTTCGTCGCGCAGCTTGGCGGCGCGCTCGAACTCCAGGTTCCTGGCCGCTTCCATCATGTCCTTTTCGATACGCTTGAGCTCCTTCGACAGCGTTTTCTGGTCCATGTCTTCCACCAGGCGCTGGCGCTTGGATTCAAGGCGCGCTGCGGCCGCATCCTCGGCGTTGTATACGCCGTCGATGATGTCCTTGATGCGCTTGGTGACGGACTTGGGCACGATGCCGTTGGCCGTGTTGAATGCCACCTGCTTGGCACGGCGGCGCTCGGTTTCATCGATGGCCTTGCGCATCGAATCGGTAATACGGTCCGCGTACAGGATGGCGCGGCCATTGAGGTTACGCGCCGCGCGGCCTATGGTCTGGATCAGGCTGCGCTCGCTGCGCAGGAAGCCTTCCTTGTCTGCATCCAGGATGGCCACCAGCGATACCTCGGGGATATCCAGCCCTTCGCGTAGCAGGTTGATGCCGATCAGCACATCGAACACGCCCAAGCGCAAGTCACGCAGGATTTCCACCCGTTCCACGGTTTCGATATCCGAGTGCAAATAGCGCACCTTGATGCCGTGCTCGGCCAGGTATTCGGTCAGCTGCTCGGACATCTTCTTGGTGAGCGTGGTCACCAGCACACGCTCGCCGATGGCCACGCGCTTGTTGATTTCGGACAGCAGGTCGTCCACCTGCGTGCCCACCGGGCGCACTTCGATTTCCGGGTCCACAAGGCCGGTCGGGCGCACCAGTTGCTCGACCACCTGGCCCTGATGCTCGGCTTCGTACGCGGCTGGCGTGGCGGAGACGAACACCGTTTGCGGCATCATGTGTTCGAATTCCTCGAACTTGAGCGGGCGGTTATCCAGTGCCGATGGCAGGCGGAAGCCGTAATCGACCAGGTTCTCCTTGCGCGAGCGGTCACCCTTGTACATGGCGCCCACCTGGCCAATCATCACATGGCTTTCATCCAGGAACATCAGCGAGCCGGCCGGCAGGTAGTTGATCAGCGTGGGCGGGGCTTCGCCGGCTTTCTTGCCGGAGAAATGCCGCGAGTAGTTCTCGATGCCTTTGCAGAAGCCCAGTTCGTTGAGCATTTCCAGGTCGAAGCGCGTGCGCTGTTCCAGCCGCTGTGCTTCCACCAGCTTCTGTTCCTTGTAGTAGAACGCCAGCCGGTCGCGCAGCTCTTCCTTGATGGTTTCCACCGCGCGCAGCACGGTTTCGCGCGGGGTGACGTAATGGCTGGACGGGAACACGGTGAAGCGGCCCATGCGCTGCTTGATATGGCCGGTAAGCGGATCGAACAGGCTGAGCTTTTCCACCTCGTCGTCGAACATCTCGATGCGGATGGCCAGCTCGGCGCTCTCCGCCGGGAAGATATCGATCACGTCGCCGCGTACGCGGAAATGTCCGCGTGCGAAGTCGATCTCGTTGCGGTCGTACTGCATGGCGGTCAGCCGCTTGATGATGTCGCGCTGCGCGTGTTTTTCGCCTTCGCGCAGGTGCAGGATCATCTTGTGGTATTCGGTCGGGTCGCCAATACCGTAAATCGCCGATACCGTGGCCACGATGATGCAATCGGGCCGCTCCAGCATCGCCTTGGTGGCGGACAAACGCATCTGCTCGATGTGCTCGTTGATCGAGGAATCCTTCTCGATGAACAGGTCGCGGCTGGGGACGTAGGCTTCCGGCTGGTAGTAGTCGTAATACGACACGAAGTATTCAACGGCGTTTTCCGGGAAGAACTCGCGGAATTCGGCATACAGCTGCGCGGCCAGTGTCTTGTTGGGGGCCAGCACGATGGCCGGCCGGCCGGTACGAGCAATCACGTTGGCCATGGTGAAGGTCTTGCCCGAGCCGGTCACGCCCAGCAGCGTCTGGTACTTCAGGCCGTCGTCGATGCCGTCGATCAGGCCGGCAATGGCCGTGGGCTGATCACCCGCAGGCGGGAAGGGCTGGAACAGTTTGTACGGCGAGTTGGGGAATTCGACGAACATCGATTGCTCCTGGCCGGGATTCGGCGTTGGCAAAAGGGGAATTTTAACCTCGCGCGGTACTCCTACGCATAGTTAGCTTGCACTTATCTTCTTGCGGGACAAATCCACCATGCCTTTGCCGCCGTTCCAGTCCAGCGGATTGCTCACCATGGGCGTCGAGCTGGAGCTGATGCTGCTCGACCCCAGGGACTATTCGCTGGCACCCGCCGCACTCAACCTGCTGGACCTGATGCGCGTGCGCCAGGACAACCGCTTCGTGTTCTGCCCGGAAATCACCCAGGGCATGGTCGAATTCAACAGCGCCATCCATCCGCGCTGGCATACGCTGCGCGACGAGCTGACTGCCATGCGCGGCTTCCTCACCAGCCTTGCCAGCGAATGCGGCATCCGCATTGCCGGCGGCGGCACGCACGCGCTGCAGGACTGGAAAGACCGCGAGTTCTTCCCGGCCGCGCGCTATGAGGGGCTGGGCGAGAAATATGGCTACCTGAGCAAGAAGTTCACCATCTTCGGCATGCATGTGCATATCGGTGTGGGCGATGGCGATACCGCCATCGAGCTGATCCGCGCAGTGTCGCCCTGGGTGCCGCTGCTGATTGCTCTGTCGTGCGCATCGCCCTACCAGGAAGGGGTGGATACCGGTTTTGCCTGCTCGCGCCTGCACAGCCTCACACCGTTTCCGTATTCGGGCGCCATGCCCGATTTTGCCGACTGGGCGGCCTGCGAGCGCTACATCAACGGGCTGGAAGCATGGGGCATCGTGGCCAGCATCAAGGACTTTTACTGGGATATCCGCCCCAAGCCCGAGTTCGGCACCATCGAATTCCGCATTTTCGATACACCGCTGACCGGCGATATCGCGGCGGATCTGGCGGGCCTGGTGCAACTGCTGTGCGCGCGCATGCTGTATGAAAAATGCCCGGTGCCCGAGTGCGATGTCTACCCGCACAACCGCTTCCAGGCATGCCGCTATGGCCTGGCCGGCGAGATGGTCGATCCGTACAGCGGCGAGCGGCGCAGCTTTGCCGAAGCGGCGGCAGACCTGCTGAACCAGCTGGCGCCGTTTGCTGGCGAGCTGGATGCTCGCGAAGTGCTGGCGCGCATCCGTCAGAAGCTGGAGCCGGGCATGACGCAGAGCGATGCCATCGTGCAGGTGGTGAAGCATCACAATGGCGACCTGCGGCGCTTGCTGGCGTGGCAGGCCAACTGTTTCAGCTCCGGCGAAATCACGCTGCCATGAGCGGATGACTGCCTAGCGCTGCAGCGTATACGGCCCGCCGCGTGCCAGTGCTTGCCGGTAGGTGGGGCGGGCGCGGATGCGGGCCAGCCAGTCGGCAAGGTGCGGGTAGGGCGCCAGGCCGTTGCGCGCTTCGGCCGCTTCCACCGCAAAACTCATCTGGATATCGGCGGCGCTGAAGTCGTTGCCGGCAAACCATGGCTGGCGTGCCAGCGTGGCTTCCTGGAAGGCGAGGTGGGTGGCGATCTGCGGATCGATATAGCTGCCGATCACGCCTTTGGCCAGCAAGCTGGCCAGCGGGCGGAGCAGCCACGGCACCGGCGGGTGGGACAGGCGCATGAACACCAGCCGCATCACGAACAGCGGCATGGCCGAGCCTTCCGCATAGTGCAGCCAGTAAGTGAACTGGTGGCGCTCGGCGGTATCGGATGCCGGGCGCAGATCTCCCTCGCCATAACGGTCCAGCAGGTATTCGATGATGGCGCCTGATTCGGCCACCACCAGATCAGCATCGCTGATCACTGGTGATTTGCCCAGCGGGTGCACCGCGCGCAATTCGGGTGGTGCCAGCAGGGTGGCCGGGTTGCGCTGGTAGTGCTGTATTTCGTAATCTACGCCCAGCTCTTCCAGCAGCCACAGCACCCGTTGCGAGCGCGAGTTGTTCAGGTGGTGAACGATGATCATGGCCGCAGCCCCGATGATGGCAATGACAGCCAGCTTAGGGGATGCAGTGCCTGGCCGCCACGTGAACAACACCGGCGTGGTATTGCCGATCGGTGCTGTGCCGGCGCCATACCGGAACAAGCAGCCGGAAGCGGCATCGCACGCATCGGTCAACCGGAACGGCAGGCAAAAAAAAGCCCCACCGCGAACGGTGGGGCGCAAGTGCTGCCGTGAAGCAGTAAAGTTGATCTGTGCTGCAGGTTCAGCCGGCGCGGCGGATCAGAGCGCGCTCTTGGCCAGCTGTTCCAGGATGGCCGGGTTTTCCAGCGTGGAGGTATCTTGCGTTACCGCCTGGCCCTTGGCAATGTCACGCAGCAGGCGACGCATGATTTTGCCCGAACGCGTCTTGGGCAGGTTGTCGCCAAAACGGATTTCATCCGGCTGGGCAATCTTGCCGATTTCGTGTGCAACCCATTCACGCAGGTCCTTGGCGATCTTTTTCGCGTCTTCGCCTTCCGGGCGATCGCCCTTGAGCACGACGAAAGCGACGACCGATTCACCCTTGATTTCGTGCGGCTTGCCCACTACGGCGGCTTCTGCCACCAGCGGGTTGGCCACCAGCGCCGATTCGATCTCCATCGTCCCGAGGCGGTGACCGGATACGTTCAGCACATCGTCGATGCGGCCCATGATCCAGATGTAACCATTCTCGTCGCGGTTGGCCGAGTCGCCCGCCAGATACAACTTGCCGTTGTACTCTTCCGGGAAATAGGTTTTCTTGAAGCGTTCCGGGTCGTTCCAGATGGTGCGGACCATCGACGGCCATGGCTTCTTGATCACCAGGAAACCACCCTTGCCCGGTTCGACCGGCGCGCCGGATTCGTCGACGATATCGACGATGATGCCCGGCAGCGGCAGTGTGCAAGAGCCCGGCTTGGTCGCCACGGCACCCGGCAGCGGCGCAATCATGTTGGCGCCGGTTTCTGTTTGCCACCAGGTATCGACGATGGGGCAACGGCCGCCGCCCACCACTTCGTGGTACCAGATCCATGCTTCGGGGTTGATCGGCTCACCCACCGTGCCCAGCACGCGCAGGCTGGACAGGTCGTATTGCTTGGGCAGATCGCCACCGAGCTTGATCAGCGAACGGATCGCGGTCGGCGCGGTATAGAAGGTGGTGACCTTGTGCTTTTCGATCATCTGCCAGAAACGGCCTGCGTCCGGGTAGGTCGGCACGCCCTCGAACACCACCTGCGTGGCACCGATGCCCAGCGGGCCGTAGGTGACGTAGCTGTGGCCGGTGATCCAGCCCACGTCGGCGGTGCACCAGTAGACGTCGCTTTCCTTGTAATCGAATACCCACTTCATGGTGACTTGCGAGCCGAGCAGGTAGCCGCCGGTGGAGTGCTGGATGCCCTTGGGCTTACCGGTGGAGCCGGAGGTATACAGGATGAACAGCGGATGCTCGGCATCCACCCATTCCGGTTCGCAATCGGCCGGCTGGCCTTCAACCAGGTCATGCCACCATACGTTCAGATCCGACCACAGTGCCGGTGCATTGGTGGTGCGCTGGTACACCACGATCTTGCTGACCGATTCGCAACCGCCGAGCGCCACGGCTTCGTCAGTGGTGGCCTTGAGCGGAACGGCCTTGCCGCCACGCACGGATTCGTTGGCGGTGATCACTACCTTGGCCTGCGCATCGGCAATGCGGTCGCGCAGTGCGCCGGCAGAGAAACCGCCGAACACCACCGAGTGGATGGCGCCGATACGCGCAGTGGCCTGCATGGCCACCACGGCTTCGATACCGTGCGGCATGTAGATGACCACGCGGTCGCCCTTGGCAACGCCCAGGCTCTTGAGGCCGTTGGCAAACGCGCATACGCGCTGGTACAGCTCGCGGTAGGTCACCTTGGTGACGCTGCCGTCATCGGCTTCGAAAATGATGGCAACCTTGTTGCCACGGGCTTCGAGGTGACGGTCGATACAGTTGTACGAGACGTTCAGCTCGCCATCCTCGAACCACTTGTAGGCCGGGGCATTGCTGTCGTTCAGCGTTTTGGTGAACGGTTTTTTCCAGCTCACCAGCTCACGGGCGAGTTCGGCCCAGAAGCCTTCGTAATCGTTGTCGGCTTTCTCGCACAGCGCGTTGTAGCCCTCCATGCCCGACACATTGGCCTTGGTGCGGAACTCGTCGGAAGGCGGAAACAGACGGGTTTCCTTGAGGACGGAATCGATAGAGCTCATGAGTGTTCCTTATTGCCTGGGGCGAACGTCAAATTTTGGGTGCGGCTACTTTAATGAAAAGCAGCGGGCTAAAGCCAATCGTGTTTTCTGATAAGGGAAATCAATTACGCTGATGCGCCTTACAAAAAAACAGGGCGCTGGTGCGCCCTGTTTTGCAGGCTGAAGCAGAATCAGTCGTTGGCGTAGATATCGCGATCCTTGGTTTCCGGCAGGAACAGCACGCCGATCACGAAGGTGGCTACCGCCACCACGATCGGGTACCACAGGCCGTAGTAGATATCGCCGGTAGCCGCGACCATCGCAAACGCCACCGTGGGCAGGAAGCCGCCGAACCAGCCATTGCCGATGTGGTATGGCAGCGACATCGAGGTATAGCGGATGCGGGTGGGGAACAGCTCGACCAGCATGGCGGCAATCGGGCCGTACACCATGGTGACGAAGATCACCAGGATGGTCAGCAGCAGGATCACCATCGGGTAGTTGATGGCCTTCGGATCTGCCTTGGCCGGATAGGCCGCGGTCTTGAGCGCATCGCCCAGCGACGTATTGAACGCATCGGATTGCGTCTTGAATGCCGCCTTGTCGAGCGTTTCGCCTTCGAAGCTGTCTACCTTGGTGGTGCCGACCGTCACGCTGGCCACGGTACCGGCTGGTGCCGCGACGTTGCTGTACGGAATGCCCTTCTTGGCCAGCGCGGATTTGATGATGTCGCACGATTGCTTGAAGGTGGCCTTGCCGATCGGGTCAAACTGGAATGCGCATTTCTCCGGGTCGGCAGTCACGACCACCGGCGATGTGGCCACCGCAGATTCCAGTGCCGGGTTCACGTAGTGGGTCAGCCCCTTGAAGATCGGGAAATACGCGACGGCGGCAATCAGGCAGCCCGCCATGATGATTTTCTTGCGGCCGATCTTGTCGGACAGCGAGCCGAAGATGATGAAGAACGGCGTGGCAATGGCCAGCGAAGCCGCGATCAGCAGGTCGGACGTATTCGATTCCACGCCCAGCGTCTTGGTCAGGAAGAACAGCACGTAGAACTGGCCGGTGTACCACACCACGGCCTGGCCAGCGGTGCCGCCAAACAGTGACAGCAGCACGATCTTGAGGTTGGGCCAGCGCAGGAAGGCTTCGGTCAGCGGTGCCTTGGAGTGCTTGCCTTCATCCTTCATTTTCTTGAAGACTGGCGATTCATGCAGTTGCAGGCGGATATATACCGAAACGATCAGCAGCGCGATGGAGACCAGGAAAGGCACGCGCCAGCCCCAGTCTTCGAATGCTTCCTTGCCGAAGCTGTTGCGGCATACCCAGATCACCAGCAGCGACAGGAACAGGCCCAGCGTGGCGGTGGTCTGGATGAAGCTGGTGAACAGGCCGCGCTTGTTCTGCGGTGCATGCTCGGCCACGTAGGTGGCGGCACCGCCATATTCGCCGCCCAAGGCCAGGCCCTGCAGCAGCCGCAGCACGATCAGGATGACCGGCGCCGCAACACCGATGGTGGAGTAGCTGGGTAGCAGGCCGACCACGGCGGTGGAGAAACCCATGATCAGGATGGTGACGAGGAAGGTGTATTTGCGGCCGATCATGTCGCCCAGGCGACCGAACACGATGGCACCAAAAGGGCGCACCGCAAAACCGGCAGCGAACGCCAGCAGTGCAAAGATGAACGCGGTGGTTTCATTCACCCCGGTAAAGAAATGCTTGGCGATGATGGCCGCCAGCGAGCCGTACAGGTAGAAGTCGTACCACTCGAAAACCGTACCGAGCGAGGAGGCGAAAATCACCCGCTTTTCGTCCTTGCTGATCACCGTCGTTGTTGCCATTTTTCTCTCCCCTGGGCCGGGTTAGCGGCGTACATGCTGTGCGGATCACCTATTGCGATGACTGCGCCAGACTCTAGTAAGCGTAACCGGGTTCGCGCCAATCGCAATTTCTGATGCGCGGAATCAGCATTTCTTATGCTGCATTGCGCGAAGCTTGCTGCTGCTGGGCTGCAAGGGTGTGCCATTTGCATAAGCGGGCGCTGATCGGGCTGCACCGTTGCTGTGCTTTGGGTGATAATCGATGGCTATGGAACTGTATCAACTGCGCACTTTTATTGCGGTCGCCCAGCAGGGGCACCTCACCCAGGCGGCCGAGCTGCTGCACCTGTCGCAACCGGCGGTGA
Source organism: Andreprevotia sp. IGB-42 (assembly GCF_009848685.1). Classification (GTDB taxonomy): domain Bacteria; phylum Pseudomonadota; class Gammaproteobacteria; order Burkholderiales; family Chitinibacteraceae; genus Andreprevotia. The sequence continues at coordinate 105,380 of NZ_WXTX01000007.1, forward strand.
CCGCGCAGATCAAGGCGCTGGAAGAAGAGCTGGGCGTGTCGCTGTTCGAGCGCTACCCGGGTGGCGTGCAACTGACCGAAGCGGGCAAGACACTGCTGCCGGATGCCGAGCAGATGCTGGCGTTGTCGCGCGGCATGCTCAACCGCGCCAAGGCGCTGGCGGCCGAGCCCAAGGGCAAGGTGAAGATCGGTACGATCGGTGTGCCGGCACGGCTGAAGGTGGGGCCGTGGCTGGCCTGCCTGAAAGCGCGCTACCCGTTGCTGACGGTGCAGACCACGCATGGCATATCCGGCAGCGTGCTCAATGAAGTCCGCAAGAAAACGCTGGATGGCGGCTTTTACCTGGGCCGCAACCCGTACCAGAACGTGAATACGCTGCCGCTGTCGGAAATCCGTTTCTGTGTGGCCTTGCCGCCACAACGGCGTGCCGAGCTGGAAAATGCCGACTGGCAGACGCTGGGCAAAACACCCTGGCTGGGCGTATCGCAGTTTTCCAGTATTTCCGGCATCACCCAGGAGGTGTGGCGCATGCAGAATATTGCGCCGCGCAAGGTGGGCGAATCGGACGAAGAAGCGGTACTGGTAGAGCTGGTGAAGGCGGGCTTGGGCGTGGCGCTGCTGGCCGAACGCACCGCGCACCGCTTTGCCACCGATGGCTCGATTGCGCTATGGCGCGCCGGTGAGACGGTGATCTCCGCACCGCTGCAGTTCATCTATTCGGCCGACCGTGCCGAAGACCCGATGCTGGCCATGCTGCGCGAAACGCTGCTGGAAATCTGGCAACCCAGCGATTGAGCGCGCAGGCGGTCTTGGGCCGCGCGCAGCCGCAGACGTATAGGGCGCAGACTGCCGCCCGGCGTTACTTGGGTTCGACGCGCTGCTTGATCAGGCGGCCCACCAGCGATTTGGCCATCTTGTCTTCATCACTGGCGTTTTCCGATGAATCCTTGCCAAAACGGCTGGGCGAGCCCTTCTTGCGGATGTCTTCCTTGATCTTGATCGCGGCCAGTCTTTGCAGGTCGAAGTGGTTGATCGGCATGATGTTTTCCTGGGTAGATGCAATGCGCCGCCTTGTGGCGGGCATCGGGGTACTTCCGGTTCTGTGGTGTATGACGGGGCTGCCCGCAGGCAGTTCCATCAAATAAAAACCCCGCCGAAGCGGGGTTTTCGAGTATGCGGCACCGGAACAACAAGCTTATTTAAGCTTGGTTTCCTTGTACAGCACATGCTTGCGGACAACCGGATCAAATTTCTTGATTTCCAGCTTTTCCGGCATGGTGCGCTTGTTCTTGGTCGTGGTGTAGAAGTGACCAGTACCAGCGGACGACTCGAGCTTGATCTTTTCACGCATGATTCTTTACCTTACAGTTCGCCGCGGGCGCGCAGGTCGGCGAGAACGACTTCAATGCCATTCTTGTCGATGGTGCGCAGTGCAGCGTTGGAAACGCGCAGGCGTACCCAACGGTTTTCGCTTTCGACCCAGAAACGGCGGGATTGCAGGTTCGGGAGGAAGCGACGCTTGGTCTTGTTGTTGGCGTGGGAAACATTGTTCCCGGACATCGGACGCTTGCCGGTGACCTTACATACTCGTGCCATGATAAAAATTCCTGACTTCGGAAAAAGCGGATTTATAACACGATCCGCTGCTTGGGTTCAAGCCCAAATTTGGGCAAAGGAGACACCGACGCAACAATGCATTGCATCGGGCGAGGTGTTTATTCGTGTGCTGGGGCAAGTACTGTGCGGTTGCCGTTGGTTTCCATCGGGCTCACCAGTCCTGCCTGCTCCATCTGTTCGATGAGGCGTGCGGCGCGATTGTATCCGATTCGCAGCTGTCTCTGCACTGAAGAAATGGATGCCTTGCGACTTTTCAGCACAAATGCCACGGCTTCATCGTACAGCGCATCCGTTTCGTTGCCTTCGCTACCACCGCTTTCCCACGGTGCGCTGCCGCCTGCAGCCTCGGCTTCGAAGCCGCCGTTGAGGATGCCGTCGATGTAGTCCGGCTCGCCGAATTGCTTCAGGTGTTCTACCACTGCATGCACTTCGTCATCTGCGCAGAATGCACCGTGCACGCGCTGCGGGTAACCGGTGCCCGGCGGCAGGTACAGCATGTCGCCTTGGCCCAGCAGCGCTTCGGCGCCCATCTGGTCGAGGATCGTGCGCGAATCGATCTTGCTGGAAACCTGGAAGGCAATCCGCGTGGGGATGTTGGCCTTGATCAGGCCGGTGATCACGTCCACCGAAGGGCGTTGGGTGGCCAGGATCAGGTGGATGCCGGCCGCACGCGCTTTCTGTGCCAGTCGGGCGATCAGCTCTTCGATCTTCTTGCCGGCCACCATCATCAGGTCGGCAAATTCGTCTACCACCACCACGATGAAGGGCAGGTGTTCCAATGGCTCCGGGTTATCGGGCGTCAGCGTGAACGGGTTGGTGAGTTTCTGGCCGGCTTTTTCGGCATCCTTGATCTTCTGGTTGAAGCCGGCCAGGTTGCGCACGCCAAAGCTGCTCATCAGCTTGTAGCGCTTTTCCATCTCTGCCACACACCAGTTGAGTGCGTTGGCGGCCAGCTTCATGTCGGTGACTACCGGGGCCAGCAGATGCGGAATGCCGTCGTACACGGACAATTCCAGCATTTTCGGGTCCACCATGATGAAGCGCACTTCATCGGGCGTGGCCTTGTACAGCAGGCTGAGGATCATCGCGTTCACGCCCACCGATTTGCCCGAGCCGGTGGTGCCGGCCACCAGCATGTGCGGTGCCTTGGCCAGATCGGTCACCACCGGTTTGCCGGTGATGTCCTTGCCCAGCGCCATGGTGAGCTTGGAACTCATATGGTGATACGGTTCGGACGAAATGATCTCGGACAGCCGGATGGTCTGGCGTGACGGGTTGGGCAGCTCCAGACCCATGCAGGTCTTGCCCGGTATGGTTTCCACCACGCGGATGGAAATCAGCCCCAGCGCACGGGCCAGATCGCGCATCAGGTTGACGATCTGCGCGCCTTTCACGCCCACTGCCGGTTCGATCTCGTAGCGGGTGATCACCGGGCCGGGGTAGGCGGCAATCACCTTCACCTGCACGTTGAAATCCGCCAATTTGCGTTCGATCAGGCTGGAAGTGAATTCCAGTGTTTCGTTGCTGATGGTTTCTTGCGCCACCGGTGCCGGGGCCAGCAGCGAGATGGGCGGCAGCGCATCGTTGCCTGCCCTGGGCGCCATGGCAGGCGCACGTACCGGCGGCAGGTCTTCGATTTCGAACAGCATGGGCTGCGCAGCCTGGCGCTCGGCCTCGATCTGTTGTTTTTCCTGGGCTTTTTTCTCTTTTTCCAGCTTGCGTTCCACAGCCGGGGCCACCGGTACTTCCAGTTGCGCGGCTTCGATCTTGATCGGTGCGTGGTCTTCCTGGCGCTTCTTCTCCTCGGTGACCTTGACCTTGCGGTCCTCGGCGGCCTGGCGGCCGATCTTGCGATCCTGCGCGGCTTGCCAGCGGTCGCGCCCGCTGATCCAGATCCATTCGAGCATGGTGCCGAGTTTTTCCATCACATCCAGCCAGGAGATGGTGGTGAACAGCGAGAAACCGATGCCGAATATGGCCAGCAAGGTCAGCGTGGCGCCGGCAAAGCCCAGCCCCAGGTACAGCCAGCTACCCAGCGCATAGCCGAGAATGCCGCCAGGTGCCAGCGGCAGCGCAATCTGCATCGAGTGCAGGCGCAGTGCTTCCAGGCTGCAACTGGCCAGCAGCATCAGCGTGAAGCCGCTGCATGCCAGCAGGATCACCGGGCGGGATGATTCGGTATTCACGCGGTCGATACGGCGGTAGCCCCACAGGATGGCGGCAAAGCAGAACGGTACCCACCACCACGCAGACAAGCCGAACAGCGACAGGAAAATATCCGCCACCCAGGCGCCCAGCCAGCCGCCGCGGTTCTTGATCTCGGCCTGCGATGCGCTGTGCGACCAGCCCGGATCAGCCTGGTGGTAGGTTGCCAGCGCCAGTACCAGGTAGAGCACCACGGCAACCAGCAGCAACCACCAGGATTCGCGCAGCAGGTTGGCCAGCGGTGCAGGCAGCGCATTGCGGGACGACGCATTCGCGACGTTTTTTTTACGGAAAACGGCCATGGGCAGACTGCAGAAATCGGTGATGGACGATTATAGCCATACCGGGCTTGCAGAAGCGTTTCGCACACACGATCGGGCTGCGCTGCTGCTATTTGCGTTCCTTGCCGGCGGATTTTTTGGCAGCATGGCGCTTTGCATGCACGCATCACAGCGGCCAACACAGCCATGACTACGTCATCCTCACGCCCCACCGTCCTTGTCACCACGCCTTTGCTACCTTCGCTGCAGGTTGCCGTGGAACGTGATTTCATCGTACTGAAGCTATGGGAGGCAAGCGACCGCAACGCCTTGCTGGCCGAGCACGCCACAGCGGTGCGCGCAGTGGTCACCACCAGCTTTGTCGGCGCGGATGCGGCGCTGATTGCCGCATTGCCGGCGCTGGAAATCATTGCCAGCTTTGGCGTGGGTTACGATTCCATCGATATTGCTGCCGCGCAGGCACATGGCGTGGCGGTGACCAATACTCCCGGCGTGCTGTGCGATGGCGTGGCTGACTGTGCACTGGCCTTGCTGCTGGCGGTATCGCACCGCATCTGCGAGGCAGACCGCTTCGTGCGGGCCGGGCGCTGGCCGCAGCAGGGCTTTGGGCTGGGGCGCTCTCCGGCCGGCAAAACCTGTGGCATCGTCGGCATGGGCGGCATCGGCCGCGCGGTGGCTACGCGTGCGGCGGCATTCGGTATGCGCATCGCCTATCAGGGGCCGCGCCGCAAGGCGGATCTGGATTACGCCTACCACGCCGATCTGGCCGATCTGGCCGCCGCATCCGATTACCTGGTGCTGGCGCTGCCGGGCGGTGCAGAAACGCGCCACACGGTGGATGCCACGGTGCTGGCTGCTTTGGGCGCGCAGGGCGTGCTGATCAACGTGGCGCGCGGCTCCGTCGTCGATGAGGCTGCGCTGGTCGCGGCATTGCAGCAAGGCGTGATCGCCGGTGCCGGCCTCGATGTATTCGAGGATGAGCCGAATGTGCCTGCCGCGTTGCTGGGCATGGATAACGTGGTGCTATTGCCGCATATCGGCAGTGCCACCGAAGAAACCCGCCAGGCAATGGGCGAACTGACGTTTGCCAATCTCACTGCCTGGGCGCAGCGGCAAACATTGCTTACCCGGGTGGTGTAGCTGCTTGCCAAGCGTGGCAGCGCTTACTCGAGGAAGCGCGCCTGCCAGCCCAGGAAAAGCTGGTAGGCATGGGCGGAGTAGCTTTCCCGGTCGGCAAAATCAGCCGGGTCCAGCACATCGAACACGTGATAATTAGCGGTGTGATTGGGGGCGGTGATGATGCTGCGGATCTTCTGCAGCAGGTTTTCATCCGGGCCCCAGGCAAATGCCTGCTGCGCCTCGTAATGCAGGAACACCGGCACGATGGGCACGCCGGTTTCCAGCGACACGGTAAACGCGCCGTAGAGGAATTTGTCCCACAGCCGGCGGCCCTTGCAGCCGCCCTCCGGGTAGAGCGCGATATTCTTGCCGCCGCGCACGCCATCTACCATCGCCTGTACGGCGGCCTGGCGCGAATCCTTGTTCTCCCGCTGCACGAACAGTGTGCCGGCAGCCTCCGCGATGCGGCCGACAAACCACCACTTGCGCACTTCTTCCTTGGCCAGGCTTACCACCGGGAACAGTGCCGGGATGCCCACGTCTTCAAACGCGGAAGGGTGGTTGGCGATCAGGATGAAGTGTTCCGGCAGTGGCCGGGTATTGTGCTGGTGCAGGCGCAAATCCACGCCCAGCGCGCGCACGAAGCACATGCACCAGCGATGGAACAGCGCAGGGTAGAAGCGGCGCGTAATGCGCATGGGCAGGCGCGCCAGCAGCATCATGGCCACGGTGAACAGCAGCAGATCGAGCCATGCGGCAAGTTGTTTCAGGCGGGCCAGCAACCACAGCATCAGGGGGACGCCTTGCAGGGGAACATGCTTACAGGATAAACCCGGCCAGCTTGTTTTCCAGCAAACGCGGGTTTTCGCCATTGGCGATCGATACCAGCCCTTCCAGCAGCATTTCGCGGCGGCGGATCTCGATGTTGATGTGGTGGCGCAGCTTGTTGGAGATCGGCAGGAAAATCAGGTTGGCCGAGCCCACGCCGTAGATGGTCGCTACAAAGGCCACGGCGATACCGGCGCCCAGCTTGCCCGGATCGGTGAGGTTTTCCATCACATGGATCAATCCCATCACCGCACCCAGAATGCCGATGGTGGGCGCGTAGCCGCCGGCCGATTCCCAGATCTTGGCGGCAGCGCGCGCGCGCGATTCAAAGGCATCCACATCCAGCTCGAGTGCACGGCGGATGGTTTCCGGCTCGGCCCCATCCACCAGCATGGTCAGGCCGCGCTTCACGAACGGGTCCTTTTCGCTGCCGATGAATGCTTCCAGCGACAGCAGGCCGCCACGGCGCGCGTGCTGGCCCCAGTTGACCAGCGTGGTGAGTACCCGGCGGAAATCCTGCATCGGCGGCACGAACACCCACTTGGCCATTTTCACGCCGGCAATGAAGTCATCCATGCGGCTTTGCAGCATCACCGCACCGATGGTGCCGCCCATCACGATCAGGAAAGCGGTGAGCTGGAACAGCGAGGCGATATGCCCGCCTTCCAGCCATTGGCCGAACACGATTGCGGTAATGCCGAGAATGAGGCCGGCAATGCTGATTTTATCCATACGTGTCCGTGTTATCTGGCAAGCCAGTCCTTGACCTTGCTGCGCAGCCGGGCAATGGCCTGGCTATGCAACTGGGAAACGCGCGATTCGGATACACCGAGCACCGCGCCGATTTCCTTCAGATTGAGTTCTTCATCGTAATAAAGCGCCATCACCAGCTTTTCACGCTCGGGCAGCAGATCGAGCCCGGCCACCAGCAGTTTGCGGAAGCCGGCGTCCGACATGGCCTCCAGCGGATTGGCGCTGTGATCGGCAACAAACTGGTCCAGCGTGTCGTTGCTGCCGTCTTCGCTGTCGAAATCGTCGTAGTACAGCAACTGGTGGCCGCGTGCATCGCCCAGCCGCTGCTGGTATTCGTCCAGCGGCAGATCCAGCGATTTCGCCACTTCCGCTTCCAGTGGCGCCCGGCCGTATTCCTGCTCCAGCTTGTGGACTGCGGCATCGATCTCGCGCATGTTGCGGCGGGTCTGGCGTGGCATCCAGTCTGCGCTGCGCAGTTCATCAAGCATGGCACCACGTATGCGCTGCGCGGCAAAGGTTTCGAACTGCACGCCGGCATTGGGATCGAAATTGCGGGTGGCTTCCATCAGGCCCATCAGGCCCACCTGGATCAGGTCGTCGACTTCTACGCTGGCCGGCAGGCGCGCCACCATGTGATAGGCGATTTTCTTCACCAGCGGCGCATGCTGCTGCACGCGATCGCTGTCGCTATCGTTCTGGGTCTTGCGATAAAGGTGCAGGGCGCGTTGGGTCGGCATGGACAGATTATCTGTTGGCAGATTTGAGTGTAGCCGAGGCAGCAGGGTGAGGCGAGTCGCGAAAAACCGCGATGTTGCTCAATGCGCCTGCATCAATGCGGTTTCAAAATCGCGGAACACCTGGGCCAGCGCAGCGTCTGCAGCGGCAGCGATGCTGTCTGCGGTCACGGTAGCCAGCACGCTGCTGGCACTGAAGGTCTGATCCACCAGCAGCGCTTGCGTTCCTTCATCCTGCAGCCGCAGCCGTACGCTGATACTCACGCTACGCGGCTGGCCGGGGCGCAGGTCGACGTCGAACCGCGTCAGCTCGCCCTCGATGCGGTGCTGCGCGGCGATCGGGCCGGGGCCCACGACATGCGCGGTGATGCCGCTAGCAGCCAGCCAGTCGCGCAGGCGGGTGCTGATTTGCTGTGCTGGCGGCGCCATGTAACCACGGTATGGATCCATCACGTAGCGCTGGTCGGTTTCGCGGTAGACAAAGCGCGGCGTATCGTAGGGGGGCGCTGCACGCAGCGGCATCAGCCGCAGGCTGTCATAGCGCTGTGCCAGCGCTGCACCACTGCGCGTGCTTGCCAGCAGGTAGTTGTTTTCCTGTGGCGGCGTGGTGGGCAGGCTGCATGCGGTGAGCGTGGAGCCCAGCAGTCCGGCAAGCAAGATCAGGCAGATGTTTTTCATCGGGCAGGCAATGGGTAGGGCGAGGGCGGAGAGCTGAACAGCAGGCTCGACGGGTTGTTGCGGGTCTGGTCAAGCAACTGGCGCAGTTCGATGCTGGCCGCGTGCAGGTTGTCGAAGGTCGATTCAAGCTGCTGGTCGCGGCTGGAAATCAGTTGGTCAAGCTGGCGCGTGGCGTGATCGAGCTGTTTGAGTGTATCGGCAAGCGCGGGGCCTTCCAGCAGCTTGCGCGCAGCCTTGGCGCTGGCGGCAATATCGCCAGGAGCCGATTGCAGTTCGGGATCGGATACCAGCGCCTTGAGCGAGCGGTTGGTTTCGCGCAGCTCGCTCATCAATTGCAATGCCTGGTCACCGGTGGCCTTGATCGGCGTTGCCCTGATTTCCTGAAGCAGCGCCAGCGCGGTATCGCTCAGCTCGCGGGTTTTCAGGTCGGTGATGGCCTGGTTGCTGCTGTCGAGCGTGCGGTTGAGCTTGGCCAGCGTATCGGCGATATCGACTTTCTCCAGCTTGGCTACCAGGTTTTGTGCAGCGGTCACGATCTGCACTACTGCGCTGCGCGCGGACGGCACGTAGATGGCCTCCGGTGTCCACTTGATCGGCAGCGGCGGGTTGCGCGCAGGGTCGGTGAAATCGATTTCCAGGTAATTGGTGCCGGTGAGACCCTGTGGGGCGATGCGGATGCGCAGGCCACGGGCAACTTCGGTACTCAGCTGACTGGAATCGGGCAGTTTGGCGCTGCCAAACAGTTCCGGCTGCAGTTTGGACTCCACCAGTACGTACTGGCTGCGCGATGCGGGCGGCAGGTCGAGCTGATATTTGGTGTGCGTGAACGAGATCTTGCTGATTTCCCCGACAGTCACGCCACGATATTTGACCTTGGAGCCGACATCCAGCCCCTGTACCGATTCATCGAAGTAGGTCTCCATCAACACGGTCTTGGTAAACCAGTTGCCGGCACCAAAGGCGACCAGCAGCATGCTGCCAAGAATGACGGCGGCGAGGACGAAAAGGCCGAGGCGGAAATGGCCGGCGTTGCTGTTCATTCAGTTTCCCGGTTGAAGAAGCGCCGCACCGGTGCACTGGGCGGGTGATCGCGCAATGTTTGCGGGGTATCGAGCGCAATGACCCCCTTGGCTGATTTATCCAGCATCAGCGCGCGGTCTGCAATGGCGAAAATACTGGCAAGCTCATGCGTTACTACCACGAAGGTCAGTTTCAGCGTGCTGGCCAGCCGTTTGATCAGTGCATCAAGCTCGGCGCCTGTCACCGGGTCCAGCCCGGCGGAGGGTTCATCCAGGAACAGGATGCGCGGGTCCAGCGCCAGCGCACGCGCGATGGCGGCGCGTTTCTGCATGCCGCCCGATAGCGCTGCCGGCATGTAGTCGGCATACGCCTCCAGCCCCACCTGGCGCAGCTTGAGCCGGGCAACGACGTTGCGCGCCGCCGCATCCAGCGTGGTGAATTCGATCAGTGGCAGCAACACGTTGTCCAGCACGCTCAGCGAACCGAACAGCGCGCCGGATTGATAGGCTACGCCAAAGGTGCGCATCAGTGCCTGACGTGCTGCGCCTTCGGTGGCGGTAAGCTCGGTGCCATCCAGCCAGATGCGCCCGGTGCTCGGGCGTTCCAGCCCGATCATATGGCGCAGCAACGTGGATTTGCCGCAGCCCGAGCCGCCGAGGATCACGAATACTTCACCGGCCTGGACGTCGAAGCTGACCTCTTTGAGCACCACCACCGGCCCATAGGCGCAGGTGAGGTTCTCGACACGGATAATGGGCTGCTGATCCGGCATGCGTCACCACCCCAGGTAGTAATAAGCGAGGGCGAACAGCCCGTCTGTGACCACCAGGAACACCAGCGAGGTCACCACGGCCTTGGTCGCCGCTTCGCCCACCGCCTGCGCACCGCTGCCGGTGCGCAAGCCGCGCCAGCAGCCGATGGCGGCGATGCCGAAGCCGAAGATCGCCGATTTGGCGAGGCCGCCCAGGTAATCGGTGAGCGCCACCGTTTGCGTGACCTGTGCAAACGCGGTCTTGAGCGGAATATCCAGCGTCAACAGTACCAGGCCACCGCCAAACAGGCCGATCACTTCCGCCAGGACGGACAGCAACGGGGTCATCAGCGTGACGGCAACCAGCCGTGGCAGCACCAGGAAGCGCATCGGCTCCAGCCCCATGGTGGTGAGCGCATCGATTTCCTGGTTGGTTTTCATCGTGCCCAGCTCGGCAGCAAACGCGGCACCGGTGCGCCCGGCCAGCAGCACTGCCGTCATCAGTGGCGATAGCTCGCGCACCAACCCCAGCCCTACCAGGTTGGCGACGAACAGCTCGGCACCGAACTGCTTCATCGGGATGGCGGACTGGAAGGCGAGGATCACGCCCAGCAGGAAGGAAATCAGCGCGACGATGGGCAGCGCATCGGCGCCGGCACTGCCTGCAATCTGCACCGCGGCGCCCAGCCGGAAGCGGCGTGGCGAAATCAGCAATGTTTTCACCGCAATGGTGATGTCACCGATGAAACTGACGCGGTCACGCAGCGATGCCAGTACCGCTGCGGTGATGCCGCCCAGCCTGGCTACCCAGGGCTCGTGCGCGGGTGCGGGCGCGGTCGATAGCGGCTGATCGGGTTGCAGTTCGGCCAGCAAGGTGGCGTAGCCGTCGGCCAGGCCGTCTATCTTTGCGCCGCGCTGTATCAGCTCGAACAGCAGCGCTGCACCGGCGCCATCGCAATAATCGATGCCGCTGGCATCCACCCGGCTGGCCCGGGCGGCGCGGGCTGCAGGCCAGATGCCGGCAGCGCCGGCAGCATCAAGCCTGCCAGCGATCGTCATCACGTCGTTTTCGGCGTTGAGCGTGGCCTGGCTCATGGTGTGACGTGCCCTCCGGCTGTCCGGCCAGGCCGGACGGCAAGGTGACGGCGCGCCAATGAATTCGCCGCGCGCATCATCAGTAGTGCATGCGGTCAGTGAGGATCCGGCTCGATTCAACCAACCGGTAAACGAAATCGGATGCCCGGTCTGTACCGGCCGCGGGTTGGCGCCAGCGCAACATGGCATCGGCCAGTTGGCGGAACGCATGGCCGGATTCGGCATCCGGAAACGCATCGAGCACGGTCTTGCCCAGCCGCGTGGCGCGCTTGAGCAGTTCATCCTCGGGCACGAAGCCGATCAGCCGCAGCTGCACCGCGCTGCCCAGGTAATCCTGCGCCACGCGCTTGATGCGCTGGAACAGGAAGTTGGCCTCGGTCAGGCTGTCCACGCGGTTCACCAGGATGCGGAACTCGCGTCTTGCGTATTCGGTGTACAGCAGCTTGATGGTGGCATAGGCGTCGGTCAACGACTCGGCGCGCTCGGACACGATCACCACCACGTCATCGGCCGCCAGCGACAGGCTGGGCACACCGGGGCCGGTGGCCGGGCGGGTATCGAGCAGCAAAAAATCCGCATCGCCGGTAATGGCGTCGAATTCGCTGCCCAAGCGTGCCAGTTCGCGCTCGTTCAGTGCAGCCAGTGTTTGCGGCCTTGCCGATACCGGCAGCACGCTGAAGCCGGCCGTGGTGCTGAGCAGGGTATCGGCCAGCGGCACTTCCCGGCGCACTGCATCTTCGAAATCATAGCGCGGTGACAGGCGCAGCCGGTGTGCGGTATTGGAGAGCCCGCTGTATTCATCCAGCACGATCACTTCGCGCTGGCGCTCGGCCAAGGCGGCGGCAAGATGGATGGCAATGGTGGTGGTGCCCACACCGCCACGGCCACCGCACAGGCCCACGCTGCGGCATGCGGTGGGGGCGATCAATGCGCGCAAACCGGCGGCCTGATCCGGCCACTGGTTAGCCACGGACGGCCCCGAGGTTGAGCTTGATGTCCTTGTCGCTGCCGATGCCGGAAGCGCCCATGAACAGCGGGTATTCGTCATTCTGCAACTGGAAGGCCTTTTGCGTTTCGCCACGGAAAGTGCGGTCGATCAGGTAGTCGATGCGGGCACCATGCAGGTCTTCCGGCACGCGCTGGCCGTTGGTGACGAAGTGCAGCTTGAGCTTGTGGCGGATCGCCACGTCGAGACAGCCGCCCAGGCTCATCGCTTCGTCCAGCTTGGTGACGATGCAGCCGGACAATTGCTGGTTCTGATAGCGGCGCGCCACATCGTCCAGCGTGGCGGGCGCGGCATTGGCGGCCAGCAGCAGCAGCGTCTGTATCTGATCCTGATCGAACAGCTTCAACTGCTCGCCCACGCGGGTATCGCGCTGGCCCATGCCGACGGTATCGATCAGCACCAGATGGCGGTCGGACAGGTCGGCCAGCGTCAGCTCCAGGTCGGTATCATCTTTGACTTCATGGACCGGCACGCCAATGATGCGGCCGTAGATGCGCAACTGGTCGTGCGCGCCGATCCGGTAGCTGTCGGTGGTCAGCAGCGCCACCGATTCAGGCCCGTACATCAATGCACAGCGTGCAGCCAGCTTGGCCACCGTGGTGGTCTTGCCCACGCCGGTGGGGCCGATCAATGCATAGGTGCCGCCACGGGTAATCAGGTCTTCGCCATTGCTGGCTGCCGGCAGGTTGTGGGCAATCGCTGCTTTTACCCAGCGCAGCCCCTGCTCGAAACCGAGTCCGGAAGGCATCTTGTCGATCAGTTGGCGAGCCAGCGCCGGGCAGAAGCCCACCGCCAGCAACTGGCGCAGTGCTTCGAGTTTTTCCGGTGCATGCTTGGCCAGTTCACCCCACGCCATGCCGGCCAGCTGGCTTTCCAGCAGGCCACGCAACATGCGGATCTCGCGCGCGATGTCTTCCATCGCTTCCTTGTCCGCCGGATTGGCAGCGGGTTCGGGTACTTCCGGTGCATCGTCTTCAAAACGGAAGGTAGGCAGCTTTTCCGGCGGGCGTTTCGGAAACGCCGGTGCAGTGGCGGGCTGCGCCGCTTCCATCATCTGCTGGCGGGCCGTCGCGAAGTCCTGCAGCGTTTGCGCGGGCTTGGGGCGGTTGCTGCGTACCAGCAACGGTTCTTCATCGGCACTGCCATGGCTGGGCACGTCGTCGATGGTGGGTTCGTCGTCTTCGTCCGGTATCGCGTAGGAGCGGGCAAGGGCCTTGGAAACCGGCGCGGTGGGCTCCTGTGCGGAGCGCATCAGCCGGGCGCCATTCTGCACCGCGCGCGGGGTGGGCCGCGCTGCCGGGACAGGGGCGGTCTGCGTGCTGGTGATGGCCGCGACATCGGCATCGGCCACGGCCATGATCTCGATGCCGCCACCTGCTACCTGGCGGTTCGACAGGATGAGCGCGTCCGGGCCAAGTTCATCCCGAACCTGGCGTAGCGCATCGCGTGTCGTGGCACCGTAAAACTTTTTAACGACCATGTCCGGCTGCTGTTGTCCCTAGTTGAAACGAATTATGCCTGTTTTGCTACACCGTCCGGCGTATTTAAGGCGCTGGCCTAGCCTGCTGCCCCAAGCACGCCGACGATGCGGATGGTCTTGCTGTCCGGTATCTCGGTGTGTGCGATCACGCGCAGGTTGGGGATCGAGCGGCGCAGGAAGCGGCTCAGCATCGGCCGCAACTGCCCCGGCGTGATCAATACCGTATTCAAACCCTGTGCTTCCATCTGCTCCGTCAGTTGCGATGCCTGCTTGAGCAGGCGCTCCGCCAGGCCCGGTTCCAGTCCGCCCTGCGATTTGCCCGCTGCGGCGGACATCAGGATGTTTTCCAGCTGTGGCTCCAGCGCCACGACCGGCAATTCGTCCTCACCCGGGAATAACTGGTGGATGATGGCACGGCCCAGCGCCACCCGCACCGCAGCCGTCAGGTCATCGATATCCTGCGTGCGCGCCATTTGCTCGCCCAGCGTTTCCAGTATTGTCCGCAGGTCGCGAACATGCATCCCCTCTTCAAGTAAATTCTGAAGAACTTTCTGCAAAGTGCCAACCGGTATCACTTTTGGTACCAGATCTTCCACCAGTTTTGGCGCTTCCTTGGCGAAATGATCCAGCAACTGCTGCACTTCCTCGCGCCCCAGCATTTCGGCGGCGTGGCTTTGCAATACGTTGGAGATATGCGTGCCGACCACGGTGGATGCATCGACCACCGTATAGCCCATTGCCTGCGCGGTATCGCGCAGGCTGGCGTCCACCCACACTGCCGGCAGGCCGAAGGTGGGGTCGGTGGTTGGCGTGCCGGGCAATTGCCCGGCTGCGTTGCCCGGATTGATCGCCAGCCATTGGCCCACATAGGCCTCGCCCATGCCCACGTCCACGCCCTTGAGCTGGATGCGGTACTGGTTGGGCTTGAGCTCGAGGTTGTCGCGGATATGCACCGCAGGCACCAGGAAGCCCAGCTCCTGCGCGATTTTCTTGCGGATGCCGCGGATGCGCCGCAGCAGCTCGCCATCCTGGTTGCGGTCCACCAGCGGAATGATGCGGTAGCCCACTTCGAGGCCCACCGGGTCTACTGGCTGCACATCGTTCCAGCTGACTTCCTGCAACGGCTGATCGCCCGGCACCTGGCCGGCACCCGGTGCACCGCCTGGCTGCGCTGCACCACCGGCGGGTTTGGGCGGCGCGAGCTTCTTTTTCTTTTCCTTGTCGTCCAGCCACCAGGCAAGCCCGCCAGCCATCGCGGCCATCAGCAGGAAGGCCACGTGCGGCATGCCCGGGATCAGACCAAGGATGGTCATCACGCCGGCGGTCACATACAGCACCTGCGCTTTGGCGAACATCTGGCCCAGCAATTGTTCGGACAGATCTTCATCGGTGCCCACGCGCGATACCACCACGCCGGCCGCCACCGAGATGATCAGGCCCGGAATCTGCGCAACAAGGCCATCACCGATGGTCAGCAGCGTGTAGGTCTTGCCGGCTTCGGCAAACGGCAGATCGTGCTGCACCATGCCGACGATCAGGCCGCCCACGATGTTGATCAGCATCACCATGATGCCGGCCACCGCATCGCCGCGGACGAATTTGCTGGCACCGTCCATGGAGCCGAAGAAGTCTGCTTCCTGCGAGATATTGGCGCGCCGTTTGCGCGCGTCTTCCTCGCCGATCAGTCCGGCGTTCAGGTCTGCATCGATGGCCATCTGCTTGCCGGGCATCGCGTCCAGGGTGAAGCGGGCGCTCACTTCGGCGATCCGGCCGGCACCCTTGGTGATCACCACGAAGTTGATGATGGTCAGGATGACGAAGGAGATGATCCCCACCGTGAGGTTATCGCCAATCAGCACGTGGCCGAACGCTTCGATCACCTGTCCGGCCGCACCCGCGCCGGCATGCCCCTCGGTCAGCACCAGTTTGGTGGATGCGACATTGAGCGATAGCCGCAACAGCGTGGTGAACAGCAGTACGGTAGGGAAGCTGGAGAACTCCAGCGGCTCACGCGTGTACAGGCTGACCATCAGCACGATGATGGAGATGGCGATATTGAACGTGAAAAAAAAGTCGAGAATCGGCGCGGGCAGCGGCAGGATCATCATGCCGAGCACCATCAGCACCAGCGCGGGGCCGGCCAGCCGGGTCAGATTGAAATTACGCCACACGTTTCGACTAGGGTCCTGGGTTCAAGCTGCTATTCGATTGCACCGGGATCAAGCTCTTCCGGCACGGGTAATGCATCGTTCAGTTGCGGCTCGTCACCGCCGTAACGATGCCAGTGCTTGAGCTGATAGATGTAGGCCAGTACTTCGGCTGCGGCAGTATACAACGCGGCCGGGATCTCCTCGCCCAGTTCCGCATGGTGATACAACGCGCGCGCAAATGGCGGTGTGCGCACGATGGATACCTTGCTGTCCTTCGCGATGTCGATGATGCGCTCTGCCAGCAGGAAAGACCCTTTGGCCACGACCTGCGGCGCGCGCATCTGCTCGGTGTACTTGAGCGCCACCGCGTAATGGGTCGGGTTGGTGACCACCACATCGGCCTTGGGGATTTCGCTCATCATGCGCTTTCTGGCCGCTTCGCGTTGCAACTGGCGGATGCGGCCCTTCACTTGCGGGTCACCTTCCGATTCCTTGGCCTCCTGCTTGACCTCTTCCTTGGTCATGCGCAGGCCCTTGGTGTAGTCCCATAGCTGGTAGGGCACATCGATGGCCACGATCAGCAACATCGAGCCCGTCACCGTCAGCAAGGTGAAGCGGATCATCTGCCACAAGTACAGCAGCCCGCTGTCGGGCGGCATGGTGATCAGCTGCAGGAACTGTTCGCGTTCGTGCCAAATCACCCACGCGGCGACGCCGCCGATCAGGCCGGACTTGAGGATGGCTTTGCCCATTTCCACCAGCGCACGTACCGAGAACATCCGCCCTATGCCCGTCAGCGGGTTCATGCGGGCAAAATTGGGCATCAGTGGTTCAAACGTGAACAACCAGCCGCCAATCAGCAATGGCGTGACGATGGCGGCAATTGCCGTGGCGGCAAAAATGGGCAGGCAGGCGGTCAGCGCTACACGGCATGCGGCAATGAAATGCTCGCCCATGAATTTGGGGTTGGCCAATGTGGCGCGATCGAAGCGCAGTTCGTTCTGCATCACGCCGGATAGCACGTGAAAGAGATCGGGCGCGGTGGAGAGGAAGGCGACCAGACCGCTCATGACCACGGCAAACGTCACCAGCTCTTGCGAACGGGGAATCTGGCCTTTGCCACGCGCCTCCTCCAGCCGTCGGCCCGAGGGTTCTTCCGTGCGTTCGAGATCGGAATCTTCGGCCATGCTGCCTCCTTCAGCGCAGTAACAGTAGCGGTTTCAACCATGGCCTGAAGTGGCTTGCGAAGCTGGCCCGGGATTTGCTTATACCCTGGGTAATTGTTCCAGGAGTGCAGTCATGACCAGCGCAGTCAATCTTGTTGCCACACGGCTCGGCGAGTCACGCCAGAGTAACAGCAAAGCCGATAAGCAGGGCGGCGAGGATCAATTCGGCTCTACCCTGGCCAAGGAAATGGCACCCAAGGCACCCGCCGACGGCAGCGCCGAGCCGCAAAAAAATACCGTGCCAGCCAAGGATGCATCCGCGAAGCCCGCAGATGCGGACACGCCCACCGAAGCGGTGGAAACCACCGAGGCCGCGCCTGCGCAGACGGTGGAGTCGTGGCTGGCCATGCTGCAGAACATGCAATTGCCAATTGCCCAGCCCAAGAGCGCGGACACCGGCAAGGCCGGTGACAAGCTGGCCGCACTATCGGGCAAGGACGACAAGCTGGCCTTGCTGGCAGGCGGCAAGGAAGCCGCCCTTGGCGATGCCTTGCTGGATAAAAGCAAGAAAGACGGTGGCGGTATCGATCTTGCCCGGTTGATCGGCGGCGATGCACAGGCAGCCAAAGCGGAAGAAATTGCCGTGCTCGGTAAAACTTTGCCGGATGATATCGGCAAGAGCAGCAAGGACCTTGCCGCTGACTTTGCCAGCCAGCTCAATCACCATTCGGCGCAGTTGGGACAGAAATCCGCTTCTGCCGACGTTGCTGCAGCAGCCGTCGCCAAGGCCCCTTCGCACCATGTGCAGGAAACCGTGGGCGATAGCCGCTGGGGTGATGCGGTTGCACAACGCGTCTCGCTGATGCTGAACAAGCAGGAGCAGCACCTGGAAATGCAGCTCAATCCGCCCAATCTGGGGCCGATGGAAGTGAAGCTCACCATGGCCGGTGACCAGGCCAGCGTCACCTTTACGTCGCAACAGGCCAGCGTGCGTGAAGCGCTGGCGGCCGCCACGCCCAAGCTGACCGCCTTGCTGGCGGATCAGGGCATCACGCTGGCCAACGTGCAGGTGGCATCCGATTCGCTGAACCAGCAGGCACAGCAACAGCAACAGGCTGGCCAGTTCCAGCAGCAATCGGATGCGCGTGAGCAGGCACGCCAGCGCGTGTTTGGCGGTGGCGACAATCTGATCGACAAGACGGTCATGCAGACCGCAGTGTGGACAGATATGAAACTGCCGGTGGCGCGTGGCGGACTGAATCTGTACGTGTAAGAACTACTTCATGCCAATGGATTAAAAGTCAACTCTGAGGAGAAACGGCTTACTGCTTGTTTTACCTAGGTTTTTGAATTATAAATGGCTTGGCGTCCAAGCGCTTACTGCCCCAGCTGCGCCTGGGGCATTTATACTTGCGCACCCCGATTCGCGACCAGGTGAAAAAATATGGCAGAAGCCAAGACCGAAAAAGCCCCGAAAAGCAAAAAAGGCTTGTTGTTGATTATCGTGATCATCCTGCTGCTGCTGGTGCTTGTACTGGGCGGTGTGGCGGTGTTCCTGCTGATGGGCAACAAGGATCCGTCAGTGGATGAGGCCGTGGCTGAGGCTGCGCATAGCCAGGAAGCCGAGCCGAAGAAGAAAGAAAAGAAGAAGGAAAAGAAAGACGCGCATCCGCCTACGTTCGAGAAGCTGCAGCAAGTGACGGTGAATCTGTCCAATGGCGAGCAGCAGGCGGTGTTGCAGACAGACATTTCGCTGGAAGTGGCGGATGCGGAAACTTCCGAGCAGGTAAAGCAGTACTTGCCGAAAATCCAGAGCCAGATCAACCTGTTCCTCAGCGCGCAAAAGCCGGACGAGGCGCGCGATGTCACCAAGCGTGACAAGCTGGGCAAGGATATCCGCCACCTGGTCAACAAGATCCTGGGCGTGGAAGGCGAGGAAGAGGGCGTGCTCTCGGTGAATTTCACTACATTTATCGTGCAATAAGCCGATAACCCGGTTATCCGGATAACGACGGCGGACTATAGAGACCATGGCAGACGATATCCTTTCCCAGGAAGAGGTCGACGCGCTACTGCGCGGTGTGACCGGGGAGGAGGACAGCAACGACGATCAGGTCGATGCGTCGTCGGTGCGCGCCTACGATATTGGCCGGCAGGAACGTATTGTCCGCGGCCGGATGCCGACGCTCGAAATCATCAACGAGCGCTTTGCCCGCTATCTGCGGATTGCCCTGTTCAACTTCATGCGCCGCAATGCCGAAATCTCGGTAGGGCCGGTGCGGGTACAGAAGTACAGCGAGTTCATCCGCAACCTGGTGGTACCCACCAACCTCAACCTGATCAACATGAAGCCGCTGCGCGGCACCGGCCTGTTCATTTTCGATCCGGACCTGGTGTTCCTCGTGGTGGACAACCTGTTCGGCTCGGACGGTCGCTACCACGTGCGCGTGGAAGGGCGTGATTTCACGCCGACCGAGCAGCGCATCATCCAGCGGCTGCTGGATGTGGTGTTCGAGGAATACCAGAAAGCCTGGAAGCCGGTATTCGAATGTGAATTCGGCTACCAGCGTTCAGAAATGAATACGCAGTTTGCCAATATCGCAACGCCGACCGAAGTGGTGGTGGCGTATACCTTCAAGATCGAACTGGGTTCGGGCGGCGGGGATTTTCACGTGTGCTTCCCGTATTCGATGATCGAGCCGATCCGCGACATGCTCTACAGCACCATGCAGGCGGACCGCATCGAGGCGGATACCCGGTGGGTAAGCTTGCTGAAGAAGCAGGTGCAGGGAGCGGAAGTGGACCTGGTTGCCAACCTGGGTAATGCCAGGATCACGCTGGGCGACATCATCAACCTCAAGGAGGGTGACGTCATCTCGATGGACGTGCCCGAGGCCATCGTGGCCGAGGTGGATGGCGTGCCGGTGCTCGAATGCAAATATGGTATTCTGAATGGCCAATATGCATTGAAAGTGAACCGCATCCTCAATGGCGCTGATGCCGACATTGTGGCGACAGACGGTCAGGGGGAAGGCAATGGCTGAAGATACCGTGGCGCAGGACGACGACGCAGGCATGGACGACTGGGCTGCTGCCATGGCCGAGCAGGCCGAGGTGGATGCGGCCAGCGCGGCTGCACCGGAGGCGCCGTCGATGCAGGCGGCCGATATTTTCGAGCGCTTCGATACGCCGCAGATTGCCGGCAATACCTCCGGCAACATCGACATGATCCTCGATATCCCGGTCACGCTGACCGTGGAGCTAGGGCGGACCAAAATTGCCATCCGCAGCCTGCTGCAACTGGCGCAGGGCTCGGTGGTCGAACTCGACGGACTGGCCGGCGAGCCGATGGATGTACTCGTCAATGGCTGTCTGATTGCGCAGGGCGAAGTGGTGGTGGTGAACGACAAGTTCGGTATCCGGCTGACCGACATCATCACCCCGGCAGAGCGTATACGCCGCCTGCACAAGTAATGCCGCGCATCCTGTCGCGGTGCACGCCGCTTGTTGTTGCCCTGTTGTCTGCCGCCCATGCCGGTCATGCTGCCGTGGCTTCCGCTTTTTCTCCCGCTTCTGCAGTCGCTTCCGCACCGCTTGCCACACTGTCCGCACCGTCACTGAGTGGCCAGTTCGTACAGGTGATCGTTGCGCTGGGTCTGGTGCTGGGGCTGATCGTTGCCGTGGCATGGCTGATGCGCCGCTTCACCATGCTGCCCATGGCAGCTGGCGCGCGTTTACGCGTGGTATCGGGCGTGATGGTCGGGCCGAAAGAGCGGGTGGTCATTGTCGAGATCGACGACACCTGGCTGGTGCTGGGTGTGACCGCGCAAGCCGTCAACAAGCTGCACGAGCTTCCCAGGTCCGTACAGCCCGCTGCAACCCCCGGGCCGGCGATGCCGGCCTTTGCCGAGCGGCTGGCGCGCGCGCTGATGCGCAAGGATCCGCAATGAAGCGCTATCTGCCCCTTTTGTTGCTGCTGCTGGGCAGCACCGCGCTGGCGGCCGATGCCGGCATTCCGTTCATGTCGGCCACGCCGGCGGCCGGCGGCACCAATTATTCGCTGCCCATCCAGACACTGCTGTTCCTGACGGCGCTCACCTTCCTGCCGGCGTTGCTGCTGATGATGACGGCGTTCACCCGCATCATCATCGTGCTGTCGCTGTTGCGCCAAGCGCTGGGCACCATGCAGGCGCCGCCCAATCAGGTGATCGTGGGGCTGTCGCTGTTCCTGACCTTCTTCATCATGGCGCCGACCTTCGACAAGATCTACGCCGAGGCATACCAGCCGTATTCCGAACAGAAAATCACCTTCAACGAGATGCTGGACAAGGGCTCGGTGCCGTTGAAGGAGTTCATGCTCAAGCAGACCCGCCAGAAAGACCTGGGGTTTTTCGTGGAAGTGTCCGGCATGCAGAAACCCAATGGCCCGGAAGATGTGAGCCTGCGCGTGCTGGTGCCGGCCTTTGTGACCAGCGAATTGAAAACGGCTTTCCAGATCGGTTTTCTGGTGTTCATTCCCTTCATCATCATCGACTTCGTGGTGGCGAGTATCCTGATGGCCATGGGGATGATGATGGTGTCGCCGGTGATCATCTCGCTGCCATTCAAGTTGATGCTGTTCGTGCTGATCGATGGCTGGACGCTGTTGATGGGCTCGCTGGTGCAAAGCTTCATGCTTGGAGGATAGCGGTCATGACACCGGAAACAGTCATTACCGAAGTACAGCGTGCGATGGAAATGCTGGTATTGCTGGCCGGCCCCATGCTGCTGGCGGCGCTGGCCACCGGGCTGATCGTGAGTATTTTCCAGGCCGCCACGCAGATCAACGAGGCCACGCTGTCATTCATCCCCAAATTGCTGGTCGCCTTTCTGGTGTTCGTGCTGGCTGGGCCATGGATGATTGAAACCGCCATGGATTACACCATCCGGCTCTTCCAGAGCATCCCGACCTTGATCGGTTGATCCGGCCGTGATGTTCACTGTCTCGCAGGCGCAGATCGAACTGTGGCTGGGGCTTTTCTGGTGGCCATTCCTGCGGATTTTCGGCTTGCTGCTGAGTGATCCGTTCTATTCCAGCCGCTCCATTTCATCACCGGTGCGCGTTGCGCTGGCCATCCTGCTGGCGATGCTGGTCAGCCCGCTGTTGCCGCCGCTGCCGGCGATCAATGTGGTATCGCCTGCCGGCATCCTGATTGCGGTGAATCAGCTGATGATCGGCCTGATGATCGGCTTCGTGGCCCGGCTGCTGTTTACCGCGGTAGAGCTTGCCGGCCACCTGATCGGCCTGCAGATGGGCCTGAGCTTTGCCACAGCCTATGATCCGGTGCATGCCACACAGGTGCCCATCGTGGCACAGTTTCTCAGCTTGGTGACCTTGCTGCTGTTCCTGTCCATGAACGGTCACCTGATCATGATCAGGGTGGTGGTGGACAGTTTTACGCAAATCCCCATCGACGTGCGCCCGTTGGGTGCCGATGCATTCCGTCTGGTGGCGGAGCGCGGCGCCATGGTGTTCCGGCTTGGCATGTTGTTGTCGTTGCCGGTGGTGGGAGCGCTGTTGATTGCCAACCTGGCCATCGGCGTGATGACGCGCGCCGCGCCGCAGCTCAATGTGTTTGCGGTGGGCTTTCCGCTGTTGCTGGGCATCGGCCTGGGCGCGCTTTACCTGGTGTTGCCGTACTACCCGCCCTATATCGATTCGATGGTGGGCGACCTTACCCGCTTCCTGGCCAAGCTGATGGGGGCGCTGGCCACGCACTGAATCTGTTTGCAATCGCGGCAGGAAGTGGCGCAGCGGGTGAGGCGCAGCGCAAAGACCGGGTGTACGCGTGGCCATGTGGATGTTTGGCTGCGGATAAGCGCCGATCGGCGCTTCGCAGCCAGATCGCATGCAGGCTCCGGGTGCGGCGCGCGTGCATTTCCTGCGTTCTGCAGGGCTGTTATGCTGCACGCCCTGTCCCCGTTTGGCGCCTGCCTGATGTATATCCTGCTGATTGGTTATCTGTATGTGGTCGTAATGTATGCAGCCGGCACAGGCGACCCTGCCAAGGCAGCTGTATGGATTGTCTTGCTGGGTATCCTGCCCACCTGGCTGCTGGTGTGGATCAAGCGGCGTGGCCAGCTGGCGCGCCGCCGCAAGCTGCAAGAGGCGCAGCAGGATGCTACCGCGCGTGCGGTGGAAGCGGGCGCGGCTGCAGTGGGTGACAATGTGGCGGGTGAGGGCGTAGCCGGTACCGATGCGGGCACAGGCGGGCGCTGACCCGCCAGCACCGGTGACTGGCGTTCAATCCTGCAGCCACACCAGGCTGGCCATGCGCCCGGTGATCCTGTCGCGACGGTAGGAGAAAAACCGCGCGCTATCGGTCACGGTGCAGAAATCGCCGCCATACACTGCGGTCAGCCCCTGGCTGGCCAGCCGTTGCCGCGCCAGCAGGTACATATCCGCAAGCCATTTTCCCGCTTGCGCGCCCGGCGTGAAGGCGCTGGCTGCAGCGGCATCGTGCGCCACGAAGGCTGCGCGTACTTCCTCGCCCACTTCGAATCTGGCCGGGCCGATGGCCGGCCCCAGCCAGGCCAGCAGATCGGTGCCGGGGATGCCCATGGCGGTGATGGTGGCTTCCAGCACGCCATCGCACAGTCCGCGCCAGCCAGCGTGTGCGGCAGCCACGACCGTGCCGGCACGATCGCAGAACAACACCGGCAGGCAATCGGCAGTCATGATCGCGCTGGCGATGTTGCCGCGCGAAATGCTTGCATCTGCTTCGCTGCCCTGTGCTGCGCTGGCGGTATCGGCCACCGTGGTGCCGTGTACCTGCGTGAGCCATAGTGGCGCTGCCGGCAGGTGCCGGCCAACCAGGGCGCGGTTGGCAGTAACCGCCGCGATGTCGTCGCCCACATGATCGCCCAGGTTCAGGCTGGCATACGGGGCGCTGCTGACGCCGCCGTTGCGCGTGGTGACGAGTGCGCGCACCTGTGCCGGCGCCGGCCAGTCGGGAATGATCCAGTCCGTGCCGGTGTGATCCACTGGCCATGGCTCATTCGCGGACATAGATCACCTCGGTATCGCTGTCGTCGTCATCTTCCCATTCTTCTTCGTCCCAATCGTCGTCAAGGCCGGCTGCGGCGCGCATCACGTTGAGCAGGATTTCAAAGTCTTCCGGCAGCGGTGATTTCCAGGTCATGGTCTTGCCGGTGACCGGATGCTCCAGGCTGAGCTTCTTGGCATGTAGCGCCTGGCGCGCGAAGTCTTCCAGCGCCAGGTTCACTTCCGGCTCCTGCAGCTTGGCCCGCCCGCCGTAGACCGGATCGGCCGCCAGTGGATGATTGATGTGTCCCATGTGCACGCGGATCTGGTGCGTGCGGCCGGTTTCCAGCTTGCATTCCACCAGTGTGTGGCCGGACAGGTGCTCCAGCACGCGGTAATGCGTGACCGCTGGCTTGCCGCTGCCGACCACCGCCATCTTGATCCGCTCCTTGGGGTGGCGGCCGATCGGGGCATCCACCTTGCCATCGCGGCGCACCTCGCCCTGCACGATGGCAAAGTAATGGCGTTTGACGGTACGCGCCTGCAGTTGCTGCACCAGCAGGTTTTGTGCGGTCAGCGTGCGCGCCACCACCATCAGACCGCTGGTGTCCTTGTCCAGCCGATGCACGATACCGGCGCGCGGCACGCCCTTCAGTTCCGGATATGCGTGCAGCAGGCCGTTGAGCAGCGTGCCGGACCAGTTGCCACTGCCCGGGTGCACCACCAGACCCGCCGGTTTGTTGATCACGATCACCGCATCGTCGGCATAAATTACGTCCAGCGGGATATCTTCCGGCTGGAAGGCTACTTCTTCCGGGTTGGGCTGAATGTCCACACTGACGGTCTCGCCCCCCCACAGTTTATCCTTGGGATTGGCGGGTTTGCCGTCTATGGTGACCTTTTCATCCTTGATCCAGGTGCTCAGGCGGCTGCGTGAATAATCGGGCAGCAGGCTTGCCAGCGCCGCATCCAACCGTTGCCCTGCACAACTGGCAGGAATGGTCAGGATACGCGGCTCGGCGAAGTCGCTATAATCGTCGGGTTCAAAATCGGAATGCATCATGAAGCAGATTCTACCGCGATTCTTCCTGGCCTCCGTGGCTGCCGTGCTGGTTGCCGGTTGCGCGTCCGAGCCCAAGGATAAGGACGAAACCAAAGGCTGGCCGGCCGAGAAGTTGTTCTCCGAGGCCAAAGCCGAGCAGGCGGCCAAGAGCTATACCAAGTCGATCGAGCTGTTTGAAAAGCTGGAGGCGCGCTTTCCCTACGGCAAGTATGCCCAGCAGGCCCAGCTGGAAATCGCCTACGATCAGTACAAGGATCAGGAGCCGTTGCTGGCTCAGGCAGCGATAGACCGGTTCATCAAGACCAATCCTGCCCACCCCAGCATGGATTACGCGCTGTACCTGAAAGGCTTGGTGAGTTTCAACGAGGTGCAGGGTTTTGGTTCGGCGATGTTCAAGCAGGACATGTCCGAGCGTGACCCGAAAGCGGCACGTGAATCGTTCGAAGCATTCCGCCAGCTGGTGAACCGCTACCCGGACAGCAAGTACACGGGTGACGCTACTGCGCGCATGGATTACCTGATCGGTGCACTGGCCAGTTATGAACTGCACGTGTCCAAGTATTACTACAAACGTGGTGCTTACCTGGCTGCCGCCAACCGTGGCAAGCTGCTGATCGAGACCTACCCCAAGACCAGACAGGTTGAGGGCGGGCTGGGCATGATGGTGATTTCCTACGATAAACTGGGCCTGAACGATCTGCGTGACGATGCAAAACGCGTTTTGCTGCAAAATTATCCAAAAACCGTCGTGCTTGATCCGGCGTTCCTGGATGGTGATCCGTGGTGGCGTCCGTGGTAAGTCTTTGATTTGTAATATGGGCAACAAAAAGTTTCACAAAGTGCTTTACAAGGTTCTGATCGCCATCTATAGTGGCGATCTCTTCGGGGGTATAGCTCAGTTGGGAGAGCGCTTGCATGGCATGCAAGAGGTCATCGGTTCGATCCCGTTTACCTCCACCAAAGATTCAAAGTCGGCACCCAACAGCCGGCATGTTGTAAAAGTTGTTTGCTGTCCCCATCGTCTAGAGGCCTAGGACACCACCCTTTCACGGTGACTACCGGGGTTCGAATCCCCGTGGGGACGCCACCAGGCAGTAAAAGAAGTAACTGTGCACCCGTAGCTCAGTTGGATAGAGTATCTGGCTACGAACCAGAGGGTCGGGCGTTCGAATCGCTCCGGGTGCACCATTTGCTTTTTAGTTTTTCCAGGGTCCCCATCGTCTAGAGGCCTAGGACACCACCCTTTCACGGTGACTACCGGGGTTCGAATCCCCGTGGGGACGCCACCATATCCTGGTGGCAAGCCAGACCGGCAACAGCGGTTGGCACTGCAAGAACGCAATACCAAGGTAACACCTGATTCCGGCTTGACGATCACTCGTCAGGCCGTTTTCATTTCTGGCGTTACCCCTAGCGCCTGCATTCTGCTTGTGCCTGCCTGCTTCTCGTTTTTTCTTCCAGCCCGTATCCGCGAACATCGTTTTGCGTGGCGCAGCAGGGCCGTTCGGCCAGCTGCCGTGCCACATCCTCGCCTGCCGATGCCCTTACCGTGATGGACTGTTGCGGCCTATGCCATCAAAACACACGCCCAGCATGTGCGCGATGATCGCCTCGGTATCCATCTTGCTGTACAGCCGCAGATATTCCACCGCCGGATCACACGTGCGGGCGTAGTAGCTGAACAGGATCACGTCGTCCGGCAGATCGCTGCGTAGCTCGCCCGCTTTTTTGCCTGCCTGCACGATTTTTTCCAGCTGGCCATTGAGCTTGAGCACCTTGGTCACGTAACGCAGGTTGCGCGTGAGCATGTCCCGCACCTGCGGGCTGGCGGAGGGCAGGAAAGGCAGGCCGCCATCCAGCCGCACGCGCATCGCCCATTCCAGCAGGCCACTCAAGCGGCCAACGGGGCTGTCTGCCGTGTTTTGCCGGGCAAGAAAATCCAGTGCGCCATCCAGCAGGCGAATCATCGCCTCGCCCACCAGATCTTCCTTGGATTTGAAGTGCTTGTAGAGGCTGGGTTTGGACAGCCCGACCTCAAGCGCGACGTCATCCATGGTCATCAGGTCAAAGCCCTTGCCGGCGAGGATGCGCGTGGCGGCGTCGAGGATTGCATCCTCGCGCAGCTTGAATGCCTGATCCTTGAAGCTGAGTTTGCTTAAAATACTCATTGGTAATTTTGTTTACTGTATGGTAGATTTTTTAACATGATGGTACCAAAACGATCTTAGCACCATTTGAACCTGGCGGGTGCAGTAGCCCCTGCGAAGCCGGGCCAGACCAGCAGGCGGTATGACCGGCGGTACATCCAGCCACTGCCTTGCTGCGTATGTGTGACGGTAGGCATCCAGAACGAAATGCGTGGCGTAGCAGGGCAAATGGCAGGTGCCTTGCTGTTGGCGGCAGGCTTGATGAGGAAACGACGTTGACCGACGCAGTACACGACAGCACCACAGCAAGACAGCCGCCGGGCCAGCGTATCGCCGTGATCGGCGCGGGAATTGCCGGCCTTGCCAGCGCCTATCTGCTCAATCGTCGTCATGCCGTCACCCTGTTTGAAAATGCCGCTTACCTGGGTGGGCACACCAATACCGTGGATGTGACCCTTGATGGCCAGACCGGCCCGGTGGATACCGGCTTCCTGGTATTCAATGACCGTACCTATCCCAATCTGATTGCGTTGTTCGATGAGCTGGGCGTTGCCTCGCACGCCAGCGACATGTCGTTCGGCGTCACGCTCGACAACGGCCGCTTTGAATGGGCCGGTACCAATATCGATACGGTGTTTGCCCAGCGCAGCAATCTGCTGTCGCCACGTTTCATCGGCATGCTGCGCGATATCCTGTGCTTCAACGCCGCAGCACAGGTCAACCTGGCTGCTGCCGAAGCATCGGGCAACACGCTGGGGCAGTTGCTTGATGCCGGCAATTACTCGCAGGCGTTCCGCGAGGGTTATCTGTTGCCCATGGCCGCGGCCATATGGTCCAGCGCGCCGGGCGATATCCTGCGGTTTCCCGCGGCCACCTTCCTGCGCTTTTGCCTGAACCATGCGCTGTTGCAAGTGAATAACCGCCCGCAATGGCGTTCAGTGGTGGGTGGCGGGCGCGAATACGTGCGCCGCATTGCTGCCACCTTGCCCGATATCCGCCTGCAGGCTGGTGTGGCTGCGGTAGCACGCGATGTGGATGGCGTGGTGGTGCACAGTACCAATGGCGCGGAGCGCTTCGATGCCGTGGTGTTCGCCACCCATGCCCCTACCACGCTGGCGTTGCTGCAGGATGCCGACGAACGTGAAGCCAATATGCTGGGCGCGGTGCGCTATCAGCCCAATACTGCGGTGCTGCATGCGGATACCCGTTTTCTGCCGCGCCGCCGCAAGGTCTGGTCGGCGTGGAATTACCTTGGCGGTGCGGTGATCGATGGTCAGAGGCCAGTTTGTGTGAGTTACCTGATCAACGCGCTGCAGCAACTGCCGTTCACATCCCCGGTGATCGTCACGCTCAATCCATACAGCGAGCCTGATCCGGCGCGCGTGTTTGCACGCTTCAATTACGAGCACCCGCTGCTTGATCACGCGGCAATCGCTGCACAGCAACAGTTGCCAGCACTGCAGGGGCGCAACCGGGCGTGGTTTGCGGGTGCGTGGACCGGCTACGGCTTCCATGAAGATGGCCTGAAATCGGCACTGCGGGTGGCTGCGGATTTCGACGTGTTGCCGGCGTGGGCACGGTCATGAGTGCCGCTGAACTGATCATCGGGCAGGTGATGCACGAGCGCCTGCGCCCGGTGCGCAATCACTTCGTTTACCCGGTGTTCTATCTGCGGGTGGACCTGGCGCGGCTGGCCGAACTGAACAACCGCTGGTTCGGCGTGGACCACTGGCGCCCGCTGGGCATACGCACCGCCGATTATGGCCCGCGTGACGGTTCGGACCTGCAGGCGTGGATGCGTGCCGTATTGCGCGATGCGGGCCTGCCCAGCGATGGCTGCATCCAGCTGCAGACCTTCCCACGCCTGTTCGGATATGCCTTCAACCCGGTCAGTTTCTGGTATTGCCACGATCACGAAGATCGGCTGCGTGCAGTGCTGGCTGAAGTGAGCAACACCTTTGGCGAGCGGCACAGCTATCTGCTTTGCGCGGGTGATGGCGGGCAGATCGACGCCGACAGCCTGCTGGTCTGCCGCAAGGTGTTTCACGTCTCGCCCTTCTGCAAGGTGGAAGGGGAGTATCGGTTCCGTTTTCGCGATAGCGGCGCGCTGCGCTTCGTATCCATCGATTACCACGATGCCGACGGGGTGTTGTTGCATACGGCGATTGGCGGACGCAGCGCGCCTTTCACCACCGACAACCTGCGCCGTGTGTTGTGGCGCCAACCTTTGCTGATATTGGGCGTGGTTGCCCGCATCCATTGGCAGGCATTCCGGCTCTGGCGCAACAAAGTGCCGTTCCACAGCAAACCCGAACCGCCGGCACACGCGCTCAGCTGCAGCGCAATGCAGGAGAAACCCCATGAGTAATACGCAAACCCTGTCTGGCTTGTCGGCCGGCATTCCTGCTGCGGCAAAAATCTTCCTGGCCATGTTGGCACGCCTGAACCATGGTCATCTGCAGGTGGTAACGCCCGCTGGCGACCGGTTGCTGTTCGGTGATCTGCGCATGCCGCCGGGTGCGGAGCTGCATATCCGTGACTGGCGCGCGTGCGCGCGCATCCTGCAGGCGGGCGATATCGGCTTTGCCGACGCCTATCGTGCTGGCTGGTTGGATACGCCAGACCTGACCGCGCTGTTACGTCTGGCGCTACAGAACGAAGCCGCGCTGGAGCGCTTTGTCTTCGGCGGCAAGCTATCCACCCTGTTCCACCGCATCAAGCACTGGCTGAACGCCAATAGCCGGCGCGGCAGTCAGCGCAATATCCACGCGCATTACGATATCGGCAACGATTTTTACCGGCTGTGGCTGGACGAGAGCTGGAGCTACTCCAGCGCCTGGTTCAACGGCGATACCAGCCAGCCATTGGCGCATGCCCAGGCGGCCAAGTACCAGCGCATCATCGACGTGCTGGGCCTGCAGGCGGGCATGAAGGTCCTGGAAATCGGTTGTGGCTGGGGTGGGTTTGCACTGCATGCTGCACGGCAGGGTATCCATGTGCATGGCATTACCATTTCGCCCGCGCAACTGGCAGTGGCGCAGGGCCGGGTGGCAGAGGCGGGCCTCAGGCATCTGGCCCGGCTGGAATTGCGGGATTACCGCGATCTGTCCAGCCAGTACGATGCCATCGTGTCGATCGAGATGTTCGAGGCGGTGGGAGAGCGCTACTGGGCCGGCTACTTTGATGTGCTGCGGCAAAGCCTGCAGCCGGGTGGCCGGGCGCTGGTGCAGTCGATCACCATTGCAGATGACCGTTTCGAACGCTATCGCAGCGGCAGTGATTTCATCCAGCAGTTCATTTTTCCGGGCGGCATGCTGCCCAGCCCCACGCGCTTCAGTGCCGTTGCCGCACAGCGTGGCATGGCCACCCGGCAAGTACACGCGTTTGGCGCCGATTACGCAGAAACATTGCGCCGCTGGCGGCGTGATTTCGAAGCCGCGCGCGAGCAGGTGCAGGCGCAGGGCTTCGACGAAGCCTTCATGCGGATCTGGCGGCTGTACCTGGCGTATTGTGAAGCGGGCTTCGAGGAAAGCCGTACCGATGTGGTGCAATTCCTGTTGCAGCGCGAATGAATACCGCCAGGCGCTACCGTGCTGTTTTGCTGGGTGTGCTGTTGCTATGCAGCCCCATAGCGGACGCCGCAGGCTGGCAGAGTGTATTGCCATCGCCCCGGCTGGTGGGGCAGGGTGATTTCCGCTATTTCGGTTTCCGCATCTATACCGCGCGGTTGTGGGTAAGCGAGGGCGCCAGTGCCGATGGCAGTGCGCCGTATGCGCTGGAGCTGACCTATCACCGCAATATTTCCCGCACGCAGTTTGTCGAGCGCAGCATTGACGAGATCCGGCGTATCTTCGGGCGCCAGGTCAGTGATGCGCAGCTGGCACGCTGGCAAGGCTATATGCAGCAGGCGTTTACCGATGTGCAGCCCGGTGCGCAACTGACCGGGGTTTACCTGCCCGGCAAGGGCTGCCAGTTTTACAGCCGCGACAAGCAGCTGGCTGACATTGCGGACCCCGAGTTTGCCCATGCCTTCTTTGCCATCTGGCTGAACGAGAAAACCCGCGACAGTGATTTGCGCCGGCAATTGCTGGCAGGTGCCCGATGACCGCTGCCGTGCATGGTGCACTCCCGGCACATTCTCTGTTTGCATACGGCCTGTTGGGCTTGCCGCTGGCTATGGCTGCGCTGCCGGTCTATGTACAGGCACCCGCCTATTACGCACAGCAACTGGGCATGGCACTGGGAACGACCGGGTTGGTGCTGTTTCTGGCCCGCTTGGTGGATACCGCGCAAGACCCATGGCTGGGCAGGCTGATCGATCGCGCCGCCAGTGCCGGCAGGCTGGCACCGCTGCTGGCTGCTGCAGCGGGCGTGCTGGCTTTGGCTTTTGCTGGTCTGTGGTTGCCGCCGGTACGCGGGGGCGCACTGGTGTGGTGGCTGGCGGCGATGCTGATCATTGCGTATACCGCGCACAGCGTACTCAATATCGCTTACCTCGCCTGGGGTGCGCGGCTATCCGGGCAGGTGGATACGCTTGCCCGTGCGGCGGCGTGGCGCGAAGGCGCTGGGCTTGCCGGTGTGGTCTTGGCCAGTGTATTGCCGGTATGGCTGATGCACGCTTCGCAGTCGGGCGCTGCTGGTGGCATGGCGGTATACGCAGCCGTTTTTGCCGTGATGCTCGCAGTTGGTGTGTGCTTATTGCTGGCCGCCGCACCGCCATGGCTGCGGGCCAGAACTGCGCAGCCACCTGCCTGGCGCAGTGCATTGGGCAATGCGGCATTCCGCCGGCTGTTGCTGCCTTACTTCCTGAACGCGGTATCGGTAGCCATTCCTGCCACGCTGGCCATGTTCTTCATTGCCGACCGGATCGGCAAACCGGCATGGGCTGGTGTTTTCTTGGGGGCGTATTTCATTGCTGGCGCGGCGGGCTTGCCGCTGTGGGCGCGGCTTGCTGCCCGCAGCGGTACCGCCGGCGCGTGGCGGGCCGGCATGCTGCTGGCGGTGCTGGCGTTTGCATGGGCCGGCTTGCTGGGGCCAGGTGACCATTGGCCCTATCTGGTGGTGTGTGTGCTGGCCGGTCTTGCGCTGGGTGCAGACCTGACCCTGCCGCCGGTGTTGCTGGCGCAGCTGATTCCGCCTCATGAACAACCTGCCAGTTACTACGGCGTATGGACGCTGCTGGGCAAGCTTGCGCTGGCGCTATCGGGGCTGATGTTGCCGCTGCTGGCATGGCTGGGTTACCAGCCAAGCCAGCAGGTGGAGGTGGGGAACCGGGCTGGCTGGGCGCTGGCGCTCAGCTATGCGGTGTTGCCGTGTGTGATCAAGTTGCTGGCTTTGCTGGCGCTGTCGCGCCTCGTGATTGCCGCAAAGGAGAAACAAGCATGAAACGTGGATTGATCGTGTTGTGTTGCAGTGCCTTGCTGGCCTGCGCCAGTCCGGACGTTGCGTTGTACCGCGACCAGAAACCGGTGCTGGACCCGGTACACTATTTCAGTGGCAAGACCGAGGCGTGGGGCATGTTCCAGAAACGCGGGGGCGAGGTGGTCAAGCGCTTTCACGTGGAGATTGCCGGCAGGGTGGAAGGCAAGGCCCTGATCCTGGACGAGCATTTCAGTTACAGCGATGGCACCACCCAGCAGCGTACCTGGACCTTGCTCAAACAGGCCGATGGCCGATGGCATGGGACTGCGGGTGATGTGGTGGGGGAGGCCATCGGTGAAGTGGCCGGCAATGCGCTGCACTGGCAGTACACGCTGCGTTTGCCGGTGGATGGCCGCGAATACGACATGCACATGGATGACTGGATGTACCAGATGGACGACCACACGCTGATCAACCGCACCACGATGAGCAAGCTGGGCATCGAGGTGGGCCAGATCACGCTGTTCTTCCGCAAGCTGCAGTGAGGCCAGCCATGTTCAATCTGCTCAAGCCGCTGAACCCCACCTGGCCGGATTGGCGTGACCGTCGCATCTGGCTGGTGGGGGCATCCAGCGGCATCGGCGCTGCATTGGCAAAGGCGCTGGTGGTGCACGGTGCACGCGTGGCCATTTCTGCCCGCAACCAGTTACAGCTGGCGCAGATTGCCGCTGGCCACCCGCAGGTGACGGTGCTGCCCATGGATGCCACCGACCCGGCTGCGTGGGCAAACGCACATGCAACTTTGCAAGCCGGCTGGGGCGGTTTGGATCTGGTGGTGTTCTGCGCCGCAGAATACCGGCCCGAGCGCGCGTGGGAAATCGAAGCCGGCCAGGTGCGGCACACACTGGATGTCAACATCGCCAGCGTGTATTACGGGCTGGAAGCCATCCTGCCCACGCTGATCGCGCAGCACCATGGCAATGTGGCGCTGATTGCCAGCGTGGCCGGCTATATGGGGCTGCCCACGGCTACCGTATACGGGCCATCCAAAGCGGCATTGATCAACCTGGCCGAGTTGCTGTATTGCGACCTGAAACCCAAGGGCATCGGCGTTTACCTGATCAACCCCGGCTTTGTAAAAACCCGGCTCACTGCGCGCAATGCATTTGCAATGCCGGCCTTGCAAACAGCGGATGAGGCGGCGGCGGCCATCCTGGCCGGCATTGCCCGGGGGCGCTTCGAGGTCGATTTTCCACGGCGCTTTACCCGGATATTGCAGCTGGTACGCTTGCTGCCTTACCGCTGGCGTTTTTCCTTGATCAACCGCGCACTCGGACTGTCATGAACAAGCTGGATGAACTGCTCGACTGGTACGGTACGCTCAGCCCGCCCACGCTGGATCGTGTGACGGCATTTTATGCCAGCCATGCCCGCTTCAAGGATCCGTTCAACGATGTGAGCGGCCACGCTGCCATCCGCCGGCTGTTCGAGCACATGTTCGAAACCACGCAAAACCCGCGCTTTGTCATCGTTGACCGGATTGTGCAGGGCCAGCAGGCGTTTGTGACGTGGCAATTCCACTTTGGCCTGCAAGGGCGTGATTACACCGTGCTAGGTGGCTCACACTTGCGCTTCGATGCGGATGGGCTGGTCATCGAGCACCGTGATTACTGGGATGCCGCTGAAGAACTGTTTCAGAAGCTGCCGGTGATCGGAAGCCTGATCGGCTGGTTGCGCCGCCGGTTTGCCGTGCCGGCCTGATCGCCTCCGGAACGGTATCGGCGCAGCAACACCAGTAACAGCAGCAAGCCCGCCAGCGCTGCGTTGCCTGCCAGCAGCAGCCCGGCATCCGGCGTGGTGGCGATGACGGCGCGGATGTTGGCGTGATAAACCGTCGGCACATACAGCAACAGTACGGTTGTGACCGCCAGTAGCAGCAGTGCGCTGACCAGCGCCAGGATGGGCCGATGCGCTTTGCCCGCCAGCAGGCGATAGCCGTGCCAGGCAATCAGAGTAGCCAGCAATGCGGTAATGCCGAGCAGCGCTGCCAGCGGCAGCAGTATGCCCGGCAATACCTGCATGGGCTCACCGGCCTGACCGTGGATGATGTCGACCAGTTGGTTGCCCAAGGTGGGCAATTGCGGGCCGCTGAAGAAGCTGTTGGCGTTCACCAGCAGCACCATGCCCCATCCTTCCCGTGGCGAGATCGCCATATAACTGTGGTAGTCGGCGGTATCACCCCCGTGGCTGAACACCGCCGGGTTGGCCGCTTCATACATCCAGCCCATTGCATACATGGTATCGGTGCCGGCGGCCACACCGTCGCGGTGTAGCGTATCGATGCCCGCTGCGGAGAGTACGCGCGTACCTTGCAGTTCGCCGCCATTGAGTTGCGCCTGCAGATAGCGCCCCATGTCCGCGGCGCTGGCGTACAGGTAGCCGGCCGGCACGTTGCTATCCGGCCGCGGTACATCGTCTGTGGCAACGGCTTGCCCAAACCAGTAGCGGTGGCCGGTGGCAAGCGCACGTTGCCGCGCTTGCGCCGCATCCGCAGTGATTTGTGTCATCCGCAGTGGCGTGAAGATATGCTGCTGCACATACTGGCCGTAGGACTGGCCCGAGGCCCGCTCGATCAGCGCACCGAGGATCACGTAGTTGAGATTGGAATATTCATAATTGGCACCCGGCGCCTGCTGTTGCGGAATGTCGCCCAGTTGCGTGATGCGCTCCGCAATGCGGGTGTGCGTGGCCATGCCGAAGTCACGATTGCCGTCTGCGGTAGAAATGCCGCTCTGGTGGTTGAGCAGTTGCCGCACCGTGATCTGTGCCGACATGGCCGGATCTGCCAGCCGGAAATCGGGCAGGTAATGCACCACCGGCTCATCGAGCTTGATCTTGCCTGCTTCAACCAGCTGCATCACCGCCAGCGCGGTAAATGATTTGCTGACCGAGCCCAGTATGAACAGGCTGTCCGGCGTGACTGCTTGCCCGTCCGGCCCGCGCATGCCGAAGCCCTTGACCTGCAGCACCTGATCCCGGGTTACCACCACCAGTGCCGCGCCGGGTACGCCACCCCGGGCCAGCTGTGTTTCTACATAGCGGTTCAGCGCTGGCAGGGTCTGCGCCACATCCCTGGCAAAGCAGGGCAGGGCGAGCAGGCAGGCGAACAGGGCAAAGCGGATTTTCATGGCTTATGGCGTGGGTGGTGGTGGCAGGGAAGCGCGCGGCCCGCCATAGCGCCGGGGCCGCTTGCTGCGGGTTTGGTGTTTTGCGGATCAGTGCCCGCTGGCGGCATCACCAAACAGTTTGCCAAGGCCGCGTGGTTGCGAGCGCCAGTATTGCGGCGGTGCATCCACTTGTGCACCCAGCTCGGCCGCTGCATGCCACGGCCAGCGCGGGTTGTAGAGCATGCCGCGCGCCAGTGCCACCAGGTCTGCTTGACCATCCCGCACGATGGCTTCTGCGTGCGCGGCTTCGGTGATCAGCCCCACCGCAATGACGGGGATGGTAGTTATGCTGCGGATGCGTTCGGCAAACGGCACCTGGTACCCGGCGCCGAGCTGGATCTGCTGGCGTTGCGAGATTCCCCCGCTGGAAACGTGGATGAACGCGCAATCGCGTGTCTGCAATGCCTGCACGAAGGCGATGCTTTGCTCGATCTCCCAGCCGCCTTCCACCCAATCGGTCGCGGAAATGCGGATGCCCACGGGCATGGAGGAGGGCACGGCCGCACGTATCGCATCGAATACCGCCAGCGGAAAGCGCATGCGGTTTTCCAGCGTGCCGCCATATTGATCGCTGCGCTGGTTGGCCAATGGGGACAGAAACTGATGCAGCAGATAGCCATGCGCCGCGTGCAGCTCGATCGCATCGATACCCAGCCGCTGAGCGCGCTGCGCCGCCGCCACGAAGGCATCGCGCACGCGCGCCAGGCCAGCATCATCCAGCGCCAGCGGCGCATCGTCGGCATCGTTGTGCGGCAGCGATGACGGCGCCACGGTTTGCCAGCCACCTTGCTGGCGGGGCAGCTGTTTGCCGCCTGCCCACGGCACCGCCACCGATGCCTTGCGCCCGGCATGCGCAAGCTGGATGGCAATCGGCATGGCGGAATGCTGGCGTACCGCTCCCAGCACCCGGCCCAGCGCCGCTTCGTTCTCTTCCGACCACAAGCCGAGGTCTGCCGGACTGATGCGGCCAGCAGGTTCCACCGCCGTGGCTTCGATGGTGAGCAAACCCGCGCCGGAGATTGCCAGCTGCCCCAGATGCAGCAGATGCCAGTCGGTGGCGCAGCCGTCCTCGGCCGAGTACTGGCACATGGGGGCGATGACGATGCGGTTTTTCAGCTGCAGCGCGCCCAGCGCGCAGGAGGTGAAGAGTTGACTGGCCTGGCTCATATCGGTCTCGGTTGCATTGCTTGGGTTATAAGGTGCGAATCACGGCAGGCAAGTTCTGGCCTGCAGCGGGTATTGGCTGCTGCAGCGTGCATCAAGCACCGTGCGGCATCGAAATATGCTGATGGGTGATCCGCCACTGCCCGTCGTGCTGCTCCAGGCAGAACGTGGCACGTACCCAGTCTTCAAACGTGTTGCCGCCCTGCAGTGTGCCGCCGCAGTGGATCAGCCCGTAGGCAAATGCCACCTGTTCCCCGGCATGGATGCGCAGGCCCTGCACCTCGAACCGCAGCTCGCCTTGCGTCTGCGGTTGCCAGTCATCCCAGCTTTGCCGGTAGGCGGCCGTGCCGATGTATTGCACCGGCGGCAGCACGTCGTAGATGACGGCATCGGCAGCGTGGCCGTCGAGCACGCGGTCCAGCGCACCACTACGGGTATTTTCGGCCCACTGCTCGATCAGCGTGCGGATTGCGGTTTCGTCTTTCATTGGTGCGGCCTTTGAGGTGCCAGATTCAGGCAACGCCTTGCTGCATGGATGCAGGCGTTGCCCTTGTACGCAGCTCAGCGCAGCACGCGCCCGAACAGGCCCAGTGCCAGCGCGTAGCCGGTCAGCGCCAGCTGCGGATCGTAGCGTTCGCCTTCGTCGCGCATGAAGGCATGCTGGCCGTTGAATTCGTGCCAGGTGTAGTTGAGTTCGGCAGCGGCCAGCTTGCGGTAGACCTCGGCGCGGCCGGCGGCGGGGATGTGCGGATCCTGTTTGCCCCAGATCATCAATAGCTCGCCCTTGATGTTGTCCAGCCTGTCCATGCTGTGCTGGCCGGGGGCGTTGGGGATGGTGTGGTTGTGCAGGTCAGTGGCGTAGAAGCACGCGGTGGCCTTCACTTCCGGCTGCAGTGCGGCACGGAAGGCCAGGTGACCGCCGATGCAGAAGCCCATCGCACCGACCTGGCCGTTGCTCCATTGCTGCTGTGCGGCCCAGTCGATCATCGCGCGGTTGTCGCTGTCGTAATCGGTGGCCTGCTTGGCCGCCTTGTCGGCGTTGCCCTTGTCGCGGCCGGCGTTGTCGTAGGCCAGCACGGTGCCGATGGGGTTGAGCTCGTGGAACACCTCGGGCACCAGCACCGCATAGCCGTGGCCGGCCAGCAAGCGTGCTGCGCGCTCGATCGGGCCGGTTTGCTGGAAGATTTCCGAATAGAACAGGATGACCGGGTATCTGCCGCCATCGGCCGGGCGATGCACATAGGTACGCATGGTGCCGGTGGGCGTGGGCAGGTCGATATGCTGGCTTTGGACGATCATGGCAATTCCTCGAATCTGGGGTGGGTCGAGTTTAGCGGATCGCGTTTGGTCTTGCCGCATCCGACAGGCTGAGGCGGTACTTTTTGCTGCATTCGCGTCAGCCGTTTACAGGCAAATCATCATGTAATCAGCGCTCTGGCTACGTGTCGGACAGGTAGCCACGCTGTTTTGGGCGGGACGGAAGCCGCGCTTTGCGGCACAATGCGCAAGCGGGATACACCGCAAACACAGGGCGCCGCATCGGCGCACACCATGGGTAGTAATCTATTGCTGGTCGTTGGCGCACTTTTTCTGGTGCTGCTGAACGGCTTCTTCGTTGCCGCTGAGTTCGGTCTGGTCAAACTGCGGCAAACGCGTGTCAAGGCAATCGCCAAGCGCAACGGATGGCGCGGGCGCATGCTGATCAAGGTACACAGTGACCTTGATGCTTATCTCTCCGCCTGCCAGCTGGGCATCACGCTGGCCTCGCTGGGCCTGGGCTGGATCGGCGAACCGGCGTTTGCCGGCTTGCTGCGCCCGGTGCTGGAAGGTGTGGGCATCCACAAGCCGGAAATCGTGCACGGCATCTCGTTCTTCTTCGCGTTCTTCACCATCTCTTACCTGCATATCGTGGTGGGCGAGCTGGCTCCCAAGTCGATGGCGATCCGCATGTCGGAGAAAGTGGGCCTGTGGACGGCCGCGCCGCTGTATGCGTTCTACTGGGTAATGTATCCGGGCATCTGGGTGCTGAACCACAGCGCCAACCGCGTGCTGCGCGTGCTGGGGCTGGATGCCAGCCACGGCCACGAAGGCGATTACTCGCCGGAAGAACTCAAGCTGATCCTGCGTGGCTCGCAGGTATCGGAAGACTTCAGCGGTGAAGAATGGCGCGTGCTGGCGCAATCGCTGGATTTCCGCGATCTGGACGTGGGCGACCTGATGCGCCCGCTGCGCGAGATGGTGCCGTTGTCGGTTACCGATCCGGTGGACGTGAGCCTGGCGCGCATGGTGCAAACGCGCTACAGCCGTTACCCCTTGCTGGCCGAGGACGGCAGCGTGCTGGGCATGATCCACCTGAAAGACGTGTTCTTCGCCATGGAGCGCAATGCACTACCGGATGATCTGAAAGACCTGGCCCGCCCGGTGGAAGTGGTGTCGCCGGAAGAACCCGCACTGGCGCTGTTCCGCCGTTTCCGTACCGTGGCGCCGCACTTTGCCGTGGTGGCGGGGCCAGATGGCCAGCCGCAGGGCTTCATCACGCTGGATAACCTGCTGGCTGCGCTGGTGGGCGAAATCCGCGATGAATACCGGCAATCGCAAAACGAATGGTCACGGCTGGACGATGGCTCGCTGATCGGCAAGGGCAGCCTGCCCATCTTCACACTGGAGCGCGCCATCGGCATCGATATCGAGCACGACGATACCGCCGACAGCGTGGGTGGCCTGATCCTGGGCAAGCTGGGCGAGTTGCCGCATGAAGGCCAGCGCATCGAGTTCGACCAGTTCGATACCGTGGTCAAGAAAATGAACGGCCCGCGCATCGTGCTGGTGCGCGTCTACCCCAAGCAGGAAGGCTGACGTGGCGCTGCGCCGCCGCTGCCGCAGGGGCTTGCCGCGCAGCGCGGCGGCCCGGCTGGCGTTGCGGGTGAGTGCGGCGCAACGCCGTCGCTGTTTCCGCGCCGGCCAGTAACGCGCGCCAGCAGGCCGCGTTGCCGCCCGCCGCCATCCGGGCGGGAACGATCAGCGGCTGCGTGTGTTCAACAGGTATCAAGCCACGGAGAACGCCATGCTCGAATTGAATGATCCGCAACTGCTCAAGACCGCGTGTTACCTGGCTGGCGAATGGCAGCAGGCCGATAGCAGCAACACGCTGGACGTGAACAACCCCGCCACCGGGGAATGTATCGCCACCGTGCCGGCGATGGGCGCGGCCGAGGCTGCGCGTGCCATTGTTGCAGCCGATGCCGCATGGCCGGCCTGGCGTGCAAAGTCCGCCAAGGAACGCGCCACCATCCTGCGCCGCTGGTTCGAGCTGATGCTGGCCAACCTGGATGACCTGGCGCTGATCATGACCGCCGAGCAAGGCAAGCCGCTGGCCGAATCCCGTGGCGAAATCGCTTATGCGGCCAGCTTCATCGAATGGTTTGCAGAAGAAGGCAAGCGCATCGAGGGCGACGTGCTGCAGCACCCGCAGGCGGACAAACGCATCATGGTGATCAAGCAGCCGATCGGCGTATGCGCGGCGATCACGCCGTGGAATTTCCCGGCTGCGATGATCACGCGCAAGGCGGGCGCCGCGCTTGCCGCCGGCTGCACCATGGTGGTGAAGCCCGCCAGCCAGACGCCGCTGACTGCATTGGCGCTGGCCGAACTGGCCGGGCGTGCCGGCATCCCCGCCGGGGTGTTCAGCGTGCTGACCGGTAGCGCCAACGAGATCGGTACCGAGCTTGCCACCAACCCCACCGTGCGCAAATTGTCGTTCACCGGCAGCACCGCAGTGGGCGCCAAACTGATGGCGCAATGCGCGGGCACCATCAAGAAGGTATCGCTGGAGCTGGGCGGCAATGCGCCGTTCATCGTGTTCGACGATGCCGATCTGGATGCCGCCGTGGAGGGCGCCATGGCCTCCAAATACCGTAATACCGGGCAAACTTGCGTGTGCGCCAACCGCATCCTGGTGCAAGCGGGCATTTACGATGCGTTTGCCGGGCGGCTCACCGAGGCGGTGGCAAAGCTCAAGGTGGGCAACGGCATGGAAGCGGGCGTGAACCAGGGCCCGCTGATCAACCCGGCTGCGGTGGACAAGGTGGAAGCACACATCACCGATGCGCTGGGCAAGGGCGCGCGCATACTGATCGGCGGCAAGCGCCACGCATTGGGCCAGACCTTTTTCGAACCCACGCTGCTGGCCGACGTGACGCCGGACATGCTGGTGGCGCGCGAGGAAACCTTCGGTCCGCTGGCGCCGCTGTTCAAGTTCGATACCGAAGCCGAGGCCATCCACATGGCGAACGATACCGAATTCGGCCTGGCCAGTTACTTCTACAGCCGCGACCTGGGCCGTGTGTTCCGCGTGGCAGAGGCGCTGGAATACGGCATGGTGGGGATCAACGTCGGCGTGTTTTCCAACGAAGTGGGGCCGTTCGGCGGCATCAAGCAATCCGGCCATGGCCGCGAAGGCTCGAAATACGGGCTGGATGATTATCTGGAAATCAAATACCTGTGCATCGGTGGTGTATAGCCGCCAGTGTCATGTTTCGCAGATCGCTACAACGCCCGGCCTGCCCGGGCGTTTTGCCGTGTATTGCCTGCGCGTTGGCATTTGAAGGGGTGTTGCCGCGGGTGCGATGCTGATGAATGGCGCTTGACGTGATATCTTGCGATATATATCTTAAGATATGTTTTAAGATGTTTTCGCACACGAGGAGCTTGGCATGCGGGACGGAAAAGGCTTTTTCGGGCAGGACATGCTGGCAAGGCTGCGCCAGCGTATCGCAGCGCACCATGCTGCGCACGGGCACCACCACCACGGCTGGCATGGCCGGCATCACGCGCATGCGATGGGCGGCGGCGGGCGGCATCGCGGCCACGGTGGTAGTTTCTTCGGTGGCCCGGGTGGTTTCGATGGCGACAGCGGCGGCATGCCGCGTGGCCGCAAGTTCAGTTCGGAAGACTTGCAGTTGCTGTTGCTGGCTTTGCTGGCAGACCAGCCCGCGCATGGCTACGAATTGATCAAGGCACTGCAGACGCGCTCCAACGGTTTCTACAGCCCCAGCCCCGGCATGGTGTACCCGGCGCTCACCTATCTGGAAGAAATCGGCCATGCCACGGTGGAGGCCACTGGCAACCGCAAGTGCTACCAGCTGGCCGAGCCAGGCCGCGTGTATCTGGCCGCCAACCGCGAGCGGGTGGATTTCATGCTGGCCAAGCTGCTGCATATCGGCCGCAAGATGGATTCGGTACGCCGGGCATTTTCTGGCGAGGAGGAATCTGGCGATGACGCCGGCCCATGGCTGCCGGAACTGGCGAATGCGCGCCGCGCGCTCAAGCATGCATTGCTGATGCGTACTGATGCACCGGCTGAAGAGCAACGCCGCATTGCCGCCATCCTGGCCTGTGCCACGGCCGAGATCGAAGCGGGTGCCCCGCAGCGGCCGGCCGAGTGATCAACCCCCATACAGGATAAACCATGACTTCTAGTACCGAGCTTGCCCCGCAGCGGGTGCGCCATCCGCTGAAATTCCGTTTGCTGCAGGTCAGCCGCGTGCAGCCGCTGAGCCCGCACCTGGTGCGCATCACGCTGAGCGGGGATGACCTGGCGGATTTCGTTTCCGCCTCGTTCGACGACCATATCAAGGTGTTCTTCCCCGCCGCCGGCGAGGACAAGCCCAACCTGCCCACCATGGGCGAAGATGGCCCCGTGTACCCGCAAGGCGCAGCTCGCCCGGTAGCGCGTGACTACACGCCGCGCCGCTTTGATGCAGCAGCAAACGAACTGGATATCGACTTCGTGCTGCATGGCATCGGCCCGGCCACCACCTGGGCGGCACAGGCACAGGTCGGCCAGTACCTTGGCATCGGCGGGCCGCGTGGTTCGTTCGTGATCCCTGCCGGTTATGACTGGCACCTGCTGATCGGCGACGATAGCGCCTTGCCGGCCATCGCGCGCCGGCTGGAGCAATTACCCGCCGACAGCCGCGCGCTGGTGATCGTGGAAGTGGCGGATGCCGGCGCGCAAATCCGTCTGGATACTTCAGCCGATGCCAGCGTGCAGTGGCTGCATCGCAGCGATGCAGGTGGCGCAGCGCAGGTGGTGGATGCCGTGCGCAAGCTGGTACTGCCGGCCGGCACCGGCTACGCATGGGCCGCGGGCGAGCTGGCTACCGCGCAGGCGGTACGCAAGGTGCTGGTGGATGAACTGGGCATTGCCAAGAACCAGATCCGCGCCGCCAGTTACTGGAAGCAGGGCGCAGTGGCATCGCACGAAACGCTGGATGATTGAGGCTGCAGGGCCCGGGCGGTGTTGCAGCCCGTACCGGCCGGGTTGATCAGCGCCCGATGGCTGCTGGCGGTTGGCCGGCCAGCCACTGCGCCTGTGTGATCCGGTACAGGCAGTGCGTACGCAGCGGGCTGCCTTCCGGCACCGCGGGATGCTCGAAGTTGGCGGCATCGCGCTGCATGCCCAGCTTTTCCATCACGCCTTGCGATGGCAGGTTGGGTAGCGCAGTGAACGCGACGATTTCCGGCAACTGCAGTGTGGCAAAGCCCACCTGCAGCGCCGCCTGTGCCGCTTCCAGCGCGTAACCCTGGCGCCAGTGCGCGCGTGCCAGCCGCCAGCCCATCTCCACACAGGGATAGCATGGCAACTCCGGCCGCGGCACATTGAGGCCGACGATGCCGATGAACGCGCCGCTGTCCTTGCGCTCCACCGCCCAGAAGCCCCAGCCGCGCAGCGTGATGAGCCCGGCCATGCGCTCGGCCATCGCATCGCTGTCCGGGCGCGACATGGGCGCCGGGAAGTAACGCATCACTTCCGCATCGGCATTCAGCGCGGCAAACGGCGCCAGATCATCAGCGCGCCACTGGCGCAGCCGCAAGCGTGCTGTTTCCGGCGTGATCAGCGGCAGGTGCGGTACCGGCATGGGGAAGACGGGTCGGGTCATGGTGGTGGGCTGGATGTCAGGTGGCCTGCATTCAGGTGGCCGGCAGTCGGATGGCGGGTTCAGAGCGCATCGTACTTGCGCGCATGGCCGCGCGCCTGCTCGGCCGGGTACTTCTGTGCGTTCAGCAGCAGCTTGCGTTCGACCACTGCATTCAGGTCCAGCCCGCTGACATCGGCAATGCGCAGCAGGTAGAGCAGCACATCGGCCACTTCCTCGCCGAGGCGTTCGGCAAATTGCGGATCTTTTGGCGCGAGAGCTGCCTGCTCGTCGTTCAGCCACTGGAACAATTCCAGCAGCTCGGCCGCTTCCACGCTCAATGCGCAGGCCAGGTTCTTGGGGCTGTGGAATTGATCCCAGTCACGCTCGGCGGAAAATGCCCGCAGCCGCTGCTGCAGGCTGGCGATATCAATGCTCATGTTTCTTCCTGCTGTCGGTAGGGGCCAGTGCGGCCAGCAATTGCTGCAGTTGCGTGCGCAATGCCGGCAACGCCGCGTGTTCCAGTTGCAACTGGCACGCCAGTGCACCCGGTATCGCCTCTGCTTGATTACGCAGCGCAAGTCCTGAGTCGGTGAGCGTGATATCCACGCGGCGCTCATCATCGGCAGCGCGCTGGCGGCGCAGCAGGCC
Organism: Andreprevotia sp. IGB-42; assembly: GCF_009848685.1. Lineage (GTDB taxonomy): Bacteria > Pseudomonadota > Gammaproteobacteria > Burkholderiales > Chitinibacteraceae > Andreprevotia. The sequence continues at coordinate 149,816 of NZ_WXTX01000007.1, forward strand.
CTGGCTTTCCATGCGCTTGAGCAACGGGGTAAGCGTACCGCTGTCCAGATAGAGCGCACGTCCCAGATCGCCAACGCTGCGCGGTGCATGTTCCCACAGCGCCAGCATCACCAGGTATTGCGGGTAGGTGAGGCCCAGTGCACCCAGCAGCGGCCGGTACAGCCGCGTCATGAGGTTGCTGGCCGCGTAAAGCGGAAAGCACAGTTGCTGGTCAAGATGCAGGGGATCAGTCATGGCGATGTCTTCATGCGGGGCTCCGAAGATAGCACGGCCCCGCCAGCCGTTGAAGGCGGGCAGGGCCCCCATCCGAATCAGGCGGCGACGTGAGCGGCAGCCTGGATGGCTTGCGTGCTCAACTGAACGTCGATATTGCCGCGCGTGGCATTCGAGTAGGGGCAAACCCGGTGCGCGGTGGCAACCAGTGCCTCGGCGGCAGCCTGGCTGATGCCGGTAATGCTGATGGCCAGCGCCACGGTCAGCGCAAAGCCGCCGTTGTCATCGGGGCCGATGCCGACGGTGGCAGCTACCTACGGTCTTGCCGATGGCGGCTTTCTGCAGCCGTGCCACATGCTCCAGCGCGCTCTGGAAGCAGGCGGCGTAGCCGGCGGCAAACAGTTGTTCCGGATTGGCGCCGGCTTTGCCGTTGCCGCCCAGTGCGCGCGGCATGGCCAGATCGGCAGAGAAGCTGTCGTCGGTGGTGCGGACATGGCCATTGCGGCCGCCGGTAGCGATGGCTGTGGTGCTGTAGAGCGTGCTCATGATGGCGATCCTTGCAGGTTGTTGGATGACGGTTCCATTCTATGCTTACAAATATATTGCGCACAATATAATTTACAAAAATATAAATGCGGAGCGACGAGCGCTGCCTGCTGCACTGCAGCGAAAAAGCCACGCGTTCATCCCGCAATCCGTCAGTTTTTCGGGTGTTTGCGGTGTGACGTGCGTATAGTTTGTAAGACAGCAAACCAAGGAGGTCGCCATGCTGCGGCTGAAAAAACATCTATGGATCGTGGCCGGTTTGCTGCTGGCCGGCAGTGGCTGGGCTGCCTGCAGCAAGACCATGAGTGTGGTGCCGGAAGACTGGGCGCCATACAGCTACAAGAATGCGCAGGGGCAGTTTGTCGGGCTCGATCTGGAGCTGATGCAGGCCATCTTCAAGGAGGCGGGCTGCAAGCTGGAATACAAGACCAATATTCCGCGTATCCGCCGCCATGTGATGCACAAGGACGGCCAGCTGGATGTGCTGTTTGCCGCCAGCGAGACCGAAGAGCGCAAGCAGTTCAGCTGGTTTACCAAGGCCTACCGGGATGAAGTGACCGGCCTGTTTGCGCGTGGCGATGATCTGGGCCGCTTTGCCAGGGTGCGCGGCTTTGCCGATGTGCTGTCGGCGCGCGAGGCCATCCTGGCGCCCAATGCCGGCTGGTATGGCAATGACTACGCCAAATCGTTGCCGGACCTGATGGCCGCCGGGCTGGTGCAGCATTTCGAGAGCTTCGAGCAGGGCTTGCGCATGCTCAAGGCGCAGCGTGCCGATTTGCTGATGGGCGATGTGGGTGCGGTGCTGTACATGTCGCGCCAGACGGTGAAGCTCAACGTGGCGCAACTGCCGTTCACGCCCAACAGCGATCCGGTGCATCTGATGCTGAGCAAGAAAAGCACCACGGAAGCGGATGTGCAGGCACTGGATGCCGCGATTGCACGGCTGGAGAAGCGTGGCGATCTGGCGAAGATACGTGCGCGCTACGGCCTGCGCTGAGCGGGTTTGATCTGCCGGGCGTGATCGACCGTTGAAACCGGTCTGGCCGGGTGCATAGCTATTGCAAGCTGTCGGGGCGCCGCTTGTCGTTGCCCAAGCGGCATCAGGCCTCAACCGGCGTGCTGTTCCAGTAGGAAGCGCGCGCCGCGGTCCAGCCCCAATGCATCCACCAGCACCGGCAGCACCGTTTGCAAGGTGGCGTGCAGCGTATAGGGCGGGTTGAGGATGAACATGCCACTGCCGTGCATGCCGAAACCATCGGCAGACGGGCCCTGCACGAACAGCTCCGCGCGCAGCCATGACTTGGCCGGCAAGCCCTTGAGCTTTCCCGGCAATGCCTTGGCCTCTTCGCGCTGCAGGCACGGGTACCAGATGGCATAGGTGCCGCCGGCAAAGCGCGCCAGGCTGTCTTCCAGTGCCTTGATCACGCGCTGGTAATCGTGTTTTTCTTCATACGGCGGGTCGATCAGCGTCAGGCCACGGCGTGGCGCTGGCGGCAGTACCGATTTCAGCCCGTTGAAGCCATCTGCCGTCTGCACCACCGCCTGGCGGCGCAGGTGATCGACGTTCTCCAGCAGCAGTTTGGCATCGCTCGGGTGCAGCTCGAACAGGCGCAGCTTGTCGTCTGCGCGCATCACGGCCTGCGCCACGAGTGGCGAGCCGGGGTAGTGCTTGAGCTGCCCATCGGGATTGAAGCCGCGGATCACGTCCACGTACCTTGCCAGCGGTGCGGGCAGGTCATCGCGCTGCCACAACCGCGCAATGCCGGTTTCAAACTCGGCATTCTTGGTGGCGTAGCCTTCGGTCAGGCTGTATGCGCCGGCGCCGGCGTGGCTATCGATATACCAGTACGGTTTGTCTTTCTGGTTGAGATAGCCCAGCAGCTCGACCACCAGGAAGTGCTTGAGTACATCGGCATGGTTGCCGGCATGGAAGGCGTGGCGGTAGCTGAGCATGAACGAAGGTCCGGCAAACAATGGCAGATGATAAGGCGGAAAACGCAAAACGGCGTGGCTTTGGCCACACCGTTTCTGATACCGCTGCTTCGGACTGATTTCATCAGCCCCTGCAGCATTACTTCTCTACGAAGGCGCGTTCGATCACGTAGTCGCCCGCTTCGCCGATACGGCGCGAAACCTGGAAGCCGCGTGCATCGAGCAGCTTGCAGGTGTCTTCCAGCATGGCCGGGCTACCGCACAGCATGGCGCGGTCGGTTTCCGGGTTCAGCGGCGGCAGGCCGATATCCTCGAACAGCTTGCCCGATTCGATCAGGTCGGTCAGGCGGCCCTGATTGCGGAACGGCTCACGCGTGACGGTGGGGTAGTAGATCAGCTTGTTGCGGACTTCTTCACCAAAGAATTCGTTGCTCGGCAGCACGTTTTCGATGAAATCGGCATAGGCGAGTTCGGATACGGTACGCACGCCATGGAACAGCACGATCTTGTCGAATTTCTCGTACGCTTCCGGATCCTGGATCAGGCTCATGAACGGCGCGAGGCCGGTACCGGTGGAGAAGTAATACAGGTTCTTGCCCGGCTTGAGGTCGGACAGCACCAGCGTGCCGGTGGGCTTGCGCGATACCAGCAGGTCGTCACCCACCTTCAGGTGTTGCAGGCGCGAGGTCAGCGGGCCGTCCTGCACCTTGATGCTGAAGAATTCCAGATGCTCTTCGTAGTTGGCACTGGCGATCGAGTAGGCACGCGCCAGCGGGCGGCCATCCACTTCCAGACCGATCATCACGAACTGGCCGTTTTCGAATTTCAGGCCCGGATCACGGGTGGTCTTGAAGCTGAACAGCGTGTCGTTCCAGTGGTGTACCGACAGCACTTTTTCTACGGCGAATTTGCTCATGATTTCAATGTCTTGATTATGTAGATAAAATTGGGTAGATAAGAATTATACTCATCTGCACGCCAGTGACGATACCCGGCAGGCAAGATACCGGCAAAGGCGGCGCCGTTACTGACGCGCGCACGCCTTTACCGCGCGCGTTACTTGCTGATTGCCGCAGTCAGTGCCGGCAGTGCTTCGAACAGGTCTGCCACCAGGCCGTAGTCGGCCACGCTGAAAATGGCCGCGTCCGGATCATGGTTGATGGCGACGATGATCTTGCTGTCCTTCATGCCGGCCAGATGCTGTGCCGCGCCGGAAATACCGGCAGCAATGTAGAGGCCTGGCGCCACGATGGTGCCGGTTTGCCCCACCTGCCAGTCGTTCGGCGCGTAGCCGGCGTCGACCGCTGCGCGGGTAGCGCCCACGGCGCCTTCCAGCTTTTGCGCCAGCGGGGTCAGCAGCTGATGGAACTGCTCGCCCAGCGAGCGGCCACCCGATACCACCACGGGGGCGGAGGCAAGGTCAGGCTGATCGGATTCATTGCGTACTTCGGATACCCAGCGTGATTTGCCATTGGCCGCCGGTGCCGGCAGGCTGGTGATCTCGGCGTTGCCGCCGTCGTCAGCGGCATCGAAGCTGGTGGCACGCACGGTGACCACCTGCAGTGCATCGGTGTTTTCCACCGTGGCCAGCACGCTGCCGGCGTAAATCGGCCGGGCGTAGGTGGCGGGCGCCTTGATGCCGATCACGTCGGCCACCACGGCTACGTCCAGCAGTGCGGCGGCGCGCGGCAGGATGTTCTTGGCAAAGGTGGTGTGCGGCGCAACCACGATCTTGTAATCACGTGCCAGCGATACCACCAGCGCAGCGACGTCTTCAGCCAGTGGGTGTGCCAGGTGCGGTGCATCCACGCGGATCACGCGGGCCACGCCGGCCACTTTGGCGGCACTGGCGGCAGCGGCTGCAGTATCGTCGCCAACCAGCAGCAGGTGGACCGGCAGGCCCCAGGCCTGGGCGGCGCTGATGGTCTGGCGGGCGGCTTTTCTCAGTTGTTGGCCGTCGTGTTCGGCCAGGATCAGGATGCTCATCAGATTGCCCCCACGCTACGCAGTTTCTCGACCAGTTCGGCCACGCTGTTCACCTTGATGCCCGGCTTGCGTGCCGGTGGCTCGGCCAGGTTGGTCACTTTCAGGTGCGGGGCGGTATCGATGCCCAGATCGGTAGCCTGGATGGTTTCGATGGGCTTTTTCTTGGCCATCATCAGGTTGGGCAGCTTCACGAAGCGCGGCTCGTTCAGGCGCAGGTCGGTGGTGATCACCGCGGGCAGTTGCAGTGCCACGGTTTCGCTGCCGGTATCCACTTCACGGGTGACGATGGCTTCGTTGCCACTGATTTCCAGCTTGGAGGCAAACGTGCCCTGGCCGATATCGAGCAGCGCAGCCAGCATCTGGCCGACTTGGCCGGCGTCGTCGTCGATCGCCTGCTTGCCCAGCAGCACCAGCTGCGGTTGTTCGCGCTCGTACACTGCCTTGAGGATTTTCGACACGGCCAGTGGCTGCAGCTGTGCGGTGCTGTCGACCAGGATGGCGCGATCCGCACCCATGGCCAGTGCGTGGCGCAGCACATCCTGGGCGTGCCCATGGCCGATGGTGACGGCAACGATTTCGGTAACGATGCCCTGTGTTTTCAGGCGCAGCGCTTCTTCGACGGCGATTTCGTCGAACGGGTTGATGCTCATCTTGACGTTTTCGGTTTCAACGCCAGAGCCATCGGGCTTGATGCGTGGCCGGATGTTGTGATCGATCACGCGTTTGATTGCAACCAAAGCCTTCATTGCACTTCTCCATAATTTCGCGTGATTTTAGCAGAATAGTGCCTATATCTGTAAATTGGATTATTTTTCTAATACATATATAAAAAATGGATATGTAGATAGAACGAGACGTGCGGCGGGGTGCCGGGCATGCCGATTCGGCAGCCGGCGCCAGCTGTGCGAAAATACCGGGTTCAGCGGCCGCAGCAAGGGTACAGATACCCGCTTGCGGTGGCGCCTTCTACTCAAGATTGAAAGAGCAGACCATGCAACGCGATGTAATGACCTACGACGTACTGATCGTTGGCGCCGGCCCGGCGGGCCTTGCTGCCGCAATCCGCATCAAGCAACTGGCCGCTGCGCAAAACCGCGAAATCGGTGTGTGCATCCTTGAGAAGGGTGCCGAAGTGGGTGCGCATATCCTGTCCGGCGCGGTGATCGACCCGATCGCGCTCGACGAGCTGATTCCGGATTGGCAGGCGCAGAGTGCCCCGCTCAAGACCGCCGTGGCGGAAGACCGCTTCCTGGTGCTGGATGAAGACGGCGCCTACCGCATCCCCAACCTGCTGTTGCCGCCGTTGATGAACAATCACGGTAACTACGTGGTAAGCCTGTCCAACGTCTGCCGCTGGCTGGCCGATCAGGCCGAAGCGCTGGGCGTGGAAATCTATCCCGGCTTTACCGCGGCCGAGGTGCTGTACGACGACAACGGTGCCGTGCGGGGCGTGATCACCGGCGATATGGGCGTGGCGAAAGACGGCAAGGAAAAAGCCGATTACGCGCCGGGCATGGCGCTGCAGGCCAGCTATACGCTGATCGGCGAAGGCGTGCGCGGCTCGCTCGCCAAGGCGCTGGAAGCGCGCTTCAACCTGCGTGATGGCGTGCAGCCGCAGAAGTACGGCATCGGCTTCAAAGAAGTGTGGCAGATCGACCCCAAGCAGCATCAGCCCGGCCTGGTGATGCATACGCAAGGCTGGCCGCTGGGCAGCGATACCGGTGGCGGTGGCTTCCTGTACCACCTGGAAGAAAACCTGGTGTCGGTGGGCTTCGTGGTGCACCTGAACTACAGCAACCCGTACCTGAGCCCATTCGATGAATTCCAGCGCTACAAGACGCACCCGGCCATCCGCAAGATGCTGCAGGGTGGCAAGCGGTTGGCGTATGGCGCGCGTGCCATCAATGAAGGCGGCTTGCAGTCCTTGCCCAAGCTGGTGTTCCCGGGCGGCGCGCTGATCGGTTGCTCGGCCGGCTTCGTCAACGTGCCGCGCATCAAGGGCAGCCACAACGCGATGAAGTCCGGCATGCTGGCGGCAGAAGCGGTGGTGGAGGCATTGGCGGCCGGCCGCGTGGCGGATGAGCTGGCAGCCTACCCGCAAGCGCTGCGCGCATCGTGGGTGTGGAAGGATCTGGACAAGGTGCGCAATGTGAAGCCGGCCTTGTCGAAGTTCGGCAATGTGGCGGGCAGCATCTACGGTGGTGTCGAGATGTGGCTGGGCAGCCTGGGTGTGCGCCTGCCGTGGACGTTGCGCCATGGCAAGGCCGACCATGCCTGTCTGAAGCCGGCGGCGCAAAGCACGCCGATCAAGTATCCCAAGTACGATGGCAAGATCAGCTTCGACAAGCTGTCGTCGGTGTTCCTGTCCAACGTGGCACACGAGGAAAACCAGCCCTGTCATCTGAAGCTGACCGATGCCGCGGTGCCGATCACGCTGAATCTGGCTGATTACGATGCGCCGGAGCAGCGCTATTGCCCTGCCGGCGTATATGAGATCGTGCGTGATGGCGCCGGACCTAGGCTGCAGATCAATGCCGCCAACTGCATCCACTGCAAGACCTGTGACATCAAGGACCCCAGCCAGAACATCACTTGGGTGACGCCGGAAGGCGGTGGCGGGCCGAATTACCAGGAAACCTGATGGCGGGGCGGGGGCCTTGCCTCGCCGCATGATGCAAAAAGCCGATCAACTGATCGGCTTTTTGCATCCGCTGCCGGCTAGCGCTGGGCCGGTGTGTGTTAGAAGTTGCTCAGCAACTTGAAGAACAGCGTATCGCCCTTCAGGCGGTTGTCGGTATCGTTTTCATGCAGCCACTTCAGCTCGGCGCTGATGGTGTGTGATTGGTATTTGCCAACGTAGGACAGCGCTGGGCCATAGCCGATGGTCTTGGCCTTGAAATCGCCCAGCGTGGCGCCCGAACCGCTGTCCCCCTCCACCTGCTTGTAGTAATACGCAGACAGCCCCGCACCGGCGAGGCCTCCCCACAGCGGGAAATGCTGGGCCACGGTGCCGTCGAAATGGATTTGCGTACCGGTCTGGTAGTCGGAATCCTTGTTGCGGGTATTGAAGGTGATACCGCTGAATAGCGATGCCTCGATGCCGTTCTGCTTGCCGAAGTACATCAGCCCCAGCGTGGGCTCGAAGCTCCAGTAGTTCTTGCCGGTATTGGCAAGCTTGCCCTCGGTATAGCGGCCGGTGGGCGCATACGCGGAGATGCGGAAGTTGCTGGAGAAATCGGGTGAGACCTGGTACGCCACCATCAGCGGCATCAGCATGATATCGCCCAGGCCGGAATCGGAATCACTCAGTTCACGGCCGGGCTGGCCATTGAGCGCTGCGGCAGTACCGCGTGCATGTACATCGACCTTGATGACCGGAATGGTGCCACCCATCGCGTAAGACCAGTTTTCCGGCAGCGTGATGTCCGGCCGCCATACCATGGTGAGGCCGAGGCCGTCGATATCCACATCGGCATCGGCAACGATATTGCCGGCAATCGGCACCTTGATGTTCTTGCCCATGTCGCCGCCGTAATGCAGCGCATTCAGGCGCATCAGGAAAGTGGGGGCGGGGGGCACGCTGTCGATGAACGACGACATCGAGCCTGGCATGTAGTGGCCGGTGCCGCCTTCTTCGGCGCAGGCCAGGGTAGCCAGCAAGCTGCCGGCCAGCAGCGCCGGCAATCTGTATTTCTTGTGCATTGCGTTTTTCCATGAAGTGACCAGCCCTGCAGCAGGCTTGCCGTAATGCGGTATGCCGGATCAGTTCACTGCGGTCTGGCCGCTTTGCTGCCTGCGACCACAATCTGTGGTGCCCCCTGAAGCAGCGCGGCGGCTAGCCAGCGCGCATCGACGTGGCATCGATGCTGCGCTGCTGGCCGGGTGAACGCGCTTACTGCCCGAGGCCCACATCCTTGGGCGGATATTTCTTGAAGGTGGCCGCATGGGCCTTGGCTTCTGCCGCCATGCTGGCCAGCCACGCGTTGCCGCGGTGGCCCACCGGCGTTTGCTCCCTGGGGTCGATGTACAGGTTGAACAGCCACGGCGCGAGGCCCACCTTCTGCTTGGTGGACATGTCGATATCCATCCACTGCTGTTCCGGCACCGTGACCTGGAAGTGGATCTTGTACTCGCGCATGCGCATGGCCATCAGATCCTGTTCTACCCAGATGTACACGTTCTCGCGCCGGCTGTTGCCGTTATCCGCCAGCAGGAACGACGATTGATCGATGCCGTCGATGAAGCGGTCGGTGGGGATGCGGGCATCCGCGCCGGCGATGTGGATGGAGGTGTTGAAGAGGTCCATCAGATCGAACAGCTCGGCGCTTTCGTGCGGCTGGATCATGCCCTTCCAGTACGCAATGCCCGGCACGCGCACGCCGCCTTCCCAGGCGGAGGCTTTGCCGCCGCGAAACGGCGTGAAGCCGGTATCGGGCCAGCTGTCCATTTGCGGGCCGTTGTCGGAGGTGATGAAGATGAAGGTGTTGTCTTCGATGCCCGCTTCCTTGACCGCCTGGTGGATGCGCCCGATCAGCGCATCGACTTCCACCACCGCATCCTTGTACGGGTACTTGCTGGCGCTCTTGCCCTTGAATTCCTTGCTGGGGAAGTTGTCCGCGTGCACTTTCATGAAATCGTGGCTAAGGAAGAAAGGCTTGCCGGATTTGGCCAGTGTCTTGATCTTGTTGATCGACCAGTCGGCCAGCTTGATGTCGGCCTCGGCAAATTGCTCCACGCTGGTGGTGGGCTCGATGATCTGCTCCTGGCCGCCTTTCTTGCCATACTCCAGTGCGCTGGACGCGTGCATGCTCTTGTAGGCGGCGAGTTTTTCCGGGTCCAGCACCAGGTCCGGGTATTTGCGTTCATCCAGCGACTGGGTGATTTCCTTCTGCGCTGCATAGTAGCCATAGTATTCATCGAAGCCGACGTCGAACGGGCGCATGCCCTCCAGCTCGCCGACATGCCATTTGCCGCTCAGCACCGTGTAGTAACCGGCATCGGAGAGGATCTTGGCAATGCTGGTTTCCCCGGCCCATGGGTTCATCTTGAGTTTGTCCCCCGCCAGGATGGGGCGCGTCAGCCCGGTGCGTACCGGCAGGCGGCCGGTCAGGATGGCGGAGCGGGTAGGGGTGCAGGTGGGTTGTGAATAGGTGGAGGTCAGCGCCAGCCCCTCACGCGCAAACTGGTCGATATTGGGTGTGGCTGCGCCGATATGCGCACCGCCGCCCCACGGCCCGCCGACATCGCCAAAGCCCATGTCGTCGACTACCAGCCAGATGATGTTGGGGCGCTTGCCGGTTTTCTGGTACAGCGCATCAAGCTTGGCTTGCGCGGCTTTTTCCTGATCCGGGCGCGGAATGCTGCCTTCCATGTTTTCGCGGGTCTGTACCTTGCGGCTGAGCGGGGTAGGGCCCGCCATGCTGAGGGCGGGCAGCAGCAGCGCGAGGCCAGTGAGGCCGGCAATGATTGCCTGGGCAATACGCATATGAGAACTCCTGGGAGAGATGGAACGGTGTGCCGTGTTGCCATCGCCGCCCGGCAGCCGCTGCGCCATGAAGCCGCGCGCGATGCTGCTGGCGGGTATGCAGGCTGCATGACCGGATATTGGCGTTGGCTATACTAGCCATATGAAAGTTGCATGGTTGGTTTCTTTCCGCCAGTTTGCAGCTTCTTCATGACGGCGGCAATATAGAATATGGACTGCAGCGAGCATGCCGATTGGGGGATCAGCGGCCGCTGTACAGCGGCAAGCCGGCATCGGTTTGCACTGAATCACATCATTGTGTTTGCCAGGCACGGGATGGATTGCTGCGATGGGCATTGGTCAGGCCGGGCAGCCATGACGATGCTGCGATCCCCATTGGTCAGCAGGGTTTTTTAATATGCCACGCTTTGAATGGCAGCTGAACGCAGGCCAATTGCCCGATTGAACAGACACTACTCCGTGCGGATTGCGACTCAGATCTCGCAATCCAGTACATGCAGGCCGGCATCTCGTGCCAATTGCAGGACGGGTTCCGCGGCTTGCCTGTCGTTGCAATAAAGCAGATTGGTATCGTCCCACGATTCCGCGTAGATGCAGCCATACTCCGGCAGGATCACGAATTGGGACGGCGTAGGGTTTGCGTCGAAACGGCACTGGTCGAGAAACCCTTGCCGGTTGGTATAGCGCTTGATGATCAGTCTGGATTTATGTGGCCAGCGACCGCGGTTCCGCACTGTATAAACCGCGGTGAGATCGAAGAGGGCAGCCCAGTGGGCGGCGAACTTGCGGTTACGCGCGATGCGCTCCGGGCCGTCGTTGCAATCCAGCAGCGGCCATTGTGCAGGATCGCGCAGCCAGTGATCGAATACCGAGATCGCCACGCGGGGCGCCTCTATCCTGGCGTGTTCGCGCACACGTTGCAGGTGCGGGAACTGTGCGTTGATCTGCCCGGCAAGACTTGCGCTGATCTTGCCGAGCAGCTGCACGGCCTGGGGGTTCAGGCCGTGATCAGGCGCACCGCCAGCGGCGTTTCACCCTTGGCCAGCGCAAACAGGCGGTCGATGTTCGGGTGGTTGCCGGGGTTGGCTTCGGCGTCTGCGGTGTGCTCGGCGTAGATGCGCAGGCCCTTGTCGGCTGCGGTGGCGTTGATGGCGCCAAATTCCTGGTACAGCGCGTGGTACACGCGCACGCTGCCGGCCTGGCCGGGCTTGTTCTCGATGCGGGCGATGATGGTGTCGCCGTCCAGCAATTCCAGCGCGGCCAAGTGGTCGATGGCGGGCAGCGTGGCGAGGTTGTCCTTGAAGCTCATTCTTGTTCCTGGGTTGGCTGTGGTTCAGGCAGGTAGGCATCATCACCCCAGATGCTGGCGGGAACGATGGGCACCTGCAGGAACTCGGTTTCGAATACGTTGAGAATGCCGCCATCGGGTGGCCCATTCAGGCGTTCCACCGGGGCCGGCAGCGGCTGCATGTGTGCATCGAACAATGCCTGCACCACCGGCACCAGTTCATGCTCGCCGGGGCGTTTGACCACGCCGATTTCGCCGCTGTAGAGCTGCACCACGCTGCCGGGCGGGTAAAAGCCCAGCGTTTCCATGAACAGGCGGTCCAGCTTGTCGTCCACGCCGGCGCTCAATGGCGAGATGGATTGCGCCAGCGCGCTGTCCACCGATTTGGCCGCACGCCACGCGCGCTTGGATAGCAGCGCGCAGTAACGGTCCGCCAGGCCCAGCAAGCGGGCTTCGAAACGCAGCTTGTCGCCCTTGAGTTTGTTGGGGTAGCCACGGCCATCGGGTGTTTCATGATGTTGCAGCACGCAGTTGAGCCACACGGTATCGGATACACCACGGCCACGCAGCTCATCCATGCTGACCAGCGGGTGCGATTGCATGGTCTGGCGTTGTTCGGCGGTGAGCGGGCCGGATTGCTGATCCAGTTGCTCGTGCAGTGTCTGCATGCCGATATTCATGGTGAGCGCGGCGGCGATGACGGAGCGGCGCTCGCTCTCGTTCTGGCCCAGCCGCCTGAGTGCCAGCTCCACCACCACTGCCACGTCCACCGCATGGCGAGTAGCGTATTGCGTATCCTGCGCCAGCAAGGTCATGGCCAGCGCCACATTGCGGTTGCGGCTGCACGCGCTTTGCAGTTGTGCCGCCAGCATGATGACTTCGGTCTGGAAGTGCGGGTTATCGGCATCAAGCAACAAAGCCGCCAGCCTCTCGCGGCTGGCGAGGATCACTTGGGCAATGCTGGTGCGCCTGGGCAGTTTGGTTTGGGCTGGCGGGTTCACGTGAGCAACAATATGAAAACGGAATGGCTGGCCGATTCTAAACGGCTTTGCATTGTCGCTTTGTTGAGAAGTGTTGCAAACAGCTTGCATGCAACACTCGTGATTTGCGTGCGCCCGTTCAGTCGGCTTCGTCTATCCACGTCATCTGGATGGCTTCGAGGATTTTCTCGCCGCTGTGCGCCGGATTGTCGTCAAAGCCGGGCAGGGCCAGTACCCGGTTGCGCAGATCAACAAAGTTGATGGTCAGCGGGTCGAGATCCGGATAGGTCTCGGCAAGCGCGATGGCGATTTCACGGCTATCGGTCCATTTCATGCTGTTTTCTCCTCTTTCACGCGGGCCACGCGGCCAGCGGTCAATGCCAGCAGTTGCACGGGGCTGAGCTTGAATACGCTGTTGGGCGTGCCGGCGGCAGCCCAGATTTCTGCCATGGCAAGCAGGTCTTCGTCGATCAATGTGATGGGCTCGTGCGCGTGCGCCAGTGGCGATACGCCGCCAATCACGTAGCCGGTTTTCTCGCGGACGAAATCGGCATCGGCACGGCCGATCTTCTCGCCCACCAGTGCTGCCACGGCTTTTTCATCCACGCGGTTGATGCCGCTGGTGATCACCAGTACATGGCGCTCGCTCTGCTTGGCACGCAGGATCACTGATTTGGCGATCTGTGCCACCGTGCAGCCGATGGCGGCGGCCGCATCGGCGCTGGTCTTTGTCGAGGCATCGAACTCGACGATTTCGGTGCTGACGCCGGCCGAGAGCAGCGCGGCTTCGACACGCAACAGGCTCTCGCTGGCCATCAGTGGTTTTCCTCGCGCGCGTGGTTGATGGTGTACTTGGGGATTTCGACCACCAGCTCGGTATCGGCAATGAGGGCCTGGCACGACAGCCGCGACTGCGCTTCCAGCCCCCACGCCTTGTCGAGCATGTCTTCCTCTTCTTCCTCGGCCGCTTCCAGGCTGTTGAAGCCCTGGCGCACCACCACGTGACAGGTGGTGCAGGCACACGATTGCTCGCAGGCGTGCTCGATGAAAATGTCATGATAGATCAGCGCATTGCAGATGCTGGTGCCCGGCTCTGCATCGAAGGTGCTGCCTTGCGGGCAGAGCTGCGGGTGGGGAAGGACGACGATCTTGGTCATGGCGATCCTGGAACCTGTTCAAAGTCTGTTTGCACGCGCCGGTTGACGGGGCGGGCAGAAAACGCAGTTTACTCGAGTCGATGCGCGTGCGCTCCGGCTGTGGCTGGCACTGGCCCGCAGCCAAGCCGCACGCGGCAAGCGCCCGTTTACAGCTCGTTGATCTTCTGGCCGGACAGGCCACGGCTGACCGCGCGGTCCATGCGGCGCGCGGCAAACTCGCTGGTGGCCTCGTTGAGCGCTTCGGCTGCCAGGCGCACTGCATCGGCATCGTGGCCGGCAATGGCGGCATCGGTGGAAGTCAGTGCGGCTTCCACGTCGGCGCGTTCATCATGGCTGAGCAAATCGCCATCGAGCTGCAGCGCGGCGCGCGTGGCGGCAAGGATGCTCTCGGCTTCCACGCGGGCTTCGCCCAGCTTGCGCGCATGCATGTCGCCTTCGGCGTGCTGCATGGATTCGCGCAGCATGCGGCCGATCTCGTCATCCGACAGGCCATAGCTGGGCTTGACCATGATGCTGGCTTCGATGCCGGTGCTTTGCTCGCGTGCGGATACGCTGAGCAGGCCATCGGCATCCACCTGGAAGGTGACGCGGATGCGCGCGGCGCCGGCCACCATGGGCGGAATACCGCGCAGCTCGAAGCGCGCCAGCGAACGGCAATCGCTGACCAGCTCGCGCTCGCCCTGCAATACATGCACCGCCATCGCGGTCTGGCCGTCCTTGAAGGTGGTGAACTCCTGCGCGCGCGCCGTGGGGATGGTGCTGTTGCGCGGGATGACTTTCTCCACCAGCCCGCCCATGGTTTCCAGCCCCAAGGACAGCGGGATCACATCCAGCAGCAGCCAGTCGTCATCGCCCTTGTTGCCGGCCAGTACATCGGCCTGCATGGCGGCACCCAGCGCCACCACCTTGTCCGGGTCGAGATTGGTCAGCGGCTCGCGGCCAAACAGCTCGGCCACCGCGTGGCGCACGTGCGGCATGCGCGTGGCACCGCCCACCAGCACCACGCCCTTGATGTCGTCCACGCCCAGCCTGGCATCGCGCAGTGCACGGCGCAGCGGGGCAATGGTTTTCTGTACCAGGTGCGCGGTGATCTGCTGGAACACGCCGGCAGTCAGTTCCACGTCGACCAAGGTTTCATCCGAGAGCCTGGCGGTGATCTGCGTGCGCTCGTGATCGGTCAGCGTTTCCTTCGCCTGGCGCGCCTTGGTGAGTAGCAGGCGGGTATCGCGGTCATTCAGTTGCGACAGGCCGGCCTGTTCGAGTATCCAGCAATGCAAGCGGTGATCGAAATCGTCGCCACCCAGCTGCGAATCGCCACTGGTGGCGCGCACTTCGAACACGCCGCGCGTCAGTTCCAGGATGGAGACATCGAAGGTGCCGCCACCCAGGTCGTAAATCACATAAGTGCCTTCGGCCGCGTTATCGAGGCCATAGGCAATGGCCGCCGCGGTGGGCTCATTGAGCAAACGCAGCACATTGATGCCGGCCAGCATGGCGGCATCCTTGGTGGCCTGGCGCTGTGCATCATCGAAATATGCGGGCACGGTGATCACCGCGCCTACCAGCTCGCCACCCAGGCTGGCTTCCGCGCGCGCCTTGAGCGTGGTGAGGATGTCGGCAGAGACTTCCACCGGGCTCTTGATGCCGGCAACGGTCTGCAGCTTGAGCATGCCGGGTTCGTCGACAAAGCGGTACGGCGTGGCGGCATCGGCCACATCGTGCAGGCCGCGGCCCATGAAGCGCTTTACCGATACCACGGTGTTGGCCGGGTCCTGGTTCTGGCGTGCCTGCGCGGCATGGCCGACGGTCACGGTTTTGTCGCCGGCGTAGTGCACCACCGAGGGCAGCAGGGCGCGGCCGTTTTCATCAGGCAAGCAGACCGGGCTGCCGCTGCGCACGGTGGCCACCAGCGAATTGGTAGTGCCAAGATCTATGCCCACCGCCAGCCGGTGCTGGTGCGGTGCGGCGCTCATGCCGGGTTCGGAAATTTGCAGCAACATCTAGATCACGCTCACGAGGGGGCGCCGTGCAGGCGCCGGGTTACAGCTCAAAACATCACCACGTCGATGGCGTCATCGACTTCTTCGGCCAGTTTTTCCAAGAAGCGCAGCTTGCGCACCGCCGCAGCGGCAGCCAGCCAGTCTTGCTGCTGATCCAGCAACTGGCCCAGTTCGGCAATCTGCGTTTGCGTGGCGGCCGCGATCTCGACCGCGAGGGCTTCCAGCGCATCGCCATGGCGTGCGGCCTTCGCGTCACCGATGGCTTCGCGCCATTCCATCTGCTGCATCAGGAAGTCCACCGGCATGGCGGTATTGGTTTCTTCCTGCGTATCCACGCCATTGAGCTGCAGCAGGTAGCGCGCGCGCGCCAATGGCGATTTCAGTGCCTGGTAGCCTTGGTTCACCTGGGTGGCAATCTGCAGGCTCAGGCGCTTCTGCGCGTCGTCTGCGGCGGCAAAGCGGTCCGGGTGGTATTCGGCCTGCAGCTTGCGGTAAGCGGCGTCCAGCACGTTGCGATCCAGCGCAAACGTGGTGGGCAGCCCGAACAGGGCAAAGTGGGGCAGGCTGAAATCAAAGGTCATGGCGCACAGCTCTGGGCCAGCCAGCAAAAGCAAGAGGGGCGGTTTGCACCTTACCCCTCATGGCGATTGCATCGGCAGCGGTGGATCACACGTGGAAGCTTTCGCCGCAGCCGCACTCGTTCTTCACGTTGGGGTTGTTGAACTTGAAACCTTCATTCAAGCCTTCCTTCGCGTAGTCGAGCTCGGTGCCGTCGATATACGGCAGCGATTTGGCATCGGTGAAAATCTTTACGCCGAAGCTCTCGAACATCATGTCGGTATCGAGCGTTGCATCGACGAATTCCAGCTTGTATGCCATACCGGAACAGCCGGCGGTTTTCACGGCCAGCCGTACGCCCAGGCCCTTGCCGCGGCGGGCAAGGAAGCCGGCAACGTGGTTGGCTGCGCGTTCAGAAAGCGTGAGTGCCATGATGTGTAACTCCAGTGTGGTGGCGACACGGGGCAAGCCCCGCGCAGTCGCTGATCAAGCGTGTTTTTTCTTGTAATCTTCGACCGCAGCCTTGATGGCATCTTCGGCGAGGATCGAGCAATGGATTTTCACCGGCGGCAGTGCCAGTTCTTCGGCGATGTGCGTGTTCTTGATGGCCATTGCTTCGTCCAGCGTCTTGCCCTTCACCCATTCGGTGATCAGCGACGATGACGCAATGGCCGAGCCACAGCCGTAGGTCTTGAACTTGGCATCCTGGATCACGCCATCGCTGCCGACCTTGATCTGCAGCTTCATCACGTCGCCACAGGCCGGCGCGCCAACCATGCCGGTACCCACGGTGTCGTCACCCTTCTCGAACGCACCCACGTTGCGCGGGTTCTCGTAATGGTCGAGTACCTTTTCGCTATATGCCATGTTGTTTCTCCAAGTTCAGTATTCGTTCTGCGTGACCGGCTGCAACCGGTCAAAGGTGATGTATCGCATAGCAAGCAGCGATCAGTCATCGCACCAAATGGGCCTGAGCCCCAATCCATTTCACTGCGCTTGCCCCGTCTGCCCCTTGACCGATCCAAATGTTTTGGGGTGGATCGTCGTGGCAGGCAAGGCACGCAGTCGCGACGTTTACGTCTTGTAAACGAGCGGCTGTGCAACGCCGCATGCTGCGACGAGGCACCCAAAAATCAGTGGGCGGCCCATTCGATGGTCGAGATGTCCACCCCTTCCTTGTACATATCCCACAGTGGGCTCAGCTCACGCAGCTTGCCGATCTTCTGGTGCACCAGCTTGATGGTGAAATCGATGTCTTCCACCGTGGTGAAGCGGCCGATGGTGAAGCGGATGGAGCTATGGGCCAGTTCGTCGCTGCGACCGAGCGCACGCAATACGTAAGATGGCTCCAGCGAGGCAGAGGTACAGGCCGAGCCCGACGACACTGCCAGCTCCTTCAGCGCCATGATCAGGCTCTCGCCTTCCACATAGTTGAAGCTCACATTCAGGTTGTGCGGCACACGCTGTTCCATGTCGCCGTTCAGGTGCACTTCCTCGATATCGTTCAGGCCAGCCCACAGGCGATCACGCAGCATGCGGATGCGTTCCAGCTCGGTGCCCATGTCTTCATGCGCAATGCGGAAGGCGCTGCCCATGCCGACGATCTGGTGCGTGGCCAGCGTGCCCGAGCGGAAACCGCGCTCGTGGCCGCCACCGTGCATCTGCGCTTCCAGGCGCACGCGTGGCTTGCGGCGTACGTACAGCGCGCCGATGCCTTTCGGGCCGTAGGTCTTGTGGGCGGAGAAGCTCATCAGGTCCACTTTCAGCGCCTGCAGGTCGATCACCACCTTGCCGGTGGCCTGTGCGGCGTCGACATGGAAAATGATGCCTTTCTCGCGGCACAGCTCGCCGATGGCCGGGATATCCTGGATCACGCCGATTTCGTTGTTCACGAACATCACCGAGATCAGGATGGTATCCGGGCGGATGGCGGCCTTCAGTGCTGCCAGATCGAGCAGACCGTTGTCCTGCACGTCCATATAGGTCACTTCAAAACCCTGGCGCTCCAGTTCACGCGTGGTATCGAGCACGGCCTTGTGCTCGGTCTTCACGGTGATCACGTGCTTGCCCTTGGTCTTGTAGAACTGCGCCGCGCCCTTGATGGCGAGGTTGTTCGATTCGGTAGCGCCCGATGTCCAGACGATTTCCTTGGGATCGCAATTGACGAGCCCGGCGACTTCCTCGCGCGCATCTTCCACCGCGGCTTCGCTTTCCCAGCCGTAGGCGTGGCTGCGCGATGCCGGGTTGCCGAACATTTCGGTCAGATACGGGATCATTTCCTGCGCCACGCGCGGATCAACCGGGGTGGTGGCGGAGTAATCGAGATAGATCGGCTTGCTCATTGCTGTTTCCTTCGGCTGGCGCTGGCGGCGCCTGATTCATGCTGCTGTTCTGTATGCTGCCGCGCGCTCAGGGCTGCACGGTGAATTCGGGGTGCTGCTTGTTGCGGGCGTCGACCAGTACCTTGCTGCTGCACTCGGCGCGCCGGCGCTGTTTCTCGTGCTGTTCTTCCACCAGCTGCGCCAGCGTCACCGACTTCAGGTAGTCGTAGATGGTGCTGTTCAGACTGGCCCACAGGTCGTGCGTCATGCAGCGGCCGTCATCGTGGCAGTTTTCCTTGCCGCCGCATTGCGTGGCATCCAGCGGTTCATCCACCGCACAGATGATGGCGGCCACGGTGATCTCCAGCGCCGGCTTGGCCAGGCAATAACCACCGCCCGGGCCGCGCACGCTGTCCACCAGCTCGCGGCGGCGTAGCTTGCCGAACAATTGCTCCAGATAGGACAGCGAAATCCGCTGGCGCTCGCTGATCCCGGCCAGCGTGACAGGGCCGCCGGACTGGCGCAGGGCCAGATCGAGCATGGCAGTCACGGCAAAACGGCCTTTGGTGGTGAGGCGCATCGGGTGCGGTTGTCCTGTTGCTGGTTCAGTCGGTCAAGTGGCTCTTGACTGTGGCTATCTTAAAATACCCTAGTGATTTAGTCAACTAAAGCCGGCCCGCCTTCCCACGGTTGCCGCAGTGCGGCAAAGTGGGCAGCGCCAGTGCTCAATCAACGATCTTGTTCAGGTATTGCGGGTCGAACTGATCCTGGCTGGCACGCACTGCGGCGCAATCGATGCCCATTGCTTCGAGCTTTTTCAGGATTGCCTCAACCTTCTGGTCGGTGGTGACCGAGTGATCGAGCAAACCATGGATGGCCTTGATCATCGGATCGTTCAGGTCGCCGGAAATGCCGTAGGCGGAAAACCCCAGCGATTCGGCCTTGGCCGCGCGTGCCTGCTGGCTTTCTTCCAGGATGCGCGCTGGGATGCCCACCGCGGTGGCGCCGGCAGGGACCGGCTTGTTCACCACCGCGTTCGAGCCCACTTTGGCACCGGCGCCGATCACTACCGGGCCGATGATCTTGGCGCCTGCGCCGATGATCACGCCGGCTTCCAGAGTGGGATGGCGCTTGCCGCCATTGAGCGAGGTGCCACCCAGCGTCACGCCGTGGTACAGCGTGCAGTCGTCGCCGATGATGGCGGTTTCGCCGATCACGATGCCCATGCCATGGTCGATGAACACGCGGCGGCCGATCTGCGCGCCCGGGTGGATTTCGATACCGGTGAAAAAACGCCCCAGATGCGAAACCAGCCGTGCCAGCAGCCGGCAATCGCGCTGCCAGAGCGCATGTGCGGCATGATGAAACGCAATCGCGTGCAAGCCCGGATAACACAACACCACTTCCCAGTGCGAGCGGGCTGCGGGGTCGCGTTCCTTGATCACGCGGATGGTTTCACGCAAGGCATCGAGCATGGCGCGGGGTGTCCAGAACTTGGAGAAGCCGACTATTTTACTCGACTTCTCGCCGCGCCGTCAGGCCAACATGCGTGCGCCAGCTATACTGCGGCTATGCCTTGCCAGAGCCTTTCTGATCGATGACCCTGACTGTTTTCATCCGTGCCCATACACGCCGTGCCGGCCACCCCGCGCAGTCCGCTTGCTCGGTGGCTGGCGCTCGCGCTGCAAGCGGGCTGTTCATGTGCCTGTTCATGCTTGATCCCGTGGCGGTGCCGCCGGCCCGGGCAGCGGGGTAACCATGGCGCTATTCCTGCCGGTCAGTTATTCCCGTTCGCTGGTCATCCTGTCCATCATGGTGGCGGTACTGGCATCCTATGTGGCGCTCGATCTGGCCCGGCGCGTGACTTCATCGGGGCCACGCGCGGCGCGCTGGTGGTGGGCCAGTGGTTCGGTAGCGATGGGCACCGGCATCTGGTCGATGCATTTCGTCGGCATGATGGCGTTTTCGCTGCCGGTGGCCATCGGGTATGACCCGCTCACCACCGGCTGGTCGTGGCTGGCCGCAGTGGCGGTATCGGGCATTGCGCTGCAGATCGCCAGCCGGCCGCAGCTGCGGCGTACGCATCTGCTGGTAGGGGCGCTGGCGATGGGCGCCGGCATCTGCGCGATGCATTACACCGGCATGTTCGCGATGCAGATGCTGCCGGGCATCGTGTGGGCGTGGGGCTGGGTGCTGGTCTCGGCGCTGATTGCAGTGGGCGCCTCGCTGGCGTCGCTGCTGATTTTCTTCTGGATGCGCACGCATCCCGGTGGCCGCGTGTGGCGCTGGCAGATTGCCGCGGCGCTGGTGATGGGCGCTGCCATTGCCGGCATGCATTACAGCGGCATGATGGCCGCGCATTTCCCGCCCGGCAGCATCTGCCGTGCCAGCAGCGGCCTGCGGGGCTCCGGCCTGGGAGTACTGGTGGGGCTGGGATCGCTGACCCTGCTGGGCGTGACCTTGCTGGCATCGATCCAGGATGCGCGCCTGCAATCGCACAAGGCGAAATGGGCGTCCTCGCTGCAGGAGGCCAACCAGGCGCTCACGCGCATCGCCTTCCAGGATCCGCTGACCAAGCTTGCCAACCTGCTGCGCTTCCAGGACCGGCTGGAGCACTGCATTGCGCAGGCCGACCGGCAAGGCCATCGCGTGTGCCTGCTGTTTGTCGATCTGGACGGCTTCAAGCCGGTGAACGATACGCTGGGGCACCCGGCGGGTGACGAGGTGTTGCGCCTGATTGCCGCGCGCCTGCTGACCGTGGCGCGCAGCACCGATACCGTGGCGCGTATCGGTGGCGACGAGTTCGTGGTGCTGATGGAGCAGGTGGATGACCGGGCCAGTGCATCGTTGCTGGCCGAACGGCTGATCGAGAGCATCAAGCAGGTGATCGAGCTGGACGCGCACGAGCTGATGCTGTCTGCATCGGTGGGCATTGCCGTCTACCCGGACGATAGCGACGCCGCCCGGCTGATGCCCAATGCCGATGCGGCGATGTATCACGCCAAGCAGGCAGGCAAGGGCACCTACCGCTATTACAGCAGCGAAATGGATGCCGGTTCCGAGCGCCTGCTCGATCTGCAGCGCGATCTGCGGCTGGCGCTGAACCGTGGCGAGTTCCTGCTGCATTACCAGCCCAAGGTGGCAGCGGCAACCGGCCGGCTATCCAGTGTGGAGGCATTGCTGCGCTGGCAGCACCCCGAGCGCGGGCTGGTAGCACCAGGCATGTTCATTGCCGAGGCCGAGCGCTTCGGCCTGATCGTGGAAATGGGCGCGTGGGTGCTCAATGAAGCCTGCCGGCAGGCGGCAGAGTGGTGGCGTGGCGGTGCGCGTATCCCGGTGGCGGTGAACGTATCGGCGCTGCAGTTCCGCGATGAAGCGCTGGTGGGTACCGTGCAGCAGGTGCTGCAGCGCTATGCGCTGCCGCCGGAAATGCTCACGCTGGAGCTGACCGAATCCGTGGCCATGAACGATGTCGAGCACTCATTGCGCATCTTGTCGCGCTTCAACGAGCTGGGGGTGAAAATCGCCATTGATGATTTCGGTACCGGTTATTCCAGCCTGGCCTACCTGCGCCGCTTTACCCCGCAAGAGCTGAAGATAGATCGCTCTTTCGTGCAGGATATCGAGACGGATACCGATGCCCGCGTGCTGGTGGGCGCCATCATTCAGCTGGCGCACGCGCTGGGCCTGTCGGTGGTGGCGGAAGGGGTGGAAACCGCCGGGCAACAGGCGCTGTTGTCTGCCCAGGGGTGCAACGAGCTGCAGGGCTACCTGTTCTCACGCCCGATGCCGGCGCAGATGGTGTTGTCGTATATCGCCACCCAGCACCTTGCGGTGCGCGCAGCCACGGTATGAGTGTGGCCGCGCGCAGCGTGCGTTTACCCCCGGTGCGCGGCTAGATACGGCCGTAGTAGGCGCCGTAGCCACTCATCTGCAGCTTGCCCAGCTCCAGCACGCCGCCGTGCAGGCCGTGGCCATCCAGCGCCTTGGCATTGCGCAGCGCCTTGGGCAGCGGCCAGTTGTGCGGCTCGTTGCTCAGGTTGAACGCCACCAGCAGCGTTTCCTTGCCATGCGTGCGCGTGAATACCAGCAAGGGCTCCGGTGCATCCAGGAAGGCGATGTCACCGTGGATCAGCGTGGGCTGCCGGCGGCGCCAGGCCAGGAACTTGCGGCTGAAGTTGAGTGCGGATTCGCGCGGCTTTTCCTGTGTATCGACTGCCAGCGCCGCATGCGTGGTGGGAATCGGCAGCCAGGGCTTCACATCGGAAAACCCGGCGTAGTCGCTGCTCTTCTGCCACGGCATCGGGGTACGGCAGCCATCACGGCCCTTGAATTCGGGCCAGAAGGTCTTGCCGTAGGGGTCCTGGATGTCTTCATATGCCAGCTCGGCTTCGGGCAGGCCCAGTTCTTCGCCCTGGTACAGGCAGCTGGAGCCGCGCAGGCTGGTGACCAGCGCCAGCATCAGCTTGGAGAACACCGGCCCGCCGGCATTCTTGCCCCAGCGCGTGGCCACGCGCGGCACATCGTGGTTGCCGATCGACCAGCACGCCCAGCCGGGAGTCTTGTGCTCGAACAGCCGGCGTTCCATGTCTTCCACCTGTTCGCGGATGAAGGCAGCGGAAAACTGCTCGGTCAGCAGGTTGAAGCTGTACGCCTGGTTGAGCTTGTCGTTGTCTGCCGTGTATTCGGCCATGCGCTTGGGGGAATCATCGTCGCCGATTTCACCCAGGCTGCTGGCGCCGTACTGATCCAGCAACTTGCGCAGCTTCTGCAGGAACTTGAGGTTTTCCGGCCGCGACTTGTCGTACTTGTGGCGTTGCATGCCGTAGGGGTTGGACACGTCCACCGACATGGTATCGACCACCTTGGCGGGCGGGTTGTCGCGTAGCTGCTTGTCGTGAAACTGGAAGATGCACGCATCCAGCCGCAAACCGTCCACACCGCGCTTGAGCCAGAATTCCACCTCGCCCAAGATGGCCTTCTGCGCATCCTTGCAGTGGAAGTTCAGGTCAGGCTGGCTGGTCAGAAAGTTGTGCAGGTAGTACTGGCGCCGCCGGCTATCCCATTGCCAGGCGCTGCCACCGAACACCGACAGCCAGTTGTTGGGGGGCGTGCCATCGGGTTTGGCATCCGCCCACACGTACCAGTCGGCCTTGGGGTTGTCGCGGCTGGCGCGGCTTTCCACGAACCACGCATGTTGCTCGGATGTGTGCGACAGCACCTGGTCGATCATCACTTTCAGCCCGGCCTTGTGGGCTTGCTTCAACAATCGGTCAAAATCCTGCAGCGTACCGAACAGCGGATCGACATCGCGATAATCGGAAACGTCGTAGCCGAAATCTGACATGGGGCTGCGGAAGAAAGGGGAGACCCAGATCGCATCGACATTCAGGCTGGCAAGGTAGGGCAATTTCTCGATGATGCCAGGCAAATCGCCGACCCCGTCGTTGTTGCTGTCGCGGAAACTGCGCGGGTAAATCTGGTAAATCACCGCGCCGCGCCACCAGTCTTTCTGATCCATGCCCTTTTTCCCCTTGTCCATTCTTATCCTACAAAGATGGTTCGAAAGCGAGACGCAGCAAGCTTTCGTTCGTGATTCTGATTGTTGCCTTGCATTGGCTGCGCAGGCAAGATTGACCTATATACAACACAGTTCCTGCTTCTGCATGCCTGCAGTGGTTACACAACAACAATAGGTGAGGCATGTTCGCCCTTCCAGATCAGGTCGCGATAGACGCGCTATTCAACGGCAGCCATGCCGATCCTTTTTCCATCCTGGGCCTGCACGAGCACGATGGCGTGCTGTGGCTGCACGCGCTGTTGCCGGACGCCGGGGATGTATCGGTCATCGATACCAAGACCGAACGCACGCTGGCCACGCTGGAGCGCGTGGACGCGCGCGGCTTTTTCTCCGGCAAGATCCCGCGCCGCAAGAATGCCTTTCCTTACCGGCTGGCCGTGCGCTGGGGCGATGCCTCGTTCGATCTGCAGGATCCGTACCGCTTTGGCGCGGTACTGGGCGATGTGGATGTATGGCTGCTGGCCGAAGGCACGCACCAGCGCCCCTACCAGGTACTGGGCGCACACCTGAAAGAGCTGGATGGCGTACAGGGCGTGGCGTTTTCCGTCTGGGCGCCTAATGCGCAGCGCGTGTCCGTGGTGGGTGATTTCAACCTGTGGGACGGCCGTCGCCACCCGATGCGGCTGCGCCGCGAATGCGGCGTGTGGGAAATCTTCCTGCCCGATGTGGCTGCCGGTGCGCTGTACAAGTATGAAATTCTCGGCGCGGGCGGCCATATCGAACTCAAGTCCGACCCGTATGGCTTTGCCGCAGAGTTGCGCCCGGGTACCGCGTCGAAGGCGGCGCCACTGCCCGCAGTGCTGCCGTCCAGTGATGTGCGCCGCAAGGCCAACGCCTTCAATGCGCCGATCAGCATCTACGAGGTGCACCTGGGATCCTGGCGGCGCGTGCCGGAACAGGGCAACCGCTGGCTCAGCTACCGCGAGCTGGCCGATACGCTGATCCCGTACGTGAAAGAACTGGGCTTTACCCATATCGAGTTGTTGCCAATCAACGAGCACCCGTTCGACGGCTCCTGGGGCTACCAGCCATTGGGCCTGTATGCGCCCACCAGCCGTTTCGGCTCGCCGGAAGACTTCCGCCATTTCATCGAAACCGCGCACGCCAACGGCATCGGCGTGCTGCTGGACTGGGTGCCCGGGCATTTCCCGACCGATGCACATGGTCTGGCGCATTTCGACGGCACGCACCTGTTCGAGCATTCCGATCCGCGTGAAGGCTTTCACCAGGACTGGAGCACGCTGATCTACAACTTCGGCCGCAACGAGGTTCGCAACTACCTGACCGGCAATGCGCTGTACTGGATCGAGCGCTTCGGCATCGACGGCCTGCGCGTGGATGCGGTCGCGTCCATGCTGTACCGCGACTACAGCCGCAAGGACGGCGAGTGGATACCCAACCACTTGGGCGGGCGCGAGAACCTGGAGGCCATCCATTTCCTGCGCAGCATGAACGAGACCGTGGGCGTGGCGCGGCCAGAGGCGATCACGCTGGCGGAGGAATCCACCGCGTTCCCGGCAGTGAGCCGGCCGCCGGCGATGGGCGGGCTGGGCTTCCACTACAAGTGGAACATGGGCTGGATGCACGACACGCTGGAATACATGCAGCAAGACCCGGTGCACCGCAAATACCATCACCACAAGATGACCTTCGGCATGGTGTATGCGTACAACGAGAACTTCGTGCTGCCGCTGTCGCATGACGAAGTGGTACATGGCAAGGGTTCGCTGCTGGCGCGCATGCCGGGCGATACCTGGCAGCAGTTTGCCAACCTGCGCGCGTACTACGCATTCATGTGGGCGCATCCGGGCAAGAAGCTGCTGTTCATGGGCGCCGAGCTGGCGCAGGGCCGCGAGTGGAATCACGACGACAGCCTGGACTGGCATTTGCTCGACGACGCCGTCGGCGGGCCATGGCATCGTGGCGTGCATGCGCTGGTGCGTGACCTGAACGCGGTCTACAAGGCGCAGCCGGCACTGCACCAGATCGACTTCGACCCGGCGGGCTTCCAGTGGATAGCGCACGACGATGCCGAGAATTCCATTTTCAGTTTCATCCGCAAGGGCGAGGCCGCGGATGAGCAGGTGGTGGTGCTGGCCAACTTCACGCCGGTACCGCGCCATGCCTACGTGGTAGGCGTGCCGCAAGCCGGGCGCTGGACGGAAATTCTCAATACCGATGCCACATTCTATGCCGGCACCAATCTCGGCAACGGCGCGCTGGAGGCCGAGCCGCAGGCCAGCCACGGCTTTGCCCAGTCATTGACCTTGACCATACCGCCGCTGGCGACGATTTACCTCAAACGGGTGGGCTGATGAAACTGGCAGCGGGTACCCCTTATCCACTGGGCGCAACCTGGGACGGTGACGGCATCAACTTTGCGCTGTTCTCCGAAAACGCTACCCGAGTGGTGCTGTGCGTATTCGATGCCCAGGGCGGCAAGGAGCATGTACAGGTCGATCTGCCCGAATGCACCGATGGCGTATGGCATGGCTACCTGCCCGATGGCGTGCCCGGCCTTGTTTACGGCTACCGCGTGCATGGCCCGTATGACCTGGCTGCCGGCCATCGCTGCAACGCCAGCAAGCTGCTGCTGGACCCGTACGCGCGCGCCATCGTCGGCACGCTGATCGACCATCCCGATTTCAACGGTGATGACCCGGCCAGCCCGGGCCGGCCTGATCCGCTCGACAGTGCGCTGCTGGCACCCAAGGGCAAGGTGGTGTCCGGGCGTTACGACTGGGGCGACGATGCGCCACCGGGCACGCCGTGGCACCAGACGGTGATTTACGAAGCGCATGTGAAGGGGCTGACCGCGCACCACCCGGATATTCCGGCGGAAATCCGCGGCACCTACGCGGCGCTGGCGCACCCGGTGCTGATCGATCACCTGAAAAAGCTGGGCATTACCGCCATCGAACTGCTGCCGGTGCATACGCATGCGGATGAACCACGTTTGCAGCGCATGGGGCTGTCGAACTACTGGGGCTACAACACGGTAGGGTTTTTCGCGCCGGAGGCGCGCTACTGGAGCGGCCACGAGCACACCACGCCGCTGACCGAGTTCCGCGATGCGGTGAAGGCGCTGCACGCAGCGGGCATCGAGGTGATCCTCGACGTGGTGTTCAACCACAGCGCCGAGCTGGATATCTTCGGGCCCACCTTCAGCTTCCGCGGCATCGACAACGCCAGCTACTACCATCTGAACGGCGCCGGTGAATACGAGAACTGGACCGGATGCGGCAATACGCTGAACCTGGCGCACCCGCGCGTGGTGCAGCTGGTGATGGACAGCCTGCGCTACTGGGTGAGCGAGTGCCACGTGGATGGTTTCCGCTTTGACCTGGGGCCGGTGCTGGGGCGCATGCCGCAGTTTTCCAGCTACGCGCCGCTGTTTGCCGCCATGGTGCAGGAGCCGCTGCTGAATGCGGTGAAGCTGATTGCCGAGCCATGGGATATCGGTCCCGGCGGTTACCAGCTCGGGCATTTCCCCGATCGCTTCGGTGAGTGGAACGATCAGTACCGCGACGTGATGCGCCGCTTCTGGCTGCATGATGGCGTGACGCGCGGCGAGTTTGCCAAGCGCTTTGCCGCCTCCAGCGATTTTTTCCACAAGCGCAGCCGCAAGCCGTATGCCTCGGTCAATTTCATCACCGCGCACGATGGCTTCAACCTGCGCGATCTGGTGTCATACAACGGCAAGCACAATGAAGCCAACGGTGAACAGAACCGCGATGGCCATGGCGAGAACCTGAGCTGGAACTGCGGCGTGGAAGGCGCCAGTGATGATCCTGCGGTGCTGCTGGTGCGCAAGCGCTCGAAAAAGGCGCTGCTGGCCACGCTGCTGCTGTCGCAGGGCACGCCCATGCTGCTGGCCGGCGATGAACTCGCCCACACCCAGCAGGGCAACAACAATGCGTACTGCCAGGACAACGACGTGACGCACCTCGATTGGGCCAATGCCGATGGCGACCTCACCGATTACATCGGTGCGGTGCTGGCCATCCGTGCGCGCATTGCCGCGCTGTGCGAGCCCAACTGGTGGGACGGCCAAGTCGATGACGGTGAAGATCACCCGGACGTGCAGTGGCTCAATGCCTCGGGCGAGCCGCTGAAAGCGCATGATTGGGAAGACAGCGCCGGCCGCGCCATGATGGTACTGCTGTCCGGCGAATGGCTGATCATCGTCAACGGTTCCGCCAACCAGGTGCCATTCCGCCTGCCGGCCGGTATCTGGTGTATCGAACTCTCCAGTACCGATGACCCACCAACCTGTATTCACGACGACGAATACCGCGCGTCTGCGCGCAGCGTTGCCGTACTGCTACACCATTCCACCATCCCGTCGGACAAGATCGTATGAGCATTCAAACTGTAGCGACCACGCCATTCGAAGGCCAGAAGCCCGGCACCTCGGGCCTGCGCAAGAAGGTTGGCGTATTCCAGCAAGCGCATTACCTCGAGAACTTCGTGCAGAGCATCTTCGATGCGCTGGGCGGCATTGCCGGCAAAACGCTGGTGGTGGGCGGCGATGGCCGTTATCACAACCGCGCCGCAGTGCAGACCATCCTGCAGATGGCAGCTGCCAATGGCGCGGCCAAGGTGATCGTCGGCCAGGGCGGCATCCTGTCCACCCCGGCGGCCAGCTGCGTGATCCGCAAATACGGCACCTTTGGCGGCATCATCCTGTCGGCATCGCACAACCCGGGTGGCCCGGATGGCGATTTCGGCATCAAGTACAACACCGACAATGGCGGCCCGGCACCGGAGAAAATCACCGATGCCATCTACGAGCGCTCGACCCGGATCACCGAGTACAAGACGCTGGAAGCGCCGCTATACGATATCGATACATTGGGTGGCGGCACGATCGGTAGCAGCCAGGTCGCAGTGATCGACCCGGTGGCCGACTATGCCGAGCTGATGCAGCAGCTGTTCGATTTCGACGCCATCCGCGCCTGGTTTGCTGCCGGCCACACCATGCAGTTCGATGCGCTGTCCGCAGTATCCGGCCCGTATGCGCGCCGCGTGATCGAAACGCTGCTGGGCGCACCGGCCGGCACCGTGGTCAACGGCGAGCCGCTGGAAGATTTCGGCGGCCACCATCCGGACCCGAACCCGGCCCACGCTACCGAACTGATTGCGTGCATGAATGGCGCGGATGCGCCTGATTTCGGTGCAGCCAGCGATGGCGACGCGGACCGCAACATGATCGTCGGCCGCAACCTGGTGGTGACGCCATCGGACAGCCTGGCCATCATCGCTGCCAATGCGCAGCTGGTGCCGGGCTATGCGCGCGGCCTGGCCGGCGTGGCGCGCTCGATGCCCACCTCCTGCGCGGTGGACCGCGTGGCGGCCAAGCTGGGTATTGCCTGCTACGAAACCCCTACCGGCTGGAAGTTCTTCGGCAACCTGCTCGATGCCGGCCGTGCCACGTTGTGCGGCGAGGAAAGCTACGGCACCGGCTCCGACCATGTGCGCGAGAAGGACGGCGTATGGGCGGTGCTGTTCTGGCTGAACCTGCTGGCCGCCACCGGCAAATCGGTGAACGAACTGGTGAATGCGCACTGGGCCGAGTATGGCCGCAACTTCTATTCGCGCCACGATTACGAGGCACTGGAAACCGAACCGGCCAATGGCCTGCTGCAGGCACTGCGCGACAAGGTAGCTACGCTGGCCGGCACGAAGCTTGCTGGCAAGACCGTGCAGCTTGCCGATGATTTTGCCTACGATGATCCGGTCGATGGCAGCCATTCGGGCAAGCAGGGCATCCGTATCGTGTTCGAGGACGGCAGCCGCATCGTTTACCGCTTGTCCGGCACCGGCACCGAGGGGGCGACCTTGCGCGTGTATATGGAGCGCTACGAGGCTGACCCGGCACTGCACGGGCTGGAGACGCAAACGGCGCTGGCCGAACTGATCGCCATTGCTGGCGATCTGGCGGATATCTCCGGGCGGACTGGCCGCAGTGCGCCCACGGTTGTGACCTGATCTGGAATCCGGACCGTGGCCGCAACCGCGGCTGCGGCCGTACAAGGGGCAAGCGGCTATGTACCGCGTGCCATCGAAGTCGACGCTTAGAGGATGTTAGCCATGGAAATGCAACTGATCGACAAGGCGACGCTGGCCCGCCAGCTTCCCAACAAGGCCGTGGCACTGGTGCTGGCAGGCGGGCGTGGTTCGCGCCTGAAGGCACTGACCGACCACCGCGCCAAGCCCGCCGTGTATTTCGGCGGCAAGTTCCGCATCATTGACTTTGCGCTGTCCAATTGCCTGAATTCCGGCATCCGCCGCATCGGCGTGGTCACGCAGTACAAATCGCATTCGCTGCTGCGGCACATCCAGCGTGGCTGGTCGTTCCTGCGCAACGAGATGAACGAGTTCGTCGACCTGCTGCCGGCGCAGCAGCGCGTGGACGAAGAGCACTGGTATCGCGGTACCGCGGATGCGGTGTTCCAGAACCTGGACATCCTGCGCAGCTACCGGCCCGAATACGTGGTGGTGCTGGCGGGGGATCACATCTACAAGCAGGACTACGCCCGCATGCTGGTGGACCATGTGCTGCTGGGTTCCGATTGCACGGTGGCGTGCATCGAAGTACCGCGCATGGAAGCCACCGCGTTCGGCGTGCTGCACATCGATGAAACCCGCAAGATTTCCGCCTTCGTGGAGAAGCCGGCCGATCCGCCTGCCATGCCGGGCCGCCCGCAAAGCGCGCTGGCATCGATGGGTGTATACGTGTTCAACGCCGACTACCTGTACCGCCTGCTGGAAGAAGACCTGGCCGATCCGGCCTCCGAGCATGACTTCGGCAAGAACATCATTCCGCAGATCGTGAAGGAAGGCCGTGCGTTTGCGCACCCGTTCTCGATGTCGTGCGTGAAGTCCGATCCGGATGCCAAGGATTACTGGCGCGATGTCGGTACCGTGGATGCGTACTGGGAAGCCAACCTCGACCTGGCATCGGTGATGCCCGAGCTCGACATGTACGACCAGGACTGGCCGATCCGCACCTACCAGGAGCAATTGCCGCCCGCCAAGTTCGTGCAGGACCACAACGGCAGCCACGGCATGACGCTGAACTCGCTGGTATCCGGCGGCTGCATCGTATCGGGTTCGCTGGTGCTCAACTCGGTGCTGTTTTCCAAGGTGCGCGTGCATTCGTTCTGCACCATCGATTCGGCGGTGATCCTGCCCGATGTGGTGGTGGGCCGCTCCAGCCGCCTGCGCCGC
The DNA here is from genome assembly GCF_009848685.1 of Andreprevotia sp. IGB-42. Taxonomy (GTDB): domain Bacteria; phylum Pseudomonadota; class Gammaproteobacteria; order Burkholderiales; family Chitinibacteraceae; genus Andreprevotia. The sequence continues at coordinate 181,096 of NZ_WXTX01000007.1, forward strand.
TGCGTGATCGACCGGGGTTGCGAAATCCCCGAAGGCACCATCGTCGGTGAAAATGCCGAGGAAGATGCACGGCGCTTCCACCGCAGTGAAAACGGCGTGGTGCTGATCACCAAGAGCATGCTGGGCCAGCAAACAACCTGCTGACGCGCATACGCTTGTAAAAAAGCCTGCCCACACTGGGCAGGCCCGTTTCTGAAGGAAGTCTGCAATGCGCGTACTGCACGTCTGCTCGGAGCTGTTCCCCTTGTTGAAAACCGGCGGCCTGGCCGACGTGACCGGCGCACTGCCGGGGGCGCTGGCCCGCCAGGGCGCGGATGTGCGCGTGCTGCTGCCGGGCTTTCCGGCCATCCGCGCCGGCCTGCCCGAAGAAGGGGAAGTGGCCCAGGTGGACACCCCGTTCGGCCCGGCGCGGCTGGTGTATTCGCACCTGGCCGACAGCGGCGCCGGCGTGTACGTGATCGATGCGCCACACTTTTACGACCGCCCGGGCAATCCGTACCAAGATGATGCACAGCAACCATATGGCGACAATCACCTGCGCTTTGCCCTGTTGGGCTGGATTGCCGCCGAGCTGGCCAGCGGGCTGGATCCGTTCTGGCGCCCGGAAGTGGTGCATGGCCATGACTGGCATGCCGGCCTGACCCCCGCTTACCTGGCTGCACGCGGCCGCCCGGCGCGCAGTGTACTGACCGTGCACAACCTGGCGTACCAGGGCGTGTTTCCGCCGCATACCTACGGCGATCTGGCGCTGCCATGGGATTTCTTCGGCGTGGAAGGCGTGGAGTTCCATGGCCAGGTGTCGTTCCTGAAGGCCGGCCTGTATTACGCCGACCATATCACCACGGTATCGCCCACCTATGCGCGCGAGATTGCCACTGCCGAGCAGGGTTGCGGGCTGGATGGGCTGCTGCGTGACCGCGCTGCAGACCTGTCCGGCGTGCTCAACGGCGTGGATGAAGCGGTATGGAGCCCGGCCACCGATCCGCTGATCGCTGCCAGCTATACGGCAGACAAGCCGGCCGGCAAGCAGAAATGCAAGCAGGCGCTGCAGGAAGCCCTGGGCCTTGCCACCGATTCCGAAGGCCCGTTGTTCGCGGTAGTCAGCCGCATTACCGAGCAGAAAGGCCTGCACCTGATCCTGGATACGCTGGACGAGATCGTGGCGCGCGGCGGGCAGTTCGTGCTGCTGGGCAGCGGCGATCCGGACAAGGAAAGCGCGTTCGTGGCGCGTGCTGCTGCCAACCCGCAGCAGATTGCCGTACGTATCGGCTATGACGAGAACAAATCGCACCGCGTGATGGCGGGGGCGGATGTCATCATGGTGCCCAGCCGCTTCGAGCCCTGCGGACTGACGCAGCTGTATGGCCTGAAGTACGGTGCGCTACCCTTGGTGCGCAGGGTGGGCGGCCTGGCCGACACCGTCACCGATGTGGCACTGGAAAACCTCGCTGATGACACGGCCACCGGCTTTGTCTTTACCGACTTCACTGCCGCGGACCTCACCCGCGCCATCCGCCGCGCATTTGCACTGTGGGCCAAGCCGCAAACCTGGAAAGCGGTTCGTCGCAGCGCCATGCGCAAGGATTTTGGCTGGCATGCGGCTGCCGAGGACTATTACTCGCTTTACCAGCAACTGCTTGCTGATTGAGCACCGACCTTGTGATTGCACTGGAGTAAGCCATGACGGCTGGTTTTGAACATAATTCACCGAGCAATGATGTCGATGCGCTCAAGCGCTCGATTGCCAACAAGCTGATCTTTGCTATCGGCAAGGACCCTATCACAGCCAATCCCCGTGACTGGCTGTTTGCCACCATGCTGGCGGCGCGTGACCGCCTGATCGAGCGCTGGATGGCCACCACCCGCGCGCAGTACTCGCAGGACGTGAAGCGCATCTACTACCTGTCGATGGAGTTCCTGATGGGGCGGGCGTTGACCAACGGCCTGCTGGCGCTGGGCATCTACGACGAAGTACGCCGCGCGCTGGACGAGCTGGGTATCGACTACGACGAGATCGATGAAATCGAGCCCGATGCCGCACTGGGCAATGGTGGCCTTGGCCGCCTGGCCGCATGTTTTCTGGATTCGATGGCAACCCTGGGGTTGCCTGGATATGGGTACGGCATCCGCTATGACTATGGCATGTTCAAGCAGCGCATCGTCGACGGCAACCAGGTGGAAAGCCCGGATTACTGGCTGGCCAATGGCTACCCGTGGGAATTCTCGCGCCCCGAGGTGCAATACCTGGTGCGCTTTGGCGGCCGCGTGCAGGACGTGGGCGAAAACAAGGTCACCTGGCAGGATACGCAGGACGTATTCGCCTGCGCCAACGATCACATCATTCCCGGCTACGACACCACGGCTACCAACACGCTGCGGCTGTGGTCGGCCAAAGCCAGCAATGAAATCAACCTGAGCAAGTTCAACCAGGGTGATTACTTTGCCGCGGTGGAAGAGAAAAACCATTCCGAGAACGTCTCGCGCGTGCTCTACCCGGATGATTCCACCTATTCCGGCAAGGAGCTGCGCCTGCGCCAGGAGTATTTCTTCGTCTCTGCCAGCCTGCAGGACATCCTGCGCCGCTACCGCCAGGGCCACAAGGACTTGAAGGATCTGACCCGCTTGCACGAGAAGGTGGCCATCCACCTGAACGATACGCACCCGGTGCTGGCCATCCCCGAGCTGATGCGCATCCTGATCGACGAAGCGGGCATGCTGTGGCGCGATGCATGGAGCATCACCCGCCAGGTGTTCTCGTACACCAACCACACGCTGATGAGCGAAGCACTGGAAACCTGGCCGGTGGACATGCTGGGCCGCGTATTGCCGCGCCACCTCAAGCTGATCCTGGAAATCAACGATGCCTTCCTCAAGGAAGTGCGCGTACGCCTTGGGGACGATGCCGAGCTGATCCGCCGCATCTCGCTGGTGGACGAAAGCGGCGAGCGCAAGATCCGCATGGCCTACCTGGCCGTGGTGGCCAGCCACAAGGTCAATGGCGTATCGGCACTGCACTCGCAACTGATGACGGAATCGATCTTTGCCGATTTCGCCAAGCTCTACCCGGAACGCTTCAACAACAAGACCAACGGCATCACGCCGCGTCGCTGGCTGGCTCAGGCCAACCCGGCGCTGGCCGGCGTGATCGACCACTACATCGGCAAGACCTGGCGCAGCAACCTGGATGAACTGGCAGAACTGCGCCAGCACATCGATTACCCGGCCTTCGTCAATGCGGTGGCCGAGGCCAAGTTCAGCAACAAGGAGCGGCTGGCGCGCTTCGTGGCCCGCAAGATGGGCGGCGTGATCGATCCGAATGCGCTGTTCGACGTGCAGGTGAAGCGCATCCACGAATACAAGCGCCAGTTGCTGAACGTGCTGCACGTGATCACCCGCTACAACCGCATCCTGAAAGACCCGCAAGCGGATATCGTGCCGCGCGTGGTGATCTTTGCCGGCAAGGCCGCATCGGCATACCGCATGGCCAAGCTGGTGATCAAGCTGATCAACGACGTGGGCGCCAAGATCAACAACGACCCGCGCGTGGGCAACAAGCTCAAGGTGGTGTTCGTGCCCAACTACGGCGTGACGCTGGCCGAGCTGATCATCCCCGCTGCCGATCTGTCCGAGCAGATTTCCACCGCAGGTACCGAGGCATCGGGCACCGGTAACATGAAGTTTGCACTGAACGGCGCGCTGACTATCGGCACGCTCGATGGTGCCAACGTGGAAATGCGCGAAGAGGTGGGGGAGGACAACTTCTTCATCTTTGGCAATACCGCGGATCAGGTCGAGGCACTGCGCCGCGATGGCTACAGCCCGCGCAACTTCTACGAGAACGATGCCGAACTGCGCGAAGTGCTGAACATGCTGGCATCCGGCGTATTCAGCCCGGATGAGCCCGAGCGTTACCGGCAGATTTTCGATGTACTGGTGAACTGGGGCGATCACTACCAGTTGCTGGCCGATTACCGCAGCTACATCGATACGCAGGATGCGGTCGATGCGCTGTATCGCCAGCCCGATGCATGGGCACGCAGCGCGGTGCTCAACATCGCCGGCATGGGCAAGTTCTCGTCCGACCGCACCATCAAGGAATACGCGGACGAAATCTGGAAGGTATCGCCAGTACGGCTGTGAGTGATCGGCGTTACTTGATGCAGGCAGCGGCGGCGCAAGTCGCCGCTGTTTTTTCGTGCGTTGCTGCCGTGCCGGCCATGCATGCAGCGGACAGAATCAGCGACAATGCAGCGGCAGGCAGCGCAACGCGCCGCCGTGCATGAAACCTGGGGGAAGGGAATGCAGGACGACAGTCATCTGATCGAAGTACAAACAGCCAGCGAGCGTGTGTTCGATGGCGCATTGCTGCACATCAACCGCGATACCGTGCGCCTGCCCGACAACAGCAGCGCCACACGCGAATACGTGGTGCACCCCGGCGCGGTAATGATCATCCCGGTCTTGCCGGATGGCCGGTTGCTGATGGAGCGGCAGTTCCGCTTCCCGCTCGACCGCGTGTTCATCGAATTCCCGGCCGGCAAGCTCGATCCGGGTGAAGACCCGCTCGCCTGCGGCCAACGCGAGCTGCTGGAAGAAACCGGCTACACCGCCAGCGAATGGCAATACTTGGGCGTGATCCACCCGCTGATCAGCTACAGCTCGGAAGAGATCAAGGTTTACTTGGCGAAAGGATTGGTGGCCGGCGAGGCACAACTGGACGAAGGCGAGTTTCTGGAGCTGATCAGCATGTCGCTGGATGAGCTGAAAGCGGCGGTGCTGGATGGCCGTATCACCGATGGCAAGACCACCAGCGGGATATTCTGGGCGGAGCAGTTGCTGGGTGAAGTGGGCTAAGCAAACCATGTGCATCAAGTGTACTTGGTGTGTCATTTGATGTTTCAAACACAATCAATCAATCGATCAGATCTTGGTGCGCCTCTTGGTCGTGGTGGCAATAAAGACGTCTTTGCTTATGGAGAAAGCCAGGCTGTTGGCGTGCTCAGAGCTGGGGAAAACCCTCAATTGCTTACAGACGAACTTAGGCTGCTGAACCAATTGGAAGATTTGGGTCTGCCAACGGCAAATGCAAGGGGGCCTGTTAACGTCTCTGGGCATCCGGGATTAGTGTTTGACCGTTTCGCGCAGGGTTCTAAGGACATTGTGAGGCTCGAAAATGGCAAAGTGCGTATTGTTGGAGAGTCCTCGCTGCTGAATGCTCAGAGCGTTACTGATCTGCAGGGTATTCGCAATACCATGGTAAACAACAAGATTCAGATCAATGATCTTCAGTTCTTGATAAGCGAACGTGGCCGAGTCGTTATAGCCGACCCCCTTGCCGTCAATCTGAATACATTGCCATCAAAGAATAATCTGCGAATGATTGATCTTTTGATCCAGTCCGCCAAGAGCAATGGAGAATTCTAATGAAAGACGTGATAAATAACCCAACCCCTCCATCAGCATCATTCGATTTATTAAACACGCTCATTGGCGTTAAAATAATCGATTTGGTGCGTTACAGTTGGTGGCCAGCTGATGAGGTTGCGGATGAATGTGACATTCAGGAAGAGCAGGCATTTGCATTGACTGCTGGCCCACTAGGCATTGTTTTTGAAGATGGTCGAATTCTTGGTTTGGCAAGCGATCCGGCAATGAACAGTGTCGTAGTTTGGGATGAGGGCGCTCGACGCTCTACCTCATCAAATGTTGCTTTGGATCAGGATGACGAGCTATTCCCCATCTCTGCAACAGATGAAGTCCATAGTACTCCTTTCTGGAAGCAAGTGGTTGGCAGTACTTTAGCCCAATTAACCATTTTAAAGCGCAGCACAATGAGTGCTAAGGAACGTGAACTACCTAGCGAATTAGGCTTGCGCTTTCAATTGCAAGATGGATTGACTTTTGTTGCATCTCATGGCCTGCATAATGGGGCAGATGATTTTTCGGTTCTCGAGGAGTCGCAGCTTGCTCCGATAGAATTGAAAGAGCTGGCGATTAAATAAGTCAATTGGAGCGATAAGCCAAGCTGAATATGGATTGTCGTTCCAAACAGTGTGAGTCGTTCGGGTAGTTACCCTGTTGGTGAAACACCTTCATTACTTACCCTCTCGCGACAGCCTGGGAAGGTCACCAGGAGTGCTCTGAGTGATACCGAGTTTGCCCAGACGCAAGAGCTGGCTACATTCCGTGGTGGCGAGTTCGTCGGGGCTCCGACTAATAACTTCCCTGGTATTGACGGGTGGCTCGACGGCGTGCCCACACAGTTGAAAATAGTGACTGGTCAGGGCGAACAAGCAATCCTGCGCAATATCGTGAAGGGCACTCGGAACATGTCTAACCAAGGATACGTTGGTGACATTGCTGTCGATGCGACCAAAACGGGCGTCAGCATGAACAGCTTTACCAAATTCGTGACCCCCAATACACCTGTTGGACGAATCCTAAACGAAGGATCGGTGAATAACGTCTACATCAAGTTTGGTGAAGGCTGGCTCAACATAACAAAGGGTACGTTGGTCGTGCCTGGAGGGTAATGTGTCTAACAGCGTATTTGTTCCAGTGAATCGGCTACCGGTCTCACTTGAGGAGGTCCGACAAGCGATCGGTCAAGCATTTGAAGAACTTGGCCTCGAACCGCCAGAGGTGCAATTACATGAATCAAAAGGCTCACCGAAAGCTCTAGGGGACTCAATAGTGACCGTTTACGGCAAGGGAGTGCATGAGCATTGCTGGGTTTCATTTGGCGAATACCCTGCAGAGCTTACTGGCACCGACACCACAACGCATATGGGTGATGTGACCACGCGGGGCAGTTGGTTGTTTGCGGGTGTTGTTGTCCTGGCATTGTTTGAGTTTGGTGGATCCACTGCCTTTAATGATTCTGGTGAGCTGGATGGGCAGCCAGAGTATGACTCCCTGACCCTTCGCAGAGTGATTGATGATGGACTAGCTGCAGGTAATCTGTACTTGGCAAGCTGAGAAGAATGCCGGGCCATTTGGCCCGTGTCCAGTCCCGGATGATTGATCACACGTTTGCGGAATAAATCAGGCCGCTCACGCGCCCAATCCTTCATCGCCTGAAGCGGCGTACGATGACGTAGCGCCAACTGCGGCAGATGCTGGTTGTACAGCCAGACATAGCACGCCACTTTAAAGTCCAATCTCACTAGCGCGGGAGATTGGACATGAAGAAGTACTTCACCGAAATTCAGCTATGGGCGATGACCGTGAAGCGGGTGGATGGGCTGGCTTAAGCCGCATCGCCAATCTCGCACAGCAACGCATCCTGCACATCCTGGCGTGACAGGTGCGGGGCGAACAGTTCGATGAAGTCGAACGCGTAGCCGCGCAGGTAGGCGTCGCGGCGGATGCCGATGCGGGTGGTGGAGGGCTCGAACAGGTGGCCGGCTGCCACGGCCACCAGACCGATGTCGCGCTCCGGCTCGAACGCCATGCCGGCGATGATGCCCACACCCAGACCCAGGCTCACATAGGTCTTGATCACGTCGGTATCGATGGCGGTCAGCACCACGTTGGGGGTGAGGCCGACGTTCTCGAACGCGCGGTTGATCTTGTTGCGGCCGGTAAAGGCAAAATCGTAGGTGATCAGCGGGTAGGCGGCGATTTCGGCCAGGCTGATCGGGTGATCGAGCGTGGCCAGCGGGTGGCCGGATGGCACCACCACATCGCGGTTCCAGTCGTAGCAATCGAGCATGGCCAGTTCCGGGTAATGATCGATACCCTCGGTGGCGATGGCGATGTCTGCGCTGCCGTCGACGACCATTTCACTGATCTGCGTGGGGCTGCCCTGCTTGATCGACAGGCGTACCTTGGGGTAGCGCGCCAGGAACGCCTTGATCGGCTTGGGCAACGCGTAGCGCGCCTGCGTGTGCGTGGTGGCGATGGTGAGGCTGCCGCCTTCCACGTTGACGAATTCTTCACCGATGCGCTTGAGGTTCTGTGCCTGCATCAGCATGCGTTCGGAAATGCGCAGGATCTCGCGGCCCGGGGCGGTCACGTCGACCACGCGCTTGCCGTTGCGGATGAAGATCTGCACGCCGAGCTCGTCTTCCAGCAGGCGGATCTGCTTGGAGATGCCGGGCTGCGAGGTATGCAGCTTTTCGGCCGCTTCCGATACGTTCAGGCCTTGCTTGGCGACTTCGACGAGGTAACGCAGTTGCTGCAGTTTCATGGCAGTTCCGAATAAATAACCTGTTCGTCTATCATCGTAACACAACAGTCTAAGGGCTTCTAAACCCGGTGCTATCATGCGCCGCTTATAAGAAAAAGACGGATTTCGATATGACTTGGTTATATGAGCTGCTGGCACAGCTGAACTGGGTTTACGTGCTGTCCGGCCTGGGCGTCGGCTTTATCGTAGGAATGACCGGCGTGGGCGGCGGCTCGCTGATGACGCCCATCCTGTTGCTTTTCCACATCAGCCCGGCCACCGCAGTGGGTACCGATCTGCTGTATGCCGCCATCACCAAATCGGGGGGCGTTGCGGTTCACCAGAAAAACAAAAATATCGATTGGGGCATTACCGGCTGGCTGGCACTGGGCAGCGTGCCGGCCGCGGCGCTGACGGTGGTGTTCCTGCATCTGTGGCAGGGCGATATCGCCACCGTCAACAAGGTGATCAAGAGTACGCTGGGTTTTGCCCTGCTGCTGACCGCAGTGGCCATCGTGTGCAAGAGCCGGTTGCTGGCATTTGCACAACAGCACGCCAGCGACTGGCTTGATTTGCCGCCTACCAAGCTCAATATCATGACGGTGCTGGTGGGGGTGATGCTGGGCGTGATCGTCACGCTGTCGTCCATTGGTGCCGGTGCACTGGGTACCGTGGCGTTGTTTCTGCTTTACCCACGGATGCCCACATCGCGGCTGGTGGGCACCGAAATCGCGCATGCAGTGCCGCTCACGCTGGTGGCAGGCCTGGGCCACGCCGGCCTTGGCAACCTGGATTGGCATCTGCTGGGCAATCTGCTGGTGGGCTCCTTGCCGGGCATCTATTTCGGCAGCCATCTCACCGGCCGGGTGCCTGATGGGGTGTTGCGGCCATTGCTGGCGGCAATGCTCGTTATCATCGGGCTCAAGCTCGTGCTTTAATTGCGGTATTGATCAAAGGCGGCCAGCGCCACGGATGCTGGCGGTGCCCGCTGCCGGGGGGACGGGCAGCGGCAGAAACGAGGATATGCAATGAGTCTGGAACAGAAAATCGCCGATACGCTGCAGTGCCTGCGGCACATTGAAGCCGAGTACAGCCCGGCCATTTTTGCCAACTCCTACGGCGCAGAAGACATGGTGCTGACCGATCTGATCGCCAGGAACGCGTTGAAGATCGATCTCTTCAGCCTGGATACTGGCCGGCTGCCGGCAGAGACGTACACGCTGATGCAGGAAACCGGCACCCGTTATCCGGTAATACCAGTGAAAGTGTATTTTCCGGATGCGGCGCGCGTGGAAGCGTATGTGAACGATAACGGCATCAACGCTTTCTATGAATCGGTGGAACTGCGCAAGGCATGCTGCGGCATCCGCAAGCTGGAACCGCTTCAGCGCGCGCTGGCTGGCCGCAAGGCGTGGATTACCGGTTTGCGCCGCCAGCAATCGACCACGCGCACCGAGATGCAGATTCAGGAATTCGATGCCGGTAACGGGCTGGAGAAATTCAATCCGCTGATCGAGTGGACCGAGAAGGAAGTGTGGCAGTACATCCGCGAAAACAACGTGCCTTATAACAAGCTGCACGATCAGCATTATCCGTCCATCGGCTGCGCGCCCTGTACGCGCTCGGTGGCCATGGGCGAAGACATCCGCGCCGGGCGCTGGTGGTGGGAAAACGCAGACCTGAAGGAGTGCGGGCTGCACGCCAAAAAATAGCGCATGGGCTGCAGCTGTACGCACCGCTACGGTGCTGACGGCGCGAACAGGGGGCGAAAGTTCCATGTTGGCGCCGTTGTTGTTTTGCAGCTGTGCGTTGACAGGGTGTGGTCTGCTGACTAGATTTGCTAGTCTGGCAAGAGTGGGCGTGATCGCCCGTCTTTGCGAACAGCTGCGGCTACTGCAGCGATGAACACAGCAATCTCACAAGGACAAGCAATGAGTATCAAATATCTGATCGGCGTCGATGGTGGCGGCACGGGTACCCGCATCTGTATCGCCGGTCTTGATGGCGTGGAACTTGTGCGCGCCGAAGGTGGCCCTTCGGCGTTGGGCCAAGGCGTCGACAAGGCGTGGACCAATATCACGCTGGCCATCCGCGACGGTTTCCGCAAGCTGGGTATCGAGCACCCCAACTTCAAGGAATGCGCGGTCGGCTTTGGTTTGTCCGGCGTGACGGTCAAGGCATGGGCGCAAGAATTCGAGAACAAGAACCCGGGTTTTGCCCGCATCCTGGTTGAAACTGACGGTTTCTCCACCTTGCTGGGTGCACATGATGGCGCCCACGGCGGCATCATCGCCGTGGGCACCGGTTCGATCGGCGAAGCATGGCTCGAAGATGGCAGCCGGGTGGAAGTGGGCGGCTGGGGCTTCCCGACTTCGGATGAAGGTTCGGGCGCTTTCCTCGGCCTCAAGGCCATCAACCACGTACAGCGCGTGATGGATGGTCGCCGTCCGCTGACCGATTTTGGCCGCAAGCTGCTGAGCATCACCGGCGCGACCCGCGAAGGTGTGTTCGAGTGGATGGGCAAGATGAAGCAGACCGAATGCGCTTCGCTGTCGCTGGTGGTGGTGGAGTTCGGCGAGAAAGACGAAGTGGCCAAGCGCTTCCTCATCGATGCCGGCCTGGAAGTGGAAATCATCGGCCAGGCACTGCGCGCCAATGCACCGCAACTGCCGCTGGCCATCTGCGGTGGTGGTCTGTCCGAGGCGCTGCGCCCGTACATCCCGGCCAGTTTCCTCGCCACCACCAGCCGGCCGCAGAAAGATTCGTGCGCCGGCGCACTGCTGCTGATACAGAACAACATCTAAGCTGCAGTTAACTACATCACTGTCCGGGAGGGCCGCCCCATGCAGTCACCACAGAAACTGCAGGTGCTCAGGCCCGACCCCGATAGCGCTACCCCGCTTTACCTGCAACTGAGCCACAAGCTGGCTGCGGCGATCCAGGCGGGGTTCTGGCGACCGGAAGAGCCGCTGCCGTCCGAACGGCATTTCTGTGACCTGCTCGGCGTATCGCGTGTGACCGCGCGCAAGGCGCTGGATCTGCTGTACGAACAGGGGCTGATCCTGCGCCGGCAGGGCGCCGGTACCTTCATTACGCCCAAGCTGGAACAACCGCTGACGCGGCTGACCAATCTGTCCGAAATGCTCAAGCAGCGCGGCTTCACGCCCGGCTCCAAATGGCTGAGCCGCGAAGTGGTGCCGGCCGGCAACGAGGAAGTGGCCAGGCTCAACCTGGCGCCCACCAGCCACGTCAGCCGCCTGCTGCGCGTGCGTACCGCCAACGATACGGTGATGGCGGTGGAGGAAACGGCGTTGCCACACACGCTGGTGCCCGATCCCTTGCTGATCGGCGATTCACTGTACGAATTCCTCAGCGTGCACCGGCTGGCGGTGGTGCGCGCACTGCAGCACATTGCCGCCATCAATGCCGACGAGCGCCTGGCTGGCCTGGTGGATGTGCCGGTTGGTGCCGCCATGCTGCACCTCACGCGGGTGGGTTACCGCGATAACGGCCAGGCGGTGGAGCTGACCCATTCGTGGTTCCGCAGTGATTTCTACGATTTCGTGGTGGAGCTGCACCGCTGAATGGCCCCGGACGCGTTGCGTCAATTGCGGTTTCTGCTCAGTTGTTACGTAAAGTTGCAAAAAAGCGACACAATTGCTGTCGTCCGCCTGGCCTATCTGCGCCGGGCATCAGCTTTCTTCTGCCTGTTTCAAATGCTTCGCTTTCGCCTACACACAACGGCAAAACCGCCGACAACATGTAGTGGCTTGCCAATTTGGTGCATTCACCTTCATCGAAACTACATAAAACGCTCGTTCTGGCGCGGCTAATAGGCTGTTTTTAAAGTGTGAAAGCCATGCACCCATTTTGTATCGTGTAGTCTTGTTTTGGTGCAGCATGATGCAGGTTACAAGCGTGCTTTGCTGTTTACCTTCGGCCATGCGCCGGTCATACGCGTTTACCCGCACTTTGGTGCTGCACTGCACATTCATCCCCCGCAAAAATTGTTGTAATCTGCCCCAGCTGATACCGGTTACAGCGACTAACAAGCGCCCCCCGCTGCGTGCAGACGGGATCAAAATTGAAAGCGCATTCGGTTGCTGCAAACCGCAGTCAGCGCCAGACAACAACAGTTTGACGAGGCACATGGCGAGTGATTAGTGTTTATCCCGCGTCCTGGCTTACGTTGGCACAAGTCCAAAAAACCTAAATCCAAGGATTGATTCGATGATGAAGTTCAAACGCTCGCTGGCCGTTGCCGCTGCGCTGTTCGCAGCTACAACCATGAGTGCCATGGCAGCAGAAAAAACCAAGGTTGAGTTCTGGTCGAACAGTCTGTCGCCGAAGTTCGACAGCGTGATGAAAGACCTGACCGCCAAGTTCAACGGTTCGCAAAGCGAAATCGAAGCCAAGTGGGTTGATGTGGACTGGGATGCCTTCCTGCCCCGCCTGACCGCTTCGCTCGCTGGCGGTACCGCGCCGGATCTTGTCAACCTGCCCAAGCCGTGGATGGATGATCTGGCGCAGAAGAAGCTGATCCTGCCGATCACCAAGCAGATCGCCGGTTTCAAGAGCAACTACACCGAAGGCGCGCTTAAAGACGTGACCTACGAGGGCGACAAGCAGATTTACGGCCTGCCGTGGTACCAGGTGACCGGCGTGATGTTCTACAACAAGGAATTGCTGACCAAGGCTGGCGTGAAAGAAGCGCCGAAGAGCTTTGGCGAACTGCTGGCCGTGGCCAAGCAAGTGAAGGAAAAAACCGGCGTGACCGGTTTCGCCCCGAAGCTGAACGACGGCTTTGCCGGCTGGTTCCTGTACGACGGTCTGCCGGTGGTGAAGGGCGGCAAGGCAGTATTCAACAGCCCGGCGCACGTGAAGCTGGTTGAAGCCTTTGCCGATGCCTACAAGGCTGGCGCGATCCCGAAGGACGCGTACAAGATGGGTTTCGAAGAGCAGATCGCTGCGTTTGACGGTGGCAAGGTTGCCATCTTCGCCGAAGGCGCCCACGCTCTGAAGCGCACCAAGACCGATGCACCGAAGATCTACGCGCAAACCGGCGTCGCACCGTTCCCGCTGGCTGGTGGCAAGACACCGTTCGGTGGCTTCCTGTTCCTGTGGTCGGTGCCGAAGACGTCCAAGCATGTGGATGCTGCCGTCAAGCTGGGCCAGTTCCTGACTTCCGACGATGCGCAGCTCGCGTTTGCCAAGGCATCCGCGACCTTCCCGTCGACCAACAAGGCACTGGCTGACCCGTTCTTCCAGGCCGGCGCCAAGTCGAACGATCCGATTGAAAAGGCCTTGGCAACCGCCGCCGATTCGATCAAGGTGACTTCCACACTGACGATTTCGGGCCTGCCGGACGAGGCTGCAATGAACAAGAAGCTCGATGAAGCTGTCGAGGCTGCAATTACTGGCCAGAAGCCGGCCAAGCAAGCGCTGGACGAAGCTGTTGCGTACTGGAATGAGAAGTTTTCTGCCAAGAAGTAAGCTTGTTTTTGAATAGATTTGCAGCGGTGGTTTCTCTGGTACACTGCCGCTGCAAAATTAGAAATCCGCATGATTTAGTGGTAAGCACTGGGTCAGATGTGGTGTATCGCCGGGAATAGTTCCGGGCGTTTTTGTCGGTAACTCCTCGAGGAAGACAAGAGATGAAGCTCAAGAAGATGTTGGCCGTTGGCGCAGTGGTGTTCGGCTTTGCTGCTCTGCAAGCACACGCTGATACAGAACTCGAATTCTGGACCATGAACCTGGCTCCGAAATTCAACGGTTACTTTGACCAGGCAACGACCAAGTTCAACGCTGCCAACCCGGGCCTGAAGGCCAAGTGGGTTGACATGAACTGGGACCAAATCCAGCCGAAGCTGGTTGCTTCCATCGCTGCTGGCAACCCGCCGGCGCTGGTGAACTTCAACGTGCCTTGGGTACACGAGTTCGCAGCTCAAGGTAACCTGGTCGCTCTGGACCAATACCTGGGCGCAGCCAAGGGCAACTACTCCACCAACTCGCTGAAAGACGTGACAGCTGGTGGCAAGGTATTCGCGTTCCCGTGGTACAACTCGGTTTCCGTGATTGCCTACAACAAGGACATCTTCGCCAAGGCTGGCGTGAAGGCAGCTCCGACTGACTTCGACCAGTTCATCAGCGTTGGCAAGCAAATCACTGCCAAGACCGGCCTGCCGGCATACGCACCGAAGGTTGGTAACTTCGTGGGCTGGTTCGCCTACGCTGGCCTGCCTATCCTCGAAAACGGCAAGGCAGTGTTCAACTCGCCGAAGCACGTTGCTTTCGTGCAGAAGTTTGCTGACCTGTACAAGGCTGGCGTAGTACCGAAGGATCTGTTCAAGGTTGAATTCGAGCAAGAAATCGCTCTGTACAACGCTGGCAAGATCGCGATGATGACGACTGCTCCGCAGGCTCTGAAGCGCACTGAAACCGATGCCAAGGCAATCTACGACAAGACTGGCGTTGCTCCGTTCCCGCTGGGCGCAGGCAAGCTGGCTCAAGGTTCGTGGATGATGGACTTCGTTGTGCCGAAGGGTGTGAAGGATCCGGCTGCTGCTGCAAAGCTGGGCCTGTTCCTGACTGGCGACGAACAGCAAGTTCTGTTCTCGAAGGCGACAGAAACAACCTTCCCGTCGACCAAGAAGGGTAACCTGGATCCGTACTTCCAAGCTGGCAAGAACAGCAAGGACGTCGTTGAGCAAGCTCGTGCTGTTGCTGCCGGTTCGATGGACGGTGCTCGCACCCTCGTCATCACCCCGGGCCAACTGCCTGACGAAGCTGCTCTGACCAAGAAGCTGCAAGACGAACTCCAAAGCGCAATCGAAGGCCGCAAGCCGGTCAAGGCTGCTCTGGATGAAGTTGTTGCTGCATGGAACGAAAAGCTGGCCAAGTAATTCATTACTTGCGTTAGTTAGCTCCAAAAAAACGGAACTGCCGGCAACGGCAGTTCCGTTTTTCCCCGCCTAAGAATTAAAAATCAAGTCGAGTTGCGCCGTGAAAACTTCCAGCAGCTATACCACTATTGCCTATCTGTTCATGGCCCCGGCCCTGATCCTGATGGGCATCTTTACGTTCTGGCCGGTCGGGTTCAACACTTACCTGGCTTTCCATGACTACGCCCTCGTCGATGGCACCGCAACCTGGAACAACTTTGCCCACTTCAAGTACATTGCCGGCGAAGAGCTGTTCCACAGCGCGATCAAGAATTCCCTGTTGTTTCTGCTGGTTGTGCCGGTGATCCAACTCGCAGCGCTGGTGGTGGCCAAACTGGTCAACAGCAAGCTGCCGGGCATGACTTTTTTCCGTGCCTCTTACTACATCCCGGTGATTACCGCGGTTTCGATCGCAGCCGTCGTGTGGAGCAACGTCTACAAGTACGACGGCATGCTCAACATGATCCTCTCCTGGGTCGGTCAGGCGCTGCACCTGCTCAAGGCCGGTGAGATGGTCGAAATCCAGTGGATCGGTGATCCGCACATCGCCATTTTCTCGGTGATGGGTTTTGTGTTCTGGAAAGGTATCGGCTACTACATGGTGCTGTATCTTGCTGGTCTGCAAGCGATTCCGGCCGAGGTTGAAGAAGCCGCCGTTCTGGACGGTGCCAATGCATGGCAGCGTTTCTGGAAAATCACCGTACCGATGGTGAAGCCCACCATTCTGCTGTGTACGCTGCTCTCCACCATTGCCGCCATCAAGGCATTCCAGGAAGTGGTTGTTCTGACGCGTGGTCAGTCTGATACCTATACCGCCCTGTTCTATGTGTACGCACAAGCGTTCCAGAACTACAACTTCGGTCGCGCTGCGGCGGCGGGTCTGGTCATCACGTTCTTCTGCATGATCCTCGCCATCATTCAATTCCGCTTCTTCGGCGAAAAGAAATAAGATCAGGGGCACCATACACCATGGCAACTTTTACTGTACGCCGAGTAGCCGGGCTGAGCGCGCATTACGCCGGCCTGCTGCTCTTCATGGCATTCACGACTTTCCCGTTCCTGTGGGCACTGTCGGCTGCGCTGTCGGGCGATCCTTCCAAGATCTGGTTGTTCCCGGATGCGTTCGTGCCGAACGATTTGAGCCTGATGTGGTTCAAGCGCGTGTTCGAGGAAATGCCGTTCAACACCTACCTGCTCAACTCCACCATCATGTCGTTCTGGACGATCATCGGTGTGGTGGTGGTATCGGTGATGGCAGGCTATCCGCTGGCACGGCTGAAGTTTCCGGGCCGCGGCCTGATCTTCGTGGCCATCATTGCCACGCTGATGCTGCCGTCCGAAGTGGGCATCATTCCCAACTTCATCACGCTGAAAAACTTCGGTGTATGGGCAAGCAGCCTGCAGGAAGCACTGCACCTGCCGTCCGACTGGAACATGCGTGAATGGGTGGGCCTGAACAGCTACTTCGGTGCGATTGCCCCCAACTTCGCCACTGCCTTCGGTATTTTCCTGATGAAGCAGGCGTTCGAACAGATCCCGCAGGATCTGGTGGATGCGGCGCGCGTCGATGGCGCCAACGAACTGCAGATCATGTGGCGCGTGATGGTGCCGGTGTCGATCCCGTCGATCGCCGCGCTGACCATCTTCACGCTGGTCAATGCCTGGAACGACTACCTGTGGCCGTCCATCGTGATGACCGGCAAGGAAAAGCTGCCGCTCGCCGTTGGCGTGTTCAACGACCTGACCGGCCCGTTCGCCACATCGACCAGCCTCGTGATGGCTGCCATCGTGATGACGGTTATCCCGGTCCTCATTTTCTTCGCCTTCACCCAGCGTTACTTCATCGGCGGCCTCGACGGCGCGGTCAAGTAATCCAGGCACGAACACAGACACAAGTATAGGAATCGACTCAATGGCTTCGGTTACTCTCAAAAGCATCAAGAAAAGCTACACCAAGGATGTTCAGGTCATCAAAGGCGTGGATCTGGAAATCAAGGACGGCGAGTTCGTCGTTTTCGTCGGCCCGTCCGGTTGCGGCAAGTCCACGCTGCTGCGCATGATCGCCGGCCTGGAAGACATTACCGAAGGTACGCTGCATATCGGTGACGTGCTGTCCAACGATATCCACGCTTCCAAGCGCGGTATCGCCATGGTGTTCCAGTCGTACGCGCTGTACCCGCACATGTCGGTTGCCGACAACATGGCGTTCGCGCTCAAGCTGTCGGGCACTTCCAAAGAAGAAATCGCCCAGCGCGTGAACAAAGCTGCCGAAATCCTGCAGATCACCCATCTGCTGGAGCGCAAGCCCAAGGCATTGTCCGGCGGCCAGCGCCAGCGTGTGGCCATCGGCCGCGCCATCGTGCGCAACCCCAAGGTATTCCTGTTCGACGAGCCGCTGTCCAACCTGGATGCATCGCTGCGTCTGAACATGCGTGTCGAACTGTCCAAGCTGCACCAGGATCTTGGCACCACCATGATCTACGTGACCCACGATCAGGTTGAGGCGATGACGCTGGCAGACCGCATCGTGGTGTTCAACGGCGGTATCATCCAGCAAGTCGGCTCGCCGCTGGATCTGTACGAAAACCCGTCGAACCTGTTCGTTGCCGGCTTCCTGGGTTCGCCCAAGATGAACTTGCTGGAAGCGCAGCTGGTTGGTGTCGAGCAAGGCGTGGCCATCGTGCGCCTTCCCAAGGGCGTTACCCTGCGCGCCAAGGTGGACGCCAAGCGCGGCAAGGTGAGCGACAAAGTCACCCTGGGCATCCGCCCGGAGCATCTGCGCCTGGCCATTGGCGATGAAGCAGGCGCCGTGCCGGCACGCGTCGACCTGATCGAGCACCTGGGTGACCACGTGCTTGCTTATGTCGAAATCCCGGGCATCAACGAAATCCTCAGCCTGAAGCTGACCGGCCACGCTACCGACCTGAAGTACGGTGATGCGATCCGCGTGGTATTCCCGGAAGAAAACTGCATGCTGTTCGATAACGAAGGCCTGGTCTTCACCCGCACAGCTGGCTGATTTTTGCCGGTAATGAAAAAGCCTGCCCTGGTGGCAGGCTTTTTTTATGGGCGCGGCGTGCTATGGGGGCCCGCTATGCTTGCATGCATCCACGACGAAGGAGGGGCCGGCTGCCGGATGGCCAGACCGATTGCAGGCGGTATCAATGCCGCGATAACGGCGTGTGTGGCAGCCGCAATGATCGCTTGGGCAGGTTGCTATTGCCAGCGCATTTGATGCGGCTGCCTCCGAACTGCCGCTGCGTTGTGCTGCACAACGCAGCGGTGCTTGCCGGGTGCACGGGCCGCAAAAAAGCCGGCAATTGCCGGCTTTTCCACTGCGCCTGCGCCATTACCCTGGCGCGATTACACAAGTCGCGACTCAGACGGCAATGCGTTCACGCAGGTAAGCCTTGATCGCTTCCGCATCGGCTTCCAGCACGTCAAAGCGCTGTGGCAATGCTTCGAGGCCTGCGAGGCCGGCAGGGCGGAACGGGTTGATCTTGAGCGCTTCCTTCATGGTGTCTTCAAACTTGGCCGGCAGCGCGGTTTCCATGATCACCATGGTCACTGCAGGGTCGCGATGGGCCTTGGCAGCCTTGAAGCCATCGGCGGTGTGCGGGTCGATCTGCACGCCGTATTTCTCGAACACTTCACGGATGCTGGCAATGCGGTCTGCATGGTTGCTGGCTTCCGAGCGGAAACCGTAGTCATCGTGCAGCCTGGCAAAGTCCTCGGCCGACAGCTTGAACCCCTGGCCTTGCTCCACCGAGCGCCACAGCTCGGCCAGCTTGGCGCTGTCGCGGCCGATCAGGTCGAACACGAAACGCTCAAGGTTGGATGCCTTGCTGATATCCATCGACGGGCTGGAGGTCTCGTAGGTCTTGTCCACGCCGCGCGGGTGATAGCCGCCCGTCTTGAAGAACTCGTCCAGCACGTCGTTTTCATTGGTGGCCACTACCAGACGGCGGATCGGCAGGCCCATCTGGCGCGCGATATGGCCGGCGCAGATGTTGCCGAAGTTGCCGGACGGCACCGCGAAGTCGACCGGGTCGCCCACGGTCTTGGCGGCGGCGAAGTAGCCCTTGAAGTAGTACACCACCTGCGCAACGATGCGGCCCCAGTTGATCGAATTCACCGCACCGATCTTGTACTTGGCCTTGAATTCGGCGTCGTTGTTCACCGCCTTGACGATGTCCTGGCAGGCATCGAAGAAACCCTTCACCGACAGGTTGTGGATGTTCTCGTCCTGCAGGCTGAACATCTGCGCGCGCTGGAACGGGCTCATCTTGCCGTAGGGGCTGAGCATGAACACGTTCACGCCTTGTTTGCCACGCATTGCATATTCCGCAGCGGAGCCGGTATCGCCGGAGGTGGCGCCAACGATGTTCACCTGCTCGCCACGCGCGGTCAGCACGTATTCGAACAGGTTGCCCAGCAACTGCATCGCCATGTCCTTGAACGCCAGCGTCGGGCCGTTGGACAGTTCCTGCACGAACAGCGTGCCGTCGAGCTTGATCAGCGGGGTGATGTGCTCCGATTGCGCCTTGGAGCGGCCATTGCAATACACCGCCGGGGTGTAGGTCTTGTCGATCAGCGCTTTCAGGTCGGCATGCGGGATATCGTCGACAAAGCGGCTGACGATTTCCAGTGCCAGGTCACGGTAGTTGAGTTTGGCCAGCTCGGTCAGCGCTTCCAGGTCGAACTGCGGATAGGATTCGGGAATGGACAGGCCGCCATCCGGTGCCAGGCCGCCAAGAAGGATGTCGCTGAACGCTTGCGGGGCCATGCCGCCGCGGGTAGAGATATAACGCATGTGCTGGTCTGCTCGATTCAAGGCCACCGGCTGGCAGTGCTCAACCGTTGGAAAGGGGTCATGGAAGTGGTGCAGCGGCGCTTACCATTGCTGGCGCCGGCAGATTGCCGGAATCCCCCGGTACGCGCCGCCAGTGTTTCCCGGCGAACTGATAAAACGTCATGGTGCGGGCGCTCGCTGCCGCGCTGCAATTCATGGGTAATATACCCCGGCACGACAGCGATGATGGACTCGGCCCGGGCAAAAGCCGCTGCGAATCCGGCGGCCAGGGCGGGAGTGACATCGAGATGAACGATTTCGGGCACGCTCATGGGGTTACTTCGGCACGCTGGTCAATTGCGCGCTGATATTGTCGGCCACGCAATGGAATGCGTATGCGAGTGCCTTGCCACCGATCAGTCGCTTTACCGCAGGATCGTCCAGCTGGCCGGCGTGCAGGAATTGCTCGACAGCCACCGGATCACTCATCAGCTTGTCGGCCGTGCAGGTGCACATGTCGTCGTGATGGAATTGCATCCCGAGGTTCTCGAGCACCTGCTGGAATTCAGCTGCCTGGCTTTTATCCTCCATGCAGCCGCCGACGAAGACGCGGTGCAGCAGCCTGATCTGCTCCTTGTCATCCTTCGCGGGCTTGTCTGCCGCATGCACCGCACTGGCGGTACACAGGGCGACAAGCAGCGCGAGTATTGTCGACGTCATCCGCATGGCCGCGCTCCGCATCAGCCGTTCAGATGCTCGAGGCGCAGCTTCACCACCTGGCCGTTGATCGCATCCAGTGCCTCGATCCTGGCCAGTGCGGCGTTCACGTTCTTTTCAATCGCCAGGTGGGTGATGATGATGATGTCGGCGCGGCCGTCGTCGTTCACTTCCTTCTGCAACATCGCATCCACCGAGATGCCGCCGTCGGCCAGCAGGCGGGTTACATCAGCCAGCACGCCGGCCTTGTCCTGCGCGTCCAGGCGCAGGTAGTAGCAGGTTTCCACTTCGTCGATCGGCAGGATGGGCAGATTGGCCATCGCGCTGGGCTGGAACGCCAGGTGCGGCACACGGTGTTCCGGGTCTGCGGTGTGCAGGCGGGTGATATCCACCAGATCGGCAATCACCGACGATGCGGTCGGCTCGGCACCGGCACCCGGCCCGTAATACATGGTAGCGCCCACGGCATCACCCTTCACCAGCACGGCGTTCATCACGCCATCCACATTGGCGATCAGGCGCTTGGCGGGGATCAGCGTGGGCGCCACGCGTAGCTCGATGCCGTTCGGGCGGCGGCGGGTAACACCCAGCAGCTTGATGCGGTAGCCCAGCTCTTGCGCGTACTTGATGTCTGCGGCGTCGAGCTTGCTGATGCCTTCCAGGTAGGCTTTGTCGAATTGCACCGGAATGCCGAAGGCGATTGCGCTCATGATGGTGAGCTTGTGCGCGGCATCGTGGCCTTCGATATCGAATGTCGGGTCGGCCTCGGCATAACCCAGGCGCTGGGCTTCCTTCAGCACATCGGCAAAGGCGGCACCCTTGTCGCGCATTTCGGTGAGGATGAAGTTGCTGGTGCCGTTGATAATGCCGGCCACCCATTCGATCTTGTTGGCGGTCAGGCCCTCACGCAGCGCCTTGATCACCGGGATGCCACCGGCCACGGCAGCTTCGAATGCCACCATCACGCCTTTTTCCTGCGCCTTGGCAAAAATCTCGTTGCCGTATTCGGCAATCAGCTTCTTGTTGGCAGTCACCACGTGCTTGCCGTTTTCGATCGCGGCAAACACCACATCCTTGGCGATGGTGGTGCCGCCGATGAGTTCGACCACGATGTCGATATCCGGGTGGCGGGCAATGGCCAGCGCATCGTCCAGCAGCTCCACGCCTTCGCCCAGTGCGGCGCGCGCGCGTACCAGATCACGGCTGGCTGCTGCACGCACCACGATGGGACGGCCAGCGCGGCGGGCGATCTCTTCACAGTTGCGTTTCAATACGGTGGCGGTACCGCCACCAACAGTCCCCACACCACAGATGCCAACGTGTATCGGTTTCATCTCATTCTCTCGGTTTTGAATCCAGTTCTTGAAAGTGCGACGAGGCGTACCGGATGGCCGCCTCGCGTGAGTATCGCTATCAGGCCGTGCCGTGCCGTTTCCGGTAGCCGGCAAAGAAGCGGTCGAGGCGGTTCAGTGCCACGTGCAGGTCATCGGCATTGGGCAGGAACACCAGGCGGAAGTGATCCGGCGTGGGCCAGTTGAAGCCGGTGCCCTGTACCAGCAGCACTTTTTCTTCCTGCAGCAGTTCCAGCATGAACTGCTGGTCGTCCACGATCGGGTACAGCTTCGGGTCCAGCTTGGGGAACATGTACAGCGCGGCCTTGGGCTTCACGCAGCTCACCCCCGGAATGCCGGTGAGAAAGTCGTAGGCGATGTCGCGCTGGCGCGTCAGCCGTCCGCCCGGGCCCACCAGGTCGTTGATGCTCTGGTAGCCGCCCAGCGCGGTCTGGATCGCGTATTGCGACGGCACGTTGGCACACAGCCGCATGGTGGACAGGATGTTGAGCCCGTCGATGTAATCACGGGCAATCTTCTTGTTGCCCGAGACAATCATCCAGCCGGCGCGGTAGCCGCAGGCGCGGTAGTTCTTGGATAGACCGTTGAAGGTGACGAAGAACACGTCGTCCGCCAGCGAGGCAATCGAGGTATGCGTGGTGCCGTCGTACAGCACCTTGTCGTAGATTTCGTCGGCGTAGATGATCAGCTGGTGCTCGCGGGCGATCTGCACGATCTCCTTGAGCACATCATCCGGGTACAGCGCGCCGGTGGGGTTGTTCGGGTTGATGACGACGATGGCCTTGGTGCGCTCGGTGATCTTGGCGCGGATATCGTCCAGCGCCGGCAGCCAGTCGTTGGCTTCGTCGCAGATGTAGTGGCGCGGCTTGCCGCCCGCCAGGCTCACCGCTGCAGTCCACAGTGGGTAATCGGGTGCCGGCACCAGCACTTCGTCGCCATTGTTGAGCAGGCCCTGCATCGACATCACGATCAGCTCGGATGCGCCGTTGCCGATGTAGATGTCGTCCACCGTCACATCGGCAATCTTTTTTTCCTGCGTGTAGTGCATCACCGCTTTGCGGGCCTGGAACAGGCCCTTGCTGTCCACATAGCCCGCCGCATTGGGCAGGTTGCGGATCACGTCCTGCACCACTTCTTCGGGTGCATCGAAGCCGAAATGGGCCAGGTTGCCGATATTGAGCTTGATGATGCGGTGGCCGTCTTCTTCCATCTGGCGCGCTCGCTCCGGCACCGGGCCACGGATTTCGTAGCAGACGTTGAGGAGCTTGCTGGATTTGAGGATGGCTTCCATGTGTTGTGCCGGATGCGTCAGGGAAACCTCGTATTCTAGCGAAAGAATGGCCTGCGCGGCGCGACAAACTCACGCTGATCCTGCCGGTACAGTTCCGTTAAAATGGCAGCTCGTTCAAGACGGTTTACGCCCCGGGTTTTTGCATGAAACTTCATCACACCTCCGTTGACCACCTCAACCAGTTCACCACTTATGGTGAGGACTTCGTGAAGGTTAACGGCACCGACTATCGCGGCAGCCTGATTGTCACGCAAACCGAAGTGCGCGAATGGCGCCCGGCCAGGTTCGAAGACCTGACCGAGGATGATTTTGCCTGCCTGCTCGAGCTGAAACCTGAAATGGTGCTGTTCGGCACCGGGCCGCGCATCCGCTTTCCGCACCCCCGGTTGTCGCGCGCGCTGGCCGCTGCGCACGTGGGGCTGGATGTGATGGATACCGGCGCAATGTGCCGTACCTTCAACATCCTGACTGCGGAAGACCGCCGCGTGGTGGCGGTGCTGCTGGGCGCCTGAGGCGGCTGTTGCCGGGCCGCATCTGCGCGCGTGGTAGCGGACGATATCTTTTCTGGAAGAAGCGCGGTGGGCGGCGCCGCGCCGGGTGCACGGCCGGTGGCTTGGCCGTTAAGCCGGTAGCGCCACTGCGACATACTGCCCGGCAAAGCGCAGCACCGGCGCGTTGCGCTGATCGTGGATGACCACGTTCACCGCCAGCCTGGCCTTGCCACGGCGCGCCAGCGTGGCCGCAAAGCGCTGCAGGGTGGCCGCATCGATGGTTTGCACCTGCGTCAGCAGGTTGCCGGTCAGTGGCGTGATGAAATCGGCGTTGCCGCTTTGGATCACCACATCGTAGCCATCGCCCGCGGCCAGGTTGGTAGCCATCCAGCCAGCAATGGTGGCCAGCGTGGACAGGCTGCCGCCAAACGCGGTGCCATGATCGTTGCGGTTGGGGCCGAACGGCGCCACCAGTTGCCACCTCTCCGCATCGCCTTGCACCACCACCTGCATGGCCGCAAGAACAGGAAAGCCGCCGGTGAGGCGGCTTGTCCAGTGTGCGGCAAACGCGCTTGCAGCACCCATGCCTTACTCTTTGGCGATGACCGGTGTTCTGGGTGGCAGGAACAGCGCGGCAATCTGCTGCTGCGGCTTGCTGCGGATCAGCGGCATGTTGGGGATGTCCAACTCATCCGGGCGCAGGCGTTCACGGCGCGGGGCCACTTCGGCGCGCGGGGCGGCCGCATAGGTGCGGTGCTCGTTGCTGTCCGGGCGGGCGCCACGTTCGTGATGGCGGCCAAAGCTGCGGTCGGCCGGGCGATCGCTGCGCTCCGATTTGCGCTCGTGCGTGCGCTCGTTACGCTCATGGCGTTCGCTGCGCTCCGGGCGGGCGGGGGCTATCTGCTGGGTGCCCGGCGAATAGCCCGGTACCGGAATCAGCGGCAGCTCTTTCTTGATCAGTTTCTGGATCAGCGCGTACGGCTTGTCTTCACCCGGATCAACCAGCGAGATAGCCACACCCTTGGCGCCGGCACGGCCGGTACGGCCAATGCGGTGCACGTAGTCTTCCGGGCTGTTGGGCAGCTCGAAGTTCACCACGTAGGGCAGCTCGGAAATATCCAGACCACGCGCGGCCACATCGGTGGCTACCAGGATCTGCAGTGTACCGGCCTTGAAGCGCTCCAGCGTGTCCATGCGCGAACGCTGGTCACGGTCGCCGTGGATGGCCTCGCAATTGAAGCCGCCGCGCTTGAGCTCGCGCGATACCGTATCCGCGCCTTGCTTGGTGCGGTTGAACACGATCACCTGGCCCATCTGGTGGGTGCGGATCAGGTGTGCCAGCAGCGCCGGCTTGCGATACGTCTCGCACGGGTGCATCAGTTGTTCGACGTTGTCGTTGGTGGCGTTCTGGCGTGCCACCTCGACCAACACCGGGTCTTTGAGGAATTCGTTGGCCAGCTTCTTGATCTCGGGCGAGAACGTGGCCGAGAACATCAGCGTCTGCTTGCGGTTGGTCAGCAGGCCGATGATTTTCTTGATGTCGAGGATGAAGCCCATGTCCAGCATGCGGTCGGCTTCGTCCAGCACCAGGATCTCGACCTGCGACAGGTTCACGCTCTTTTGCTGCACGTGATCGAGCAGGCGGCCAGGTGTGGCCACCAGCACTTCCACACCGCCACGCAATGTGGCGGTCTGTTCCTTGATGTCGACACCGCCGAACACCACGTGCGGGCGCAATGCCAGATGCTTGCCGTAGGTCTTGACGCTCTCGAATACTTGGTCAGCCAGTTCGCGGGTGGGGGTAAGCACCAGCGCGCGCACCGGGTGGCGGGCAGGGGAGGCGCCGGTATTGGCGTGCGGGGCAAGCTTAGACAG
Source organism: Andreprevotia sp. IGB-42 (assembly GCF_009848685.1). Classification (GTDB taxonomy): domain Bacteria; phylum Pseudomonadota; class Gammaproteobacteria; order Burkholderiales; family Chitinibacteraceae; genus Andreprevotia. The sequence goes on from NZ_WXTX01000007.1 coordinate 206,725, forward strand.
GATCGGCAGCGTAAAGGCTGCGGTCTTGCCGGTGCCGGTCTGCGCTGCGCCAAGCAGATCGCGACCTGACAGCACCAGCGGAATGGCCTGTGCCTGGATGGGGGTCGGGTTCTCGTAGCCTTGCTCGGCCACGGCCCGCAGCACCTCGGGAGCAAGCCCGAGTGTGGAAAAAGTCATGCGTTCAATACTCCGGGGTGCACGTCATCGCGAGAAGTGCGCCAACAGCTTGATGGAAAAGGCAGAAATGTACACCAAGCCCTTGTTCCTGCATACCTTGAAGGGTTAATCGGCTAAACTTGCGGCCAACTTAGATCGAGGGTTCCGCCATGTATGATACCGCCCAGCAACAGCTTGTGACCCTGCGCGACTGCCTGCGCTTCGCTGTCAGCCGCTTCGGTGAGGCGGAGCTCTTCTACGGCCACGGTACCGACAACGCCTTCGATGAAGCGGCCTATCTGCTGCTGTCCGCACTCAAGCTGCCCATCGACCAGCTCGATCCCTTCCTGGATGCGCGCCTGCTGGACGACGAGCGCGCCACGCTGATCGAGGCCATCCGCCGCCGCGCCGAAGACCGTGTACCGGTAGCCTACCTGACCCACGAGGCGTGGCTGGGTGAATACAAGTTCTTTGTCGACGAGCGCACCATCGTGCCGCGCTCCTTCATTGCCGAGCTGCTGTTCAACGATGCGTTCCAGCCGTGGATCGAGCACCCGGAGCTCATAAACCGCGCGCTCGATCTATGCACCGGTTCCGGCTGCCTGGCCATCCTGCTGGCCGATCATTTCCCCTCCGCCGAGGTGGATGCGGTTGACCTGAGCCCGGATGCGCTCGACGTGGCCGAAATCAATGTGGGCAACTACAACCTGGGCGAACGCATCGACCTGATCGATGGCGACCTGTTCGAGGGGCTGGCCGGCGAAACCTACGACCTGATCGTCTCCAACCCGCCGTACGTGGATGCGCCCAGCATGGACGAACTGCCGGCCGAGTACCGCCATGAGCCGGAGATGGCGCTGGGCAGCGGCGAGGACGGGCTGGACATCACCCGCCGCATCATCGAGCAGGCCACCACCTTCCTCAACCCGCAAGGCGTGCTGGTGGTGGAAATCGGCCATAACCGCGATGTGCTGGAAGCGCAATATCCGGCGCTCCCGTTCGTGTGGATGGAAACCAGCAGCGGCGATGGCTTCGTCTTCCTGCTGACGCGTGAAATGCTGGAAGAGGGTGGCTACTGAGCCCATTTTCTGAGGCATCAGGCCACCGTAGGCCCAGCCCGCTCCGCCACGGCTCTGCATCGTGGCCCGGCGGGCTTTTTCATGCCAGCAGCATCCGCATGACCAGGGCTGGATGCTGCCCGGATCGACCGATTTTCGTGCCGTTTTTCTGGTCTGGAATGACCGCTACGACTGTGGTGTTTTGCTATGAGGGCGTCGCTTTTTGCCACGCATGGCCGTTGCGTTTTGCTACACACAACAAACAACCCCAACAAACCTTCCACAACAAACTGTTGCTGGCGAACATCGCGTAGCGACATTCGCCAGTGGTCAGCGCCTGCAGGCAGACGCATGCCGCAGGCAAGCGTTACGGATTGGTATGGGGTGTAAAGCGAATGCCGATAATCCAGCGCAGACAAACTGCCGGATTGGCCAGCCATGCTCAATTGCCCATGTATCGCTCAAGTGGCTGCTTTACCCAGGCATTCATCACATCGGCATGCAGCGCATCCGCTGCGGCGTGCAAGGGCCGATCAACGCTGCGTGCGTGATGCTCAGGCGAGGCGGATATGGGCAACAACCTCGTTGCCCTTGCCCTGGTACTCCACCATGTCGAACGACAGCATGCGCGCCATCGAGATGCCGCGGCCGTGCGGATCGAACGCGCGCTCTGGCGAGAACTCCAGGAAGGGTTTCCAGTCGAAACCGGCGCCTTCGTCGGCAATCGTGAATTCCAGATGGCCGTCCTTGCGGGTAAAGCGCACGCACACACGGCGCTGGCGGTAATCGGGGTGGGCAAGCCGGCTGGCTACTTCGTCATGCCAGCGGCCTTGCTGCAGCAAGCGGGTTTTTTCGCTGTAGCTGATGCCCAGGTTGCCGTGCTCCACCGCGTTCACCAGCAGCTCGGACAGGCCCAGCGCCACCTTTTGCGGATTGGGGCAGGCGTTGGAGAGCAATAGCGTGAGCTGGCGGGCTTCATCCAGCGTCTGGAAGTGGAATTCGCCGTTCTGCAGCAGCCGGTAGGTGGAGGCCTGGTCGGACAGCTGGGCTTCCAGCTGCTTCTTTTCGCGGTGGAAGCTGACCGCTGCCGCCACGATGGCCAGCAGCATGTCGCGCTGGAACGGCTTGATCAGGTAGTAGTACGCGCCGGCAGCCAGGCCTTCGCGCACGTTCTCCGCCGCACCCACGGCGGTTTGCATGATCACCGGTACATGTTCGAACTCGGTCTGCTGCTTCAGGCGGGCCAGCAGCGCCATGCCGTCCATGCGCGGCATCATGCGGTCGAGCAGGATGGCGTCGAATGCCTTGTCGTGCGACAGCACGTTCCACGCAGCTTCGCCGTCTTCAGCGGTGAGCACGTCGTAGCCTTCATCCAGCAGGTGTTCGCTGAGGATTTCCAGGTTGAACGGCTCATCGTCCACGATGAGGATGCGGGCGCGCTCGCTTGGCGTCGGCATTGGCACTTCCTTTCTCGATCTATCGCTACCAGTTGCAGTATAACAAGGAAACCTGATACTGCTTACGCTGGCAGTACCGCATACAGTGCCGAAAATTCCGCAGCCAGCTTGTGTTTGCCCTCCATGAAAACCACCGGCACCGCGCGTTCGTGCGACTCGCGTATCCTGACCGACGAGGACAGAAATTGCGGCAATACCGGCAGCCCCTGCTCCTGCAGCTCGGTCACCATGCGCTGCGGCAGGTTGGCGCGTGGCTGGAACTGGTTGACGATGATGCCCTCCACTTTGAGCGCCGCATTGTGGTCGGCGCGTATTTCATCCACGCGTTCGATCAACCCCAGCAAGGCCTGGCGCGAGAACGCATCGCAGTCGAACGGGATCAGGCAGCCATTGGCGGCAATCAGCGCCGACAGCGTGAAGAAATTGAGTGCCGGCGGGGTATCGATCCACACTTCATCAAAGCGGTCTTCCAGCTCGGCCAGCGTTTCACGCAGCTTGTAGATCTTGTAGCGCGCTTCCAGCTTGGTTTGCTGCTCGGCAATCGACGGGTGCGACGGCAGCACGAACAAGTTGTCGAACGGCGTGGCGTGGATGAATTCGGCGGTGGGCTTGGCATACAGGCTGTAGTTGAGCATCTGGTCGAAAAATCCGCCCAGGTGCGGCTCTACGGTGCTGGCCGCATCACCCAGCAGGTAGCGGGTGGCATTGCCTTGCGGGTCCAGATCGAGCACCAGCACGCGCCGGCCGGCTTGCGCAGCTGCCGCGGCCAGGTTGACGGTGATGGTGGATTTGCCCACCCCCCCTTTCTGGTTGAATACCACGCGTTTTTTCATCGTTACACCCGCCTGATCCGGTTCACTGAATGCGGCTACTATAGGTAGCTTGCTGTGGTGCAACAAGCAATGCATTGCCGCCGCGCCGGGAATTGCGCGCTGCTTGCTGTGGTGCCCGCGATGCCGGCCCGCTGCCATTGCTGCCGCATCGGCATCGCGCATGCAAGGGTCCGGCCCTTGAAAGCACCGGCCATGGCCCCACCTTTGATGCCGCTGCGGCGCGCTGCGCCGACGATGTCCGCAATCGAGTTGTCAGGAGATTTGAGCAATGTCCAAGGAAACACTGGGATTCCAGACTGAAGTGAAACAGCTGCTGCAGCTGATGATTCACTCGCTGTATTCCAACAAAGAGATTTTTCTGCGCGAGCTGGTATCGAACGCGTCGGACGCGTGCGACAAGCTGCGCTTTGCCGCCACCCAGAATGCTGAGCTGTACGCCGGTGATGGCGACCTGAACATCAAGGTGGCGTTCGACAAGGACGCGCGCACCATCACCATTAGCGACAACGGCATCGGCATGAGCCGTGATGAAGTCGTTGCGCATATCGGCACCATCGCCCGTTCCGGCACCAAGGAATTCTTCAGCCAGCTCACCGGCGATTCGGTCAAGGATTCGCACCTGATCGGCCAGTTTGGCGTGGGTTTCTATTCTGCGTTCATCGTGGCGGACAAGGTCACGCTGACCACGCGCCGCGCTGGCGAAACCGAGGCCACGCAGTGGGAATCGGCCGGTGATGGCGAATACACGCTGGAAGCGGTGGAGAAAGCCGGCCGCGGTACCGAGATCGTGCTGCATCTGAAAGAAGGCGAGGACGAATTCCTCAACGACTGGCGCCTGCGCAGCGTGATCACCAAGTATTCGGATCACATCAGCCTGCCGATCCTGATGAAGAAACGCGCCGAGTACGATGACGAAGGCAAGGAAGTGCCGAGCGACGAGCTGGAAGCCGTCAACCAGGCCAATGCACTGTGGACGCGCAGTAAGGGCGAGATCAGCGACGAGCAGTACAAGGAATTCTACAAGCACGTTGCCCACGATTTCGAAGACCCGCTGGCATGGAGCCATGCGCGCATCGAAGGCCGCCAGGAATACACCGAGTTGCTGTTCGTGCCGCGCCGCGCGCCGTTCGACCTGTATGACCGCGAGCGCCGCCACGGCGTGAAGCTGTACGTGAAGCGCGTGTTCATCATGGAAGACAGCGATCGCCTGATGCCGCAATACCTGCGCTTCGTGCGTGGCGTGATCGATTCGGCCGACCTGCCGCTGAACGTCAGCCGTGAAATCCTCCAGCAATCGCGCGATGTGGACAACATCAAGACCGGTTGCGTGAAGAAGGTGCTGGGCTTGCTGGAAGACCTGGCGGAAAACCGCAAGGAAGACTACGCGCTGTTCTGGCAGGAATTCGGCAAGGTGCTCAAGGAAGGCGCCGGCGAAGATGCCGCCAACAAGGATCGCATTGCCGGCCTGTGCCGCTTCGCCTCCACTGCCGACGAAGCCGCTGGCGAAGTGGTCAGCCTGGCCGATTATCTGGGCCGCGTGAAGGAAGGCCAGGACAAGATCTACTACATCACCGCCGATACGCTGGCCGCGGCTAAGAACAGCCCGCACCTCGAAGTGTTCCGCAAGAAGGGCATCGAAGTGCTGCTGCTGGCAGACCGCGTGGACGAATGGCTGGTCAGCAGCGTGACCGAGTTCGAGGGCAAGAAACTGCAATCGGTGGCCAAGGGCGAACTGGATCTGACCCAGTTCGAGGACGATGCCGAGAAACAGCAGCAGGAAGAGGCAGCCAACAACCTCAAGGACGTGCTGGAAGCCATCAAGGGCGCGCTGGGCGAGCAGGTGAAGGATGTGCGCGTCACGCACCGCCTGACCGACAGTGCCGTGTGCCTGGTGGTGGAAAACCACGACATGAGCGGCAATCTGGAGCGCCTGCTGAAGTCTGCCGGCCAGGATGTGAAGGCCGCCAAGCCCATTCTGGAAATCAACCCGGAACACGCACTGGTACAGAAGCTGAAGGCAGAAACCGGTGGCGCACGCTTTGGCGACTGGGCGCAGTTGCTGCTCGACCAGGCCTTGCTGGCCGAAGGCGCACAACTGGAAGATCCGGCTGCCTTCGTCAAGCGCCTGAACCAGCTGGTACTGGCTTGATCGTAGCCCGCTAGTCATTGCCGTTGTCCAGAAAACGCCCGGTTGCTGCCGGGCGTTTTTCTTGGACCGGGTGTGACCGGCGGCATGGCGCATGTCGCCAGACCATGGGCATAATACCGGCGATTTCTTCCCCGGAAAGCAGCGCGATAGCGAGCTGACAAGATCGCGCTGCCGTTTCGTTCCACGCCGGCTTTGCTGCACTGCGCACCCGGGTGCTCCGCTTCGATCTGCAACCCAAGTGAGGATGCCATGCCCGCTTTTGCTTTCTGGAATCTGTACCGCCTGGGTGGCGGCTCCGGTGAAAACAAGAAAATCATCATCGAGGGCACGCTGGCCCAGCTATTCGATAGCCACAATGCCGAATGCGCATTCCTGTGTGAAGTCACCGGCGACGTGCAGCTCGGTGATGCTGCAGTGGGGCGGCAGTTGTATCAGGCAACACGCCGCGTGGGGCAACTGGCTTATTCGGCATTCAATGATGATATGTCGGCCCATGATCTGGAGAAGGCAGACATCGAGAACTTCAGTGATGTGTTCGGCGTGGCATCACTGAAAAAGGGCGGTAGCGTATTCAGCAAGCACAGCAAGCGGCCGGTTGCCTATGCCGGGCAGGTCGGCGGGGTGCATGTGTATATCTACCATGCCAATGCCAGCGCGAAGTCCGCCTTCCTGTGTGCGTGGGTGGCGGAATCGCTGAACCAGGATTGCGCCGGCAACTTCATCCTGGCCGGCGATCTCAATTGCAATCCGATGGAATTCGCTACCTGGATCCAGCATTGTTGCCATGCTGGTGGTATGGCGACCACGGCTTTCCAGACCAGTAGTGGCGGCCCTACCCACAATGCCAAGGGGGGCTTGCATAGTACCTATGATTGGGCGATTGCCGGCCCCGCCGTGGGTGCGGTTGTGGTGACGCCGGTGGACTATGGCGGCGTAGTCAATGGCATGGGCTTCGACGACGACCCGCGTTCGGATCACCTGCCTATCGTGGTGAGGTGGTAGCGCGCCTGTGTAGCGTACACCAGGGGTATGCGCTGGCGTGGCGCCGCCCGGTGCTTACACGTTGACGGGCTTGAACGGTGCCGGATTGCGACCGGCCAGATTGCGGTCGAGAAACTGCTTGCTGTCGCCCTTGAACTGGCCGAACTGCACGCCGGTGCGGAACATGTTGAATTCGCCCGACAGCACCGTATAGATCACGCGGCTTTTCACCTCGATCACCTTGGGCGGCTGGCCGGTGGCCATGGGGGGAATCGAGATCAGTACCGTCACCTTGTCGGTAACCGGCAGGCTGTGTTCGGAATGCAGGCTGAAGCCGCTTTTGGAGATGTCGAAGATACGGCCGCGGAACGACAGCCGTTGCTCGGTATCCTGGTAGATGATGGCTACTTTCCAGTTGACCAGGTAACGCGTTTCGCCGCGTGCTTCCCAGTCTGTCTGCAGGTTGTCGGTGTAGTCATCATCCATCGTGGTGGCGTCTTGCATGAGGGCTTGTCGGCATGGGTACGCTTCAATCATACGACAAAGTGTGCAAAATGCGCCGGGCGTATGCCCCGCAGCAGCGCACTGTGGCGCTGGCTACAACAACCGCTGCGCAATCGGGATTGCACTGCAGGCGGCACCAATGCAAAACGCCGGGCATCAGCCCGGCGTTTCTGTCAATTCTGGTGCCGACAGTGAGACTCGAACTCACACAGCCGAAGCCACTACCCCCTCAAGATAGCGTGTCTACCAATTTCACCATGTCGGCAGCACCAAATCGCCCGGCCTGTTGGGCCAGCGAGGAGCGCAATAATATACGCGCCTGACTGCGCTTGTCCAGCAGAGATTGTTCTATCGCCAAGCTGGACTTGCTGTGACACACTCGTTCAAATCTCCTCCTTCCACCATCCTTTCGTTCGCCTATGAGTAGCCGTCTGCGCACGCTGCTGGAAGACATCGGGCATCCGGATCGTTTTCCTGAAAAGCTGGCTGTCCAGTACCCGCGTATTGCCGAGAAAATCGCCGATATGTGGGGGAGTGACGCGCTCGAAGCGTATTTCGAGGAATTGCTGATCATGGATCGCAATGACAGGCAGGGTTTTCCGCCGGAAATCGGCGCGGAACTGATGCTGTTGTCGCTGGCTTACGATCAGTCGCGTCGCAACGCGCAGGATGAAGATGAAGATGTCTGGTCCAACGAGCTGATCAAGGCGCGGGATGAGCTGGAGCAACTGGGCTTCGAGCCCACGGTGCGCGATTTCCATCACAGCATCAGCACTGGCCAGCACCACGCAATCGATCTCTACCTGCGCGCGGGCATGACGCTGGAATCAGCCGATGAACAAGGCTGGACCCCCTTGATGCGGGTGGCCTTCGAGGGCAATACCGAGATGTTGCAGGCGCTGCTGCGTCGCGGCGCGCGCGCTGATGCACATGATCGGGACGGCTACGGGCCGCTGCACTGGGCTGCGCTGGCCGGGCATGATGAAGCGGTGCGTATGCTGATCGAATACAGCGGCGGTGTGAACAACACCAGCCGCAACGGCTTCACGCCATTGATACAGGCTGCCAGCGGCGGGCATACCGCAGTGGTGCAGCGGCTGATCAATGCCGGCGCGCACGTCAACCAGACCACGCTGGATGGCTGGACTGCCATGCACAAGGCGGTATCCAACGGCCATCTGGATGCTGCCATCAAATTGCTCGATCTGGGCGCAGACCCGCTGGCGCGCTATGTGGATGGCACCACGCCGCTGCAGATGGCTATCGACGGCAACATGCGCAAGCTGTGCGATGTGATCCAGCTCACCTTGTCGCTGCGCCAGCGCCTTGATAGCGCGGCCGTGGATAAGCCGCTTTAACCTGCAGGCCAGCCATGCTGACCGATCCCCCATTGTCCACTGATCCTTCATTGCCGATAACGCAACCCGTGCCCGCAGCACCAGTATTCCCGTTACCGCTTTTTTTCCGGCTTGCGCAGGGGCTGGTTTCGCTGGAAGTGCTGGCTTTCCTTGGCTGGACGGTTTATCTCGACATGCAGCCGGATGCAACGTGGCGCATCGAGACCTTGCTGACGCTGCTATCCGGGTTGGCGTTGCAGGTCGGACTATGGCGACGGTTGGTGTGGGGCAGGGTTCTCACATCCATGTTCGGTGTATGGGCCGCATTCACCTGGGCCGCCGTATTGCTGCCGGATCAGGACTGCCTCATTGATGATCCCTGTCGTGAACCATTGCTGTACCTGCTGGGCTATTCGCCGGCCGGCTGGATCAACTGGTGCATCGTCATGGCCGGGGCGCTGTTCTTTTTGCTGCCACTGGCGGTGATGGGCTGGCGTGCCGGCTATTTCCGGCGGCGCTATTGGTAGGCTGCGCTGCAGCAGAGCAGGTGAGCACGACCGCTTCTCGGCCGCACTGGCCTGCTGCTGGCGCAACAGGAAGTGATGCTGGCTGCGATCGCAGTTGCGGCAGTCTTCTCACAAAGCCTCCGTGCACGTAGCACCCCTTCTGTCGCCCTTCAGGCCCGCGATGCACCGTATCCGCTGGTCGCCAGCCGCGGTGGCCGATTGGCGGTGGTCATCGGCTTTGCTTCCAGCACCGTGGTGGTTTCGCTGATGCGGCCGTTGATGGTGCGGTAGACAAACTGCGTGAAGCCCAGCGTCTGTGCCAGTTGCCGTGCAGTTTGCCCGTGGGGCACAGGCTGCGCCGGCCGCAGTTGCGCAAATGCATGCGCAACCAGCCGCAGTGATTGTTCCGGGCGCGTGCGGTCGTCTTCGATATCCGTTTCCAGCTTCACGACGCGCCCGTCGTAGATGTATTCAATCTGAACCCGCATGTTAGACCCCCCGATACCATTATTTCAGCCTGAGCCAGCCTAAACCGGTTTGCAGCAGCGGCATTTAGGCGGAAGGATGCTTATGGCGTCAGATATTGATCGGAAGCGCGTGGGATGAGCGATATGCACAGCGGCGCTGCTGTTCGCTGATCGGGGGCGCCACCTCTGCGCAGGCAAGTGCTGTAGGACAGCCTTTACCAGTGCCTGAGTGCCCGATATGCTGCTTTCCATTCCGGGCTACCTGTCTGGCGGCCTGTTCCCAGCCGCGCTTTGCAATGCAAGGCGCCCCAGATTCAAAGCAAAATGAACAGCACAACAGCATCGACAGCAGAAGGCTATCCATTCCTGCACGGCGGCGGGCAGCTGGGTGAAATCATTGCCCGTTTCAATTGGGCCGCCACTTCGCTGGGCGATATCGCCCATTGGCCGCAAAGCCTCAAAACCACCGTTGCGCTGATCCTGCGTTCGCCGGTTCCTATCGTCACCCTGTGGGGCGAGGACGGCGTGATGATCTACAACGATGCCTATTCGGTATTTGCCGCCGGCCGCCACCCGCAGGCGCTGGGCGCAAATGTGCGCGAGGGCTGGCCGGAAGTGGCCGATTTCAACGACCATGTGATGAAGGTGGGCCTGGCAGGCGACACCCTTGCCTATGTGGATCAGGAGCTGACCCTGCACCGTTCCGGCAAACCGGAACAGGTGTGGATGAACCTGGATTATTCGCCATTGCTGGATGAGGCGGGCAAGCCTGCCGGCGTGATGGCCATCGTGGTCGAGACCACCGCCAAGGTGCGGGCAGAGCGCTGGCTCAGTGGCGAGCGTGATCGGCTCAGCGCCATGTTCGAGCAGGCGCCTGGCTTCATGGCCATGCTGACCGGGCCGGATCATGTGTTCACCCTGGTCAACGATGCTTATGCACGGCTGGTCGGACACCGTGAGGTACTGGGCAAGCCGGTAGGCACCGCATTGCCGGAGGCATTCGAGCAAGGTTTTGTCGGCCTGCTGGATCAGTTGTATGCCAGTGGCGAAACGTATTCCGGCACGTCCGTAGCGTTCTGGTTGCAGATGCAGGCAACGTCTGCACCTCAGCAGCGTTTCCTGGATTTTGTCTATCAACCGCTGAAGGACGAGCATGGCAATGTGTTCGGTATCTTCGTGCAAGGCTCGGATGTGACAGACCGTGTGCTGGCCGAGCAATCCGTGCAGCAGAGCGAACTCACTTTCCGCACCTTGGCGCAAGGGCTGCCCAGCCAGATCTGGGCGGCGCCGGCCAGTGGCGTGCTCGATTGGTTCAATGATCGCATCTACGAATACGCCGGCGCAGCCGAAGGCGATCTGGATGACGGCCAGTGGGCGCGGATCGTGCACCCGGATGATCTGCCCGCGGTGCAGCAAAGCTGGGCCGCCGCAGTGGCATCCGGCATTACCTATGAATCTGAATTCCGCGTGCGCCGGGCGGATGGCGCCTATCGCTGGCACCTGGTGCGCGCATTGCCGGTACGTGATGATGCCGATACCGTCGTGCGCTGGCTGGGCACCAATACCGATATCGAAGACCAGAAAGCCGCCGCGGATGCGCTGCTGGAACTGAACGCCACGCTGGAGCAAGCGGTGGCGCAACGTACTGCCGAACGTGATCGCATGTGGTTGCTGGCCACCGATACCATGCTGGTGGCCGATAGCCATGGCCTGCTGCTGACGGTGAACCCGGCCTTCACGCGCCTGCTGCAATGGACCGAGGCCGAGATAGCCGGCACGCCGTTCCTGTCGCTGGTGCACCCGGATGACCTGATGGATGCATCGGCAGAGGTCGCGTTGCTGCGCCAGGGGCAACAGACCTTCAAGCTGGAGAACCGCTTCCGCTGCAAGGATGGCAGCTACAAGATCCTGTCGTGGACGGCAGGGCTGGATGACGGTGCCATCTACGCGGTGGGCCGCGATATCACCGCAGAGCGCGAAGCCGCGCAGGCGATACGGCGTACCGAGCTGGCGCTGCAGCAATCGCAGAAGATGGAAACCATCGGCAAGCTCACCGGCGGCGTGGCGCATGATTTCAACAATCTGTTGCAGGTGATTTCCGGCAACCTGCAACTGCTGGCGCGCGAAGTACGCGGTAATCCCAAGGCCGAGCGCAGGCTGGATAACGCCATGGCCGGCGTATCGCGCGGGGCCAAGCTGGCCAGCTACCTGCTGGCGTTCGGGCGCCGCCAGGCGCTGGAACCCAAGGTAGTGAAAATCAGCCGTTTCATCACCGAGATGGAAGACATGCTGCACCGCAGCCTGGGTGAGGAAATCGAAATCGAACTGGCGATTTCCGGCGGGCTGTGGAATACCTTCGTCGATACCACGCAAGTGGAAAACGCCGTGCTCAACCTGTGCATCAACGCGCGGGATGCGATGGATGGTGCCGGCAAACTCACCATCGAAGTGGGCAATGCTTTTCTGGATGAAGCCTACGCGCGCAGCCAGACCGAGGTGACGCCAGGCCAGTACGTGATGATCGCCGTCAGCGATACCGGCAGCGGCATGACGCCGGACGTGCTGCATCAGGCATTCGAGCCATTTTTCTCAACCAAACCCGAAGGCAAGGGCACCGGGTTGGGGTTGTCCATGGTGTTCGGCTTCGTCAAGCAATCGGGCGGACACGTCAAGATATACAGCGAAGTGGACCATGGCACCACGGTCAAACTCTACCTGCCGCGTTCGTTCGAGACCGAGGATATGCCCGGTCAGCTTGGCAGCCAGGCCGTGGAAGGCGGTACCGAAACCGTCCTGGTGGCCGAGGATGACGAGGGGGTGCGCGGCACCGTGGTGGAAATGCTGACCGAGCTGGGCTACCGCGTGCTGAAAGCCAGTGATGCCGCCAGCGCGCTGACGGTGATCGATAGCGGCATTCCCATCGACTTGCTGTTTACCGACGTGGTGATGCCCGGTCCGTTGCGCAGCCCCGATCTGGCGCGCAAGGCGCGTGAGCGCGTACCCAATATCGCGGTTCTGTTCACGTCCGGTTACACCGAGAACGCCATTGTGCATGGCGGTCGGCTGGATGCGGGCGTGGAGTTGTTGGGCAAACCGTATACGCGCGAAGCGCTGGCCCGCAAGGTGCGCCACGTGCTGGCCAATCGCCAGCAACGCCAGCAGGTACTGGCGCGCCCGGAACCCTTGTTGCACGCGGGCGTGCTGCAGACGCCGCAATGCTTCCGCATCCTGCTGGTGGAAGACGAAGAGGATATTCGCGTGAATACCGCCGAGCTGCTCGAATATCTGGGGCAGCAGGTGACTGCCGCGCGGGATGCCGAGCAGGCACTGGCCGTGCTCAAGGCCAGTCCGGTGGACGTATTGATCACCGATATCTCGCTCCCCGGCATTTCCGGTGAGGCACTGGCCGCGCAGGCACGTGCGCTGTTGCCACAGATCAGCGTGGTGTTTGCATCCGGCCAGCATCATGACACTACGCTGGAAGGCGCAATGCAGCTGCGCAAACCCTACGATACCGCGTCCATTTCCTCGGTATTGCAGGTGCTTGGCAACAAGCCCGCGTAGCGGGTGGCGCGGAGCGGTTTAGCCAGGTTGGCCATCGCTCCCGCCGCGGAAAGTGCCATTGCCGATGTTGCGTGGCCATTGCGTGCGCCAATGCGTATGCGCGAGATGGCATCGTTTCCGGAATGAGAACCGCCAATCGCGCATGGCATGGCTAAACTGGAACGCCAGGCTGGCGATGCCTTCAATCGCGCCCGGCGCGCGTGGCGTTGCCCATGCCAGCCTGTTTTGAAGCACATCCTGCAAGGCCTGCAATGACCAGACTGTTTACGCTGCTGTGCATCCTGTTTGCCGCCGTTCATGCCCGGGCGGACGCGCTCAGGCAGTTTGATTTCGAGCCCGATCCGCAAGCGCAAGGCAATGGCAGCCGGAAGCCGGTATGCGGCTTTCCCGGCCTGAAGTTGCCTGCCGATTTTGCCGTATTTGCCGCCGGCAGCTATGGCGGTCGCCCGCTGGCCTACCAGATCGATCAAAGCGGCCATGAAGCCACGCAGATCGATGTCGCCGTCAACAACCCCGGCAAACCGGTGGTGCTGATGCTGGGTGCATATGAACCCACGGTGTGGCATATCGGCTGGTCCGGCAGAACCAATATCGTGGCGGTGCTGGTCAGCGGTTATCACCGCCAGGTGGTCGCCGGGCTGGAAAAGAGGGTGCCGGTGCTGAACAGCAGCTACGACAACCACGGCCCCTGTGGCTATTTCTATGTGAGCACCGATCATCTGGAGCCGCTGAACCCCATGGCCAAGCGCGTATTCGGCCGCGCGGTGGACATGGTGTACCCGGCCAGCAAGGGCAAGGTGGTGGTGGGCGAGCCACTGCAGCCCGGCACCGCGCTGCTGACCTCGGCGGAGGCCACGCCTGAATCCTTCAAGGACAAGAACGCACCGCTGGCCGGCCAGCAAGGCGTGGAAGAGGCGATCCGCAACGGGCAATTGCGCCAGGCCACCCTGGCCGATGCCGATGCATGGGTGGCCGCAGTGCAGAAAAATACCCCGAAACGCGATATTCCGCCGGTGGCGGGCGAGGGCGTGCCCAAGCCCCTGCGGCCAGCCACCGAGCGCGCCTACGTGGTGCTGAAGCCGTTCACCTACCCGGCGGGGCTGTATGGCGCGAATTCGGTCACGTTCTTCATCCTGAAAGGTGTGCCGCTACCCGGCGGCAATCCGGGGCATTCGATGGTGTATGACTTCAATACCGCCCGATGTGTGGGGGCGTTGTGCGAACGCCGCTAGCAATGGATTGCCGGGACGACGGGTTGCGCAGGCCAAGGCAGCCGGCGCAGATGATCAAGCCGCCCCCAGCTGCACTTCCTGCCTGATCCACGCCACGAACGCGCGTACCCGGTTGGGCAGCAGGCCGGCGTGCGGGTACACCAGGTTGATCGGTTGCGGCGGCAGTGCATACGGCTGCAGCACTTCCTGCAGCCGGCCGGCGGCAAGGTGTGGCGCAATCTGGTAAGACAGGAACTGCCCCAGCCCCAGGCCCGCCAGGCAGGCGTCCACTGCCGGCTGGCCGTGGTTGCATTCCAGGCTGCCGGATATCACCACGCGCCGCTCGCGGCCGCGGTCGGCAAACAGCCAGCCGTTGCGCCCGTTGCCGAAGAAGCGGATGCAGTTGGCGCGGGCCAGATCATCCAGCTGCTGCGGCGCGCCATGCCGCGCCAGCCAATCCGGGCTGGCCACCACCACGCGCCGTACCTCGCCCAGTTGCTGCGCCACCAGGCCGGAATCATCCAGCGTGCCGATGCGGATGCCCACGTCGATGCCTTCCTCCAGCAGGTTCACCACCCGGTCCAGCAACACCAGCCGGCAACTTACCTTGGGGTGGGCCTGCAGAAAGCGCGTGACGGCCGGGGCGATATACATTTGCCCGAACAGCACCGATGCCGTTACCGCCAGCTTGCCGCTGACTTCGCTGCGCTGGTCTTGCAGCCCGCGCTCCGCATCGTCCACCGCACTGAGGATATCGCGGCAGCGCGCCAGGTAGGCACGGCCTTCTTCAGTGAGTGAATGCCGTCGCGTGGTGCGGTTGAGCAAGCGCACACCCAGCGCCTCCTCCAGTGCCGCCAGCGTGCGCACCGTGGCCGGCAGCGATGAACCGAGCGCGCGCGCCGCGCCAGTCAGGCTACCTTGCTCGACGATGGCGACAAAGGTTTGCATCGCACGCAGCTTGTCCATGGCGCTCAGGGTGGGTTGGATGGCTGGATGATTGATCCGTAAAGTGGATTAGTCAAATCAATATCTGCCCATTTATCCGCTGCGCGGCTGGCCTTATGATCGCTGCATTCCCCCTCATGCCAAGGAAAGCACCATGACCGCCCAGCCTGCCCAAGCCATCCGTCTGCACCGCTTCCATCTATCCGGCCACAGTCACCGTGTGGAGCTGCTGCTGAGCCTGCTTGGCCTGCCGTATGAGCTGGTGGATGTGGACCTGACCCGGGGCGCGCACAAGACGCCCGCCTTCCTGCAACTGAACCCTTTTGGCCAGGTGCCGGTGCTGGACGATAACGGCACCATCCTGGCTGATTCCAATGCCATCCTGGTTTACCTGGCGTTGCGCTACGGCAATGGCCAGTGGCTGCCGGCAGATGCGGTGGGTGCCGCGCAGGTGCAGCGCTGGTTCTCTGCCGCCGCTGGCCCCATTGCGCATGCGGTGGGTGCCGCCCGCCGGATCACGGTATTTGGTGCCAAGCTGGATGCTGAAAAGCTGATCGCCAGCAGCCATGCATTGCTGCAGGTGATGGAAGCCGAGCTGGCGCAGCAGCCGTGGCTGGCTGGCAGCAGCATCACGCTGGCCGATATTGCCTGCTACAGCTACGTGGCCCACGCGCCGGAAGGCAATGTATCGCTGGCGGATTACCCGCAACTGCGCGCATGGCTGGCACGTATCGAAGCGCTGCCGGGTTTCGTGCCCATGGCACGCAGTGCCGCCGGCCTGTTTGCCTGAGCCGGGCTGGTGCGGGCGAGGCAGGCGCCATGGCACATCCACCCGGCTGGGCCGGCCAGGCCTCCCCGTTCCACGCTGGCGAGCAGGCGGTGCAGCAGCGCGTGGGCGTGCGCGACAAGGTAGAGGCGCAAGGCCGGCAGGGCATCCGTGATTACCTGCCGGAGCAGCACCGCCAGTTCTACCCGCAACTGCCCTTCATCGTGCTGGGTGCGCTGGATGCGCAGCAGCAACCGTGGGCAACGCTGCTGATGGGCGCGCCCGGCTTCATGCAGTCGCCAGATCCCTACACGCTGCAGATCGATGCGCAGCCGGTTGCGGATGATCCGCTGGCCAGCGCGCTGCAGCCCGGCGCGGAAGTCGGCCTGCTTGGCATCGAGCTGCAAACACGCCGCCGCAACCGCATGAATGGTCGCCTGGTCAGTAGTGATGGGGAAGGGGGGCTGCGCGTGGCGGTGGCGCAAAGCTTCGGCAACTGTCCGCAATACATCCAGCAGCGTGATTACAGCGTGGTGGCGCTGCCGGCGGTGCTGCCCGCGCCAGAGCACCTTGCGCAGCTCGATGAGGCGGCCATCGCGCAGATCAGCAATGCCGATACCTTTTTCATTGCCACCGCCGCCATGGCGCCAGCGGGCGAGGCCGGGACGGCACCGCAGTACGGCGCAGATGTATCACACCGTGGTGGCAAGCCCGGCTTTGTGCGCGTGGACGATACCGGCACGCTCACCTGGCCGGATTTCCTCGGCAATTTCCACTTCAATACCTTGGGCAACCTGCAGCTCAACCCGCGGGCGGGGCTGGTGTTTCCGGATTTTGCCACTGGCGATCTGCTCTACCTGGCAGGCCGTGGCGAGGTGATCTGGGATGGCCCGGCGCTGCAGGCGTTTGCAGGCGCAGAGCGGCTGGTGCGTTTCCACGTCACCCAGGTACTGCGGCTGCGCCAGCGCATGCCGTTGCGCTGGGCGTTGCAACAGGTATCGCCGGTGCTGACCGCCACCGGTGACTGGCAAAGCGTGCGCCGCGCGCTGGATGTGCAGCCACTGGCCGATCAGTTCCGCCCGCTGCAACTGGTAAAGCGCGAGCAGGAAAGCGTACAGATCACCTCTTTCTACCTGCAACCTGCCGATGGCTTGCCGCTGGCGCCGTATCAACCCGGCCAGTTTTTGCCCATCCGCGTAGACCTGCCCGGCACGGGGGCGCTGCTGCGCACCTACACGCTATCGCAAGCGGCGGATGGCAACAGCTACCGCATCTCGGTAAAGCGTGAAGGCAAGGTTTCCACCTGGCTGCATGATCAACTGCAAGTGGGTAGCATGCTGGCTGCGCAAGCGCCACGCGGTGCTTTCGTGCTTGATACCCAGCCATCCCGCCCGGTGGTGTTGATCAGCGGCGGCGTGGGCATCACCCCCATGCTGGCAATGCTGGATGCACTGGCCCCCGTCAGCGGCCCGCACGCCCGGCCGCGCGCGGTGTGGTTCATCCACGCTGCCCGCAACGGCCGCGAACACGCGTTCGGCCCCCAACTGCGCCAGCGCGCCGCACAGCACCCGGGCCTGCAAGTGCATGTGCGCTACTCACAGCCCGATGCCGCAGACCAGCCCGGCCACGATTACCACAGCAGCGGCCGCATCGATGCAGCGCTGCTGCGCCAGCTGTTGCCGCTGGATGATTACGACATCTACCTGTGCGGCCCGGATGCCTTCATGCGCCAGGTGTACTGGGTACTGCGCAGCCTGGGCGTGGCCCGCAGCCGCATCCGCTACGAGCAATTCGCCCAAGCCACCCCGCTGGAGCCGGATGCGGCCCCGCCCGCCTCAGTGGCAAATCCACCCGCCATCGCCCCTACCACGCCACAAACCGTCCACTTGCAGCGCAGCGGCCAGATCATCCACTGGCAGCCGGGCAGCACCTTGCTGGAAACACTGGAAGCCCATGGGCACCACCCGGCACACGGCTGCCGCGCCGGCCTATGCGGCAGCTGCAGCATGGCGATCACCCGTGGCGAAGTGGGCTACCCGCAGCCGCCGGCGCAACTGCCGGGGGCGGGCAGGGTGCTGGTTTGCTGTGCAGTGCCGCTGGGGGCGGTGGGGTTGGATTTTTAGCCATGTATCCTATGAGGGGAACAATGGTCAGGTGGTCCGGCTACCGCAAGTTGGATAGTTGCAGCAATCATCCCATGATGAAAGCATGGTCAAATGAGCTTTCGCAAGTTAAGCTTTCTCCATCATTCAGGTAGCGATGGTAGCATTGGCTGCCCTAAGTCGAATGCGATATGACTGGAACACGATAGATGTTTATCCCATCCCATGAGAAAGCCCGCCTAAGATAATATGAAAATATCGATACCATCCACGATTAGCGAGATTGATCAGAGTTTAGGAAATCTGCCAGATAAAGGGGCGGTGGAAGTTAATATTGATCCATTTTTCAAATGGGAGGAAAGACAAAAAATTCCTCTTTATACTTCTTCTTTGATTCAGTGGATTCTGTCTGTTTGGCGGAGGGAGGAGACATTTTTCAGCGGGCTACACGTTACGGGAGGCGGATTTCTACAGCAGCTAAGCCAAACCGCCCCGGGACTGTTTTTATCTCTCTTGCCAAATGGGAAGGTGGATGGGGTAGACAGGAAGCAATCAGCTGATTTTAGGCGGCGTTATTTAGAGGCGCAACAAAATTGGCCTGATTTGGCATCATCTTTTTCAGAAATATTAATATGCGTGGACTCCCTCCCTAAACTCTTGCCGAAGCAATTGTATTTGTTGCCAGAAGAGCGCACGTTAATTGATTCGGAAGCATATGGCGAAATTTTCCGTGGGATTTTAAAAAGTCTTGGGGATGCCCATGATGCAAAATCAAAGCTGAGAGGTAGAGAAGATGCAATTTGTAGCATAATATTTGAATTGTTCAAAAATACGCATGACCATGCGAGGCATGGAATCGAAGGCGTTGAACTGGTTGATTCAATTCGTGGGATATACACTGATTATTATCCGATAGAATATTTTGATTCTAAATATTTTCAGAAAGTCGCAGGCGAAGAGAGTACGCCGCTTTCGCGCTATATTGGATTAGTTGTTGGTGATCATATTCGTAAAGATGCATCCTCCGAGAAAAAAATATCTGGATTTCTTGAGATAACCATATTTGATTCAGGTCCTGGATTGGCTGCTAAACTTACAGGGAAGAGTATTGCGGATTTGACGTCAGAGCTCCAATATGAGGATGTTATAAAATGTTTTGGAAAAGGTTACTCTTCCACGACGTCTGGAGCGCGCGGATTTGGATTATGGAAAGTTCTTAGCATGCTGCGTTCACTTAATGGTCTTATTCGGGTCCGTACTAATAAAGTGCACCTTTCTCGTGATTTCAGGGCCCTGCAGGGATTGGGAGTGGTTAGCCACGCTTTCGGAGAGAAAGTGCCAGACAATAGGTTGTATGATTGGACACGTGGTTTCCTCGCTCCTATTAGCGAATACCCCAGCATTGAGGGAACAAATATTTCCGTATTTATTCCGCTGGAGGGGCTATGAGTAGTGTTTTTACGCAGCCAGCGCATCTTGATGTCGAGCGAGGCGACGTAAAGTCGATTCTGCTGGTCTACTTTCTGAGTGAAAATGTTAGTCGAGATGATCTCGATTCTTCTCTTGCAAGCGTTTTGGAAACGGCTGGTGATTTCTTTGCAATTTATTTTGTAGAGTGTTTTTCAAGAGAAAGTCGAGTTGAGTCGTATCTTGAAGAGGGCTCTGTAATCAAAAGTCGGCTTGAAAAGGCTATGCATGAATTGAACGAAAAGTTGTGGTTAGTTGAGTTTGATCATGATTCAAAAGAACATAGGTGCAGGAATTTACTGTGCCCTGATAATTCTAGTTCTATACCATTGGATGTTGTGGTTCAGGCCAGTTTGAGAGAATTGTTTGTTCAGCAGAATGGACTTGTCCATGCACCGCAAGGATTTCACTATGAAAAACCTTCTGAATTGCATGCTCAGTCATTTATGCGAGTTACGAATGTATTGGAGCATTATGCTGGCCCACTGGTGTTGGGATACTGGTCGTTGTCGCAGCTTTGCAAGAAGGATATCGTCAAGATAATTGTCGATACCTCGGGTATTTCCGTTGTTGCTTATGCAATGGTTTTTATGGCGCACGCTTGGGGCCTGATCAAGAATCCTCCAGTAATTGTTTCATGTGAATCTTACGGAGGCCTTGGTAAGATAAGTATTTCTCAGCCCGAAAAAACATTGATATTGATTTCGGCCACTACGTCGGGTGGTTTACGGGGACGTCTTATTGAAAGGCGAGCTAATGAAGAAAATATACTAACTTTGTATTTTCTGGGAAGTCAGAAACGTGATGCTGGATCTATATTGTGTGATTTAACAAGAAAATTCGCCGATTCTGTGAATGGTTATGAGCCAATCATGAGTTTCCCAAAATCAAGTTGCGCTTTGTGCATGAAGCATAGCTATGCCGTTACGCTTTCCGGGGATCAGTTTGCATTCGAGCCGCCAAAAATTAAAGAAATTGTTTTGGTTAAAACTGATCTTAATGACAGATTTGCATTGCTGATTGATGCTTTGGCAGGAACTGACTTTTTCAAAGTGGTTAAAATGCTGGGTGGAAAAAATTCCGAATTTTTTCTCGATTTTGACTCTCTTTGGAAAGCGGACGGGGATAGCTTTGCTCCAACGCAATCTGCAGTTGAAAAAATAAAATCTTCTTTTGAAAGGGCGGTTGTTCGCTATTCACCAATAAGTTTATCTAAGATTGTGTATTCCTCATACCCATACTCGAAAGAGCTGGCAGAGTATGCGCTATCTGTTTTGAGAAAAACTAATCCTATTGTTTCTCCTGAATTGCAAGGCGCCAAGGAAATGGCAGCCTCGTCTGCAAAGTTCGGCGCGGCTGCCCTTGTAATTTCATCGGTCTTGGATGATTCGGTCGAGCTTGCCTCAATCAATCGAGACTTGAGGAAAGTGCAGCCACAAGGTGATGCGGCATATATTACAACCGCGTTCATGGCTCATAGTGAGGAAAGAGTAAAAGCGATCAAAATGAATTTGACGTATGGCGAGAATGGCCCAAATACATTTAGCTTTGTGTCATTGCTTGATTTGCCATTGCCAAAAAGCTATGAGAAGCATAGCTGGATCGCAGAATTGGATATGTTGCATGAGTTGGTGCAGTGGGCTGACGAGAGTGATAAGAAAATCACTGATCAGATAATGCAGAGAATTAAATTTTTGAGCGCGGTGCCAAGTAAGGGGATGGCAGAAGGGTTATTCTGGCCAAGTAATGAAAATATGCAGCTAAAAATAAGATCGGATTTTGTTTTTCTTACAACCGATGGCGGAGAGCGAGATCTGAGTCAAGCTGATGTTTTTTACGTAATATCAGCTCTTTTGCATCAATTGCGCCGAGGAGTGGCGGGGCGAAGATTGATCTATAAGCCATATGAAAGATCAGTTCTTTCTCCAGAGAATTTTAATCGATTTAGTGATGGCGTTATTCAGGCCTCAATATTGAGAGCTGCTCGCGATTATGAACTTTCGTTTTCTAATTGTGAAGGCGGAGATTTGAGTGAAAGTATGACGGAAATAGTTGTGTCTCAAATTGATGGGTCGAAAGAAGCATTGATGGAGTTTCTTGTGGCGATTTCTTGTCGACGCCTTGTCGTTTCTAACGAAAATATATTGAAAATAGTTAATAAAATAGCTGATAAGGAAGGTTTGTCGGACAGTGTTAAGTTGATAGGCGGGTATATGTACAGTCAATTTTTGGGTTAGATTGCATGCCTGTTTGCAGAGTGTGTTTGGCAAAGGTGAGTCGATATTTTTGCATCATTCGCGATCTGTTTCCCCTAGTGGATAGTGCTGAGAAACGGTATTTATTCGGGCATATGATATCGATTGTGCCGGCCCGTTTTGCTGTGATGTTTGTTTGCTGAGAGTTGCTTTGGCAGCGCTCCAAAACAAAGCCCCGCTTTAGCGGGGCTTTGTCGTTACTCCGTTCAATCAACCAAGCATCAAGCCCCGATCACCATGCAACATGGCCATTGCCTCATGGCCGTTGCCTGAGCCAGCACTCAAGGCTGGGTCAACAGCAAGGTGTAGCTGCCCGTACTGCTGGTGCCGTAGGTGGACACCTCGACGGTATACGGGCCCGTGCTGCTGGCAGGCAGGGTGAAGTAGCCCGAGTTGGCCGGAATGCGCGAGTTCCGGCCGCCACCGCCGTCATCGTCTGAAGTCAGCACATTGCCGGCAGCGTCTTTCAAATACAGATAACTGTCGAATGCGGTCGAACTCAGCAGTACGGCAATCCGCTGGCCCGGCGTGGCGGTCAGCGTGTAGCGGTCGGTGTAGTAAGACGCACCGCGCGCGCCGGATTTGCAGGCAGTGGTGGTCAGGCTGTTGCTGACCTGCGTGCCGACAAGCAGCGTGCCGCGTGGCGTGCAATTGCCGCCTTGCGCGGCGCCGGCCATCTGGCTGACCGGAAAATCCTTGGTCAGGCCGTTGCCGGTGGTTACGGTGATCACGCCGCTACGCGCGCTGCCGCTGGTGTTGGCAAAAGGAACGAAGCTGTAAGTGCCATTGCCGTAGCCAGCACTGCTGCCGCCGTTTTGTGCCAGCCATGCCGGTTTGGCAGTGACGCTCCAGCTGCAATCCGGGTTGTTGTAGATGATGGAGACAGAACTGCTGCCGCCCGTTGCGCTCAGGTTGACCGATTCGGGAAAGAAAGTGGGCAACTGCGTGGCACCGCAGGTTGAAGCGGCTGCCTGGTTCAGGATGAAGCCGCGGTTGAGCTGGCTGGCGGTGGTAATGGTGATGTCGCCGGAGCGTGCGCCGGCCGGATTGGGGCCGACCGTATAGTTGATCACGCCATTACCCTTGCCCGAAGCACCACTGGTGATGGTGATCCACGCCGGCACATTGCGGGTGGTCCAGGTGCATTCCTGATTGCTGAAGGTTACCGTGATCGAACCGCTCATGCCCTGATTGGAAGCAGAGACGATCGTTGGGAAAATGGTGGGCATCAGGTAGGGATCGCAAGGGATTGCCTGCGTCACATTGATGGTGGCGGCTGCCACTTCCAGCTGTGCATAACGTTGCGACTGTGCTGGATTGGGCGCGGCAACATACTGGATATCCGCCGGGCCGGTGCCGGAGCGCAGCGAGGTGATGTTCAGCCAGGCCGGTACATTGTGGAGGGTCCACGGGCAGTTTGCCGGGTAGTTGAGCGAAATCACGCCCGGCCCGCCGTTTGAAGCGAGGGGGATGGTTGTAGGGCTTACCGTTGCAACGGCCGGCCCGCAAACCGGATCGTAGATTTCCGCGCTGCCCGGATTGCCGGTGTAGTCGCCGGCGATCAGGATCTGTCCGGACGGCAGCGGCGACCAGGTGTCCGTAAACCGTGTATACGGGCTGCTGCCCGCAGCGGCCCATGTTCCGGTGGCTGGGTCGTAGCGCTCGAAGCTGGTGTAGACGCCGTAGCTCGGCGTGTTGCCAAATCCCACCAGCACGCTGCCATCCGCCAGGCGCTGTGCCTGGTGGCTACTGCGCGGATTGAGCAGGGCACCGGTGATGCTGAAGGTGCCCGTTGCCGGATCGTAGATTTCCGCACTGGCAATCATGCTGTTGTTGGTTGCATTGCCGCCTGCAATCAGCACACGGCCGTCACTCAGCAAGGTGGCTGTCGCGCCCATTCTTGCCTGGTTCAGCGCGCCGGTTGGCGCCCACTGGCCGGTGGCGGCATCCCAGATTTCGGCGCTGGCGAAATAGGTTTCGCCGCTCTTGGCGCGCCCACCCGCAACCAGTACCCTGCCATCGGCCAGCACCACGCTGGCTGCGCGGATGCGCACCTGGCTGAGCACGCCGGTATCGCTGAACGTGCCGCTTTGCGGATCGTACAGCTCGGCGTTGGGCGCATTGCTGAAGTATCCGTTGTCAAAAATCAATGCCTTGCCATTGGGCAGGCGATGCGCAACCGGATCGTGGTACAGGTGTGCCAGTGGCCCGGCGCTGTGCCATTGCGCGGTAGCCGGGTCATAGAATTCCGTGCTGGCCTCCATGGAATTCGCGCCATCAACGCGGCCAAGCCCGCCAGCTACCAGCACCTTGCCATCCTGCAGTTGTATGGCCACATGCGATACCCTCGGCATGGACAGGGATGGTGCGGTGCTGAATGTTGCGGTGACCGGATCGTAGATTTCCACGCTGGCACTCAGGCTGGTCGAAGCCATCCCGCCTGTAATCAAGATACGGCCGTCGGGCAATGCTGCAGCGGCGTGCGAATCACGCGGTGTCAGCATTTCACCAGTGGGCTGGGTGGCAGCGTATGCGCAAGGCGTACCCACCAGCACTGCAGACAGTGCCAGCGTTTGCCAGCATTGCTGCCAGCGCTTGAATGCGTCACTTTCCGTGTTATCCATTTGTACTCTCCTGTTGGATGCAACCGGGGTCAGAACAGATGTTCTGCTGGCGCTGTGGGCCAGAAGAGTCAAATTACGCCTTTCGGCGTGCCGGGGTCGGCGGTGTAACACTCGGGTTTTTATGAAAAAATTGATTGGTAATCAATGGCTTGAAAAAGAAAAGCCCCGCATCTGCGGGGCCTTGTCGTTACAGCAGTCAGGCAGTGATCAGGCTACGCTCACCACGCGGCCACGGCGGTTGGTGGTGGTAAAGCCAGCCAGTTTCACTACACCGCTTACCGATACCGGGCCGGTGTATTCGGCGGAGCGGGCGGTGGGCTCGCTGCCGTCGGTGGTGTAACGGATGGTCACGCCCGGCGATTCGATATTGGCAAGCAGCTTGCCGCCTTCCACCTTGGCGCCCGGCACCGGCACGCGGTAGCCATAGCCGCCCAGCAGGCCATCTAGCCGTGGCAGCTCGCGCTGGCCCAGGCGGTTGGCAAACTGGTTCCAGTCCGCGTCGATCTGTGCATCGCGCGCACCCTTGTCGGCAATGAAGGTCCAGCCCGGATCCTTGGCCCATGCGCGCTCGGCCAGTGCCACGATACGCGGCATGGCCAGGTATTCCAGCCGGCCTGCATCGCGGATGTTCTCGCCCCACAGCTCGCCCTGGATGCCGATCACGTTTTTGGTGCCGGCTTCGGTCAACTTGGCCTTGTCCTTGAGCGAATCACCCAGGTCGTGGCCGAACAGGTTCACGGTGGCGCTGGTGTAGATATCCAGCGGCACGAACTCGTAGGCTTTGCGCGTGTTGATGAAGCCACCCCAGTAGTAACCCGGCTCTTGCGGGTCTTTCTCGTACGCAAGGTCGAAGTACAGGTTGGTCACGTTGCACAGCACCACCTTGTAGCCGGCGTTGGCCAGCTGGTAGGCAAAGTCTTCCTGGCCCCAGCCCCACACGTTGTTCCAGATGTAGGGGCGGAAGTTGGCATCCACAAACTTGGGGTTCGGGCCGTGGTGGGTTACGCCGTCCACGGTTTCCTTCTTCAGCGCGATTTCTTCCCAGCCGCCAAAGGTCAGCCCGTATTTCTTCAGGATGTCGCGGTAGCGCGCCAGGAAGTGATCCTGCAGTTCCAGGATGCTGTTGAGGTTGTTGTCCTTCATGAACTTCTGGCAGATCGGCGAGCCTTCCCATGCGCCGTGCGGCACTTCATCGCCGCCGGTGTGCAGCGTGGTCCATTCGGCACCGGCCTCGGCGTACATTTCCTTCACGTCGTGGATCACGGTTTCAATGAAGTTGTATGCGCCTTCACGGGCAATGCAGATCACGTTGTCGGTCCAGAGCTGCACCGATTCGTACTTGGATTTGTCGTCGAAGTCGATCAGCAGGTATTTCTCTGCCTCGGCTTGCTGGCCGGCCTGCACCAGGCGATCGTAACGCACGTTCATCGCCTTGATCGCGGAGCGGGCATGGCCCGGTACGTCGAATTCCGGCACCACATCGATATGGCGCTCGGTGGCAAATTTCAGGATCTCGATGAACTCGGCACGGGTGTAGAAACCGGTGCCATGCGAGCCTTGCACCTCCGAGCCGGAGCCGAAGCACGGCACCAGGTTATCGGTTTCGGTGGTGGTGAAGCCACGGCCGGAGCCGATCTCGGTCAGTTCCGGCAGGCTCGGGATCTCTACGCGCCAGCCTTCGTCATCGGTCAGGTGGAAGTGGAACTGGTTGAGCTTGTACAGCGCCATGCAGTCGAGCAGGCGCAATACCGATTCCTTGCTGGAGAAATTGCGGCCCACGTCCAGGTGTACCCCGCGGTAGGCAAAGCGCGGTGCATCCACCACGGCGCCATACGGCACCGCCAGTGCCGGCAGCGGGTTCACGAATGCATCAACCGGCAGCAACTGGCGCAGCGACTGGATACCGTTGAACACGCCATGCGCGGATGCGCCGGTGATCACGATGCCCGCAGCGCTGATATCCAGCGAATACGCTTCATCCGGTGCCAGTGTGTCCTTGGTGTCCACGCTGCCGATCTTCAGCGTGATGCCGCTGCCGTTGCTGGCGCGTTGCAGCCAGTGGCCGCTCACATCATGCAGGATGGTGCGCAGGTAGGCCGCCTCGCCGGCCAGATCGTCACTGTGCACGATGCTGGTATTGGCATCGATGATGAAATCGCCGCCGGCAAACGTGGCCGAAAGCGGCGTCGGGGTGATCTTGCCCACTTGCGCGGCCGGCAACAGCGTCAGCGCCTCGTTGGCGGCAAAGCGGGTTGCGGGGTTGACCGGCTCCACCTTGTCGTTGCCGTTGCGGTTCAGTACTTCGGCACGGGTGAATGGCACGATCTGCGGATCGCCGATGGCCTCGGCGCGCGCGTTGGCGCTGCCGTCGTTGTAAACGATATAGAAGCCCAGCAGTGCGTCGGTTTCCTGCACCACCCAGAAGATGCCGGTGTAGCGGATCACGCGCGATTCACCCGGCGCCAGCGTGCCGAAGTCCGCGGTGGGGGTGAACTTGGACAAGTCGCCATTCACATGGGCAACCGTTACGCCACCGGTCACGGTCTCGGGGCGGATCTTGCGCGCGGTATTGAAGTACAGCGCCCAGTCCGAACCGGACAATGGCACGCTGGAGCGATTGGTAAGCGTCAGTTCCGCGATGAAGTTATCGCCGTCATGACCGTTCTGGATACATTCCCACTTCAGTTGCAGATGGGCGCCGGCAGGTTGACTCATTGTTTTTGGCTCCGTGCGGTTTGGATCGACTCGACTGCTAAATGGCACTAGCAGGAACGATACAGTGTAGAAGTAAAGCCTGATGGCCGCCAGCCACGGCGAGCATCCAGCATTTCCGGTACAATTACGCCTTTGATTTCCCGCTTATTTTTCCGGAACCCATCAATGGCAGACGTCCTCAGCTTGCGCGGCGGCAATGCGCTTTCCGCCTTCCGACTCGATAAACTGCGTGCAGCACTGGCTGTAGAGGGCATCGATGCCCAGCTCTACGGCGAGTACTGGCACTTTGTTGAAGTGAACGCCCCGCTGAACGAAGCAGAGAACGCCACCCTGGCGCGCATCCTGCATTATGGTGATCCGGCCGTGGCCGGCAAGGATGTGGGCAGCCTGCTGCTGGTGCTGCCACGCCTGGGCACCATCTCGCCGTGGTCGTCCAAGGCCACCGATATCGCACTGCATTGCGGGCTGGAAAACGTGGCGCGCGTGGAACGCGGCCTGGCCGTGTACGCATCGAAGAACGGCGCGCCGCTCTCCACCGCAGAAAAGAACATCCTGCGTGCACTGGTGCACGACCGCATGACCGAACAGGTGTTCGATACGCTGGATGCCGGCAAGGAGCTGTTCCGCCACTTCGAGCCGGTACCGTTCACTACCGTGGATGTATTGGCCGGCGGCCAGCCCGCGCTGGAAAAAGCCAACGTCGAATTCGGCCTGGCGCTGTCGGATGATGAAATCGAGTACCTGGTGACCAACTTCACCAAGCTCGGCCGCAACCCGACCGATGTCGAGCTGACCATGTTCGCGCAGGCCAACTCCGAGCACTGTCGCCACAAGATTTTCAACGCCAGCTACGTGATCGATGGCGAGGCACAGCCATACAGCCTGTTCGGCATGATCCGCGAATCGCACAAGGCATCGCCGGAAGGCACCGTGGTGGCGTACTCGGATAACTCGTCGGTGATCGAAGGCGCCAAGGTCGGCCGCTTCCATCCGCAGCCGGGCAGCCACGAATACGCCTACAGCGAGCAAACCACCCATATCCTGATGAAGGTGGAAACGCATAACCATCCGACCGCGATCTCGCCCTTCCCGGGCGCGGCTACCGGTGCCGGCGGCGAAATCCGCGATGAAGGTGCCACTGGCCGGGGCTCCAAGCCCAAGGCCGGGCTGACGGGCTTTACCGTCTCCAACCTGAACATCCCCGGCGCCATCCAGCCATGGGAAGACCCGGCCTACGGCAAGCCGGAGCGCATTGCCAGCGCGCTGGACATCATGCTGGAGGGCCCGATCGGTGGCGCCGCATTCAACAATGAATTTGGCCGCCCCAACCTGGCCGGTTACTTCCGTACTTTCGAAGAAGATTTCAACGGCGAGCGCCGCGGCTACCACAAGCCCATCATGCTGGCCGGTGGCTTGGGCAATATCCGCGATATCCATGTGGGCAAGAATGCGCTGCCGGAAGGCAGCCTGCTGATCCAGCTGGGCGGCCCGGGCATGCTGATCGGCATGGGCGGCGGGGCAGCGTCGTCGATGGCCACCGGCGCCAACGCGGCAGACCTGGATTTCGATTCGGTACAGCGTGGCAACCCGGAAATCGAACGCCGCGCGCAAGAGGTGATCGACCGCTGCTGGCAACTGGGCGAGCACAACCCCATCCAGTCCATCCACGATGTGGGTGCCGGTGGCATCTCCAATGCCTTCCCGGAACTGGTGAACGATGCCGGCCAGGGCGCGGTGTTCAACCTGCGCAAGGTCAATATCGAAGAAAAGGGCATGAGCCCCAAGGAAATCTGGTCCAACGAATCGCAAGAGCGTTACGTGCTGGGCATTTCCCCGGCCGACCTGATTGCTTTCGAGGCCATCTGCGAGCGCGAGCGTTGCCCGTTCGCGGTAATCGGCCGTACCACCGACCGCAAGCAACTGGTGGTGGAAGACCCGCACTTCGGCAACAACCCGGTCGATATGCCGATGGACGTGCTGTTGGGCAAGCCGCCGAAAATGACGCGCGATGTACAGCGCATCAAGCCCGCACTGGCCATGTTCGATTCGTCCGCGCTGGATATCAAGGAATCGCTGTACCGCGTGCTGCGCCTGCCGTCGGTAGCCAGCAAGAACTTCCTGATCACCATCGGCGACCGTACCGTGGGCGGCTACACCGCGCGCGATCAGTTTGTCGGCCCGTGGCAGGTACCGGTGGCCGATGTGGCCGTCACCGCCATGAGCTACGACAGCTACCTGGGCGAAGCCATGGCCATGGGCGAGCGCACGCCGCTGGCGCTGATTTCCGGTCCGGCATCCGGGCGCATGGCGGTGGGTGAGGCACTTACCAACATTGCCGCCGCGGCCATCGCCAAGATCGGCGATATCAAATTGTCCGCCAACTGGATGGCCCCGGCCGGCCACCCGGGTGAAGACGCCAATCTGTACGACACCGTGAAGGCCGTCGGCCTCGACCTGTGCCGCGAACTGGGTATTTCCATCCCGGTGGGCAAGGATTCGATGTCGATGAAAACGGTCTGGGACGAAGCAGGCAGCAAGAAGCAGGTTACCGCGCCGCTCTCGCTGGTGATCTCCGGCTTTGCGCCGGTCACCGATGTGCGCAAGACGCTCACCCCGCAACTGGTGCACGCAGCGGATACCGACCTGATCCTGATCGACCTGGGCGATGGCAAGTGCCGGCTGGGTGGCTCGGCGCTGGCGCAGGTGTACAAGCAGGTCGGCCAGTGGGCGCCGGATGTGGTCAGCGTGCCGCACCTGAAAGCATTCTTCGAAACCGTGCAGAAGCTCAATGCCGAAGGCAAGATCCTTGCCTACCACGACCGGGGCGATGGGGGCCTGATCACCACCGTGGCGGAAATGATGTTTGCCAGCCACTTGGGTGTGACGCTGGAAATCGACGAAGCGTGTATCGAACGCCGCCGCCGTGCGCGTGAAGATGGCGAGCTGAACGAGGACGACATTGCCCGCGCCGAAAACGGCCGCGCCATGGGCGTGCTGTTCAACGAAGAGCTGGGCGCCGTGCTGCAGGTGAAGCGTGCCAACACCGCATCGGTGATTGCCGCGTTTGCCAATGCCGGCATCCGCAGCGAGCTGCACGTGATCGGCAGCATCAACAAGGATGATTCGCTCAAGATCAAGAAGCGCAACCGCCTGATCCTGGATGAACCGCGCATCACGCTGCAGAAAACCTGGGCAGAAACCAGCTGGCAGATCCAGCGCCTGCGCGATAACCCGGCGTGTGCGGATAGCGAATACGCACGCCTGGACGACAAGGGCGACAAGGGCCTGTTTGCCAAGCTCACCTTCGATCCCGCGGAAGACATTGCCGCACCGGTGATTGCCGCCGCCGGCAGCAACAAGCCGCGCGTGGCCATCCTGCGCGAGCAGGGCGTGAACGGCCATGTGGAAATGGCGGCAGCGTTCAACCGCGCCGGCTTTGCCGCGGTAGACGTGCACATGAGCGACATCATCAGCGGCCGTGTGTCGCTGCAGGATTTCCGTGGCTTCGCCGCCTGCGGTGGCTTCAGCTACGGTGATGTGCTGGGTGCCGGCGAAGGCTGGGCCAAGAGCATCCTGTTCAATGCCAATGCGCGTGCCCAGTTCGAAGCCTTCTTTGCCCGCCCGGATACCTTTGGCTTGGGCGTGTGCAATGGCTGCCAGATGATGGCCAACCTCGCCAGCATCATCCCGGGGGCGGAAGCGTGGCCCAAGTTCACCCGCAACCAGTCCGAGCAATTCGAAGCGCGCTTCGTGATGGCCGAGCTGACGCAATCGCCATCGCTGTTCTTCGGTGGCATGGTGGGCAGCCAGTTCCCGGTGGTGGTCAGCCACGGCGAGGGTTTTGCCAACTTCAGCCAGCAGGGCAACATCAAGCAGGCGATTGTGGCCATGCGTTACGTGGACAACGCCGGCAAGCAGACCGAGGTGTACCCGGCCAACCCGAACGGCAGCCCGCAAGGCATCGCTGGCGTGACCACTGCAGACGGGCGTTTCTCCATCATGATGCCGCACCCGGAGCGCGTATACCGCACCGTGCAGAACTCGTGGCACCCGGAAAACTGGGGCGAAGACGGCCCGTGGATGCGCATGTTCCGCAATGCGCGCAAGTGGATCGGCTGATCGCCATCCCTTGCTGAACCCGCTGGCTGAGACTGGCGGGGATGAAAAAGCCGGCTGTCATGCCGGCTTTTTCGTGGGTGCGGGTTCACGACCAGCACATCCGGTGGATGGTGGTTTCAGCGTTGAACCGCTCGTGGCGGTCTTGAGGCTGGGCTGGTCATCAGGCCACCATGGCAGCAAAGTGCTGGATATGCATATCCAGTCACCATGGCTGATAGCGGTCGGGTATCCCAAGGCACTCACGCGATACGCAGCGGGATAGCCTTCGGTGTTCCATCGGTGCCCATGCTGAGTGCCCGAATACAAAAGCCGGTGGTCCCTCACCGGCCTCCTTGCACTATACAGCCACTACCAGCACTCGCTTTGCCGCGATCAGCCTGTCAGGCCGTCACCGCCAGCAGGCTGCTGGTGGTATCGCTGCTGCTGCCCACGCCCTGTGTGTATTGCTGCAGCAATTGCGAGATGAACGCCAGCTTGTCGTCCGAGCCGGCGCTGCTGCTACCGCTGTCGCCACTATCGGGCGCAGCGCCGGACGGGGGCGGGCCATGCGGGCGGCCACCACCTTGCGGGCCTTGCGCCTGCATCTGCTGCTTGAAGGTGTCGTCCTCGGCCTTGGTGATGCTGCCATCGCCGTCGCTATCGATCTTGCTGAACAGCTCGTCCAGCTTGCTGCTGTCGGTGCTGCTGCTCCCGTCGCTGCTGGGCAGCTTGCTGAATTCGGCCTTGGTCACGCTGCCATCGCTGTCGGTATCGAGCTGACCGAACAGGTCCTGCTCTTCATCGCTGTTGCCACTGCCTTGTGGCGGTGGGGGCGGGCGGCCACCGGCCTGCATGCGCATCTGCTGGAACTGGTTATCCAGTTCGTCCTTCATCGCTTTCAGCCCACTGCCCAGTTCATCCTTGCTGACCGAGCCATCGCCATCGCTATCGAGCTTCTTCAGCATATCGGCTGCCGATACGCTGCTGCCACCGCTGCTGCCGGAGGATGGCGCCTTGTCGATCAGCGTTTGCAGCTCGTCGGTATTGAGCGAACCGTCGCCATCGCTATCGATCCTGGAAAACAGCTTGGCGATATTGTCTGTGCTGTTGCGCTTGCTGCTGGCAGACGATGTCGCGTAGCTGCCATAACTACTGCTGCTACTGACTGAACTGATGCTCATGGCAAACCTCCTTTAGGTATCAAACCCGGGCCTGAAGGCTTTGCGGGCTGTGCCATTTTCAGCGGGCCATGTATGCAGCGTTTATCCACTTTGTATCAGTGCGGATACATGACATAGTCATGTAATCCTGCCAATAAGGAGCGGAGTAGGGCTATGGGCGGGGCAGGATCAGCGTGGCAATCAGCCCGTGTGGCAACGCATTGCTCAAGGTCAGCGTGCCGCCGTGGCGCAGCGCCACATCGCGGGCGATCGATAAGCCCAGGCCCACACCACCCGTTTGCCGGTTGCGTGAATCCTCCAGCCGGTAGAACGGTGCGAATACCGCCTCCAGCTGTTCTGGTGGCAGGCCGGGGCCGATATCCTCGATCTCTATCGTGCATGCGCCCGCGCTATCGATCAGCCGCACTGTCGCCCCATGGCCATAGCGTTGTGCGTTCTCCAGCAGGTTGCTCAGGCAGCGCTTCAATGCCAGCGGTTGCGCGGGTAGTGCAGCTACCTGGCCGCTGACCACGATGCGGGCGTCATCCTGCTGCAGGTCTTCAGCCAGGCTGTGTACCAGCGCACCCACATCCAGCAACTGGCGTGCTTCCGGCTGCGCTTGCCCGCGCAGGTAATCCAGCGTGGCAGTCAGCATGGCATTCATGTCGGACAAGTCTTGCTGGGCACGCTCGCGCAGCGCAAGCGGCTCGATGGCCTCGCAGCGCAGCCGCAAGCGTGTCAGTGGCGTACGCAAATCGTGCGATACCGCCGCCAGAAAGCGGCTGCGTTCGTCGATCTGGCTTTTCAGTTGCGCCTGCATGCGGTTGAACGCATCGGCGGTGCGGCGCAATTCGGCCGGGCCGGCCAATTGCAACGGCGGTGATTGCAGATCGTTGCCCAGCGCTGCTGCCGCATCAGAGAGCTGCCGCATCGGCCGCGCCAGCCAGCGCGCACCGATCCATGCCGTCAGCGCCAGCACCAGCAGGCGGATCAGTGGGTCCAGCCACAGGATGGGGTGGTCCAGCCAGGGTGAGCGGCGCATCCGCGGTGGAAAGCGGAATTCCGGCGGTGGCTCGCTCAGGCTGGATTGCAGGCGGTTGCCCTCGTTGCCACCCGCAGCTGCATCCGGGCGTGCATCGTTGTTGCCGGCCTCATCCGTGGCGCGCGGCGGGTGCGGTTGCTCGCCCGGTGCTTGCGGCCTCGCCTCATCGTTGCCCGGGTGCGGCCGCATATGCGTTCCACCATGCGGGCCAAAGGGTGGCCGGGGTGGTTGCGGCGCCAGGTTGAAGAACACCGCGCTGCCCAGCAGGTGGCTGGCGATCAGGCCGAAAAAGAACAGTACGAACAGCCGGGCAAAAAAGGTATCGGGTATCAGTCTGCGCATGCTGCCACCACCGCATCGAATACATAGCCTTCGCCGCGTATGGTCTTGATCAGCTGTGGCTCGCGCGGGTCGTCGGATAGCTTCTGCCGCAAGCGCGATACCAGCAGATCGATGCTGCGATCAAATGCCTCGATGCTGCGGCCGCGCGCCAGATCCAGCAGCCGGTCGCGGCTGAGCACGCGGCGCGGCGCATCCAGGAAAACCAGCAGCAGTTTGAACTCGGCATTGGAAAGGGGAATCACCAGGCCATTGGGCGCTTTCAGCTGCCGGCGCGATATGCTCAGGTGCCAGCCGGCAAACGCAAATGCCGCCGGTGCGGTTTCCATCGGGCCGGCTGCCGCTGCGCGGCTGCGGCGCAATACCGTCTGGATGCGGGCCACCAGCTCGCGCGGCTCGAATGGCTTGGATAGATAGTCGTCCGCGCCGATTTCCAGACCCACGATACGGTCGAACGGATCACCGCGCGCGGTCAGCATGATCACCGGTACGTTCGATTGCTGGCGCAACTGCCGGCACAGCGTCAGGCCATCATCGCCGGGCAGCATCAGGTCCAGCACCAGCAAATCGTAATCGCCATGCGCGGCCATCTGTTCACGCATCGCCACGCCATCGGCAGCCTTGTCCACCGTGTAGCCGAAACCCGCCAGGTAATCAGCCAGCAAATCGCGGATGTCCGGATCGTCATCAACGATCAGCAGGCGTGGCTGGTTTTGCGAGGTGGGGGCGGGCGTGGTCAAGGCGGTGCATCCTTCTGTAGTGCTTGAAGCAATACCCAGCATAAGCGCAGCAAGGCCCAAGTGTGTATCGGGTTTGTATCCAGCTGCCGCTACGGCGCCTGGCTGGCTGGGGCATTACCATTTGCATATAGATAACGCGCGCGAGGCTGGCGGGCAATCTGCTGTGCGTGGCCGAGCGTGGTACGGACTACTTCGCGGCTGGCCATCCATTGCTCATCTGCCCATGCTCAGGCACTCA
>NZ_WXTX01000008.1 GCF_009848685.1 Andreprevotia sp. IGB-42
CGTACTGGTTCTACGCACGCAAGCCGGCAGAGCCCGCGTTGCCGCCAGTCGCCTCTGCGCCGGCGGTCACCATTACGGCAGCACCTGCGGCCACTGAGGTACCGGAACCCACGCAACCCGCAACGCCAGCGCCCACCGAAGTGCCCGTCACCGAGCCATCGGCAACCGTGGCGCCCACGCTGGCTGCCAAGGTCAAGCCAACGGCCAAGCCCAAGGTCAAGGCGACGCCTGTACCTACCGTGCGGCCCAGCCAGGCACACGCGGCTACGCCTGCTCCGGCACCACCGGCCACCCAGGCGCCTGCAGCGGCCAAAGCCACCGGGCTGGAGGCGTGTAATGAAAAGAGCACGTTCCTGGCGCGGGAAGGCTGCAAGACCTCGTACTGCTTCAGCAACCCCGGTGATGCCGGTTGCGTGAAGCTGCGTGAATCCACACAGAACCTGGATCGCCGTCGTTAACCTTCAAGGATGTTCAGCAGATGAGTACCATTTCGCAACAGATCAGCAGCGCTTCCAGGGTATTCGATGCGCTGGGCGCGATAACCCGCTGGAAAGCCGCGCTGCTGCTGGCGGCCAGCGTGCTGGCAGGCGGCTTGCTGCTGGGCGCGGCTGCCGGCCTGAGCCTGTACCTGCAGGGCGCGCTGGGCGCCATTACCGGCTTGCTGCTGGGCATCCCCGGCATCGTTGTCATCTTCTATGGCTTCTTTGCGGTGGGCGTCTACCTGATGCAGGAAGTGCGTACCGGGCAGGTGCCCACGGTGCGTCAGGCGATCAACACCGCGCTGGCTACCGGTCACCGCCAGATCCTGTTTGCACTGATGATTGCCGGCGGCTATCTGGTGCTGGCATTGATGATGTTGCTGCTGCTGTTGCTGTGCAAGATCCCGTTCATCGGCCCGGTGCTGCTGTTCGTAGTCTACCCGCTGGGCGTGCTCACGTTTGGCCTGGTGAGCTTCGCGCTGATGTTCATCGTTTACCCGCTGACGGCACCTGCCTTCTGGGCGGGCAGCACCATTACCGCCGCGGTGGCCCACCTGTGGGCGATCGTGCGCAAGAACCTGGCGCAAGTGCTGATCTATGAAGGCTTGCTCTACCTGGCGCTGCTGCTGGTCGGCGTTTGCGTGAGCGTGGTCTTCGTCTCCGGTGTGGGGGCTATGACGTCGTTATCGGCCAGCCTGCTGTACAGCGGCAACCCTGAAACGGCCATCAGTGCATCACGCGTGATTGCATTCACCAGCGGCCTGCTGGGCGCGCTGGCGGTGGTGCTGCCGGCGCTGGTCACCTTCAAGGGCATTGCCATCACCTATATCGATGCGGCAGCCGATGTCGATGCCAGCGATGTGGCGGCACGGTTGAACCAGGCGAGCGACGAGCTTCGCCAGAAGCTCGATCCGACTTCCACCCCGGCAGCGCCCGCTCCGGCGGCTTCCTATACCGCGGTCGAACCACAGACCCCGCCGCTCCCGGTGTTGCCGTGCCCGGTTTGCCAGGCACCGGTATCGGCTGGTGATGCATTTTGCGGTGAGTGCGGCAGCAAGCTGAAATGAATGCAGTACAGCGCCCCCGTTTCTGCCGGCAATGCGGTGCCGCACTGGATGTTGACGCACGCTTTTGCGGCGAATGCGGTACCGCCGTTGCGCTGATGCCGGCTGGCAAGGGCGGCATTGCCGGCGCGCGGCAACACCCGGCAGCGCCTGACCACGCGCCAGCCCTGCAAGGTGATGGAGAGGCCACCACAGCCGGGCCGCTGGGCAGATTGCGCAGCCGCCCCGCACTGCTGGCGGGTATTGCCGCCGGCGTTGCGGTGGTGGCCGTCGCTGCGGGCGCCATCCTGTGGCTCAGCCCCAAGTCGGCGTCGAGCGAGCGTTTTGCGCCCATCATCAATGACTACCTGAAAACGTTGCCTGCCACATTCGGCGAGGCCACGCTGTGCGATCGGCGTATCGGCTATGACCAGCGCATCGAGATCGATGCGTTCGACACGCGGCGCAAGGTGCTGGATCAACTGGTGCCACTGGGCGTATACCAGCCGGCCCAGCTCAAATCGGTCGGCGATGGCTGGGCCACGCGCACGCATCTGATCTTCATCGCCACCCCCAATGCCAGTACCTCGATCCACGATGGCACGCTGTGTGCGGCCACGGGCTATGCAGTCAGCAGTGTCACGCTGGCTGACAACACCGAAACGCTGGGCGATATCACCTATCTGCAGGTGCAGGCGCAGCTGAAATGGCGTGATCCGGTGGCATGGGCGCAAGACCCCGGCTTGGCAAAGGCATTGCCGGGCATCCAGCCCGAGCGCACGCTGCCACTGATGATGGCGCGCGAGCGCGGCAACTGGCGCGTACTGCGTGACGAGGAACGCCCGGGGCAGCTCAGGCAGGCCGGTGCAGTGCCCGCGGTGACCGCCGGCGGCGGCGGGGCGGCCACATCGCAAGCCGCCATCCCGGAGGCCGATGCGGTACGCGATGCGTGGAATGGCTCGGCATTCGGCAAGCTGCACCGCTACAAGGCAGTCAAGTTGCAAAACTGCAGTGCGGTCGACTTGGCGCAGCCCGGATCGGATGCTCAGGCGCTGGCGCCACTGCTGGGCGAAGGCGCCGATCCGGCATTGCGCCCCGCGGCAGTCGCGCAATGCACAGCCGAGCTCTGGCTGGAAGGCGGCGGCAGCATCGAAAAGCGTGCATTGCTGATGCAGCGTGCCGGGCGCTGGATGCTGGCCGAGCAGTATTTCGCCGAGGTGCTGGGCATGTAGCCCACGCTGCAGATGGATATGGCCTGGCGTGTGCCCGGCTGCACCGGCAAAAGATGACGGCCTGTCCAGGACAGGCCGTCATGCGTGCGTTTCCCGTTTGAACGGGGCTGTGGATCAGCAGTGCCGGATCAATTCAGCGCCAGCTTGAAACCCGGTGCCACCGCACGCTTGCTGCCCAGCTTGTTGATCCGCTTCAGGTCGGCTACCGACAGTTTGTAACGCTTGGCGATCGATGCCAGTGTATCGCCGCGCTTGACCACCACGAAGTCGGGGCTGTCAGCCTTCTGCTTGCGGTCGACCCGGACCGGCGCTTCTGCTGCAGCAATTTTCAGCCGCTGGCCGGTCTGGATGGTGTTGTCGCTCAGGCCGTTGGCATCCTTGAGCGCAGCCACGCTCACGCCATAGCGCTTGGCGATATTGAATACGGTATCGCCGCGTGCCACCTGGTGCTCGCGGCCATTGCGGATCACCACATTGCGCGGTGCATCTTGCGCGCCGGTATCGAGCGGATCGGCCTGCTTGTTCACTGCCAGCGCCACCAGCGTCTGGCGCTCGGACACATCCAGGTTGGCCACCATGGGTACCAGAATGGTCTGGCCGCGCGCCACGCGCTCGCGCCCGCCGATGTCGTTGATGTCCTTGAGCTCGGCAGGGGAAATACCGAACGTGCCGGCCAGCTTGTCGAACGATTCGCCGGAGCGGGTCACATACGGTTGCCAGTTCAGCAGCGGCTTGTCGAACACAGCCAGGTTGCGCTCGAACACGTCCACCTTGTCGGCCGGAAGCACCAGCTTGCGCTCATCCTTGTGCGCGATCACCGGGCGGATGAAGCCCGGGTTGAGGCGCAGCAATTCGTCGACCGGGATTTCCGCCAGCTCTGCGGCCACCTTCACGTCCATGTGGCGGCCGGGTTGTATGGTGGCGAAGTAGGGGGTATTGGGCAGGCTGGCAAGCTGGATGCCATACGCTTGCGGATTGGCGATGATGTTGCGTACCGCCAGCAGCTTGGGCACGTAGTTGCGGGTTTCGTCCGGCATGCGCAGGCTGGCGTAATCACCCGGCAGCCCGGCATTCTGGTTCTTGCCCACCGCGCGTGCCACGGCGTTCTCGCCCCAGTTGTAGCTGGCCAGTGCCAGTTGCCAGTCGTCGAACATGCCGTGCAGCGTGCCCAGGTAATCGAGCGCGGCATCGGTGGCGGCAACCACATCGCGGCGGCCGTCATACCACCAGGTGCGCTCCAGCCCGTACTGCTTGCCGGTACCGGGGATGAACTGCCACATGCCCGCAGCCTTGGCAGGCGATTCGGCCTTGGGGTTGTATGCCGATTCGATCATCGGCAGCAGCGCCAGCTCCATCGGCATGCCGCGCTTTTCGACTTCGTTTACCACGTAATACAGGTAACGGCCGCCGCGCGCGATGATGCGGTTCAGGTATTCCGGGCGCGCCGCATAGTAGTTTTCCCACTTCTCGGTCAGCTCGTTGTCCACGTCCGGCACCATGAAGCCGGCGCGTACGCGCGACCACAGGTCGGTATACGCCGGTACTTGGGCAAACGGGCCGAACAGTGAATCAATGGTGACGCGGGTATCTTCGCTGATGGGCAATGCGGGGTCGCGAAGCTGGAAATCGAGGCGGGAAACGGGAACCGGAGGGGCTGCCACGGCACTGCCGGTGGCCAGACCAGTCAGCACACCGGCAAGCAAACCGGCGATCAGGGAGCGCTGCATGGGCCGCGTGCCTTATCTATTTTTCGAATGCGGGGATGGTGCCTGTTGGGTTGCGGATGTGTCAACCAAAACAGGCGCTTACAGCTGTATGGATAGCGTGCTTTCAGCTGGGGCGAAAGGTGTTTTTCCAATTGCGCAGCGCGGTGAAAACCGCCAGCGGGTCTTTGCCGTCTGCGCCATGTGCCAGCGCACTGGCTATCAGCGCGGGTTCGTCGCAGCGCAGGTAGGGATTGGTGGCTTTCTCCAGCGCGATGGTCGAGGGCAGCGTGGGCCGGTTTTGCGCGCGCTTGCCCGCTTCGGCGGCCACCCGTGCGGCCAGTGCCGCGCTGCCTGTTTCGGCTGCGCTAGCGAACTGCAGGTTGGCCAGCGTGTACTCGTGCGTACAGCACACCAGCGTGGCGTCCGGCAGTTCGGCAAGCCGCTGCAGCGAGGCCTGCATCTGCGCGGGTGTACCTTCGAACAGGCGGCCGCAACCGGCGGCAAACAGCGTATCGCCGCTGAACAGCAGCCCTGCGCCGTGGTAGCACAGGTGGTCCTGCGTATGGCCGGGGGTGGCGATCACATCGAAGTGTTCGTCCAGCAACGTGACGCGATCGCCATCGCCCAGTGCATGGTTCACCATGGCAATGCTGGCGGGGCCGTAGACGGGCAATTGCGGAGACGCGGCCAGCAGCGCCGGCAGGCCGCCGGTGTGATCGTTATGATGGTGGGTAACCAGTACCGCATCCAGCGTGAACCCTTGCGCCTGCAGCCAGTCCATCAGCGGGGCTGCGTCGCCGGGGTCCACCGCGACGACGCGGCGGTTGCGCTCGACAATCCAGATATAATTATCGTCGAATATCGGCAGGGGAATGACGTTTAACATGGCTTTGCCTAGTGAAGTGGGTTCACCCTTTGATCATTTTGCCGCGTGGCTGGCTACGCCGCTAGGCCAGTACGTGGCTGCCGAAGAGCGTAACTGGTACGACCGTACCGTGGTGGATATTTTTGGCTACAAGGCCGTGCAGCTGGAACTGCCACAGTTCGATGCGCTACGCACCAACCGCATGCCATGGCGTGCCACGCTGGGGCTGGCGCAGGGGTGCCGGCTGCGCTGCGATCCGGCCGCGCTGCCGGTGGCCGAGCAATCACTCGATCTGCTGGTACTGCCGCACGTGCTCGATTTCAGCCTGGACCCGCACGCGGTTTTGCGCGAAGCCGAGCGCGTGCTGGCGCCGCAGGGGCGGTTGCTGGTTACCGGCTTCAATCCATGGAGCCTGTGGGGCATGCGCAAGCTCAAGCGCAATGGCGAAATGCCCTGGCAGGGCCAATTTGTGGCGATGCCAAGGCTGAAAGACTGGCTGGCGCTGCTGGGACTGGAAACCGTGCGTGGCGAATACCTGTGTTACCGCCCGCCGGTGCAGCGCGAAGGCGTGCTGGCGCGCAGCGGCTTCATGGAAACCGCCGGCGATCGCTGGTGGCCCGCCGCAGGGGGCATCTACTGTCTGGACGTGGTCAAGCGCGTACGCGGCATGCGCGTGATTGAGCCGCAATGGAAGCGGGTGAAAGTGCCCACCGGCAGCCCGGCGGCAGCAATAGACCGGATGAAGGCGCAGGCCGGCAAGGACAAGTGCAAGTAGCGGCTGCGGCCGGGTCACATGTGGAAATGCTTGTGCGTGTGCCTGTTATCCGTATGCTTGTGCCGGTTTTTATGGCGCATGAACAATACCAGCCCGCCCGCAGCCACCAGCAGCAGTATCGACAGATACTTGGCTGGTGAATCAAGCGCGGCCATCGTCAGCATGCCCAGGCCGAAGTAAACAAAGGGCAGCGCTTCGTACACCGGTTTGGGTAGCATGATGGACCTCTCCTGCAAGTCTCCAAGCTAGGCCCCGCGGGGGCGGCAGGCAAATCAGCCGGATGTGCGGCAGCACGGCTGCGAAGCGGGGCGCCCGGTGCCGCCTACTGATCGCAGCGCCTGGCGCTGTCGCGCATGTCCTGCAGGATTTTCAGCGCCTCTTCCCGGCCCTTTACCGCAATCTTCACTTCGTGGCCGCTGCCCAGGTTGCCGCCGCCGTAC
The DNA here is from genome assembly GCF_009848685.1 of Andreprevotia sp. IGB-42. GTDB lineage: Bacteria > Pseudomonadota > Gammaproteobacteria > Burkholderiales > Chitinibacteraceae > Andreprevotia. Next base: position 6,541 of record NZ_WXTX01000008.1, read on the forward strand.
GACACGCGCAGTTCATTGTCGACATAATCAACGTATTGCACCACGGTCAGATTCAGGTAGCGTTCGGGTTTGGCATCGCCAGGCGGCTTCCATAGACAGAACGGCGCTGCCAGCACAGTGCCGGTGCAGCAGAACAGCAGTACGAGCAGGCGCATGGCGTCTCCGCATCACTTTGAGTTGGGAAAGAATGAGTACCACAGTCGAGATTTATACCGATGGCGCCTGCAAAGGCAACCCCGGCCCGGGCGGCTGGGGGGTGTGGCTGCGCTACGGATCGCAGGAAAAGGAACTGTGCGGCGGCGAGCCGGACACCACCAATAACCGCATGGAGCTGATGGCGGTGATCGCCGGGCTGGAAATCCTCAAGCGGCCGTGCGCGGTGCGCGTGTTTCTGGATTCGCAATACGTAAAGAACGGCATCCAGACGTGGATACACGGCTGGAAAAAGAACGGCTGGAAAACCGCCGACAAGAAGCCGGTCAAGAACGCCGACCTGTGGCAGCGGCTGGACATCGCCACGCAGCAGCACCAGATCGAATGGGAATGGGTGAAGGGCCACGCCGGCCACGAAGGCAACGAGCGTGCCGATGCACTGGCCAATCGCGGTGTGGAGATCGGGCTCGGTAGCCCCCGCTGATCCTCGCGTCACTTGCTGGCAAGCCATGCACTTGCGGGCAAATGCATGGCGCATAGTGCTGATGGGCTGGTGCCCGCTTAGCGCTAGCGGGTTTTGCGATATTGTTTCTAGTTGCGGTTTTCGCGGCAACTCACCGTTATTTCATCCCAAGGCGCAGCGCGCAGGGAACGGAAGACACGCACCTGCCCGTCAACGCTGAACAGCGTAACGGTAGTGTCGTGCGGGGGAACGGAATGCATGGGACGTATCCATCAGATTGATATCTAATGGCCGTCCAGTACCCCGAAAATGAAGTGATATTGCATGGGGCGATTCTGATGTCTGCTGGCCATGAAGTCAGGTGTGGCCGTCCTGCCAGGCAAGACCGTTGCGCAGCGTTGCCAGCCACAGACGGCAGCCGATGTTAAAATCGCCCGCTTGATGTTCCCACCATGAGGTTGCACTGCGTATGGCCACCCGGCAAATCATTCTGGATACCGAAACCACCGGCCTGCGCCATGAAGATGGCAACCGCATCCTGGAAATCGCGGCGGTCGAAATGATAGACCGCAAGCTGTCGCCTGCTGATCGCCACCTGCATTGCTACATCAACCCGGGGCGCGATTCGGAGGAAGGTGCGCTCAATGTGCACGGGCTGACCACCGAATTCCTCGCGGATAAACCGAAGTTTGCCGATATCGCCGATGGCTTCCTGCGCTTCGTGCAGGGTGCCGAGCTGATCATCCACAACGCCCCGTTCGACGTCGGCTTCCTGAACATGGAGCTGGAAAAGCTCGGGCGCGGCAAGATCACCGATTACGTCAGCGGCATCATCGATACGCTGCGCGATGCCAAGGACATGTTCCCGGGCAAGCGCAACAGCCTGGATGCACTGTGCGACCGCTTCGAGATCGACCGCAGCGGCCGTACGCTACACGGCGCGCTGATCGACTGCGAGCTGCTGTCCGAGGTCTATCTGGCGATGACGCGCGGCCAGGACAGTCTGCTGATCGATTTTGCCGGTGGCGACAGCGAAACCGGTGCCGATGGCGCACCGCGCCGCCAGCGCAAGCCGCTGATCGTGGCGGTGCTGAGCGCGGAAGAAGCGGCTGCGCACAACGCTTACCTGAATGATCTCGACAAGGCAGTCAAAGGCCAGTGCCTGTGGCGCGCGCTGACCGCACCGGCGGCCGTGAGCGCATGAGCCCGATCGCGCTGTTGCCCGCTGCCGGCAGCGGCAGCCGCATGGAAAGCGCAACACCCAAGCAATACCTGAACCTGCTGGGCAAGCCGCTGATCTGGCATACGCTGCATGCATTGCATGCGGTGCCCGAGTTGGCCCGCATCGTGGTGGTGCTTTCCGCCGCAGATGAATGGTGGGATAGCTACGACTGGTCGGCATTCGGGCGGCTGATGGTGCTGCGCTGCGGCGGCGGCAGCCGGGCCGAATCGGTGCTGAATGGCCTGCAGGCGTTGTCGGCCGGCATGCCCGGCGATACCTGGGTGCTGGTGCACGATGCCGCGCGGCCGTGTATCGACCCCGCGCTGGTATCGGGCATGATCGACCTGCTGTGCGGGCACGCGGTGGGTGGCATCCTGGCGATACCGGTGGCCGATACGCTGAAACTGGCTACGCCCGCGCTGCAGATCGACCATACGCACCCGCGCGATGGTCTGTGGCAGGCACAAACGCCGCAGATGTTCCGGCTGGCCGATCTGGCCGGCGCACTGGAAACCGGGCTGGGGCCCGATATTACCGATGAGGCCAGTGCAGTGGAAAAACAGGGGCTGGCACCCGCGCTGGTGCGCGGCAGTCCATGGAACCTGAAAGTGACTTATCCGCAGGATCTGCAGCTGGCTGCGCTGATCCTGCAAGCGAGGAATACATGAATCTGCCATTCCGTATCGGCCAGGGCTGGGATGTGCACCGGCTGGTGGAAGGCCGCAAGCTGATCCTGGGCGGCGTGGATATCCCGTTCGACAAGGGCCTGCTCGGCCATTCCGATGCCGATGCGTTGCTGCATGCAATTACCGATGCGGTGCTGGGCGCTGCCGGCCTTGGCGATATCGGCCGGCACTTTCCCGATACCGCTGTCGAATTCAAGGGCGCCGACAGCCGCGTGCTGCTGCGCGAGGCGGTGCGCCGCGTGCACGATGCCGGCTGGCGCGTGGGCAATGTGGACGCCAGCATCCTGATCCAGCAGCCCAAGATGGCGCCGCATATCCCGGCCATGGTCGCGCATATCGCTGCGGACCTCGACGTGGTTGCCGGCGCCGTCAACGTCAAAGCCAAAACCTACGAGCAGCTCGGCCCGGTAGGCCAGAGTGAAGCCGTCGAAGCGCAGGCGGTTTGCCTGCTGCTGCCGCTGGAATAACAGAAGCGGAGCGGCCGGCGAACCCTGGCTGCGCAGTACCCCGCTCATGGGTATCCATCAACCCGGCAGCCCTTTCGAGCGGTAGCGAGGCGCCCTCGCGGCGGCGAGGGCGGGGGGAGTGGAGTCAAATCGGCGAGCGCCGCTGGCTGATCATCAGCGCTGGCAAGCACCCGGCTTTGCCGGGTGCCCGGATGCCGTGCCAACAGTCTTGATCGTTATCACATATCGCGGCGCGGGCGGCGAGGGCGGGGGGAGTGGCGTCAAATCGGCGAGCGCCGCTGGTTGATCATCAGCGCTGGCAAGCACCCGGCTTCGCCGGGTGCCCGGATCCTGTTTCAATTCACTCCACTGCGATCAGGCAATGCGACGCGTCAGAACCAGCCACCAAAATTGAGCTGGAACGAGGTCTTGAGGTTCTCGCCGGTCAGCAGGCTGATACCGCCACGGTAATCGGTTGCGCTGGCGTGCGACGGCCGCCGTGTGCCGTAGGTGATGCCGATTTCATCCTGATAGCTGCTGAACAGGTCGGTGCCCGAAAAGCGCGTATCGACGATATACACTTCCACGGTGCGCTCGTCTCCGCCCAGCTTGTGCGCGTACAGCAGGCCGTTCTTGTAGATGATGTTGCTCAGTTCCGGGTTGTAGCTCGAGCCATTGATCTTGCCGCTCACCGAGCGGTAATAGCTGATCATGTTGCCCATGGTCAGCGTCCAGGGGGCGTCGACATCACCGAACACATAGCTGCTCATCAGCGTGCCCGATGCCAGCGCCGCGCCGGACAGCAGATCCACCGATCCGGTGGCACGCAGGTTGCCGCCCACGCTCAGCACCCAGTTTTCGCGCGCCGGCCAGCGGTACAGGATGCCGGCACCGGCGTCATAGCTCTTGGCGCCATTGTTGGTGGTGTAGCTGAGGGGGAGGTTCACGATCAGCTCGTGATTGGGCTCGTCGAAGCGGTGGCTGTAGCTCAGCGGCAGGCTGATGGTATCGCTGTCCTGTGAAGACAGGCCGTTCACCGCATCGGTCACCATATGGCTGTAGGTGATGGCCACGCCGAACTTGTTGACGCCATCGCCGCCGCTCGCACCGGTGGGGCCGACTGCAAAGCCCTGTGCGTAATCGAGTGTGGCGGTGCGCGACATCAGGCTGTTGGGGTTGCCGGCTACCGGGTCCACCGGCGATACCTTCACCAGCTCTTTCTGCATGCGTGCCAACAGGTCGGGGTTTTTCTCCAGATAGTCCTTGAACTGCGCCTGGCTTTCATCACGGGTGGCGCCCTGGAAGGTCTTGTGCTCATTGATGCTGGGTACATCGAACACCATCAGCGTACTGCCGGCGGTAGGGTAGGACAGGTTGACCGGCATGCCGCGGAAGTTCAGCCTGGAGACTACCGCCTGCGTGCCGTTGTAACCGGGCAGGATATTATCGAGCTCGCCGGTGGTGTAGAGATTGGCGGCATCCTCGGCGGTGTTGAAGCCGGCGTGGGCAGTCTGGCCGTTCATGGTGGCGTCGATCAGGAACAGATCGCCGGCCATCGCCGTACCGGTCAAAAAGGCACAGCTTGCGTAGATCATGGCTTGAAAGCGTGTCATGGTGGTTCCCTCGCACGGCAAGTGGTCAGAGGTATGGTGCTGCTGTCTTACTAGGGGATAGTTGCTGCATGGCAGCAAGTCAAACGGCAGCAGCCAAAGCGGGGCAAAAATGCGGATAAGCGTATGTCATGGTGTGTTTGTTGCATTTTTGTGTGCGGCTGCGGTGTGCCACGCAGATCGCGTGGATGTGCTGCTGCTCAGTCACAAGCTGGCGGGCGAGCTGGCGCCAACGCTGCAGCAGGCATTCCCGGAGGCCAGCATCCAGGCGTTCAATGGTCAGCTGGTGATCCGCGCGCCGGACAACGCCACCTTCGAGCGCATCGCCCAGTTGGCGGCACGGCTCGATACCCCCAACCGCCAGCTGACCGTGACGGTGGCGCAACGCGACAACGGCGGTGGCAGCCGCAGCAATGTCGATGTGGGCGGCGGCGTGATCATTTCCAATCGCGGCATCGGTGGTGGCGTGGCGATTTATGGCGGTGGCAATGACCGCAGCTATCGCAGCAATACTACGCAGAGCGTCAGCACCATGGATGGCGGGCGGGCAATGATTTCGCTGGGGCAAAGCCGTTTCTACCCCACGCTCAATTTCATCTACCGGCCGGGCTATGCCATCGTCACGCGTGGCGGTGCATGGCAGGCAGCGGAAACCGGTTTCTGGGTGGAGCCGCATGTGCAAGGCGATATCGTGCAGTTGCGGCTGTATCCGCAAAGCAACCGCTTCACCGGTGATGGCTCGATCACCAGCCGCGGTGTGTACAGCGAGGTCAGCGGCCGGGTGGGCGAATGGCTGCCGGTGGGCTCGAGCAATGACGATGGCAGCAGCAGCGTGAACGGCGTGCTGTCGGGCAGCAGGCGCAGCAGCTATGGCAGCTATACGGTGTGGGTGAGGGTGGAAGCGCGCTAAGTGCCAGGCTAGGCTGCGGGTCAGCTCGGGGCCGGGGTTTTTCAGCCTGGCGGATTCAGGGCCTGATCGAAGAAATCGCTGCCATCAAGCCGCAGCATGGCCGTGCCGTGCCGATCGAGGCGCAGATAGCCGCCACGCCCTTCGTGCCAATCCGGCAATACCCAGCGGGTGCCGCCTGCGTGCTGGTGGCAGGCCGGCCGGTGCGTGTGGCCGTGTATCAATAGCTGGCTGGCGGCTGCGCGCATCGCCGCTTCCACCGCCGTGCTGTTGACGTCGAGGATATATGCGGACTTCTGGCGGTTGTGCTGCTGCGATTGCTGGCGCAGCTTGGCGGCTTCGCGGTTGCGTATCCGCAGCGGTAGCCGCCGCCATAGCCACTGTGTGAGCGGGTTGCGCACGATGCGGCGAAAGCGCTGGTACGCGGCGTCATCGGTGCAATAGGCATCACCGTGCGCCAGCAGCACCGGCGCGCCGAATGGCGTGATGACAGTGGGGTCGGGCAGGATGGTCAGCCCGGCCTCGCGTGCGAAGCGTGCACCACACAGAAAATCCCGGTTGCCCGGCATGAAGCGGACCGCAGTGCCGTTGCCGGCCAGTTGTGCGAATGCCTGCGCCTGCGTGGCATAGAACGGATCGTCCAGCTGGTCGTCGCCGATCCAGACTTCGAACAGGTCACCCAGTACGTAAAGGGTGGTCGCGGTGCGGGCCGGCCCCTGCAGGAAGGCGTGGAAAGCCGCCACCGTCGCAGGATCTGCGGGTGACAGGTGTAGGTCGGCAATGAAAAGCAGCGTGGCTTCGTCGGTCATGGGGGCGGGCAATAAAAAAGCGCGGCCCGGGGACCGCGCTTGCAGACCGTGTATCGATCAGCCCAGTACTTCGGCTTTCACGATCAGCACGTCTTCTTTCGGTACGTCCTGATGGAAACCGCTGCTGCCGGTCTTCACGGCCTTGATGGCATCGACCACTTCCTTGCCTTCCACCACCTTGCCGAATACCGCATAGCCGAAGCCCTGCGGAGTCGGGGTCTGGAAGTTGAGAAAGTCGTTGTTGGCGACGTTGACGAAGAATTGCGACGATGCAGAGTGCGGATCCGGCGTGCGGGCCATGGCCACGGTGTAGGCATCGTTCTTGAGGCCGTTGCTGGCTTCGTTCTTGATGGTTTCGCGCGTGTCTTTCTGCTTCAGGCCCGGAGTGAAACCGCCGCCCTGGATCATGAAGCCATCGATCACGCGGTGGAACACGGTGCCGTCGTAGTGGCCGTCCTGCACGTACTGCACGAAGTTGGCGACAGTCAGCGGCGCCTTGGCGTCGTCCAGTTCCAGCACGATGTCACCGTGGTTGGTGGTGAGTTTGACTTGGGTCATGGTGTATTCCTCTCGCAGTGATGACGATTTACTGGTTATTTGTTTGTGCCGGCTTTCTTGCCGCTGGCCTTGGCAGCCGGCTTCGATGCCGTTGCGGGCAGCTCGCGCACGCTGGTGATCACGATGGCTTCGGCCGGCACGTCACCCGGCAGGGTCTTCTGCTTGGCCATGTCTTCAATCACTTCCTGGCCGGAAATCACGCGGCCGAACGCGGCGTAGCCGAAGCCGTCACGGCTGGGAAAGTTGAGGAAGTCGTTGTCTTTCAGGTTGAAGTAGAACTGGCTGGTGGCCGAGTGAGGATCACCGGTACGCGCCATGGCTATGGTGCCGCGGTCGTTCTTCAGGCCAGCCTTGAAAGCCTGCTCGGCTTCATTCTTGATCGGCGCGCGCGTGGCTTTCTGGTTCATCTTGGGATCGAAACCGCCGCCTTGGGCCACGAAATCCGGAATCACCCGATGGAAGATGGTGCCGTCGTAAAACTTGTCCTTCACATATTGCTGGAAGTTGGCGACAGATTCCGGCGCGGCATCCGGATACAGTTCAATGACGATCTTGCCCTTGCTGGTCACCATCTCGACTTGCGGGCGGGTGGCGGCTTTGACTTCGCTGGCCTTGGTATTGGCGGTAAAACCGAGGCTGCTGGCGAGAACGAGGGTGCTGGCGAGTATCCAATGCTTCATTTGAGTAGAAATCCAAACACGGTGAAATGCCCGGAATAATAGCATGCGGCAGGTGATAAAATCGGCACTGACAGGAGCCCCAACCATGCTGAAATTGCCAACGCTTGATCAATTGATCGGTGAATTCGATACTGCATTGCGTACTTTGTCTGCGCCGGCCACCAGTGTGCGCGTGCATCCTGATGCGCATATCGAGGAGTCAGGGCTCTCGGCGGATGACAAGCGCCACGCCGCAGGGCTGATGCGGGTGAATCATAGTGGTGAAGTCTGCGCGCAGGCACTGTATCAGGGGCAGGCGCTGACCGCGCGCGATCCGGCCACGCGCGATGCATTGCGTGAAGCCGCGCATGAGGAAGTCGAGCATCTGGCGTGGACCGAACAGCGGCTCGCGGAGTTGGGCAGCCACGCCAGTGTATTCAACCCGTTGCTGTACGCCAGCAGTCTGCTGATCGGCGTAACCGCGGGCCTCGTCGGCGACAAATGGAACTTGGGCTTCCTCGCCGAAACCGAGCGCCAGGTTGGTGCGCATCTGGCCGGCCATCTGCACACGCTGCCGGTGCAGGACAGCAAAAGCCGCGCCATCGTGGCGCAAATGCATGTGGATGAGCTCAGCCATGCCGATCTTGCAGTTGAGCTCGGCGCGGCCGAGCTGCCCGCACCGGTCAAGGTCGCCATGGCAACAACATCCAGGGTGATGACTACGCTGTCCTATCGCCTGTAACGGCCCGCAAAACTGTGTGACCAATCACACCCTCATCGCATGTTGTGGAAGAAGGTGTTGTATTTTTGCGCCAGAATTGAATGGAACCTGACGCCGGTTTGCCGCTGAGCAGTGTTGCCGGGCCTGTTGCGTGCAAGGCAGATGAGTCGCTGGCAAACACGCCACGCTGACACCGCATTCAATGATGTATGTCGGTGTATGTCTTACGCTTGGCTTGACCGAATATTTTCATGAGCCAAATTGGTGCACGGTGTGGCCTCCAATATCTAGATACCACTTCCACCGTGCCCTGCATGCCGCTGTAGCGCTTAATCGGCTTCGACAATCACGAAGTCGTGCGTGATTTCCGCCGTTTTGGCCAGCATGATCGACGCGGAACAATATTTTTCTGCCGATAGCTTGATTGCTCGCTCCACCTGCTCGGATTTCAGCCCTTTGCCTGTAACGGTAAAGTGCATATGGATCTTGGTGAAGACCTTGGGATCAGTGTCGGCGCGGTCTGCATCGACATCCACCACGCAATCGCGCACATCCGCGCGGCCTTTTTTCAGGATGTGGATCACGTCATACGTCGAGCAGCCGACGGTACCCATCAATACCAGTTCCATTGGTCGCGGCCCCAGATTACGACCGCCGCCTTCTGGCGCGCCGTCCATCAAAACGGCATGGCCGGAGCCCGATTCGGCCAGAAAACTTACAGCCTCAACCCACTTCAAACGTGTTTTCATGATTGCGTCCTGTCGTAAGCAAGGCCGCATTGTAGCTCGCTAAACCCGACTACATCCATGTATGGTGCATGGCATATGTAGAAGGGCTTGCTTAAATGACCAAGCTTTGGGAGAATGAAAGCTGGCATCGGGGCTCCGGCTCCGGTGTCGTCTCCTCCATCCTCCTTCTTTGGTGGAATTCAGCGCAATCCGTACGGGTTGCGTTTTTTTTGGTCCCTCCTTCACGCATGGTTTGACAGGCCCTTGCCGGTTACGCTAGACTTTGCGACTTTCTCAAAATCAGAAACGTGGATTAGCAGTTATGAAAACCTTTTCTGCCAAGCCGCACGAGGTAAAGCGCGAGTGGTTCGTCGTTGATGCGACTGACCTGGTGCTGGGTCGTCTCGCGGCTGAAATCGCCAAGCGCCTGCGTGGCAAACACAAAGCCGAATACACCCCGCACGTTGATACGGGCGACTACATCGTTGTGGTAAACGCAGACAAGATCCGCGTTACGGGTGATAAAGCGACGTCGAAGAAGTACTTCCGCCATACCGGTCACCCGGGTGGTATTTACGAGCGCACTTTCACCGAGATGCAAGACAAGTTCCCGGGCCGTGCGTTGGAAAAAGCGGTCAAGGGCATGCTGCCCAAGGGTCCTCTGGGCTACGCGATGCACAAAAAGCTGAAGGTTTATGCCGGCAGCGAGCATCCGCACACCGCGCAACAGCCGAAGACGCTTGCTGTCTAAGCGCCCGAACTAAGGAATTTGCAAAATGGTAGGTAAATACAATTACGGTACCGGCCGCCGCAAGAGCGCCGTTGCACGTGTGTTCCTGGCTAAGGGCACCGGCAACATCGTTGTGAACGGCAAACCGGTTGATCAATATTTCAGCCGTGAAACCAGCCGCATGATCGTGCGTCAACCGCTCGCCCTGACTTCCAATCTGGAAGGCTTCGACGTGCTGGTTAACGTGGTTGGCGGTGGTGAAACTGGCCAGGCTGGTGCAGTTCGCCACGGTCTGACCCGTGCGCTGATCGACTACAGTGCAGATCTGAAGGGTGCACTGAAGTCTGCAGGCCTCGTGACCCGCGACGCTCGTGAAGTTGAGCGTAAGAAGGTCGGTCTGCGTGGCGCCCGTCGCCGCAAGCAGTTCTCGAAGCGTTAATTCGCTGCGGGATTTGCCGCAAAAAAGCCGCCTTCGGGCGGCTTTTTGTTTTTTCGCGAGCCTGCTGTGCCAGCGATGTGCAGATCGGTGCACTTCACACCGATTCAAACGCTCGGATACGGGCGTTTTTCCTTTATGATTGAGCCCTTGCTTACGGGGGACTCTAACGATGATCAAGGTTGGTATCGTCGGCGGTACGGGATACACCGGCGTCGAACTGCTGCGTTTGCTGGCAGGGCACAAAGGCGTGACGGTTCATGCGGTCACATCGCGCAAAGAAGCCGGCATGAAAGTGGCCGAAATGTTTCCCAGCCTGCGCGGCTGGGTGGATGTGGCTTTTTCCACCCCGGAAGATGCTGATCTGAAATCGTGTGACGTGGTGTTCTTTGCCACCCCGCACGGCGTAGCCATGGCGCAGGCGCGCGAGCTGCTGGAAGCCGGCGTGAAAGTGATCGACCTGGCTGCCGATTTCCGCCTGAAAGATCCGGCCGAATTCCAGAAATGGTATGCAATGGAGCACACCTGCACCGATCTGCTCGAAGAAGCGGTGTACGGCCTTGCCGAGGTGAATCGCGAGGCAATCAAATCCGCGCGCCTGATCGGCATGGCCGGTTGCTACCCCACTTCGGTGCAGCTGGGTCTGTTGCCGCTGCTGGAGGGCGGCAAACAGCTGATTGAAACCGGTACGCTGATTGCCGACTGCAAATCGGGCGTATCCGGCGCAGGACGCAAGGCGGAAGTAGGTACGCTGTTCTCGGAGGCGGGCGACAATTTCAAGGCCTATGGGGTGAAGGGACATCGCCATTCGCCCGAAATCAACCAAGGCCTGAGCGCCATTCACGGCGCACCGGTATCGCTGACCTTCGTACCGCACCTCACGCCCATGATCCGCGGTATCCATTCCACCATCTACGCGCGTATCAAGCCGGAAGGCCGTGATACCGACTTCCAGCAACTGTTCGAAGCGCGCTTTGCCAACGAAAAGTTCGTCGATGTGATGCCGGCTGGCAGCTGCCCGGAAACACGTTCGGTGCGCGGCTCCAATATCGCGCGCATTGCCGTGCATCGCCCGGGAGATGGCGATCTGCTGGTGATCCTGGTGGTGGAAGACAACCTGGTGAAGGGGGCATCCGGCCAGGCCGTGCAGGTGATGAACCTGATGTTCGGCCTGCCGGAATCACAAGGCCTTGAAGTTGTTCCGCTGCTGCCGTAACGCGCAATGCCGCTGAAACGGCTGTATCGCATCCAGCGGGCGCGGCTGACGTCGCAGCCGCTGAACTTGCGTCCTTCGCTAGGCTGGCGTGCCCAGATGTTGCGCTGGCTGGCGGGGATCTGCGTGCTGGTGGCATGCACTGCTGCCGGGCTGTGGTTTGGCTATGGCCGCGGGGTGGCTGCCGCTGGCGAGCGCCTGCAGATGGAAACGCGCGGCCTTGGCGCCATGCAGGAGAAACTCGATCATGCGTTGGCGCAGGAGGAAAGCCTGCGCCAGCAACTGACGGTAGCCGAATCCGCCCGCCAGGCGCTGGCCAGTGCGGTGGCAACGGCAGAGGGCGAGGCGGCCCAGGCGCGCCAGTCGTTGAGCTTCTTTGATACCTTGTTGACGACCAACGACCGTAATCGGCCGGTGAGTTTTGCCGCCTGTGATCTGGTTGCTGCCGATACGCCCAATCGCTGGCGCTGGCGCTTGCTCGCGGTGCAGGGCGTGGACCGGGCGGCCGAATTCAGCGGGCAACTGGCGCTGATCGTGAGTTATAGCGATGCTGGCAAACCGGGCCGGGTCGAAGTAAAGCCGCAGCCGGTGCGTTTCAGGCACTACGGCCGGCTGGAGGGAGAGGTTGAATTCCCCGCATCGGCCAAGCCCGTTGCGCTGGATGCCCGCCTGCTGATGGATGGTCAGCCGCAACCCGTTGCCGAATGCAATAAAAAACCATAAAGGGGAATGCGATGTTCAAGAACAAGAAAGGCAGCCAGAAAATCGACAGCCTGATCGGCCAGGGCTCGGTATTGACGGGCGACATGAGTTTCTCTGGTGGCCTGCGCATCGATGGTAGCGTGATCGGCAACGTCACCAGCGCGGATGAAAAAAACGGCACGCTGGTCATCTCCGAAAAGGCCCGCATCCAGGGTAGCGTGAAGGCCAGCCACCTGATCCTGAATGGCGAAGTGAGCGGCCCGCTGGAAATCAGCCAGTATGTCGAGCTGCAACCCAAGGCGCGCGTGGTGGGTGACCTGACCTACAAGGTACTGGAAATGCACCCCGGTGCGGTGATCGAAGGCCGCCTGCTGCCGCTGGCCGGCGCCCGCGTGGTAACGCCGGATGACAAGGTAGCGGAAAAGGTGAAGTGATACCTGGCTGCGCGGCGGATGTGGCACATTGCCACATTGACCCGCGCAGCCATCGGCGCGATAATCCTACTATCTTAGTCAACTATTCAGACGGGAGCCTGTCATGACCACGGCCACCACTTCCATCGCCGAAATGCCCAGTCCGTTTCTCTTCAGCGATTCAGCAGCCGGCAAGGTTGCCGAACTGATCGCCGAAGAAGGCAACCCGGACCTGAAACTGCGTGTTTTCGTGACCGGCGGTGGCTGCTCCGGCTTCCAGTACGGTTTTACCTTCGATGAAATTACCAACGAAGACGACACCACGGTTGAAAAAGCCGGCGTGCAGTTGCTGGTGGACCCGATGAGCTACCAGTACCTGGTGGGTGCGGAAATCGATTACGTGGAAAGCCTGGAAGGTTCGCAGTTCACCATCAAGAACCCGAACGCCCAGTCCACCTGTGGCTGCGGTTCGTCGTTCTCGGTTTGACCGGCGTTCTTCATCCATAGAAAAAGGAAGCGCATGCGCTTCCTTTTTTCTTGCCCGCCATCTTCGCGATATATGCAGACATCATCACCAGGAGCAATGCCACGATGTTCGAATCGGCAGAATTGGGTCATGCAATCGACAAGGCCACCTACCGCGAGGCCGAAACCAGGCTACGCGAGGCATTGCTGGCCGCGCAATACGAGCTGAAACAGCGTGGTGACTTCCCGGTCATCATCGTGCTGGCCGGCATGCCGGCGGCAGGCAAGGGCGAGCTGGCCAACCTGCTGGCAGAGTGGATGGACCCGCGCAACATCAGCACGCTGGCGTTCGATCCGCCCAATGACGAGGAAGCATCGCGCCCGCCATTCTGGCGTTTCTGGCGCGTGTTGCCGGCCAAAGGCAATATCGGCATCGTGTTCGGCAGCTGGTATGCCGATCCGCTGTGGCACTGGGACAATGATCATCACCATGCCGAGATCGAGCAGCGTGTGGAGCGCATCGTGCGGCTGGAAAAACTGCTGACCGATGATGGTGCACTGGTACTGAAGTTCTGGCTGCACCTGTCGGAAGACCGGCTGAAAAAGCGCCTGAAATCATTGCAGGCAGACCCGCTTACTGCCTGGCGCGTGAGCAAGGAAGACAAAACCTTTCTCAAGCACTACGACGCCAACGCGCGCCACGCCAAAAAGCTGCTTGCGCGCACCAACCAGGCGGAATCGTCGTGGCGCGTGGTGGAAGGCTGGGATGCCAACTACCGTGCGCTCAGCGTAGGGCAGCAGTTGCTGGAGGCGATCGAGCACCATCTGGCGCGCGATACGGTCAAGCAGCGCCGTGCCGATGCGGCGCCGCTACAGCCATCGATCGATGGCGTGCGCCTGCTCGATACGCTGCAGCTCGATCACCCGGCGGACAAGCATTACAAGCAGCAACTGGAAGCGCTGCAGGGGCGGCTCAACGGCCTGGTGCGTGATCCGCGTTTTGCCCGGCACGCGGTCGTTGCGGTGTTCGAAGGCATGGATGCCGCTGGCAAGGGCGGGGCAATCCGCCGCATCACCGCCGCGCTGGATGCACGCCAGTACCGCGTGGTGCCGATCGCGGCGCCTACCGATGAGGAAAAGGCGCAGCCCTATCTGTGGCGCTTCTGGCGGCAGGTGCCGGCACGCGGCAGATTGACGATATTCGATCGTTCCTGGTACGGCCGGGTGCTGGTAGAGCGGGTGGAAGGCTTTGCCAGCAATGCGGAATGGTTGCGTGCGTACGGCGAGATCAACGATTTCGAGGCCCAGCTCGACCATGCCGGCGTGATCGTGGTGAAGTTCTGGCTATCGATCAGCAAGGAAGAACAGCTGGCGCGCTTCAATGCACGTGAAGCCACCGGCTGGAAGCGTTTCAAGATCACCGATGACGACTGGCGCAACCGCGAGAAGTGGGATGACTACGTGGTGGCCGGCAGCGACATGATAGAGCGTACCAGCACCACCACCGCGCCGTGGCACCTGATCGGCGCCAACAATAAACAGCATGCGCGCATCGCGGTTCTGGAAGCGCTGTGTGCGGCAATCGAATCCCGTTTCAAACGCAAGGATTGACCCGATGACCATCCCGCTTGATGCCAGTGCACTTGATCAGCTGTTCGTTGCCGCCCGCACCTACAGTACTTTCCAGCAGCGCGAAGTCAGCGATGAAACGCTGCAGGCGCTATATGAGCTGCTGAAATGGGGGCCGACTTCAGCCAACGCGTCGCCAGCCCGTTTCGTCTTCGTGAAATCCGCTGCCGCCAAGCAGAAGCTGGCCCCGGCGTTGTCTGCCGGCAACCTGGACAAGACACTGGCTGCGCCGGTCACAGTGATCGTGGCTTTCGATCTCGAGTTCTATGAAGAGCTTGCCTACCTGTTCCCGCATACCGATGCCAAAAGCTGGTTTGTGGGCAACGAAAAGTCGATCCAGACCACCTGCATGCGCAATGGCAGCCTGCAGGGCGCGTACCTGATGCTGGCTGCGCGGGCACTGGGGCTGGATGTGGGGGCAATGTCCGGCTTTGATAACGCCGCAGTGGATGATGCGTTTTTCAGTGGTACCAGCTGGCGCTCCAACTTCCTGGTCAACCTCGGTTACGGTGAGCCGGCGGGCCTGCATGCACGCAATCCGCGACTGGATTTTGCCGATGTGTGCCGGATCGAATAAGCTCCGTCCATCCTAGGAAAGAATCGAGCAGGAAGTACCCAGCCAATGGCGGAATGGAGCATCTGGAGGGCGCTGGAGGATTGGCGCAGCAAGAAGCACGAGCTGGATCCGGTGTTCGCACGCGCGGGCATTGCCAACGAGCTGCAGACACAGGTCAACCGCATCGCGCTTGACCTGCGCCGCTCGCCGCCCACGCCGCCGCTGGTCAGTGGCGACGAGCACCGCGACCGTGAAGAAGTCGGCCGTTACCGCGAGGGGTTTTACCGGCATTACGATGAAACGCTGTACAAGGTCGATACACTGCTGTCGCACGCCTGGGTGCCGGAAGCGGCGCCGATTGCCGATGAAGTACGCGCGGAACTGGCCAGGGTGCGTGCATCGCTGCGCGCCAATCCGGGCAAGCTGCCGGATTTCGATCAGCTCGAAGCGCTGCTTGGGCATTATGTGCGGCTGGATCACCCGCAGCACCCGATTCCGGATGAATTGCTCGAGCTGCGCCGACGCGCACTGATCGATATCGCCGGCTACCCGCTGACCGTGCAGCATGCAGTGAGCGAGCCCTACAACGACAGCGTGCCGCCACTGGCCAGTGGCGAATTCAAGCAGCAGTTTGCCGAGCATCTGCAGGCGTACCTGGGCAATGCGTGGTTGCATAGCCCGATCGTGACGCAGTGGTATGCCACGCTGGCGCTGGATGCCGCGCTGGCCAGCAAGAAGCGTGATGCTGCTGATGAAAGCCGTATCGTCGCCATGCTGGAAGGACGCTGGCCGTCATTGTCACGCTGGATGCCGGGCGTGGAGCATGCTGACCAGATCTGGTACCTGATGATCGTATGCATCACCATCGGTGCGTTGTTCATGGAATGGTGGTTGCTGGCAATCCCGACCATGATCTGGCTGGTGCTGTCGAAAGGGGCGCATCAGCGCGAGCGCAAGCAGATCGAGCGCAAGCGCGAGCAGATTGCCGCGCGCGCGATGATGATGAAAAAGGTGCGCGACCGCTTCAAGACCGGCCATACCTCGCTGGAAAAGCTGGCCTACCAGCTACGACAGCTCGACGAGAGTGGCGAATATTTCAACGACACGCTGTACGACGTACTGAAGCTGCATCACCACGACGCCTGAGCGCCGCGCGAGGGGGTGTCAGCCGGGCAGGCGCCTGGGGTGGCCGTCGATGAACATCAGCAGCTCGCCAGCCGGCATTTTCTGCCACGCTTCGTTGTCGGTCAGCGGCTGGGTGGCAATCACCGCCACCTGATCGCTGGGCAGGGTGACCGTGGCAAAGTCCACCTGCACATCGGTATCCGACAGGTGCGCGGTGGAAAACGGCGCCTTGCGCACGATGTAGTGCAGCTCGGTGCTGCAATGGGCAAACAGCGCGTGACCATCGGACAGCAGGAAGTTGAAGGTGCCGAACTGCGACAGGTAGCGGGCAAACTCGCCCAGCACGCTGTGCAGCTCGGCCGCGCCCGGCGCTTCCGGGCACTCCACCGCCAGCATGTTCATCAGCCAGCAAAATGCATGTTCGCTGTCGGTATTGCCCACCGGCAGGAAGCGGCTGCCGGTCAATGGCGGCAAGCCATTCAGATTGCCGTTGTGGGCAAAAATCCAGTAGCGCCCCCATAGTTCGCGCTGGAACGGATGCGTGTTGGCGAGCGAGGTCACGCCTTGCGTGGCCTTGCGGATATGCGCGATCACATTGCGGCTCTTGATCGGGTAATTGCGCACCAGATCGGCCACCGGCGAGGTGGCGGATGCCTGGTAATCCAGGAACATGCGGCAGCCATGCTCCTCGAAAAAGGCGATGCCCCAGCCATCGGCGTGTTCATCGGTCAGGCCGCCGCGCTGGCGGAAACCCTCAAACGAAAACACGATGTCGGTCGGCACATTGCAGCTCATGCCCAGTAACTGGCACATCGTCGGTTATTCCTTTCCATTCATTGACTTGGGGCGTAGATTGTTTCATGTGGCACGTCAATCTGACGGAGGCTAGCCATGATCGGTTCTACGTTTCCCGTTTACGGATTGTACGGCGATCAGCGCGCCTTTGGGGCGCCGTCGCAAGCGGTTTCCGCCAATCAGACGGGGTTGGACAGCAGCCTGCAGCGTCTTTACGCGCTGAACGGTGCAGCGAACCCGCGTTCGGCGTTACTGTCCGATCCGCCCGGCCTCATCAATACTGCCGCACTGGGCCGGCGCTACACCGATAGCGTCAGCCTGTCCGGGCAGGGCAAGACACAGATGGCACTAGCCACGTTGCGCCAGGCATTGCAGCCACTGGCAGTCAGTGATGGCCGCACGCCTGTCAAAACCACTTCCAGCAATGAAGCCGTACTGACGGCCAGCAGCGCCGCAGGGACCACGCTGACTGCGCCGCAGGCGGTGACCGTGACCCAGCTGGCAAGCGGGCAGCAGATCGAATCGACCAATAGCGCCAGCCGCAGCGATATCCTGGGCACCGGCCGGTTGACCATCCAGCTTGGCCGCGTGGCCGATGGCGGGTTCGAGGCGGCAGGAACGGCCCGTTCGGTCATCATCAACCCGGCCGATGCCAGTCTGGCGGGCGTGGCGGCCAGCATCAACCGCGCCAGCGTGGGCGTGACGGCCGAGGTCGTCACGGATGCGGATGGCAGCCGCTTGCAGATCAGCGGCCAGCAAAGCGGTGCTGCCGCGGCATTCCGCATCCAGGTCAGCGATGACGATGGGAACAGCGGCGATAGCGCCGGCCTGTCGCGGCTGGCATTCGAGCCGGCAGCGGCCAGCAATGCCCTGCAGACCCAGGCGGCGCAGAATGCCAGTGTGACCGTGGGCGCACGTACGCTCACGGCTGCCAGCAATACGCTGCAGGACCGGCAGACCGGTTTGACGCTGAATCTGCAGTCCACCGGCAGTAGCGATGTGGGTACGGCGCCGGATGGCGATGCACTGGCCGCATCGGTGCAGCGCTTTGCCGATGCCTACAATGCCACGCAGCAACAGCTGTCCCGGATGGATGCCACGCAGGCTGTGCTGGCGCAAAAGCAGCTCGACCGTGTGCTGGGACAACTGGCGGGTGATTCATCCGGCCTGCAGGGGTTGGGCCTCAGCCAGGCACGTGATGGCAGCCTGCAATTGAACGACAAGGCGCTGGCCGCTGCGGTGCAAAAAGCACCGGACAGCGTAGCCAGCCAGTTGGCGACTGCCGCGCAGCGGTTGGACCGGGCGGCGCAGAGCGCGCAGGGCACCAATCTGGGCGTGAGCTTGCGGGCGGTGCGCAATACCAGCGCCAGCGATCTGCAGGCGCTCAATTCCAGCATCGGGCCGTTTTCGCTATTGCAGGTGGGCGGCTACAGCTTTGCGCTCAACAGCCGTACGCTATATGGCCTGTCGCAATACCTGACGGTAGCGAGCTTCTGAACTGCCGCGCATCGCCGCGGCAACCACAATGAAAAACACCCGGTTACCCGGGTGTTTTGCCTGCATGCTGCGGCGTGCTTATTCGCCCAGCGACAGCGCGCCGATGCTGTAGCCGGCATCGACGTGGACGATGTTGCCAGTCATGCCCGATGCCAGCGGCGACATCAGGAATGCGGCCACGTTGCCCACTTCTTCCTGGCTGACGTTGCGCTTGAGCGGCGTGGCATCTGCCGCGGCCTTCAACAGCTTGCCGAAGCCGGCGATACCCGCGGCGGCCAGCGTCTTGATCGGGCCAGCGGAAATGCCGTAAACGCGGATGCCTTTTTCCGGACCGAGCGACGCGGCCATGAAGCGCACGTTGGCTTCCAGCGATGCTTTGGCCAGGCCCATCACGTTGTAGTTGGGAATGGCGCGCTCGGCGCCCAGGTAGGTGAGCGTGATCAGGCCGGCATTTTCGTTCAGCATCGGACGGGCATGCTTGGCCAGCGCCGCAAAGCTGTACGAGCTGATGTCGTGCGAGATGCGGAAGTTCTCGCGGGTGACGGCATCGAGGTAATCACCCTTGAGCGCATCGCGCGGGGCAAAGGCAATCGAATGCACCAGGCCATCGAGGCTGTCCCAGTGTGCTTTCAGCAGCACGAACAGCTGTTCGATCTGTTCGTCGCTGCCCACATCGCACGGCAGCACGATGCTGGAATCGAAATCGGCAGCCAGCTTGGCCACGCGGTCTTTCAGGTCTTCGTTCACATAGGTGAAAGCGAGTTCGGCGCCTTCGCGCTTGCAGGCGGTGGCGATGCCGTAGGCGATCGAGCGGTCGGACAGCAAACCGCAAATCAAAATCTTCTTGCCGGCGAGAAAGCCCATCTGTTTCATCCTTGCTGATTCAAAGTGTCGCGCGATTATAGCGAAGCGCGCATGAAAAACCCGGCATTTGCCGGGTTTTTCGCCAAACAATCGTTTGGATTTGTGCTTGCTCAAATCTGCGGAAGCTCAGGCAATTTCGTACGGCAGGTCCAGCACCGTCAGCCTGGGGCCATCGAGCGCGCCGAAATGCAGGCCGTGTTCCAGCGATGCGGTCTGCACCACGGCCAGCGCTTCCACCCCGCCTTGCGGTGCCGGCGCGGCCAGCAGGATCTTGCCGGATGCCTGGCCGTTCATCTCCGCGCTGTAGACATCATTGCCGGCGGCAGCCGTGTCGGTAGCGATGTGCACACGGAACATGCGGCGCTTGAGCTTGCCCAAGTATTGCGTACGCGCAACGATTTCCTGGCCCGGGTAGCAGCCCTTGGTGAAGCTCACGGCGCCGATCAGCTCCATATTGGTCATCTGCGCGACGAATTCTTCCTGCGTGGCTGCCGTGATCCATGGGCTGCCGGCACGGATTTCGGTCAGCCGCCAGGTATTGTCGCCGGCCGGTGTGGCGCCAGCATCCACCAGTTGTTGCCAGACGGTGGCGGCCTGATCGACCAGCACAGCCAGCTGGTAGCGGTTGCCGGTCAGTGCAATCACGCTGGCCGTGGGGCCGTGCCATACCTGCAGCGGGGCATCGGGCAGGCCGCCTGCCACACTGCGCACCTTGTCTGCGGCGGCCGGGCCAGCCACACCGATCAGGGCGATGTCGCCATTGGCATCGCTGGCGCGTGTCTTGGCGCGCAGAACGAACATCGACAGGCGTTTCTGGATGGCGGCTTGCAGTTCTGCGGCGATCTGCAGCAGATAGTCTTCACCACTGCGCCAGATCAGGAAGCTGGCCTGCATGCGGCCCTTGGGAGTGGAATAGCTGGAGTATTGCGCTTCGTCCGGCTTGAGGTTGCGCACATCGCTGGAGAGCTGGCCATTGAGGAAATGGGCTGTTTCTTCACCGGTAAAGCGGATCAGCCCGTATTGGGTGAGCGGTGCAACGATGACGCCGTTTTCCAGCGCGGCAAGTTCTGTTGCCGGCTGTGCAAAATCGGCGATGCGGCCGGCAGCGTCGATACGCGCGCCAAGCAGAGTGTCAGGCCAAGCCATGGGTTTGTTCCGGGATGTGGCAATGCGGACAAGATGGGGGCGTCCGCCGGGAAAACAACGCCGGGCGGACGGATTGCGTTATTGCGCGGCTGGCGCTTCCGGTGCGGGTTCGGCAGGGGCATCACCTTCACGCGGGCGGTACGCTGCGCCGGTGTGGAACTGTGTCTTGTCCAGCGTGCCGGCAATCTGGATCTGGTTCGAAACCACCAGTGCACCGCTGTTGACGCGCGCGGCGAAGCTGCCATTCAATTTTTGCCCTGCACCGATTGTCAGGCCACCCACCGCCAGATACTTGCCGCTCTCTATCCGGGTTTTGCTGAATTGCACCACGTTCGGACGGATTTGCAGCAGCGTATCCACAGTGGCGAACGTGGTCTGCCCACCATGGTAGGCGCCAGACCCCTGCGATTTGAGCGGAGTGACCAGATCCAGGTTGTAAAGGATGCCATCGCGCAATTGCAACTTGGCGTCAATGGCGGGTGCGTCGAACAACTGCGGGTAATCTGCTGCCTTGAATACGAAGTTGGCTTCACCAACCAGGCGACCGGAGCTGCGCGTTGTCTTGGTGAATACCTGGCTGAATGGCTCTGCCTGCAGGCCATTGCTGCGTACGGTGCCGGAAAGCTGCCAGCCATCACCCCAGTTGAGCTGGCCGTTACCGGTCACGATGCCGCTGTACAGGTCCGCGCGGATGTCTTCGATGACGATGCCGGCGCTGTTGCCGACGCCCTTGAGCAACAGGCTGTCGAACTTGACCGGATAGCCAAAAGGCAGCTCCCAGTTGCTGGCGTTGAGCGTCAAGGCGAACACGCCTTCCTTGGGCTCGATGTGCAGTTCAAGATGGCGTTCGCTATCAGTAATCATCAGTTCGGCCAGTTGGCCGTTCTGATCAAAGCGCACGGTGCCATCAACCGGGCCGAGTTCACCCTGACCCACCACCACGCTGCTCTTGATCAGCTTGAGGTCGGTCAGGCGCGGTGTTTCCGGCTCGGGCTTCAGGCGCTGAGGCAGGCTGATGGCAAAGGTCGGGCTGAATTTGCCACCCTCGATCTCGACGTCCCGCAGTGCCTTGCCCCAGTTCAGTACGTTGTATGCGTTGATCGGCACCGCAATCCTGTCGATCTTGCCGACCGCCGGATCGTTGTCGATGATCACGTTCTGCAACACGAGCGCCGGGCGGGGGGTGTATTCGAATGTGTACTGGCCGACCTTGATATTGCCGTGTGCCATGCGTTGCAGCGTGGGGCCCAACTGGCCTTCATAAACACTGGAGGGGAGCGCGAAAGGTAAAGCAGCAGCAACGAGCAGGATCAGAAGTAGCGCCATCAGTACTGTTTTTGTTGTTTTACCCATGCTCTCATCACCATTTTTTAGGAGTTAGTATTGACACTGCGGTAGCGGCTGCCTATTATACGCAGCTCATCGGTTCCCCGATAGCTCAGTTGGTAGAGCAACGGACTGTTAATCCGTGTGTCCCTGGTTCGAGCCCAGGTCGGGGAGCCAGCCCGATACTTGGGGGCTGCAACTGCAGTCCTTTCTGTTTAGAAGTTTTACTGTTCCTCGATAGCTCAGTCGGTAGAGCAACGGACTGTTAATCCGTGTGTCCCTGGTTCGAGCCCAGGTCGAGGAGCCAGCATTTGAAAGGCCTGTCCAGCGGACAGGCCTTTTGTCATTTCTGCCACCCTGATCAGCGAATATTAGCCAAAGCTGCACCGATTACCCAATCGGTGCAGCCTTCATCAGGATTTGCGTGGCAAATATGCGTCAAATCGCGTGCTTTCTCCGGGGTAGTCGAAGTCTGGCCTGGTGGCAGCCAGCCATGGCGCAATGCGCGGGCGCTTTACCACCACGCGCTTGCCGGCAATGCGCCGCGCCGGCTCCAGCAGGCCGTCTGCATCCGGGTCGCCACCAATCAGCGTCTGGAATGCGGCCATGTCTTTCTTGGATTTGGCGCGCTTGTTGGGCTCGGGGAACATCGGGTCCAGGAACACCACATCGAAGCGTTGCTCCGTTTGCGTGAGCCAGGCCAGCGCATCGGCATGGATCAGCTGCATGCGCGCGGCGATGCTTGCGGTAGCCGCATCGGCCGCCGCACGGGCCAGCCCGTCTGCCAGCAGCGCTGCCGCCACCGGCGAGCGCTCCAGCAGCGTGACGGTTGCCCCCTGACTGGCCAGCACGAATGCATCGCGCCCCTGGCCGGCCGTGGCATCCAGCACGCTGAGCGGCACGCCCTGCTTGAGGCCGACTGCACGTGCCACCGGTTGCCCCAGCCCGCCGCCGAACTTGCGGCGGTGCGCCTGCGCACCGGCCACGAAATCAACCACCACGCGGGTTTTGTCGCCTGCTTCAGCCAGGGCCAGCTGATCGTTTTCCCAGATGAGGTAACGGCCTTCGGCTGGCGCGGCATCCAGCAGCGGCAGTGCAAAGCGCTCCGCCAAGGCCAGCGCGGCAGGCGCGCCGTTGCCCAACAAGCCGGTCATGCCCAGCCCGCCACGGCAGGCAGTTGCACCACGGGGCCATAGCTGACTGGCTCGAACGCCGGGCGATAACGCACGCGCGGCAGCCGGGCCAGCGGGTCCTGCTTGTAGAACTGCTTCAGTTGTTCGTACACGGCCGGGTAATGATCGGCAATGGCGTGCGGGGTTTCAAAGAAGTATTCGGAGAACACCGCAAAGCACTCGGCCGGGTTTTCCGCCGCATACAGATCGATGGGGCTGTATTCGCCACGGTCCGCCAGCATCACCAGATGGTGGTAAGCATTGCTGAATGCGCGTTTCCACGCGGCAGCACTCATGCCCTTGTGCAGTGGCGGATCGCCGTTGGGATCCCCGGAGCGCATGTCCAGCTTGTGGGCGAATTCATGGATCACCACGTTCCAGCCTTCCAGCCACGCCGATTCGGCCACGTCTGCCCACGACAGCAGCACGGGGCCGTTGGAGCGTGCCTGACCGGCCAGGATCTGCTCGCGTTCGTGCACCAGGCCGAAGTGATCGGTATAGCGATCGCGGGTGCGGAACAGGCCAGGGTAGAGAATGATTTCGTGCCAGTCATCGTAGGCATCGAAGCCCAGGTTCAGTACCGGCAGCACCGCTTGCGCGGCCAGCAGCACGCGCATGCCCGGGGTCACTTCCAGCCCATCGATGGCGGTAATGCTTTTCTTGTGCAGGAACCATGCAGCCTGTTCACGCAGCTGGCCCTTTTCTGCTGCACTCAAGCCCGTGAACAGTGGCAACGCGATTACCTGCTGCCAGATCGTATCCGAAATCGGATGTCTGGCCAGATAGCGCTTGCGCAGGTAGCGCTTGACGAAGCTGAACATGGTTTCTCCTGATGATGCTCATCAGGTGGGCATGCCAGCGTTTGTTTCAAGATGACGACGGTGTATTGCGCGCCGCATTGCCAGCAGGCGCTGGCTACTCGTTGAAGAAATACAGGCCGGCACACAGCGCTGCGCCGATCACGTACAGCAGCCAGGTGGCGGAAACGAAGTAGGGATAGATCATCAGCGCAATGCCGCCCACCATGGTTTGCCATTGCTGCATGCGCTTGCCATAGCGGAACGCCACGAAGCCGATCAGGCTGAACAGCAGCATGGCAAACAGGGCGGCAGGGCTGGGCATCTCCATACCCTCATGCTGCTGGCGGGTGCGGATTGCTGCAAGCGGCAAAATGTACTGCGCTGGCAGGGTTGCCCGATGACAAGGGCAGGCCAGCCGCATGGTCAATGCCATGGCTTGGCCTGCTCTTGGGGTACAGTGCTTACTCGCCAGCCTGCCAGGCAGGCTGATCCTGCAGCTTGCGCAGTTCTTCCTGCGCGGACGGCGTGAACGGATGCAGGTGATCGAGGAACTGCCGGCTGGCGGCTGCCCACGAGTAACGCTCGGCAAACTGGCGCACTTCCGTGCGGTCTATCTTCAGCGCGTCGATACATGCCTGCTGCAAATCATGCTTGAGCGCGCCCGGGCCGTCTTCGCCGATCACGTCGATGGGGCCGGTGACCGGGTAGGCGGCGACCGGGCAACCGCAGGCCATGGCCTCCAGCAGCACCAGGCCGAAGGTATCGGTCTTGCTGGGGAACACGAACACATCGGCGGAGTTGTAGACCTCGGCCAGCTCGTTCTGGCTGAGTACACCCAGCCAGCTGGCATTGGGGTACTTGGCGCGCAGGCTGGCTGCAGCCGGGCCGTCGCCACATACCCACTTGGAGCCGGGCAGATCCAGTTCCAGAAAGGCTTCGACGTTTTTCTCCACCGCCACGCGGCCCACGTACACGAAGATGGGGCGGCGTGTTTGCAGCTTGTCGCGCCCGGCCGGCTTGAACAGATCCAGATCCACACCGCGCGACCACATCACCACCTTCTTGAAGCCGCGCGCTTCCAGATCACGCACCACCACCTTGGTGGGGGCCATCACTGCCTGTGCGGCATTGTGGAAGTTGGCCAGCCATTTGTAGGTCCACGATACCGGGATGCCGAAGCGCAGCTGCACGTATTCAGGAAAGCGCGAGTGGTAAGCGGTGGTAAACGGCAGCTTGTTCTTAAGGCAGTACTTGCGTGCGGACAGGCCCAGCGGGCCTTCGGTAGCGATATGGATGGCATCGGGCTGGAATGCTGCGATGCGCGCAGCGATTTTCTTGCCCGGCCGCCACGATAGCCTGATCTCCGGATAGGTGGGGCAGGGGAAGGTCTTGAACTCCAGCGGGCTCAGCACATCGACGGTATGACCCAGCTTCTGCAGCTCGGCGCGGGTTTGCTTGAGGGTGCGAACCACGCCGTTGACTTGCGGCTCCCAGGCATCGGTGACGATCAGGATCTTCATGCGGCTATTTCCACTTGGTTGACAGGGGGAGTGACCGGAGCGGCAAGCGCACTGATCGGATTGGTTTGCTCGGCGTAGAACGATTGCCAGGTGATGATGCGCAGCTCGCCGGTGGCGGTTTCCACCAGCGCGGTCATGCTTTCCACCCAGTCGCCATCGTTGCAGTAGAGAATGCCGTCGATCTCGCGCATTTCTGCCTTGTGGATGTGGCCGCAGATCACCCCATCGAGCCCCATGGCCTTGGCTTCTGCCGCGACGGCTTCCTCGAACTTGCCGACGAAATTCACCGCCGTCTTCACCTTGTGCTTCAGGTATTGCGACAGCGACCAGTAGCCCAGCCCCATGCGGGCGCGTGCACGGTTGAACCAGTGATTGAGCTTGAGCGTGAAGCCATACAGCCGGTCACCCACGATGGCCAGCCACTTGGCGCACTGCACCACGCCATCGAACTTGTCGCCATGCAGCACCAGGAAGCGGCGGCCATCGGCGGTGGTGTGGATCACTTCATCTTCGATACGGATATCGCCGAACATCAGCCCCAGGAACTGGCGGGCGCCCTCGTCGTGGTTGCCCGGCACATAGGTCACTTGCGTGCCCTTGCGCGCCTTGCGCAATACCTTCTGGATCACATCATTGTGGCTTTGCTTCCAGTACCAGTTACGCTTGAGCGCCCAGCCATCGATGATGTCGCCCACCAGGTAGAGGTAATCGCAATCGGCATGCTTGAGGAAATCGAGCAGGTAATCAGCCTGGCAACCGGCAGTGCCCAGGTGCAAATCGGAAATCCAGATACTGCGGAACTTGAGTGGCGCGTTATCGCTCATGCCGGCCTCGTTGTGGTCTATACGCAGTAACCTAGCCCAGCGATATGACGCTTCAGAGACAAATCAGCGTCGTTTCCGTGACAGCCGCCCGCCGGTCGCCGCTCGCCAGTGGCGGCGCGTGCCGGTACGATCCAGTCTTCCCTTTCGCCCGTGTTGTATTCCTGCCCATGCCAGATAACCGACCCTCATCCCCTTGTGTTGCCGTCTGCTCCACCGCGCTGGGCGACGACATCTGCCGTGGCTGCGGCCGCAGTTTTTTCGAGGTGGCCAACTGGGTGATGATGAGCGAGGAAGAGAAAAATGCCGTGTGGCAGCGGCTGGAGGCACACTGGCAGGCGCAAGGCCTGCCCCCGCCCTGGCTGGCGCGTGGCCGTTAGCCGCAGGCCCGGCAAGCTGCTAGAATGCGCACCCTTGCCCCGATGGTGAAATTGGTAGACACAAGGGACTTAAAATCCCTCGCCTAACGGTGTGCCGGTTCGACCCCGGCTCGGGGCACCATCAAATAACGGCGCGGGTTGTAGCGGTGTGACCCGCTGAATGCCGCAGCTGCTTCTGTTCCGCAATTCTGCGTTTGTTCCGCAAAAATCAAAATCACGACGCTTTGACCAGCTTCCCAACACGACGGCGCAGGTACTGCTCGGTCATCTTGGGGTTGGTGTGCGCCAGCAGATCTTGAGCGGCGTTACCACCGTGTAGATCGTCGATATCGGTGCCTGCTTTGGCCCGCAGATCACGCAGTTGCCAGTTCTCACCTGCGGCCGCGCGCGCAATATCGAAGCGCCTGCGGAACTGAGCATACGTAAAGGGCAGACCGGCCTCATCGATGAGCAACTTCAAACTACGCACTTTGTGTGCCCGCTTGCGCGCCGTGATGCGCTCGATCAACTCCGCCAGTCGCCCCTCGATGATGATACGTACCTTGGCGCCGCCCTTGTTTTGCCGAATCCATAATGCACCGTTGTAGATGTCGGTTTCGGCCATTTTCAGCACGTCTGCAGGGCGCTGGCCAGTAAACAAGGCCAAGTCCAGCGTATCGCGCAGGGGCGCGCATGCTGCCTCATAAACAGCCCTGTATGCGTCATCGCGCACATACACATCACGGCCGTCTTCCTTGTATCCGGCCACGCCTGTGCACGGGTTGGACTTGGTGGTATAGCCTTCCTTCCTGCCGTAGTTCCAGATGTGAGAGAAGAGGGCCTTCTCCCGGTTTGCCCGAACACTGCCAATACCTGGTTTGGGTTTCCCCGCGGCCGCACTGCGCGCTTCGGCCTTGCGCACGCGCCATTTCAGGTATTGGCCGATGTGCTTGGGCTCGATGCTATCGATCGGCGCCGGTGGGTCATCAAAGAATTCCAGCAGGAAGTTCAGCTCGCGTAGGTTGCCGTCTCTGGTCGCTTTGCTCTTGGTCGGTAGAACATCCCGTACATAGGCCATCGCAACGTCTTTGAAGGTGACCACCACATGGCTGGCCAAGCTCGCCTGCTCGAGCTCCGCCCATTTCTGAACAGCCAGGATGTAGTTGTCGCCCAGCGGGATTTCTTTGCGCGGCTTGCCGCCCTGGTCATAGTAGTACCAGGTTTTGTCCGCCCGCCTGCGAGCCCGCATACCTGGGGGCAAGTTGGGGTTTACGGTTGCTTTGCGTCCCATATCTACCATCAACGGCTGAGTACACGGGGCACCCATGGCCCAGTGGTTGGTTGTTCTTTACGAGCTGGCTGGCCAGTAATTGCTGCTCTGCTGACCACCGGGCATCCTTTTGCGTTAAGCCAAAACGGTATGCCCATGTTGCGTAACCAGTCAACCTGGAGCGCATCCCGGCTCTTGCCACGGCTGCCCTTGGCGATACCGGTCAGCTCCCGGACTTCCTCAGCATTCAGGAATAGCGGTTCAGTGCTCATTGCTGGATCCCGAGCAGGATAGCTGTTTGCTCATCCTTGGCCACTTCGCGGATCTGGTACACGTTGCAGCGGCGATAGATCGCACGTAGCGTGTCCTGGCTGGCTTGGCACGCATCGAGCAAGCTGAGCGAGATATCGGCATCGTCCCGGAAAGCCTCGGACAACTGGCGAAACGGCACCAGATCTACATTGGGTAGCGCCAGGCGTCTGATGGCACGTTGCCAAAAGTCTGCCCAGCTCGCCAATGCGTCCGGAGCGGTGTACCACTCGCCAGCGTCATGGCCGCGCATGATCACCACCCCATCGGCGGTCTCCACCTCCCCAGTTGCCCTGATTTCTTCGAGCAGATGATCGACTGGATGAAAAGCGCGGTGTACCTCATCTGGCCGGGGTCGATCAGCTGCAGCGTAATGGCGGGGCTGCCGGCCTCGAGGCGTGCGCTGTGTTCGTTCGTTCGCACGTCGTTGCTCACGGTTCATGGACTGTTTCACCCTCACGACTCAGCGCAGCTTATGCACGGTTCTGCCGACGCTACCATCCGGCAACTGGCCGCTGCCAGCAGTAGCCGGATCCAGAAAGCCGCTTCCCTTGGCTGCACCGGTCTGCTTGATGTAGTCGACTTCCACCTTGGCGCCATTGATGATCGTCTGTGCTATGTCGCTGATTGCCTTGGCGCGCTCGATGTCCATCGTTCCCGACTTCAAGCCATCCAGGGTTTCAAACAGTTTTTCATGCAGATCTGCCATTGTTTTAGCCATTTTTCTTGCTCCAATTGTTGATTTTCCGGATCAGGGCCCCGCGCAGTTGCACGGCCGTTACTATCTCTGGCGGCAGGTTGTGCACGGTATTGCGCAGCATCAGCTCGCGCTTGGTGAGCAGCTCAAGGTTGTCGGGATGATGGTTCATTGGATTCCGATCCTTGAAACACACCGCATGCCCCTCCGGAATGGGGCCGTGGTGCAGTTCCCACACTAGGTGGTGTACGCTGACGTAGTCGAACCGGGTTGTACCGCTGTCGCGTAGCTTGACCTCGACGTACCCCTCTTTTGTCACCCGTTCTGAACCGATAGGTCGCCAGGTGTGCGGGCGATGGCCCTTCTTGAACTGCGTGGCCTCCCCGCCTAGCTGCAGTCCCTTTGTCCCTTTATTCCACGGCCGCGAGCCTTTCTGGAAACGGAAGCTGCTGCCGAGTAGGCCATCTGTCCTGCCTGATCTTGGGCCGGCATGGAAGGCCTCCGACTTTTTCAGGCCCAAGGCGTTGGCTTTACCGTAGATAACCGCCTTCGAGTGCCCCAGAATCGACACAAGGTCCTCTGCCGTCATTTCCGGATAGAGCTCGCGTAGCAGGTACGTTTGACGCGCGGTCCACTGTTTGCGCTTTGCCATCACACAACTCCTTCGATCAACAGCTCGGTTTCCACCTGGCTGCTCACTTCGTTGAAGTAGAAGAACTTGAAACGCTCTTCTGCCGGCAGCTCGCGGAGGGCGATCTCGGTCGGTTGGCCAACCCCTTCGACGTGGCAGGCCCCGTATTGCGCGATGTGCTCCGCAGCCAGCTCGTAGAGCTCGCTATGGCTGCCGATCTCCCACAGCCCCTTCCGGACCAGTTCCAGGTAGTTGTCGGTCAGGCACTCCGGTGGAAGATCGATCTCGATCACCTTGGTAATGCGTACTTCAACGGTATGCATGGCCATCGCTGGTCTCCTCGTAGGGGTGTGGTTCCTGCAGATCGGCTTTGTGTTCCATCATCCAGCCCTGCAGCATGGCTGCAGCGATGTGGTGAGCCAGGCTGTGGTCCTCGATGCCGTTACCATCAAAGGCCAGCATGACCTTTACCTGGTCGGGTCCATCGTCGGTGATCGTGATTGTGGCGTTTGCCATGGTTGCTCTCTCTATTAGTGGGGTGTAGCGGGGTTAATCTTTGCGGGTCGCGGTCATATCGTTGGATGGCGTGGCATGCAGGCCAAATCGGCGCATGTGCTCAAGGCTGAGTGCCACCATGTTGCTGACGCGGCGCATCCCGATCGTGCGTTCCACCGGGTCGCGTACGATCACGCCGGCGCTGGCCAGCTGCTTGCGGTAGACGCGATCGCTCTTCACCGGCAATCCGTTCCACTTTTCACGCAATGCGGGCTTGCCGCTGATGTGGTCCATCACATAGCTAGTGCGTGTCAGCAGCACCTCGTGGGTCCGGCCGTCTTCGTCTTTCTCGGTGTCCCAGGTGTACGGGTGGCGGAATTCGCCGGCTGAAATCTCGCTGAGCAGGATCTCGGTGATCCAGACCCACGGTTCGCGGTCGCTGCTGGACTCGCCGATGTGGTGGTTCATTTCCGCAAGCAGGCTGGCGGGCACGCCGTTCCAGTCTTCCGGCAGCCCGGCAAATTCGGCGAGCAACGCCCAAGCGGTCAGCAAGGCGGCATAGTTGGTGGTCATGCGCATGGCGCCGTCGTCTTCACCGCTGGCACGGCTGCCCTCGAAGCAGAACGCTCTGGACTCTTCGAATTTGGCCTGCACACGTCCCTTGTCCAGGCTGGCCAAGAACTGCAGCCACTCTTTCACCGGAAAGCGCGGCAGGTTCTCAGGGATCGGCTTACCCTTCTTGCCGCTCAGCTCGATGCGCACCAGTTTGCCGATCAAGCTGCGCACGGGTACGTCTTCACCGGCCAGCAGCACGGGTGCGCTGAGCAGGTATTCAGTCATGTCACCGCCACGCCTGGTCACGGTGTACTGGTAGGTTTCTTGCAGCAATCCGACCGCTTTATCGATGATGTCTTGCCGGCGAGCTGAAAGCTCCTCCCACCCGATGGGGTGGGTGGTGTGGCTTACCGAGGTCACCAGTCGGAACTCGGTCTGCAGGCTCTGGCCCGAGAGCATGGTGAATGCGATTGCCCGCTCGTACTTCTTGATCAACGTTGATTTGCCGGCGCCCTTGTTGGCCTGCATCTGCATGTGTGGCCAGAAGCCCAGGAATGGCTTCAGGTGGCCACCAAGGCCCCACGCCAACAGCAAGGTGGCAGCGTTGTCTTTCATGGTGGCGCCGAAGGCCTCGACGACCAGGCGTGCATCGTGGCGTGTGCCGCTGGGGAACAGCAGCCCGGAGTAGGGGCATTGCTTGTCGGGCTCGGTGAAATAGCAATCCGGCCCCTCGTTGACTGCCAGCCGGCCCTCGCGCCATGCCAAGCCCACGAAATTCACCGCATGCCTGGCGCCGATGCCGGAGGTCCGCTCCAGCACGTTGACCATGCGTTTGAAGTTCGCCGGCGAATAGATCGCCCCGAATTTCTCCCACTTGGTCAGGTTGTACAGGTCCTGGTCGTCATACACCCGGCGCAGCAGCTCCGTGCCATGGCGTGCGGTCTGTACGGATACGCTGAATTGCACGCGGGGCATCGCATCCGGATCACCCGTCATCGTGGCGGTGGCGGACTGGATGGTTACGCGGGACAGGCTGGCAACGCGAAAGCCGCAAAGATCGCCGAAATCCAGCTTTGGCCGCTTGTCTTCCTCTTCCTCGGTCGGCACTTCAAACTTGGTTATGACCTGGGTGAAGTCGTCTCTGACCCGAAATTTCCAGTAGGCGTGAAAGTCTTGCCCGGGGAGGTGCACGCGCCGGCGGCCGTACTTGGCCAGACCCTCTTCCTTGCCAGGTAACCCGGGAATCAACCACGGCTCGATGTATTTGAGCATCTGCCCTGTTTTCTCGGCACCGTGTGCCTGCAGGACGTCGTTGACGTCAGTGGCTTCCTCCCACTCACCCTGGTCCACCAGCAGCGCCGGGACATCGAGTACCGTCAGGCGCTCATGCAGATCCCACGCCGCCTTCAGCCCGGGGCGGAAATTGGTTTGCGGATTGACCTTGTCGGCATGGTCCAGGCAAATGCGGACCAGCTTGCCCCGCAGCCAGCTCCAATCCATCGCATTGATATTCGCTACGCCGCGTAGGGCCAGCACGGCCGTGTACCGGTCATTGGGTAATGCCGTTTCCACGGAAAGCGCATTGATGGGGCTTTCCACGATATAAACGGTCCGCGCGGCCTGCAGGCGGCGCATGTCGCTGGTCCAGATGTGTCCCAGCTTCTCGCCTTGGCACGATGTTTTGCGGCCACCGTTCATATCGGCGTCGGCATAACGGAAATCGACGGCCGCGATGGCACCGGTGCGCGCGCGCACGATGAACGCAGCAGCCGGGCCGCCATGCCCGGCCTCGCCCTGCTGCACCTTGGTGCTGGTCCAGGTGTTCCAGCCGATGCTGCCAGCCTTGAGCGCGGCCTGGATGACCTTCTCGGCGATGCCGCGCCCCTTCAGGTACTCGACCAGCGGGTCGGTTTCCTTCCGGCAGTTCTCTGCGATATGGTCCAGCAGCGTTTTTTCCTGGCGCTCTTGGGGCGTTTCAGGCTTGTCGAACTGGATGCTGTAAAGCTCATGCAGGTACTTGATCGCATCGCTGGTGTCGCTGGCTTTGCCGGCATAGACGACGAGGTCGATGATGCTGCCCTTGGCAGAATCACCGCCTTCGTTGCTCCAGTCCTTGAAGCCCCAGTCGCCGTTTTTCTGGAAAATGCTCAACGACGCGGTGCTGTCGTCGTGCGTCGGGCTGTGCCAAAGGCCTTTGCCGCCCTTGCCACGCGTCAGGCCTAGCTTTTCAGCCAGGTCTTCCATGTTGATCTGGCGTTTTAATTCTTGAATGCTTGCCATGAGTTACGCCGGTTTGAGCAGTTCGGATGGAATGAAAGGCTCATCGAGCAGCGCCGGTGCCGGGTGCATGACGTGGGCCAGGGCGTAGACGTGGCTGCCAAAGATGGCGGGTTCGCGGCGCAGCACGCCGTCTTCAATCAGGGATTCGAGTGCGATGCGCAGCAGGTAGAAGGGCAAGCCGGTCAGGCCCATCAGCCGCGGCAGGGACACATGCCCCACCTCGAATTGCTCCAGTACCTGCTGTTTCAATGCGTTTACTGCAATTTCAGACATGCGCTGCCTCGCGTTTCGGGATTACAAATGCAAGATCGGGGGTGATACCCATGCGGATTCCACTGGTGGCTGCCAGCAGCCAGATTGCTGCGGCGCCGGCGGAAATCTGCGCGGGCTGCAGCACCCACTGACCGTCATCAAGCACGGCCAGGTCTTCCACGATCCTGCTGTGACAGCCGTTATTCAGGCGCACGGGCAGCTCCGGCCGCACCGGTGTTTCGATGATGGCCAGCGCTTCCGGATACGGCACCGGGCAGCGGTCGATCAACTGCGCGAAGTCGCCGGCAAGCATCACCAGTGGCACCGCCAGCAAGCTGCCGGCATGGGCGGCTAGTGCGTGATCGAAACAGCGGTACAGCTGGCTGTTGTAGGAAAACCGTCGCAGGGCGTCGATGTGGAGCGGGCGCATGGGTGTCTCCGGTTACGCGGTGGCCAGGCTGTTCTTCCATGCAATTGCGTCCAGCAGGGCCATATCCAGTCGATCGTTGTAAAACCAGCGGAACGATTCCGGCTTGGCGCGCACGTGGCCGCCGAAGTCGGTGTGGAACAGTGTTTCGGCACGAATCAGCCATCCGTATTTCTCTTCGTCCTGCAGGACGCTGACCACTTGGGAGTCATGCAAGGTGGCCAGATTGGGTAGCTGCAGCGCCTCCGCGATGCTGGCCGGCTCCTCGTAAAGCGATTCGGCCATGGCTTCGGGCACGATCGACCACGTGGCGACGAGACCGAGCGAGAATGTGTGCTCGATGAACAGGCCAGCATCTGCAACCAGCGACTGGATCTGTTTGGCTGTCAGTAGCGGCTGGTCATGTTTCGGTGCTGCAGAGTAGTGAGGCAGGTCATTCAGGTGCATGTTGTGACTCCAGGAAAAAGGTGGACGCCGTAGCCACAGGGCAAGGCGTGCAATCGGCTGCCGGATGAGTTGGCTCGTGCGTCCATGGGTAAAGGGGTGTTGCGCCGGAGGTCAGGAAGCAGATGCGGCCGGCGTGATCGCGGTGGATCTCGCGGAACGCCCTGCAGCCGTATTCGTCCGGGTCGTCTTCGTGCACCAGGTGCACCGGATATGCGAGCTCATCGGCCACGCGCGCCAGCTCGACCAAGCGGTTTTTCCGGTCGTTTGCGATGGGCCCGGCCACGTGCACGCGCAGTTCGTGCTCGCCCACCAGCAGGATTTCGATCGTGCAGCCGGCAATGACAACGGGCGGGTTCATGAAAACAACGGATCCGCAACGCTGTACTGCCGATCCTCGTAGGTGTGGCGAGCCCGCCTGCGCTGGCGGTCCGCCTCGGTAATCTGTGAGGCGATGGCGTCGGCAGAAGCCTTGCTTGCGCTCGGCGACCGTGGCGGGTTGTAGGTCACGTTCTGCACCGGCGTGGGCTTGCGAGGTGCACGGCTCATGGCGTCACCTCCCCAGGTAACTCGCTCTTGTGGGTCCAGACGCCATCGACCCATTTGCCGTTGGCACTCAAAATCGACCAGTAATGGTCTCTGGGCTGGTGGCCATAAAGCAGGGGAGGGTTGGCCTTCAGCCAGCGCCTGACGATCTCGTACGTTAGGGCGCCAACTAGCTCGCCAGCAGCCTTATCGCCGTTCGGCACGGGATTTGCCTGTGCCACTGACCAATACATGGCGAGGTATTCGTTGGTGAGGTTGCGGAGGTCGCCGGTAGGCACTTCAATGGTGATGGTGGTCTGTTTCACGGATGAATCCCCTTCAGGAATTGACGGCGGCTCGGGCGCCCTTGCCCTTCCAGGCGTGCGGCCTCGGCCTCAAGTTCGCTCCGGCTCGGCTGGCTATACAGGCGCGAGCTGGTGGTGCTGGTCTGGCCCAGTGCGTAGGCGACCTGGTCATACGGATCCGCGGCAGTGGTGTTCGCCTTGATGCGCTGCGCCTTGGTGTGGCGGAACCAGTGCGGGCTCACGCCTGCAGGCAGGCCTGCCAGCTCGGCCCAATCAGCCAGGCGCTGCTGAAAGCTGCGCACGGCCAGCGGCGTGCCGCGGCGGCTGACCACCAGCCGGCAATCGTCGTCCCAGAGATCGCCCTGCAGGCGCATCTGGTGATCGCTGACGGTCAGCAGCTCCTTCAGCGCAGCTTGGGCATCCTTGTTCAGCAGATGGTCATGGGGCCGGCGTACAGTGCCTTGTTTGCCGGCTACGCCCTTGCGGCGATCTGCCGGCACGTAGTAGCGGCCAGCGGCCAGCCAACGACGTGCATCGCCCTTGGTGGTTTGAGCGAACTCGCCGATGCGCATGCCGGTCTCGTTCAGAAACTGCATCCAGGCCAGATCGCGCCTGGCCAGCAGATCGGCGCGCCGATCGCGCAGTGTGCGGAAGAGGTTGGTCAGCTCGGTATCGGTGAAGTCGCGGTTCATACCGAGGCCTCTTCGAGCTGGGCAGCGGGCTTCGCACGGAAAAACATGTGCGCATTAACCGGGGCGTAGATGCCTGCGTCGGACGACCAACTGCGCAGGCGGTACTGAATATCGGTGATGGATATCCCGATGCCGGCGCCGCCGACGATCAGTGCAGCATCTGCACCTGGTGTCTTGCCGGCACGCAGGATCTGCTCTTGGCCGACACGCAGCAGGTACTCAAGGGCATCTATGGCGATGCGCGTCAGCTGGAAATCATCCGCCGTGGCTTGATCGCGCGCCGGCTGCTTGCCTTGGCCCTCGGGTAGATCGTAAAAGCCGGCGCGGAGCCAGCGCTCGGCTTCGTGGCGCTTGACCTTCGCCAGCTCACCTACCCGGATGCTGGTTTCCTGCAGCAGCTGCATCCATGCCAGATCGCGCAACGCCATCGGGTTGGTACTGTCGCGCAAGATCTTGTACAGCCGGCGCAACTCTTCTTCGGTAAAGCTACGGTTCATCGGTTGAGTCCCTCTCTCAATTGCCGGATCCGCCGGCCGCGGTTGCTGTCGGCAAGCCGACGAATTTCAGGCGCGGGCCATTCCCTTCACGCGCTCCACCAGTTCCACGATCGTGCTGATGAGCTCGCTGGCCTCGCGCTCGATCACCGCTACCTCGCGCTGGGTAACAACCTGGTCGTCAAACGCCCGGACGATCGCGGTCTGCAGGTCGCTTTCTTCACGGCCCATGCGGGTAAACATTTCCAGCAGGTGCTGGTCAGCGATGAGCGTCAGGGAAGGGAGCGTGTAATAGGCGCCCCGGGTTGCCCGGCACATGGCCTGTAGCAAGCGGGTGTCGCTTGTGAGCAACGTGGCCACGATGATTTCCGGGCCGGTCAGGTGCGCTTTCTGGTCGTTCGGATT
Organism: Andreprevotia sp. IGB-42; assembly: GCF_009848685.1. GTDB lineage: Bacteria > Pseudomonadota > Gammaproteobacteria > Burkholderiales > Chitinibacteraceae > Andreprevotia. The sequence goes on from NZ_WXTX01000008.1 coordinate 42,853, forward strand.
GACCTTGTTGTAAAGCGTGCTCTCGGCAACGCCCATGAGGTCGGCCAGTGCTTTTGCGCCGAAGGTATGCACCAGCTCATAGGCGGCGCGCGTGTAGTCGGGGAGGGGCTTGGGTGCCATCAGAAATTCGCCTGGATTCTCTGATGGGCTTAATGCGTCTGCATGCCGGATGCTTCCGGCATATAGCGCTCGGGGTACAGCACATGCAGTTCGGTCAGCCAGGCGACGGCGTAGAAAGCCACCAGCTTTTCAGCGAGGGCAGGACTGCAGTTTTCGTTGCCGCGCTCGAGCTGGGAGAGGAAACCGTCAGAACAGCCGACTTCGGCCGCGACCTGCTGGAGCGTTTTTTGACTTTGCTTGCGAGCGAGCCGCAAGGGTGTCGTTTGCTTGTCGGTCATTTTCTTGGCTTTACAAAGAATTTGTTAAACGAATCTTGGTATAGCAAAGATAACTTGTCAAATTTCTTTGTGCCGCCAAAATTCCGAGCAACATCAACCAGGGGAACGACCGTGCCGAAAATAGGTGCTGCGCTAAAAATGCTGCGAAAGCGCGCTGGGCTGAGCACCGTCGAAGTAGGCGAGCGGGTAGGCCTCTCAAACGGGTCGATATCGCAGTGGGAAAACGACGGCGTCAAAAGCTACGACTGCGACCGCCTGAAGGCGTTTGCCGAGCTCTACGAAGTGCAGGTGTGGGAACTGTTCAGGATCGCAGCTGCTCATGCCGCGGATGGCCGCAGGTTTGTGCTGGAAGAGCCGGTACCAGGTGATTACCTGATCGAGGACAGCCCCGACGTGGCAGAGCTGATCATGATGGTGCGGAGAATGACACCGGCGCAGAGCTCCGGATTACTGCACGCAGTGAAGATGTTGATGTCTTAAACGGGCAAGATATGAATAACTCGGATATTGAACCTGATGTAAATATTTCTGGGCTTAAGAAAGCAATAGACAAGGCCTTCAATAGAATTGAAGGCCCCAAAAAGCAACACTATGTAAATCAAGCCTATCAAAAAATCTTTTATGGGCCGGAAGGGGGGCTGGCTGTCTATGAAAAGCAGTTTCAGAATTTAGAAGAAAAGACCGCTGGACAGGTTGGTTACGAGATAGAGCTTTATGTATTCCAAGATGATTCCGGTGTTAGGCGCTATGACATTGAGCATACCTTTGCGGTTATTGAATCGCAGGCCATGCCTATTGTTAAAAAACTTGGCGCGAGCCAAGAAATTAGCCCTAGCGAACGCACCCATCTGGCTATGTATGTTGGTCTTGCCTTGCTTAGAACACCACATGCCCTTGAGGAAATCCTCCAGGCGTATAAGACTCTGGCGCCAATTTTGAGGAGTGAGGTTTTTCCGGATGAAGACGCCGCGAGAAAATTCTTTGAAGATGAAGGCGATAAACCGGTGCGAGCTGCGGAACTTGCTGCGTATATATTTGGTAGGGCAACACTTGCCCCGGGGTTGCAAGCTGCTTTTGGACTAGCTCTTCGAACGCTACCGGCCGTCTATCGCATAATTTTCGACTCAGAGTGGCATTTGCTTGAAGCCGCTAATGGGCCGTCATTCGTGATTTCGGATACCGGTATTACGTCCGTGCCTTGTAATCATGATGTGCCCAGCAATTTCGCTGATTCTGGTATGCAGCACATATTCCCACTTTCTCCGAAAATTTGCTTGGTCTTCGTAAATATAAAGAACGATGGGTTGATTAGGCATCAGACTATTAGCTCTGACCGGGTGGGGCTGATTAATGAAGCAATTGCTTTTCAGGCAAAGCGCTATGTAATGGGTCCATCGGAGGAAAAATTGAAATCGCTGGTGGATTCTCTCAACGAAAAACCGCACGATTGGCGTCCTGTTTACCCTTTGGTGGATAAATTCCTATCGCGTGCGTAGCGCGCTGAAGTCTTGACGGTGTAGGAAGTGGGGGAAACTGGCCGGGTTTGGCGCTTCAGATCATGAGCGAGCGTGCCCGGCCGGCAGGTGATTTTGAGTGGTGGGCTGTGAGCAATGATGTCGACGACCTGAAAAACAATGAGCCATATCTCATTCGCCCGGACGCCGAATTCTAGTTCGGGTCCGAAAGGGGGTCGATCCTAGGCACCCCATCCTGGGGCAAAACCATCTTGAAGTATTGTTTTAATGGCACGAAATTATTTGTCGTGTAGCTGATGACAAAGTCGATGGCCTCAAGATGAGGTGCCCATGAAAGCTCCGTCGCCCACTCTGCGGTGTTTGCCCAGTGATCGCATTTGGGGCTAGCAATAGAGACATGCTCAGTGATTGTGGAAAGTCTTGCTCCGGTTACTGCGGCACCTGTGTTGGTTAAGGTCAGGCGTGAGGTGAATGTTGGCCCTCGATTGCGACCACTATTGTTCAACCGGATGTTAGGAAGTGATTCGAGATACCGGATGTTATCCGCTTTGAGAGCCTGCTTGCGCTCATGCTCCAGGAGCTCGCGCGCGGTCTGAACTTGATGCCTCAACTCTTCCGCTTGCAGCAGTAGGGCGTCAGAGTTCAGCTTGAGCTCTTCACCCTGCTGCCTGTAGCCGATGACCAGCCAAAGGAAGGCCAATGGGGAGAAGAACCCCGCAAGAACATCCCCCCACTCGTTCAGCTGCGCCGGCAGTTTGAAGTGGTTGGGGTCGCGCGCATGGCCCAGCGCTGCAACACCGATTGCCACACCCAAGTACAAAATCGACAGCCCAACACCCCACGAGTATCCCTTTGACATGCTGCTCTCCCTGTAACCTCAGAACAGCATAGAACAGACATGTAGGGTTTGGCCTACGGTAGTTCGTCCAGCTGCACTGCTGCCGTCAAAATCGCCGTGACGCGGCCGCTGGCCAGCAGGCCCTGCAGTACCAGATAGCCCAAGACGCGGAGCAAATCCTCGTCATCAAGGTCAACGAAAGCCGCCTTGGCCAGCATGTCCATCCCATCTTCGACCACGATATCGGTCCGCTGCGCCTGGCGGATGGCGAACCGCTCCTCCGGTGTCAGCCGCTTCAGGAATGCTAGGTGGCTCATGCGTCGGCCGAGATCGGTTTGATCAGGAAAAATCAGCATCACTTGATCCTCTGGTAGTTGAGCATGTCTGTTGCCGGCGAGCTTTCAGTCGGGATGCCTAGCAATGGCTTGCAGATGTAGATCGACCCGTTGTTTGCAGCGCCCACGGCCAGGCGCTGCGTGGCTGCAACGCAGGTGAGCACACCCACGTTGGCCTGATAGTTGGCGACCAGCGTGGCAGCAGGCTTGGCCACATACAGGGTCGATGAGCCTGCGGCGATAGCCACACCGTTCACGCATGCAATGCCACGTGGCGGTGCCGAATTCGAGGCGGGGAACGTACCAGTTGCAGAGCTGATACTGGTGTTGCCGATCTTGAACGATGCGAGCCCGGCGCGGGCGCTGCCGTTGGGGTAGGTGATCAGGAATCGGTTATAGCTGACGTCGTATGCGACAGACTCGAACTGCACGCTACTGACGTCCGGGTTGATCCCGTTGCTAAATGTGGCCAGACCAGCGGAGCCGGTCAGCACGCCCGATCCACTCGCACCCCACGTGCCGACAAACAACCAATTGCCGGCATCATCTGATGCAACGTCGCGCGCCGCGATGCTGGCCCCTGCTACTGCCGGCGAGTTGGTCCAGGACAACCCGTCAGTGGAATGCCGGATCGCCCCTGCGCTGGCGAACTGGGCGCTGGACAACAGAATGAACTTACCCCCGGCAAACTTGATCCCGAATTGCGCATTGAATCCGGTCATCACGGTGAGTTCGGTCCATGTGGCACCGTCATCGGCGCTACGCCACAGGCGCGTATTTGTGCTTGCAGACACAATGATCCAGGTGCCAGCACCATCCGTTGCAACGCTGTGCAAACTGACCGAGCCTGCGCCCGGCAATGTCACTGCTGCGAATGTGCCCGCGCGGTCGGTAGACCGGGCCACTTTTGCAGAGGCGCCAATCAAAATGACGGTATCGCCGCCGATGGCCACGCCGCTGATCGATGTTGCACCCATGGTCGTGGTTGTGCCGGCTACTGCTATCCAGGTGCCAATGCCGATCCATTTGAGCGCCGGCGGGAAATTGGGCGCGGTGTCTTCAGTGGCCAGCACGCCGGAGCGCAGATAGGTGGCACCGCCAGCTATATAGAGCGGCGGTGTGACGATCGGAAACCCGACCAGTTGCCCGACCTCGATGGCGTCGCGGGCCGCATTGCGGGCGGTCAGCGCATCCAGGATCGCCTTCTTGCTCAGCGTGATGGCGTTATTGAGAAAACCGATAGGGCTAGACATTCGAAGCCGTCCTTATGTTGTTACGGTGGTCTGGCCGGTCCAGCGGACACCGCTGTACGTGTGTGTGGTGGTCTTGGTCACGCCCTGGTAGACCTCGACCTCGGTGGCCAACTGCCCGGCGCCGTTGTAGGTGTACGTTGTCACGCGGTTTTGCCCGGGCACGATCACCTCCGTGAGCACTTGCAGCACGTCGTTTGCATCAAGGGTTGGCGTGATGGAAATCGGGTCTGGCACTACATGCAGGCTCTCGGCCGCTGCCAAGGCTGTTGCCGCGCTGGCTGCTGCATTGGTTTCGCTGGTGGCCGCCGCGTTCTTGCTGGCCAGCGCCTGCGTAGCGCTGGTTGAAGCGTTGGTTTCGCTGGTGCCGGCCGCGTTCTTGCTGGCCAGGGCCTGCGTGGCGCTGGTAGCCGCATTGGTTTCACTGGTGCCGGCCGCGTTCTTGCTGGCGAGTGCCTGCGTGGCGCTGGTGGCCGCATTGGTTTCGCTGGTGCCGGCCGCGTTCTTGCTGGCGAGTGCCTGCATGGCGCTGGTTGCTGCATTGGTTTCGCTGGTACCGGCTGCGTTCTTGCTGGCGAGTGCCTGCGTGGCGCTAGTAGCTGCGTTGCTTTCACTGGTACCGGCTGCGTTCTTGCTGGCCAATGCTTGCGCAGCGCTGGTAGACGCATTGCTTTCGCTGGTGCTTGCCGCGTTCTTGCTGGCCAGGGCTTGCGCTGCACTGGTGGATGCGTTGCTTTCGCTGGTGCTTGCCGCGTTCTTGCTGGCCAGCGCCTGCGCTGCACTGGTCGATGCGGCGTCGGCATACGTGTGCGCAGTGTCCCGATAGCCGATGATCTCGGTGCGTAGCGCATTCACGGACTGGATCGTCGTCAACCACCCCTGCACCTGGGCCAGCGAGGTCGCCAGTTCGGCGCTGATCCGGCTCAGCGGCTTGACCTGTACCTGTTCGCCAGTCAGCAGCGTCAGCGTGATGGTCTCGGCGGTCGAAGTGAGCATTTCCACCATCTCGTCGAGCGTCATCTGGTACTTGGTGGTTACTTCGGCCCAGCGCGCCGCAAGATCAGCCGGCAGCGTCCCCGTAAAGTTGCGGATGATGGCGTACTGCAGGCCACTGGCCGAGGCGCCGGTATACGCGCTGGCCAGCGTCATCGCGCCATCGGCGGTCACTGCGTTGACTTCAAGCATCCCGCCGGCGACGAGCAGGATATCCCCACCCAATACCTGCAGCGCCCACGACGTACCGTGGCCGACGACGGCAGCGGAGCCGTTGACCAGGTCAATGGTGCCGGTTTTGTACCAGGTTGTAGCGGCACCCATCATTCACCTGCCTTGGGGAAATCGGCTTTGACCTGCTGGATCTGGGCCAGCATGGCGCGGGCCTCGTCGGTCACCAGTTCGACCGGCAGCGCCGCTACCAGGCGCCACAGCACGTCGAGCTGATTGCCTGGCGCCGGATAGTGGCTCTGCCGTGCGGTGCGTGTGGCTTCAGCTGCAGCGGCGCGCTTCTCTGCCGCGCTGGCGCGCCGTTTGATGCGCACGCCACCCTTGATCAGATGCACACCTGGCGTGGCATCGTCGTCATAGCGGCCTTGCCCTTGTGGCGGCACCTGCAGCGCCAGCCAGTCGGGCGGCACATGGCCACGCGACAGCACCTCGCCGGTCTGCAGGTCGTAGAACGCGAACGGCACGTGAACGGGCGGCTGCGGAATGGTGGTTTCTGGTTTGTCCATGGTTACCTCTTGAGAACGATGACGGTCAACTTGCCGTACTGCAGCGCAGCGCCTGGCGCACCGGTCGACCAGGACACGGTGTAGGTGACGCTGCCGGCAGGCGGCGAGAGATCGGTGTTGTGGTTTGCGGCTTGCTCGGACCAGCCGGAGCGGCTGTACGTCGCGCCGGTCAGCGGCGTGCCACCGCTGCTGGTGTTGAAGTAGCCCGAGCAGAACAGCACCACCACGCCGCCCGCCGGCACGCTGACGGTGATCGATGCGCTGCCCGATGCGCCACCGGTCGGCAGGCTCACCGTTGCGCCCGTGCTGACCGCGCCGTACTGCATGTTGTCCGTGGCGATGATCTGGCCGTTGACCTTGATGTTGCTGAACTCGGCATAGCCGGTGAGCAGGTTCAGGAACATCAGCCCGGTCGGCGACTGGATGACCCCGGCAGTAACGGTGCCGAGGTTGGCGGTGATCGCTGCGAGCGACGTGACGGCGAGCGAGCGGGCATAGATGCTGCCATCGACGAACAGGTTGCCGTTGATCCCTACTCCCGAGCTGCCATCGCTCAGCGTGCCGACCACGAACACTTGTTTGCTGCCTGAGCCATCCGGCATCGATACACGGAACACGTTCGAGAACACGTCAAACGAGGTACCACTGACGCCCGAGGCCAACTTGATGCCGGAGACCTTCTTGCCGTAGGGGCCGGTGTCCACGATGGTGACCGCCCACTGGCTGCCCAGGCCATCCACCGACGATTGCAGCACCGAAATGCTCGACGTGTGGTTGTTCACGCTGGTGGTCAGGTTGCTGAACTTCGTGGCCAGCGCGGTACCGGTGCCGATGTTGAGCGTCAGGATGTCGGTGATGGCGCCCGTGTTCGATCCCACTTGGCCACTCAACGTGGTGATGGCCGAGCTGGCGGCCGATATCGCGCTGGCCTGGCTGGTTAGCGTCTGCTGCACCGTGGCTTTGTTGCCGAAGTAATCGGTCTGCAGCACGGTCATTTGCGCGCTGAATGCCCAGTCGGCATTTACGCGGGCGGTCTGCTCGGTGACGATGGCTGCCGTGTTCTGGCCGACCTGCACTGCGAGCGTTTCGCGCTGCGTGGCTTCCGCCTCCAGCCCATCCGCGATCACGGTCACGTCACGGCGCACGCCTGCAACGGTATTGCCCAGGGCGCGGCGCTTTTCCCAGCCCTGTTCCTGCCCCAGCAGCGCGTAGGCTTGGGCGATGGCCAGCTTGCCCTGCTGATCGGCCGCATTGATGATCGCGCCCAGATCCACGCCTTCCAGGATGCCCAGCTTGTTCAGCTGCTCGATCAGCTCCGGCGTCAACGCTTCCGGGCCCAGCCCGCCCAGTTCCTTGATGATCTGGGTGATGTCTTGCGTGGTGACCGACACCACGCCGCTGTAATTCAGATTGTCGCGGCCGAATGCGTCGAATGCGGAGGCGCGGGCATAGTAGGTGGTGCCCAATATCAGCGGACCGCCCGACAGGCTGCCGATCTGCGCAGACGGTGTATTGCCCTCGTAAACCAGCGTAATGTCGGTGGTCGGGCAACTGGGCTCGGTCGATAGCCACAGCAGGAAGCCAAGCGTATCCGTATCTGCCGTGGTGAACTTCGCGGATACCGCCATGCCGCCGGCAGTGAGCGTCAGTGCCGGTGCTGCAGCTTGCGGGTTTTGCGCATCGAGCACGCCCCATTCACCGGCTTGCGCGAATGCATCGATGGCGCGGACTTTCACGCGCAACCAGCGCCACGGCCCGCCCTCGGCCCGCATCGCATCGAGCGAATAGCCGTACTGAGTAGCCAGGCCGAGATCCCGACGGTGTACCAGGTTGCCCGCGAAATCCTCGAAGCGGATCTCGTAGCCGGCGGCGACCGATATCGGCTCCCAGTGCACGCGCAGGCCGATGCTGGTAAACGGGCCATCCAGCTGCAGGATCACCTGTTCCGGTATGGGCCCGGTCGCGGTCGGCTCGTAGGCCAGCAGCTCTGCCGGCAGCGAGCGACGGCCGACCAGATTGAGCGCCCACACCTTCACGTCGTACTTGGCGCCAGCCTCTACCGGCTGCAGCGCCTGGCTGTTGTTCAGGGTCTCGGGTTGCTCGTCGTAATAGAGCGTGCCGGCACGGCGCCAGGCGACGATGTAGCCACGCACGCCGGGTGCGCCGCCTTGCCAGCTGGCAATCAGCCGGTTGCGGGTGGTCTGCCCGGCATCCTTGTACACCTCGTCGCGCACCGCCAGCGCGGTCGGCGTGGGCGGCAATGCGTGCAGGTCCGGCAGATTGGTGGTGTCGACCGGGCGCAACACCTGGTCTTTTTCCACGAACGAGAGCTTGTCCGGGTGGGTGCGGATTGCACTGACCTGGCGTTCGTCTTCATTGAACGCAATCACCCGGTACCGGGGCGGGTGCAGATCGTCCGACTCGGCAATGACCGGGCTTTCCAGGCGTGGCATCACTGGCTCGCTGGTGGTCACTGTGACGACGCTTTGCGCGCCGGCAAACGACGACACCGCATACACGCGCCGGGCGATCGGGTGCACGCCATAGTCGTACCACACCAGCTGCATGCCGGCAGACCAAGTCAGCGGCTCGTTCAGCGTGAACTGGTGGCCATCGATGGCCAGGATGCGGAATCCTCTTTCCTCGCCAGCCTTCAGCGGGTCGCTCACTTCGATCAGGTCACCCGGCCGCAGCACTTCGCCGTCGGCGCCAACCTTGAACGTGACCGGCTCCCACTCGGCCCAGTCCGTGTAGCACGCCCACTTGCACGCACGCAGTGCCATGGCTTCGCTGCAGATGCCCAAGCCGGCGACCGACTTCTCGCGGGTGATGCCGTACTTCTCGATCAAGCTGCGGCCACTGAACGGGTCAACGCCTTCGTAGCGCTTCACCTCGGCGCGGTAGAAGTTGGCCGGGTTCTGCCAAGTCACGCTGTAGATGGCCGCGCGGGTGGATACGTCGGTACCGGGATACTCGAAGCGGCCCTCAAATACATTGGTCGGGTTGAAGCCCGCAGACAGCTGGTCATCCGGGCGGTCCTGGCAGATCACCACGCCCGATGCACCCCAATACACCAGACCCCGGAACACCGCACTCAGCTCGGTCAGCACACGCAGCGCTTGCGTCTCGTCGGCGTAGCGGATGTTGCATGCAAAGCGCGGCTCCAACCCACCCAACCCATCTGGCACCAGCTCGTCGCAGAACTGCGCCATACGGTACAGCGCCCACTTGTTGAACAGCTCGGCCGAGAGGTAATCACCCAGCCCGCCGCGCTTTGCCAGGCTCAGGAACAGGAAATGCCAGACCGGGTTGTCGGTCCACGCCTTCTTGAACTCGCCGTTCCAGCCGCCGTTATTGGTGCCGGCACCGGTGGTGGCATAGGTGCGGGTCAGTGGGTCGTAGTTGGCGGGGATATCGATCTCGCACGATCCGCGCAGATCGATGGCGCGGTCGGGCAGGTTCGGGTAGTCCTTGGCCCTGATCCAGTACGACGCATACGCCGTGTAGGGCCAGTTGTATTTCTCCAGGAATACTTGCGTATAGCTCGACAGGAACAGGCTGGTCTGCAGACGACTGTTGCTGCTGTCCCAGGTGAGGCGGCGCACGCGCAGCGTCCACGGGTCGCTGCCTGCAGGCCGCTGCAGCGTGACGCTGAACTGGTAGGTGCCGGAGATCGCATCGACCAGCTCGATGTCGCTACGGATCGCGCATTGCTCTCCGGATACGGCGAATGCCAGCGGGTACGTGGTGTTGATGTTGGTCCCGGCCGCGCGCGTGTTGACCACGTACTCGGCCCGCAGCACTTCCAGCAGCACGCGGGTGGGCACCGTAAATGCCTTCGGCGCCAAGCTGGCCAACTCGCCACTGTCCAGGGAAACCCGGGTCTGCAGCTTGCTCGGTGCACCTGAGCCGTTGCCGCCGCCTTCACCGTTACTGCCTGGGCCAATGCCGCCAATGACGCCGCCACCATTCCCGCCAGGCGATTGCCACAGCGAGTCGGCCCCATAGGCTTGCTCACCGCCCCATTGCACCTCACCCCAGACGCCATTGATCTGTACCTGGATGCCGGCACGCAGCACCAGGCTGACCGAGGCCAGCGAATTGACGTTGCTGGGCCCATCGGCCGGAATGGTTGGGTAAGTAGCGACAGCGAAGAAACGCGCAGCAGCTGCAGCCTCGGCGCCGACCTCGATCTGGTAGCGACCATTGCCCAGTACTGCCGGTGCCGTGGCAATCCAGTCTTGCTGGTGCATCGAGCGGCTGCTGTCGGTCATGCGCAGCGCAAACCAGCCGCTGCCGGTATTGCCCTCGAATGCCAGCTTGATGGAACGCGCATCCAGCCCGCCGCCGTCGTTCTGGTAGCCCAGCCCGGGCACCTGGAACGTCAGCCGCACATAGTCAGCACTGCCGGCACTGATCGGCAGGTTGTATGGTGAGCCGTCGAAGCGGATCTCGCGGCCGTCGGGGATTTCCTGCTCCAGCGAGCTGGCGCCGACGGCACTGTCGTGCACCAGCAGCGGCTGGTCGGCGGTACCGCGCATGAACGCGAAGCTCGGCGGGTTCTCCATGCGGCCGATGGGCACCTCGCCCAGATAGACGTCCTGCATCGGGTCGCCATGCGCCAAGCCAGCGACTGGCCCCTCGGCGATCACGTCGACGACGTGCAGCCAGGCTTCGCTCTGGACTTTGCCGTCGCGCGAAATGTCTTTGATGCGCTGGCCCGTGACGACAGCAATGCCCGGCACGATCATCCGGCCGAGCACGATGGGAATCGGCAAGCCCTCGCCGTACTGGCTGACTGGTCCGCCAAAGCCATACGACGAGCCGCGATCTGCCATGTCGCTGCTGGCCGGGTGCGGTGCAAACAACTGCGTGACGCCGCCAATGATCAGCGACGTGGCCAGCCCCATGGCGGCCGCATAGCCGGTCGAACCTGCCGCAAAGATCGGGGTCGCCCACAGCGACTGGCCATAGGTGACTACGGCCAGAATCACCCCGATCGCGATGCCGACCCACTTCGATTTGGCGCCGGCCGGCTGCGGGATGAAATGGAAATCGACGTGGGCCCCGCGGTACAGCTGCAGCTCATCGATGGCCAGCGCATCCCCATCGGCCAAGATCACCCATTCGACATTGGCCCGCGCCTGCCGGCGTAGTTCCTGCTCGAACTCGGGATAGCGGGCGCACAGCGCGTTGACGGCGTCGGCCGGGTTGCTCACGGCCAGTGCGTGATGTTCCCCGAACAGTTCGCCCAGAGGCCCATGCAGATAGATGTTACGAATTTCGGTGGCGAAGGGCATGCGTCAGGGTCCGGCGCCAGACACCGTCGAACTCGTCGACGATGGAATAGCGGTTTTCAATGTGGTGGAGCAGGCGGTTATCGGTGAGCAACACGCCGCTGTGATTGCACTGGCCGGCCTGCAGGCGAAACAGCAGCACGTCGCCGTGCCGCGCCTCGCTGTGCGCGATCTCGCTGAAGCCGTAGCGGCGCAGGCGGGTGAGGAACGCGTCAGGCTCGTCCAGCTCCCAATCCGGCCGGCTGCAGCACTCGGTGCCCGGCAGCCAGATGGCCAGCTCGCTGGCGTACCAATCGCGCACCAGGCTCCAGCAATCGGCAGTGCCCCAGGCGAACGGCCGGCCGGTGTAGCGACGCCCTGCAGGGATGCAGTACCAGGCAGCGGCGCCGACGGCGTAGACGTGATGCGGCAGACGAAATGCAGCTGCTGCATCGATGTCGGCCTGACTGGGTGGCGAGCTGTCCGGATGGCTGTGCAGCACGGCGGCAATGCGGCCGGCGCGGGACGCGGCCAGCCACGTCGCCGGCGACACCTGGTAGCACTGGGTGGGCTCGGGGTGCACGTTGTCGCATGGCCACAGCGTCCAGCTGTCGCCGGCATCGATCACCAGTGCGACAGCCTCGCGCTGGCCAGCGTCACGGGCGAGCTGTTCAAAGGCAGCGCGGATCATCGGCGAGCCTGCGCTGCTGCAACGAAAATGCGTGCCGGCAGCACGGCGGTTTCGCCGAACCGGAGCTTGCAGCCGCCCTCGTTGTGGCTGCAGTTGTCCATGTCGGGCGTGCACGGCTGGTTGTACACGTCGAAATATTTGCCCGGTACCGGCACCCACCTGCAGCCGCCGCTGGTGTCTTTGTAACGCCAGGTGCAGGTGCGGGCGGTGATGCGCGAGTTGGGCATGGTGACGCCCATCAGGTCGGTCTTGCTGCCCAGGACGAGGGTGACGACCTCCCAGTTTTCGCCTTCCTTCTGCTTGATCTCCCACTGTTCCAGCGGGAAATGCGCAGCAGGATCGGCGCGCGGGTTGCCTTCGCGGAAGTTCACCGCGTCCAGGTGCCTGGTCTTCAGGCGCAGGCGGTACACCTTGCCGGTGACCAGGTCGCCGCCCAGGCTCTCCAGCATCATGGTTACCGCGCCATTGACGTTGCCGATGATCAGCTTGGGCCGGGGCATCGAGCCATCACCGGCCCACTCGAATCCGCTCGCCTGCAGGGGCACCGGTATAAAGGGCTCGTCCTGGAACACGATGGGCTCGCCGAACTGGTTGACCTGGTCTGCCCAGCGCGTGATGCCGCCGCCGAGGTGCGTGGTATCCACCAGCCACAGCGTGATATCGCCGTCCTGGTCCAGCTGCTGCAGCGATGCGAGCAGCGCCAGCTGGCTATCGTTGGGCGCTGCGCCCGGGTATTCCTGGGCGATGGTCATAGCGAATCCAGTGTGAAAGTGGCGGTCAAGCTGCCGTAAACGGCGTTGATGCGGGAGGCTTCCCACTCCTCGCAAATCCACTTGCCCGCCTGGCCCGTTGGGCTGGTCCAGAGGAACGGCGTAACGCCACCATGGGCGGTGAGGAAGGCATTGATGGCAGAAACCTCGGTCAGTTCACGCACGGTGAAGCTGAGCGGAATGCTGCGATCGATATTGTTCAGCCCATCACGGGCGCGCTGGACGAAGCCTTTGGCAAAGGGGGTCTTACGTACCCGGGCCTTGGCTTTCTCGGATTGCTTATTGTCCGGGATCCAGCTGAAGGTCTGCAGCGTCATCCCCTGATCCCCGCTGCCTTGTTGCGTTCGCGCAGGGCGATCTCTTCCCGTGCAATGCTGCGCATGTCCTTGCTCATGCGCTGGGTCATGGCTTCCCAATCGCCAGCAGATCCGGACTGCGTGGTTTCGCCGGTTTCTGCGTTCACCGTGATGGAAACGTAGACCTGGTCACCACTCCCACCGGCACCGCCATACATGGCCACGCCAAGACGGCCACCCGGGCCGCGGGTCAGCGGCATCACGGCCTCGTCGCCGGCCTCGCCCATCACGCCGAGGTTGAAGCGGCCGCCCTGGGCGAACTTGAACAGGGTGGGGCTGCTGTAGATCTGGTTGGAGAAGGTGCCGCCGTTGGCGAACGGCTTCACATCGCCGGCGCTGGCGCCAAAAGCACCGCCGTTGGCAAAGAAGCTGCCAGCGATGGCCACCATGGCTTTCTGGGCGGCGATCTTGCTCAGGTCGCCGAGGATGGACCGGGCCATGTCCCGCACGTTGAGCTTGCCGGTGGTGGTCCACTCGGCCGCGGCATCACCCAGTGTGTTGAAGGTGTTGCGGCCGAAGTCCTTCATCTGGCTGTACGCATCCTGTGCAGCGGATACGTACTCGCCCCAGCCTGCTTTCCAGCCGGCCAGCCCGTTGCCCTGGGCAGTGCCCAGGTCGTCGAATGTCGAGTTGATCTCTTCCCGGTTTCTCGCTGCTAGCGTGCGCGCTTCCTCGATCTGCTCGGTGGTCGAGCCTGGTGCGCGTTCTACATCGCGTACCCGGTTGTCCAGGCGGTTCAAGGCAATCTGCCGCTCACGCGCCAGGCCGTGCACGCCCATCAAGGCAATCTGCTCACGCAGCGCCTGGTTTTGGTCCTGCACTTGCCGGTCGGCGTCGGCCAGGCTGTCACCCCAGCGCGCATTGAGCGCTGCCTCACGGTCCTTGGCCCGGTCCACATCGGCGGCGAGGTCCAATCCGCTCTTGATGGTGAACTGGTAATCGCGCAGCGCCTGCTCAGCGGCATCGGCCGCCGTGGCTTCAGCACGAAGGTTGGCCACCTGGCTTTTGCTCAGTCCGTCGGCGCGGTTGTCCGCTTTCAGGAAGCGGTTGAGCTCGTCCTGGTTTCGCTGTGTCTTTGGATCCTGCCCGCGTTGCGCATAATCCAGTCCCTGATCCGCAGCGAGCTTCCCACTCTGCAACCGCTTCAGCAGGTCGTTGTATGCGTTCTCGGCTTGCCTTGAAGCTTTGGTCTGTTTGGCTTCGAACTCTTTATCGATGTTTGCAACAGCCTGCTTGTATTCGGCACTGTCCTTGCCAATACCGTACTGCGCCGCTTTCTCGTCCAAATCCTTCAACTTGCGGGCGTGCTTCTCTGCGCGGTTCTCCACCGTGGCGTAGTAGGTATCCCAGCCCTTTTTATTCTCTTCCCGGCGCTGCGACGATTCCCTTGACCAGCCAGCAAGCTGATCGGCAGCCGTGGTCGCGGTAGGTCCTGCACTACTGGTGCCGGCCATCGATGCCAGTTCTGGAAACTTGGCCGAGAATTTGGCGATATCCATGTTGAGCTGCCGTAACTGCTCAGCTCGGTTCCCTGATGCATCCCCCTTCGAGCCGAGCTGCAGGTTCCTGCGTTGCTCGAGCAGGTACTTCATACCGGCTTCGCCAGACTGTGGGGTGTACGAGAATGCGTTGATCGGATTGGCGAAGCGGCCCGCCGCCTTGGTTCCAGCCCACGCTTGGCCGAAGAAGCCCGACCCTTCCCGCTTCGCTTGCGCGATCGATGCTGTGAAATCATTCATCGCATCGGTGGCGATGTTCATCTGGCCCTTGATGGTGTCGCCCACGCCCGAGTCAGCAATGCCCTGCTTGAGCTGCTCCCACGCGCTGGCCATGCGATTTGTGGCGGCCTGCATGCCGTCGGCTGCAGCATTGGCGGCTTCAACAGTGTCCGCTTTGAGCTGCAACGAAAATTTTTGCAGCATGCTGATGGTCAGCTCACCTTGATCCAGCATCCTTGCCAGCTCGGAGGTGGTTACGCCAAGAGATGTAGCCATTGTCTGGTTGGCGATGGGCAACGCTTCTGCCAACTGACCCCGCCAGTCTTCTGCTGTGATCCGCCCTTTGCTTATCATCTGGGTCAACGCGAGTAGTGCCCGGCCGCTCTCCTCTGAGGACAGGCCCATGGCAGCACTGGCCCGTGCTACGCCCTCAAACACGTCCCGTGCTGCCTGCCCTTCCAACGATGATCCACGGGTTGCCGCAGCGAACTTCGCGTATGAATCAGCAGTGGAGCGGAAGTCTAGGCCTAGCCGTTGAGTCATCCCGCTGATATAGGCGTACGACTCTGCAGTGCGGGCCAGATCGTTGCCGCTTGCAAAGGAAAGGGTCGTGCGCAACTTCTCCGCATGGATTTGCGCATCGATGAGAGGTGCAGCCAGTGCAACGATGGCGGCGACGGTGATGGCAATTGTGGCTGCCAGAGCTGTGAAGGCGCCGGCAAGCCGGCTCACGAAGCCGGACGACGTTTCATGCTCACGCATTGCGGCAATCATCGGACGTGCTGAATCCGCAACGCCCAGTTGCGCCGCCTTCAGCTCGAGCAGTTGGCTGCGGGTCTTACCCAATGCCTGCGCTTCTTCCTTCAGCGACGAGATGAAGCGATCACCCTCTGTGCGGGTTTTGACGGTGGCTTTCTCGATACGGTCGATCTCGGCAGTGACTTGCCGTGCTTCACCTACAAAGCCGCTGCCGTCCGCCTTGATGCGTATGCCGATCGTTTGTTCGCTCATGCGTCGTTCAATCCGAGTGGTTCAAAAGGGGCAGGGCTACGGCTTCCATCAGCTGCAGGTCCTGGGTCAATTGGCGGTGCTGGTGCCGGGGTATGTGCAGCAGCTGGAACAGCGCCTGGATGGCAATGAGGTCAATGCCCTGGAACTGGATGCCGCCGAAACCCACCAGTACGCGCCACTGGGTGCGCAGCCGCAGGAACAAATCCAGTGCCCGGGCGTTGTCCGGCCAGATAACGTATTCCTCTGGCTCGGCCGGATCCGTTTCACGCTGCACCATGGCAATTTCCCGGGGAGAGAGGCCAAGGCCCCGCAGGGCCTCGGCTTCTGCCGCCAGTTCTTTCGGTGGGCGCTTGGGGCGGACCGGTGTGCCAGCCCAGTGGCGGGCCGCCCCGATCAGTTTCCCCGGCGGCCCTCGCCGGCCAGCGTGGCGAAAAACGCCCTGGTGATGGCCTTGCGGGCATAAGTGACGTTGAGCAGGCTGGTTTTCAGTTCATCGGAGTACGGCATGGGGTTGCCGGCGTGGTCCTGAATCCGGTCTGCGCCCACTATGTATTTCTCGATCAGGTCCGGTGCGTCTTCGTCTTGGCGGGCCAGCACCTGGTCAACTTCGTCCTGCAGGGGCAGCTCGAACGTCACATCGATTTCATGCTTCCGGACGGTGCCGCCGTCCTGCGGTACCGGGATCGATACCGGTACGGAGACCTTCAGGCGCTCATCGGGTTTGGGGAGCTTGAACATGGTTTTTCCTTTGAGAGTGGGCAGGGATTGACCCGCTTACTGCGAGCGGATGAAGAAATCGTTGTTGCCGGTGGGGCCGTGCGTGAACTTCAGGGCCAGCTTCAGCGCCACGTCTTTGTCGCGGTCTTCGTAGCTGGCGCCGGTCACCTGCAGGTAGTTGCTGTTCACGTTCACCTGGTTGCCCTCGGTGGTGCCGTGCAGGAACGAGAAGGCGCCGACGGTGGCCAGGCGCACCGCATCGAAGAAGTTGTAACTGTTGAGGTCCGGATCCGGGATCACGATCGACCCCACCGGTGCGCGATCGGTGATCACCACGTCTTCCCTGCCAGGCAGGTCGCGGTGCACCACGGTGTTGGCCAGCTGCATCTCGAACTCGTAGAACGGGGTATTCAGCCCGTGCACGTTCGCCATGCTGGTATTGGCCTTGTTGACGCCCTCCGGCTTTTGCCAGGCGCTCAGGTCCAGCGTGCCGGGTGGTGGGGCAGTGGCGATGCCGCCATACAGCGCCGTGTATTTCACGCCCATCACCGGTAGCTTGCCGGCGGCAACCGAGATCTTGGTCATGTCGCCGCGGGCGCCCAGCAACTTGTGCAGCTTGCCGGCGTAGTAGTAGTAAATGGTGCCGCTGGGCACTGCCGCGGAGATCGGGTTGTATTCCACGCTGACATCGGGCGTGATCACCTCGGCAAAGCTGCAGAGCTGCAGCGCCAGGCCCCAGGCGGGCGCCACACCCAGCGTGCCGGATCCGGCGAACTCCAGCTCGGCTTCCAGCAGCATGCTTTGGCCGACCAGGATGTCTTCCATGTGCCCCAGCGCTGGCGTGGCAATGTCGCGGGCTTCCATCTTGGCTTCCAGCGGCGTGATGTTGGCATTGCGCAGCAGAATGGCGTTGCTGTTGCCCACCGGCATGGCATCCACACCGTAGGTGGTTTCCTTTTTCAGCAGGGCGGCTTTTACGCGCGTTGAACCGGGCATGGTGGTCAATCCTTCTTGGTGGCGGGTTTGCGGCTGGTGGTATCCACCTGCACCGTGACGGTGTGGTCAGCGCCCGGCGCAGCGGCATCGATCTGCGCCAGTTGGGCTGCCATGGCCACGGGCAGCACGTATTCGCTGGCGCTGTCAGTGAGTGCGCCTGATACGGCACAGCGGGTAAAGGTGCCGCCGCAGGCGGGTACCGGGTGGTCTTGCGGGTTGGGCG
The DNA here is from genome assembly GCF_009848685.1 of Andreprevotia sp. IGB-42. GTDB lineage: Bacteria > Pseudomonadota > Gammaproteobacteria > Burkholderiales > Chitinibacteraceae > Andreprevotia. Next base: position 60,637 of record NZ_WXTX01000008.1, read on the forward strand.
GTGGTGCCAGCTTTTGCATCGGGTCTTGCATGTCGATTCCTCAGAGAAATGGCCAGGTCAGGCGGAACACCACCCAGCCGTGTGGGCTCTCGATCTGGCCGCTGATGCGCCAGCCGTTCAGCACGATGTCGCCCAGGCCTGCGGGCAGCGTGTGCATGAAGTCCTGTACTGCATTCACCATGGCGAGCTCCGCCGCCTCGATGTCGCCGTTGTTGGCATCCACCTGCAGGCTGCCGACCAATAGCAGGTCGATGCTGCCGAGCTCGGCCACGCGGCCCGGGTAGTTGGCGTAATCGCCACCGCCCTGCAGGGCGATGGTCAGCACGCCCTGGGTCAGCTCGGTGGCATTGCGCAGGCTGGGGTCTTTCCATTTGCGGGTAACCAGGTATGCCGGCATGGCGAAGGCCAGTGCCAGCTGCAGGGTGTCCAGGCGGTCGTTGATCATGCAAACAGCTCCCGCAGGCCTGCTTCGGTATGGGCGCGCAAGTAGGCCTGCACCGGGATGGCAGTGGCGACATAGGTGCGGGCCATGAAGGGATTGGGTGCGATGCCGCGCGCCTTGATGGCAAACGCAATGCCCCAGGCGTCATCGAGGTAGCCACGGTACTGGCGGTTACTGCGCAAATCGCGCTTTTTGCCATCCGGCCGCACCCGCAGCCGCACGTATTCCATGAAGTCGGATCCGGGGCGCATGTCCGGCAACTTGCCCGGCTTGCGGCCGTCGTGAACGTACTGGGCGTATTCGGTGTTGGGGCGCACCAGGCGCTCCAGCTCGCCGGCGCGCTCGATCTGGATGCTGTTGACCAACTGGCTATTCAGCCCCTTGGGAGCTTCTGCCTTTGCTACTGCGGCCACCATCTGGGCAGCGCCATCCACCACTCCGCCCAGTACATGGTTCAGCCCCGCCGGCGCACGCTGCAGCGCCAGGCGCATGCGCTGCGCGTCCAGCTCCATGAACCCGCTCATGTGCGGCACCCCAGGAATTCATCCAGCAGCACCTGGTAGAGCGCTGCTGGGGTGCCATTGCGCGGCGCCTGGCTCATGCCGTCACGCAGCGCCACCGGCTTGAAGATGTTGCGCATGGCCAGCTCGCGCATTGCCTCGGCTTGGGCGCGCAGCAGCAGCAGGCCTCGGTCCGCCAGGGCCACGGACGTGCCTGCAGCGGTATCGCCGATCTCATGCCGGCCGAAGTAGCGGTAGCGGTAGTTGCGGCCCAGCTGCTGCAACTGGCAGGGGGTAACGGCAGGGATCAGCGTGATGGCCTTGCCCTGGTCGGTGTCGACGACGATCGCTTGTGGCAACCGCCCCGGGTAATGGGCCTCCCAGACCTGGATGCCATGATGAACACCCCATGTCGGGGAGTGGAACTGGCAAAAATCCGCCGGCAGCAGATAGGTGGATGGCTCGATCTGGTCTGCTGCCAGATCGAATCCTGCATAGCGCATGCGCGGTCGCACACGCACCAGGTCACTGGCCGCAGCATCCAGCAGGCGCACGAAGGCGGCATCATCCTGTGATGCAAAAATCTCCGCCGCGTCATGCAGGGAGGCTTTCAGGTCCGCAACCAGATCCGCGCGCGCCATGGTCATGGTGGTTACGCCTGCTGATCCGGTTGCTGCGACTGCTCGCCGGCGGCGTTGGCCGGATCTGCAGGTGCATCCTGGCCAGCGTCGCTGGCGCCGTTACCATCAACCTTTTGTGCACCGCGCTTCAGTAGTTCTTCAGCAACAGCGCTCAGCACGCCTTTGCGCGGGTTGGGGGCCAACTGCTCCAGCTCGCCCAGATGATCGAGCTGCGCATCGCTCAGGTCCGGTAGCGCTTTGACAATGGTGCCCACGGTGCCAGTCAGCAGTACTGCCTCCAGCTCGGGCGGCTCGGGCCGCGGATCTGGATCGGCCGGATCACGCGGGCGCAGGTGTGGTGGCAGCTCGTCCGGGTAGAAATGGCGCGTTTCGCCTGGTGCAATGATGGCGCTGCCGATGTACATCAGGCCGCGGCCGGTGTTGGTCACCGGCACTTGAATCTGTTGCATGGTTTGCTCTCCTCGATGGGCCCACCTGGCAGAGGCCAGGCAGGCATGGGGTGCTACGGGGGTAGTGCGTTAACCCACGCGGTTGACGCGGCCGGTACCGCTGTACAGCGTGATCGACGTATTGGCGTTCTTCAGCTGGGTAGGGGTGTGCAGCGCAATCCACTGCGTGCCGAAGGCTTCCTTCTGCGCAGTGAACAGGCCGGAGCTGTCGCGGGAGTCCTGCAGCTGCTCCATGCCCCACGGCTTCAGCAAGCGGAAGCGCGTCTGGTTGCGCTCGCCGATCAGCACACGCTGGTCGCCGATGCGCAGGCCTGGTGCAGTGGTCTTGAACGCTGGAACATTCTTGATCCGGCCGAGGTTGCCGTCGGCAGTCAGGTCGGTACCAGGCTTCGAGTAGGCAGCGAGGAAGGTGCCGGCCTGCTCGATGGCGGTCATCGTGGTGCCGGACATCAGGCTCAGATCGGCGCGGTAGTAGCGCTGATCCTCGATGACGTTCTTGCGCAGGGAGAAGCGGTAGATGAAGTCATCCCACTTGTCCTTGACCGTGCTGGCGCCCAGGTCCGTATCGAAGCGGTACGTGTTGCTGGTGTAGCTGTAGGCCGTGGCCACAATGGCGGTGGCATTGGGCGGCACGATCGGCGTGCCGGCCTGGTCGACGAACATCACCTCGCCCTGGTTGTAGTTCATCACCCAGTACACGCCGGCGGACTGGGCGCCGGTGCCATCCCATTCCGTTTTGGCGGCGCCGGCGTAGGTGAAGGTCACCGGATTCAGCGTGCTGCCGATCTGCGCACCCTTCAGATCGCGGTACACACGCGGGCGCACCACCGGGAACTGGCTCAGCACGAACACGGTGTTGGTGCCGTTCACCCCGGTCAGGGCTTCGTTGGTCTTGGGGATTGCGCCAAATTCGTCGGCGGCATCGATCAGCTCGTTGAAAATGAGGCGTTCGGTATCCTCGCCGATGATGCGCGTGGCGTTTTTGCTGTTCTCGGCGATCACGTCGAAATCGATCTGGCCGTTCTGCGACAGCAGCATCATTTCCTGCGAGACCTGGAATGCCAGCTTCTGCGGCAGCGGGTAGGCGCTTTCGAAGTCCTGCTTCACGCCGGCGCGCTTGATGCCCTGGGCTTCAAAAGTGCGCGTGCTGTTGATACCCGCGGCCGATGCATCGCGCCAGCTGTACGGGATGCTCACCTGGGCGGCAAAAGTGGCGGTACCGAAGTCGACGAAATTCAGGCCGGTCAGGTTGTAGAGCGATTCACGCAGTACCGTGCGCTCGAAAATCGCCGGCGTCTTGATGTCGCTGATCGAGCCGACACCGCCCGCCAGTGCGCGGTGCTCGGCCAACAGGCGGGCGCCGTTGTCCTGGTCGAACTGGCGCAGCGCCAGCGAGATCGCTTGTGCCGTCACCGCGTTGGGCTTGCGTTCGGCGCCAATGCTCAGGCGCTTGTCCACCTCGGCCTGCATGCCATCGATGGTCTTGGTATCGTCAACGGTGACATGCACGCTGCCGGCAGGGCGAAAGCCCATGGCGGCCAGCTGCTTGGCTGCTGCGTTTTCGTTGGCGCTCTCGATCAGGAACTGGCCCAGCTGCTTGACCTGGTCATCGCCCATGCCGTCGGACAGCATCTTGCTGCCCTTGTCGATCAGCGCAGTGCGGGTGGGCTCATCGAGCGCGGTAGCGGCATTGATGGCGTCGCTCAATACCTTGGTGCGGGCCGCGCGGGCCTCGCTCAGTTGCTTGGCGGCGGCCTCGTCGGCGGCGCGCAGATCGGCCAGCTGTTTGCTCACCTGGGCAGCCACGTCGGTGGGGTTGGTGTTGCTGGTGTTGACCGACAACTGGATGGTGCTGCCGGCAGCCAGGGCGCTGGCCAGCTGCACGACATTCGCCTCGATGGTATCGACCACCACCTGCGCGGTGTTGGCATCGGCGATGTTGCCGTCGCTCAGCGCTTTGCGGGCGTTGTTGCACAGCAGGGTGATGGTGGCTTCTGGCAGGCCCTGTTGCTTCAGGTTTTCTGCCAGTTTGAGGATCAGTTTTTCCCACATGGTGCGGATCTCCGAGAGTAAGGTCGAGGCGAGCTCCGGATGCAGCAGCACCGGCGTGGTGCCGGTGGCCTCCGAGAGCTTTACGGGGTCGAGGTTTTTGATGACGGGGCGGGTGGTCAGCGCGGCGCCAACCAGCAAGCAGCCGTGGCGATTGCCGGCTTCGTTGTCGGTGAAGTCTTCCCAGTATTCGGCCGACAGGTACTGGTGCTTCTTGTCGCGTACCGCCTGCAGGCCGTAGGGGGTCCAGCTCACCAGTGCGCGCAACCGGTTGCCTTCCACGGCCAGGCGCAGCACGGTGGCTGCTGCGCCTTTGGCGGCTTCATGCTCCACATCGATGAAGATTTCCTGGCCATACACGCCGGCGTCGAAGTTCTTCACCATCGACAGCAACATGCCGCTGGTGATTTCAAAGCGGCCGTAGCGCGGATCCGTGAAGGAGCCGGTGCGGGTCAGGGTGATCCAGGACTGCTTGGGTTCGTCGCCTTCGCTCAGGTTCACACTGAGCCGAGACAGGAATCGCACTGTCTCAGTGGCAACTGCGGTAGCAGAGAGTTTGATGAGGCGCATGGCAACCCTTGTTGTTCAGGTCGCACGGCACGCGGGGAGAGAGGGGCCCGCTGCCGCACTGAACCGCCGGAAAATGGCGGTCTGTGCAGCAGGGTAGGGAAAGGGGCCCAGCCAAAAAAGGCCCCCAAAATGCAGGATTACAGCGGTGTGGCAGCGCCTGGTGCAAGCGGTACCGTCAGCCTGGCCACGTAGTCACCACGCAGGCTGTCCAGGCAGAAGATGCGGAATCCCCGGTCCAGCCAGTTGCGGAAATCCTCCTCTGGCGGGCCATCGCGCTGCATGTCGCAATGGATCGGTACCGAGATCGTATGAGTTGCCGGGCTAGTGGTCATCGCCATGCTCCAGCTCGAATGCGGATTGTTGTTGCTCCAGCACCGCGCCAAGCGCGCTGCCCAGGCGGGCGAGTTCCTTGTCCACATGGCGCCAATCGCCCGGGGGCAGGTAGCGGCTGTTGCGGCGCAAGTGCGTCAGGCAGTCCACCACGCCGTTGCGGAACAGCAGCAGCGGCAGGAATGGCAGCGCGGCCAGCTGGCCGACGGCGGCAGGGGAGATATCAGCCGGCATGGTGGTCACCCCCGTATTGCTCCACGAATGCATCCAGTTGCTCGCGCGCAACCTCCTGCAGGCTGGCCAACCCGGCCAGCAGCCCGGCAAGCGATGCTGGTGGCAGTGTGCACAGGGGTTCACGCAGCACGCGCACCAGCGTTTCCAGCCCGGTTTCCACGTCCGCCAGGTTACTGCGAGCGGCATCGAGCACCGCCAGATCCGCGGGGCCCAGGGTGGCCCCGGTGTATGCAGGTGCGCTCATGTCACACCCCCGGCAGTGCAGGTTGATCAGGCAGCTTGGGCAACAGGGCCTGATTCGGCAGCGGCTGGCCCAGTGCTTGCGCTACCTCGCCGAGCAAACCGGTCAGCATGGTGCGCGCGTACAGGTCCTTGCTGCGTGCAACGTCCATGGTGAGCTGCCGGGCAATTTTGACCAGCTGCACCCGTTCACGGGTAAGTGCGCCGCCTGCCAGGTAGAACCCTTGCTGGCGGATGGCCGGCAGTACTTCTGCCGTCACCCACTTCTTGAACCGTTTCGCTTCGTCCTTTCGACTGGTGAGCACCAGCGAGTACAAGCCGGATTCGCTGATGATATTCACCTGTTCATTACCTCCCGACATACGGCTAAGGCCCTCAATACTGTTGAGGGCCTTTTCATCGTCGTCGAGGCGACGAAGGGCCATTGTTACGTTGTCGAGCCCGAGCGCGCTGCAAACGTCAGCAGCAACAAACCAGACGGTGCTATCAGACTTCAAAATGACCCGGACATTGGCGTCGGTCATGAACTGATGGATGGAAATAATGCCCACTTCGGGCATAACTTGCGGTGTGGTATGCTGAACTTGCATCTGATTCTCCTGCTTCGATTTTGGGGTCTGATGTCCGGCTCCATGGTGTTACAGCACCTTGGGGCCTTCTTTTTGGGCGTAGTTACCTGCCCGTTTTCTTTGCATCCCTCGCCTTTTCGTTTTGTTCCCGTAGCTCCAGCAGCATTGCAGTGATCTGGCCGGTGAGACTCCGACAATTTGCGGCCGCTTCTGCAGCAAGCCATTGCTTCAGTTCAGGTGGCACGCGTAGATTAATCTGCGGCAACGTTCTTGCACCTTTGACCATTCATTCCTCCGTACCCCACCGTGGGGTATTTGGAAAGTAAACCACCGTGGGGAATTGATGTCAACACCACCGTGGTGCAACATTGCTACATGTCACGCGAAGATCCGCAATACAAACTGAGAGTCCCGCCAGAGTTGCGGGAACAGATAGAACACGCAGCCAAAATAAACGGTCGCAGCATGAATGCGGAGGTCGTTGCGAGACTGCAAAGTACCTTCAATGCAGGTGTTGTGAGCACTGGCCAAGACAGCCGATGCCTGGAAGAGATCAGCGCATTGCGCGCTGATCTTGCTGCGTTACTGGGTAGCCCGGGGTTGGCCAAGCCGCGCTGATGGCGTGCCAACCCCTGTGGATAACCCGGAAAGCATTACGCAGAGCTTATGAATTCAGCGCTGCCAGCTCCGTGCGGATGCGGTTGACCACCGTTGCTTGCGATACCAGTACGTCGGTTGGCAGCGCATCCAGTGCGTTCTCTACACGCAAAATCAATACCGCCCTGATATCGCCATTCGATTCACGCGCGGCACGCAGGGCTTCGAACGCCGGTGCAAGTGCCGGATCCACGCCTGGCGCTGGCGCATCGCTCCGTTCCGCGCGCTTTTCGCTTGTCGCGGCCTCGCCAGGCCTGCTCACCAGCAGGGCGACGATCTGCGAGCCGACGATCAGCACAATGCCTGCCAAGAAGAATATGCCCCCGGATTCCATGGCGAGTTGCCGGTCAGCGACCAAACCATGGTTGATGATCCGGTCGGCCGCACCGCCGCCGCCCATTACGGAAACGTCGGCAACCCATGCCCGCACAATGTTGAACAAGCCGATGATCGTCAGTGCAACGCCCCAATATTTCATGATTGCTACCTTTTATAGGTTGATGATTTCGGGCGCTGCAGGCGACTGGTTTTCAAGCGCACGCATGAAGGCGTGGGCCATGATCAGGTTGCCATGCTGGTTGATGTACGGGTTCTCGTCGCGGCCTTCCAGGTACAAATCCAGCACCTTGCCCTGACCATCGAACTTGAAATCCAATACAGGCTGCTTATCCCCCGGAGCGAAGATACCTACCCATGCGGTCGCATCGCGTGGATCAGCGATCAATTTCATGACGGCAGTCAGCTCAATGCCCAATGCCGTGACCGTAAATGCGGTGTCGGACACGCTGTCCATACTCAGCACCTCTATCCGCGCGTTCAAGCTGTCGGAAGGTGGGGCAATGATGTTGTGCAAGAAGGTGTCGAACAGCTTGGTCAAGTCGATGTACTTATCCCGGTAATCGCTGAAAACGATGGGGGTTTTTGCAAAGAGGTGCATCAAGAATTCCTGTAAGCAATGAGATGGCCTTGCGAACGTTATGACGCTGTTGTAGTTACAAGGTTACAGCTAGCTTGTACTGCGCTTTTTATTTCGTCAAGGCGCAGCAAGCGGACAACAAAAAACCCCGCGCTGGCGGGGTTTTGTTGGGCGAAGGGCGCGGTCAATCCTTGCACGGGATGCCATAGCCACACAGCATCATGGCCGGCTTTTTAACTTCAGCACGATGCCAGTTGAAGTGCTGATCAGCGCTGTGGCGGTGCTTGACTGGTTTTGCAGCATTGGCTGCTTCCGCACGAGCTGCCTCGGCGGCGGCGTGCTCCGCTTCAAGCTGAGCTTGAAAAGCATCCGCAGAACGCGTGTAAGCGTCGGGGCCATCATAGAAAACAACAAGATCGCCATTACGGCGATCTTTTAGCGGCTTGTTGAACGGTATATGCATCATGTTTGCTCCCGTATGTACCTGAGCTTCAATTCCGTGCACACCTGCAACAACTGCAGGTGCAACACTTCAGAGCCGGCGTTACGTCGGTCGAGCTGGTCTGTGTTGACTAAGTTTCGAACTTCATTGTGCACACCAAGTTTAGCTTTTTCAAATTTATCATTTACAAGTGTGAATGGTGGCCAACCTTTTGCAGGTTTGTACATGATAAATCTGCTTCGAGGGCCCACCACTCTGATACAGGAAAGCTGATAGTCAAGAGCAAGGTCAATGTCTTCAATAGAGAGCGTCGTCCCACGAGGATGATTATGCGTGAACAACTGGTTGCGCATGGCATGCAAGTTTTCGTGGCCAAAGCCTACCTGATCTGCAAGGCCTTCCTTCCGGAGCAACATTGTTCCGTCTTGACTAAAAAAAGCGCCAGTTTCGAAGTCGTTATGACGGATGCTGTTCTCAAACTCGACGACTGCTTGCAACAGCGGCGTAGAGGTATCCGGGCGCGCTAGCGGCAGAGTGTCGTCGTAGAAGGCGTAGCCGCTGGGCGGTTGGTGAAATCGCTTAGTCATGCAGACGATTCTAGCGGTTTGCGAAAGCACTTTGCGCAAGCGTAAACCCTAAAAAGCGATTTTTTAATGTTGTTTATCGCTTCGGAAAACCGCTACCACATAGCTCAAGGTGTTGGGGTGGGCCGGCCACGGGTTTTTGCCGTGGGGGTATACCCCTTTCCCCAGCCCATACAGGTCTGCCGAGGCATGCGTATCGCAGATGTCATGCTCCAGATGGTGGGGACTGAGCAGGAAACGGGTGCCGATCACGTCGGGGTGCTGCAGCGCCACGTTCTGGTAGGCGGTGCCATGGGCGCGGTTGAGCTCGGTGCGGAACACGCGGGCGGCGTTGTAGTACGCGGATCCGCCTTGGCCAGTGAGCGCATCGGTGGTGGCGCGGGCAATGTTGACCGGGTTGGCAGCCTGCAGGCCGGGGTCGGTGGCATCTGGTCGCCGCCCACGGGCCAGCATGTCGCGGGCGGCTTGCTGGGCGGAAATGCCCCGCACGATGGCCAGCTCGATTTCGTTGGCAACCCGCGCCGTGGCCTGCCGGTCGTTGCGCCACAGCCGGTCGGAGAGCTTCAGCCCGTCGGCCTGCACCAACTGCTGCACGAAGCGCACCGCGTCCAGTTCGCCCCGCACCAGATAGTCCTGCGGCAGGTGTCCGGAAAACGGTTCAGTGCCCAGGGTAGCCGCGTGCGGCAGCGCCCTGTTCAGCAGGGCATTGCGTTCTTCGGTGAGTTTGGCCAGCCGCTCGATCACGCGCTGGCGCAGTGCATCCAGCGCCATCAGGCTGACCTGGTTGTCGCCGGCGGCCGCAGTCACGATCTGCTGGCCGATATCGTCTGCAGTCACCACAAACAAAGCGCGCAGATCCTGCAGGACCTGCGCGTCGTATTCGTTCATGCGTTCCTGGGCGGTTGCAGTGGCTGCCCGGATCTGGTCGGCTACCGTGGTCATTTCACGGCATCGGCCTGGGAGAGCAGCTGGGTTTTCTGCTGGCTGCCGCGGCTGGTGCCGTAGGTGTAGAAAATCGCCGCCATGGCCATGGCATCGAGCGTGCCCAGGATCCGCCCCACCAGTTCCGGGATGGCCGTCTTGGGGATGCCGTAGAACAGCGCCAGCCCTTCGAGCGAAAGCACCGCGACGACGATCAGGCAGGTGAGCCAGAACACACGGCGATCACCCATGGCCACTTCGCGGGCCCGGGCGCTGGCCCGGTCGCCGGCGTCGACCTCGTCGGCACGCACCTGCAGGTTGGCGATTGCTTCCTGATTGCGGAATCCCAGCTCGGCCATGTCGCGCTGGAACTGCAGATCTGCGTTCTTCAGGGCGATCAGCTGCTCGGGGGTGGCGCCCTGGATGGCGCTGGCCAGCGTGCTGGTGTCGGTGCCGGCATCGAGGCCGAACGACTTCAGCACGGCACTGATGGCCACCCCGGCAAGCGGGTTGCCGCCGGCGAGGGCGGTGCCGATCACCGGTGCGATGGCGCCGACCGTCTTTTTCCAGTCGAAGTCCATCACGCCATCCCCACACGGTTGGCCAGCCAGCCAAACAGAAAGCGTTCCTGGCTGGGTTTCTTCTCGCACAGCTCGACGTAGCGCGCGCCCTGCAGGCAGTTCAGGGCACGCAGCATCACTGTCACGCCAGTCTGGCCCCGCTTGTTGAGGTAGGCACTCAGTGCGCGCAGCGTGGCCGGGCCGATTTCGCCATCCACTGCGATATCGGCGTAGTCGGCGCCGCCCTGGTTCAGCGCGTTCAATGATCGCTGCAGCATAGTCGCTGCAGTGGCTGGTCCACAGTTCACGCCGGTATCGAACAGCTCGCCGGCAATCGCCATGGACAGGATGGCCACCTGGCTGAAGCCCGGCGCAATCCAGTAGCGCCTGGTGTAGATCTCGATGGCCTTGCTGCGAGGCAGATCCCGCATCGCGCCGGCGTAGCCGTTGGCCCGCGCTTCGGCGATGGTGATGCCCCACATGGTTTCGCCGCCTTGGTCGGCGGCGTCATTGGCATAACCACCTTCGCGGCTGATCAACCCGTCAATCAGGCTATTGATGTCCATGCTCAATGCTCCCGGTAGCCGATGATGGTGTTGGCGATCGCTTCCAGGCGGAAGATCGCCCGGGTGCCCATGTGGCCGGCGATGCCGGCCACCGCGGCGGTGGTGGTCAGAGAGAGCCCCACGCCTTGGCACAGGTAGAACGTCATCAGGCCGACAAAGGCGCTGCAGGCCAGCTCGGCGACGATGGAGATCAGCGAGAACTTGATCTGGCCCGCTTTCAGGCGGTTGAGGTAGGACACGGTGCCTCCGAAGAGCGCCAAACCGACCACCCAGGCATAGGTCAGGAATTCGCCCAACCATTCCGGGACTTGTTTATCGGGCATGGCTCACCCCCAGTTTCGATGGGTGCACGATACGGCTGCTGCGTCCGGCGAAAAAAGGTCCCCAAAGCGCCTAGCTGCTGATACTGGTGCTGCTGTCGCCTTTGCGACCGTTGCCCGGGGTCACTTTGACGGTTGGTGCCGCGGCCGGTACCGGCTCGGGGTAGGGATCGAAGCGGGCACCGTCGGCCTGCTGGCGCCGCTCGACGGTGATCGGGTCGTAGCCCATCTCCTCGAACACCATCGATGCCGGCAGCCCTGCAGCCTTGAGCTTGAGTGCGCGATCGGTCGTCTGGGTTTTGGTCTCGGTGCGCAGCTCGGCAAAGGTGAGCGTGTATTCGCTTTCGTCCGGATTGAGGCCCTTCATCAACAGCTGGATGCGGAAGGCCTGGGCGTAGGCAAAACCGATGGTGTCCTGCATCAGGTCTACCTCGTCGTAGTAGTCCCGCTTCAGGTCTTCCAGGATGTCGCGCGCCATGCCGTCGGTGTAGCCCATCATGCCCTTGGGCAGTGGCGTGCCGGCAAAGAAGCTGTCCAGCAGGTACACCACGTCGGCAATGTGGTCCAGGTTGGCATCCCCCTGCATGGGGGTCACGGAGCCCTTGCGGTTCAGGTAGTAGTCGGTGACGGTGCCGTGTGCCTGGTCCGCTTCCACCTGGTTGCGGTATTTGGTGACGTCTTCCTCGCCCGCGCCCTCCAGCACGTGGGCCATGCGCAGCGGTGCGCGCATCTGGCGCCGGATCACCAAGTTCTCATCGGTCAGGCGCAGCTTCTTCCATACCTCGCGGCTGGCATCGAGGAAAGGCCGTCCCAGGGCGCCGTAATCGTCAAAATTGTCCGGATCCAGCCGCACCAGGTGCAGTTGCCACAAAGCGAAGGTGGCCAGCTCGCTGCCGGTCTGCAGGTCGAACTGGGTGTAGGCCTGGGCAGGGTCGTCGAAGCGACCGGACGGGCCGACATTGGGCCGGATGGTTTCGGCAGGCATGCGCACCAGGTCAACGACGTTACGGTCGGCATCAAGCACCACCTGCAGGGGCAGGTTGCCTTCCATGAGGAAGCCGCGCGCATCCGATTTCAGCTTTTCAGGCCGGTTGAGCTGGCAACGCTTGGCGAACCTGCCCCATTCCTGGCGGATGGTTTCGTTTTCCACTGCCTGCTGCAGCACCAGGCCACCGCGCACGATATCGCGTGCCACCCGTGCATGAATGCGCTTTACGCGGCCGTCGCGCTTGTCCATGTCGCGGATCTGCAAAATGGTGGCGCGCAGGTCGAAGTCCACGCTCATCTGCTGGTAGATACGGGATACCTGCTGGTCCGGATTGGCCCGGGCGCCGAGCTCGCTGGTCGGCCGCGGTTCGCTGCCTGGTATCTGCGCTGTTGCCGGCGGAACAACCGTCACGCCAGGCTTGCCTGCCCGCTGCGCCCACCATTCACGAATTCCCATAGGTCACTCCATCGGGGGTTGTTACGCTGGTCACACTGCGCCAGCCATCGATCAGCCCGGCCTTGGCCAGGTCGGCGATGAAGGGCACCAGTTCGGGAAGGTGCTGGTGCACCAGGTCGCGTTTCTGCGCGATGGCCATGCGCTGCAAATCAGTGAGCGGCGCCAGCGCCCGCAGCGGCTTTTCCGCTGTTGAGGTGGGGGCTATACGCGAGTTCTGTTTGTATTCGGCCATACGGAATTGCTCCCTTTTTGATACTTTTTTGGTACTCACGCCATACTGCCCAGCAGCTGTTGGTGGCTCTGCACCCGGCTTTGAATGATCAGTGGGCCTTGATCCTCGCCCCGTGTGGTCAGTGCCCACACCCCGGCGCAGGCCGCATCGAACAAGTCATCGCCGAACTTGCTGTCTGCCATCCGGAATGTGGCGTAGCTGGTGCGGCTCTCGCCCTGCTTGATGTTCCCCAGTTGCCGGACGAAGGTGCTCCAGTCGCCGTCGCGCGGGTCGTAGTTCGACAGGCTGGGCGGGGTCCAGATCACATTCGCCGCAGTGCTGGAGCGGCAGGCCTCGGTGCCATCATCGAAGTACGGTATCGCTGCCTGGCTGTTGTGGAACGCCGCGCGCAGTACGCTGGCCATGCTGTGCTTCACCTGCCCGTCGAACCGGATAGGGGCAAACGCCCACGATCGCCAGGTGGTGGCCGTACTGTCGCCATCGCCAAAGGTGCGCCGATCGATGCTGGTCAGCCCGCGGCTGTACAGCAGATCATTCAGCGAGGTTAGCATCCCCAGCCCGTAGGCATCGCCCATTGCGTAATCCGGGTTGAAGTAGCACCAGAACCCGAACAAATCACGCATTACCACCGCGTCATCGGTGCCGGCCGGCCACGTCTTCACGAAGGGAAAGGTGAGGTAATTGCCTATCTGCTCGGTAACCGTGAGCGCTGACCTTGATGCATTGGCGCTTTCACCATGGCCGCTGTGGTCGTAGCCGAACGCCAACAAGCCCCGCTTCTTGTAGCGCGCACCAGGTAGCGGATCCGCGCGCTCCAGTCCGGCTGCGGTGCCTGCGGCCATGGCCTTGCGGATGTACTTTTCCCAGATCCAGTTCTGAGCGGCGACGTTGCGACAGAGAAATTGGCGGATGAACTCGCCCTCGGGCATCTGGCTACGCATCTCCAGCATGAATTTCTCGTTGAGGATGCCCAGCTCGATGCCAAGGTAAACATCGACCGGGGTGAGCAGGTGGTATTGCTTGGTATCGATCAGCGCCTGCAGGACGTCGGCGCCCTTGAATACCCCAGTGATGCGGACGCTGGGCTTGAAGCTGGCGGTGCCGGGATCCACCCCCATGCGGCGTGCCGAGCCCAGCATCGGCATGAAGCGCGACATCAGCCGGTCCTGCGGCATGTCATCGGTCTCCTCGAGCGAGGCGATGGTGAGCGCATCGCCGTCGATCTGGCTCATGATCCCGTATGCCGAGGCCTTGGAGTGGTTCACGAACTGGTAACCGGTGTCGCGCAGCTGCTCGCGGCCGCCCTTGACCATGATGTAGCTGGACAGGATGTCGCTGCGCCTGATCGCATCGATGTGATACGTGAGGTTGGTCTGGCTTTGCTGCATGCGCGGCGCCACGATGCCTTCTTCCTGATATGGCGTCGTCGCGAGCTGTTCCAGGCAATGCATTTCCTTCACGGCGGTTTTGCCGGTACGTCGGCAGCTCACATCGATGGTGTTGGCGTGCTGGTCCATTTCCTGCATTTTCAGCACCTGGACCGGATCCAGCTCCACGTTATGGATGTGCTTGTGCCAGAGCACATGCGGACGGATACCGGTGCCGGCGTCGACACGGGCAAAGCGCTGGATCTCGACCTCGGCGCGATTGGCGGACTGGACGCGTTGCGCGCGGGTGACGCGTTCAGCCATCGTTGCCGCCGTTTTGCTGCTGGTACTCGATCAGGATGGGATCGCTGTCGCGTCGCTGGCTGGCTTGGGCGATCTTGTCGGCAAGCGTGCCCAGTGCGTCTGCCTGCTTGGTGATGAACTCGCTGATGGCGCCCTGGTTGCCCACATCCTTGAGCCGGCCCAGCTGCTGCTCCTCGCGTTCGTGCACTTTGGGCGTCATGGCGAGGTCGGCCAGGCTCAGGTTGTTGCGGCTCAGCAGCTCGGCCAGCACCTTCAGCAGCGGATGGCTTTTCACTTCCTGGATAAGCACCTGGTCACCGGTTTGTGGATCCAGATACTGCGCAAGATGGAAGCCGCCTTCTTTATCGTGGTACCAGGCTGGGTGTCGCAGTGTCACGCCGTCGGCGAGAATGGTCTGCAGCGTCTGCTGGATGATGGCCAGCGTAGCGGCCTGCATGCCGGAAAAGATGCCGGTGAGCTGCGAGGGGTCGCGTTGCTCGAAAGCGGCGTGGGTTTGCATGAACAAGACGGTCTGCTTCTCGCACGCCGGCTGCTCGCTGCAGTAGTAGCGATCGATGGTGCAGCTGCTGCAGAAGCTGTAGCCGTCTGGTTTGGCCGGGAAGTAGGTGGCGGTCTTGGCATGGATGCCGTGCTTCATCGCATTGAAGCGCGTACGGCGAGCTTCCTCGGGCGTAGGGTGGCCGTCGAGGTTGGCAGCTGTCGCCGCTTTGCCTTCAGCCGTCCGCGGGCCCGTAGCATTGGCCCAGGCCTTCATCAGTGCGCGTTCATGGGGCGCCTGCAGGCACTCGGCGCCGCACACGCAGTGGCTCATGTATTCGTAGGGGTGATGCGGCCGGTCAGGCGCATCCATCACCTGGGAAGGTTCGGCTTTGAAGGTCTGCCCGCATCCCCGGCACTGGAAGGTGATCTGGGACTGGGGCTTGGAGAGGTCGCGCTTTGCCATGCTGGGCATCATGCAGGCACAGCGCCAGCCAAAAAAGGCCCCAAAAACGCCGGCTCAGCGCGGGCGGTGCGCCTTCACCACGCGCTTGATATGGTCGATGGTGAGCTCGGTGCGCATGTTGCTACGGAGCGCGCGCTGAATCTCTGCCGGCGTGTTGCCTGCCTGATCGAGCGCGGTGATGTAGCGGTCGCGCTCGGCACGGATCCAGCTTTTGTACGAGCGCATTTTCACAAACACCATGCCGTTGTCGGCCCGGGGCAGCTCCTCGCACTGGTCCAGCGTGCGCCAGAGTTCAAGGAACGCATCCACCCCGATGCGCGCCGCAATTTGCAGCCAGATCGGCTGCATGCGCATCTCGGCCAACTGGCCGAGGCGCGGGTCTGGAACTTCAGAAGCATTGCAGTTTTCCAGGTACCCACCCCCCCCACAGGGGGTCAGGGGCACCTTACGCCGACCCCCCACCCCTGTTGTAAGGGAGGGGTGAAGGGGGTGTGAGCCGTCCATTCCGTCGATGCTACTGCGCTTTTCGTGCTGATCCTGCACTGATGCTCTCCAAGGGCAATGCGGGTTGGGCGGGTGTGCTGCTGACGGCTACTGCGCTTTCCTGCAAGACCACGCAGTAGCCACCCATCCGATTTAGCCTGTTATTGAAGGGACTTTGCAGGGCATGCG
The DNA here is from genome assembly GCF_009848685.1 of Andreprevotia sp. IGB-42. Lineage (GTDB taxonomy): Bacteria > Pseudomonadota > Gammaproteobacteria > Burkholderiales > Chitinibacteraceae > Andreprevotia. The sequence continues at coordinate 76,609 of NZ_WXTX01000008.1, forward strand.
CGGGCCCCCACCACCATTGGTATTTAGACACATTGCTGATACGGGCTATAGAACTTGTATACATCAGACTGGACCCGTAAACGGGGGTCTCTGCTGTGCATCCAAGCGCCGCAGCAGCTCGGAGGCAGGCGTGCGGATCTTGGATAGCGGGTTCGCTCGATCGACCGATGCAGTGCGCTTGTTGATGGCCAGGTGCAGGTAGATCAACGTCGACTGGTGAGAGCTGTGCCCCAACAGGTCGCCAGTCTGATCGAGAGGGACATCCGACTCGGTCAGCTCGGTGCCGAAGCGGTGGCGCAGTGAGTGTGGGTGCAGATCTGCTTCTGGGACACCTGCCCGAATACCATAGCGCCTGATCATTTCCTGAACACCGCGATGGCTGAGCCGCCTGGCATCGCCATGGAATTCATGCGCGGGTATGCGTGAGTTGCGGGTTGATATCCACATGGGGCGGTCGCCGTTGGGCAGGGCAGCATCGATGTGCTCATGGAGTGGATGTTCCAGGTAAACCCGCAGTAGCAGCTCAGCCTCGCGCGGTACCGGCTGCAGGCGCTCCTTATCGCCCTTCTCAAGCACCCGCAACGCCAGGCGTTTTTGCTTCTTCAGTTCGTACTCGACCAAGCACGACCTGTTGAGCGCGACCAGGCCAGCCAGTCGGAAGCCGCAGCCAGCGATCAACGAGATCATTGCCGCATCACGCACACCCTCGAAGGTGCCGAGGTCAGGCTGGGCGATCAGCGCCTCGAGGTGGCCCAGGGATATCACCCGGGGCAGCGGCTTACCCGCTTTGGGATAGGGCAGGTTTTCTGCTGGGTTGAAATCGCCCAGGTAACCACACCGGTCCAGCCAGGCGTAGAAGCCCCGGATACAAGCCACGTACGGCACACGGCTGCGGGCATGCAGGCCGAATGCCTTGTTCAGATGCAGACCAGTAAACACCAGCAACTCATCTTCGGTACACGCGCAAGGATCGCGCCCGGCCAGCCAGTCGCGGAAGCGATACAGGATATCGGTGTAAGCGGCACCAGTGCGCTCGGCCCGCCCTTCGTTGGTCTTCTTGAATTCAATAAATCCGGCGATCAGTACGTCCATGGGGCCTCATGCGGGGGGACCAGGGGGAAAACACACCCATGATCCGTGGATTGGCGTCTCGTCAATTATAACCCTTTGTTTTATAGGTTATTTATCCGTTTCGCATTCCATGAAAAACCCGTGGATCACATGCACAACCTGTGGACAGTCTAATGTAAGTTTAAAATATTCATGGAATATCCCCATTTACCTGTGGAATGCCATTACCCCTTTTATCTATCTCTATCTCTTTGTTTTAAATAAAAAAAGATAGATATAGAAAGGAAGCAATCACGAAACTGACAAATGTAAATCCGTGGAATATTAAGCGATATCCATGGAAAAAAAGTTAGACCTGTGGGGCACTTATTTTAACGAATCAATAGGTTATGACAATCGTAAGCGACAATCCACAGGTTATTTTGCGCTGCGGTCCTTTTTCTCGCGGGAAAGTAGTCGCGCTGTCTCGGGCTAGGGGTTTTGTAGGAAAATTCCAAAAGTCGTGGGTATAGCCCCCGCACTCGCTGCTGCCGAAGGCTAGGCGCTGTGTTTTTCTTTGGGGGGAGCGGGGGGACGACGGCAAGAGGGCGAAAAACTCGCTTGGCCAGGTGCATAGTTGCAGTCGCCGGCGTGCGCCGGCGACGGCTATTTGATCTCTAGCAATGAGAGCCGAAGGCTCAAAAGGAAGCGTATGTGGTTCGAAGCATCAAACCCGTGGTTCCAAATAGTCGCCACAGGGCTAGTCGCAGCTGTAGCAGGCCCCATGGTGACCGTCGTCCATGGGTGGATCAAGGAGCGAAAGAGTGACGGGCGCGAAAAGGTTTACGCTTCACTGCAGCTGATAACAGCTCTTGAGCAATACACGCTGGACGTAGCCCAACTGGTCGCAGATCTGGACGATGCCGAGTTTGAGGCGAGCCAAGAACATGACTACGCGCCGTTTGCAAAGATAAAGCAGGTTCGTTATGAGCCTCCTTCAGACGTGGATTGGCGTTGGATTGGAGCGAAGGAAATCCAAGACGTCCTGTCGCTGCCCAATAAGATCAAGTACATGAAGGCTGAGCTCAACAGCATGAATGAGTGGGCAGACCCCTTCCAAATGTCAGACTTTGATGGCGCGGAATCGAGCGCATTGGCTCTGCAGGCATGGGAAACCGCGGCAAGAATCCGGAAGTCCGCACGCCTCCCCAAGGCCGATTATTCGATAGGAAAGTGGAAATTCTTGGAGACGCTTACCCAGCGCCGTGACGACCGGATAGCGCGGATGGCAGAGGCCGAGAAGAAAGGTGGCAACGACATCTAGCGTGCCCCTACCAGCCGTTTCCGAAGGTCTAAAACAAGCCACCCATGGCCAGCGGCTCGAAGTTGGCGATTACCAGCTCCCCAAAGCTCGCCCTCTGGCCCAGATCCCGGCCGTTGGCCACGCTGTATTTCAGCTCCAGGCTCTCAGTCCAGAAGCCGCTGAAGGCTACCCGGATCTGCGGGTGATCGTTGATCGAGACCAGAACCTTGCCCTTGCAATCGCGCATAAAGCTGGCCATCTGCAGGTAGTTCTCGTATGGGAAATCGACTCCGTAGCCCTCGGTCTCCCAATAGGGCGGATCCAAGTAAAACAGCGTGTGGGGCCGGTCGTACTTCTTCACGACATCGAGCCAAGCCAGGTGCTCGATGTACACCCCATTGAGGCGCAAGTGGGCGCTACTCAGGTTCTCCTCGATGCGCAGCAGGTTCAATGCCGGCGCCGTGGTGGCGGTACCAAAGCTCTGTCCCTCCACTCGTCCACCAAATGCGTGCTGCTGCAGGTAGAAGAAGCGCGCAGCGCGCTGGATGTCTGTGAGGGGGTGAGGGGGAGTGTCCTGCAGCCAGTCGAACACCTGGCGGCTGGAAAGCGCCCACTTGAACTGTCGGACGAACTCCTCGAGGTGGTGCTGCACCACGCGGTACAGGTTCACCAGTTCGCCATTGATGTCATTCAGAACCTCGCATTTGACCTGCGATGGCCGCATGAAGAAAAGGGCCGCACCGCCGGCGAAGGCCTCGACGTAGCACTCATGGGGTGGAAACAGTGGGATTAGCTTATCGGCCAGACGACGTTTGCCGCCCAGCCAGGGAACGATTGGATTGGCTACCATCGTTTGCTCCTGGGGAGGGCGCTCGTTGGCGCTCGGGGGTTGGGGCCGTAGCCCTGAATATGCTTGTGCCTCGGCATCGAGGGCACTTGATGGTCAGCCAGGTGAACTGTCCTTCTGCCAACTTCTTACTGCAGTGTACGCAGCGGATCTCGTTCATCGGGGGGCATTTTTCGTTCCGCAAAGTGCCTTGGAGTGTAATAGATTCGGGGCCTAAAAGCCGCCAACTTTGACGGTTTTGCGGAACGTGAAACCGGCTGTAGCCCGCATAAATGCTAGATTCCACGCTGGACTTAAAATCCCTCGCCTAACGGTGTGCCGGTTCGACCCCGGCTCGGGGCACCATCAAATAACGGCGTGAGTTGTAGCTCCGCGTGGGCTGCGAACTGCGTCGTGTCATTTCCGCATCTATGGGTGAATTAGCCCTTGTCATTGCAGGCCCATCGCGAGGGCTGTGCGAGCTTCCTGAGTTTCTTCCTGACGCCGGTTTCTGCCATCTGCGGACAAGGGCACCTTCATCGCGGATGAAATCAGCCACACCGGCGCGCCGGACAAGCTCACCATCCGCGCCAGCAGCGCGGACTTTGCCAGCGGCCTGCTCATGCAGCGCGAGCGCTCGTTCCACGGCAAAACGGTAGGGGAGATCGTGCAGACCCTCGCCAAGGTGGCCAAGCTCTCGCCGGTGGTGGCGCCGGCGCTCGCCCGCCAGGTGGTCGACCACATCGACCAGACCAACGAGAGCGATGCAAACTTCCTCACCAGGCTGGCTGGCCAGTTCGATGCCATCGCCACCGTCAAGGCAGGGCGCCTGCTGTTCGCGCCCATGGGCGCCGGGCTATCCGCCAGCGGCAAGCCGTTGCCGGCCGTGCACATCACCCGGCAAAGCGGCGACAGCCACAACTACAACGTGGCCAACCGGGACAACTACACCGGCGTGTGCGCCACCTACCAGAACACCAAGAAAGGGAAAAAGGGCGAGGTCATCATCGGGGAGCGTAGCAACCTGAAAACCCTGCGCCACGTGTACGCCACGCAGAAGGCGGCGGAGAGGGCAGCAAAAACCAACTGGAACCGCATCCAGCGCGGCGTTGCCGAGTTCGGCATCACGCTGGCCATCGGCCGCCCGGAGCTGTTCCCGGAACTGCCGGCCGCCGTTGCCGGCTTCAAGCCCGCCATCGATAGCACCAGCTGGATCATCACCAAGGCAACGCACACGCTTGCGGACAGGCTGGGCACAGTGCTGGAGTTCGAAACCAGGCTTGATGATTTGGGTGAGTAGTTGTTTTACTTTAGTAAAACAATATGCTTTACTTGTCTTTAGTTAAACCAGACCAAGTTTCTCATATGACCGTCGCTACACTGCGCCGCTCGGGCGGCTCGTTGATCATGACCATCCCGGCCTCGTTTGCCGAGCAAAACCACCTGACTGCGGGTGCGCCTGTCAATGTCACGGTGGTGGGTGATACCTTGACCGTACAGGCTACCAAGCGCCGCCGGTACGATGTATCCAGCTTGCTGGCCGAAACCCCGCCAGAACTGATGAGCGCCCCGGGTTGGGACAACCTGCCGCCGGCCGGCCAAGAGGTGTGGTAAGTGTTCAATCCAGGCGACATCATCCACCTCGATTTTGATCCTGCATCCGGCAGGGAAATGAAAGGACCGCACTTCGGCTTGGTGCTCTCCCTGCGTGCGTTCAACAACTCCGGGCTGGCCGTGGTTTGCCCGATCACCCAAGGCGCACAGGCCCAAGCGCGTGATGGTGGCTTTGCCGTATCGCTGATGGGCTGTGGTACCGAAACGCAGGGCGTTGTACTCAGCCACCAGACCAAGACGCTCGATCTGCGCAGCCGTGGCGCCAAGAAGCGCGAGCAGGTGCCGGATTACCTGCTGCAAGATGTCCTGGATCGTTACCGCTCCATTCTGCCCGAGTGATTACCATGCATGCCACCAACATCATGAGCTACAAGGGCTACGGCGCGCGCATTGAATACAGCGCGGAAGATGAATGCTTCTACGGCCGGGTGCTGCTGAGCAAGGACGTGATCCTGTTCGATGCCACCAGCGTAGAAGGCGTGAAAGCTGCTTTTGCTGGTGTGCTCGATGACTACGTTGCGTTTTGCAGGCAGCAGGGGCACCAGCCCAAGTAACCAGATTGCTGTGAAAAGCATCCAGCGTAGTGTTGCCGAGTTCGGCATCACGCTGGCCATCGGCCGACCGGAGTTGTTCCCCGAGCTGCCAGCACCCGTTGCCGGTTTCAAGCCGGCCATCGGTTGCACCAGCTGGGTTATCATCAAGGCCACCAACACGCTTGCCGAAGGCTTGGCACTGCCCTTGAGTTTGAAATCCAGCTTAACAGGATTTGCAGCAGCAGCGCTCGCAACACGTGTTCGGGTGGAATCGACGGGCGGCCGGTATGTGAATAGCGCTCATCGAACATCGCGCTCATGTTGGCGAGGATGCCAGCGACCAGTAGGCGCAAGCGGCGCAGTGGGTGATCGGCGGGAACGCGGCGCGCCAGGCTGACGTAGCTGAACATCGACGACTGGGGATTCTCTTGGCCGCGCATGGGAAATGGGAAAAGTAGAGGGCTGGTTTGAGGCGAAATTCTGCCTCAACCTCCGCCAGAAGCAAGGGGCGGCGAGTTTCTCACCAGCCTGCTAAGGTGGCCTTTGCTTCAAAAGCCTGCCATTACAACGTAACCAACCATCTTTTCAAGTAATCCTCCGCAAATCGCTTACCCCACCGGCTTCTTCCCATAAGCCTCATCAAACAACCCCTCCAACCCCGCATGACTGCCGCGTAGCCCGTCGATCACCGCCTTGGCCCAGTCGAAGTATTCAATGCGCCGCACTAGCGGCCAATCAGCGGGTGGGCTGTTGGCCATGTCGCGCAGGTTGCAGATCTTGTCTGCCAGCTTGACCAGCCTGGCGGCGGTGCTGAGGTGCGGGGCGTGGTCGATCTGCAGTTGTTTGCGCTGTTGCTTGGGCAGGCTGGTGTCGTCGGTCACTTCCAGCACGATGCCGAGGATGACTGGACCGAACAGTGCGCTGATTTCCTCCCCGGTGGTTGCCGTATCTTCGATGGTGTCGTGCAACAGCGCGGCGATGATGGCGTTTTCGTCGTCGATGCCGGCTTCATTGGCCAGTACGTGGGCGAGTGCCAGCGGGTGGTTGATGTAAGGCGATTGCACCTGATCCTTGCGGCGCTGGTCGCGGTGCTTGTTGGCGGCAAAGTGTGCGGCCTGGATGATCTTGTTCATCGGTTCCCCTGTTGTGATACGGCTGCAGTGCGATGCCGGGCGGGTAACGGCGGTTGAGGCAGCGCCGGCCTGCCGGTAGCATCGGCTCACTCTTCAATTATGGATCGCTGCCGCGTTGCCGGTGGCGGCAAACGCTGGCAATAAAGTCAGGTTACGGGGAATGCCATGTGGTTGTACGTGCTGGACTTGATCGGTTGTGCGGTGTTTGCGGTGAGCGGGGCGCTGGCGGCGGGCCGGGCTGATCTGGATTTCCTTGGCGTGATGGTGATCGCCACCATCACCGCCATCGGTGGCGGCACGGTGCGCGATGTGCTGATGAATCGCCACCCCATCTTCTGGATGCGTGATCCGCGCTACCTGTACCTGACCTGCATCACCGGCCTGCTTACCGTGGCCTATGTGCAATTCTGGCCGGTGCCGGCCAATGCCTTGTTGATTGCCGACGCGCTGGGGCTGGCGCTGTTTGCCCTGTGTGGTGCACAACTGGCAGGGCGGGCGGGGCACAAGGCCATCATCGTGGTGCTGATGGGCACGCTTACCGGCACCGCCGGCGGGGTGATCCGTGATGTGCTCAGTACACATGTGCCGCTGATCCTGCGCAAGGATATCTATGCCTCTGCAGCCATACTGGGTATCGGCATCTACCTGCTGCTGAAAGCGTTGCGCGTGCCGGAGGGCTGGGCGTTTGGCGCGGGCTTCGTGGTGGTGGCAGGCATGCGGCTGCTGGCTATCGTGTATGGCTGGCAGTTGCCGGTGTTCCATTTTTCCGCCGGTTAGGCTGCCACGCCGGGCGGCGTGGCATTGCCTACGCTTGGTGCAATGCCTGCAGGCATTGCTGATTCATATTCACTACAGGAGTGGGGCGCCGCATGGTTCGTTTGATCATCTTGTTGATCGGTGCGGCGCCGTTTCGCCGGCAGTGGTTGGTATTGCTGTTGCTGGGGGTGATCTTTGCGCTGGTCGGGGTGGGAGCGGTGTTCAACCTCACGACCTGGTACCTGTTTGGCCTGATCGATCTCATCGGTGTGGTCTGCCTGATCGAGGGTGCGCTGGGCCTGGCCAGCCTGCTGGTGATCCGGCCCGCGCACCGGCGCATCTTGCGCTCGCACGCGCTGGCGCTGATCCTGCTGGGCCTGCTGGCGATCGATACGCCGGACGACAACAATATCGGCGCCACGCTGTTCTTCGGTTGCGGCTTCCTGATTGACGGGCTGTTGCGCATTGCCTCCGCACATACCATCCGCTACCGCGGCTGGCACAACACGCTGCTGATCGGTATGGCCGAGCTGGTGCTGGCTGCATTGGTTTTCAGCGACTGGCCGGTGCCGCATCGGCAGACCATGCCGTTCTGCGTGGGCATTTTGCTGTTCTGGTCCGGCTTCAACCTGTGCCGGCTCGCGCTGCAGTTCCGCCGCTTGCCCGCGGGCGCATCGGTGCTGGGCATGCCGTTTTTCCGCAAGCACAACTGGCACCGCAGCAGCCGGCTGCCCGAGCTGCTGCCGCCGTCGGCGCCCACGCTGGTGCCGCTGAAAGTGCACGTGTGGACGCCGACCGGATCGGTGGCTGATCCGCAGCGGCGCATGGTGGTGGACCGCTACATCGCGGCCGTGGATGCCAACGGCAAAATCTCTACCGGCCATGCGGCGATGGAGCTGGCGCCTGATCTCTATATCAGTCTTTATCCGGCGGAAGAGTTGAATGTATCGCCGGACCAGTTCCGCTCGCTGCTGCGTGCGCACAAGGAAACGGATGTACCGGGGCGCTACCTGCCCTCGCACGAGGAAGAAGTGGCAGCCTGGGTGCGGCCAGACCGGCTGGTGCTGTTCCGCCACTATAACGAGGCGGCGCTGCGCGCCTTCTGGGCCGCCTACCGGCAGGACACCACGTACAACCTGACGCGGCGCAATTGCTCCAGCACGGTGATCCTGGCACTGGATGCCGCGCTGGAAGGCGTAGTGGGGCAAACACGGCCCTGGTACCGCTTCCTGTTGCTGCTGACCGACCCCAATGTGTGGCTGCTGGCCATCCTGCGCAACCGGGGTGAATCGATGACCTGGACGCCCGGCCTGGCGCTCGATTACGCCCGCTTGCTGCGGCTGGTGAGCGAGTGCCAGCGCCAGCGCTGGCTGGTGCGCAGGCTCAATGGGCTGCGTGCGCATGTGCAGGCGCGGCTGAAAGAGCGCTAGCACGCCGACCCGGCGCGGCCGCCGACTGAATCAGGCGTACAACTCCACCAACGAACGATGAGCCGTCGCATGGTGCTGCGACCAGGCCCGGGCTATCACGACATGCAGTGCACGCCTGGCTGGATTTCCCAAGTGATGGGCATGTGTGCTGGGGCACGGTTGTGGCCGGCCTGATCGCCATGCACACCTGGTACGCAGCCAACAGTGGGTGCGCTCACAGCCAGCCCTGCAGCGGGCTGGCTCCGCGCTTGCCGCGGCGGTACAGTACGCTCGCCCGCATCGGTACAGGTGCGGCAGCAACAGATAAAAAGAAGGAAGGAGGCTGAATGAACACCACACGCGCCCTGGCGGCAGCGGCTTTGCTGGCCGCTGCGCTGGCTGCATGCAACAGCGATGACGAGGCTAGCCCCACGGCCCCGACCCCGGTACCGACCGCGAGGCCAGTCCCCACGGCAACGCCGGTGCCGACGATGATTCCGGCGCCAGTGGCATCGGCGGCCTACAAGTTTGCGCCGTATCTGGATAGCGGCGGGGTGTTCGATGTGCTGGGCTGGTCGCAGGCCACCGGGCAGAAATACCTCACGCTGGCTTTCTACAACAGCGACGGCAGCTGCAATGGCGCATGGACTGGCGGCAATCCGGATGCAGTGGCCACGCTGGTGCAGAATCTGCACGGCATCGGCGGTGACGCCATCGTGGCGACCGGCGGCTGGAATGCCGACGACCCGGCCCGCCGCTGCAGCACCGCAGCCGATGTGGCAGCGGTGTACCAGAGCATGTTGGACAAGCTGGGCGTGGACCATCTGGATATCGACCCTGCTGCGGGCGACAAGTACAACAACCTGGAGCCAGCAGTAGTGGACCGGCGCAATGCGGCGATCCGCATCCTGCAGGATAATTTCAGGGCCAGGGGCAAAACGCTGACCGTGTCGTACACGCTGGTGGTGCATGCGGATACCGGGCTGGATGCGGCCAATCTGTATGTGCTGCAGTCCGCCATGGCCGCCGGGGTGGAAACCGGCCTCGTCAACGCGATGGTGATGGATTTCTACGATGGTGTTTCCGGCAAGCAGATGGGGGCGCGTGGCGTACTGGCGTTGCAGAACGTGTTTGCACAACTGAAAGCGTTGCAGCCGGGCAAGACCGATGCGCAGTACTGGGCAATGCTGGGGGCGATGGCGATGATCGGCCAGAACGACAACCAGAGCGAAGTCTTTACCGCCGTCGATGCGCAGATCCTGCGGGACTTTGCCAGCCAGAAGGGTTTGGGCCGGCTGGCATTCTGGTCGCTGGGGCGTGACAACGGCAGTTGCCCCGGCAATACCGTGGCAACCTGGCAGTGCAGCGGCATCGGCCAGCAGGATTGGGCATTCAGCAAGCAGTTTGGCGGGTTCTGAGCTTGATGGTGTGTTGCCCGGTGCTGTGCCGGGCAATCGGTAAAACCGCGCTGGCGGCGTGATGTAGTGCCTGCATTGGGCCGCCGTCGCTTGTGAGATCAGCAGACCCACGCAGGCCTGCCGCGGCATCAGGCCAGTGCGCGCTTCAGTACCGCTACGCGGCGCAATACCAGCCAGTCCGCCAGCAGCACCGCCACGATGGACACGCCCACCAGCGGGAAGGCAATGGCCAGCAGCACGAATACGGCGGTGCCGGTTTTCCAGAAGGGCAGTTGGCGCGGCGTGGCTGGTGCACCCAGCCGGCCGCTCGGGCGGCGCTGCCACCACATCACCGTGCCGGTCACGCTCATCAGGATCACGAACAGGCAGGCAAACAGCATCAGGATCTGGTTGGGCACGCCGAAGAACTTGCCTTCGTGCAGCGCCACGCCCATTTCCACCGAGCGGGCAACTACGCCGTAATCCTGCCAGCCAGCCTGCGCCAGGATCTTGCCGCTGTACTGATCGACGTGAATGGTTTTTTCATGGCGCGGGTCGTTCGGGAATGCCGACAACGTGTACACGCCGTCACTCCCTTGCGGCAGGCTGATGCTGTAGCCGGCCGGCATCACCGCGCGCTGGCCGATGGCGACCATTTGCGCCAGGCTCACGCCACCGGCGGCCGGCGCTGCAGCAACATCATCGCCGTGGTGGTGATGTTCGGATTTGGCCATGGGCATTTCTTCTGCTGCCCAAGGCACGGTTTGCTTGCCGCCCACATTCAGGCTGGCGGCGGTCTGGTCCGATTTGGGCACGTCATCCCACATCTGCGCCGGAAAGCGGCTCCACACCTTGGCATACTGGCTGCCCCATACGCCGCTCCACGGCAGGCCGGACAGCAGCATGAACGCCAGCAGCAGCACGCCCCAGAAGCCGCTGACCACGTGCAGGTCGCGCCAGAAAATGCGTTTCGATTCACGTAACCTGGGCAGCAGCGTGCCCCATACGCCACCACCGCGCGGCCACCACATGTACAGGCCGGATACGATCAGCACCAGCGCCCAGCTGGCCGCCATTTCGACGATGAAATCACCGGTCTTGCCCAGCAGCAGTTCGCCATGCAGCTTCTTGGTGATGGCCTGCAGATTGTCTGCGTCATCCTGCGCGCCCAGCAGCGTGTTGCGGTACGGGTCCACATAGACGGTTTGCGTGCCGCCTTCCCTGGTGGCAACGGTAAACGCGCTGCTCTGATTCGGCGCGGCAGCCGGCACGTATTTGCTGATAGCCAGCCCCGGGTAGGCATTGCGCACGGTGGCAAGCTGCGCATCGGCACCAATGGCAGTGCCTTGCGGCGTAACCACCAGTTGCTGCCGATACATCAATACATCGAGCTGCGGTTTGAACAGGTAGACGATGCCGGTGAGTGCCAGCATCAGCATGACGGGGACGACGAACAGGCCGGCGTAGAAATGCCAGCGCCAGGCCAGCGTATAGAAGCGGGGTGTTGCCATGATGGTTTCCAGAATGAACGCGCTGCGTACGCAGCAGGGCCGGCACGCAGTGGTGCCGGATTAGCGGGGGTTCAGACTGGTATCGGTGGTGCGCGTGGCGGGGCGAGCCGATCCCGCGGCAGCTCGGCACGCGGGGCGAGCGCGGCGATGATTTCGGCCGGTAGTGCAAAGCCGGGCGGGCGCGGCGCCACCCACGGCCACAGCGGCGGGCCATCGCCGATAGCGACGGCTGCGGTGCAATCCGAGCACTGCACTTGCGGGCCGGTTGGCGCGGGCAAATCGATCTGCTTGCCGCCTGGTGAGCCGGCGCTGCACAGCGACATGGCTGTGCTGCCCGGCATACCCTGCTGGTGCCACACACGCACGCTGCCCTGCAGCGCAAGCGCCAGCACCAACAGCAGGGAAAACGCGGCAAAGGGGCGAAGCCAGCGCATGCGGGGGTCTGTATCCGGATCGGTTTGACGCAGATTATAGCCACGCCATGGTGCGGTGTTCGCGCCCTTGCTGCATGCTGTTGGATTGCCGCCCGTTGCGCTGCATCAAGTAGCAGCGGGGCTTCAGCTACGGCGGGGGCGGAAGTACGCGGTATCGGCGTAGAACGCCGCATCCTGCTGCGGCCACCAGCCGGGTATGCCCAGATAGGGCAGCGGTGGCAGCTGGCGCGGCGTGGTCAGCTCGCCGGCATCGATCAGCGCTGCGATGCGGCCATCCAGGTAGGCGATACGTGCGGCGGGTGGCAGCGCAAAGTAATCCGGCGTGACGGCAATCTGCCAGCTCTTGCCGGTCAGCCCGCGGAATGGCTTGAGCAGTGCCTCATAGTTGGCATGGCCGAACGAGATCGCCTCGACGCTTTGGCCCCATGCGGTACGGTTGTCCAGAAACAGCGTGGCCCACTGATGGTCGCGTTGCAGTGTCAGCAGGTGTGGATCGCTGCTGGCCACGATCAGCCCGCATTCGTCGAACAGCGTGGCGGCATCGCGCACCGGGCCGCGGCCGTTGCCGCCGGGCACGGCCATCTGCCGCAGGTGCAGTGCGTTCAGCGCGGCCTTGGCTTGCGGAAATGCATGCCACACCAGGGCATTGAAGGTGTCATGCCAGTTGGGCCGCGTGGCAACACGGCCCAGCCGGGTGATTTCCACTTCGTAGTAATGGCTGAGGGTATCGGGGTCGACAAAGCGTAGTGCAATGCCCGATTGCGTATGCGGCACTGGCATCAGTGCATCCCAGTCCGCATGAGTGGGGAAGCGGTCAAACTGCTGCATCAAAGGCAGCAATGGCGCATACGCCGGCTGCGCTACAAAAAAAGCCAGCGGCCAGCCGGGCGCTGCATCAGTGTCGGTCACGGCAAGGTATGGCCAGGTTCAGAGCGGCTTGGCGCCGGGCTCAGAGCTTGCCCAGGTCGATGCGGCCTTCGCCCAGTACCTTGCCGGCCTTACTTGGCGCATCCAGTGCCTTTACCGACAGCACGTAGCGGCTGCCCTTGTTGCAGGGCGGCAGGTAGACGCCGGCGCCACCACCGCGCTGTGCCGCCACCAGCTGGAAGCCGCCGGGCAGGCCACCCTGCTCACCCGGTACGCTGGGTACCTGTGCATTGGTTGCGCCCTTGGGCAGCGTGTACAACACCACACCCTGGCCGCCATTATCCAGCTCGCCACCGCGTTCGGAAAACGCCACCTGCAGCGCGGCAGTACCAGCGGGCAGGTCGTACACGTTCAGCGCCGGGCTGGCGCCCTGGCCACCCAGCTTGCTGCACTGCTGGCCGGGCGGGATGGCGACGCCGGTCCAGGCCGGATTGGCAAAGCGCACAGTCAGCCGCACGCCTTCGGCCAACGCGGCCGGAGCGGCTAGCGAAGCAATCAGGGCAAGACTGGCAATGCGTTTCATGACTTTTTGACTCAATGAACAGGGCGAATTCGCCTACCAGACATTGTAGCGAATTCGTCCATTGCAATGCGTGAGCTGGCTCACGCTTGCAGTGTGATTAATTGACCTGCCGCATCAAGCCAGTGCGGCGAGCGCTGCAGCGTAATCCGGTTCGTTCTTGATTTCGCTGACGAGCTCGGTGTACAGCACCTTGTCGTTGGCATCGAGTACCACCACGGCGCGTGCGGCCAGGCCAGCCAGCGGGCCGGAGGCAACGTCGACTCCGTAGTCAGCCAGGAAAGCACGGCCGCGCTGCGTGGACAGCGTGACGACGTTTTCCAGGCCTTCCGCGCCGCAGAAGCGCTTTTGCGCAAACGGCAGATCTGCCGAGATACACAGCACCACGGTGTTGTTCAGCTTGGAGGCATCGGCGTTGAAGTGGCGGACCGACATTGCGCAGGTGGGGGTATCCACGCTGGGGAAAATGTTCAGCACCTTGTTCTTGCCGGCAAAGCTGGCGAGGGTGATATCGGACAGATCTGCGCCAACCAGCGAGAACGGCTTGGCCTGGCTGCCAACTGCCGGCAGGGTGCCGTTGATTTCAACCGGGTTACCGCCGAGGGTGACTTGCGACATGTGGATCTCCTAGTAGGTGTGCTGCAAATGAAACGCCGGCCCGGATTGTCGATCCGGGCCGGCTGGTATGCAAGTCTTTTGCGATCCTTACGCATAGCGGCCGATGTTGCCACCTGCGTAACGCGCTGACAGGACAGGCGTTGCTTACTCTTCGGGCTCTTTCGGTGCTGGTGGCGGCAGCAGCGTTTGCGCGGCGGCTTCGAAATTGGGTTCGCTATTGAGTTCGTGCACCAGCTCGGCGTATTGCACGGTATCGAAGGTATCGAGCACGATCAGCGCCGTGGCCATCAGGCCGGACAGCGGCACATCGGTGATCATCACGCCGTAGTCCTTGTGGAAATCGCGGCCACGCAAGGTGCACAGCAGCTGGATCTTGCGGAAGCCCTCGATCTGCACGGTGCGCGCCAGCGCATAGGGGGTATCGACCGATACCACCAGCACTACGGTGTTGTCGAACAGGTCTGCCATGGCTTCCAGCCGGCGCGCGATGGTGAGGCCCACGGCAGCATCGATGCTGGGAATGACGGCTATCAGTTTGCGGCGGCCATAGAACTTGGACAGCGCGACATCCTGCATGTTCTGGTCTACCAGCATGAAGCTGTGGGCATCTTCGCCGACACGGGGAAAGTGGCCGCCCACACTGACGGGCGTGCCATTGAGCATGATCGTGGCCATGAAAGGGCGTTCCTGCGTTACGGATGCTTCAGTATGGACCGGTGGCAGGCGAAAACAAGGCGCACTGTTCACCATGCGCCGCAGCGCTGCGGCAGCGGTTTACGGGTAGTACCAGAACAGCGAATAGCCGGTGGAGCGGAGCTCACCCAGATCCAGCTGCAGGAATGCGTGCACTTCATCGCCAGCCGGGAACTGGGTGCGGCCGCGCTCGGTGGGCACCAGGTAATCACGTGCGGTGAATACCTTCTTGGCAACCACCTGCTCGCGTTCATCGGTGAGCGTGAGCTCCAGCATCGGCAACGCCTGATCGTACGGCGCCAGGTTACGTACGCTGGCGGTGAGCTGGATCATGCGGTCGTGGCCGGGTACGAAGGTCAGCTCGGAATAATCGGAGCGCAACAGCTCGGCATGGGTGGGCAACGGCAGGCTGCAGCCTGCTGCTGTGCATACGCGCTGGTAATGCGTGCGCAGCCACGGCAACTGCGTGGAGAACTCGGTGCGGTACACATACGCCAGTTGCAGCAGCAGCGCAGCCAGTGCCAGCGCAATCAGCGGCACCCATGCCCAGCGCCACAGCGAGCGGGGCGGCGGTGGGGTCAGCAGTGCTTCGTCTTCCAGGCTGCGGATGGGTTGGTAGCGTGGCGGGCGTTCGTCGCTGCCGTCATCCGGCCAGCGGGAAACAGGGGACGCGTCGAGGGTTTCGTCGTCGTCTTCTTCCGCATCAGCGGCGGGGGCGGCCGTGGATGCCATGTCGGTAGCGGTTTGCGCTGCGGCTTCCGGTTCGACGTCGGGTTCCAGATCGAATTCAACCACATCGCCGTCGTTTTCGATGACCTCGGCCGCCGTTGCAAGTACCGGCTTTTCTTCGCGGGCAGCAAGGTTCTGCGGTACTGCTGCGGGCAGCGGGGCTGTGACAGATGATGTGGATGCGATGGCTGCGTGCTCAGACACGGCGACGGGTGTCTCCACCGGGTCGTGCGCGGTGGCCATTTCGACACTTGTTGTTGCCATGGCGGGCGACGGCGTGGGGCCCGGTCGTGCAGTGGCTGGTGATTCAGTCGCATCAGCTGGCTTGCTGGCCGGTGCGGCAACTGGCGCGGGTGCGGTGATCCGTTCGCTTGTGGCTGCTGTAACGGTTGCTTGTGTGGCGGCTGTGGCAGCGCGTGCTGTGACTGTGGCATCGGGCACTGGCGCTGCAACGGCAGCGGGCGCCGCCGGTGCAGGGGCGGGAGCCGCAACAGGCGTGCTGGCCGCAGGAGCAGGGACTTTTGGCGTTGCAACTGGCACGGTGGTTGCGGTGCTGCCAGCTTTGGGCTGAGCAGCGGGGGCATCCACTGTACGCGCCGCCGGTGCCGTTATCGTTGCCGCAGGAGCAGGAGCAGTGCGTGTTGCAGCGGCCGCTGCTGGCGGGCTTACACTGGCCTGCGGTGCTGGTGCTGGTGCTGGTGCTGGTGCTGGTGCTGGTGCTGGTGCTGGTGCTGGTGCTGGTGCTGGTGCTGGTGCTGGTGCTGGTGCTGGTGCTGGTGCTTCGGGCGCAGGTGCCGCCTGTTCGACGCAATCGAGTGCATTGAAGACGAATGCGCATTTGCCGCAACGCACCTTGCCCCGATGCGCGGCGAGTTGCGTATCGGTGACCTTGAAGGCGGTCTGGCAGTTGGGGCAACGGGTGACGAGCGGCATGCGGCGATTCTAGACGATTTCGCCGCGGCGCTTGTATGCCCGGCAGATAAAATCGCGACTGCTTGCGTGCATTGCAACAATCGCCGCAGGCGACGTGCAGCCACACAACAGGCCGGCCATGGCTGGGCGCTGCGGCATCAGGCGCGTTTGCTGCCGGACAGGCATACCCAGCCGTCTTCCTCGGCCTTGGGTGCAAAATCGAACCACTGGCCGTAAATGGCAAAGATGTCGTCCGCTTGTTCTGACAGGATGCCCGACAGCGCGATACGTCCGCCTGCCTTCACGCGGCTGGCCAGCATGGGGGCCAGTGCCTTGAGCGGATTGGTCAGGATATTGGCCACCACCACATCGTATTCGCCTGCTGGCAGTTCATCGGGCAGGAAGAAATCGATGGCAACGTGGTTCTGTTCGGCATTTTGCCGGCTGGCCACCATGGCTTGCGGGTCGATATCTACACCATGCGTGGCCCCTGCGCCCACCTTGCGTGCAGCAATGGCAAGGATGCCCGAGCCGCAACCGTAGTCGAGCAGCGTTTCGCCACCGGCGATATGGGCATCCAGCCATTTCAGGCACAGCCGCGTGGTGGGATGGCTGCCGGTACCGAACGCCAGGCCCGGGTCGAGCGCGATATTGATGGCTTCGGCATCCGGCGCATCGTGCCAGGTGGGGGTGATCCACAGCCGCTTGGAAATCGGGATGGGGTCGAATTGCGATTGGGTGAGCCGTACCCAGTCCTGGTCTTCCACGGTGACAAGCTCGAACTGCGGCACGGCAATGCCCACGGCGTTGGCGGCGGCGGCCATCGTCAGCGCGGCATCCATGTCCTCGCCCAGGTGGGCCACGACGATGCTGTGATCCCACATCTGGTCGACGGGTTCGCCCGGTTCGCCAAAAATGGGTTTCTCGTCTGCGGTGCCGACTGCTGCGTCTTCGATGCTGACCGACAGTACCCCCAGGTCAAACAGCGCGTCTGACAGGGCTTCGGCGTGTCTGGAATCAGTGGTGATACGCAATTCGGTCCAGGGCATGGCGGGGTTTCCAGATTAAACGCCGCCATTGTCGCACAGCCCCGCGCCATGCTGGCAGCCGATGCGCTGCCGGTGGTGCCGTGGGTAAGCAAACAGGCCGCTTGCGGCGGCCCGTTGCAATGCCTGGCACGACTGCGCCTAGCGCAGCAGCGACAGCACCTGGCTGGCGGATGCATTGGCCTGCGCCCGTGTGGCAAGGTCCGCCTGGTTGCGGATCTGCGACTGGATCAGCGTGGACGATGCGCTGGCGTAATCGGTATCGCCGATCCGGCTTTTGGCGGCAGAGAGGTTCTCGTTGGTGGTCAGCAGGTTGTTGCTGGCCGCTTCCAGCCGCTTGCTGACCGCACCCAGATCGCCACGTGTGCGGCCAATGGCCGTGAGGTCGGTATCGAGCGAAGTCAGTGCGCTGCTGGCCGAGGTAGTGCTGGAGAGATTCAGCGTGCCGCTGGCACCGGCCAGCTTGTCCAGCCCGCCTGCCTGCACTGCAATGGTGTCATTGGCGTTGGCACCGGCCTGGAAGCTGAAAGTGCTGCCCTGGAAAAGCGGCTGGCCATTGAATTGCGCGGTTTTCAGGATGTCTTGGCTCGATTGCGACAGGCTGTCCGATTCGGCCTGCAACGCTGCGCGGTCTTCATTGGTCAGCGTGCTGTTGCCTGCGGCCACGGCCAGCTCGCGCTGGCGCTGGCTGTTGTCGGTTACCTGCGATAACGCGCCATCGGCTACCTGGACCAGCGAAACGCCGTCAGACAGATTGCGCACCGCCTGGCCGTTGCCGGCGATCTGCGCGGCAAATTGCTCGATGATGGCCGAACCGGCTGCATCGTCGGCAGCGCTGTTGACGCGCTTGCCGCTGGAGAGCTGGTTGAGCGTGCGGGCTTGGGTATCCGTGTTGCGGGTGCTGGCAACGCTGGAGAACGTGTTGCCGGAGTTGCTTCCAATGGCGGGCAGCATGGCGACCTCCGTGCCTGGTGCGTATAGCTGTACAGACTGTCAGCTTACGGCCAGAGTTTCCATGGCGGCCATGTTGGGCGATGAATGGTAGAGGTGAAAGGCCCGCCAAGCGGGCGGAATGGCGCTGGCGGCGACGCCTGTAGCCTGGCAGCCATCTCCCCGCACCCGTAGTCCGGGTCCTGTAGCCCGGCGCCCGTAAAAAGCAGAAAGCCACGACATGCGTCGTGGCTTTCTGTGTGGTACTGGAGGCGATCGGTGATGCAGGTCGGTCAGTTGCCCAGCGCTTCCAGCACGGTACGGATTTCCGGCATGCGCTGTTCCAGGTAATGGATGCTGGTGCCGCCCTTGATGAACTCGCTATCGAGCAGCAATTGCTGGTGCAGCGGGATGTTGGTGCGGATGCCCTGCACCACCATCTCGGACAGCGCAATGCGCATGCGCGCCATCGCCTGCTCGCGGGTATCGCCGTAGGTGATGATCTTGCCGATCATCGAATCGTAGTTGGGCGGTACGAAGTAGCCCTGGTACACGTGCGAATCCACGCGCACACCCGGGCCACCCGGCGTGTGATAGGTGGTGATGCGGCCCGGGCTCGGCACGAACTTGAGCGGGTCTTCGGCGTTGATGCGGCATTCCATCGCATGGCCACGCAGCTTCACATCCTTCTGCGTGTATTGCAGCGGCAGGCCGGCGGCAACGCGGATCTGTTCCTGCACGATGTCGATGCCGGTGATCATTTCGGTCACCGGATGTTCCACCTGCACGCGCGTGTTCATCTCGATGAAATAGAACTCGCCGTTTTCGAACAGGAACTCGAACGTACCGGCACCCCGGTAGTTGATGTCGCGGCATGCACGTGCGCACGCTTCGCCGATCTTCTTGCGCTGGGCATCGGTAATGCCCGGTGCCGGGGCTTCTTCGATCACTTTCTGGTGGCGGCGCTGCATCGAGCAATCGCGCTCGCCCAGGTAGATGGCGCTGCCATGCTGGTCGGCCAGGATCTGGATTTCGATGTGGCGCGGGTTCTGCAGGTACTTTTCCATGTACACGGTGGGGTTGCCGAAAGCGGCGCCGGCTTCCGACTGGGTCATCTCGACCGAGCGCAGCAGCTCTTCCTCTTGGTGTACCACGCGCATGCCGCGGCCACCGCCGCCGCCCGCAGCCTTGATGATGACCGGGTAGCCCACCTTGCGGCCGATGGCCAGCATCTCTTTCGGATCATCCGGCAGTGCGCCATCGGAGCCGGGTACGCACGGCACGCCGGCGGCCTTCATGGCGTCCTTGGCGGATACCTTGTCGCCCATCAGGCGGATCGATTCGGGGCGCGGGCCGATGAAGGCAAAGCCCGATTCTTCCACGCGCTGCGCGAAATCGGCGTTCTCCGACAAGAAGCCATAGCCGGGGTGGATGGCATTGGCGTTGGTGACTTCGGCGGCTGAAATCAGCGCGGCCATGTTCAGGTAGCTTTGCGGCGACGGATTGGGGCCGATGCACACCGATTCGTCAGCCAGCTTCACGTATTTTGCTTCGCGGTCGATCTCGGAATGGACCACCACGGTCTTGATGCCCATCTCGCGGCACGCGCGCAATACACGCAGCGCGATCTCTCCACGATTGGCAATAAGGATTTTTTCAAACATGTCTGTTAATGCCTGTGAGGGGTGGGAAGCGGCGCGGGATGGTGCACATCACGCCGGCAGCCGCACGGAATTAACCAATAACAAACAGCGGTTCGCCGTATTCGACCGGCTGGCCGTTCTCGACCAGGATGGCCTTGATCACGCCGGCGTGGTCGGCTTCGATTTCGTTCAGCAGCTTCATCGCCTCGATGATGCACAGCGTATCGCCGACATTGACCGACTGGCCCACTTCGACGAAGTTTTTCGCATCCGGGCTCGGCGCGCGGTAGTAGGTGCCGACCATCGGGGATTTGACGACAAAGCCTTCCGGCACGGCGCTGGCGGCCGGCAGCTCGGCGGCGGATGCCACGGCGGCAGCGGGCGCTGCGGCAGGCGCGGCAAACTGCATTGGCGCTTGCTGGTAATAGGTGGGGGCGGCGTTCTGATTGACGCGGGTGATGCGGACTTTTTCTTCGCCCTCGGTCACTTCCAGTTCGGCAATGCCGGACTCTTCGACCAGGTCGATCAATTTCTTGAGTTTACGCAGATCCATACGGCAATCCTCCGGGGTATTTTGATGGTGCTGAATTTATCGGGAAGACGGCGCCCGATCAGGGCGCCTTGTGGCTGAGCGCGAACGAGAGGGCGTATTCATAGCCCCTGGGGCCCAGGCCGCAGATCACGCCAACGGCGAGATCGGAAAAGAACGAGTGATGCCGGAACGGTTCCCGTGCATGCACATTGGATAGATGGACTTCGACGAACGGCTTTTTGACCGCGGCCAGCGCATCGCGCAGCGCCACACTGGTGTGGGTGAACGCAGCAGGATTGATGACGATGAAGTCGGTTTGATCGGTGACCGTGGCGTGGATGCGCTCGATCAGCTCATATTCGCGATTGGATTGAAAAACCTCGACATGCGCGCCAGCAGCCTGGCCTTGCGCGATCAAACGGCTATTGATGGCGTCGAGCGTATCGGCGCCGTAATGCTGTGGCTCGCGCAGGCCCAAAAGATTGAGATTGGGGCCGTGCAACACCAGGATAGTGCGGGTGCCAGACATTGCTCACCTCTCGTTATCGTCTCCTGTAATCGGCCGGAGTTTGCCGCCGCCTTGTCGGCGTTGTCCAGCAATTTCGGCGAAAATCACGGCAAAATGCCGCTAAAACGGATGTTTGAAAATGCGCCTTTGCCAAGTATTTCGGGCGTTCGCGCAAGGATGCGCTGATATACTCCGCAGATTCTGGATACGAGTGATTCTCGCGCTTTTTGGCGCGCGCTTCCCGCTTTTGACATGCAAGTTGCCGACTTCGACTATTTCCTCCCCGACCATCTGATCGCCCAGTTCCCGCCCGAGGTGCGCGGCGCCAGCCGCCTGCTGCACGTTGATGGTGCAACGCTCAGCGATGGCTTCTTCCGCGAACTGCCCGCTCATCTGCAGCCAGGCGATCTGCTGGTGTTCAACGATACCAGGGTGATCAAGGCCCGGCTGTTTGGCGAAAAGGCCAGCGGCGGCAAGATCGAGGTGCTGGTGGAGCGGGTACTGGATGAACACCGCGCGCTCGCCCACGTGCGTGCGAGCAAATCGCCCAAGCCGGGCATGGTGCTGAACTTTGCCGGTGGCTACCGCGCCACCATGCTGGAGCGCCGCGGTGATCTGTTCCTGCTGGAATTCGCCGGAGAACAGCATGTGCTGGATATCCTCGATGCAGCCGGGCAATTGCCGCTGCCGCCGTACATCACGCATACGCCGGACGACGAAGACGCCAAGCGTTACCAGACCATCTACGCGCGTGACCCGGGCGCGGTGGCGGCGCCCACCGCCGGCCTGCACTTTACCGATGAGCTGCTGGCAGCGTTGCAGCGCATGGGCGTGAACACCGCTTTCCTCACGCTGCATGTGGGGGCGGGCACCTTCCAGCCGGTGCGCGTGGACGATATTGCCGAACACGTGATGCACCACGAGCGCTACGCGATTCCGCCGGCCACCGTGGCCGCCGTGCAGGCCGCCAAGGCGGCGGGCGGGCGGGTGATTGCGGTGGGCACCACCAGCCTGCGCGCGCTGGAGGCCGCATCGCAAAACGGCCTGCTGGCCGAGCCCGAAGGCGATACCGATATCTTCATCACGCCCGGCTACCAATTCCGCGCAGTGGATCGGCTGATCACCAATTTCCACCTGCCCAAATCGACGCTGTTGATGCTGGTATCGGCATTTGCCGGCTACGACACCATGCGTGCGGCGTATGCGCATGCGGTGCAGAACGAATACCGCTTTTTCAGCTATGGCGATGCGATGCTGCTGGAGCCGGCTGCGCGCTGACGCTGCCGTGACCGTGTGCCGGGCGTGCCTCAGCCCGCATCGCGGCTTAGCGCTGCCGGCAGCGCTGCAACCAGTGCATCGATCAGCACGCGCATGCGCGACGGCAGGTGGCGGTTTTGCGGCCATACCGCGTGCATGGGAATGCTGAAGTCGGGCAGTTCTTCAAACAGCGGGATCAACTGGCCGCTTTGCAGCTCGCCGCGGATCAGCCAGCGCGGCATCCATACTAGGCCCATGCCGGCCAGCCCGGCGTCGCGTATCGCTTCGATGTCGTTCAGGTTGATGCGGCTGGCTGTCTTCACCTCGACCTGGCCTTTGTCTGGCGTATTGAAGCGCCACGGCACCACCAGCCCGGCGCGGGTATAGCTGACGCTGGTGTGCTGCGCCAGATCGGTCAGCGTGTGCGGCCGGCCGTGCCGCGCCAGGTAATCGGCATTGCCGCACACCACCATGAATTGCGCACCCACCTTGCGCGCGGTCAGGCCAGCGCTGTCGGCCAGCTCGCCGCTGCGTATCGCCAGGTCGATGCCATCTTCGACCAGATTGACGCGCTGGTCGCTGTACAGCACCTCCAGCGTGAGCTGCGGGTAACGCTGTGCCAGCGTCAGCAGGATGGGCGTTACGCAGCGGCGCCCAAACAGCACCGGCATGCTGATGCGCAGCCTCCCGGCCGGTTCGCGCTGGCCATCATCCAGTGCGGCTTCCGCAGCTTCCAGTTCGGCCAGTGCACGCACGCAGTGCGTGTAGTAGGCGTTGCCATCTTCGGTGAGGCGCTGGCTGCGGGTGGTGCGCTGGAACAGCCTGGTGCCCAGCCGGCTTTCCAGCCGCGCGATGCTTTTGCCCACCGCGGAGCGCGACAGGTTGAGGCGTTCTGCAGCCAGCGCAAAACTGCCAGCGTCCACCGCTTCCACAAATGCGGCAATGCCGCTCAGGCGATCAGTCATGATGGCTCCGCCTATTGGCGAAAATAACGCTACTTATATCGGAAAATATGCCGCCACTGGCGAATAAATATCGCGTTTATGCTGGCTTCGTCAGCCCGGTAACGGGCATCAACACCAGTGAGGACGATCATGGCAAAGACGATGCAGCGGTGGGTAATGAAGGATTTCGGCGCGCAATACCTGGCGCTCGAGGAAGTAGCGGTGCCGCAGCCCGGCCCGGGCGAGGTTCTGGTGAAGGTGGCTGCGGCCGGTATCAATTACCGCGACAAGATGATGGTCGAGAATGGCATGGGCATGCCGCTTGAATGGCCGTTCACCCCGGGCTCGGACATGGCCGGCGCCGTGGTGGAAACCGGCCGCGGTGTGAGCCGCGCCGAGGTGGGCGACCGCGTGATCAGCACCTTCTGGCATGGCTGGACCGACGGGCCGGCGCCGCGGTTGCTAGCCGCACAGGGTGGGCCCTTGCCCGGCGTTTTCGCCGAATATGTGGTGCTGCCCGAGGACGACGTGGTGCAGGTGCCGTCAACGCTGAATGATATCGAAGCCAGCACGCTGACTTGCGCCGGCCTCACTGCGTGGTTTGCACTGGTGGAAACCGGCCATGTGTACGCCGGCCAGACGGTGGTGGTGCAGGGCACCGGTGGCGTGGCGCTGTTTGCGGTGCAACTGGCTGCCGCGCATGGCGCCAGGGTGATCGTGACCTCCAGCAGTGACGACAAGCTGGCTGCGGCGCGCAAGCTGGGCGCCGCGCATGGCATCAACCGCAATACGCATGCGGACTGGGCGGCCGAGGTGCAGCGGCTGACCGGCGGCTATGGCGCCGATCATGTGATCGAGCTGGCTGGCGGGGGCAATATCGCGCTGTCGCTGGCGGCGCTGGCCAAGGGCGGGCGCATTTCGGTGGTGGGCGTACTGGACGAAACAGAAATAGGCGGTACGTCGATCCCCTTCCTGCAGAAACGGCCGACCGTGCAGGGCATCGGCGTTGGCCACCGGCGCGCGCTGGAAGATCTGGTGCGTGCGGTGGACCAGATCGGCCTCAAGCCGGTGATCGACAGCACTTACGCATTTGCCGAGTTGCCGCAGGCACTGGCGCACCAGGCGCAGGGGGGCTTAGGCAAGATCGTGCTGCGCGTGGGCTGATGGTGCGGCTTGCCGCGCCGGAAGGCGTGCAGACTCACGCCGCCGTTTGGCGCGGCCCGGGCTGCAGCGTATGCCGGGGAGGGGCTGTTTCTGCTACCCTTGCGGCCGCGCCGGACTGTATTCCGGTTTGCAGCACAAGGACGAAACCCAATGCAATTCCAGCTTAAAACCACCAGCGGCGGTGCGCGCCGCGGCACGCTCACGCTCAATCATGGCGTGGTCGAAACCCCGGTGTTCATGCCCGTGGGTACCTATGGCACCGTGAAGGCGATGACGCCGCGCGACCTGAAAGAGATCAACGCGCAAATCTGCCTCGGCAACACCTTCCACCTGTGGCTGCGCCCGGGACTGGAAGTGATCGAAAAATTTTCCGGCCTGCACGCGTTCATGGGCTGGGACAAACCCATCCTGACCGATTCGGGCGGCTTCCAGGTGTTCAGCCTGGGGGCGATGCGCAAGATCACCGAAAACGGCGTGACTTTCCAGAGCCCGATCAACGGCGACAAACTGTTGCTGACGCCCGAGGAATCGATGCGCATCCAGACCGTGCTCAACTCCGATGTGGTGATGATCTTCGACGAATGCACACCATACCCGGCCGACCGCAAGCAGGCGGCGGATTCGATGCGCATGTCCTACCGCTGGGCCCGGCGTTCCAAGGATGAGTTCGCTGCGCGCGAGAACCCCAATGCGCTGTTCGGCATCGTGCAGGGCGGCATGTATGAAGACCTGCGCGATGAGTCGCTGGCCGGCCTCGTCGATATCGATTTCCATGGCATGGCCATCGGTGGCCTGTCGGTGGGCGAGCCCAAGGAAGACTTTGCGCGCATCCTCGCGCATACCGCGCCGCGTTTGCCGGTGCACAAGCCGCGCTACCTGATGGGCGTGGGCACGCCGGAAGACCTGGTGTTCGGCGTGAGCCAGGGCATCGACATGTTCGATTGCGTGATGCCCACGCGCAATGCGCGCAACGGCATGCTGTTCACGCGCTACGGCGACATCAAGATCAAGAATGCCAAGCAGCGCCTCGATACCCGGCCGCTGGATGAATCGTGCGATTGCTACACCTGCCGCAACTTCAGCCGTGCGTACCTGCATCATCTGTTCCGTGCCGGTGAAATCCTCGGTTCGCAGCTCAATACCATCCACAACCTGCATTACTACCAAGTGATCATGCGCGAAATGCGCGAGGCGATCGAAGCCGACCGCTTTGCCGCGCATGTCGCGCAGTTCCACCAGGACCGGGCACGCGGCGTGGATTGATCGTTGCACCTGCTGGTTACGCCGAGTGCTGACGAAAAAACGGGCAGCCAGGCTGCCCGTTTTCAATCCGGCTGATGCCGCCGCTCACTGCGTGCGTTCAGCGGTGTGCCAGCTGGTTGTTCTCGAACCGCACCTTGTCGCCCACCCGGTAGCCATGTTCCGCGGTATCGAAGGCGATGGTGTTGGTTTCACCCGAGTTGAGCTGGAAGCTGACTTCGTAGTACTTCTTCTTGCTCACGCGTTTTTCCACTTCGTTGCCGGCAAAACCGCCGCCGATGGCGCCGATCACCGTGGCCACCGTGCGCCCGGTTCCCTTGCCGACCTGGTTGCCCAGCACACCACCCACCACGGCGCCGCCGATCTTGCCCACCAGCGAGCCTTCACCCGGCTTTTCCACTTCTTCCACCTTGGTGATCACGCCGCACGTGGTGCAGGCGGGGGCAGCCGGTGCGTTCTTGTTGGCCAGCGCCAGCTTCAATGCGGCTTTCTGCTGGTTGAGTGCATCACGCTGGCAGGCGCTGGCATTGGCCTTGTCCAACTGCTGGCAGAACGCCTGCTGGCTGCGGTAATCGCGGTCTATCTGCGTTTTGGCCTGGCTGTAGGGTTGCGGATAGGTCTTGGGCGTGGCCGGGCTGCGGTCTTCCCAAGCGCTGTTGTACGCAGATTTGCGGGTGGCCGCGGCATCTTTCTTGCAGCCGGCCTGTTCGGCTTTATCGAGTTCCACGCAAACGGCCAGATCGTTCTTGTAGTCGGCTTCGATCCGGGCCCGGGCATCGGCCAGCGGTTCTGCACTGGCGACGCCAGCCCAGCCACACAGCAGTACGGTAATCAGCATGATCTTGCGCATGGGACTCTCCTTTGTTTAACAGCCTGTCACCCATGATAGACGAGTGCTGCAAAGCGATTGTTCCCCCTGCCGGCCGGGGTGGTGGATTTAGCGGGGAACGCGGGCTAGAATGAGCGGCTTTGTTTTTTCACCCAGGGCCTACCCATGTTTATCAATACCGCATATGCCGCAGACGCTGCAGCCTCTCCGATGTCGGGCGTCATGCAGTTCCTGCCGATGGTTGTCATCTTCGTGCTGTTCTACTTCATGCTGATCCGCCCGCAGCAAAAGCGCGCCAAGGAACAGAAGGCAATGCTCGATGCGCTGGGCAAGGGTGACGAAATCGTGACCACCGGCGGCATCGTCGGCAAAATCACCAAGGCTGGCGACGCGTATCTGACGCTCGAACTGGCTGACGGTGTGGAAATCCTTGTCCAGCGCGCTGCCATTGCACAGCGTCTGGAAAAAAACACACTCAAAAACAACAAGTAATCACACAGAACAAAGATGCCCGGCTATGACCGGGCGCTTGTTCCCTGGACGGTCCCGCTCATGAACCGCTATCCGCTATGGATGTATTTTTCGATTCTTGCCCTGCTGGTTGCGGCTGCGCTCTATACGCTGCCCAACTTTTTCGGCGAGAGCCCAGCCGTGCAGGTGTCTTCCGCCCGCGCCACCGTGAAGGTGGACGCCGCGATGCAAACCCGCGCGGAGGCCTTGGTGAAGGCTGCCGGCCTCACGCCGGATGCCACGCTGTTTGAACAAGGCTCGGTCAAACTGCGCTTCAAGGACACCGAAGCCCAGCTCAAGGCCAAGGATGCACTGCAAGCCGCGCTGGGCGACGATTACGTCGTCGCGCTGAACCTGCTGCCGCAAACGCCCACATGGCTGACCAGGATCGGCGCCAAGCCGATGTCGCTGGGTCTGGACCTGCGTGGTGGCGTGCACTTCCTGCTGGAAGTGGATATGCGCGCTGCGGTGGACAAGGCGCTGGAAAAAACCGCCGGCGATATCCGCCGTGAGCTGAAAGACAAGAAGGTGCGCTATGGCCGCGTGGTGCGCGAGCGCGATACGGTCGAAGTGCAACTGCGCGATGCCGCCACCGTGGATGCTGCCGGCAGTGCCATCCGCAAGCTGCTGCCTACGCTGCAGGTGCAGGACGTCAAGGACGCCAACAATTTCAAGATCGTTGTGAGTTACAACGATGCCGGCCTGCTGCAGCTGAAAGACCAGGCGGTGAAGCAGAACATCACCACGCTGCATAATCGCGTGAATGAACTGGGCGTGGCCGAGCCGATCATCCAGCAGCAAGGCCAGGGCCGTATCGTGGTCGAGCTGCCGGGTATCCAGGATACCGCCAAGGCCAAGGACATCCTCGGCCGGACCGCCACGCTGGAAGTGCGCCTGGTGGAAGACGACCAGGCCAAGCTTTCCGAAGCGCTGAACGGCAACGTACCAGCCGGTTTTGAACTGCTGAACGAGCGTGGTCGTGATGGCGAGCCGCGCCCGATCCTGGTGAAGAAGGAAGTGGAGCTCACCGGCGAGAACATCAACGATGCGCAGGCCGGCTTCGACGACAAGAACGAAGCCGCCGTGCATATCAACCTGGACAGCACCGGCGCCGCCATTTTCCGCGACCTGACGCATGACAATATTGGCAAGCGCATGGCGATGATCCTGGTGGAGAAAGGCAAGGGCGAAGTGGTGACCGCTCCGGTGATCCGTGGCGAGATCGGCGGTGGCCGCGTGCAGATTTCCGGCGCCATGGGCGTGGCGGAAGCCAACGATACCGCGCTGCTGCTGCGTGCGGGTTCGCTGGCGGCACCGATGAACATTGTTGAAGAACGTACCATCGGCCCGAGCCTGGGCAAGGAAAACATCGAGAAGGGTTTCCACTCGACGCTATATGGCTTCCTGGCCATTGCCGTGTTCATGCTGATCTACTACCGCCTGTTCGGCGTGGTGTCGGCACTGGCACTGGGCGCCAACCTGCTGCTGCTGCTGGCGGCGCTGTCCATCCTGGGCGTGACGCTCACTTTGCCAGGTATCGCGGCGATTGCGCTGACGCTGGGCATGGCGATCGACTCCAACGTGCTGATCAACGAGCGGGTGCGTGAAGAACTGCGTAACGGCATGAGCCCGCAAGCGGCCATCACCAATGGCTACAAGCATGCGATGGATACCATCCTGGACTCCAACGTCACCACGCTGATTGCCGGCCTGGCGCTGCTGATTTTCGGCTCGGGCGCGGTGCGTGGCTTTGCCTGGGTGCATTGCCTTGGCATTCTCACCTCCTTCATCAGCGCGGTGCTGGTATCGCGCGGCATCATCAACCTGATCTACGGCTATCGTCGCCGCCTGACTGCGCTGTCCATCGGCCAGGTCTGGGTGCCGGATGGGCATAAGGCATAAGGGGCCGAATCATGGAATTTTTCCGCATCAAACGCGATATCCCGTTCATGAGCTATGGCCGCCTGACGACGGCCATCTCGCTGGTGACTTTTGTCATTGCCGTGTTCTTCCTGATTTTCAAGGGCTTGAACTTCGGCGTTGAATTCACCGGCGGCACGGTGATGGAGCTGCGCTACGCCAAGGCGGTGGAGCTGACGCAAATCCGCCATGAAGTGGATGCACTCAAGTACGGCGAGGCACAGGTGCAGGCGCTGGGCACCACCCGCGACGTGATGGTGCGCCTGCCCAACATCAAGACCAAGACCAGCGCCCAGCTCTCCAACGAAGTGATCGACACGCTGAAGAAGAACCGGCCCGACGTCGAGCTGCGCAAGGTGGAGTTCATCGGCCCTTCGGTGGGTGATGAACTGGTCAGCCATGGCCTGACCGCCATCACGCTGGTTTGCGTGGGCATCATGATTTACCTGGCCATCCGTTTCGAGTGGCGCTTTGCGGTGTCGGCGATCATTGCCAACATGCACGACGTGGTGATCATCCTGGGCTTCTTTGCATTTTTCCAGTGGGAGTTTACGTTGACCGTGCTGGCTGCGGTGCTGGCGGTGCTGGGTTACTCGGTCAACGAATCGGTGGTGGTATTCGACCGGATCCGCGAGAACTTCCGCAAGCCACAGATGCGCGGCAAGACCGTACCGGAAATCATCGACAACGCGATTACCGCCACCATGAGCCGTACCATCATCACCCACGGTTCCACCGAGGCGATGGTGCTGTCGATGCTGGTGTTCGGCGGCCCGGCGCTGCATGGTTTTGCCACTGCGCTGACCATCGGCATCCTGTTCGGCATCTATTCGTCGGTACTGGTGGCATCGCCATTGCTGCTGATGTTCGGCGTAACGCGCGAGAACATGATCAAACCGGTTGCCGTGAAGGAAGAAGCGGTCGTATAAGCCGGCAGGCATTGCCTGCAACGTTGCCGGCGCATGCTTCCCGGCACCGCCTGCAATGCCGCGGCACCGCTCATGCAACTGTTGATGCGCCGGCGAGTCATACGCCGGCGTTTTCTCGTCAATCGCCCTTCAACCCCTTTTCAGCCCAGGTAGACCGCAATGGATTTCATGACGATTGTTGATATTTTTCTGCACCTGGACACCCATCTGACCGAATGGGCTACCCAATACGGTACGCTGATCTACTTTCTGCTGTTTGCAGTCATCTTCTGCGAAACCGGGCTGGTGGTGATGCCGTTCCTGCCCGGTGATTCGCTGCTGTTCGTTGCCGGGCTCGTGGCCGCACTGGGCAAGATGGACCCGTTCATCGTCGCTGGCGCCATGGGCGCTGCGGCCGTCCTGGGTGACAGCACCAATTACCTGATCGGCCGCACGCTGGGGGAAAAGCTGTTTTCCAATCCCAACTCGAAAATCTTCCGCCGTGATTATCTTGAGCGCACACATGCCTTCTACGAAAAGCATGGTGGCAAGACGGTCACACTGGCGCGCTTCCTGCCTATCGTGCGTACCTTTGCCCCGTTTGTGGCCGGCGTGGGCGAAATGCCTTACCTGCGCTTCCTGGCGTTCTCGGTATTCGGCACCATCCTGTGGGTGGGCGGCCTGGTGACACTGGGCTATTACTTCGGTAACGTCGAATTCATCCGCAAGAACCTGTCGGTGCTGATCATTGCCATCATCGGCGTCTCGTTTATTCCGGTCATTGGTGCCGCACTGAAAGAGCGTTTCCGCAAACAACCCGCATGAGTCAGGCCAGCAACGAATCCTTCTATACCGACAAGGCGGCCATACGCGCCAGTTTCGACGCGGCCGCACACAGTTACGATGCGGCCGCGGTACTGCAGCGCGAAGTGGCCGACCGCATGGCCGAGCGGCTCGATTACATCAAGCTGCAGCCGCAGGCCATGCTCGATGCCGGCTGCGGCACCGGCTACATGGGCAAGCCATTGCAGGCGCGATATGGCAATGCGCAACTGATCGAGCTGGATCTGGCGCCGGCCATGTTGCAGGTGGCACGCGGCAAGCACGAGGGGGGCGGGCTCAAGGGCCTGTTCAACCGTTTGAGCGGCCGCCGCGCGGTGCAGGTGTGCGGCGATATCGAAGCGCTGCCACTGGCCAGTGCATCGGTCGATCTGGTGTGGTCCAGCCTGACCTTGCAGTGGTGCAATACGCCGGATGCGGCATTCCGCGAATTCCACCGCGTGCTCAAGCCCGGTGGCCTGCTGATGTTTTCCTCGCTGGGGCCCGATACGCTCAAGGAGCTGCGTGCGGCATTTGCCGGTGTGGATGGCTACAGCCACGTCAACCAGTTCATCGACATGCATGATCTGGGTGATGCGCTGGGGCACTGCGGCTTTTCCACGCCGGTGATGGACATGGAAATGCTGGCAATGACCTACGCCGACGTGCGCGGCGTGATGGACGACCTCAAGGGTATTGGTGCGCACAACCTCACGCATGGCCGCCGCCAGGGCATGATGGGCAAGACTGCCTGGCAACGCGTGCTGGCGCAGTACGAGCGCTTGCGCAATGCCGATGGCCTGCTGCCGTGCAGTTACGAAGTGGTTTACGGCCACGCGTGGAAGCCGGAAGCGCGGCCCGCCAAGGTGCTGGCCGATGGCAGCCAGGTAATCGAATTCCGCCCGCGGCCCAATACCTGACCGGCCAGCGATGAGCGCCACACGCTATTTCATCACCGGTACCGATACCGAGGTGGGCAAGACCGTTGCCACCTGCCAACTGCTGCGTGCACTGGCAGCACAGGGCTTGCGGGTGGCGGCGATGAAACCGGTGGCCTCCGGCTGTGAATGGCGCGATGGTGCGCTGTGGAACAGCGATGTGGCCGCGCATGCTGCCGCGGTGAACGTGTCTGTGCCGGCCGGCTGCGCCAGCCCTTACCGCTTCGAGCCTGCCATTTCACCCCACCTGGCGGCACGCGAAGCGGGTGTGGTGGTGGACATGCCGCATTTGCTTGCCTGCGCGGACCAGCTTGCCGGGCGCTGCGACGTATTGCTGATCGAAGGTGCCGGTGGCTGGTTTGCCCCGCTGAGCGACGAGGCCAGCATGGCTGATCTGGCCCGGCAACTGGCGGCGCCGGTGATTCTGGTTGTGGGCTTGCGGCTGGGCTGCATCAACCATGCATTGCTCAGCGCCGCAGCCATCCGCGCCAGTGGTTTGCCGCTGGCCGGCTGGATTGCCAACCATATCGACCCGGCCATGGCGCGGGTGGATGAGAACCTGAACTACCTGGCGTTGCATCTGAATGCGCCACTGCTTGCAGAAATCCCTTATGCTGCTGACGCAGCCGCCGGGCGGCTGCATGGGCACTTGGTCAGTCTGGTGGGCCAGGGCGCTTGCGCCATGCCCGATGGCGCGCCAAACTGACGATCAACGTGGTAGCAACCTTGACTGAATCCATGAAACGAAATGTGCGACGCTGGTGTTGTTTCTCGCTGCTGATATTGCTGGTTGCCTGCGCACGGCCGGTATTCCAGGGCACCGACCTGACCGGCGCCAATTTCGGCGGTGATTTCCAGCTGACCAGTCATACTGGCAAACCGGGTAAGTTGTCCGATTTCAAGGGCAAAGCAGTGGCGCTGTTTTTTGGCTACACGCATTGCCCGGATGTGTGCCCTACCACGATGAGCGAGCTGAAAGCCGCCATGCAACAGCTGGGCGACAAGGCTGGTCAGGTGCAGGTGCTGTTTGTGAGCGTGGATCCGGAACGGGATACGCAGGATGTGCTCAGCCACTATGTGCCGGCGTTCGATGGCCGCTTCATCGGTCTGACCGGCACCTTGCCCGAGGTGGAGAAAGTGGCCGAGCAATACAAGATCGTCATACAGAAGCAGGGCAGCGGCGCAAACTATACTGTGGATCACAGTGCCGGCACCTATCTGCTCGACAAGGAAGGCAAGTTGCGCGTGCTGGTGAATTACGGTGCGGGACCGCAAGCATTGGCAAACGATCTCAGCCTGCTGATCAACGAATAAGCATTTGAGCCCAAGCATGAGCGAGAACGTGCCCAGCCCCGCGCAGGCAAACGAACAAGCGGCACCCGCCAGCAGCCCGATACCGGAAGGTGCGGATATTGCCCCCTATCGGCTGGAAAACCCGCTGGAAGTAGGAGCGGTGTTGCGCCAACTGGCCAGCCGGGGCGATTTCATTACCGTGTACTTCAATGAAGGCCAGCGTTTTTTGCTGTCCCGCGTGCTGGAAGTGGATATCAAGGGCCGCACCTTCTGTTTTGACTGGGGTGGCCAGGAAGCCACCAATCGCGCCTTGCTGCAATCGGGCCGCAAGCTGTTCGTGGCGATGCCTGATGGCGTGAAAGTACAGTTTTCAGTCAACGATGTCTCGCAGCAGGATTTCGAGGGCAAGCCGGCATTCATGTCGCCGTTTCCCGCCGACCTGATCAAATTGCAGCGGCGCGAGTTCTTCCGGCTGGAAACGCCGCTGGGCAAACCCTACAAGGCCAGTTTCACCTTGCCTGATGGCAGCCGCCACGCCATCAACCTGCATGATCTGTCGCTGGGGGGCGTGGGTTTGTCGGCCAGTGCCAAGGATGGCGTGCTGATCGATCTGGGCCAGACCCTGCCGCAGGTGCAGATGGACCTGGGATCGGGCGGGGTGCTGGTGGCGGACCTGGAGGTACGTTCCAAACGTGCTTACCACACCAATCTGGGCGAGCAGTTTCACATCGGTTGCCGCTTCGTCAATCTGTCACGCGCGGCGGAAGCCAACTTGCAACGCCTGATGGCGCAGCTGGAGCGCGAGCGCAAGGCGCTGACAGGCTGAGGCCAGCCGCCCATGACAGCCGCAACGCCGCCAGTGCTGGCGGCGTTGTCGTTTGCGCGTGCGTCATGCCTTGCTGGCGGCGAGGAAGGCTTCCGCAGTTGGCCAGCGCAGCTGCAGCCGCAATTCGGCCTTGATGCGCCGGTTATCCAATCGGCGTGATTCATTCAGATAACTGAGCAGGCCGGGCGAGATCACATGCTGCGCATCGGCCCGGCTGATGCGGGGCGGCCGTGGCAGCGCCAGGTGATCGGCCACCTGGTCGAACCAGTCGCCCATCCGGTGCGGAGCATCGTCACTGGCGTTGTACACCCGCAGCGGCTTGCCGCGGAACAGCGCCAGGCAGACCGCATGCGCCAGATCATCGGCATGGATGTGGTTGGAGTAGCTGTCCTCTGCCGCGGCAATTGCCGCTTCGCTGCGCTGGATGCGCGCCACCGGCAGGCGTTCTGCCGCGTAGATGCCGGGGGCGCGCAGCAGCGCCAGTTGCACCTGCTGGCGGCGTGCCCACGCGCGCAGCGTGCGCTCCGCACTGGCGCGGCGGCGCGCGCGATCGGTATCGGGCGCGGTGTTGCGGGTTTCCTGTACCCAGCTGCCATGGCAGTTGCCATAGACGCCACTCGTCCCTATATACACGGCACGGGCCGGATGCACGCTGGCACCGCGGCGGGCCGGGGTGGATGCGTGTGGTAAAATCGCCTGTTGGCTGGCACGCCTGAGTGCCAGTGCCGCCAGCAGGCGACGGGTGCGCAGGTCGGATGGCCCGTTGTTGGCGGGCGGGGCGCTATGCACCAGCCACTGCGCCACACCGGCAAGGCGGGCAAGGCCTGTACGCTGGTCCAGATCGGCTGCAACCGGCATTACGCCCAGCGCACGCAGTGCCGCCGCTGCCTCGGCAGAGCGGGCAGTGGCGTAGATGCGGAAGCGCTGTAGCAACCAGGGCAATGCGCGTTGCAGCACATCGCCACAGCCGACGATCAACAGCCGTGGCCGGCGGATATTGTTTTGTTTAATCACTGATTTGAATGCGATCGCGTTAATGTCCAAGCAACTTACCATTCAGCCCTCGGGCCAGCAAATCGTCATGGATGAGCATGAGTTCATCCTCGATGCGGCCGTGCGCAGCGGCTTCAGCATGCCCTATGGCTGCAAGAATGGCGCCTGTGGCGCCTGCAAGGGGCAGGTGCTGTCGGGCGAGGTCGAGCACGGGCCACATGCGGATTCGGCCTTGTCGCGTACCGAGATGGAGCGCGGCATGGCGTTGTTCTGCTGCGCGAAGCCACTGGGTGACGTGGTGATCGAATGCCGCGAGATCGCTGCCACCAAGGATATCCAGATCAAGACGCTGCCATGCCGGGTAGAGAAAATCGACAAGGTATCGCACGATGTAGCGGTGCTGTCGCTCAAGCTGCCGGCCACCGAGCGGCTGCAGTTCCTGGCCGGGCAATACATCGATATCCACACCAAGGATGGCAAGAAGCGCAGTTTCTCGATCGCCAATGCGCCGCATGATGGCGAGCACCTGCAGCTGCATATCCGCCATGTGCCCGGCGGCGCGTTCTCCGAATACATCTGGAACCAGATGAAGGAGCGCGAAATCTTCCGCTTTACCGGCCCGCTGGGTTCGTTCTTCCTGCGCGAGGACAGCGACAAACCGATCATTTTCATCGCCACCGGCACCGGCTTTGCACCGGTGAAAGGCATCATCGAGCACGCCATTCACAAGGGCATACAGCGCGAGATGATCCTGTACTGGGGGGCGCGCAACCTGTCCGAGCTGTATATGCCGCACCTGGCAGCGCAATGGCAGACCGCAAATCCCAATATCACCTTCATCCCGGTACTATCCGATCCGTTGCCGGAAGACCAGTGGCAGGGCCGCACCGGCTTCGTGCACGAGGCGGTGCTGGATGACTTTGCCAACCTGTCCGGCTGGCAGGTGTATGCGTGTGGTGCGCCGGTGATGGTGGAGGCAGCGTACAAGCATTTCGTTGCGCGGCGCCTGCCGGAGGACGAGTTCTTCTCGGATGCGTTCTTCACCGCCAAAGATCTGGGCAAGAAGTAAACACATGGCGGCAAGCAGGGTACTGATCGTTGAGGACGACGCCGAAATCGCCGCCAATCTGTACGACTATCTGGCTGCGCGCGGTTACGAGGTCGATGCCGCGCCCACCGGCCTGGTGGCGCTGCATCTGCTGGAAACACAGCTGTTTGATGCGGTGGTGCTGGACGTAGGGTTGCCGGGCATGGACGGCTTGACGCTGGCGCAACGCCTGCGCCGCGATGCGCGCATTGCCATCCCCATCCTGATGCTGACCGCCCGCGATACGCTGGACGACAAGCTGGCCGGCTTTGAAGCCGGCGCCGATGATTACCTGGTCAAGCCGTTTGCATTGCGCGAAGTGGAAGTGCGCATTGCCGCGCTGGTGAAGCGCGCGCAGGGACGCGTGGTGGAGCAGTGCTTGCGCCTGGGATCGCTGGAGTACGATCCGGTCAGCGGCAATGCGCAATGGCAGCAGCAGCCGTTGCGGCTGCCGCCCAAGGCGATGCAGTTGCTGACCTTGCTGCTGGCGCAGCCGGGGCGCCTGTTTAGCCGCGAAGAGCTTGAAAGCGCCATCTGGGGCGAGGTGCAGGACAACAGTGATGCACTGCGCAGCCAGTTGTCCTTGCTGCGCCGTGCGCTGGCACTGCCGGATGGGCGTAGTCCGCTGGAAACCGTGCATGGTCGTGGCTACAAGCTGGTGGCGCTTGATTAGGCGGTTTGGGCCGGAACGGCGGCGCAGCATGCGCTGGCGGCTGGCATGGTCGTTTACCATCCTCACTGCAGTGGCGGTGCTGGTGCTGGCAGTGGCGGTCTTCTGGGCCAGCGAAGAGCTCGAGGAAGACCTGATCGACGAGATCGTCAATACGGCGCTGGAAGACGTGATCCGCCACCCGCAATCGCCGCCGGCGCTGCCGCCACACATGCAGCTGTTCCATGCGCCGGTTGGCGTGGCACCTGCCGGCTTGCCGGCGGAAGTTTTCACCATGCACCCGGGCAATCATGAGTGGTTCAATGCTGAAACGGAGTTTCACCTGGGCATCCGCGATCAGGGTGGCCAACGTTTCTATCTGCTATACGACACACGCGAGCACGAGGCGCGGCTGGCCTGGTTGCTGACGTCGCTGGTAGTGGGCGTGCTGGTGCTAAGTGTGCTGGCACTGTGGTTTGGCCAGTGGCTGGCTGGCGTGCTGCTGCAACCGCTGGCACGGCTGACGCAGGGCGTGCGCGAAGATCACCCGCAGCCATTCAGTGCAGCAGGGCAGGATGAGGAAGTGGCCCTGCTGGCAGAAGCGCTGGATCGTTACCGGCTGCATAACCGCAACCTGATCGCCCGCGAGCGCGAGTTCACCGCCAATGTCAGCCATGAGCTGCGCACGCCGTTGACGCGTATCCGCACCAGTGCCGAGCTGCTGGCCGATGCGCCGGCGGTCGCCGAGCGCGCGCTACGCATCATCGCCGGCGTGGATGCGCTGGAGCGGCGGTTGCAAGGATTGCTGTTCCTGGCGCGCGAGGGTGCGGCGCCGCATCCGCAGCCCGTGCAACTGCAAGTGCTGGTGGCGCAACTGCTGGGGCCGCACCAAGCGGTGGCAGCCGCTCGTGGCCTGCTGATCAGCAACCGCGTGCCGGCAGACGTGCAACTGCATGCCGACCCGGCGTTGCTGGCGATGGTGATCGACAACCTGCTGGGCAACGCGGTGCGCTACACGCCTGATGGCGAAATCGTCATCGATTGCGCCGATGGTGTGCTGAGTGTGCAGGATAGCGGCGAAGGCATTCCGCCAGAGCAACTGCCACATGTGTTCGAGCGCCATTACCGTGCCAGCCGGCAGCACGATGGCAGTGGCCTGGGGCTGGCCATCGTGGAGCGGGTAGCCAGCCTCTGCGGTTGGCGTTGCGCCATAGACAGCACACCCGGCGTTGGTACCACGGTGCGCGTGCACTTCACCCCGCAGCAGTAGCGGTGATGGCCTGCCGCAGATGAGGTGCGGTACCTGTAGCGCGAGTTCGCAGCCCTGCTGGCGCTGGTTCAGCGCATTATCGGGGCCTCACAAAAACGTCACAGATTCCTCCCGCTTCGCTCACAAGCCCCTCTTTACGCTGTGCCCTTTGCTGATGTCTGCATGGGGTATTCGATGTTGTCGCGTCTTGCTGCATTGCTGCGCCGTTCACCGGCGGGAAGCAGGGTACTGCGGCCCGAGCTGGCTACGCTGCTCATCGCGGCGTTTTTCCTGCTGTGCTGCAATCTGCCGTTCTGGCGGCATCTGTTGGTGGTGGAGGCACCGGTGGGTACAGGTGATTGGGGGCTGCTGGCCGCGGGATTTGTGTTCCTGTTGCTGGTGCTGAATGCACTGCTCACCCTGCTGGCCTTCCCCTGTGTATTCCGGCCGGTGGTATCGGTGTTGCTGATTGCGACTGCGCTGGTGGCGTATTTCATGAACCAGTACGGCGTGATGATCGATGCGCACATGGTGCAGAGCGCGGTTGAAACCGACTTGGGCGAAACGCGCGATCTGCTGACTATCAAGATGCTGGTCTACCTGCTGCTGCTGGGTGTGCTGCCGGTATGGTTGCTGTGGCGCGCGCCGCTGCGCTGGCGCCCGGCACCGCGCGAATTGCTGGCCAAGCTGGTGGTGCTGCTGATCTCTGCGCTGCTGATTGTCGGCATTGCGCTGATGGCCTACCAGAACTTTGCCTCAGTGGCGCGTAACCACCGCGAGCTGCGCGATCTGCTCACCCCCACCAATTATCTGCAGGCTTCGGTACGCTTCCTGAAGCAGCGCTACAAGACTGCGCCTGCAGCGCTCACGCCAATCGGGCTGGATGCAAAAAGGCCCGCTGCCGGTGCAGCAGCGCGCCCATCGCTGACGGTGATCGTGGTGGGGGAAACTGCACGTGCCGATCATTTCTCACTCAACGGCTACCCGCGCGATACCAACCCGCTATTGCGCAAACAATCCGGCCTGATCAGCTTGGGCAATGTGCATTCCTGCGGGACAGAGACAGCGGTATCGGTGCCCTGCATGTTCTCCGGCATGACGCGCGCGCAGTACAGCGATGCGCAAGCACACAGCCAGCAGGGCTTGCTGGATGTGCTGCAACGCGCCGGGCTGGCGGTACGCTGGCGTGATAACCAGGCAGGCTGCAAAGGCGTGTGCGACCGGGTGCCGAACCAGAACGTCAGCAATGCGCCGGCGTCTGCACTATGCCCGGAAGGGGAGTGCCTGGACATGGCATTGCTGGCGGGGCTGGGAGATGACATCGACAAGCAGCAGCACGATGCCGTGCTGGTGCTGCACATGATGGGCAGCCATGGCCCGGCGTACTACAAGCGCTACCCGGCAGGCTTCGAGGTCTTCATGCCGGCGTGCCAGACCAGCCAGCTCGATCGCTGCACGCAGCAGCAACTGGTGAACGGTTTCGACAACTCGCTACGCTACACCGATCACGTGCTGTCCAGCTTGATCGACCTGTTGCGCAGCAAGGCTGCTACGCACGATACCGCGATGATCTATCTATCCGATCATGGCGAATCGCTGGGCGAGCACAACCTGTATCTGCACGGCACGCCTTATCTGATCGCGCCGGAAGAACAGAAACATGTGCCCATGCTGCTGTGGTTTTCCGATGGCTACCTGGCCGATTTCAGGCTGGATGCCGCATGCATGAATGCGCATCGCAACGATGCTTATAGCCACGACAATCTTTTTCACTCGGTGCTGGGTTTGCTGTCGGTGCAAACCGCCATTTACCAGCCCGGGCTCGATCTCTTTGCAGGATGCCGCCGATGATCCCGTGGTTGAAACGTATCGCCAGCCAGCAGGCCGCGCGCGGCCTGGGTGGCCGCTTCTGGTTGCTGCACCTTGGCATACCGCTGCTGGTGGCCCTGCTGATGATTTATGCCTATCCGGCCAGCCATCTCGATACCGTATTGATGGCGCCATACTTCGATGCGGCGAGCCGCCAGTTTCCCTGGCGGGATCAACCGCTGCTGGCATTCGGTATGCACACGGGGCTGAAAAGCCTGGTGGTGGCCATTGGCGTTGGCGTGGCGCTGCTGTGGGTGCTGTCGTGGCATGTTCTGCCGCTGGCCGCATGGCGACGTAGCCTGTTGTGGCTGGTGGCTGGGCTGGTCGCATCCACTACCGTGATCAGCATGCTCAAGTCGAACAGCGTGCATCATTGCCCGTGGGATGTGGTGGACTACGGCGGCTACGCGCCTAGGCTGGCGCTGTTTCAGTCCTTGCCCGCCAATATCAGCCCCGGCCGCTGCTTTCCGGGCGGGCATGCATCAGCCGGGTTCGCGCTGATGGCCTTTTACTTTGCACTGCGCGAACGCAAGCCCCGCCCCGCCCGGCGCGCGCTGCTTGCCGGCTTGGCGCTGGGCATGGTGATGGGTTGGTCGCAGATGATGCGCGGCGCACATTTCTTCTCGCACAATGTATGGTCAGCTTGGTGGGTATGGATGACTTTGCTGGCGCTGTATGCCGCCTGGCCGCCCAATCAAAGAAAAAGTTCACAAACTTGAAAAGACGGGTTATTATGCGTGCCTTCGCCGATGTAGCTCAGTTGGTAGAGCACCTGACTTGTAATCAGGGGGTCGCGAGTTCGATTCCTGCCGTCGGCACCAGTAAGATAAAAAGGCCCCAGACTTTGTCTGGGGCCTTTTTGTTTTTGCGGAAGGAGTTGGCCCGCTGAGCACCCGCGCGGGCCTCGTGCGGCGCTACAGGATTTCGTAGTCACGCCAGTCATTCTTACAAAGCCATCGCGCGGTACAATCGGGGGAAATCGTTGATTCCCTGACCTGGAGCATGAGCATGACCAAACTCTTCATTGAGGATATCCCTCTCGCTGGCAAGCGCGCACTGATCCGCGTGGACTTCAACGTGCCGGTCAAGAACGGCGTGGTCGAAAGCGACAAGCGCATCCGTGCCGCGTTGCCGACCATCCGTTACGCGCTGGCGCAAGGCGCATCGGTCGTGCTGATGAGCCACCTGGGCCGTCCGAACGGTGCACGCGTGGAGAAATACACGCTGGCACCGGTGGCCACCCGCCTGGCTGAGCTGCTGGGCAGCCCGGTGCAGTTCCTGAATGACTGTGTGGGCGCAGAAGTGGAAGCGGCCGTGGCCAAGCTGCAGGCTGGCGAAGTGGCACTGCTGGAAAACGTGCGCTTCCATATCGAGGAAGAAGGCAAGGCCAAGGATGCCGACGGTAACAGCGTGAAGGCTGATCCGGCCAAGGTCGAGGCATTCCGTGCTTCGCTGTCCAAGCTGGGTGATGTGTTCGTCAACGATGCATTCGGCACTGCGCACCGTGCGCATTCGTCGGTGGTGGGCGTGAACCTGCCGCGCGCAGCGGGCTACCTGCTGAAGAAAGAACTCGAATTCCTGGGCGACGCGGTCAACCAGCCGGTGCGCCCGCTGGTGGCCATCATTGGCGGCTCCAAGATTTCCGGCAAGATCGACGTGATCCAGGCATTGCTGCCCAAGGTTGACAAGCTGATCATCGGCGGCGGCATGGCGTTCACCTTCCTCAAGGCGCAAGGCCATGAAGTAGGCCAGTCGCTGTGCGAGAATGATCGCGTCGAGCTGGCACGCCAGTTGATCGCTGCCGCTGGCGACAAGCTGGAACTGCCATCCGACACCATGGTGACTCGCAAGCTCGATTTCGATGCGCGCACGCTGGACGGCCTGACCCAAGTGGCATCGACCGCCATCCCGGCGGATCAGGAAGGCGTGGATATCGGCGAGGCAACCCGCGCGCGCTACGCGGACATCATCCGCTCGGCCAAGACCGTACTGTGGAACGGCCCGATGGGCGTGTTCGAAATCGAAGCCAGCGCTGCAGGCACCTTTGCCGTGGCGCATGCATTGGTCGAGGCTACCGCCAATGGCGCCATCACCGTGGTGGGTGGCGGTGATTCGGTGGCTGCGGTGGAAAAGGCCGGCCTGGAAGACCAGGTCACCCACGTTTCCACCGGCGGTGGTGCATCGCTGGAATTCCTGGAAGGCAAGGCACTGCCGGGTGTGGAAGCGCTGTCGGACAAGTAATCAGCTGCTCCAGTAAAAAACCCCGCAATCGCTTGCGGGGTTTTTTGTGGGCGCCAGGCACCGCGCGCATGCCGGGGCAAGTGGTTCAGCCGTGGTGGCGCTCTTTCAGCGGTGCGATCAGGGCGGTGACCTCCGCCTGCAGCAGCGCTGCAAATTCATCGTGAAAGCGCATATGCATGCCGCGGGTTTCCGCATCGGTAATGCCGGCATCGAAGCGGAAGGCAATCTTCAGCAAACGCATCTGGTTTTCCAGCGCCTGCAGTTGCGGCAGATCGGCAACCGGTACCGCGTGCAGGCCCGGCGTGGCGGCCAGCTTGCGTGCCAGTCGCGCCAGGTGCAGCTCCGCCATTTCCTGCACCGGTGTGTCCTTGTCCACGCTGATGCTATCGATATACGGGCCGGTGCCGAAAAAGCTGCTGCTGCGGCTATCTGCAGTCAGCAGCAGCGTGCCGTCGCTCAATGTCGATAGCAGCCGCTTCAGCCGCACCGTTCTGGCAGTCTCGGCGGTGAATGCCGTGTGATGCTGCGGGTCTGACCAGAGCTGGCCCTGGCATTGCTGGTTCAGCGCGCGGGTATTGGCCGGGTTGTCGAATAGCGTGTTGAGCGTGAGCCCGGCGGCATGCAATTCCGGTGCGATTTCGGCAAACCATGGCGCAACACCATCCGGCAAATCGCTGGCCTGCAATGGCAACAGCGTGGTGGGCGTGAAATCGATGGTGGCGACGATGCGCTGCGCGGTTTGCTGCGCCACTGCGGCCAGCTCCTGATACTGCGCCGCGGACGGGCCTTGCTCGAATGCCTCGGCCTGGACGCGCAGCGTGTCGCTCAATGCCGCAAATTGCGGGTCGATCTCTTCGATGCCGGATGCCGCATCATTTTTGTAGCGGCTCTGCATCGCCTTCAACTGGTCGACGGCCTCCTGCATCTGGGCGAGCTGCGCGCCAAGCACCGCAGCCATGCCCTGCCTGTATAGCCCGGCCTGGGCGAGTGCCTCGTCGCGCTGTGCCTGCAGTTCGTCTGCGGTTTCTTCATCGGCGTCTTGCCACTGCAGATCGTACAGGTCGGCCAGCTGCGCATGGGCGGCGGCGGTTTCCGGGGCTTTGCCCTGTGCGGCCAGCAGCGCTGCCTTGCTTTCCAGCAGCGCTGCATCCGATGCGTCGGCCAGCAGCGCATCGATCCGCTGTAGCGCACGTTCCACCGTCAGGGCATGGTAGCGGTTGCCGGTCAGGTCTTCAAAATAGCCGGACGGGATGTCATCGCTGTTCACCGCGCAGGCGCTGGCCAGTGATGCCAGGTAGCGGGCCTCTGCCAGTTGCAGCGCGCGGCTGTGCGGGTGCTGCGCCAGTGCGGTGAGGATCAGCGTGTAGTGCTGCCACGGTTGCCACACCGGCAGGTCTTCCCATGTTGCCAGCAGCTGCAGCGCGAAGGCTTCGTCCGCTGCGTGTGTTTTCATCAGCCGCTGCAGGCTGGCAAGGGCTTCCTGCTGCAGTGCTGCGGTTTTTTCGTCGGCTTGCGGGTCGGTTTCGATGTCGATGCCCAGCTCGAACCCATCCTCGTTATTTTCATCCGCTGCGCTATCGTCTTCAGGTGCGTCACCGGCCAGCAGGTGTTCGGCAATGTGCGCGGCCGCGCGGTATTGCAGGCTGGCCAGCGCCAGTGCCAGATCGGCATCATCCGGCGCAATGGCTGCCGCGCTCAGCAGGTCCGTCCATGCGGCGACGCGATCATAGGCGGCCGCATGCAGTTGCGCGCGCAAACGGTACAAGGCGGCAGAATCCGGTTGCACGCTGATCTGCTGATCGAGCGCTGCAAGCGTGGCTTCAAAATCGGCTTCGTCCTGCAAGGCGAGGGCGACCTGTTCGGTCAGGGCAGCAAGTTCCATGGCGGCATCTGTATGGGAGTGAATCGATGGCTCGGGCAGGCCGCAGTTGCGGCGTGGGGTGAGGATCAACAAATGTGTCAGTGCATTCTCGTGCGGCAAATTCTAGTTACTTTGCT
Source organism: Andreprevotia sp. IGB-42 (assembly GCF_009848685.1). Taxonomy (GTDB): domain Bacteria; phylum Pseudomonadota; class Gammaproteobacteria; order Burkholderiales; family Chitinibacteraceae; genus Andreprevotia. The sequence goes on from NZ_WXTX01000008.1 coordinate 120,387, forward strand.
GACGCTTGGTTAAAGTTTTTATGTGCGTGCCATAAAGAGACGGCTGCAAGGCTCTTGGCGCGATGTAGCCAGCCTGCTGCGGTCGAGTGGGTTTTGGGGACAAGCACCAAGGCGCATGCCTGCGATCAAGCGGTTGCCACATCCTTGCCGCTGGCCAGCACGATGGCCGCCAGCACGCACAGCAGTGCGATGCCATGCGCGAGGGTGGGTTGCTCGTGCAGGAAGGCAATCGCGTAACTCACCGCCGCCACCGGCAATGCCGCGGTGAAGACGCCCGCCTGCTGTGCGGGTACATGGCGTATGCCCTTCATCCACAGCCAGAAAGACAGCACGCTGGCGGCCAGCCCGTACCAGAACACCATCAGCCAGGTGTGGGCGTCCACGCTGGCGTAGTCGAACTGCCATGCGGCAGTGGCGCCCAGCGGCAGCATCAGCAGCAGGCCGAGCAGATGCGTGTACGCGCAGATGTCGATGGCAGCCAGGTTTTGCGTGAGACGGCGCGACAGGATCACGTAAATGGATTCGCACACCACGGCGCCGGCCACCATCGCGTTGCCCAGCAGCGAGCCGGCGCCGGCGGTGCCACCGGTGCGTGATACGTTGATGATCACCATGCCCAGCACTGCCAGTGCCACGGCAATGACCGCGCGGCGGCCCGGTTTCTCGCGCAGCAGCAGCCACGACAGCACGATTACCACGGCCGGGATGGTGCTGGTGATCACGCCTGCCGCCAGCGCACTGGTGTGCGATACGCCATACAGCATCAGCAGCGTGAACAAGAAGGTGCCGAACAGCGCCTGCAGGAACAAGCCCAGCCACTGGCGGCGCGTCACCGTGCGCATGCGTGCCAGCCGGTAGCGCGGCAGCAGGATGCCCACGCCGACGATGAAACGCATCAGCGCGAACAAGGTCACCGGCACCACCATGACGATGGTTTTGCCGATACCCACATTGGCACCCACCAGCGCCATCGAGGCAATCAGATACAGCGTATAGCGGTTGAAAGTCATGGCAGGCCGGCGGAAACAGGGAAGGGCGCACGCCTGCTGCTGCAGGCGTGCCGGGCGGGGCAGTGAAGGCGTCAGCCGTGGGCTTGCGCGCTGCCTTCCAGATAGGCTGCGCGTACCTCCGGGCTGGCCAGCAATTCCTTGCCGGTGCCGGTGAGGACGATTTCGCCATGCTGCAGCACATAGCCACGATGCGCGACATTCAGCGCGTGGTGGGCATTCTGTTCCACCAGCAGGATGGTCATGCCATCGCGCTCGTTCAGCTCGCGGATGATGCGGAACACCTGCTTGATATACAGCGGCGCCAGGCCCAGCGAGGGTTCATCCAGCAGCAGCAATTGCGGCCGGCCCATCAGTGCGCGGCCGATGGCGAGCATCTGCTGCTCGCCGCCCGATAGCGTGCCGGCGCGCTGCAGCTGCCGTTGTTCAAGGATGGGAAACATGTCGAACACGCGGCGCGTATCGGCGTCGAAATGCGCCGGGTCGGCAAACGTGCTGCCCATCTGCAGGTTTTCCAGCACGGTCATGCGCGGGAAGATGCGCCGGCCCTCCGGTACCAGCGCAATGCCCTGGCGGGAGATATCGTGCGTGGGGACGCGGGTGATGTCATTGCCCTGGAATGCAATCTTGCCGGCCGATGCGGCAGGCTTGCCGAAAAGCGACATCATCAGCGTGGATTTGCCCGCGCCATTGGCGCCGATCAGCGTGACGATCTCGCCTTTCTGCACGTTGAGATCCACGCCGCGCAACGCATGGATGGCGCCGTAGTGGGCATGCACGCCGCTGTATTGCAGCATGGGGGTGGTGGTCATGCAGCCTCCTGATCGGTTTCATCTTCGCCCAGATAGGCCTTGATCACATCGGGGTCGTTCTGGATCTGCGCCGGATTGCCCTCGGCAATCTTGTTGCCGAAGTTCAGTACGCAGATATGGTCCGATACGCGCATCACCACGTTCATGTCGTGCTCAATCAGCAGCACGCCCTTGTTGTGCTCGCGCGAGAGGTACAACAGCAGCTCGTTCAGCTCCGCCGATTCGCGCGGGTTGAGGCCGGCAGCGGGCTCATCCAGGCACAGCAGCAATGGGTCCACGCATAGCGCGCGGGCAATCTCGATGCGGCGTTGCGTGCCATAGGAGAGGTTGCCAGCAGCGGTATCGGCGATATCCAGCAGCTTGAGCCGGGTCAGCCACATCAGCGCTTTCGCCAGTGCCGCTTCGCGCGCGCTTTTGTAGCCGGCCTGGCCAAACAGCCCGGCGATGGAAAAGCGCGATGCCCGTTGCAGCGCGTTGTGCTGCGCCACGATGAGGTTTTCCAGCACCGTCATGTTGGGGAACAGGCGGATGTTCTGGAAGGTACGCACCACGCCGGCCTTGCGGGCCACGTGGTAAGACGGCATCTGGTTGAGCAGCAGCGGGCCGTACTGCGGGTGGTGCATGCGCACGTTGCCGGTGGTGGGCTTGTAGAAGCCGGTCAGGCAGTTGAAGAACGTGGTCTTGCCGGCGCCGTTGGGGCCGATGATCGAGGTGATCTTGCCGGCCGGCACCGCCAGCGACAGGTCGTTCAGCGCGGTCAGCCCGCCAAAGCGCATGGTCAGGTGTTCCACTTCCAGCAGCAGCTTGCCGCCCTGATTGGCCGCCGGGGTGAGGGTATTGCTCATGGCTGCGCCTCCTTGTGCAGACGGACAGTGGGCGCGCGGCTGGCGATCAGCCCGCCTGGGCGCCACACCATGATGAGGATCATTGCGGCGCCGAACATCAGCATCCGGTATTCGGAGAAATCACGCCCCAGCTCGGGCAGCAGCACCAGCAGGATGGCGGCAACTACCACGCCCAGCTGGCTACCCATGCCACCCAGCACCACGATGGCGAGGATGGTGGCCGATTCGGAAAACACGAAGCTTTCCGGTGAGATGAAACCCTGGCGCGCGGCAAAGAACACGCCAGCGAAGCCGCCCAGCATGGCGCCGATGGCAAAGGCCGACAGCTTGATGTTGGTGACGTTCATGCCCAGCGCCTTGCAGGCCACTTCGTCCTCGCGCACGGCTTCCCACGCGATGCCCACCGGCAGCTTGCGCAGGCGCGCAATGAACAGGTTGGTCAGCAGTGCCAGCACCAGGATCACGTAGTAGAGGAAGATCACCCGGTGCTCGGGCGCATACTCGATGCCGAAGAACGATGCGAAGGTGGGGCCATCACCAGCCGGCGCAAATGGCAGGCCGAAGAAGGTGGGGCGCGGGATGGAGCCGATGCCGTTGGGGCCGCCGGAAAAATCCGTCCAGTTCACCAGAATCAGCCGGACGATTTCGCCAAAGCCCAGCGTGACGATGGCCAGGTAATCGCCACGCAGTCGCAAGGTGGGCCAGCCCAGCAGGATGCCGAAGCCGGCCGCCAGCGCACCGGCCACGGGCAACGTTTCCCAGAAGCCCCAGCCAAAGTGCGTGGACAACAGGCCGTAGGTATACGCCCCCACCGCATAGAAGGCCACGTAACCCAGGTCGAGCAGGCCAGCCAGCCCCACCACCACGTTCAGGCCCCAGCCCAGCATCACGTAGATCATGACCGTGGTGGCGGTATCGACCACGTAGCGGTTACCGGAGCACATGATGGGCAGCACGATGGAAAAGCCCAGTACCGCGTAGCCGGTCCATTTCAGCCATGGCCGGGTGGCGCGCACTGCCGGCCGTGCGCGTTCACGCCTGGCCTTGTTGATTTTCAGGTGATCAAGCGCAAACTGCAGCACCAACCGGCCTGTGAACATGGTGACCGCGAAGGCGATCAGCCACGGCCAGCGCGTGGCTACGGCCAGCACGCCGCCCACGTCCACCGTGTGCAGTGCGATCATCGGAATGCCCAGGAACAGCGATACCACGGCAACGCCGGTTGCATCCTTGAGCCGTGCGGTCATGCCGGGGCCGCTGTGATCGGGAATGAATGCGGTCATCACACTTTCTCCACTTCCGGACGGCCCAGCAGGCCGCTGGGGCGGAACATCAGCACCAGGATCAGGATGCCGAAGGTGGCCACATCCTTGTATTCGGGTGACAGGTAGGCACTCCAGAACGATTCGATCATGCCGATGATCAGGCCGCCCAGCATGGCGCCCGGCAGCGAGCCGATGCCGCCGAGCACCGCAGCGGTAAATGCCTTGATGCCGGCCACGAAGCCGATGGAGAAATCCACCACGCCGTAGTAAACGGTGACCATCACCCCGGCAACGGCAGCCAGCGCCGCGCCCAGCATGAAGGTATAGGAAATGGTGCGGTCCACATTGATGCCCAGCAGCGCCGTCATGGTCTGATCCTGCTCGCAGGCGCGCTGTTGCCGGCCGAACGAGGTCCGCGTGATCAGGTAGCTAAATACCGCCAGCAGGATGATGGTCACCGAAATGATCATGATCTGCGTATACGCCAGGTGCACGCTGAAGCCGTCATGCGTGAACAGCTCGAAGCCGCCCGGCATCATCGCGTGGATGGGTTTCACGCGCGCGCCCTGCGTGAGCTGCACCATGTTCTGCAGGAAGATCGACATGCCGATGGCGGAAATCAGCGGCGCCAGCCGGCTGGCCTTGCGCAGCGGCCGGTAGGCCACGCGTTCCACCGACCAGCCGTAGATGGCGGTAAAGAAAATCACCACCGCCAGCGTGATCAATATCGCCAGCGGTACCGCGCTGATACCCAGTGCGCCCAGCAGTGTCAGCACCGTGACGGCGATGATGGCCGCCACCATGTAGATATCGCCGTGGGCAAAATTGATCATGCCGATAATGCCGTACACCATCGTATAGCCCAGCGCGATCAGGCCGTACACGGCCCCCAGCGTCAGGCCATTGATGAGCTGTTGTATGAACTGTCCCATCGCTCTCTCCTTGAAGGACGATCCGGCTGCCACGCAGGCTTGCCTGCCATTGCGGCGCTTCCGGTCGCTTCTGTTATCAAGGGGCCTGCTGCTGCAGGCCCCGCTCTTCAGTTGTTTTCTGCCATCGACATCAGGCTGGCATTGCCGCCCGCTGCCGTGGTATCGACCGATACCGTGCGCTCGCACGCAAAGCGGTACAGGTAGTGCGGGCCGCCCGCCTTGGGGCCGGTGCCGGACAACCCCTCGCCACCGAATGGCTGCACGCCGACTACCGCGCCGATGATGTTGCGGTTCACGTAGGTGTTGCCCACGTGCAGGCGGCCGGTGATGCGGCGCACCGTACTGTCGATACGGCTGTGTATGCCCAGCGTGAGCCCATAGCCAGTGGCGGCAATGGCATCGCACACGGCATCGAGTCCGTCCGATTTCCAGCGGATCACGTGCAGGATGGGGCCGAACACTTCGCGCTCCAGCCGTGACAGGCTGTCGATCTCGTACGCGCGCGGCTCGAAGTAGGTGCCGTGCAGCACATCGGCAGCGCCCACATCGGTCAGCTCGCAGCGGTGGATCAGCTTGCCGAAACCATCGAGTGCGGCGGCGTGCCTGATCAGCAACTGGCGTGCTTCTTCATCGATCACCGGGCCGACATCGGTGCGGATATCGGCCGGATCGCCGATGCGCAGCTGCTGCATCGCGCCGCGCAGCATGCCGATCACCTTGTCGGCCACGTCGTCCTGGATGAACAGCACCCGCAACGCAGAGCAACGCTGGCCGGCCGAGTTGAAGGCGGATGCCAGCACATCGCGCACCACCTGTTCGGGCAGCGCGGATGAATCAGCGATCAATGCGTTCTGGCCGCCGGTTTCGGCAATCAGCGGCACGATGGGGCCGGGCTTGGTGACGAGTGCCTGCGCAGTCAGCCGCGCCACCTCGGTGGATCCCGTGAACGCCACGCCGCCACAGCGCGGGTGGTTGACCATGGCCGCGCCGACGTTGCCGGCGCCGGGCAGGAAGTGCAGCACATTGCCCGGTACGCCCGCCTCGTGCAGTAGTGCCACTGCCAATGCACCGCACAGCGGGGTCTGCTCGGCAGGCTTGGCCACGACCGCATTGCCGGCGGCCAGCGCCGCAGCAATCTGGCCGGTAAAGATGGCCAGCGGGAAATTCCACGGGCTGATGCAGACGAACACACCACGGCCATGCAGCGACAGCGTGTTCTGCTCGCCGGTCGGGCCGGGTAGCGTGATCGGCGCGGCAAATTTCTCCAGCGCCTGGGCGGCGTAGTAGCGCAGGAAGTCCACGGCCTCGCGCACTTCGGACAGCGCATCGGCCTGCGTGCGGCCGCCTTCGCGCACTACCAGCGCCACCAGTTCCAGCACGCGTGCTTCCATCAGGTCTGCGGCGCGGTTCAGCGCGGCTGCACGGGTGGCCGCCGGGGTTTTTTCCCAGCCGGGGAAGGCCGCTGCAGCGCTTTGCATGGCCTGGTCGACCTGCGCTGGCGTGGCATCGGCTACCTTGCCGACGATCTCGCGGTGGTTGGCCGGCGCCGGGACATCGGCAAACTGGCTGCCAAGAGCAACGCCGTCGATGACGGGCTGCGCGGTATAAACGGTGGTCTTGCTGCGGGCAATCGCTTCCGCCTGTGCGTGCAGCGTGGGGGTATCGAACATATCCAGTCCTTGGCTATTGGCGCGTGTGGCGCCAAACAGATCGCGTGGCAGCGCAATGCGCGGGTGGCGGCTGGCGCCTTGCATCACCAGCTCGGCCGCCCTGGCTACCGGGTCGGCCAGCAGTTGTGCAACCGGCATGCCGGCATCGGCAATGCGGCTGACGAAAGAAGTATTGGCGCCGTTTTCCAGCAGCCGCCGCACCAGGTAGGCCAGCAGGTCTTCGTGGCTGCCGACCGGGGCGTATACGCGGCATGCGCGGTGCCATTTGTCCGCGCCAACCACTTCGCGGTACAGCTCTTCGCCCATGCCGTGCAGGCGCTGGTATTCCCAGTGCGGGTTGTTGCTGCCGATGGCGGCAATGGCGGCCAGCGTGTGCGCGTTGTGGGTGGCAAACGCAGGGTAGAAAGCAATCGGGTCTGCCAGCAGGCGGCGTGCACAGGCTATGTACGAGGTATCGGTATTGAGCTTGCGGGTGAACACCGGGTAGTCGGATAGGCCACGTTCCTGCGCCATCTTGATTTCCGCATCCCAGTACGCGCCCTTCACCAACCGCACCATCAACTGGCGGCCGGCGCGGTGTGCAAGGTCTGCCAGCCAGTCCAGCACCGGCAGTGCACGCTTCTGGTACGCCTGCACCGCCAGGCCCAGGCCGTTCCAACCGGCCAGGTCGGCATCGAGCGCCAGTGCTTCGATCAGGTCGAGCGAAATTTCCAGCCGGTCCACTTCTTCGGCATCGATGGTGAAACCGATATTCAGCCCCTTGGCCTGCAACGCCAGCGTTTTCAGGCGGGGCAGCAGCTCATGCATCACGCGTTCCGCCTGCCACACCTCGTAGCGCGGGTGCAGCGCAGACAGCTTGATCGAGATCGACGGCGCCTCCAGCGCTGGCAGCCCGGCGCCGGCCTTGCCGATTTCGTTGATGGCGTTGGTGTAGGAATCGAAATACTTCTGCGCATCGGCAGCGGTGCGCGCGCCTTCGCCCAGCATGTCGTAGGAATGGCGGTAGCCGATTTTTTCGGCCGGCCGGGCGCGTTCCAGTGCTTCGTTGATGGTGCGCCCCATCACGAACTGCTTGCCAAGGATTTTCATCGCCGTGGCAACGGCCTGGCGGATCACCGGCTCGCCCACGCGGGCCAGCAGGCGGCGGAAAATGCTGGCGCCTTTGCCGTCTTCATCATCGTCGCCGTCGATGCCGACGATCTTGCCGGTGAGCATCAGCCCCCAGGTGGAGGCGTTGACGAACAGGCTTTGCGATGCGCCCAAGCGCTTTTCCCAATCGGCAGAGCCGATCTTGTCGCGGATCAGCAGGTCTATGGTGTCGGCGTCCGGGATGCGCAGCAGTGCTTCGGCCAGGCACATCAGCACGATGCCTTCGTGCGACGACAGATCGTAGGTATTCATGAACGCATCAATGCCACCACTGGACAGGCGCTGTTCGCGCACCGATTCAACCAGCGGGGTGGCAAGGCGGCTGATGGTGGCCTGCTCGGCGCCGGAAAATTGCGCGAGGGCGGCCAGCTCGGCCACGCAAGCGGCTTCGTCCATGCGCAGGCGTGAGCGGATGCGGCTGCGCAGTTCGGCCGCCGTGGCCGGTGGGCCAGATGGATCGATGGCAGGGGTGGGTTGCGTATTCATGGTTGCAAGCACTCGAAAGGGCAGCAGGATGGCTGCTGGCGATAAACCCGCGTTCTGTCCGGGTTGCCCGGAAGTGCTTCATCACGATGTGTGATGCACTGCCCAGCGCGATTGCGGGACAGCGCAGGCGGTAACGAAGTGCTTCCGGAGTGCATGCCGGGCGGGTAAACCCGGCATGCACGGCCGTACTGCAAGTAAACGAGCCTGGTGCTTACTTCACCACGTCGTACTTGTTGCCCTTCCACTGGTAAACCACGAAGCCGGGTGCTTTCAGATCGCCCTTGGCATCGAATGCCATCTTGCCGGTCACGGTATTGAACGTGCCGCCAGCCAGTGCCTTTTGCAGATCGGCGTATTTCACGCTCTTGGCCTGGGTAGCCGCTTGCTGGAACAGCTGCATGGCGGCATAGGCGAACAGCACGTAGCCATCCGGTTCCACCTTGGCATCGCGGAAGCGCTTCACCACGCTGGCGGCTTCCGGGTTGGCGCGCGCATCCGGTGCAAAGGTGAAGAACACGCTGTCGGCATTGCCACCGGCTGCGGTAACGAGTTCGTTGTTGCTCATGGTGTCGCCACCGACGACGGAGAGCTTGAGGCCCACTTGTTGCGCCTGGCGCAGGATCAGCGCCACCTCGGTGTGGTAACCGCCGTAGGCCAGTACTTCGATACCGGCAGCCTTCAGCTTGGAAACCAGTCCGGAATAATCCTTCTCGCCCGCGGTGATCGATTCGCGCAGCACCGGTTTCGCACCCTTGGCCTGCATGCCCTTGGCGGTTTCATCCGCCAGGCCCTTGCCGTAGGCACTCTTGTCGTCCACCACAGCCACTTTCTTGCCGGCGAACTTGCTGGCGATGAAGGCCCCGGCCACGCTGCCCTGCTGGTCGTCACGGCCCATGATGCGGAAAATATTTTTCAGGCCGCGCTCGGTCACCTTGGGGTTGGTGGACACGGTGGCCATGGGGATTTGTGCTTCGTTGTAGATATCCGAAGCCGGGATGGTCGAGCTGGAACACCAGTGGCCATGCATGAAGACGATCTTCTTGTTGACCATGGCATTGGCCACCGAGACCGCCTGCTTGGGGTCGCATGCATCGTCACCGATTTCCAGCTTCAGCTTCTGGCCCAGCACGCCGCCCTTGGCGTTGATGTCGGCTATGGCCATTTCGGCGCCGCGCTTGATCTGCTCGCCGGCGGATGCGTATTCACCGGTCATCGGGCCGGCAATGGCTACCGAGTAATCGGCATGCGCCTGCGCTGCAAAGAGCGCCGCCATACACAAGGCGGGCATGGCGAACTGTTGTTTCATCGACTTCATGACGACATCTCCTGATCTGATTTGGGTGGTGTACACCGCTGTTGACGCGTTCGGCTGTGCCCAAGGCACGCACCGGTTTGCCACTGCGTCGGTTCTAAACGGCCGGCCCGGTTGGGGCTGGCTGCCGGCATTGCTGGTTCTGATCTCTGTTGGCCGTTACGCCGCCCGGCGTGGCGGCTATTCGCTTTTGCTGGCCAGATGGTTGAGCGAGACCGCGGAGGATTCCTTCACCGCTTCCATCACCGTGTAGCTGTGGGTGACGCGAATGCCGGGGATGCCGCTGAGCACCTTGCCAAGGAAGGAGCGGTACGAGGCCATGTCGGGCACGCGGATTTTCAGCAGGTAATCGAAGCCGCCTGCCACCATGAAGCACTCCTGGATTTCCGGTACGCCCAGTACCGCCACGCGGAAATCCTCGAATGCGGCTTCCGAAGTACGGTCGAGCGCCACCTCGATGAACACCATCAACCCCAGCCCGACCTGCTCGGCAGAGAGCTGCGCCGCGTAGCTGCGGATCACACCGGTTTCTTCCAGCGAGCGCACGCGCTCCAGGCATGGCGTGGTGGACAGCCCCACCTGCTTCGCCAGTGCCACATTGGTCATGCGGCCCTGCTGTTGCAGCGCTTCAAGAATGGCGACATCGATCTGGTCAAGCTTGGCCATGCATTTTTCCGCTCTGGTTACCGGCCCCCCTGCATATGCCGGTGGGAGAATGTTCTGTGAGTCATTGAGCTGCAAAATGTGCAATGCACAATTTGTTATGTCTTGATTTCAAAATTACAGCAGAACAAAATTCTTCTATGTAGGTATTTTCCAGCATATGCGCCGTTTGTCGGTCGACGGGTATGACAGGGAACAGGCTTAGCCAGCATGCCCGGGTGGGGGCGCTTGCGTGGCATGTACCCACGACGATGCGGCCACGCCGCCCAGCAGCAGCACGATGGCAGCGATTTCCAGCGGGCGCGGCAACCGGCCCTCATGCAGAAAACCGTAGAGCAATGCAAAAACCGTTTCGAAGATGATCATCTGTCCGCCCAGCGTGAGTGGCAGGCGGCGGGTGGCGGCGTTCCATAGCCCGGTGCCGATCACGGACGGGCCGATCGCCAAGCCGATCATCATCAGCGTGAACACGCCCCAGCTGCGCGCGGGGGCCGCTGCTGATGCACCGGGCAGCAGCAAGGGCAGCGCGGCGATCAGCGCCAGCGCACCGGTGATCACGCCGGTCAGCAACGACCAGTCGTGGCTGCTCAGGTCCGGGCGTTTTGCCAGGTGGCGCGCATTGCCGACCGCGTAGGCACTCCATGCCACCAGTGCGCCGGCAGCAGCCAGCAGGCCGATGGCCTTGCTACCTGCATCCTGCGCAAGGTCGGCCGGCAGCGCGGCGGAAAAGACGTCATGGCTGGTGCATGCCACGCCGGCCACGATGGCCAGCAATGGCAGTGCAAGTTGGCGGATAGGGATGGCGTTGTGCCCGGTGACGCCTACCAGGGTAACCAGCACCGGCAGCATGCCGATCACCAGCGAAGTTGGCGCCACGCCCACGCGCTGTACGGCAACCGACAGCAGCAGGTAGTAAACCAGGTTGCCGGCAACGGACAGCCACAGCAGCGTGATCCAGTCGTGCCGCTGCAGTTGCGGCAGCACCCGTTTGAGTACCGGCAACAGCAGCAACAGCGATACCAGCCCGTACGCCACGTAGCGCCCGGTCATCAGTTCCAGCGGGCTGAAATCGGCAAGGATTTGCGGCACCAGGAACACGCCACCCCATACGGCGCCAGCCAGTGCGCCGCAGGTGATTCCCTTGATCATCTTTCCCGCCCTGCGGTCGGGTTGCAATGAGGCCGCAACATACGCCCGTCACGCACGCGGGGCTGTTGGCGTTTCCATCATTGCGGTTTTCCGTTATGCAGGTGGGGCGCGTAGGCAGCACTGGTTTAGTGCGTGCTGGTGGATCATCCTCTTGCGGCGGCGGATTACCATGCTGCTGGATCTATCGCATGCAAGGGGACCGGGCTGTTGCTCAGTCTCGACCCCCTGCGTTGCTAATTACTCGCCCGCATTGGCCTGCAAGCTGGCTTGCACCGGCTCAGGCAAGGCACTGTGCGCCGCATGCGCACGGCGCAAGGTCAGGAAGGCGATCAGGCCGGAAACAAAGGTCAGTGCAGCCAGTGCCAGCGTCATGTGGTGGAATGCATTGCCGTAAATCTGCAGCCAGCCGGCATGGCTGACGCCGGCCTGCAATGCCTGCGCTTGCGGGATATCGGCTGCGGCCAGCGCGTTGGCGATTTCCACTAGCGACGCCGCGTTGCCGAGCTGCCGCGCCAGGCCCGCTTGCAGCAGACCCACCAGGATGGCGCCCACCACCGCCAGCGACAGCGATTCACCCGCCACGCGCACGGTGGCGAAGAAGCCGGTGGCCATGCCGGCACGCTCCTTGGCTACCACGCTGATGGCCAGGTCATCCATCAGCCCCCACGGCAGGCCGGCGCCCACGCCGATCAGGAACATCGGCCAGATGAAATCGGCAGCAGGTGCGCCGGGGGCAACCGTAGCCAGCCACAGCAGCGCCAGCGCAGAGGTGGCAAAGCCCACCGCACATAGCGTGCTGGCTGCAAACCAGCGCGTGAGCAGTGCGCCGAGGAAGGGCACGAACAGCATGGGGGCAGACAGCGGTACCATCATCAGGCCGGCCTTGACCGGTTCGTAACCTTCGATGCCGATGAAGCGGATCGGCAGGATGATCAGCGGCACCACGAAGCTGAATGCGGTACCCAGCGGCAACGCCTGCGCGCCCAGGAAGCGCTGGTTGCGGAACAGGCTGAGATCCAGCATCGAGCGCGGGTGCAGTTTTTCTACCTGGATGAAAATGGCCAGGAACGCCGCCGCGCCGATCAGCAGGCCGATCACCAGCGGGCTGCCCCAGCCGCTTTGCGGGCCCTGCATGATGCCCAGCGTGAGCAGCAGCAACATCACGGTAAAGGTGATCGTGCCCCAGATATCCACGCCCTTGGCACCGGGATCCCGCGATTCCTGCATGCGTGGCACGCCAAAAATCAATACCAGCACGCTGAGCACGGTGCTGGTGAGGAAGATGCCGCGCCAGCCAAATTGCTCGATCACGAAGCCCGCCCACACCGGCCCCGCCGCCAGGCCAACGCCAAAGCTGGTGCCCAGCAGGCTGTATGCATGCGTGCGCGATTTGCCGTCGAATGCATGTGCCAGTGAGGCCGATCCGCCCGCCATGGCGGTGGCGGCGGCAATGCCCTGCAATGCGCGTAACGCGATCAGGCTGCCCAGGTCGGGGGCAAACACCTGCAGCAGCGACAGCAGGCCGAACGCAATAATGCCGTTGCGGAACATTTTCTTGCGGCCAAAGCGGTCTGCCAATGCGCCGGCGGCCATCACTGCGCTGCCAAAGGCCAGGATGAACCCGTTCACCACCCAGGCCAGCGTCAGCGCGCTGCCGCCCAGATCCTTGCTGATGGCGGGGATGGCGATCCCCGGTGCGGTAAAACTGAGCGGCATCATCATGCCGGCCAGGCAAACGGCGGCAAGTACCAGCCATTTGCCTGATGGGTTGGATTGGACGTGCGGCATCGGGGTCTCCGGTGGGGTGGGTGGACAAAACCGTTGTGCGGGTGTCCAATATCTGTATCGTTCGACACAAATATGATCGTGGCAGTCAAATCGGGGTGTCAACCATTTTCTGTGATGATCGTTACAAAAATGCGATGCGCAAAATGGCTGAACCGGGGCAAGGCCGCAGCGCAGCTTGGTTTGCACAGGTCTTACGTATTTTTTTCTTTGCGAGGATGGAATGGCGGAAAGAGGGCGCCCGCGCTGCTTCGACCGGGCCGAGGCATTGCACCGGGCCATGGATGTGTTCTGGAAATACGGCTATGAAGGCTCGTCGCTCGCCAACCTGACCGAGGCGATGGGCATCAACTCGCCCAGCCTTTACGCCGCCTTCGGCTCCAAGGAAGGGCTCTTCAAGGAGGCGCTGGATCAGTACGACCGTGAAGAAGGCGCCGCCATCCAGTCGGTACTGCAAAGCCAGCCGCATGTGCGCGATGCGGTGTCCGCCATGCTGGGTGCCAGTGCACTGTGCTTTTCGGAGCCCGGCCGCCCGGCCGGCTGCATGGTGTTGCTGTCTGCGGTGAACTGTACGCCGGAGAACGCCGGCGTATGGCAGCACCTGCACGAGCGCCGTGGCCGGTCTATGGCGATATTGCGCCAGCGCTTCGAGCGCGGCGTGGCCGACGGCGATCTGCCGGCCGATGCCGATATCGACGCACTGACCGCGTTCTATGCCGGCATCCGGCAGGGCATGTCGATGCAAGCGCTCGATGGCGCTGATCGCAGCGTGCTGCAGGGTTTGGCGCGCTCGGCCATGCTGGCGTGGGATGTGCTGGTGCAACCTGTGCCTGTTGCGGCCTCGCAGCACTGAGCCTGCGCAGCAACGCATAACGCTGCATAGCGGTGTTTGCTGACGCCACTCTGTTATTCGAAACATGCGCTTCGGAGAATCCCGGGCGCGTACAGCCCGGTCCTGCATATCGCCATGAATCCGGCTGCAACAGCGGTTTCCCTCGTTCCTGCCTGCTGACTTACCCCGCATAGCCCTCCCGCTGGCCTTGGTGTTGCTTAGTGCTGCCCGTTTTTTTCATCTATAAACAGGAAAGAAAAAGACATTGTTGTCTTGGTTGATTCTTTCTTGATTTAACTGTTCGTTGAAAACATGCGGATGCAGCCATGGGATGTGCCGCGAACGGCACGGGTGCGGCGCTGCGTGGCAGCGGTCACCAGAGCGCGGCATACCCGGCGCGGACGCGTATTGCAGTGAGGAGGTGCAATGCTGCATGGCGTGGAAGTACTGATCGTTGAAGATAGCCCCACGCAGGCAACGCTGTTGAGCGGCCTGCTGGAAACGCATGGTTGCGTGGTACGCACGGCCAACAACGGCTTGGTGGCGCTGGATCTGGTGGCCGAGCGCCGCCCCACGCTGATCATCAGCGATGTGGTGATGCCGCGCATGGACGGCTACGAGCTATGCCGCCACCTCAAGCTCGACCCGGCATCGCAGGGCATTCCCATCCTGCTGGTCACCAGCCTGTCCGACGCGCGCGACGTGGTGCGCGGCCTGGCCTGTGGCGCGGATGGCTTCATCCTCAAGCCCTACGAAGAAAAATACCTGATCGCGCGCGTGCGTTACTTTCTGGCCAACCAGGAGGTACGCCATAACGATGCCGCCAACCGGGGCGTGGAAGTGGTGCTGGGGGGCGAGCGCCACCTGATCACCGCGCACCGCCAGCAAATCCTGGACTTGCTCATTTCCACCTATGAGCAGGGCATACAGCTCAACAGCCAGTTGCGCACCAAGCACAGCGAGCTGATGCAGTCGTACTCGCTGCTCGACAGCCTGTTCCATTTTTCCACCAGCCTGACCGACAAGCAGAACGAACATGAAGTGATCGAGAAAGCGCTGGCCACCCTGATCCGCTTTCCGCACCTGCGCAGCGGCTGGGCGCTGCTCTCGGAAGAAAATGCGCTGCCCGGCGAATACCGGCTGGCCGGTATCTGCGGTGATCTGGCCGAAAGCACGCTGCAGAAGCTGCAGCAGCCCGATTGCCCGTGCGGGCACGTGCAGCCCAATGACGATGCCCATTCCGCATTCAATGTGACCAGCTGTGAGGTATTGCCGGGGGATCAGCAGCACGCATGCGTGCCGATTCGTGTCGGCAACGACATCCTGGGTTTTCTCAATGTGGTGCGCGATGACGCTGGCGCGTGGCAGGATGCAGAGCTGGAAGCGCTGACCACGCTGGGGCAGCAATTTGCCACCAGCCTGGCGCGCGTGCGCTTTTTCAAGCGGCTGGATAACCTCGTCAACGAGCGTACTGCTGCATTGCGTATCGAAGTTGCCGAGCGCGAGCGTGCCGAGGTGGCATTGCGCCACAGCGAGGCGCTGATCGGCCAGGTGCTCAATACCCTGCCGGTGGGCATCTGGGTGACCGATGCACGCGGTGGGCTGATGCTGCACAACCCGGAGGCCGTACGGATCTGGGGCGGCAGCATTCCCCAGCTGGAGGTCGACAAGACGGTAACGCCCCCTCAGGTGGAAGCAGGCGATGCGCTGTCGGCGCTGCGCTATGCATTGCATTCGGCGCTGACGGTGGGCAAAACCACGCTGCACGAAACGTTGCAGGTGGTGGCACTGGATGGCGAGGCACGCAAGGTGCTGAGTTCGGTAGTGCCGCTTACCGATGAGCGCCAGCATATCCAGGGCGCCATCCTGGTGATGCAGGATGTGACCGCGCAGCAGGTGGTGGACCTGGAGCTGCGGCTGCGCGAGCGGGCGATCGCAGCCAGCGTCAGCGCGATTGCCATTACCGATAACCTCGATCCGCAGCAGCCGCTGATCTACGTGAACCAGGCGTTCGAGCGCATCACCGGCTACACGCGGGATCAGGTGCTGGGGCGCAATTGTCGCTTCCTGCAAGGCGATGATCATGATCAGCCAGGCTTGCTGGCAATCCGGCGGGCTGTTGCACAGGGCATCGAGGGCAAAGCGGTGCTGCGCAACTACCGGCGCGATGGTTCCATGTTCTGGAACGACCTGCGCGTGGCGCCATCGTTCGATGGTGAAGGCAATGTCAGCCACTTTGTCGGCGTACTCAGCGATATATCCGATATCAAGCGCTACCAGGATGAACTCGAGCATCAGAACAACTTCGATACGCTGACCGCATTGCCCAACCGCACGCTGCTGCTCGATCGCATCCAGCAGGCGGCCGTGCAGGCCAACCGCAAGCACGAGCAGTTTGCGGTGGCCTTCCTCGATCTGGATAACTTCAAGTACGTGAACGATAGCCTGGGCCACTCGGTGGGGGACCGGCTGCTGGTGGAAGTGGCCAACCGCATCCAGACCTGTGTGCGTGAATTCGATACTGTTGCCCGCCTGGGGGGCGACGAATTCGTGCTGCTGCTGCCCGAGGCGCAGCGCACCGAAGATGTGGAAGGCGTATTGCAGCGCATCCGCCAGAGCCTGGCGGAGCCGGTCGAGCTGGCGGGCGACGTCAAGGTGTATGCCAGCGCCAGCGTGGGCTACTGCTTCTACCCGGGTGATGGCGAAAAGGCCGAAGACCTGCTGCGCAACGCAGATACCGCGATGTACCGGGCCAAGGAGCAGGGCAAGAGCCAGGCTAGCCGCTTCGAATTGCCGATGAACGAATCGATCCAGCGGCGCGTGGCGCTGGAGCGCGACCTGCGCCATGCCATTGCCAATGCCGAGCTGGAAATGTACTACCAGCCGCAACTGGAGCTGTCGTCGTCCACGCTATGCGGCTTCGAGGCGCTGATCCGCTGGTCGGTCAACGGCCAATTCATTCCCACCATCGAGTTCATCCGCGTGGCGGAGGAAACTGGGCTGATCAAGGAGCTCGATTACTACGTGATCGAGACCGTGATGCGCCAGGTGGCCACGTGGCTGCAGGCCGGGTACGACCCGGGCGAGGTGGCGATCAATGTATCGGCGCTCAGCATGCAGGACCCGGCCATCGTCGAGTTCGTGACCGGTGCGCTGGCCCGCCACGCCATTCCGGAAGGCCGCATCAAGCTCGAAGTGACCGAAGGCCTGCTGATGAAGAATGTCGACGTGGCGCTGAAGATCATGCAGGACCTGAAAACGGCCGGCATACGCTGGTCCATTGATGATTTCGGCACCGGTTATTCGGCGCTCAGCTACCTGCGCCGCTATCCGTTCAGCCAGCTCAAGATCGACAAGAGCTTCATCGATGATGTGCATCTGAACGTCGAAAACGCGTCGATGACGCGCGCCACCATCAGCATGGCGCATTCGCTGGGCATCAGCGTGGTGGCCGAGGGCGTCGAAACCGTCGAGCAACTGAGCTTCCTGCTGCAGGCCGGGTGCGAGCAGATACAGGGCTATTATTATTCGCCGCCGCTGCCGGTCAGCAGCTGCGCGCAACTGCTGGCGCATGATGGCAGCCTGCAATTGCCCAAGGTGGTACTCAACCGCAATCCGCGTACGCTGCTGGTGCTCGATACCGATCTGCGCGTGCATTCCTACCTGTTCCGTGATCTGAGCGAGCAGGGCTACCACATCCTCAATGTGGACAGCACCGAGGCGGCGCTCAATGTGCTCGCCATCAACGAAGTGGGCGTGATCATGGTGGACCCCAGCCAGCGCAGCAGCGCGGATGCGGACCTGCTCAGCCGCCTGAAGCGGCTGCACCCGAACGTGGTACGCGTGGCGATGAGCAGCTATATCGATGTGGAAACGGTATTGCAGGCGATCAACGAGGGGGCCGTCTTCCGTTACCTGACCAAGCCATGGCAACCCGAGCAGCTCAAACACCAGCTCAGGGATGCGTTCCGCCAGTTCGATCTGCAACTGCAGACAGGCTGACACGGCAAACGGGATGAGCGGCGCTGGTTGCTACATGCAGCTGGGTGCTTGTGCCACCGCCAGCCAGGCGTGGATTGCAGCGTGGAAATGAAACAGGGGCAGCCTGCCGGGCTGCCCCTGTTTCGTTCTTCACTGTGACGGCTGCCGTTCAGGGTGCCGGGGCAGGTGCTGGCGCAGCTGGCACCGATATTGACGGCGACAGGGACAAGGACAGCGAGTTCGGCCCGGTATCGAAGGTGGATAGCCGCTCGCTCACTTGCTGCAGTGTGCTGCTGTCGTCATCGGCAAACGAGGTCTTGAGCAGGATCACCAGTTCCTGCTTGGTGGAGCTGGTGGCATCGTTGCTGAATAGCGCCCCCAGTAGCGGTACCTGGCCGAGGCCCGGCACCTCGTTGCGGTTGCGTGATGAGGTGCGGCTCATCAGGCCGCCGATGGCGATCACCTGGCCCAGGCTGGCGCGCACCACGCTATCCGTTTCCTTGATCGAGCTCGACGCCAGCGGCAGCGTGAAGGTGCCGGCAGCACCCAGATCGATCTGCTTGTTGACGGTACTGACGTCGCTGACCGATGGATGGATGTGCAGGATCACATGGCCTTCGCCGTCGATGGTGGGCGTGACATCGAGCGCCACGCCGGAAAAGAACGGCTGCGTGGTGAAAGATGGCGAATAGGTGGTGGTGACGCCATTGCTGGTGTTGTTGGTGGTTACGCCGGTCACGAAGAATTCATCACGCCCCACCTTGAGGACGGCCTGCTGGTTGTTGAGCGTGGCGATGCGCGGGCTGGACAATACTTCCACCGATCCCTGGCTGCCCAGAATTTGCAGCATCGCGCTGAAGTCCGTGGTTTGCAACGCCATGGCAAACAGGCCGCTGGCAGTACGGCCCTGTGCACCCGTCAACCCGCCACCCAGCGCCAATGCCTGCGTGGCGTTCACCGTATCTACGCCGGGAAACTTCAGCGCGTTGCCATTCACCCCCACGCCAAAGCCGAACGGGTGGCCGTTGATGGCGCCCAGCGCATTCCAGTTGATGCCGCTCTGGAAACCGTCGCTCAACTGCACTTCGAGGATTTTGGCCTCCAGCACCACCTGCCGGATCATGCTGCCCTGGACGATTCGCATGTAATCCTCCACTGCGCGGATTTCTTCGGGCATCGCGCGGATCAGCAGCACATTGGCATCCGGGTTGACGACCACGCTGCGCCCCTCACCGGGCGGTACCAGCGTGGCCAGCGATGCGGTAAGGCCTTCCCAGAAATTGTTCTTCTTGCTGGTGCGGATGCGCGTGCTGTTGACGATGGTTTCGCTGGCGGTACCGGTGCTGGAATTGGCTGCGTTGTTGTCGGTGATCGAGCCGGAAATCACCCGCACTTCCGATTCGCCATTACGTACCGATGTGGGCACGTTGATCTGGAAAATGCGCGTGCGCAGGCCGGGCGACAGCACCGTCACGCGGTTACCATCGATGCGGTAGTCGTAACCATACAGATCACGCAATGCCTGCATCACCTCGGGTACGCTCACGTTCTTGAGCTGCAGGGTAACGGTACCCTTCAGATCGGGGTGCGCGATCATGTTGTACGGCGTATCGGCCACCATGCCCATCAGTACCTGCTGGATGGGGGCGTTGTTGACCACCAGATCGAAGCGCGGCGAGGCGATTTCGCGTGCTGGTGCCGGGCGTGGCGCGGCTTCCACTACCGGGGCAGGTGGCGGCACAGCAGCGGCGCGGCTGGCTGCGGCCGCAGTGGCTTCTGCCACGGCCTGGCGAATTTCGCTGAGATTGGCTTGCCGGTCCGCGGTGGAAGCGCACCCTGCCAGGCAGAGGGCGGCTAGACTGATGATCTTGTTCATGGCGCGGGTTCCCCGGTTATCGTTGGTCTGGCTCGCGTTGGTTTGCTGGCCGCTGCTGCGGCACGTTTGATCTTTACCGGCGGGGTGATCGCCAGGTATTCGCGCTGGCCGTCACGCTGCAAGGTGACACCGGCCAGGTCGATGGCGGTTACGGTGGCGCCTTCCATGCGGTCACCCACGATCAGCGGGCGGTCGTTGATCCACGCGGTGCGCTGCGTGCCGCGCAGCCTGATAAGCGTCAGCACCAGCGGTGCGCGCTGCATCGCCGCGCTGCTGGCACTGCTGGCGGGGGCTGCTGCGGCCGGCATGCGCATCGGGTCGGTTTCGGCATGCGCTGCCGGCATGCACGGCAGGACCAGCGCGAGCAGTACGAGGCGGGCCAGCCACCGGGGCATCACAGATCCAGCCATTGTTCGTCCTCGCTCAGTGAGGAAAACGTCAGCGTGGCGCGCGCGGGGCCGCGCCCGTCGCTGTCGAGGCGGATTTCCTGCCAGAAGATCGGCCAGTCGCTCTGCTCCAGCGCACGCAGGTAGTTGCGTACCACGAAGTAATCCCCCTGCAGCGTCATTCGCTGGCTGTGCTGCCACAGCGCATTCTGTTCGTTGGCCAGCGGGTCCAGCTTGGCAGGGGGCAGCGTTTCCATGCTGACCAGCGTCAGCTTGGGTTCTGCACTGATCAGGCCCCGCAGCATTTCGGCAGTCTTGTAGGGCGGAATGAACTTCTTGCGCAGCTCGGCAAGCTCCGCAGTGCGCGCGGCGATGTCGCTCTCCATTTTCCGGATGTCGGCTTTCACCAGCCCGCTTTGCATGTCGATCTCCAGGCTGCGCAGGTTGTCGTAATAGATGAGTTCCTCGCTGACCCCACCCAGTGCCTTCTGCAAGCGGGCCCGCTCTTTCTGCACCGGCCGCAGCAACAGGTTGTCGCCCAGCAGCACCAGCACCATCACCGCAACGCCCAGCATCAGCAGCCGCTGGCGCATGGTCTGCGCGTCGATGTAGTAGCTGAGCTTGGCCCATTGCGTGCGCAGGAAGGGCGTCATCACTTCTTCTCCTTGCCAGGGCCGCTATCGACGTTCTGCAGCTCGAAGCGGATGGCATTGCTGCCAGCCACGCTGCCCAGTTGCAAGGCGCCGAATTGCTGGCCGGTGAACACGCGTTGCTGCTTGAGAGCGTCCAGATAGGCTGGGATCAGCGGTGCCGACAGCGCCTGGCCTTCCAGCGACAGTTTGTCGGCCTTGATATCGATGACGGTCAGCCACACGCCGCTGATCTGTGCGCCGGCAAAACCATCCAGATAGGCGGAAAACGATCGGGAGCTCGACTGGAACTTGCTCATGGTCATCTGCCGTTCGAGCAGCGTCTTGTTGACCTCGGCAAGGTGGTTGGCCACTTGCTGGTTTTCCGCCGTTTCACCGGTCTTGCCGCTTTCGGCATTGCGGTTGGCGGCAAGCTTGGCCTTGCTCTCTTCGAGCACCTGCAGTTGCTGCGTCAGCCGGTAGACCTGGTAACGTGCAGTGCCCCACGCCAGCAGGCCCGATACGGTCAGTATCGCCAGTGTCAGGCCGATGAAGTTCGCGCCGAAGATCTTGGTCTTCTTGCGGAACAGCGGATTGAACAGGTTGATCTGCTGGGTCATCGCAAGTCGTCCGTCACGCGCAGTGCCGCGCCAATCAGCGGCAGCAGCGCCATCTGCTGCACCGGATCGGGCAGCTGTTCTTCCAGTCCGTCGATCAGTGTTGCCGGGTGTGCCAGTTCGATGGGCAGGTCCAGCGTGCGCTCCAGCCCGGCGACGAGATCCGCGCTGTCCTCGGCCGATAGGATGGCCAGGTGGCTGAGCGACAGTTCGCTGAAGTGCCGGTCCACATGGTCGAGCGTGCGGACGATTTCGCGCACGGTGCGGTCCACGTAGCTGTCGTGGTCGCTGGCAATGCCATAGCGGCCGCTGCCGGTTTCCAGGTTGCGCCACATGAAGAGTTCGCCGTGGTGAACCACCAGCAACAGGCCCTGGCCGTTGCCGAACCACACCATGCCCACCGCCTGGCCCGGTTTCTCCAGCAATGCCGCCACATTGCGCAGCCCCAGTTCGGGGATATCGATCACGTCCAGCGGGATGCTGGCGTCGCGCAGCACCTTGATGCGGGACTGGATCGCATCGTTGTTGGCAGCCACCACCATCAGCATGGGCGTGCGTACCACCTCGCGGGAAATGGGGATATCGATCACGTCGATGGTGATGTCATCGATATGCCGGTCCAGCATGTCCTTGATGCGCCATTTCACTGCGGTGCGCAATTCATCCGGGGCGGCATTGGGGGTGTCGATTTGCAGCAGCCGGTATTGGCCGGGATCAAGCAGCGTGGTGACTTTATCCTTGCCGGTGCGCAATTGCTGCAGATCTGCGGCATTCAATGTGGAGAAAGCGGTCATCCGCGGCTTTTTGCCCAGCATCGATATGCTGAGCGCCGTGTATTCCTGCATACCGAAGCCGATTGCAGTCCAATTCAGATGGCGGCTGCGGCGCTGTATCAATTTCAGCATTCTGTGCAGTATGGTCATCGTGGCAATCCCTGCGCATGGGCCATCAGTAATTTTCCCTCAGGTAAATCATGGGCTGCCGGCTTGCATACAGGCCG
This sequence comes from Andreprevotia sp. IGB-42, assembly GCF_009848685.1. Lineage (GTDB taxonomy): Bacteria > Pseudomonadota > Gammaproteobacteria > Burkholderiales > Chitinibacteraceae > Andreprevotia. The sequence goes on from NZ_WXTX01000008.1 coordinate 142,783, forward strand.
AATGCCGCCCGTGCCCATGGCATCAGGCTGGCATTGAAATTACCCGCGGCCAGAATGCCTTTTAGATAGGAAAACCCGTTGGCAGCAAGGTCTATGGTGATGTCCACGCTGCCTTTCACCGTGCCTGCCGGGCGCAGTAGCGACAACGCCACCTTGCCCTGGATTGCCCGCGCCGGCGCGGTACCGAAATTGATATGCGATGCGCCCATATTGCCGGCATTGAGCCCACCGGTGTAATTGCCAAGGCTGGCTACGCCAATGCCGGATGGCAATACCACCGTGCAATTGTCATCACGGTTTTGCGTAAAGCCGTTATTCCAGCTTTCCAGTATTGCCGGCACCGGCAAATCGAGCTGATCCGAACCCAGTGCATTGGATAATTTCAATCGGCCATAGCGCAATATGGTGCTGCCCAGACTGGCGTGATTGGCGCTGCCACTGCTTTGCGTATCGATATTGAGTGCACTGCTGGCCAGTGCTGTCATGTCACTGTCGCCGGGTGCAGTACCAATATAGCTGTTCAGGTACGGTCCGTCCGGATTTGCTGCCCGGGCAATTTTCAGTGTGGGGCTCACGTTGGCTACGCCGGAAGACCAGTTGACGGTTTGCGCGGTGACGGTCAGCCGGCTGTTCAGCGGCTGCACGCTGCCGCCGGCGATATTGGCTGCTGCCAGCCCCAACGAAGTGGTGCTGACCAGCTTGGCAAAGCCCAGCGTGCTGTCGTAGTTGCGGGTGGTCTGGTTGGCGGCAGCTTGCGCGGTCAGCTGGAACTGTGCGGACAGCGGTTCATCCAGATAGGTAAAGGTGGATGCCGGGCTGCAGCTCAGGTCGGCCCGGTTGGTCAATGTTGGCGTGCCCATGGCAAAGTGGTGCGGCGCAAAGCGGCCCAGATTGGCCGACGGCGTCTGTACCGAGCCATCGCCGCTACCCAGGTCCCCCAGCGTGAAGTAACCCAGGCCGGATGCATTGGCCACGTGCGGCACCAGTTGCATGATGCCCACCTCGTTCCAAACCAGGTCCGTCAATGTGACGGCGCCACCGCTGAAACCGCTGTTGAGGTAATAGCCGCCGAACTGGCTGCTGCCGCTGGCCGGCAGCACCGCAGGGTTGGTGCCGGCTGCCGGCGCTACCAGGGTGGATGTCAGCACCACACCTTGCGCCGGGGTTTCCTTGCCGAAATTGGGTGTGGCCTGGCCGGCGAAGTTTTTCGCCGTCACCGTCATGGTCAGCGCATCGCCAGCGCGGGCGAACAGCGCGGATGAAGGCCCGGTGGGGTTGCTGGGCGGGCTGCTGTTATCGCTGGTGCGCTTGATGTTGCTCAGCGCCAGCGTATAGGGCTTGGTATAGAAGCTGGCGCTGCCGGTGAGGCTCAATCCCAGGTCCGCAGTGGCGACGCTGCCCACATAGCTCGTGTTCAGCCCCACTTGGCCCACATCCGGATAATTGAGCTGGATCTGCGCCTGCCCGCTGGCGTTGAAGGTCAGCAGCACGGGCGTGCCGGGGGAAATGCCCAGCAGCGTATTGGTGGTGGCCGCGCCGTTGGGATTGGCAATCAGCGTAAGCGCCCTGGTGCCGCTGGCCGGGTTGAGATAGCTGCTCCAGAACGACACCGTGCGGGTGACATTGGCCAGGGCCGGTATGCACTGCTTGCTGGCGGGATCGCTGCCCAACGCAGCCACGGTGATGGTGGCGGAGTTGATGCCCGATACCAGATTGGGCAGCACATAAGTGGGCGGGTTGAACACCAGCCCCGAGTTGTAGATCTGTATGGTGCAGGTGCCGTTGCCCCCGGTGGGGCAGGTGGTAGCACCCACTGCAGTGGGATTGGACGACAGCACCGATAAGGTATAGCTACCAGGTATCAGTGGCTGGAATGCATAGGTGCCGGTGCCATTGGAGAGCGTTTGCGACGACGCACTGCCCCAGGCGCTGGCAGGGCCGAGCGTGACCGATACCGAGCCGCTGTAGAGGCTGGTGCACGCGGTATCCATGCACGCCTTGACGGTGATGTTCTGCGGCTGGCAGGTAATGCCGGTGGTGGGCGGGTTCAGCTCGAAGTGATCGATGGTGACGGGCACCACTGCAGGCCTGAGCACCACTTGCTGGGCAACGTTGGCGGTGACGCTGACCGCCAGCGTGGTGACCGCCGGGCAAGTACCGGCAGCGCCCATGACATTGCCGCCGTTGACGATGGTGACACCCAGCACCGGGTTGGTGGTGGTGGACGCGTACGGAAACAGCCCCACGCCGATGGTTAGCCCCAGTGCGCCGGTATTGAAGCCGAACAGGCCCACCTGCATGGCGCCGACCGGGCACGATGCCACCGCGGGCGCAGTGGCCAGCAGCAAGACGCCCCCCTGACCGCTATGGCCAAAGATCGGGGAGCTGGTGCTGACGCCACGGAAGTTGATCATGCTGCCCGCCACCCAGGTGGGGATGGACACGCCAAAGCTGTACGACGCGCTTTCGGTGCCGGTGGCCACGCGGTAGTACAGTGCCTGCGTCATGCCGGCGCCGAGCAGCGTTGCGGTTTCGCTGCGGATCAGTGTCCAGCCCGCTGGCGGCGTAATGGTTTCGCTCGCCTTGGATGCGCTGATCTGCACCAGCAATACATCATTGGCCAGCGTGCCGGCCGGCACCGCTATCGAGAGCGAGGCCGTGGTGCCATTGGCACCGATCGCGGTGGTAGCGGCGACTTCGGTAATGGCCGCCCGCAGCGGATTGGCCACCAGCAGCAACAATGCCAGCAGCATGCACCGCAACAGGTTTCCGCGTGGGCTCATGCGCAGGCCCCCCCGCTGGTGTCGAGGCATTTGGCCACCGTGGCGGAAATCTGCCTTTCCACATAGTTGGGGCTGCGCTGTGCCGGGCCGCAGGTGGCGGTGATGCCCAGATTGCACGCGGTGGCAGTCAGCTGGTACACGGTGATGGTATTGCCGGCCTGGTTATGCGTGCTGCGTGTGCATTGCACATTGATCACGAAGTCGGCCAGCAACCCGCCCACGCTGATGCTGGCGCTGGTGCAGCTATCGCTGGTCAGCGCCTGGAAGGCCGCGTATTCGATGCCGGCCCGTGCCGCCTGGTAGGCGCGGCTACCCTGGAAATCGAGCGTGGCGCTTTGCTGCGATGTGGTCGACAACGTCATCACGAAGGCACCCAGCGCGCTCAGCACTACCAGCAGGAACAAGGCGCTGATCAGCGCAAAGCCGTTACGGCACATTGCTGACATGCACCGCGTTGTAGAGGCTGACCGATTCGCCACCGCGCGTCAGTGTCAGCTGCAGTGTGGCAACGCCATTGCGCTGCGCTGCGCCAACCGGATCCGGATCGTACTGGAAGCTGCAGGCGCTGACGTTGCTGGCCAGCAGCGCTGCAGTCCCTGTTGCCGGCTGCACCAGCGGTTGCGTGGTCTGTATCGTGTAGTTGCGCCACATCCTGAGCGTACCGGTGCCGTTGCCGGCGCTGTCGGCCGCGCCGGGCGTGCACGAAAAGGTCAGCGCGCCGCTGATCACCTGGAAACGTGCACCGGGGGACGACAGCGGGAAGGTTGTTGCATCGAAGGTGATATGGGTTTCGTCGGCCAGCGCACCGGCCGATACCGTGCGGATCAGGCTGCGGTTCTGCCCCGCATACGCATCTTGCGGGCCGAAACCCAGGTTGAAGATCACCAGTTGATCCTGATTGGGCACGATGGCGGTATTGCCGCTGGCGGGCAGGCTGCCCAGGGTATCGAATGCGCTGTCGCCCTCGAAGCGGAGCGGATCACCAGTGCCGGCACTGCTGCTCTGGTCGCGGTACATGCCGCCGTTGCGGGTTTGCAGTATTTCCAGCAGTACGGTGCTGCCGCTGCTGGCAAGGCGGATGCTGTTGGGCAGGGCCAGATGCAGATCGCGGCTGATGCGGCGCATGCTGGCGTCGGCAGTGGCTACCAGCTCTGCGCGCTGCCGGTTCAACAGGTAGGCGCGGATGGGGCCATCCAGAAAGATGGCCACTGTGGCGGAAATGATCGCCAGTATGGTCAGCGCCATGATCATCTCGACCAGCGAAAAACCGTGCTGCAAGCGGGGCAGGGGGCGACGGGGCGTGAGCAGCTTGCGGCTATGCATAATTGAACCGGTAGCCGGTCAGCCGCGTGCTGGCGCCGGCCCCGTCCGTCACCGTGACGGTGATCACCCAGATATTGGCCGGGGTGACCCCGCCGATGGCCGCAGCCGGTGCCTGCACCGTTACCGCCAGCGTATAGGCGCTGAGGCCGGGCAAGGCGGTGCCGTTGAGATCCCTGATGCCGGTGATGGTATAGCCGTTGTACGCGGCCACGTGATCGAACAGGCTGCGGCTAGTGCCGCTGTAGGGCGTGGATGATGCGGCAAATGGCTGCAGCTCGATTTCTTCCAGTAGCGACTCGGCAATCATCAACGCCTGCTTGCGCAGCATCGGGTCGCCGCTGGCGCGGACTGCCACTGCATAAACCTGTGTGACGCCGGCCACCGCGATGCCGACGATCAGGATGAAGAAAATCAGCTCGAACAGGGTGAAGCCGCGCTGCCGGAGGCAGGACGGGCGAACCGGCAGACAGGGCGCGTTCGCCCGGGTACTGGCTGGATAAATCTGGAAGCCGGGTGCGGCAGCGCGGGTCTCCCCGCTGGTCAGCGGGGTGGATTGCGCAGGGCGGCTGGCTGTATCAGTGCACATAGCCGGTATCCGCTTCGATGGTGATGATCTGCCCCACGTCGCCCACCAGGCTGAGCGTCATGGGGCTGGCCAGCGTCGCGGCGCCCAGCGCATCGAAGGCAAAGTTGCCGCTGCCGGCGATGCTCACGCTGCCGGGCGCACTGACGATATACGGGCTTTTGCCATCCGCTCCGGTCGCTGGCAACGTGCACGCCGCATCCAGGCAAAAACGCACCTGGTTGCCACTTACCTGCACGTAGACGGGCGCGCGCTGGGCAATGGCAGTTTCACGCGCAAAGCGCAGGCTGGCTATCAACTGATCGGCAAAGCCACGCACGGTGAACTGCTGCGTGTTGAACATGCGGGGTGCCAGCATGGCCAGCAAGATGGCCATGACCGACATCACGATGATCAACTCCACCAGCGTGAAGCCCCCATGCCGCAGCGGGCGGCATGGTACAGGCGCTGGCAGTGTGCGGGCTGCCGATATCATGCCGGCTCACTGTATGACCGTCAGCACCACACTGCCGTTGTTGCCGTTGGCGGTGACTGTGCAAGTGAATTGCGAGCCCACCGTGGTCGGAATCGTGGCAGGAGGGGTCATCACGTAGCCGGCAGGTTGCGTCGCTGCGCCAGTGCCGATCAGCTTCCACGCATCGTCACAATTGGCCACTGCCACGCCGCGCCGTGATGCCACGGCCACGCCATTGGCAACGTCGATGCTGCGTGCACCATAGTTGATGGTATTGCCGGAGTTGATGGCGGCTACCGTACCGGCCAGCGACGATTTGTTGGCATCGCCGGACAGATCGAAAAACCGCGGCAGCGCCACGGCGGCCAGGATGCCCAGAATCACGATCACCATTACCAGTTCCAGCAAGGTGAAACCAACTTGTCGCCTGTCCATTTCTGCTTCCCCTGTTCAGAAAAATGCCCTAGCGCTCCGGTATTTGCTTACCCGTATATGACGCTAATTTTATTGATAATGGAATTGCCGGGAAAAAGCTACCGATGCGAACCATTTTGTCGGTAGCTGCCCGGCTCTTTTGAAGGGGCGGTTTCCGCCGCTTACTGACCGCCATGCATGGCTACCTTGCCCAGATCCCAGATCGGCAGGAACACCCCCAGCGCCAGCACCAGCACCACCCCGGCCAGCATCATGATCATCAAGGGCTCGATGCGCGCCCCCAGCGTGGCCACGCCATAGTCCACCTCGCGCTCGTACATGTCGGCAATCTCGGCCAGCAGCTCGTCCAGTTCGCCGGTTTCCTCGCCGATGGCGATCATCTGCAGCACCGCAGGGGTGAATACCCCGGCGGTGGTGGCCGCTTGGGTGACGCTCTCTGCGCGCTCTATGCCCAGGCGCATCTGGTCGATGCGCAGCGCGATGTAGTCGTTGTCCACCACGCGGCTGACAACGCCCACGCCCTGCAACACCGGCACCCCGCTTTTCATGGTGATGGCAAGGCCCCGCGCAAAGCGCGACATGGTGGCCTTGTGCACGATCTCGCCCACCACCGGCAGCCGGAGCTTGAGCTTGTGCCAGCGGTAGCGGCCACCCTGTGTTTTCAGGTAGTAACCGATGCCCAATACCAGCGCGACGAAGGCAATGCCGATGGCGGCACCGTATTCGACGGTAAAGTCCGAGATGCCGATCAGTACCTTGGTCAGCAGCGGCAACTCGGCATTGAAGCCCTTGTAGACCTTGGCAAAGGCCGGGATCACGAATACGTTGATGGTGGCAATGGCGATCATCACGCCCACCAGCACGAAGCTGGGGTAACGCAGCGCGGAGGAAATCTGCCGGCGCGTGCTGTGCTCGAACTCCAGGTAGCGGAACAGCCGCAGGAAAATTTCATCCAGCCGTCCGGTGAGCTCCCCTACCTGAATCAGGCTGACAAAAAACACCGAAAACACGTCTGGCCGCTGGCGCATGGCCTGCGAGAGCTCACGCCCTTCATCCAGGCCGTTGCGCAACGCCTGGATCACCTTGGCCAGTGCCGGGTTGGCGCTGGACTGCTGCAGTGCGGCCAGCGAGCGCATGATGGGAATGCCGGCCTTGAGCATGGCGTGCATCTGGCGGGTGAACAGCAGCATGTCTTCAGTGCTGATGCGCTCCAGCCGCAACAGCGCGCGTAGCGTGTTGCCATTCTGCTCGCTGCGGTCTTCCTCGATCATCACCGGCACGATGCCGTTGTTGATCAGTTGCGTGGCAAGGCTGGTTTCGCTGCGCGCCTGCTGTTTGCCGGTGACGAGCTCGCCGCGCAGGTTGCGCCCGCGGTATTTGTAGGTGAGCACCGGCTTATTCCTCCAGCAGGTTGTTGAGGCGGATCACTTCCTGCACCGTGGTGCGGCCCGTTTCCATCAGCCGCACCGCCTGATCGAACAGGCTGGTGCCGCGGATCTGCTGCTGCGCTTCGTTGATGAAGGGCTGTGTTTGCCCCTGGCTGATCAGCGCTGCCAGCGTGCTGTTCATTTCCAGCATCTCGTAGATGCCCACGCGGCCCGAGTAACCGGTGTTATGGCAATGGCTGCAGCCGGCACCATGCTTCAGTTGCAACTGCGCTACGGCATCGCCCAGCGTCTGCTTCAGCCATTCCTGCTCTACCGGCGTGGGCTTGGCGCGCTCCTTGCAGTGATCGCAGATCAGTTTTACCAGCCGCTGCGCGATCACCGCTTGCAGCGATACGCCCACCAGGTAGGGCGGAATGCCCATGTCGATCAACCGTACCGGCGTGCTGGCCGCATTGCGGGTGTGCAGCGTGGTCAGCACCATGTGGCCGGTCATGGCGGCGCGCATGCCCACTTGCGCGGTTTCCTGGTCGCGCATTTCGCCCACCAGGATCACGTCCGGGTCTTGCCGCAGTACCGAGCGCAGCACGCGCGCAAAGCTGAGCTCGATCTTGTCATTGACCTGGATCTGCGTGATGTCGGGCAGCCGGTATTCGATCGGGTCTTCCACGGTGACGATCTTGCTGCGCACGTCGTTGATCTCGCTCACCGCTGCGTACAGCGTGCTGGTCTTGCCACTGCCGGTGGGGCCGGTGACCACCAGCATGCCGCTGCTGCGCCCCAGCAGCGTGCGCAGCTTGCGCAGGATGGCTTCGGGCATGCCCAGCTTGTCCAGCCGCAGCGCATGGCCGGCCTGGCTGAGCAGCCGCATTACCACCGATTCGCCATAGGGCGTGGGCATGGTGGAAATCCGCACATCCAGCGGCCCCTGCTTGACCTCGATCTGGAAGCGCCCGTCTTGCGGCAGGCGGCGCTCGGAGATATCCAGCCCGGCAATCAATTTCAGCCGCTGTGCCAGCGCGGCGGCAATGCGGATATCGCCAACGGTTTGCAGCTGCAGCTCGCCATTGATGCGGAAGCGGATGTTGATGCTGCTTTCCTGCGGCTCGATATGCACGTCCGATGCCTGCACCTGGCTGGCATCTTCAAACAGCGACTGCACCAGCCGTGCCACCGGCGCATCTTCCTGCGTGCGCGCCAGTTCCACCACCGGCGTCGCCGCGTCGACATCGCCCAGATCCTGCTCCAGCGCGCGTGCATGGCCGCTGATTTCCTCGGTGCGCCGGTACACATGATCCAGCGCGGGGATCAGCTCGTTTTCCATCACGATGGCAACGGAGATTTCCTGCTTGAGTGTGCTGGAGATTTCATCATAAAGATAAATATCGCTGGGGTCGCACATGCCCACCAGCAGGTGATCAGAGCGCTCTTCCAGCAACAGCGCCCGTGCGCGGCGCGCCAGCGCTTCGGGCAGCCGGCGGGACAAAGACGGGTTCAGATCATAGTGGGCCAGGCTGATGAAGGGGATGTTCAGCTGCACTGCCATGGCCTGGCAGATGTCCTGCTCGCTGGCATAGCCATTCTCGATCAGCACCTTGCCCAGCCGGCGGCCGGTGGCATGCTGCTCGTCCAGCACCTGCTTGAGCTGATCCTGCGAAATCACCCGATGCTGGATCAACACCTCACCCAGCCTTAGCTTGCCGTGCTTGGCCACGCTCACCCCCCTTGTGCTTGCCGGGTAGCACGGCACCACTGCAGTGCCTATGACCACCCTCTATCAACTTACAAGAAAATAACCAAAATGGAATTGGTTTCTTCATCCGGTTGATATGACGGGTAATTTTTCTTGTTGCAGGAATGAGGGTGTCGCCGCTGTCTGTTGCGCTACATCGCGTGCAGCCACTGGCGCATTTTCAAGCCGGTCTGCGCGGCTGTGCAGAGCGGCGGTCTGGCGCGCGGTTTTTTGCCATACCTGGCATCCCAACCGGAACGATGCAGTTTTGGCGAAGGCTGAACGCATCGATGAACAGGTTGATTGGGCAACCCGAGGCCGGGAATTCCGAGACGGGAATGGGCCGAATCCGGCGTAGGCCGCCGCTGACCGGACAGGCGATGGAGGCGAACACAAGGCCATCCCAGAGTAGATGCACCGTGTCCTGGCGCTGTTTTGCCTGGCCACTCAGGCGAATGTGCGCTGCATCACAAACGGAAAAATACCGGCTTCCGCAGCGTTGATCCTGCGTGATGCATCACCAAGTGACAGGAGACGGCGATGAAAACAGCACCGCATCCGTGCGGATATCAACCCGGGGGTGTTGCTTGCCGCCTGCATTCCCACTTGGAAAGGAGAGGGTAATGAACATGCCAGATCGTTTCCGGCCCACGGCCGGTCATCCGCAGTGCGGCATGGCTGACCTTGCCAGCCGTTGCCAGATGCCGCAGATGGCAATTCTTTGTAAGTTAGTGGCGAGCCGTCACTATACGAACCACTTATATACACGTCAACATTAGGTAATGAGTGACATGTATCGCAGTCAATTCCGTTTGCCATGGGCGTTGTACGAAACGCTGAAAGCCGCCGCCGACAAGGAAAACCGGTCGTTGAACCGGGAGGTGGTGGTGCGCCTGCAGGAAAGCTTCCAGCCCGGGGCGTTCGATACGCTGGTGCGTATCGAAGAAACCCAGCGCCACCAGACCGAGGCCCTGGTGGCCGTGATTTCTTACCTGCTGGAAGTGGATGGTGTATCGCTGGCTATCGTGCGGAAGAAGCTGCTCGATAGCTTGCCTCATGCCACACCCTTTCCACCGGTGCCTTGATGGGTGACCGGGTGACGCGTACCTGTTTCTCTTGCTGCGACAGGACAGTTCGCCCGGAAGCCTCTTTGCGCCTTGATCGGCGTGACGGTGTACTCGCGCAAACGGTTGGGCGCATGCGGGTTACGGCGCAATCGATCAAGTAGAGTATGTCCAAGCGTGCTGTTGGCAAGCCTGCAAAGCAGGTGCTGATCAATGCAGAGCGGGTAAGGCTGCCCACAACAGAAAACCCCGCCAGTCATCGCATTGCGGGGTTTTCATTTCTGGCTGGACGCGGTGTTTGACCTGCGTCGATGACAAGAATCGGGCTCCGACAGGCATGGCGCACTGTCAACCGGCTCGGCTGCGTACACTCGCCATGTTGGCAAAAATGTTGTCGACAACCAGACGCCGGTCTTTGACGCCGAAGTAAGAGTGGCCCACTCCAATCAGTTCGTGATTGCCCGGGTGGTGAGCCTTGTCGGATGCGGAAAGGCTGGCTTCCGCGACCAGACCTTCGCTCCACTTCCCGGCCGCACCAACCGTATCGGTGAAGCACCTCTGAACGGCCGCATCAATGTCTTCAATATCGAGCATCATTACCATTCGACCGACAGCCAGCGCATACCCATAGAGCAGCATGCCGAGCACTGCGACGTCCAGCGTTTCGTTCGTCCAGCGTTTGTCGTCAACTACAGCTTGTGATAGCCCGCTCACCTGTGAAGCGAGTTCGTTCTGATTCATTGCTGGCCCCCGGCGCCTGACAGCTTAATAGACTGATGCCTTTGCCAGTCTAGCCACAGTCGTGCAGCCAGTAAAAAATCATTTGTATTCAACTGAAACAACCGAAGCCCTGACTTGCGTCACGGCCACGGATACAAATTGTTGGCGATGGATGGGGCATCATCCGTCGCTTTTGGGCGAAGTACGCACCGAGCCCAAGGAAAAGCCGATCACCTCATCAATGCGGCCGCGCCACAGCAGGCCCGCATCGGGAATCGCGCCGGCATTGTCAACGAAGCGTGCGTTCTTCAAATGGATGAACGCGTGGCGCGTCATGCCGGCCTGATCAGTGTTGTTTTCCGTGGGGCCATAAACCGTTTCGCCGTGGCCGGCGAAGTGGCTCGCCAGCTGTGCGCCGATCTGGTTGCCGTCAGCAGCAGGCGCAGTCGCAAACATGTCACCGATAGCAGCGAAATACTCCTTGCCGCTGATCAGATCACCACTGACCAGACCGCCGCCCAGCGTAAGCGTTACCGGCACCCGCAGCGCCGTGGTGTTGACCATGCGCACGATGGTTTGCAGGAACCAGTCGCCGTTCTGTGATGCGGCATGCGTAACGTCATCCAGTGGCGGTGTGCCGGGTTTGATCTGGGTCATGGTCGGTGGCTCCTTCAATGCGGATGAACCAAGGATGGTCGTCGATTGCCAGGAAGTCATCGGTCGCATTACCAAAGCTGCCAAGTACACTGCACTCTTTGGCAATGACCGTTGGATATCTCCTGGAGTTCATCTTTATCCAGCATGATTTGCCGGAATGCGCTGGCATCGGGGCCGCTGAGCCCGCCTTCATTTCAATCGGCAATGCGCGCCGGATCTACCGCGCGCGGGGCTACTGGCGCTGTGGAATGGCAACTGCGTAGACCTGAGTGCAAGGGATGCAACTGCAAAGGATTGTTCCGATGCTATGACGTTGCGCCAGTCGGTATCGGGTAAGAGGCGCGATTGCGCGCGGCTTGGGTATATCGGGGCAGATCTTCGATTCGGTATACCTAAGCGTGTACCTAAAATCGCTGACTGCCCATGGACAATAACGGACTACGGCGGACGTGAAAAACCCCGCAAGCCTAAGCTTTGCGGGGTTTTCTGGGCTTCCTTGAACTTGTTCAGGAAGCCTGATTGGTGCCCAGGGTCGGACTCGAACCGACACGTATTTCTACGGGGGATTTTGAATCCCCTGCGTCTACCGATTTCGCCACCCGGGCGGTAGAGGGCGGATTATGCGGCACCACCGTGCTGATGACAAGTGTCAGTCATCCTGCGCGGCGTTTTTCAGGGTCAGTGCGCGTTCGTACAGCGCATTGCGCGGTGCGCCGGTGATCGCTTGGGCCAGCGCTACGGCCTGCTTGACCGGCAGCTCGGCCACCAGCGGGGCCAGTACCTTGTCGTGCTCGTCGGCTTCGTCCAGCGGGGCGGGCGGGGCGGCGTCCAGCACCAGCACGAATTCGCCGCGTTGCTGGTTGCTGTCTGCTGCGACGAAGGCGACGATTTCATCCAGCGTGCCACGGCGGATGGTTTCAAAGGTTTTGGTCAGCTCGCGTGCCAGCGCAATCTGCCGGGTGGCGCCGAATACATCACGGATATCGGCCAGGCATTCCACGATGCGGTGTGGCGCTTCGTAGATCACCACCAGGTAGGGCAGCACGGCGAGTTCGGCCAGCGCATCGCGGCGCTGCTTGGTCTTGGGGGGCAGAAAGCCGTAGAACAGCGAATGCGCACAGACAAAGCCGCTGGCAGACAGCGCGGTAGTCAATGCGGATGCGCCGGGCACCGGCACCACGGTGATGCCGGCGGCGTGCGCGGCGGCGGCCAGCTGTGCGCCGGGATCCGAAATGCCGGGGGTGCCGGCGTCCGATACTTGGGCGATGATTTCGCCGGCCTGCAGCCGTGCCACCAGTTTTTCCGCCATCGCATGTTCGTTGTGCTCGCGCAGGCTGACCATGGGTTTGCTGATGCCGAAGTGCTTGAGCAGCAAGCCGGTAACGCGGGTATCTTCGGCGGCGATGACGTCGGCTGCAGCCAGGATATCCAGCGCGCGCGGCGTGAGGTCCCTTAGATTACCGATGGGGGTGGCCACCACATATAATGTGGACTTGGCAGGGATATAAGGGTCGGTATGCATATTCGGATTCCACGGGGCTGGCGGGCGCTACTATACGGCGCTGCGCTCACCTTCGTCAGCTTGTGTAGCACAGCAGTGCGGGCAGAAAACGCTGCAAGCGGCGTGGCTGCTGCCGTTGTGGCCGAGCCCGCTGCTGCCGCAGCCGACAGCGGGCAGCGTTTTATCGCCTTGCTGCTGCCATTGAACAGCAAGGCGTTCAAGCCGGCGGTCACGCAGCTGAAGACCGGTGTGCTGGCGGCTGAAAAAGCCTATGGCGATGGCAGCGAGCCGCCGGTGCGTGTATTCGACAGCGGCGAAAAAGACGAAGACGTGCTGGCGCAATATAACAAGGCCGTCAACGAGGGCGCCGCTGCGGTGATCGGGCCGCTGACGCGCAGCGCGGTCAACTATCTGGCCGACAACGGCAGCTTCCCGGTGCCGGTGGTGGCGCTCAACAGCTTTGATGAGCAGACGCTGCGCCGCCCCAACCTGTACAGCTTCAGCCTGTCGGTGGAGCAGGAGGCCGCGTCGCTGGCGCGCCAGCTGGCGGCAGACGGCGTGCATAACCCCGCAGTACTGGTCGGCGCGGGCACGCTCAACCAGCGCATGCATGCGGGCTTTGCCACCGCATGGCTGGATGCCTTGGGGAGCGATCCGCTGGTGGTGGAAGTGGGCGACAGCGTGGCCGGCTATGCCGCGCTGAAAACCCGGCTGGCGGGTGAGGGCGTGGATGCCATCTTCCTGGCCACCAATGTGCGGCAGGCGCGCAAGCTGCGCCCCTACCTGGGCAGCGAAGTACCGATCTATGCGTCTTCGCAGATCAATGCCGGCACCATGGCCAATACCGCGCTGGTGGACCTGACCGGCGTGCGCTACCTGGAAATGCCCTGGCTGGCCAACCCGGATGATCCGATCTACGCGGTGTTTCCGCGCGTACGCACCAACTCGGCCGATCTGGAGCGCCTGTTTGCACTGGGCATCGATGCGTGGCGCGTGGCCGTAGCGCTGAGCACCACCGACGGCAATGTGGCCATCGATGGCCTGAGTGGCACGCTGAGCATCGGCGCCGGTGGCGTGGTGCAGCGGGACATGCAGTTCAAGACCATCAGCCTGCCGGGCAAGACCCCGCTGCCGGTTGCGGATACCCACCTGCCTTGATGCGGGGCCAGGATGCGGAAAGCCGCGCTGCCGTCTTCCTGCAGCAGCAGGGGCTGGTGGTGGTGGCGCGCAACTGGCGCTGCAAGGCGGGCGAGCTGGACCTGATCTGCCGCGATGGCAAGACGCTGGTTTTTGTGGAGGTCCGGCAGCGCAGCAGTGGTACTTTTGGTGGGGCCGCCGCCAGTATCACCGCGGCGAAACGCGCTAAACTCTGGGCCGCAGCACAGTCCTACCTGATGACCGTGCGGCCCACACCGCCATGCCGCTTCGATGCCGTGTGCATCGAAGGCGAGCGCATCGACTGGTGGAAAAACTGCATTGAAGGATAAGGTGCCTGCGTTGCTGCCAAGGGCGGCAAGCGGCCTGGCCGTTGCCGCGCAATGCGCGGCACCCAGGCCGGATGATCACGGATACCGGGCCGCCCGCGCATTGTGACTGCGGGCAAGCCACAGCAAGGATGACTGGATGGAATTGAAGCAACGCGTGCGCCAGCACTTCGAGGACAGCATTGCCGCCAAGCAGGCCGCGATGGAGCGCCTGACGCCGGCGATTGCCGCAGCAGCAGAAAAGCTGGTGCAGGTACTGATCACCGACGGCAAGATACTGGCCTGCGGTAACGGGGGCTCTGCCGCCGATGCACAGCATTTTGCCGCAGAAATGGTTGGCCGTTTCGAGCGTGAGCGCCCGGGCTTGGCGGCCATTTCGCTCAGTACCGATACCTCGGCGATTACCGCTATCGCCAACGATTACGACTACGACATGGTGTTCTCCAAGCAGGTGAGCGCCATCGGCCGCTCCGGCGATGTGCTGCTGGCCATTTCCACCTCGGGCAATTCGCCCAACGTGGTCTCGGCCATCCATGCCGCGCACGAGCGGCAGATGTCGGTGATTGCACTGACCGGCCGCGAAGGCGGGCAGATCGGTGAAATCCTCGGTGGCGAGGACATCCACCTGTGCGTGCCGGCGCAGCGCACCGCGCGTATCCAGGAAGTACACATTACCGCCATCCACGCGCTGTGCGATGCGGTTGACTATCTGTTGCTGGGAGGCGAATAAATGATGAAGAAACTGCTGTTGGCAGCCATGCTGGCTGCCGGCCTGAGCGCATGTGTGCCGGTACTGGTGGCAGGCGGCGTGGCCGTGGGTGCATGGATCGGTTCCGACCCGCGCAAGAGCGATACGCAGGCGGAAGATTTCCAGATGGCCGCCCGCGTGGCCAACAAGGTATTCGACACCTATAAGGAAAAAGCGCACGTAAACGTGAACGTGTTTGCCGGCCACATGCTGCTGACGGGCGAAGTCCCCGATGAAGCCGCCCGTGCGCTGGTATTGCAGGCCGCCCGCAACGAGGCAGGGCTGAAAAAGTTGTACGATGAGCTGGTAATTGCGTCGCCATCGGGCGTGACCGATCGTGCCAACGATACCCAGCTGACTACACGCGTGAAGGCCGCTGTACTTAATCAGGCTGGCGATGCAAACGCCATCCACATCCTGGTGACTACCGAGCGCAAGACGGTGTACCTGATGGGCATCACCACGCCGGATCTGGCCAACCGCGCTGCCACCGCAGCAGCGGGCATCAGTGGTGTTACGCAGGTGGTGAAGCTGATCCAGTACACGCCAGCTAGCAATCCGGGCTGAAGCACAGCCGCGGTTGCCATTGAAAAAGGGCGTTCCCGGGAACGCCCTTTTTTGCGGCCATCGCAGCTGCTTGCCGTGGCTGCCCGGCCGTTTACAGTAACGGCGCCAGGTCTTTGGCCACCATGGCGGCGATGGCGGGCTGCGCTTGTGCGGTAGGATGCAGCTGGTCGGCCTGGAACCAGTCTGCATGGTTGATGGCGGGCGCCAGCAGAAAGGGCGTCAGGCCGGTTTTCTGTTCTTTGGCAATTTCGCCATACATGCCGGCAAAGCGTTTGGTGTAGTCGGGGCCGAAATTGGGCGGCAGCTGCATGCCGATGAGATGCACTTTTGCACCGGCAGCCCTTGCCTGTTTCACCATCGCCACAAGATTAGCCTTGGCCTTGTCGAGTGGCAGCCCGCGCAGGCCATCGTTGGGGCCAAGCTCGATCACCACCCAGCCGGGCTTATGCTGTTTGAGTGCCTGCGGGAACCTCGTCAGCCCGCCGGCGGTCGTTTCACCTGACACACTGGCGTTGATCACCTGGATATTCTTGCCTTGGCCATCGAGTATCTTGCCCAGATGTACCGGCCACGCCTGCGCGGCAGGCAAGCCGTAACCGGCCGAAAGGCTGTCACCGAATACCAGCAACACCGGCTTTTCCGCAGACCATGCGCATTGCGCCAGCACCAGGCCAGCAACTCCGACCAACCAGAACAAGAACCGCTTCATGACCGATACATCTCCTTTGCTACGTACTGAAAACCTGGGCAAGCACGTGGTGGTTGCCGATGGTGAACTGGACATCCTGGCCGGCGTATCGTTCAGCCTGGCCCCCGGCAGCAGCCTTGCCATCGTTGGTGCATCCGGCTCGGGCAAATCCACGTTGCTGGCCTTGCTAGCCGGGCTCGATACCCCGTCACGCGGTGAAGTGTGGCTGGCTGGCGAGGCGTTGTCCAAACAGGATGAAGATGGCCGCGCCCGTTTGCGTGCCCGCTATGCCGGTTTCGTGTTCCAGTCGTTCCAGTTGCTGCCCGAGCTGACCGCGCTGGAGAACGTGATGCTGCCGCTGGAGCTGCATGCGGGCAAAGGCCAGCCGCGCAAGGCGCTGGAGGCCACCGCGCGCGAATGGCTGCAGCGTGTGGGGCTGGCCAGCCGTGTGGATCACACGCCGCGTACGCTGTCGGGCGGCGAGCAGCAGCGGGTGGCATTGGCGCGCGCGTTTGCCGCCAGGCCGCAATTGCTGTTTGCCGATGAGCCGACCGGCAGCCTGGATACCCACACCGGCGAGCAGGTGGCTGATCTGCTGTTCGAGCTGAACCGCGAAACCGGGACCACGCTGGTGCTGGTTACCCACGACAACCAGTTGGCTGCACGCTGCGGGGCAAGGCTGCGGCTGGCCGCCGGCCGCGTCACCGAACAGGAAAACCTGTGATGCTGGCGCTCAGGCAGTTCTTGCGCGGGCTGCGCGCCGGCCACTACCGCACCTTGCTGGCCGCATTGATCGTCACCATTGCCGCGCTCACCGCGGTGGGCCTGTTTGCCGAGCGCATGTCGCGGCTGATGAATACCGAATCCAACAACCTGCTGGCGGCCGATGCCGTACTGACGGCCGATCATGCAATACCTGCCGCCACCGTGGCAACGTCCGAACAGCGCGGGTTGCAGCTGGCGCATATTGCCGCGTTCCCCAGCATGGCGGGCGCGGGCGATGCCGCCGTGCTGGCCAGCGTGAAGGCGGTGGCCGGGCCATACCCGTTACGCGGCAAGCTGGTATTGAGCGTGCCGGGCGCCGGTGGCGCGGTGCGGTCCATCAATGCATCCGGCCCGCCGCCTGCCGCACAGGTATGGCTGGACCCACGCTTGGCAACGCGGCTGCAACTGAAAGTGGGCGATAGCCTGCGGCTGGGCAGCAGCAACTTCACCGTGGCCGCGCTGATCGACAAGGAGCCGGATGCGGCAGTGGATTTTGCCAGCCTGCAGCCGCGGCTGATCATGAACGCTGCAGACTTGCCGGCCACCGGGCTGATCGGCTTTGGCAGCCGGGTGAAATACCGTTTGCTGGCGGCCGGCAAGCCGCAGGATGTTGCTGCGTGGAAGAAAGCGATTACACCCCGGCTGGGCCGCGGCGAGCGGCTGGAAGACGTGCGCGAGGCACAGCCGCAGGTAAAGGTGGCGCTGGAGCGGGCAGAGAGCTTCCTGCGGCTGGTTACGCTGCTGGCTGCCACGCTCTCCGCCGTGGCCATCCTGCTGGCTGCGCGCCGCCATGCCAGCAGCCGGGCCGATGCGGTGGCGCTGTTCGTCACGCTGGGTGCCAATCGCCGGC
Source organism: Andreprevotia sp. IGB-42 (assembly GCF_009848685.1). GTDB lineage: Bacteria > Pseudomonadota > Gammaproteobacteria > Burkholderiales > Chitinibacteraceae > Andreprevotia. The sequence continues at coordinate 160,522 of NZ_WXTX01000008.1, forward strand.
AAATCCGCACTTTGTTGCTGGGCGAGCTGCTGTTGCTGTTCTTTACTGCTGCGCTGGCTGGCGGGGCGGTGGGCTGGGGCGCGCAGGAGATCCTGGCGTGGGCCATCCGCGATCAGTTGCCGTCGGCGCTATCCAGCGGTACGGCGCTGCCGTGGCTATCCGCCAGCCTGTTCGGATTTGTGCTGCTGGTGGGGGTGGCCGGGCCGTCGTTGCTGCAACTGGCCGCCACGCCACCGCTGAAGGTGTTGCGGCGCGAGCTGATGGCGCCACCGCGGCTGTGGCTATCGCTGCTGCTGTCCGGCGGTGCCGCGCTGGCGCTGTTGTGGTGGGTGGCCGGCACGCTGCAGCTGGCCGCATTGGTGGCCGGCGGTATCGTCGCTGCCTTGCTGGTTGCCGGGGTGATCGGCTGGTTGCTGGTAAGGGCATGGGCCAGCTTCGCGCAGGACTTTGCCGCGCGCATCGCCGTACGGCAGTTGCTGCGCCGGCGCTGGCTGGCCGCCGCCCAGCTGGCGGCGCTGACCGTGGGTTTGCTGGGTGTGTGGCTGCTGACCTCGGTAGAAGGTGATTTGCTGTCTGCGTGGCAAAACAAGCTGCCGGCCAATGCGCCCAACCAGTTTGCCATCAACATCCAGCCGGATCAGGCGCAGGATTTCAAGGCCGCGCTGCAAGGCATGGGTGTGGAGGCACCGGTATTGCAGCCGATGATACGCGGCCGCTGGGTGGCATTGAATGGCAAGCCCATCCTGGCCGAGCATTTTGCCGAGGATCGCGCACGCCGGCTGTCCGAGCGGGAATTCAATCTGTCGTGGGGTGAGGCATTGCGTGCGGACAATCGCTTGACTGCCGGCGTGCCATTGAAGGCCAGCGAACCCGGTTTCTCGGTGGAAAGCGGGCTGGCAGAAACCCTGGGCATCAAGCTGGGTGACCGGCTGGATTTCGACGTGGCCGGCACACTCGTCAGCGCCAAGGTGGTCAACCTGCGCCAGGTGGATTGGGATTCGTTCCGGGTCAATTTCTTCGTGGTGGGCACCGCGGAATTGTTCAAGGATGCACCTACCAGCATGATCACCAGCTTCCATCTGCCATCCGGCAATGGCGAGCGCGTGGCCAAGTTGTCGCGGCAGTTCCCGAATATCACACTGATCGATGTGGGTGCGGTGCTGGCCGAGGTGCGCCGCGTGCTGAACCTGGTATCCGGCGCATTGCGGCTGGTGTTTGCATTCTGCCTGGCTGCCGGTATCACCGTGCTGCTGGCCGCACTGGAAACCACTGCGCCGGAGCGCCACCGCGAAATCGCCGTACTGCGCGCACTGGGTGCCACGCGCGGGCAGATCGGCGCAATCCTGTGGCGGGAAGGCGCCGCCATCGGCGCATCGGCAGGCCTCGTGGCCGGCGTGGCCGCCAGCATCTGCGGCTGGGCCATCGGCAAATACGTGCTGGAATTACCGGTTGCCATCAACTGGTTGCTGCCGGTGTACAGCACGCTGACCGGCCTGGCGCTGGCAGCATTGGTCACTGCATGGGAGCGCAGGCGTCTGGCCCGTGCCACCGCGCTGGAGCTGATCCGCGATCCGGGTTGAGTGCGTGGCGATTTGCCAGCGGGCATGAAAAAACGGCCACCAGTGCAACAGACTGGTGGCCGTTTTGCATGCCAACCCGGAATCAATCAGTGATGGCGTTAGTCGCCCAGCGTGGGCTCCCGCGTCAGCATCGCATCTACCGCGTGGCGGCGGGCTTTTTCCTTGCGCTCCAGCACGCGCTCGTCTTCTGCCAGTGCCTTGTACAGCGCCACGCACAGCCCCACCATGATCAGCGCAAACGGCAGTGCCGCCACGATGGAAAGCGTCTGTAGTGCCTTCAGGCCGCCGCTGAACAGCAGCACGATAGCCATGGCGCCAATCACCAGGCCCCACACCAGCTTGATCCAGGCCGGCGGGTTCTGCTTGCCGCGGGTGGATTGCATGGCCAGCACCAGGTTGGCGGAATCGGCCGAGGTGACAAAGAAGCTCACGATCAGCAGCAATGCCAGGATCGACAAGGTCTTGGCCAGCGGCAACGCTTCCAGCATGGCAAACAGTGTCTTGGAATAATCCTGCGTGTGCACGGCCAGCAGGTTCACGCCTTCCAGCAATTGCTGGTGGATGGCGGCGCCACCAAAGGCGGAGAACCACAGGAAGCTCACCAGGCTGGGCGCCAGCAGTACACCGACGATAAACTCGCGGATGGTACGGCCCTTGGAAACACGTGCAATGAACAAGCCCACGAACGGTGCCCAGGTAATCCACCATGCCCAGTAGAACAGCGTCCAGTCCGCCACCCACGAGCCCTTGCTGAAGGGGGTAAGGCGCAGGCTCATGTACGACAGGTTGTCGATATAGCCACCCAGCGTGGTGGTGAACGATTCAAAAATGAACAGCGTGGGCCCCAGCACGATTACTGCGGTCAGCAGCAGCAAGGCAATGGCCACATTCAGGTTGGACAGCCACTTGACGCCGCGCCCCACCCCCGTCATCGAGGAAATCAACGCCATCCCCATGGCTACCACGATGATGGCAACGTGCAGCGCATCGCTATCGGGCACGCCCAGCGTATGCACCAGGCCGCCGGCAATCTGCAGCGTGCCCAGGCCCAGCGAGGTGACCACACCGCAGGCGGTGGCAATGATGGAAAGGATATCCACCACCTTGCCGAACACGCCATCGACATGCTTGCCCAGCCAGGGGCGGAAAGCCTCGGAAACCAGTGATGGCAATTTGCGGTTGAAGCTGAAATAGGCAATGGTCAGGCCCATCACGCTATAGATGGCCCAAGGGTGCAGGCCCCAGTGGAAGAAGGTATAGCGCAATGCAATGCGCGCGGCATCTGCGGTGAGCGGATCACCGGACGGCGGGGTGGCAAAGTGGGCCAGCGGTTCCGCCGCGCCCCAGAACACCAGGCCGATCCCCATACCAGCGGAGAACAGCATGGCAAACCAGCTGGTGCGGCTGAATTCCGGCTCGGCATCATCGCCGCCCAGGCGGATCTTGCCGAAGCGCCCGAATGCCAGGTAAACGGCAAACACCAGAAAGCCAAAAACGGCCAGCAGATAGAACCAGCCAAAACCGCCGATGGTGGCAGACAGCATCATCTGCGTGATGGCGGTCATCGAGGCGGGGGCGATCACCCCCCAGAGGACAAAACCGATTGCAATCGCAAGTGAGATGGCAAAAACCATGCAAACCCCTCTTTATGCTTGAGGCATGAATTATAAGCGATTGATTTTGCACGCTTTGTGTCAAATGGCAATATGGCCGCGTGAACATTGCCTTGCATTGCTCGTGAGTGGCCGTTTGCCCTGCCAGATTGCAGCGCCGTGCTGCAAACAATCTCACAAGTCGCTTTGCAGTGGTGGCCCCACATAACGCGCGCGTGGCCTGATCAGGCGTGCGGCCTGCGCTTGTTCCATTGCATGTGCCAGCCAGCCCACGCAGCGTGCAAGCACAAAGAGCAGCATAGGTGCGTCTGGTGGCAGATCATGAATGCGCGCCAGTGCCGCCAGGGCGAAATCGATATTGGGACGTTCACCAACCAGCCGATCTGCATCTTGGGCCAGCGCCGCATAAATCGGCGGAAGTGTGAGTGCGTCCAGCAAGATGACCGCTCGGGGATCCCCATCCGGGTAGAGCCGATGCCCGAAACCCGGCAGCCCCTGACCTTGCCGCAGCCAGCGCGTTAGCGCCGCTGGCTTTTCCTCGTGGTTGATCGCCTCCAGCAGGCGGGTGATCGCCAGTGAGGCGCTGCCATGCAAAGGGCCGCTGGCAGCGGCCAAGCCAGCCAGAACCCCGGCAGAAAGACTGGCCCCTGTGGAAATGGCAACCCGAGTGGCAAAGGTGGATGCATTCAGCTCGTGATCCGCCAGCAAGACCAGCGCGCATCGTATTGCTGCGCTTGCATTTGGGCGCTGCCAACGTCGGGCGATCCAGCCGGCCAGATCTGGTGTGTCGATATCCGGTGTCGATTGTAGAACGGCACAGAACAAGGTCAGCAATACGTGCGGTGCTTCCAGACGCAGCGCCGCAGATGCCCGGCCGTACGACGGCAGGTCGCTGGCGCTGCGCATCGCCATGGCCGTCATGGCGCGGCATAAGGCGTCGGGCTCGGGCCGTGCAGCTGCCGCTACACATTCTGCCGGAAGTGGCGCTGATACAGCGATGGTGCCCCCACCCCATAGCAGGCTGGCAACGTATTCCAGATCGTGATCGGCAGCGAGCTTGACGGCATTCTGGCCACGAAACCACAGGCATCCCTGTGCCACAGTGGAAATGGCCGAGGGGAGGACAGGATCGCCCCAGTCGATTGCATCTGCTGCAACCTTTTCCACTTTACGCCTGCCGGCGCTGCCACCAGCCAGTTGCGCGACGTCGTCATGAAAATACAGGCTGCGCCGGGGATCAGCCGGATCTGCTTTGGCGCGGATTTTGCCGCGGCTGACATTGGCGTAGAGGGTTTGCGCTTTTACATCCAGCATTGCCAGCGCTTCTGCAGTAGAAATCCACGCCATATCCGGCCTTTATGTTGATGGTTTTCATCAAGATTGACGTCAATATTAAACCGCTCAGAATGGCTTGGCGAACGGTTCGCAAGTTCATTGGAGAGCATGCAATGGGTCTGGATGATGTAATCGCCGCTGAGACGGCATTATCGGAAGTAGACGGGGAGCGGGGCACGCTGATCATTGCAGGCCGCAGCCTGGAAGACCTGGCGACAACGGGGACTTTTGAGCAGGTGGCCGCGCTGTTGCTGGCGGGGTTATTCGATGCGTTGCCTGAAGATGACGTGTTTGCCGATGCATTGGGACAGGCACGCCTCCAGGTATTCGAGCAACTACTTGTGGTGGACGCAACCTTGCTGCATCTGGATCCGGCCAACGCAATGTGCGCGCTGGTTGCACGCATTGGCGACGGCGAAGATCTGGATACTGCGCTGCGTTTGATCGCCGCACCAGCCGTGTTCACGTCCGGGTTGATCCGCTTGCGCAAGGGGCTGCCACCGCAGGCCCCTGATGCCAGCCTCGGACACGCTGCCGACATGCTGCGCATGGCTGGTCTGCCCAATACGCTGGCACGCGCCCGTGCGCTGGATCGTTATCTGATAACGGTATCTGATCATGGCCTCAATGCGTCAACCTTTGCCGCGCGCGTTGTTGCGTCCACTCGCGCCGGTCTCACCTGCGCCACCCTTGCGGGTATCGGTGCATTGAAAGGCCCTCTGCATGGCGGTGCGCCTGGCCCGGTGCTGGATATGATCGACGCCATCGGCCACCCCGAATACGCCGTTGCCTGGCTGGAGGCCGCAGTGCTGCAAGGGCAGCGGCTGATGGGGTTCGGTCACCGCATTTACCGGGTGCGTGATCCGCGGGCTGATGCACTCAAGGCTGCACTCGGCGCGCTGGTTGCCGACGACGATTTGCCTTCCCCGCGCCTGGCATTGGCTGAAGCCGTCGAAGTTGCCGCAATCGAGGTATTGCAGCGGCTCAAGCCGGGGCGGCCATTACAGACCAATGTCGAGTTCTATACCGCCTTGTTGCTGGATATGCTGGGATTTGACCGTGGTTTGTTCACTTGCGTGTTTGCCAGCGGCAGGGTTGCAGGCTGGATTGCGCATGCCAAGGAGCAGGTGCTGCATGGCCGGCTGATCCGTCCCCAATCGCGTTATATCGGCGTCAGGCCAGCCATCGGCCTGCCCGCATGAGGTGCAGCAGGAGCTGTAGCTGAAATATGGCTGGCGCTACCGCCTGATGGCAGTCTTGTGCTGATACGGTGGCGTCGGCCCGATTATCGAAAGGTCTTGTTGACTGCGGGTTGTATGGCAATGCTTGGGCTTATTCGGATACGCCGTCACAACAACCGCGCCACCACATCCACAAACAGTATCTTCACGATCGTCATGCCCGGGAAGATCATCGCGTAGCAGACGTCAGGCCGTTCGGTAGACGTTTGGCGGCTGGCGTACGCCAGGATGGCGGGGTTGCCGCAGGCACCGGCAACGATGCCGGCAATCTCGTCATACGGCATGCGGTATACCCACAGGCCAAGAATCAGCACCGGCAGTACCAGTGCCACCAGGATGAGCGCCCCCAGCCCCAGCATCAGCAGGCCGGTATCCGATACGGTGGCGGCAAACTTGGGGCCGGACGACATGCCCACCTGCGCCAGGAACAGCGTGAGGCCCAGGTTGCGGATCACCAGGTTGGCGGAAAGCGGAATGCTCCAGTTCACGCTGCCGGTACGGCGTAGCTTGCCGAGGATCAGCGCCATGATCAGCACGCCGGAGAGGCCCAGCGCCAGCTTGCCCAGGCCCGGTAACGGAAACTGGATGGCGCCCAGCAAAAAGCCCAGCGCCATGCCCAGGCCGATGGAGATATAGCTGAGTTCGGCCGTACCCTTGATCGAATCACCAAAGTAATCCTGCAGTGCCCCGAAATCGCCGCGGTTGGCCAATAGGCCGATGCGGTCGCCGAACTCTAGGATCAGATCCGGGCGCGGCAGGATGTCGGTATCGCCGCGGCGCAGCTGGGCGATGATGGCGGCCTTGTTGCCGGGCAAACTCAGCTCACCCAATGTCTTGCCGGCCACACTGGCGCGGGAGACGAATACGCGCAGGTAGTCGATATCGCTGCGGTCGCGCATCATGCGGCCGGGGGCGGCCTCGCCCAGGAAGCTGCTGGCCTGCGCGAGCATCTCCTTGCTGGGGCCGATGAACAGCAGTACGTCATCTTCCCCGATCAGCAGGTCAGGCGATGCTGGCTGGTTATGATGCGCAGTGCGCAGCGCCACTGGCTGCATGCCGGCGGGCAGTTCCGCGGTGACTTCGCCCAGTGTCTTGCCGAACAGCGCCGGGTTGCGCACGGCGATTTCCAGTACTTCGATGCCGGCAGTGGTGGCGATATCGATCCTGGGCTTGAGCAGCGTGAACACGATGTACAGAATCAAGATAGGCCCGGCCACGCCAAACGGGTAGGACACCGAGTAGCCCACCGCCGCGTCATCGTTGCCCAGGCTGACGATGGCGGCCTGCAACGCGGCCGTGCTGGTGCCGGAGCCGGCAAATAGCCCCAGCGCAAAACCGGGCTGCAAGCCCAGCCATTTCACGATCAGCAGGCTGACGATGCCGGCACTGGCCACCCCCGCCAGCGCCATGATGTTGGCGCGGCGGCCGGCCACGCTGGTCAGGCCGGCAAAGAACTGTTTGCCGTATTGCACCCCCACCGTATACAGGAACAACGCCAGCCCCAGCGAGCCCACCATGGGCGCTGGCGCAGATTTGGGGGCAAACCAGCCCACCACCAGTGCCACGAACAGCACCGCCCCCACCCCGAGCGAAAAGCCCTTGATGTTGAGCTCCCCCAGCAGCGAGCCGATGGCAATGGTGAGGAACATCGCCATCAATGGCTGCTGTTCGAACAGGGTTCTGATCAGGTCCACGGTGCATCTCCTTTTGATCTTTCTAGTACAGCTTGCGTTGCATGGCCCGATCAGATGGCCTGTTTCATCTGCCAGCCACGGGGGCACGCACGCAGGTGGCCCCCGCTTTTGGGCGGTGCCAACAACCGGGCCAGTGGTGAGAAATCCGGAGGCATTTGCCCGTGTGGTGCCATATCCGCACCCGGTCAGTACAAGCTGACAGCACAGCGCATGCTGGCCGGCTTGATAGGGCAAATTGGATGCTGCACCGCAATGCACTGCCCGCCTTTACCTTCTTCAAACTTTGCGAGTGCTTGCATGAGCTTGGTGATTTCTTTGTCCTACTTTCTTCTGGTGTTGTCTTATTGAAATATTATGTATTTCTGATGTGTGACATTCCGATCAAAAAGTTCCTGAAAACTGCAAGTCTGTACAAAAATGTTTTGTAGTTTTCCAACCGGAAAATGCCCGGTTTGCGTCACCGGCAGATACAACAGCAGGTGCTTTATATTGCAATGCAGCATGCATATTTTGGCTTATTTTGCCGTTGCTATCGCATGCTGATGACATTTTATTGCGTTGCAATATCAGCTTGTTAGGGATTTCATGTAGTTCTTGTTACATGTGAAAACTGCCTGAAAACGCCAGATCAAGAAGTGATGATTTTCATGTCTTGACACGGCAAACCGCTCTGAGCAGTAATGAGCGCCATCGTGGCAAGAGCACCGGCTGCGATGCCTGGGCGGATATGCACTCAACAATGCTTTCTGTTTGCTGACTGCGTATTCCGCACCACTGGCGCAATGAGCTGGGCGCGCTGGAAACCACCCAAAAAAATGAAGATGGACGGAGAATTGAGCAATGATGCAATTCAATCGATTTACGCTGGCTGCATTGCCAGCGGCCGTACTGGCCATGAGCGCCTATGCCGCCCCGGCATGGCAGGAAGGCCAGACCTATACCGCAGGCACAGTAGTCAGCTACGCGGGTCATGACTACAAGGCACTGGTTACCCACACTGCCTATGTCGGCGCTGGCTGGACTCCGTCCAACACCCCGACACTGTGGGCCGATCAGGGTGTCAGCACCGGTACGCCGACAGCTGTTCCGACAGTTGCCCCGACCGTAGCTCCGACGGCCAAGCCTAGCGTTGTACCGACCGTTGCACCGACTACCAAGCCGAGCGCTGTTCCGACAGCCAGCCCGACTGCTGCCCCGACAGCAACACCGGTACCGGGCACCAGCTGTTACCAGGCATGGAACAGCAGCACTGCCTACAACGGCGGCGCACAAGTGACCTACAACGGCCGCAACTACTCCGCCAAATGGTGGACACAGGGCAATATCCCGTCGTCGAGCACTGGGGATGGCCAGCCATGGACCGATCTGGGTGCATGCGGTGGCTCCACACCGACAGCGACCCCGGTTCCGGGCCCGACAGCAACGCCGAAGCCGACAGCCACGCCGGTACCAGGCCCGACAGCAACACCGGTACCAGGCCCGACAGCTACACCGAAGCCGACTGTCAACCCGACCGCTACACCGGTTCCGGGCCCGACAGCCACTCCGGTGCCGTCGACCGGCAGCAAGGAAGTGGGTTCGTACTTCGCACAGTGGGGCGTTTATGGCCGCGCGTTCGAAGTGGCTGACTTCGTCAACAACGGTTCTGCCGCCAAGATGACCTATGTCAACTACGCATTCGGCAACATCTACCAGAAGAACGGTGGCTACGAATGCGGCGCCGGCATCGACAAGCTCGAATCGGGCGCCAGCACACCGAAGGCACCGGATGCCGGTACCGGCGGCGATGCATGGGCAGACTACGGCCGCACCCCGGCCCGCCTGGTCGACCCGAGCAAGCCGTACACTTGGGATTCCCCGCTGGCTGGTAACTTCGGCGAACTGAAGGCACTGAAGGGCAAGTTCCCTAACCTGAAGATCTTCATCTCGCTGGGCGGCTGGACATGGTCCAAGTGGTTCTCGGCTGCTTCGCAAACCGATGCACTGCGCAAGCAACTGGTGTCGTCGTGCCTGAACATCTACATCAAGGGTAACCTGCCTGCATACAGCGGCCGTGGCGGCGCTGGTACATTGGCTGGCGTATTCGACGGTGTGGACATCGACTGGGAATTCCCGGGCGGTGGCGGTCAGCCATATAACACCCTGTCGCCTGCCGACAAGCAGAACTTCACCTTGCTGATGAAGGAATTCCGTGAACAGCTCGACGTTCTGGGCGCAGCCAATGGCAACAAGCATTACCTGTTGACCACCGCGCTGTCTGCCGGCAAGGACAAGATCGAGAACACAGAGCCTGCCAAGTACGGTCAGTACATGGACTTCGTCAACCTGATGACGTATGACTTCCACGGCGGTTGGGAATACACCAGCACCAGCTACATGGATGCTGCTGGCGAGAACAACGCCAACCCGCTGGCGAAGACAGACTTCCACTCCAACCTGTATGCAGATCCGGCCAGCCCGAACTACCTGGATCCGAAGACAGGCGAGCGTGGCGTTGCGTCGTACTACAACACCGATGATGCTGTGAAGAACCTTGTTGCTGCCGGCCTGCCTGCCAACAAGATCATCCTGGGCGTGCCGTTCTACGGCCGTGGCTGGAGTGGTGTACCGAACGTGAATAACGGCCTGTATCAGACCGCGACCACACCGGCACACGGCACCTACGAAAACGGCATCGAGGACTTCAAGGTACTGAAGAACGCAGCCGGCACGATCTACGTCCACCCGGTGACCAAGCAGTCGTGGAAGTTCGACGGTTCGACCTTCTGGTCGTACGACACGCCTGATGTCATCCAGACCAAGATCAACTACACGAAGGCCAATGGTCTGGGCGGTATGTTCAGCTGGTCGCTCGATGGTGATGACAGCAGCGCAACACTGATGAACGCACTGAGCAAGATTCGCCAGTAATCAGTTGTCTCGCACGCTGTAGTACACAGCAGCAATGAAGCCCTCCCGGTTCGCCGGGAGGGCTTTTTCATGTGTGCTGCAGCAGGTGAGGGTAGTGCTCAGCTGGCGCGGTAGTCGCCAAACTGCACGGCGGGGTCGAACACGCGCTGCCCATCCGCCCAATCGGCCAGGCCAAGGATCTTTTCCCCCAGGGGCGACAGCTGCGCGCGCGGGTAGCGCGTTTGCTCCCAGCCGCGCGGATCACCGGGGAAGGCATAGCCGCGCGCGGGCTCGCGCTTGTACCAGCTGCCCACGCGCCAGTCGCGCAGCTCGCTGTTGGCCTCGTCGGCCGGGGTGAAGGCGATGTACTGCGCCAGGCGTACCTGGTCGGTAGAGGTATTGGGCTTGATGCCATGCGCCAGCAGACTGTTGAAGATCAGCAGCTCGCCAGCCTTCATCGGGATGAAGCGCGGTTGCCATGGTACGGTGGCCAGATCCGGCTGCCACGGGTTGCGGTCGGCCGGGGCGGTTTCGCGCCATGCCTGCAGGTTTTCGAACAGCTCGGGTATGCACTGGAAGCCGCCACCCTCTTCGGTGGTATCGGAGAGCGCCAGCACCCCCTGCACATTGACCGGCAGCGGCGTGAGCGTGGTATCGGCATCCCAGTGGATGAAGCCGCCAAAGCGGCGCTGGCCGTTGTTGGGCGGGTTGAGGTTGGCGCGGTCTATGGTCACCCACAGGTCTTCGCGATCCCAGATATCCACGAACGCATCGTAGATGCGCGGCGTTTGCCGGTTATCCCACAGCGCCTGGTTCTGGTAGGCCTCGACCATGCCGGAGCCATTGAGCTCTTTCATTTCGTTCTCGCGCAGTTGCGGGCGGCTCCAGCTTTGCGGGTCATGTTGATCCAGTTCCTGGAAGTCCCACAGGAAATCGGTGGTGCGCCTGAGTTGCGCTGCACTGATCGCATCCTTGACGATCACATAACCGTAGCGCTGCCAGTGGGCAAAGTCGGCCTCGCTCAGCACGCGCAGCGGCAATTGCTTGGTCAGTTCGTGCAGCTGCTGTTGCTCGATATAGGCAACGGAAGGGTTGCCCGGGCGGGCGTCGCCATAGTTGTAGCGGTCGTTCATGTGTCTGCTCCGGTATGCGCCTGTGCCGTATTGCGGTGGCAGGCTGGCTGTGTGTTCGGGATGTGCAGCCATTGTGCTGACCGGACAGCAGCCGGATATCGCCGACAATGATGTTGATTGATACGATACTGACGTTATGAAGAGGCTTGAGGGTGAGCAATGCGGCCGCAGTTTGAACATGTCACCGTGCCGGGTGGCGCATCATGGGCGCTGCTATGGCGTGAGCTGCCGGTGCTGCCGTTTGAATGGCACTACCACCCCGAGTACGAGCTGACCTTTACCGTGAATGCGCGTGGCCAGCGTTACGTTGGCGATCACTTTGCCGATTTCGACGATGGTGATCTGGTGTTGGTCGGCCCCAACCTGCCACACACCTGGTCATCCAATACCCCGCTGGACGGCAGCCGCCCCATGCTGGCGGTGGTAGTTTGGTTTACCCGGGCATGGGTGGATAAGTTGGTAGACGGCATGCCGGAGCTGCAGCCGCTGCGCCTGCTGGCCAGCCACGCCGCGCAGGGGCTGGCGTTCTCGCCGGCGGTGGCGGCGCGTGTGCGGCCGCTATTGCTGTCGCTGAATGAACTCAGCGCCGCGCGCCGCATCCCGGTGCTGCTGGATGCCTTGCTGCAGCTCTCTGCAGATAGCCACGCACAAACGCTGGCCGCATTGGCCGCTACCCCTGCACAAGACAGCAGCCGGGACAGGCTGGCCCGCATCCTGGAGCGTCTGCACAGCCACTTTGCCGAGCCGCTCAGCGTAGCTGCACTGGCTGGCCACGCGGCATTGTCGGTCGGCGCGTTTCACCGTTTCTTCAAGCGGCATACCGGCAAAACGGTACTGGAATACCAGGCCCAGCTACGCATCGGCCATGCTTGCCAATTGCTGATCCAGACCGCCAAGCCAGTGGGGGTGATTGCGAGCGAAGCGGGCTGGAACAACCTTGCGCACTTCAACCGGCAATTCCTGGCCGCCAAGGGCATCACGCCCAAGGCATTCAGGGCGCAATACACGCGTTAGCCTGTTTTGATTGGCAGGGGATATCGCTGCAGATCGTTCATCCTTATTTGGTGGCGTGGTATGCCAGTTTGAATCTAGCGTGGGTGATCGATGCGGATACGCTGGCGCCAGCGCCGCCACAAACCGGCCAGGCTGCCGTTGTAATACCACAGCAATCCGCACAAGCAATACAGCGAGAGCGAAGCGGGAAAGTTGGCTGCGCGCATCCAGATCAGCGCCTGCGGGTCCTGATAGTGCCAGTAGATGGCGTAGCAGCCATCCACGGTGAACCAGGTGGCAAACAGCATCACCGGCCACCAGCGCCAGCGGCGCGCCACGATCACCCGCAAGCTCCACGGCGCGGTAAGGTAGGCCAGCAGCGCCATGATGAAGCTGATGGGGATATCCCAGTCCGGCGATGGGGTGCAGATCGAGCCGGCGATCAGCAAGCCGATGCCGATTGACAGCGTGATCAGTTTCCATGGGCGGCGATATTCGTTAATGAGCGTGCGTGTCATGGCTTGTTGCCGGTCAGTGGTCGCTATGGGGGGACGCTACAGAATCATGCGCCCGGAATATCTATCCTTGACTCGGATGGCCCGATTGCCTACCTTAAGATTACCTTGCTGTGCTCGTATGGAGAGGCTCGATGTCCCGGATGTCCCGTTTGTATACTCTGTTTGGCACCCTGCTGGTCGCCTTGTGTGGCTGGCTGTACATGCCGGTTGCCATGGCCGCAGATGAGGCGGGTACCCAATCCTTCAAGACCGAAGAGATCGAAGCGCTGGTTGCGCCCATCGCGCTCTATCCGGATGCGTTGATTGCCCAGGTACTGATGGCTGCGACGTACCCGCTGGAGGTAGTGGAGGCCGCACGCTGGACCAAGGCAAACCCCAACATCAAGGACAAGGCGCTGGAAGATGCCATGCAGAAGCAGGGTTGGGATGCCAGCGTGAAATCGCTGGCGGCGTTTCCGCAAGTGCTGACGATGATGAACGAAAAGCTGGACTGGACACAAAAGCTGGGTGACGCATTCCTCGCGCAGCAGAAAGACGTGCTCGATGCGGTGCAGGTATTGCGGGCCAAGGCCAAGGCCGAAGGCAATCTCAAATCGAGCAAGGAACAGGTGGTGAGCGAGGTGGTGGAGAGCGGCACCACGGTCATCAAGGTCGAGCCGGCCGATCCACAGGTGGTCTATGTGCCCACCTACAACCCGACCGTGGTGTACGGCACCTGGCCCTATCCCTATTACTCGCCGTATTACTACTACCCGCCAGGCTATGTGGCCGGGGCGGCCATTTCCTTCGGTGTCGGCCTGGCCATCGGCTCCGCATTGTGGGGCAACTGCAATTGGGGCGGTGGCAACGTCAACATCAACGTCAATCGCTACAACAATTTCAACCGCACCAATATCTCCAACGGCAACTGGAACCACAACGTGGACCACCGCAAAGGAGTGCAGTACCGCGACTCTGCCTCCCGCGAGCGTTACGGGCGTGATGCTTCCCGGAACACCGCCGCATCGCGCGATGCGTTCCGTGGCCGTGCCGAGCAAGGTCGCAGCGATATTGCCGGCGGTGCAGCCAAGGATTTCAAGGGCGGCGCAGCAGGTTCGCGTGATGGTAGTGGGCGTGATGGTGCCGGCCGGCATGATGCGGCTGGTAAAGCGGGCGGGCGGTCGAACCAGCTCGGTAACACACGTCCGGATCGTTCGGGCAATGCACTGCAGGGTATGGATAACGCGGGGAGAACGCGCGATATGAGTTCGCGCGGGGCCAGCAGCCGCAACGCTGCAGCCACTCATCGCAGCAGTGCCGCACCACGCGCCCGCAGTGGTGGCGGTGGTCACACCCGCAGCGCACCGTCACGCCGGCGCTGATACGCGCCCAACCTTTGAACCACGAGGATGCATAGATGGTCTCCCCGCATAAGCTGACAGGGCAAGGGTTGCTGGTGCTGGCGCTGTTGTTGCCCGCCGCTACGCCCATGGCATACGCTGCCGTACAGACATTCGCAACACCCGAAGCCGCCAGTGAAGCCTTGGTTGACGCATTCAGAACCGGCAACGCCAAGGCCTTGAAGCAGTTGTTCGGCCCGCAGCAGGCCTCGCTGCTGGATAGTGGCGATCCGGTGGCAGACCGCTTGGCATCCGAGCGTTTTGTTGCCGCGTGGGAGGCGGGACATACTGTGGCGGTCGATGCATCCGGCAAGCGCGCCACGCTGGAAGTCGGCAACGAGGGCTGGCCTTTCCCCGCACCCGTCGTCAAGACCGGCAAGACATGGCGTTTTGACGGCAAGGCCGGTGTCGAGGAGCTGGCCAATCGCCGCATTGGCCAGAATGAGCTCTCCGCTATCGAGGCCGCGCGCGCGTATGTGGATGCGCAGAACGACTACTACCTGCAAAACCCGCAGCGCGATGCACTGTTTGCCTATGCGCAGCGCCTGAGCAGCTCACCGGACGAGCGCGATGGCCTTTACTGGCCAACCGCGGAGGGAGAAAACCCCAGCCCGCTGGGACCGCTGTTTGCGGCGGCGCGCAGTGAGGGCTACAAGTTCGACGCGAGAAGCGCCCCCATTCCCTACCACGGCTATTACTACCGCGTGCTGACCGCACAGGGCCCCAATGCCAAGGGCGGCGCCTACGATTATCTGGTGCGCGGCAAGATGCTGGGCGGCTTTGCCTTGATTGCCTACCCGGCCCGCTGGGGCAGCTCGGGGGTGATGAGTTTTGTCGTCAATCATGAGGGCACCGTTTACCAGAAGAACCTGGGGGCGAAAACCACTGCCGAGGCTGTACGCATCAACCGTTTCGATCCGGGGCCGGGCTGGACCGCGGTACCGGATCAGCCTTGAGTGTTGCGTGGCGTTCTGAACGGAAAAAGCCGGCAATTGCCGGCTTTTTCGTAGCGAGCAGCAGGTTGTGGCTGGCTCACTGGTCAGCCAGCAGGGAGGGCTGGCCGGCAACGGCGGTGTTACTGGCTGATACGCGCCAGCTCATCGAAATAGGTCGGGAAGGTCTTGGCGGTGCAGCCCGGATCGAGAATGCGTACCGATGTGGCCAGTGACACCAGCGAGAAGCACATCGCCATGCGGTGGTCGTCGTAGGTGCCGATTTCCGCATTGGCGATGAAGGCGGCCGGCGGGGTGACAACCAGGTAATCCTGGCCTTCTTCCACGGTGGCGCCCACCTTGCGCAGCTCGGTGGCCATGGCGCTCAGGCGGTCGGTTTCCTTCACGCGCCAGCTTTCGATATTGCGCAGCGTGGTGGTGCCCTCGGCAAACAGTGCAGCCACGGCGATGGTCATGGCGGCGTCGGGGATATGGTTGAAGTCCATATCGATGGCCTTGAGCTTGCCCGCTGCCGGCATGCTGGCGGAAATCCAGTTGTCGCCGCGCTCGATCACCGCACCCATCGCTTCCAATGCTTCGGCAAAGCGCACGTCACCCTGGATGCTTTGCTTGCCCACGCCGGTGACCTTCACCGGATTGGCTGCCGTGGCACCGATTGCGCCGGCGGCAAGGAAGTACGAAGCGGATGATGCATCGCCTTCGACGAAGATCTCGCCCGGGCTGGTATAGGTCTGGCCACCGGGAATCACGAATTCATTCCAGCCGTTGCGGGTGACCTGAATGCCGAAGCGCGCCAGCAGATTGAGGGTGATTTCGATATACGGCTTGGAGATCAGCTCGCCGATCACTTCCACGGTGAAGTCGCGGCCGGTCAATGGGAGCGTCATCAACAGGCCGGTAAGGAACTGGCTGGATACATTGCCCTTTACCGCCACGCGGTTGCCGGCAATCTGCCCGGGCTTGATCTGTAGCGGCGGGTAGCCTTCGGCACCCAGGTAATCGATCTGCGCGCCGGCCTGGCGCAGTGCGTCGACCAGATCGCCAATGGGGCGCTCGTGCATGCGCGCCACGCCGGATAGCTTGTAGCGGCCACCGGCCAGTGCCAGCGCTGCGGTCAGCGGGCGGAACGCGGTGCCGGCGTTGCCGAGGAACAGGTCGGCATCCTTCACCGGGAAATCGCCGCCGCAACCTTGGATGCGGAAATCGCGGCTGTCTCCCTGTTGTTCCCACTGCACGCCCAGCGCGGCCAGCGCTTCGAGCATGCGTTGGGTATCGTCGGAGGCCAGCAGGCCCTTCACCAGCGTTTCGCCGCTGCTCAGTGCGGCCAGCAGCAAGGTGCGGTTGGAAATGCTCTTGGAGCCAGGCAGATCCACAGTGCCGGCAACGCGGGAAATCGGGGAAAGGTCGAGGAACGCCATGGCGGTGGTCTCAGCTTCTGGTCAGGTTGATGGGGTGGGGCCAGATATCGGCGCGCAACCGGGCAACGGCGGCGCCAACCAGATCCGGGCCCAGTTGGTTCAGGCAATTCATATGCCCGAGCGGACAGGTGCGCTCGAAACAGGGGCTGCAATCGAGATCGAGCGTGACGATCTGTGCCTCTGCCGACAGCGGCGGCGTGAAGCCGGGGCTGCTGGAGCCATAAATGGCCACCAGTGGCACCCGCAATGCGGCGGCAACGTGCATCAGGCCGGAATCATTGCAGATGGCCACGCTGGCAAAGCTCATCAGGTCGATCGCCTCGGCCAGGCTGGTACGGCTGGCCAGATTGTGTACACCTGGGGCCAGTGCTTCGATCTCGTCGGCTATCTCCTTGTCCTTGCCGGAGCCGAATAGCCATACCTGCAGGCCGCGAGCCAGGCACTCGCGTGCAAACTCGGCAAAATGCCGCGCTGGCCAGCGCTTGGCCGGGCCGTACTCGGCACCGGGGCAACAGGCCACGATGGGGCGGGCAAGGTTAAGGTCCAGCCTGTTCAGCGTGGCTTGCCGCTCGGCGCCATCCACATGCAGCTGCGGAAACGGGATGGGCTGCGCCGGTGGCTCGTCGGGGGCTTCGGCCAGCGCGGCAAAGCGCTCGACCATTTTCGGCAGTGCAGCGGCGTCGAGCTTGCGCAGGTCGTTGACGAGGCCATGGCGCGCCTCGCCAGTCCAGCCGGTGCGGGTGGGGATGCCGGCAAAAAACGGGATCAGGGCCGACTTGAGCGAATTGGGCAGCAGGATGGCCTGATCGTAGCCACGTTTTTTCAGCTGGCGTGCCAAGCGCCAGCGCGCGCCCAGTTTCAGCTCGCCGTGGCCGAACGGGTTGTCGAATGATTCGCTGATCTCGGCCATGCGTGCATGCAGCGGGCGCGTCCATGCCGGCGCCAGTACATCGATCTGTACGCCGGGGTGCTGCGCCTTCAGCCGCGCATACAGCGGCTGGGCCATGATGGCGTCGCCCACCCAGGAGGGGGCGACTATCAGGATTTTTTTCATTCACTTCAACTGCAAAGCGGCGCAGTGCGCCGCTTTGGTCGTTACTTGCGGCTTGGCCTGCCACGGCCGGAGCGGCTAAAAAAATCAGTGCAACAGCGCTGGCAGGGTACCGGCCGGCGAGGTGCAGCCTGCGAAGTAGGCGAGGCCAAGCGACCCCGCGGCACAACGCAGCGATTTTTTATTGGCTGATCAGTGGTGGCCCTTGATGACTTCGCCTTCGCGCAGCTTGTACAGCGTGCCGCAATACGGGCAAAGCGCCTCGCCTTTCTTTTCGATCGGCAGGAACACGCGCGGGTGGCCGTTCCAGGCAATCTGGTCCGGCGTCGGGCAGTGCAGCGGCAGGTCGGCAGCGCCAACCTCGATCACGCGCTGGGTATTTTCTTTCTGGACGGTCATCGTCTGTTCCTCAGCTCAAACCAGCGTCAGCCAGTCTGCGTGATTGTCGTCGCGGCCTTGCACGATGTCGAAATAACGCTTCTGGATTTCCGCTGTGATCGGGCCGCGCGAACCGATGCCGATCGGACGGTTGTCGAGTTCGCGGATCGGCGTCACTTCAGCGGCGGTGCCGGTAAAGAAGGCTTCATCGGCAATATAGAGCTCATCGCGGGTAATGCGCTTCTCGATGATCTGCAGGCCCATTTCGGTGGCGATATGGAACACCGTGTTGCGGGTGATGCCGTCGAGGCACGAGGTCAGGTCCGGCGTGTAGAGCTTGCCGGCGCGGATCACGAATACGTTCTCGCCCGAGCCTTCGGCCACGTAGCCGTCCACGTCCAGCAGCAGTGCTTCATCGTAGCCGTCCTGCGCTGCTTCCTGATGGGCCAGGATGGAGTTCATGTAGTTGCCGTTGGCCTTGGCCTTGCACATGGTGATGTTCACATGATGGCGGCTGAAGCTGGAAGTCTTCACGCGGATGCCGCGCTCCAGACCTTCCTTGCCCAGGTAGGCGCCCCATGGCCATGCAGCCACGATCACCTGCACGTTGTTGGCCGGCGGGGCAATGCCCAGCTTTTCCGGGCCGTAGAACGCCATCGGGCGCAGGTAGCCCGATTCGAGCTTGTTCTCGCGGATCACCGACAGTTGCGCGGCGTTGATTTCTTCCTTGGAGAACGGCAGGTTGATGCCGAGGATCTTGGCCGAATTGAACAGGCGGTTGGTATGGTCCTGCAGACGGAAGATGGCCGCGCCCTTGCTGGTTTCATACGCGCGCACGCCTTCAAAGACGCCCATGCCGTAATGCAGTGTGTGGGTCAGTACGTGCGTGGTCGCTTCGCGCCACGGGACAAGCTTGCCGTCGTACCAGATGACGCCATCGCGGTCAGCCATCGACATGAGTATTCTCCTAGCCAGAAATCGGTATCGCAAAACGCCAGATTGTAGCGGAAAACCCGGTGGTTCATCCCGTCAATCAGCGGAAAAACGTACTGGGCGCCACACCGAAGTGGCGGCGGAACATGGCTGAAAACGCGCTCGGGCTGTCGTAACCGCAGTCGAGCGCCACGTCGACGATCTTTGCGCCGCCAGCCAGTTGTTCCAGCGCGGTCATCAACCGGGCCTGCTGGCGCCACTGGCCAAAGGTCATGCCGGTTTCGCGTGCAAACAGCCGCTGGATGGTGCGTGCATCGATGCTCAGCTGCGTTGCCCAGTGCGCAATGGTGACCGGCAGGTCTGGCGTGGCCAGCAACTGCTCGCAGATGGCCTGCAGCCGCGCATCGCGCGGGTGTGGCAGGTGCAGCGGCAAGGTGGGCAGCAGCAGGATTTCATCCAGCAGCAAGCGGCTGAGCCGGCTGGCGCGGGAGTCCTCCGGATAGGGTCGTGGCAGATCGATGGCGGCAAGGATCAGCTCGCGCATCAGTGGCGATACCGCCAGCACCGCGCACTGCTGCGGCAGGCCGGGTGCTGCATCGGGCCGGATGAACACGGTGCGCATCTGCACCGTGCCCACCATGCGCACATGGTGTTCCACGCCAGCCGGTATCCACAGCGCACGGCTGGGTGGCACCACCCAGCTGCCGGCAGCGGTGGCGATCACCATCACGCCGCGTACCGCGTGGATCAGCTGTGCATGCGGGTGCTGATGCCATGGCGTGGCGTGTTCCGGTGCGTAGTCCACTGCCATGGCCACCACCGGCAAGTCACTGTGATGGTATTGCAGGTAACGGGGCGGCAAGTCGTCTGCTGTCACTGTTGTCATTTTTGCGATGATTGCTGCCTTATTCTCGCAGGACGGACGCTTTGCAAGCAATTAGCATTGGCAATTCCATTCCATTCCATTCTGGAGTACGACATGAGTGACACGCAAAGCGCCACGCTGGCAGCGGGCGGCACACCGGCTGCCCGCACAGGGTTCAATGTGCTGGGCGCCATCAGTTTCGCGCATTTCCTCAACGACATGATCCAGTCGCTGATCCTGGCCATCTACCCGCTGCTGAAGGGCAACTTCCATCTGAGCTTTACGCAGATCGGCCTGATCACCTTTACCTACCAGGTCACCGCATCGTTGCTGCAGCCGCTGGTGGGTGCGTATACCGACCAGCACCCGCAACGCTACGCGTTGCCATTCGGCATGGCCTGCAGCTTGGCCGGCCTGCTGACGCTGGCGTTTGCCCCCAGTTTTGGTGCGCTGCTGGTGGCGGCAGCTTTGATGGGCACCGGTTCATCCATCTTTCACCCGGAATCGTCGCGCGTGGCGCGGCTGGCTTCCGGTGGGCGGCACGGCATGGCGCAATCGGTGTTCCAGGTAGGGGGCAATGCCGGTAGCGCCATGGGGCCGCTCTTGGCGGCGTGGGTGATCATTCCGCATGGCCAGCACAGCGTGGCGCTGTTTGCGCTGGCGGCACTGCTGGCCATGGCAGTGTTGTGGCAGATCGGCAACTGGTACCAGCGCCAGCATCTGTCCCGCCCCCGGGCTGCACGCGTGGTGGTCGAGAATGGCTTTTCCAGCCGGCAGGTGGGTGTGGCCATGCTGGTGCTGATGGTACTGGTGTTTTCCAAGTACTTTTACCTGACCAGCATCAGCAGCTATTTCACCTTCTACCTGATCCAGCGTTTTCATCTGCCGTTGCAGGGCGCGCAGCTTTATCTGTTCGTGTTCCTGTTCGCGGTGGCGGCCGGCACCATCCTGGGTGGGCCGATCGGTGACCGCATCGGCCGCAAGCGGGTGATCTGGTTCTCCATTCTGGGTGCCGCGCCGTTCACGTTGGCCTTGCCGCATGTGGGGCTGGCGTTGACTGGTGTGCTGACCTTCGTGATCGGCTTCATCCTGGCATCCGCGTTCTCGGCCATCCTGGTATATGCGCAGGAGTTGATGCCGGGGCGGGTAGGGATGGTATCGGGGCTGTTCTTCGGATTTGCCTTCGGCATGGGCGGCATCGGGGCCGGCGTGCTGGGCCATTTGGCGGACCTGCACGGCATCGAAGCGGTGTACCGGCTGTGTGCGTATCTGCCGCTGCTGGGCGTGCTGACAGTGTTGCTGCCGGAGATGCGCAAGCGCAAGCGATGATAGTGATGGTGCGGGCTGGCGGCATGGGCCGCCGGTGCGGCAGGAATGGCAGGCAAGAAAAAACCCGGTCATGGACCGGGTTTTCAAATACTGGAGGCGCGAGCCGGAGTCGAACCGACCTACACGGATTTGCAATCCGGTGCATAACCGCTTTGCTATCGCGCCATCAAGAAAAATGGGAAAGACTGATCTTTCCCATTCATCTGGTAACTGGAGCGGGATAAGAGGCTCGAACTCTCGACCTATACCTTGGCAAGGTATCGCTCTACCAACTGAGCTAATCCCGCATCTGAGTGCTGTGACGAAGTAGGTGGAGCGGGATAAGAGGCTCGAACTCTCGACCTATACCTTGGCAAGGTATCGCTCTACCAACTGAGCTAATCCCGCGTCTGCTTCGTCTTGCAACAGAGGAGCGCATTATGGTCAGCGGCTGGTTTTCTGTCAACACTCATCCAGAAATAATTTACAGGATGATGGCTAATTGCTTGAACGAACGTATAAAATATCGTCACGGCGCAAACCCGGTGGGATCCATCGGGCGGGGTAGCGCGCCGGGGCTGATGTATGTTTTGCAGTGCCGCACGGGACAGCCCGGCGGGTTTTCATGGAAGGAACTGCCATGGGCAAGAAAGTGGTTACGCTGGCGCATTATTATTGCCAGCCCGAAATCCAGCAGATGGCCGACAAGGTCGGCGACAGCCTGGAACTCTCCCTGTATGCCAAGGAATGCGGGGCGGACACCATCGTGTTTGCCGGCGTGCGCTTCATGGCAGAGACCGCCAAGATACTGAATCCGCAAGCCGAGGTGATCCTGCCCGATTCGCGCTCTACCTGTTCGCTGGTCACGCAGACCGATGTGGGCGCGCTCAAGGCATGGCGCGAAGCCCACCCCGATCACGTGCACGTGAGCTACATCAACAGCTCGGCGGAGCACAAGGCGCTGTCCGACTGGATCGTGACCAGCCGCAATGTGGACGACATCATTGCCCACATCTACGCCGAAGGTAAGCAGGTGATCTTCTCGCCCGACCGCAACATGGGCGCCTACCTCAACTTCCAGTACGACTACGGCATGCCGCTATGGAGCGCCGTGTGCGAAGTGCACGACAAATTCAACCAGAGCGCGCTGGATGAGGCGTTTGCCGGCGTGGCTGGCGCCAAATACCTGATCGCGCACCCGGAAAGCCCGCTGCCGGTGCTGCAGCAGGCCGATTACGTGGGCTCGACCTCCGGCATGCTGAACTGGATCAAATCCTATGCCGCCGAGCCTGACGCGGTGATTTTCGTCGCCACCGAAGACGGCATCCTCTACAACATGGGCCTCGCCCGCCCGGATCTCGACATCCGCCAGGCGCCGATCTACGCCGGCTGCCAGTGCAACTCGTGCCCGTACATGAAAATGAACAGCATCGAAGCCGTCAAACGCGCCCAGGCTGGCGAAGGCGTACGCATCGATTACCTGAGCGACGAACAAATGGAATCCGCCCGCCTGCCGATCGAACGCATGCTGGAGTTCTCCAAGCGTTACTACCAGTAATGCAGTTAAAAACGGGCGGTTTACCGCCCGTTTGTCATTCGGAGCAAGATTTGGTCTTTTTTCGTGGGGCGACAGCGATGCTTGATGAGTCGCCTTCTCCCTTCCGAAGCGCCGAGCAGCACAGCACAGCACAGCACGGTGCGGGGTAGTCGGGAAGGGATGTTCTAGCCCGAAGGCAGAGTGACCTTCCCGCCGGTAGCGTGCGAAGCTTTGCTTCGCCCAGCAATGGGCGCGCAGCGCAGTGAACCCCGCAGGGGCGCTTGCAGCAGGTGATGCCAAAGCTTGGCGGCTTTGCCGCTGAGCGACGCGGGGCGGCCATCCGAGCGCGGAAGGCGCATCAAAAAAAGCGCGCCGTAGGCGCTGACCAGAATGAATGACTAAAACGGCGATATCCAATGCAGTTTCAAACGCTGCAATTGCCCCAATAGAAAAAGCGAAGGCCCGCTCTCATGCAACACTTCGACTACCTCGTCTTCATCGGCCGCTTCCAGCCTGTCCACCTCGGCCACCTCAAGGTGATCGAAGCGGCATTGGCCCATGCCGACAAGCTGATCGTCATCTGTGGCTCCGCACGGCAGGCGGTCAGCCCGCGCAATCCGTTCACGCAGGCCGAGCGCGAAGCCATGCTGCGTGCCGCGCTGCCGCCGGAATGGCAGGAGCGCGTGTTCGTGGTGGGGTGCTCCGACCGCATGTACAACGATCAGCAATGGGTGACCGAGGTACAAAGCCTGGTCGACAAGGTGATTGCCGTGGATACCGCCAGCCTGGGCCACCGCGCAGCCGAGTTCCGTATCGGCATCGTCGGCAGCAGCCGCAACCGCAACAACTACTACCTGGAGCTGTTTCCGCAATGGCAGCGGGTGGAGGTGCCGGATGAACCGGGCATCGACGCCGCGCAATTGCGCGACTGCTTTCTCAATGATGGGGGCGCCCGTTTTGCCCACTGTGCAGACAAGCTGCCCCCGGCGGTGTACAGCTGGATGAGCCAGTTCCAGCATGGCGAGGTCTACCCGTACATCGTCGCCGAACACCGCTACCTGCGCGATTTCCGCCAGCGCTGGGCGGTAGCACCTTACCCGCCCACTTTCGTGACCGCCGATGCGGTGGTGATCCACTCCGGCCATATCCTGCTGGTGCGGCGCCGCGGCATGCCGGGCAGGGGGCTGTGGGCGCTGCCGGGCGGCTTTGTCGAGCAGGATGAGCCGATCCGCGATGCCGTGATCCGCGAGCTGAAGGAAGAAACCCGTTTGAAGGTGCCTGCGCCGGTGCTGGCGGGGTCGATCCGCGTCAACCGGGTGTTCGACCATCCGCAGCGCTCGCTGCGCGGGCGCACCATCACGCACGCGTTCCTGATCGAGCTTACCCCCACCGGCGATGGTTTGCCCAAGGTGCGCGGCGGCGATGATGCCGATCGCGCATCGTGGGTGCCGCTATCCGAATTCAGCCGCATGGAAGCGCAGCTGTTCGAAGATCATTTCTACATCGTGAACTGGTTTCTGGGGCAGATCTGAGCGGGGTGTGTGCGGTAGCGCATCAGCAGGCGTGGCGGGTAACGCGGAAGGCTGGCAGGGCAGGGGCCTGCTTGCGGCCTGCCTGCATCGGGGCGACGCTACTTGCGACCGCCGCCGTTGTTGGTGGGCCAGTGCGCAAACTTCCACTCGTCGTAGGTCTGTTTGTCGATGAAGCCGACATACTGCGTAGGGAAATTGGCCTGCTTGAGCGGGCGTTGCCGCGATTTGCTGTACACGCCCATGAAACCGCCACCGGGCGCGGCAATATAGCCCCAGTCCTCGTCGGTGATCGGGTCCTTGTAGGGGCGGCGCAGGAAGTGCCGTGGAAATGGCACGCGCGGATCCTGCACCAGGTCGTCCAGCGTCTTGGGGTACTGCATCTGCTGCCCCTGCTGCTCGGTGTAGCGTTTGATGGCGACACGGATTTCGTCGCCCTGGCGCATCAGCTGTTCTTCCTTGGCGCGCAGCATGCGGGTCTGCCATGCCTCGCCGACCGCGCCGAGATAGATGCCCATCACCAGCACCATCATCAGCGCCCACAGATAGGCAAAGCCCTGCTGCGCTGGCCGCTGGCCACTACAGCGATTTGAACGGCTGCCCATCTGAACCGGTGCCGTCGGCACCGCTCTTCACGTCATAGATGCCCGCGCCGCCTTCCGGCGGGATCAGTTCCCACGAATCACGCTTGGTGGTGATCGGGTCCACCGGTACCTCGCGCAGGTAGTGTTTTTCCACCAGCTCCTGCAGGGTATTGGGGTAGCGGCCGGTATCGGCATAGAACTTGTCGACCGCATCGCGCATCGCAACGAGGTTGTGCTTGAGCACCGTTTCTGCGGCACGGTCGGTCTGCTGGAAGTAGCGGGGTACCACCAGCGTCAGCAAGGTGGCCATGATGGCCAGCACCACCAGCAGTTCAATGAGCGTAAAGCCGCGTTTGCGGTTCAACTTGCATTCCATGGGGGCTTACCAGTTGCGATAGGGGATGCCATTGAGGCCTACCCCGTTTGAAAGGGTGTAGACATCGTACACGTCCCTGCCGTCGGCGGGGGCATCGGCGGGACTGGCGTAGCTGCGCAGCCCCCAGGTTTCCGCATCGCTCTTGCTTGGGCAGTCACAGAACGGGTCACGCGGAATGCGGCGCATGAAGTAGATCTTCTTGCCACTGGGGTCTTTCAGATCTTTCACGCCTTCGACCAGCGTTTTCAGCTCCGGCGGGTAGCCGGTGTCTTCCAGCGATTTATTCACGCGGCCATCGTCCACTGCCTGCTTGTAGGCATCGATGCTGCTGCGCATCTGCCACAGCGCCTGGCGCAACTGCTCTTCGCGGTTGCGCGTGGCGGCGATCTGAGACAGCGGCAAGGCAACGGATGCCAGCACGGCGAGGATGGTGAGGGTCACCATCAGCTCGATCAGCGTAAAGCCGCGCTGGCGCATTGCCTGCATCACTAGCGGCGACCCATGCCGGCGCCGCGTGTTACTGCGGGCTGTGTTTCAGCCTTGGGTTGCTCGACCGGTGCCGGAATGGCTACCGGTTCGACCACCACCGGTGGCGGCAGCGGTGCCGGGGCAGGTGCAGCAGGCGCTGCCCCACCACTGCCATTGCTGTTCACGTTGACCGTCGATGCATCACGCAGACGCAGCGGTTCGGTGGTCAGCAGGCCATCGGTACCGCTGTTGAAGTTGGTCACATAGCCGCTTGGCACCTGCAGGTTGCGCACGATGCGCGGTGTGATCATCAGCATCAGCTCGGTGCGCTTGTTCTCGGTCTGCTTGGTGCCGAAAATGCGATCCAGGATCGGCAGTTCGCCCAGCCCCGGCAGGCTGGAGCCAGAGCCGGTTTCGGTGCGGTTGAGCAGGCCGGCCAGCACCTGCGTTTCACCGTCGCGCGCCGTCATGTTGGTTTCGGCACGGCGGGTACCGATGGTGTAAACCACCGAGCCCTGCTTGGTTTCGCTCTTGTCGGTGATGTTGGACATTTCCAGCGTCACCTTGATCGAGATATCCGAATCCTGCGTGAGCAGTGGCTCCACGTTCAACGTCAGGCCCACGTCCTGATAGGCTACCGATTCGGTGGTCACGCCGTTGGATACGGTAGAGGTGATCACGGGTACGCGGTCACCGATCAGGATCTTGGCCTTGTCGCGGTTCTTCACGCGGATTTTCGGGTTGGCCAGCACGTTGGTGTTGCTCTTGGTGCGCAGGAAGTTGGCCGTGATGGTCGGGTCGCCCAGGTTGACCAGCACATTGCCCTTGTTGATGCTGGACAACTGCTCCAGCGTGATCTTGCCTGGCGTGAATGCACCGGTGCTGGTGGTGCTGCCATCGGCCGCCGTGGTGGTGCCACCAGCGAAGCCGCCGACCGTGGCGCTCACGCTGCTCGGGTACTTGATGCCCATGTTCAGCAAGTCGGAGCTGGTCACTTCCAGTACTTCCACATCCAGTACCACTTCGGATTGCGGCAGATCCTGGGCAGCGATCAGGCGTTCGGCCACAGCGACGGCATCCGGCGTATCACGCATCACGATCATGCTCAGGCGTTCGTCGATATAGACGTCGCGCGTTTTCACCATCTGTTTCAACATGGCCAGCACCTGCTTGGGGTCGGCATTGTTGAGGTAGAAGGTACGCATCACCAGATCCTTGTAGTCACGGTCTTTGTCAGGCCGTTTCGGATAGATCAGGATGGTGTTGTCGTTGAGGATTTTCTTGTCGAGCTGGTTGGTGGTCAGCAAGAGGTTGATCACGTCCTCGACCGTGGTGTCGCGCGCGTAGATGGTGGTGCGCAGCGTCGACGGTACATCACGATCGAAGATGAAGTTGACCTTGCCGATACGCGAAATGATGTCGAACACGCTGAAGATGGGCTGATCGCGGAACTGCAGCGAAATCGGGCTTTTCAGCGCCTGCGCCAATGCCGGCTTCAGGCTCGATTCACGCGCCTTGCGTGCTTCCAGCTCGGTCTTGAGCGTGATGGCGGCGGTGGCGCGCGGGTTTTCGGCGATGATCTGCTGCACGATGTCGAGTGCTTCGTCCGGGCGGGTGTCCTTGATCGATTGCGCATACTTGGTCTTGGAATCGAGCATGATGCCGCCCTCGATCTGGCGCAGCCCTTCCTTGGCACGCAGGTTGCCCGGCGCATAGGCAAGGATCTGCTGGTAGTTCACCAGCGCCCGTGCCAGACCTTCCGGTGTGCCGGCCATGCGACCGTCATCGGCTTCTTTCTGCAACCTGCCGATGTAGTCATCGCGCTGGCGCTCGTAAGTGGCACGCAGTGCAATGTCGTCCGGATCGTTCTTGAGCGCCTCCTGCAGTGTAGCGAGACCCTGCGGCGTGCTGCCCTGCTGGATTTGTTCAACGGCGCTCTTGCGCGCCCGCTCAGCGGCACAGCCGCTGATCAGGCCAGCGGCGATCAATGACATGGTCAACGCACGTTTCACGGCGTTCCTCCTATCGGCAGCACTTGCTGCTGATTCAATGGCAGATAAGTAAATACGATTTGCTGCCGGGACAGCTGATCGATGCGGTAGATGCCCAGCAATGTTTCGCCCAGCTGCACGCGGCCCAGCGCGTCGCAGCGGTTGCAGACCACGTATTGCTGGCCGGCAGCTTCAAGTACGAATTCGTCCACGCCTTTTTCGTGCCAGCTTGCCACTACGGCAAACGGCAACGGCGGCGCCACCGGGATCGGCGTGGGTGGTGGTGGGCCGGGTGTGGGCGGCGGTGGCGGCGTTGGCGCCCAGGTCTGCTTGGGAAACAGGTTGACCGCAAAGCTGGCACCCAGTGCTGCCGGCTTGCTGGCGGCCACGGCACTGGCCGCGGAAGCATTGGCCGCCGCTGATGCGCTGGCGGGCGCTACACGGCCTGCACTGCGTGCGCGGGTATCCAGCGCAGGCTCGTCGCCGTCACCATCGCGACCTTGCCACCAGGTGTAACCCACCAGCAGCACCGTCACCCCCAGAACCAGTTGCAAAGGACGGGACAACATCATGGTGTCTCCGTCAGATAGCTCAGCTGCAGCTGGGCAGACAGTTGTTCATCGGCAATCTGGTTGCGTGCCACCGAGAAGGTTTCGATGCGCACGCCGGGGATTTTCTCCAGATCGGCAATGAAAAGGCGCAGGTCATCGTAGGTGCCATTGGCTGGAAACTGCACGCCATAGCGCAGCAGGTGGTTGTCACCTTCCGCATTGGATTTGTAATCGGTCTGCTGGACGTTGATCTTGTTCTTCTCGGCCAGTTGCGCCAGCTCGCGCAGGAAGTTGGTCAGGCTCTCGGCTGGCCGCAACGGTGTCAGCAGGGCAATGCTCGATGCATCGCTGGCTGCCGGGCGGGCCAGGCGTTGCGCTTCCTCGCTGGCCACTTGCTCGCGGCTTTCCAGATCACGCTGTATCGGCTTGACCTTCTGCTGATAGACAAAGAGCGCGAACAGCAGCAGGCCCACGCCGACCAAGCCCAACAGCCCCGTATAGCGTGGCCATTGCCGCAAACCCCACATCAGTTGTGCTTGCTTCATGGCTTGGTCACCTTGCGGGGATCAAGCTGCGGGTCTTTGCGCAGGTAAATTTCCACGCCGGCCTGGGTGGGCTTGAACGGATCTGCAGCCTTGACCTGCTGGCGTGCCAGCACCACGCGGGCAATGCCCGGCTGGCGGTTCACCCGGTCTATCCAGCTCAGCAGATCGCCCGCGTCGCGGCTTTCGATATCGAGTTTGACGTTGCGATCTACCGGGCTCAAGTCCATGCGCAGCACCGCAATATCGCGCGACCAGCTGGCTTCAAGCAGCTTCAATGCGGGCAATGCGCTTTGCTGCTGGGCGCGGCGGATGATCGCCACTTTTTCGTTCACCGGCGTTTCCTTCTGTTCTTCTTTCTGGCGTTCGGCCAATTGCTGTTTCTTCCACTTGAGCTGGGATTCCTGCGTTTCCACCTGCTCCTTGTACTGTGCAACCACATCCTGCTGTGTCATCACCCACAGCATGGCCACCACGCCCAGCGCGACCAGAATCAGGCCGATCCATGGCGTGGGTTTGCTGATGCGATGAAAATCAAGGTTGAGCAGGCTCATCGCTGTACCTCGGTCGCTACGAACAGCGGGTGTACCGGCCCCAGCCATTGCAGGTCGAACTCGGATGACTCGAGCTTGGCAAAGCGCGTTTCGCTGGCCACCACGTAAATCTGCTCGGGCAGGAAATCGCTGGCCATCACTGCGGCATCACGTACCAGGGCGGCAACGGCTTCGCCCCGGCGCAATGCATCCGGCGGTACCGGCAGCGCGGTTACGCCGCGCCAGGCGCGGTCACGCCAGAACGCAATCACTGCCTGTTCGCCATCGATCAGCAGCAGCGCGAACTCACGCTGGCGCAATGCGCCCTTGTGGCGGTTGATGGCCGTGGTGAGCATGGGTTCGACCTGGGTCAGCCGCAGTTTCTGGCTGCGGGCCAGTTCCACGAAGGTCTGATACAGCCCCTGCTCCATGGCCGCAACCAGCCGGGGTTTGCCCCAGCTTGCTTCGGCCACGCGTACGCGCCAGGTTTCAGTGCCGATGCCGTATTGCTGGCTCATCGCCACGCGGGCATAGCTTTCCCAATCACTCAAGCGCTTGAGTTTGTCCTGCCACGGGATCACCGCGTAGCGCACCCATGGCGCACCGATGTGCAAGGCCAGCGTATCCGCGCGCAGGCTGCCGCGCGGGGCCTCGGTCAGCAGTTGCTGGATGCGCAGTACCGCTGTATCCGCGGTGTTGTCCACCGGCGCCTGCGCGAGCAGCGGCACGCTCTGGCGCAGGCCGCTGCTGGCCAGTTGTGCGTGCCCGCGACACAGCCAGGCCTGATGGTTAATCCACAAACGTGACACGATTGATTTCCTGTAGCGTTGTTTCGCCGCGTGCAACCGACATCAAAGCCATCTGGCGCATATTCTGGAAGCCGTGTCTTGCAGCAAGCTGCTTTACTTCGACCGCGGGTGCGCGGCCGGCAATGGCTTGCTTGAGTTCGTCATTCAGGCGCAATACTTCGGCAATCGCCTTGCGGCCCAGGTAGCCGGTATCACGGCAATGGCTGCAACCGGTGCCCTTGCGGAAACGCCATGTGGCGACCTGGTTGCGAGTGAGGCCGGATTGCGCCAGCAGGTCGATATCCGGTTGATCGTCGGTCACGCAATGCGGGCAGATCTTGCGGATCAGCCGCTGCGCCACCACGCCGATCAGCGCATCGACAAAGCTGTTGGGCTCCACGCCCATGTGCATGAAACGATCCAGCACCGAGAACACGTTGTTGGCGTGCACCGAGGTGAGTACAAGGTGACCGGTCAGCGCTGCCTGCACGGCAATGTTGGCGGTTTCGCCATCGCGGATTTCACCTACCAGGATCTTGTCCGGGTCGTGCCGCAATACCGAGCGCAGGCCACGCGCAAAGGTCAGGCCCTTCTTGTCGTTGACCGGAATCTGCAGGATGCCCGGCAACTGGTATTCAACCGGGTCTTCGATGGTGATGATCTTTTCATCACCGGTGTTGATCTCGGACAGCGTGGCGTACAGCGTGGTGGATTTGCCCGAACCGGTCGGTCCGGTCACCAGCAGCAGGCCGTAGGGCTCGGTCGCCAGCGAGCGGATTGCCGCCATGGTGGCTTCTTCGTGGCCCAGTACGTCCAGTTTCAGCTGTTTGAATGAATCGCCGCCGCCTTGCTTGTCCAGAATCCGCAACACGGCGTCTTCACCGTAGATGGACGGCATGATGGACACGCGGAAATCGACATCGCGGCCATTCATCATCACCTTGAAGCGGCCGTCCTGCGGTACGCGGCGCTCGGAGATATCCAGCTCGGCCAGCACCTTGATCCGCGATACCACCTGCTCTGCGGTCTCGGTGCCGTTGGCGCCGCCCGCATGCAGCAGCACGCCGTCGATCCGGTACTTGATGGTCAGGCCGGCCGGGGTGCTTTCCATGTGGATGTCCGACGCCTTGGCCTTCAGGCCGTCGTACAGCGTGGAGTTCACCAGCTTGACCACCGGGTTGGTGTCGCGCGCCAGCGTGGCCAGCGAAATTTCCTGCACCACTTCCTGGTTGCTGTCGTTCTCGCCGATGGCCAGTTGATCCATCGCGCGGTGCGAGGTCTCGAACTGCGCCAGGTAATCTTCCAGGTCTTCGAAGTGCGCAAAAGCGCTGCGGTAATGCGAGCCGATGCGCTGCTGCGCCCAGTTGCGCGTGACGGCGTCAAACGGGTCGGCCAGGATCAGGAAGCGCTCGCCTTCCGCGTCATCCGCCAGAATGCACGAACGTGAGACCGCGTCGCCATAGGGCAGCAGATCGTGGCGCGGAAACAGCATCGACAGCTCGTCGCGCGTGAAGCTTCTCAAGCCGAGGAACTGGCTGACCTCTGCGCAATATGCTTCCTTGCTCAGGCCAAGGCTTTGTTGCACCAGCAACGGCAGCGGCGTTTCACCCGCGTGCGCCCGCAAGTGCTGGACGAGATCAAGTGTGAGTTCGCTCATTGCATGTTTCCAGCCAACTCGAAGATGGGCATATAAAGCAGGAAGACGATCCCGCCGATCAGTACGCCGATGAACAGCATCAGCACCGGCTCGAACAGGCGGGTGAACATTTCGATGGCGCGGTCGAGCTCTTCATCGCAAAACTGCGCCGATCGCTCGCACATGGTGGCCAGCTCGCCACTCTGCTCGCCCACGCGCAGCAGCCGTTCCGATACCGGTGTGGTCAGGCCATAGCGTGGCAAGGTGCTCGATAGCCCCTGGCCGGATTTGATGTCGACAATGGCCTGCGCCAGTGCCAGCCGCATCGTGGAAGGCAGCAACTGCGCCGCCAGCTCCATCGCAGCCACCAGCGACAGGCCGCCAGCCAGCAGCAGGCCGACAGTACGGTAGAAACGCGTCAGCGAGAACAGCGAGCGGTAGCTTTCCAGCTTGGGTATGCGCCAGAACACTTCCTGCAACGATGCCTGCACCGTATCGGTACGCAGCAGCATCACGATGGCAGCAATGCTGCCGATGATGGCCACGAAGATGTACTGTCCGTTGCTGTGCACCAGATCACCCCACCACAGCATGGCCTGCGCGGCGGGGGGCAGGGTCTTCATGCTGGCGTAGATCTGGCTGAATTTCGGAATCACGTAGAACAGCAAGAACAACATGATGCCGCCACCGATGGTGATGATGACCATCGGGTAAACCATGGCGGAAAAAATCTTTTTCTTCACTGCGGCCAGGCGCGATTCGTAATGGTGGTAGCGCTTTAGCGCCTCCGCCAGATGGCCGGTCTTTTCGGCCGATCCCACGGTAGCGATGTAGAGCGGCGGGAAATGTTCGGGCATCTGCCCCAGCACGCGCGATAGCGGCAAGCCCTGATACAGCCCTTCGATCAGCCGTGTGAGCACTACGCCGCCGCCATCCGCGCCGCCTTTGTCGCGCAGGGTTTCCACCGCTTCGACCAGCGTCAGGCCGGCCTCCAGAAGTGCGATCAGCTCCTGCGTGAAGAGTGAAAGTCCGAAGACGTTCTTTTTCTTCAGCGAGAACGAGGTCTGGGCATGGGCCGAAACGAGCTTGGCGCCCTGTGCGGACAGCCGCTCGCGCAGCTCGTCCTCACTGGTGGCATCCAGCTCCATTTCCTGCAGGCGGCCGGCCTGCAGTGCGGTTACCTTGTAGCGCATGATGGCGCGGAATACTCGGCGGGGGCTTAGTAGACGATGTCTTTATCTTCACTGTCGCCGCCCGGCTTGCCATCGGCACCCAGCGTCAACAGATCGAAATCCTTGCCGTTCTCGCCGGGGCGGCGATACACGTAAGGGCGATCCCACGGATCGTTCGGCACGTCCTTGGAAAGGTAAGGACCGGCCCACTTGCTGCTGCCTTCCGCCGGGGCTTTCACCAGTGCGACCAGGCCTTGCTCGGTGGTCGGGTACTGGCCCACGTTGAGGCGGTAATTATCGAGCGCGTCGGAGAGCGACTTCATCTGGCTTGCTGCGGTCTTGGCCTTGGCTGCGCCAACCTGGCTGAACAGCTTGGGGCCGACATAGCCTGCCAGCAGGGCGATAATCAGCAGTACGACCAATAATTCAAGCAGCGTGAAGCCTGCAGATTGGCGACGGTAGAGAGTGCGCGACGCGTTCATGATGATCTTCTTCGGTTTTTTTGGGTTCAGCTGGGAATTGCAAGTCTGCTATCGGCAGAAACCGGCACAACTGGAATCCTGTTTTTGTAAGACTTTATAGTTTTGCTTCCATCCTTCGCTTGCCATCCTAATCGGGGTGTTGTGGCGTAGCAAGCGTTTCTCTGTAGTGTGTGGACGGACAGAAACAAAGCAGGGTGCGGCTTCCAGCCAGTTTGCAAATAACTTTCCCGCAACGCGAGCCCCGTTTGACGCAGATTTGCGCCGGCAGTTCTGCATGTCAGCAAATCATTTGGCATGAAAAAAGCAAAAAGGACGGCAGCGCCGTCCTTTTCCGGTGACACAAAACCCGCTGGAATCAGCCCAGGCGTTGCGCAACGGCATCCCAGTCAACCAGCTTCCAGTAGCCTTCCAGATAGTTCGGGCGGCTGTTGCGGTAGTCGATGTAGTACGCATGTTCCCATACATCACAGGTCAGCAACGCGGTGTCGGCGGTGGTCAGCGGCGTGCCTGCTGCGCCAGTGTTGACGATGTCGAGACTGCCATCCGGTTTCTTCACCAGCCAGGTCCAGCCCGAGCCGAAATTGCCCGCGGCCGAGGTATTGAATGCTTTCTTGAACTCCTCGAACGAGCCCCACTTGGCGTTAATGGCATCAGCCA
Organism: Andreprevotia sp. IGB-42; assembly: GCF_009848685.1. GTDB lineage: Bacteria > Pseudomonadota > Gammaproteobacteria > Burkholderiales > Chitinibacteraceae > Andreprevotia. The sequence continues at coordinate 194,649 of NZ_WXTX01000008.1, forward strand.
GCGCGCCAGCCGGTGCGCGATCTGCGCCTTCTGCATTGGGCTTGAAGCCGAACCAGAAGAAAGTGTGGTTCCAGGTTTGTGCAGCGTTGTTGTACAAGCCACCTGCCGGTGCGGTCTTGACGATTTCTTCGAGGGTCTTGCTCTCGTTCTCGGTACCCTTGATCAGGTTGTTCAGGTTGGTGATGTAAGTCTGGTGATGCTTGCCGTAGTGGTACGACAGCGTTTCAGCGGACATATAGGGTGCAAGTGCGTCCTGGGCGTAGGGCAGTTCCGGCAGTTTGTGTTCCATGGTGTGCTCCTGTGAGGTGTGGGCCAGTAAACGTGATGGTGGCTATATGGCAGCGCCACATCAGCATTTCAAGTGCTGATGCCATCGATGGCGCAGTGCCGGGTAATCTGGGTGTCGGTATCTTGTCAACGCCGGCCAATCTCGGGTTGGCGGTTGGGGGCAGCCGGCTGCTATGTTATCTTGCAGCGCATATCTGTTGCTGTATTGTTCAAGACATGACCATTTTATCCCTGATCCTTGCGCTTCTGCTCGAACAGCTTCGCCCGATCAGCAGCCGCAACCGGTTTTACCTTGCATTCACGCGCATGGCCAACAGCCTGGAGCGTGCGCTCAATGCCGGCGAGTATCGCAATGGCGTCTATGGCTGGCTGATTGCCACGGTGCCGCTGCTGGTGATCAGCGTGGCTGGCTACTGGCTGCTGGTGGGCCTGAGCCCCTTCCTGGGGCTGGCGTGGAACGTGGTAATCCTGTACCTGACCATGGGTTTCCGGCAGTTCAGCCATTCGTTCTCCGGTATTTCCAAGGCGTTGCAGGTGGGTGATCTGGAAACGGCCCGCGCGCTGCTGGCGGATTGGACCGGCCAGCACACCTCGCAGATGAGCGAAGATGAAGTGGCCCGTTTTGCCATCGAGCAGGGCTTGCTCGATTCCTACCGCTACGTGTTCGGCACAGTGTTCTGGTTCGTGGTACTGGCATGGCTGGCCGGCCCGGTGGGGGCGGTGTTGTATCGCGCCGCCAGCCTGCTGGCGCAGAAGTGGTCATCGCATGAGCAGGTGTCGCCATTTGGCCGTTGTGCCGCTGGCGTGCTGGCCATACTCGATTACCTGCCGGTACGGTTTACCGCCGCAGGTTTCGCGGTGATGGGCGATTTCGAAGATGCCGTGTACTGCTGGCGCTCGCAGGCGCAGGCCTGGGGCAACTATGCACAGGGCATCATCCTGGCTGCCGGCGCGGGTGCCATCGGCATCCGGCTGGGGCAGGCGCTGCACATGGACCACACGGTGAAGTTCCGCCCCGAGCTGGGCCTGGGCGACGCCGCCAATGCCAATTACCTGGCAAGTGCAGTCGGCCTGATCTGGCGCTCCATCCTGTTATGGCTGGCAGTGGTGCTGCTGTTCAGCCTTGGCAAGTGGCTGGCCTGATCGCTGCCACCGACCGGCCCGAAACCACCAGCCTGAAATCAGGAGTTGCCTGTGCCCGTGATCCGCATTGCCGATACCGAACTGCGTGTTGCCAACATTTATTGCGTGGCGCGCAACTACTTGGCGCACGCCGCCGAAATGGGGTCGAGCATCGGCCCCGAGCCGGTGGTGTTCCTCAAGCCTACCGCTGCGCTGTCATATCCGGGGCAGGCCATCGTGCTGCCGGATTGGTCGAGTGATGTGCATCACGAAGCCGAGCTGGTGGTGGCGATCGGCCGCGATGGTGAGCATATCGCGCGTGAAGATGCGCTAGATCATGTGGCCGGTTACGCGCTGGGGCTGGATCTGACCGCGCGGGATGTGCAGGCACAGGCAAAGAAAAGCGGCTCCCCGTGGACGCTGGCCAAGGGCTTCCGCGGTTCTGCGGTGGTGACGGATTTCGTGCCGGCCACCGCCATTGCGCCGCCGGACGTCCGGTTCGAGTTGATCATCAATGGCGAGGTGCGCCAGCGTGCGGACATGCAGCAGATGGCTTTCGATGTGCCGGCGCTGATTGCATGGCTTTCCAGCCGCTTCGGCTTGCAGGCCGGCGACCTGATCTATACCGGTACGCCGGAAGGCGTGGGGCCGGTGCAGTCTGGTGATGTATTGCGCCTGACCCTCGATGGCGTGATCGACCAGCAGTTTACGGTGGCCTGATCGCGGTGCTGCATAGATCAAAAGGCGGCCTCTGGCCGCCTTTCTATTTACTGGGTTGCCTCCGGGCTTTTTACACCGCCGGCAGGCTGGCCAGATCCCAGCGCGGTTTTGCGCCGTAGCTGTAACTGTCGCGCGCGTACTTCAGCCGCATCGCGCCCGCATACGCAATCATTGCACCGTTATCGGTGCACAACGCCAGTGGCGGATAGAACACCTGCAGCTTGCGCTTCCTTGCTGCGTCATCCAGCCCGGCACGCAACTGCCGGTTGGCGCCCACGCCGCCGGCAATCACCAGCCGCTGCATGCCGGTCTGCTTGAGTGCCGCCAGGCACTTCTTGGTGATGACTTCGACCAGCGCTTCCTGGAACGCCGCACAGATGTCGGCGCGTGTGTTGTCGTCGATCGGTGATTGTTCGGTCACCAGCTTGAGCACCGCGGTTTTCAGGCCGGAAAAACTGAAATCCAGATCGCCCGAGTGCAGCATGGGGCGCGGCAGGCGGAAACGCGTGGCATCGCCACTGTCGGCCAGCTTGGATAGTGCCGGCCCGCCCGGGTAACCCAGGCCCAGCAATTTGGCCGATTTGTCGAATGCTTCGCCAGCGGCATCATCGACGGTTTCGCCCAGCAGTTCGTACTGGCCGATGCCGCGCACCGCCATCAGCTGCGTATGGCCGCCGGACACCAGCAGTGCCACGAACGGGAATTCCGGCTTGGGGCTCGATAGCAGCGGCGAGAGCAGATGCCCTTCCAGGTGGTGCACTTCGATCACCGGCTTCTGCAATGCGAAGCCCAGCGCGTTGGCCACGCTGGCGCCGACCAGCAGTGCGCCCGCGAGGCCTGGCCCAGCGGTATAGGCAATGGCATCGAGGTCTGCCAGTGTCTTGCCGGCCTCATTCATGCAGTCTTCGGTCAGTGGCAGCACACGGCGGATATGATCACGCGATGCGAGCTCCGGCACCACGCCGCCGTATTCGGTGTGCATGGCGATCTGCGAGTGGATGCGGTGCGCCAGCAGGCCGCGCTCGATATCGTAGAGCGCAACGCCGGTTTCATCGCAAGAAGATTCAAGGCCGAGTACTAGCATGGGGGCTTCATATTGCAGTGGATAGCGCGCATGCTACCCGCTTGATTGCGTTGGCAAAAGCGTGAATGCGTTGACACTGGCCGGGGAGTTTGCCAGAATGCCAGACTTTCCACGGTGTCCCGTGGTTTCAAACCCAAGGAATTTTAGCTCGATGCCTTCCGTACGCGTAAAAGAGAACGAGCCGTTCGAAGTAGCCATGCGCCGCTTCAAGCGTGCTGTTGAAAAGACTGGCTTGCTGACCGAACTGCGTTCGCGCGAGTTCTACGAAAAGCCGACTGCTGAGCGTAAGCGCAAGCTTGCCGCTGCCGTGAAGCGCCATTACAAGCGCATCCGCAGCCAACAGCTGCCGCAAAAGCTGTACTAAGCACAGCTGCTTTGCACCTGAAAGGCCGCCATCGAGCGGCCTTTTACTGCTTCTGCCTGCTGCATGATCATGCAGCATCGATTGCCCACTGCCAAGGAAAGCCAAATGAGCCTGAAAGCACAGATTACCCAAGACATGAAAACGGCAATGAAGGAAAAGCAGCCGGAGCGCCTGGGTACGATCCGCTTGTTGCTGGCTGCGATCAAGCAGCGCGAAGTGGATGAGCGTATCGAGCTGGATGATGACGCGATCACTGCCGTGATCGAGAAAATGCTCAAGCAGCGCAAGGACAGCATCGAGCAATACGCTGCCGCCAAGCGTGAAGACTTGGCCGATGTGGAGCGCGCTGAAGTCGTTGTGCTGAAAGAATACATGCCGCAGCCGCTGTCCGAAGCGGAAGTGGCTGCAGCCGTAGACGCCGCCATTGCCACGCACGGCACCACCCCGGCTGCCATGGGCAAGATCATGGCCGAGCTCAAGCCCAAGCTGGCCGGCCGCGCCGACATGGCCGAGGTATCGAAGCTCGTCAAAGCCAGGATGGCTTGATCAAGGCCGGATCAGGCAGGGCTTGCGTGCAGGCCCGCCTGCCGCCTGACTTGCGCTGATCATGGCCCGGATACCCGATTCCTTCATCCAGGACCTGCTCAACCGCGTCGATATCGTCGACGTGGTGGAACGCTATGTGCCGCTCAAGAAGGGCGGGCAGAACTACATGGCCTGCTGCCCGTTCCACAAGGAAAAATCGCCGTCGTTCACGGTCAGTCCTACCAAGCAGTTTTATCACTGCTTCGGCTGCGGCGTGCATGGCTCTGCGCTCAGCTTCGTGATGGAGTATGAGGGGCTGAGTTTTCCGGAGGCGGTGAACAAGCTGGCGGAATCGATCGGCCTGCAGGTGCCGCAGGAAGCGTCCGGCATGCCGGAGGGGCCGAAAGTCGAGCCCGGCCTGTTCGATGTACTCAAGGCAGCCAGCGATTATTACCGTCAGGCATTGAAGACTGCGCCCCAAGCCATCACCTACCTGAAACAGCGCGGGCTCGATGGCAAGACCGCAGCGCGTTTCGGCTTGGGTTATTCGCCGGGCGGCGAAGACTGGCAGGCGTTGAAGAAGATTTTTCCGGATTACGACTGGAACAAGTTGCTGGCCGAAGCCGGCCTCGTGATCGACAAGGAAGAAACCAAGCGGCGCTACGACCGTTTCCGTGACCGGGTGATGTTCCCGATCATGAATCAGCGTGGCTCGGTGATCGGTTTTGGCGGACGGGTGATGGGGCAGGGCGAGCCCAAGTACCTGAATTCGCCGGAAACGCCGGTATTCGAGAAAGGCCGCGAGCTGTATGGACTGACGCAGGCGCGCGCATCCATCCGCGACGCGGGCCGGGTGCTGGTGGTGGAAGGCTATATGGACGTCGTGATGCTGGCGCAGCACGGTGTCGAGTACGCGGTGGCTACGCTGGGAACGGCGTGTACCCCCGAACATGTAAGAAAGCTGCTCAAGCTGGCAGATGACGTGGTGTTCTGCTTCGATGGCGACAAGGCCGGCCGCAAGGCCGCATGGCGCGCGCTGGAGAATAGCCTTGAAATTCTGGCCGACGGCAAGAAACTGACCTTTCTGTTTCTGCCCGAAGAGCACGATCCGGATTCCTATGTACGCGAGTTCGGGCGTGATGCGTTCGAGGTACAGGTCAGGCAGCAGGCGGTGCCGCTGGCGCAGTTCCTGCTGCGTGAGCTGGCCGCGCAGGTGGAAATCGAAACCGAAGAAGGTCGCGCCCGGTTGATTCATCTGGCCAAGCCGCTGCTTGGCAAGGTGCAGGCACCGGCGTATGCGCTGATGCTGAAAAAACGCTTGGCGGAACTGTGCGGGCTGGCGCTGGTGGAACTGGATGGCTTGCTGGGCGGCGCAGCGCGTGAAGTGCCGGCGCAGCAACGGCGTGATGCCCGGCCGGATCAGTTCGAACAGGGCGGTTTTCGTGGCGATGACGGCGGTTATCCGGTTGACGATGGCTACCGGCCTGATGGCGGTGGCTATCGTAATGGTGGCTATCGGCAGGAAGGATTTGACCGGGGTGGTTCGCGTTTTGGCGGCAACCGTTCCGGTAAATGGAAAGATGGCTGGAAGGACGGGCGCCGCGAGCGGCCGCTACAGCCGTTACCAAGACCGCGTGCCAGCAGCAGTGATCCGCTGTCACGGTTGATGCAGCTGGTGCTGGCAGCGCCAGCGCTGGTGCAGCAGGGCGAGCCGGTGTGGGTAGGCTGGCCGGCGCAGCAGCATCTGCTAGTGGAAGTTTTGCATTACCTGCGTGCGCAGACCGGTGATCCGAGCGGCACGCAGCTGATCGAGCACTGGCGCGATACGCCATTGTTCGAGCGCCTGGCGCAGGCGCTGGCCGATGGCGAGCGGTTGTTCGGACGCATGGATGAAGAAGAGCGTGGCAGCGAGTACGCCGCACTGCTTGAAACAGCCGGGCAAGCGCTGGCGCGGCCTACTACACTGGGTCGGCGCGCCGAACTTGAGCATCGCTCCGCGAATGGCGGGCTGACCGAAGCTGAGAAACAGGAATACCTGGCGTTGCTTGCGCAACGCTGAATGGCAAGGCGCGCAGGGGCGCGGGAACGACGGTGACAGATAAATGTCTGTTAATTCTGATATAATCCTCGGTTTTTCCGAATCTTTAGAGTCTCACGAGCATGGCTGCACACGAGTTCGACAAAGAAGACCAAGAGCGGGTTGATTTCCGCGAGGGCAAGCACGACGGCTCCGAGAAGCTCGATCCGGAAGTCCGCAAGGCGAAATTCAAGCAACTGATCGTGCTCGGCAAAGAGCGCGGTTACCTGACCTACGCCGAGATCAACGACCATCTGCCAGAAGACATGCTCGATGCCGAGCAGATCGAAGGCGTGATCGGCATGATCTCGAACATGGGCATCCAGGTCTATGACGAAGCACCGGATGCAGAAGACCTGCTGATGTCCGATGCGCCGCCAGCCGTGGCTGACGATGACGCTGCCGAGGAAGCCGAAGCTGCGCTGTCTTCCGTGGACGCTGAATTTGGCCGCACGACGGACCCGGTGCGCATGTATATGCGTGAAATGGGCACGGTAGAGCTGCTGACCCGCGAAGGCGAAATCGAAATCGCCAAGCGGATCGAAGACGGCCTCAAGCACATGATCACTGCGATCTCGGCTTGCCCGACCACGATCCAGACCATTCTGGAGCTGGTGGACAAGGGCCTGACCGACGAAATCCGCATTGACGACGTGATCGACGGTTTCATCGACCCGAACGCGGTCGAGGAAGAAGCCGCTGCGCCTGAAGCGCTGCCGGAAGAGTTGTCCGACGACGAAGAAAGCGAAGGCAGCGAAGAAGAAAACGCGGCAGCGATTGCCAGCGCCAACCTCGAGCTGCTGAAAACGCAAGCGCGCGAACATTTCGAAGTGATCCGTGCGCTGTTCGACAAGATGCTCAAGGCGCTGGCCAAGGAAGGCCCGCACGGCAAGACTTATCTGGCACTGCAAGGCCAGATTGCCGAAGAGTTCCAGAAGATCCGTTTCTCGGCACGCCAGGTGGAAAACCAGTGTGACCAGCTGCGTACCATGGTGGATGAAATCCGCAGCCAGGAACGCGAGATCATGGATCTCTGTCTGCAGAAAGTGCGCATGCCGCGCGATCACTTCATCAAGACCTTCCCGGGTCGTGAAACCGATACCAAGTGGGTCACGGAAGAGATCAATGGTGGCCACAAGTATTCGGAAATTCTTGGCCGTTACCAGCACGCGATCATGGAGAAGCAGCAAAAGCTGTCCGAACTCCAGGAACGCGCAATGGTGCCGATCAAGGAGCTGAAGGAAATCAACCGTCAGATGTCGACGGGTGAGGCCAAGGCACGCCGCGCCAAGCGCGAGATGATCGAGGCGAACTTGCGTCTGGTGATCTCGATTGCAAAGAAATATACTAACCGCGGTCTGCAGTTCCTCGACCTGATCCAGGAAGGCAATATCGGCCTGATGAAGGCGGTGGACAAGTTCGAATACCGTCGTGGCTACAAGTTCTCGACCTATGCGACATGGTGGATCCGTCAGGCCATCACGCGCTCGATCGCGGACCAGGCACGCACCATCCGTATTCCGGTTCACATGATCGAAACGATCAACAAGATGAACCGTATCCAGCGTCAGATCCTGCAGGAAACAGGTCTGGAACCGACGCCGGAAGAACTGGCTGGCAAGATGGAAATGCCGGAAGACAAGATCCGCAAAATCCTCAAGATCGCCAAAGAACCGATCTCGATGGAAACGCCGATCGGTGATGACGACGATTCCCACCTGGGCGACTTCATCGAAGACCAGAACAACATGGCGCCGGCTGATGCCGCTGTCTATGCCGGTCTGCGTGAAGCCACCAAGGAAATCCTCGACACGCTGACACCGCGTGAAGCGAAAGTATTGCGCATGCGTTTCGGTATCGACATGAATACCGACCACACGCTGGAAGAAGTGGGCAAACAGTTTGACGTGACGCGCGAGCGGATCCGTCAGATCGAAGCCAAGGCGTTGCGCAAGCTGCGTCACCCTACGCGTTCCGAGCGGCTGAAGAGCTTCCTGGAAAACCTGGGTAACGAGCAGTAAGACGGTAAACCGGGCCTCTAGCTCATGCCTGGTTAGAGCAGTGGACTCATAATCCATTGGTGCCGAGTTCGACTCTCGGGGGGCCCACCAGCATGAAAACGCCACGGCGCAAGCCGTGGCGTTTTTGTTTTTGCACCAACCGGTGCGTCGCACTTTCGCTGGTCTGCGGTGACCCGATGTTGCTGCTGCCGGGCAACGCGGGGTGTATCGCAACGCACTGCTGCGCCCGTCCAGAAAAAGCCCCCGTTTCCGATGTACTTCAATCTATAGTTTTCCAAGAGAAGCGTGCGGTCGTGCACTGCTGGGTGATCGGTGTCCGTTATCCGGGAATCATGCAACGTGGCTGCAAAGAGCTTCATGTAAAAGCAGGTCAATGAAATATGCTTGCTGCATTGTGATATGCCGGCAAGAGCGGATCGGGAGAGTGACATGGGCAAGGCCAGGCAATGGCGCTACGCGCTGGTGGGGGCGGCGTGCGTGGGACTGATGGGCATCACGGGCGCCGAAGAAGAGCAGGCGGCCAAGCCGGCTGCCGAAGAAAAAACGGTGGATCTGGATGTATCCGTCAATGATTCCAACGAATTCGGCTTCATCGGTACCGGTGAGGCCACCGGTGTGCTGGCTGAGGCCTACCCGCTGTATTCCCGCTTGCAACTGGGCAGCAATTATCAAGATCTGCTGCTGCGCGCCGGTCTGCCGCTGTTTGGCCAGCAAGGTCTTGTGACCCTGACGGCACGCGGCCTGAAATCGCGGCGCGAGTACAACTTCGGTGTATCGAAGGATGAGGTCTGGACCAGCGAAACCAGTTTCGGTCTGGACGTCAACGGCAAGCTGCTCGGGATGACCTTTGGCGGCTATGCCGGCGCCAACAATGCGCCAGGCAAGGATCTGGGTTCGCTGCGCCAGGTGCAGGAAACGCCCGATGCCTACCTGGAATACCTGGTGCCGCGGCGCTTGACCGGCAGCCGGGATTATTCAGCCGGCCTGCTGCTCAGCGGTGTGATCAATCCGATGCTGCGCACGCGCATGAGTGCAGGTGCGCAGCGGATCGAGACCGACTTGCTGCAGGGCAAGTCGACCAAGACCGAGATGACCGGCAGCTTTGCGCTGGATGTGATGCTGAACAAGGGTACGCAGATGAATCTGTTCGCCGGTACCGGCCCGGATGCCTATAACGGCGGCGTACGCTTTTATTTCCCGCTGGACAAGACGCTGCTGCTTTCGACCCAATGCAATGGCCAGCGCCAGAAGGGTTATGACAGCTTGTTCTATTGCGGTATCGGTTTGCAATACCGTTTCGGTGGCCAGCAGATCCAGACCAGCTTCGAGGCCAACAATCCCGACGGGTTCAACCAGCAAGAGCTGAAAACCCTGGTACGCTGGCTGCCGGCGTATGCCGATCATATCGGCACTGCACCGCAGGTGGATGCCTCGGCCAAACCGGTGCTGGTCAAGGTGACCAGCAAGCGCCCGACACCGACACCGACACCGACGCCAGCCTCGGGGCCAACGCCGATTCCCACCCCGCAACCCACTGCGGTGCCAACGCCCGTAACGACGCCATTGCCCACCCTGGTTCCCGGTACGCCACCGCTCATTGCGCAAATCCCGACCATCCATTACAGCGCCAGCACTTTCCCTTTCCAGGCCAATCTTGCCAGTTTTATCACGCCAACCAATGGTGACCCCATTCTTGGCTACTTCTTGACCGGTACGTTGCCGGCCAATCTGACATTCAATCCGGCGACCGGCGTACTCTCCGGCGTGTCCTTCGCTAGCCAGAGTCAGACCATGACTTTCTGGGCCACGGACAAGGACGGTTCCTCGAACGCGGTGAGCTTCCTTCTGGCACCTTGAGCACCCGGCGTTCCGCTGCACGTGGCAAAGCATGTGCAGCGGAGCGCATCACGCGGTTCTAGGTGCGCAACTTTGCCACCACATTCATCAGCTCGCCGATGGCTGCCACGCCGTCGCCATCCTGGATGGCACGGCTCACACAGCCTTGCGCATGCGATTCCAGCAAGCGCATGGCCAGGCCATCGAGCGCGGCACGCGTGGCGGCAATCTGCGTCAGCACATCCACGCAGTAGCGGTCTTCCTCCACCATCTGCGTGATGCCGCGTATCTGCCCGGCAATGCGGTTGAGGCGCGATACCAGCGCTTTCTTGTCCGGCCGCACCACGCTGGCCGCGTCGCCATCGGCCGGCGGGCAACAATCGTCGCCGTCTTGCGGCAATGCGTGCTCAGGAGAGGTCATAGCCGGCATTCTCGATGGCTTGCTTGAACACGTCGACCGAGGCGCGCGCCGGGTCGAACTGGACGATGGCACGGCCGTTGTCGAGGCTGACATCGGCAGACTGCACGCCGGGCAGGCGGCCCAATACGCTGGTCAGCTTGGCAACGCAACCGCTGCAGCTCATGCCGCTGATCTGGATGGTGGTGGTTTCCATGGTGCTTGTCCTTTTTATGGGGGGGGCTGTGTGGCGGGTGTACAAGCAATGCACAGGGCATCGCCCAAAAAGTGGTTCAGGGTTGCCAGCGCTTGAGCAACAGCGAGTTGCTCACCACCGATACCGAGCTTAACGCCATGGCGGCGCCGGCGATGACCGGGTCGAGCAGGCCCAGTGCCGCCAGCGGTATGCCCAGCGCGTTGTAGACGAAGGCAAAAAACAGGTTCTGGCGGATTTTCCGCAAGGTGATGCGCGACAGTGCAATGGCTTCCACCGCCGATTGCAGCTTGCCATGCATCAAGGTCACGTCCGCCGCTTCGATCGCCACGTCGCTGCCGGTATGCATGGCAAAGCTGACGTCGGCAGCAGCCAGCGCTGGCGCATCATTCACGCCATCGCCCACCATGGCGACCACCTTGCCGCTGGCGCGGGCTGCGTTCACATACGCCGCTTTGTCCTGCGGCAGCGTTTGTGCACGGTATTCGCGGATGCCGGCTTGCGCGGCGATGGCGGCGGCAGTCTGCCGGTTATCGCCGGTCAGCATCACGACCTCCACGCCTTGCGCATGCAGTGCGGCGATGGCGCCATGCGCATCCGGCCGCAGTGTGTCCGCAATGGCGATCAGGCCCAGCCACTCACCATCGCTGGCCACGCCGATCACGGTCTGCCCCTGGCTGGCCAGCCGTGCCAGCTCGGCATCCACATCGGCACGCACAGCGGCTACCCAGCCGGGTACGCCCACGCGGACAGATAAGCTGCCCAGTTGCGCCTCCACGCCTTTGCCGGGGGTCACCACAAAATCATCGGGTGCGGTCAGCGCCAGGCCGGTTTGCTGTGCGGCATCGAGGATAGCTGCCGCCAACGGGTGCTCGGAGCCCTGTTCAGCACTGGCAGCCAGTTGCAGCAATGCATTGCCGTCCGTGTCGCCCAGTGGCGAGACCCCGGTTACGCGCGGTTTGCCTTCGGTCAGCGTGCCGGTCTTGTCGATCACCAGCAGGTCGATTTTCTCCGCGCGTTCCAGCGCTGCGGCATTGCGGTACAGGATGCCGCGTTGCGCGCCTTGCCCCACGCCCACCATGACGGCGGTAGGGGTGGCGAGGCCCAGCGCGCACGGGCAGGCAATCACCAGTACCGCCACCGCATGGACCAATGCGGTGGTGGCGGATGCGGCAAGCAGCAGCGTGGCGAAGAAAGTCAGCACCGCAATCACCAGGACGATGGGCACGAATATGCCGGAAATCCGGTCGGCCAGTTGCTGGATCGGCGCCTTGCTGCCCTGTGCACTGCGCACCAGCCGCACGATCTCCGCCAGCTGCGTGTGGCTGCCGACATTTTCTGCCTGCAGCCTGAGCATGCCATCGATATTGCGGGTGCCGGCAAAGGTGCGGCTGCCGGCAGTTTTTTCCACCGGCAGGCTCTCGCCGGTCAGCAGGCTTTCGTCCACCGATGCACGGCCATCGATCACCACGCCATCTGCAGCGATGGTTTCGCCGTGGCGCACCACCACCATCTCACCGGCTTGCAGTTCGGCCAGTGGCAGCTCCAGCAACTGGCCAGCCCGTTCCACGCGGGCGGTGCGCGGTTGCAGTGCCAGCAACTGCGCGATGGCACCGGCGGTCTTGCCCTTGGCAGCCGCTTCCAGCCACTTGCCCAGCAATACCAGCGTGATGATGGCCGCACTGGCTTCAAAGTAGATGTGCTGGTGATGCAGGCCCAGCAGCGTGACGATGGCAGAAAAGCCGTATGCCATGCTGGTGCCCAGGGCGACCAGCACATCCATATTGGCCGCGCCGCCCCGCAATGCATGCCAGGCACCGCGATAGAAGCGCCATCCCAGCCAACACTGCACCGGGGTGGCCAGTGCCCATTGCCACATGCGCGGTAGCAGCTCGTGCCACCCCGCCAGCATGGCCACCATTTCCAGCAGCAGCGGCAGCGTAAACAGTGCCGCCAGCAAGAAGGCATTGCGCGCATTGCCAAGTGCGGCATCGCGCTCTGCCTGCACATCGTCGCCATCGCTGGCGATATGCGCGTCATAGCCGCTATTGCGTACCGCAGCGATCAGCGCAGCGGCTTCCACACTGCCGGCAGGGAAATGCACCTGTGCCGTTTCACTGGCCAGATTCACGCTGGCGGTCACGCCGGGCAGCCGGTTCAATACTTTTTCGATGCGCGCAGCGCAGGCGGCGCAGGTCATGCCGCTGATGGCCAGTGTTACGCTGCCTTGCGGGACCTCATAGCCGGTATTCCTGATGATATCGAGCAGCGCAGCTACGCCTGTCTGCGCCAGGTCGGTATTGATTTCGGCGGTTTCGGTCGCGAAATTGACCTGCGCGGTCACGCCGGGCTGCTTGTTGAGCTGCTTTTCGATGCGGCTGGCGCAGGCGGCGCACGTCATGCCGCTGATGGGTAAAGTGATCGCCGTGCTCATGGGCATGCCCTGTGTTGGATACCTTATGGGGGTATATTGTACCCATAGGGGGTATATTGCAAGTGCAGATCGCGGTACGATGATGACTATGCCCGCCCGCCGCATCTTGCTTCTGTTGCTGATCTGCCTGTTGCCGCTGACCCCGTTGTGGGCTGCGCAGCCGGCGGGGGCAATTCCGGCTGCGCCAGCAGTCAGCGACATGCTGCATGCGGTGAGCGCCGATATGGCGATGGATGCACACTGTGGTGACCATGCGGCAGCCCCGGCGCAAAGCAGCAACTGCAGCGTGGATTGCCATATGCACTGTGCACTGCCGCGCACGCTGGCGCTGATGGTGCTGCCAGCCTGGCCGGCCGCGATACCGCAGGCCGCGCTGCCGCGTGCTTATTCCGATCCTGACCTTGCCTTGCCGATCAAGCCGCCCACCGGCTGAGCAGCCAACGATCCAGTCCGTTTTCCAGATCAATATCACGCGATGATGTGCCCGCGGCTGCCTGCTGCAGCCGGGCGGCGCACGCGTGCAAGGCAAGGAATCATCATGCGCATTTCCCTCATTACCGCCTGCCTGCTGCTGGCGGCGCACACTGCCATGGCCGCGGTGCCCGCCACGGTTTACAAAAGCCCCACCTGCGGTTGCTGCCAGGAGTACGTGAGCTACCTTGAAAAACAGGGCTACACGGTGACTGCCATCAACAGCGATGACATGGACGGCGTGAAAAAGCGTTTCGGCTCCACATCGCTTGCCAGTTGCCACACTACGTTGATCGGCGGCTACACCATAGAGGGCCACGTGCCGGTAGCCGCAATCAGCAAGCTGCTCAAGGACAAACCCAAAATCCGCGGTATTGCCGTACCGGGCATGCCGGCCAATTCGCCGGGCATGGGGCCGGAGGTGAAGGGCACGCTCAAGGTCTATGAGCTCGCCAGCAACATCGATCCGACCAAGCCTACAGCGCCCAAGCTGTTCTCGGTTGAATAAGGGAGGCCCTGTGGAACAACGTTATCTGGAAAGGCGTTATTTCCTGTCTGCCACGCTGGCCGCCGCCGGCCTTGCCGTGTTTGCCCCGCGTGCACTGGCCGCAGCGATGGATGCGGCGATGGATGCGGCCATGGACGACGAACACGCAGGCCACGATATGTCAGGTCACGACATGGGCGGCGCGGCAGCCAAGCCCGCTGCGGCTGGCCTGCCCACCGCGCCCGATGGTCTGGCCCTGTTGCCGGTCAGCGCATGGCCGGCCGGTGCTGCTTTGCGGGCATTGCCGCTGTTGACCAACACGGCTGCGGCAGGCAGTTTTGCGGCCACGCTCGGCGCCGCGCCGGCGCGGCCAGCGCTGGTGCAGGGCAAGGTGACGGAGGTATGGGCGTACAACGGCACCAGCCCCGGCCCGCTGATCGAAGCGCGCGAGGGCGATACGGTGGAAATCCGCTTCCGCAATGGACTACCCCAGCCGACAACCGTGCACTGGCACGGCCTGCCGGTACCGGCCGATCAGGATGGTGGCCCGCACACGCCAGTGGCGCCGGGGGCAGAGCGCATCTACCGCTTCGTGTTGCCCAAGGGTTGTGCGGGCACCTACTGGTATCACCCGCACCCGCACGACCATACGCCGGAGCAGATATTCCGCGGGCTGGCCGGCGCGTTCATCGTGCGTGCCGCCGATGATCCGCTGGCGGGCATTCCGGAGCAGCATTTGTTCATCAGCGACCTGAAACTCGCTGCAGACGCCAGCATTCCGCTCAATGGCGCGGATGACTGGATGGATGGGCGGGAAGGGCAGTTCGTACTGATCAACGGGCAGCGCGAGCCGCGTATCAGCGTGGCGGGCACGCAGCGCTGGCGCATCTGGAACGCGTGCAGTGCGCGCTACCTGCGCATCAGCCTGGCAGGGGGGCACATGCACCAGGTGGGTACCGATGGCGGCTTGCTGGAGGCCCCGCTGGCCATCGATGAACTGTTGCTGGCGCCGGCCGAACGTGCCGAGCTGATCGTCAGTGGTACGGGGGAGGGCAAGCTCATGGCGCTGCGTTACGACAGGCAGAAAATGGGCGCTGCCCCGGCCGAGGCAGACCGGTTGCTCGCCAGCGTGTCGTTCACGGCGGGCAAGGCGGTGGCCTTGCCGAAGTCGCTGCGCCGCATCGCGGACCTGGGCAAACCCCAAGCCAGCAAGCGGGTGGTATTCAGCGAAACCATGAGCATGGCCGGCGGCAAGCACCAGATGGCATTCCTGATCAATGGCAAGGCGTTCGACATGCACCGGGCCGATTGGCAAAGCCGGCGTGGCGAGGTCGAGCTGTGGGAGCTGGTCAACGACAGCCATATGGATCACCCCTGCCACCTGCACGGCACACAGTTCCAGGTGGTGGAGCGGGTGAGGGGTGGCAAGGCGGTGCGCGAGCCTTTCCGCGCATGGCGCGATACCGTCAACCTGCGGCCGGGTGAAACGGTGCGGGTAAAGCTGCGCTTTGCCCATGCCGGCCTCTACATGGCGCATTGCCACGTGATCGAGCATGAAGCACAGGGCATGATGGCGCTGGTGAAGGTGGTGTGATCCTGCTGCACTGATCGCTGTCGCAGCAAACAGCAAGGCCACCCGCAGGGGTGGCCTTGCTGTTCAGGTGGAGTAAACCGTCAGCGTTGTTTATTGCTGCTTGCGTGCTACATCTGCCAGCTTGCGCGCTGCATCTGCGGCGCTCATGTGGTCATTGCCCCAGTACTGGCCGATCACATCGAAGAAGCCGACACGGGTTTCTTCCTGCACCGCCATATTGTGTGCCCACGACGGCACCAGCACGTTCTTGCTGGCGGCGCGCGTAAAGTCCTGCGCCGATTGCTTGGCGTAGGCATCGTAGCGGCCCATGGGGGTATCGGTGCGTGCTGGAATGTTACCCTTGTACAGGTTGAACGCTTCCTGTCCGTCCTGGCTCATGAGCAGCGTCACGAAATCACGCTGCGCATCGATCATCTTCGGGTCGGACAGCTTGAACATGGTCAGCGTGTCGGCCGCGAACGAGAAATCGCCCGCCTGCGTCGGCGCCGGCCAGCAGTAGTAGTCCGTCCCCTGCGATTTGCCGGCCTGCACGAATTCGGCCTTGGCCCAGTCGCCCATCAGCTGCATGGCGGCGCGGCCGTTGATCACGTCGGCAGTGGCCAGGTTCCAGTCGCGGCCCACGGTATCGACCGAGGAGTACGGCTTGAGCTTTTTCAGGAGTTCCAGCGCGCGGATCATGGTGGCGCCGGTCAGCACCGATTGATCCAGCTTGCTGAATGCTGCGCGGTAGAAGTCGGCACCCATGCTCACGGTAATGGCTTCGAAGGTGGTGGCCACGATCCAGCTCTGTTCGCTGTGCGCCAGCATCGGGATGCCGGCCTGGCGGAAGCGCTCTGCCAGCGCAAAGAATTCATCCCAGGTATTGGGCTGCTTGCCGCCGATGCGGTTTACCAACTGCGCATTCACCCACAGCATATTGGTACGGGCCACACCCAGCGGCACCGCCACGTATTTGCCATTGGCCTGGATCATCTTGTCGAACACTTCCGGCAGCAGGCTGGACCAGCGTTGTTCGCGTGCCAGATCGGTCAGGTCTGCACAGACACCTTCCTTCGCCCAGTTCTGGATTTTCACGCCGCCGATGGCCGCTGCCGTCGGCGGGTTGCCCGCCATCACGCGGCTCTTGAGCGAGGTCATCGGGTCGCCGCTGCCGGCGCCGGCATCCATCCAGTGGTGGCCCTGGTCGTTCAGGCGCTTTTTCAGCTCGAACACCGCCTTGGCTTCACTGGACGACAACCACCAGTGCAACACTTCGATATCGGCCAGCTTGAACTTGCCCATGATGTCGAGCAGGCGTTCAGCCTGTTCATCCAGGTGGGCCAGTGTTTGCGTGGACTGGCGCAGCGCCGAATCGGATGCCTGCACCATGCCGCTGACCTGTTCTGCAGTGTGTGCCATGGCAGTGGTGGCCGACGATTGCTCGTTGGTGGCATCGGCAATCTGCCGTACCACGTTCACCACGTGATTCATGCGCTCGCTGATACCCAGGATATGGCTGCGCGCGTCTTCGGCCTTTTCCACGCTTTCATTCACGCGTGCTGCCGTGTAGCTCATGTTTTCCACCGCGGATTCGGTCTCGCGCCCGACTGTTTCAATGCGGTGTGCGATGTCGATAGTGGCTTGCGAGGTGCGCTCGGCCAGCTTGCGTACTTCATCGGCCACCACCGCAAAGCCGCGGCCCTGCTCGCCAGCACGCGCCGCTTCGATGGCGGCGTTGAGCGCCAGCAGATTGGTCTGGCCGGCAATGTCCTTGATCACGCCGACGATGCTGCCGATTTCCTGCGAACTCTTGGAGAGGCCATCCATGGTCTGGCCCATGGTCTGCATGGCTTCGGATACCAGGCCGACCTCCTCGGAAACGCGGCTGACCGCATCGGCACTGTTGCTGGAGAGTTGGCGGGTTTCAGATACCGCGCTATCCACATCGCGGGCGTTATCGGCAATGTGGTTGATGCTGACGGTGATTTCTTCCACCGTGGCAGCGCTGGATGCCGCGTAGTCGGACTGGGTACGCGTGTCCTTGGAGATCTGCGCGGTTACGCGGGTGAGTTCGTGCAGGTTGATCGCCAAGCCTTCGGTTTCACGTTGTGCCTCGCGGAACACCGCCTGCTGGCGGGCAATGAAATCATTGATGGCGCCGGCAGCCTCGCCGATTTCATCGCTGCCGACGGGCAGGCGCACCGAGAGGTCGCTGCCCTCGCGTGCCAGCTGGCGCATGGTGTCGCGCAGCAGTTCAATGGGCCTGATCGCGCCGTTGATGGCGAACAGCAGTGCGCCAAGAATGGCAGCAAGGCTGACAAAGCCGATCAGGATGGCCACGCCGATGGATTTCGGATCGTAGGCGATATAGCCGAGTGTTGCGGCAAAGCCGACGATATTGGCCGCACAAGCTGTGCCAAGTATCCGGGTACGAATCGACATCTTGGGGGTCCTCCGAGCGGGGCCGGTATTTTTAAAACAGTCGATTGATTGTACAGCTGAAAGCAGAAAACTTACGTGCCGATCATCGCTGTTTGTGTATGGATGCAATATCAATGTGCATACGGGTTTCCAGCACAATATAGAACAAAGGCGAAAACGACGCCCATTGCTTGCGGCCCTATTGGTGTTTTTATTTACTGCCCGCAGCGGCGGCTGGCAGCGCTTTCGGCGCAGTTGCCACGTTACCGGGGTAATACGCATGCAGCTTGATCTGGCGCAAGGTGCGAGTGTGTGCCTGCCGCCACAATGGCGCGGATTCGTTCATCCGGAGCCACGCATGCAGCACGCTTTCAAACCACTGTTGATCCGCGGGCGTTCGCTGCTGCCAGTGGTGCAAGGCGGCATGGGTGTGGGTATCTCCGCACACCGGCTGGCTGGCAGCGTTGCCGCGCTGGGCGCGGTAGGAACCATCGCCTCCATCGATTTGCGCCATCACCATGCAGACCTGCTGGCGCGCTCCAGGGCCAGCCGCGATCAGGCGGAGCTGGATGCACTCAATTTCGAGGCACTGCACCGCGAGATTGTTGCTGCAAAGCAACAAGCGGGGGACCGGGGCATGGTGGCAGTCAATGTGATGCGCGCGGTCGAGGCGTATACCGGCTACGTGCGCCAGGCCTGCCGCTCCAGCGCGGATGCCATCGTGATGGGCGCCGGCCTGCCGCTGGATCTGCCCGAGCTGACCGCCGATTACCCGGATGTGGCGCTAATCCCCATCCTGTCCGATGCACGCGGTATCGCCTTGTTGTTGAAAAAATGGCTACGCAAGGGTCGGGTGCCAGATGCCATCGTGATCGAGCACCCGCGCTATGCGGGCGGGCATCTGGGCGCGGCCAGCGTGGCGGCGCTGGACGATGCGCGTTTCGATTTCGCCCAAGTACTGGAGCAGACGCATGCGCTGTTTGCCGAGCTAGCCATTGCGCCGGTGCCGCTGATCGTTGCCGGTGGCATCCATAGCCACGAGCAGGTGGCGCACTGGCTGGCACACGGCGCCAGCGCGGTACAACTGGGTACGGCATTCGCGGTGAGTGAGGAAGGCGATGCACACCCGGCCTTCAAGGCGGTGCTGGCCGGTGCGCAAGCGGAAGACACGGTGGAGTTCATCAGCGTGGCCGGCTTGCCGGCACGCGCCGTGATTACCCCATGGCTGAAGAACTATCTGCAGCGCGAAGCCCGTTTACAGGGCAATGCCAAGGCAGATCCGGCGCGCTGCACGCAGGCGCTCAATTGCCTGGCGCAATGCGGGCTGCGTGACGGCAACGCCAGGGTGGGTCAGTTCTGCATCGATCTCAAGCTGGCAGCGGCATTGCGTGGCGAGGTCGGCAAGGGGCTGTTTTTCCGCGGCGCTTCCGTGCTGCCATTCGGCAACGCCATCCGCCCGGTGCGTGAGCTGATCGATTACCTGTTGAGCGGGCGCATGCCGCAATTGGCGGGCTGATCCGGCGTCAACAGCCGCGCCCGCTGGCGCTGCCCGGCAGCCATGTTTGGCCACAGTGCACTACGCGTTGCCGGAACGGGTAAAGTGCTCGCATGGGCACTGATTTCTTCAAGCCGGCTGCTGCCGGTTTCGAATCCCCGCTGGAACTGTTGCTGGCCTGCCATGAGCGCATCCGCCGGTTTGCCGGGCTGCTCGTCAGGCTGGGGCCGCATCTGGCCTTGCATGGCAGCGACGCGCAGGCGCAAGAAGCCGCGCGCAGCGTGCTGCGTTACTTCGATGTGGCCGCACCACTGCACCACCAGGATGAAGACGATGATCTGTTCCCCGCGCTGCAACGGCGGGGGGACGCGGCACTGCGCAGCGTGCTGGTCATGCTGGCGCTCGAACATGATGCGCTATCCATCGGCTGGCAGCAGCTCAGGCCGTGTGTGATGGCTGTCGCTGCTGGTGATCCTGCTGTTTGGCCGGACGGGCAAGCGGCTGCTTTTGCCCGGTGCTACTGCCGGCATGTGGATCAGGAAGAAACTTCTGTGTATCCATTAGCGCCACTTCTGCTCGATCAGGCTACATTGGATGTACTGGGCGCGTGCATGGCGCGCCGTCGCCACGGTTGATGTCCAGCCGTTTTTACAAAAAATCTTGCGAATTTTGAAAGCATTTCCGGAGCAATTTGGTTATGCTGTGCGTTTTGCGCCATCTATGGTGCAAGTGGCGTCAGTATTGGGTATGCATCATGCATTTACCATGATGCACACAGATTCGATACAGCAATCACCTTACGATTTGTGCCAGCCGAATTCGCCGTTTATGCTCAAGTTCAAAGTTTAATAATATATCGCCCACTATCGTGTTATCGCATCTGGCCAGCCGCTTTCAGTTGTTCTACCAAGCCAACAGACTGGCCTGGCGTCTGGTTGCGGCCGTCGTTGGCGTGAGTTTCATCGTGACGCTGTCGTTGACGGCGTTCCTGGTGCGCCAGGAATACCAGCGCAGCCTGACGCAGATCAGCACGGATCTGGATACGCTGGCGCGCAGTGTCACCCCGCAACTGGGGTCCAACCTGTGGCTGGTCAATACCGAAGCGGTACGCACCCAGCTCAATTCGCTGCTGCAGACCAAGGCCGTCAACTGGGTGGAGCTGATCGAGCCCGATGGTTCGCACTATTCGGTGGGCGCGCTGAGCGGCGACCCGAAAAATGCCATCACCAAGACGTTCCCGGTCAATTACATGCATCCGCTGACCGGCAAGGCGGTGCGGCTGGGTGAACTGCGACTGGTGAACACGCTCGATGGCCTTGAATCACAGCTCTATACGCAGGTCACGCGCATGCTGCTGTTGCTGGGCTCGGGCATGGCAGCATCCGCATTGTGTTTCCTTTGGCTGTATCACCGGCTGATTGCCCGCCATCTCAGCCACATTGCCGATTACACGCGTGGTTTCAACTATGAGCGCCTATCCGCACCGCTGGATCTGGCGCGCGGTGATTCCGGCCAGGACGAACTGCAGGTACTGACCGATGCGTTCAATGCCATGCGCCTCAACCTGCAGAAAGGCATCGATGAGAAGGATGCCGCGCAGCGTGAGTTGTTTCAGGAAAAAGAACTGGCCGAAGTCACGCTGATTTCGGTGGCCGATGCCATCGTTACCACCACCGCCTCCGGGCATATTAAGCTGCTGAACCCGGCGGCGGAACGATTGATCGGCTGGAGCTTTGCCGAGGCCAAGGGCCTGCCGATCGGCGAGGTGGTGATCACCCAGGCGGATTCGGACGGCCCGCGCCTGTCACGTCTGCTGCAGATTGCGCAAACCGCCGGCAAGCGCCAGCAGCGCGAGAAAGCCACGCTGATCAGCCGCAGTGGCGAGCGTTTCATGGTGGAAATCGCCATCGCGCCCATCAGCGATTGGGACGGCAACCGCATCGGCTACGTGGTGGCATTGCATGATATCAGTGCGGCCGAAGCGCTGACCGCGCGGCTGGCTTATCAGGCCACGCACGACGAGCTGACCGGCCTGACCAACCGCCGCGGCTTCATGAGCGCACTGGTGCAGGCCAATGATGCGGTGAAGCAGAGCGGTGCACGCCGCATGCTGATGCAGCTGGATCTGGATCAGTTCAAGCTCGTCAACGATACCTGCGGCCACCAGGCTGGCGACGAACTGCTGCGTCAGCTGGCGCGGCTGCTGATCGACATGCTGCCGGAAAATGCACTGGTAGGCCGTCTGGGTGGCGATGAATTCGGTGTGCTGTTGGCGGATCTGGACGAGGCCGAAGCCCAGGTGGTGGCGATGCAGATGCTGGTGTCGCTGGAACAATACCGCTTCGTGTGGCAAGACCGGCCGTTTACCGTTACCGGCAGCCTGGGCCTGGTGCGCATGGATCAGGAATGCGCGACGCCGCAAGAAGCGATGAGCCGCGCCGACGTGGCGTGCTTTGCCGCCAAGGATGCCGGCCGCAACCGTTTTGCCTGGTATCGCGGCGGCGAGGAAGACCTGCAGGGCCGCCACAACGAGTTGCAGCTGCTGGCCACCTTGCGCCAGGCCGCCGAGACCAACCGCTTCAAGTTGCATTACCAGCCCATCGTGCCGACACTGGGGCCGCACCAGGTGCCGCATTACGAAGTGCTGCTGCGGCTGGAAGACGAGCAGGGCCGGCTGATTTCGCCGGGGGCGTTCATCCCTGCGGCAGAGCGCTACGACATGATGGCCACCATCGACCGCTGGGTGGTTTCGCACGTGCTGGATGAATTGTCGCTGCGCCAGTCGCGCGGTGAAGTATTGCCCGAGCTGTCGATCAACCTGTCGGGCAAATCGCTGAACCGCCAGACGCTGGCCTTCGTGCTGGAACAGCTGGAAGAAAAGCCGCTGCCATCCGACCGCATCTGTTTTGAAATCACCGAAACCAGTGCCATTGCCAATATCAAGGAATCGGCATTGTTCATCGAGGCATTGCGCGCACGTGGCTGCCGCTTTGCGCTGGATGACTTCGGCAGCGGCTTCTCGTCGTTCACCTATCTGAAGAGCCTGCCGGTGGACTACCTGAAAATCGACGGCAGCCTGATCCGCGACGTTGCCGAAGATGATGTCAGCCGGCAGATGGTACTGGCGGTCAACCGCATCGCCCACGCCATGGGCCGCAAGACCATAGCCGAATACGTGGAAAACGCCGCCATCGTCACCGTGCTGCAGGAAATCGGCGTGGATTACCTGCAGGGCTACCATATCGGCCGGCCGGAACCGGCATTCGATCACGTGATGCAGGCGGACGTGGCCGAGTTCAAACTGAGCGGTGACTGAGCGCTAGCAGCAGGCGCGCTGTACAGGCCACCCAGATGACAACGGCCGCAATTGCGGCCGTTATTGCATCCGGTGCGCGGCCCCGGGTCAGTTCAGCCGGTTCCAGTTGGCGGTACGGGTATTGAAGAAACCCGATTCCTTGTACGCGCGTTCGATCACGCCGCGCTCGCGCAGGATGGACAAGCCTTTCTCCAGTGCCAGCGCTGCTTCCTTGCCTGCGGGGGCGAGCTTGCTCACGAACAGGTGCCGGCTGCCCTGCAGGCCGACCTTCACGTTGGGGATGGGGACGAACTTGTGACCACCCGCTTCCAGCGACATGTCCGGTGTGGGCTGGAACGGCGCCAGCAACACGTCGGCGCGGTGCTTCACCACCATGCCCACCATCGAATCCCAGCTTTGCGTTTTCAGTACCTGGCCAAATTTCAGGCTATCGAGCGTGGTGACATCCGGTTTCCAGCTTTCTGCCACCACGGCGGTCAGCTGCTGCACCTGCGCCAGCGTGCGTGCGGCAATTGCCTTGCTGTTGTCCGGCGTGGTGTAAAGCCCTGCCTCGAATTCACCCTGGCGGATCAGTGGCGGGCTGATGAATACCTTGTCCTCGATCGGCTTCAGATCGACCAGCCAGGCGGTATTGCCACCGATGGTGGCATTACCGGAAAGGATTTCCTTCAGATAACGGCTGTAGGAGTCGCTGCTGTTATCCACCTTGACGAGCTTCACCTGGCGTTTGAGTCCGCCCAGCGCCAGCGCCTGTTGTACCAGCACCAGCTCGGCCACATCGCGGCGCGCACCTTCGCCGTCAAAGCGGGTCAGCGTGAGCGGATCGCGCTTGCCGATGAACTGCAGATAATCGTTATAGACATCCTGCTGGGTGAGAATGGTGATTGCTTCGTCGGTGGCAAATGCTGCCGGAGACAGCAGGCCTGCTGCCAGCACCGCCAGTATCGCGCGACGGGTCATCGGGACGTTCATCGGGATCTCCTCCATGCATCTTGTTTTTGGACTTCAGCCCTTATCATGGCAAGGCTTACAGTGCGAGGCAATCGTTACCTTACGGTTTTTCACACCATTCGTCATTCCGGGCCACATCAGCGGTGCGGGCGAATAGTTTTACCCTATTGCCCGGATGAAGTTTCCCGATTTGACGCTTTGCAGCACCGCGGCTATCTTTTGTGAGCTCAGAATTGCCACCCAGATTCATCCAAGGAGAATCCCATGTCCGTACTCGTGAACAAACAGGTCCCTGATTTCAACGCCGCTGCCGTGTTGGGCTCGGGCGATATCGTCGATAACTTCTCGTTCTCCGCTGCGACCAAGGGCAAATATGCGGTGGTGTTCTTCTATCCGCTGGACTTCACCTTCGTGTGCCCGTCCGAACTGATCGCGTTTGACCACCGCCTGGCCGAATTCAAATCGCGCAATGTGGAAGTGATCGGCGTGTCGATCGACAGCCAGTTCACCCACAGCGCATGGCGCAACACCCCGGTGGAAAAAGGCGGTATCGGCCCTGTCGGCTACACGCTGGTTGCCGACATCAAGCACGAAGTCGTCAAGGCATTCGACGTCGAGCACGCTGATGGCGTGGCACTGCGCGGCACCTTCCTGATCGACAAGAACGGCGTGGTACAGCACCAGGTGATCAACAACCTGCCGCTGGGTCGTGATATCGACGAGCTGCTGCGCGTGGTTGATGCACTGCAATTCACCGAAGAACACGGTGAAGTGTGCCCGGCCGGCTGGACCAAGGGCAAGAAGGGCATGAAAGCTGATGCAGCAGGCGTTGCCGAATACCTGGCTGCAGAAGCTGCCAGCCTGTAATACCGGTCGCGCTGCGATTGAATGGAACCGCCGGCTTGCCGGCGGTTTTCTTTTGCGCGGCTGATTTGTGGTGCCTGTCCGCCGGTTGGCTGTCCGGTCATGAAACGCAGCGGTTTCAGGCTCTTGGTGATCTATGCTGGCAAGGATGGCTGCACTGCGGCCACTGCAGATGCCGAGGCCGCCATGACCATTTCCCGCAAGTTGATCATCTCCTACGCGCTGATGGTGCTGTTTGCCGCCATCATGGGCATTGTCGGGATCGTCGCGTTGTCCAGGCTGCACGAGGCCGCCGCGGGGGTGACCGGCAACGCCTTGCCCAGCGTGCAGAATTCGCTGTCCATGCGCGCGGATGTGCTCGATTTCCGCAACCGCGAAACGCAGTTGCTGGTGGCGAAGAACGCCGAGGAAATCCAGGAAACACTCAAGCGCCAGCAGCAGAATGTCGACGACCTTGCCAAACACGAGGGTGCGTATGCGGCGTTGATCAATTCGCCGGAAGAGCGCGCGCTGTTCGATGCGTACACCGCAGCCAAGGCACAGTACTTTGCCGCCAACCAGGCATTCCGCGCACTGGTGGAGGCCGGCAAGGGCGACGAGGCGCTCGCATACTTCCGTAGCGATGGCCGCAAGGCATTCCGCAACTATCTGCCGGCCATCGACAAGATCGTCGAGATGAATGCACAGGAGGCAGCCAACGGCAGCGAGGCTGCGCATGCGGCGTTCAGCAGCGGCCGTACGCACATGATCCTGTGGTCGGCATTGATCCTGCTGGCCAGCATCGGTCTCGCGTGCTGGCTGATTCCCGCCATCGTGCGGCCGCTGTCGCGCATGCAGGCCACCATTGTCGAGATCGGCAGTCACCTTGATTTCACCCGCCGCGTGGATGTGCGTGGCAAAGACGAAATCGGCCTGACCGTGGGCGCGTTCAACCAGCTGGTTGATTCGGTGCAGCAAGCGTTACGCGGCATCATCGGTGCATCCAGCGAGTTATCCACCTTGTCGTGCAACCTGGCCGTGTCGTCGGCGCGGGTATCGGATGATTCGGCGCGGCAAAGTGAGGCATCCAGCGCCATGGCGGCGGCGGTAGAACAATTGACCACCAGCATCGCGCAGGTATCCGACAGTGCCAGCGAGGCACTGAAGATTTCCGGAGAGGCCGATCAGCACGCGCAGCACGGTGGCCGGGTGATCCAGGATGCGGTGACAGAAATGGCATCGATTGCCGGCACCATCCACGACGTTGCCGCCACCATAGAGCGGCTGGGTGTGCAGTCGGACGAAATCACCAGCATCGTGCAGGTGATCCGCGATGTGGCCGACCAGACCAATCTGCTGGCGCTCAATGCCGCCATCGAAGCGGCGCGTGCCGGCGAGCAGGGGCGCGGCTTCGCGGTAGTGGCGGACGAAGTGCGCAAGCTGGCGGAGCGTACCAGTGGCGCCACGCGGGAGATTACCGCCAAGATCGGCGCAATCCAGCAGGCATCGCGTGAAGCGGTCGGCGGCATGTCCGGCGCGGTGGCGCGTGTGAACCACGGCGTGGACCTGGCAGGCGAGGCCGGCAAATCGGTGTTGGAAATCACCAGCGGTGCACGGCGGGTGGAAACGGAAATCCACAGCATTGCCGATGCGCTCAAGGAGCAGAGCGAGGCCAGCCATTTGCTGGCGGGCAATGTCGAGAAAATATCGCAGATGTCGGAAGAAAACAGCCAGATCGCCGGCGAGACCACCCATCTGGCCAAGGCGCTGCAAAACCTGGCCGATGGCATGCGCAGCACGGTAGGCCGCTTTGCTACCTGACCACGCTGCCTGCCGGGATCGTTGCTGCCGCGCTGCCCACGCAGGGCCGGCAGCAGCGCGGTGGGCGGCTGCGGCATAATGGGCGTCTTTCCATTCCGGCCGTTCCTTCATGTCCCAGCACCAGATCATGCCGCCGCCCAGCGGCGTCAGCCCCGCCAACTGGTATCAGCAACTGGCCGGGCAACAGGGCTTCATTGCCGATGCGGCGCAGGCGGCGGCAATCGATCACCTTGAAGTGCTTTGGCAGCAACTAGTGGAGTTCAAGCGCAAGCGCAACCGCTGGTTCGGCCGCAGCCTGCTGCCGCAGCCGGAGCTGCCGCGCGGCTTGTGGCTATGGGGCGGTGTGGGGCGCGGCAAGAGCTTCCTGATGGATGCATTCTTTGCCGGGCTGCCCTACCTGCGCAAGAAGCGTCTGCATTTCCATCATTTCATGCAGGAAATCCATGCCGACCTGCGCAAACAGGCTGGTAGCGACGATCCGCTGGCAAAAGTCGCCGAGAAATGGGCCAGATCGGTCCGTGTGCTGTGCTTCGATGAATTCCACGTTTCCGACATCGCCGATGCAATGATCCTGGGCCGCCTGATGGAGCAACTGTTTGCGCGCGGCGTGGTGCTGGTGGCCACCAGCAACTACGCGCCGGATAACCTCTACCCCAATGGCCTGCAGCGCGAGAACTTCCTGCCGACCATTGCGCTGCTGAATGCAAAAATGGATGTGCTGACCGTGGATGGCGGCCAGGATTACCGGCTGCGCACGCTGACGGCCGCGCGTACCTTCCTCACGCCGCTGGCGGTGGATCACAAGCCGGAACTCACGCGACTGTTCGACGCCATCGCTACCGGCAAGGACCTGTCGCGCTCGCTCCTGATCGAGGGGCGCAAGGTCAACGCGCTGCGGCATGCACCCGGCGTGGTGTGGTTCGAGTTTGCGGTGCTGTGCGGTGATGGCCGTGGCCAGGCCGATTACCTGGAACTGGCCCGCCGCTACCACACGGTGATCGTCACCGGCGTGCCACGGCTGACCGCGGCGCAATCGAATCTGGCGCGGCGTTTCACCTGGCTGGTGGATGTGTTCTACGACCACCGCGTGAAGCTGATCCTGACCGCCGATGCGCCGGCCGAGCAGCTGTATACCGAAGGCCCGCAAGCGCAAGAGTTTTTCCGCACCGCCAGCCGCCTGACCGAGATGCAGTCGAAGGAATACCTGGCGCTGCCGCACCAGTCGATCGACGATGCGATGGCCGGCGTGACGGAAACCTGATCGCCCGAAACCTGCCACCCCAACGTTCAACGCACTCATCACGGAGCCTCCCATGCATGCGATAGACGTCACCACGCAGGGTCTGCAACTGGCCGAAGCGCCAACGCCGCAAGCGGGCCCCGGGCAATTGCTGGTGCAGGTGCGCGCTGCCGGCGTGAACCGCGCGGACCTGATGCAGGCCGCAGGCAGCTACCCGCCTCCGGCGGGTGAATCGACCATCCTCGGGCTGGAGATCGCTGGCGAAGTGGTGGCAATCGGGCCCGGCGTCAGTGATTTTGCCGTCGGCGATGCGGTATTCGGTCTGGTCGGCGGTGGCGGCTACGCACAGTACTGCGTGCTGGATGCCGCATTGGCGATCAACAAGCCCGCCAGCCTGCCGTTCGCGCAGGCCGCCGCGCTGCCCGAGGCCTGGATGACCGCATGGTTCAATCTGGTCACGCTGGGGGCGCTACAGGCGGGACAGCGCGCGCTGATCCATGCGGGTGCCAGCGGCGTGGGTTCGGTGGCTATCCAGCTGGCCCATCATCTGGGCGCGCGGGTGGCCGCCACGGTGGGCAGTGCAGCCAAGG
>NZ_WXTX01000009.1 GCF_009848685.1 Andreprevotia sp. IGB-42
CGGTGGCTATCCAGCTGGCCCATCATCTGGGCGCGCGGGTGGCCGCCACGGTGGGCAGTGCAGCCAAGGCCGATTTCTGCCGGCAGCTGGGCGCCGCGCTGGTGATCAACTACCACGAGCAGGACTTTGCTGCCGCAGTGAAGGCCGCTGGCGGCGCTGACTTCATCCTGGACGGGGTGGGTGGCGACTATCTGCCGCGCAACCAGCAATGCCTGAATGCCGATGGCCGCATGATCCTGATCGGCCTGCTGAACGGCAGCAAGGCAGAAATCAACTTGGGGCTGATGCTGGTAAAGCGCCAGCAGATCCGTGGTTCCACCTTGCGGCCGCAAGCACTGGCGGTGAAGGCAGCGCTGGCGCATGCGTTGCGCAGCGAGATATTGCCGGCCTTGCTGGCCGGAAAACTGGCCATCCATCTGGACTGTACCTTTGCGCTGGCCGATGCCCAGGCCGCGCACGATTACCTGCGCGCCAGCCACAATATCGGCAAGGTGGTGCTGGATATCGGAGCCATGCCAAGCGGCTGATTGACGCCCGATTCCAGTGCATGGAATCTCGCAAATTGCAGCAAAGACAAGTGCTTGCGAATCATTTGATAATGATTATCATTTGTGATGTAATGCTTTCCAACGAAGTCCACAACGGTGGGCCTGATAGGAGACTTGTCGTGAATGCATATCTAGTCGGTGCCGATGTACTCGGCAATATTCCGGATCTGCTGACCCAATATGGCATCAGCATCCACCAGCATGTGTCCGGCCGCCATGCTGCCCACCAGCGCAAACCCAAGAGCCTGGCAGGGGTTGATCTCATCATCCTGTTCACGGATTTCCTGGGCCACAACGTGATGCGCCACTACCGCGAATTTGCCAACGAGCAGAACATCCGCTTCGTGGCCTGCCGGCGCTCGGTCTGTTCGCTGTCGCAGTCGCTGGAAAAAATGTCGTGCCAGAAGGTTTGCGATACCTGCCCCAATCGCAAGCTGCACTGATCCGCATTCCGGAGCGGGCCGGCAATGCTTGCCGCCGGCCTGTCTGCCAGCGTATTGGCAGCTGCGCTGCGCCAGCCGGTAAGAGGGTGAGCGTGCTGTGTTGCTGTGGCGCTGGATTGACGGTAACACACTGTTTAAGCAATGGTTTTTTAGTCCTTCACGCATTCAGGCCCGGCCGATCGCCGGGCTTTTTTTATGCCCGTTTTCTGCCTGATTGTATGGCACGTTTCATGCTTTCCCTGATGCCAACAGTTGGAAAAGCAAAAACGGAGCAACACCATGATCGGACAATTGAACAGCTACTTCAGCTCGCAGGAAGCCGCACTCAAGCTGCGCTCGGCGCGCCAGGAAGTGTTGTCCGCCAATATCGCCAATGCCGATACTCCCAGCTACAAGGCGCGTGACTTCGATTTTGCCGTTGCATTCAAGGCGGCAACCGGCAGGCAACAGGCCCCGGCCATTGCCGCTACCGATCCGCGCCACCTGCAACCGAAAAGCAGCATGGTCGATCCGTTTGCGCCGGAGTTGCTGTACCGCAATCCCAACCAGTCTTCCATCGACGGCAATACGGTCGAGATGGATAGCGAAATGCAGGCTTTTTCCGATAACACCATCCGCTACCAGGCAGCGCTCACCTTCATGACTCGTCGTATCGAGAGCATGAAAACCGCGTTGACCGGCCAGTAAGCGAGGACTGATCCATGTCGCTATTCAAGGTTTTCGATATCGCTTCCAGTGCCATGAAGGCGCAATCGATGCGGCTGAACGTGGTGGCCAGCAATATGGCCAACGCCGAATCGGTCACCAGCTCCAACGGCCAGCCCTACCGCGCCAAGCAGGTGGTTTTCGAAGCCACGCCGATGGCAAATGACCCGCGCGCAGTGGGCGTGAAAGTGGCCCGCGTCTATGAAGACCAGGCGCCGCCCAAGCTGGTATATGACCCGAAAAACCCGCTGGCCGACGGCAATGGCTATATCGCCATGCCGAACGTCAACCCGGTTGAAGAAATGACGAACATGATTTCCGCATCGCGGTCCTACCAGACCAACGTGGATGTGATGAACACCGCCAAGACCCTGCTGTTGCGTACCCTGCAGCTCGGTCAGGCTTGATTGAGGAGGCTCCACCATGGCAACAACCAATGGCGTCGGCAGCAGTTTTGACTACTCGGCACTGAATGCAAAGGCCACCACCAGCAAGAGTGCAACCGAGGAGCAGGGCGACCGCTTCATGAAGCTGCTGGTCAAGCAGCTGCAAAGCCAAGACCCGATGAACCCGATGGACAACGCGCAGTTCACCAGCCAGATGGCGCAGGTGAATACCGTGACCGGCATCGAAAAACTCAATACCACCATGGCCAGCCTGCTGTCCGCCTATGGCACCACGCAAAGCATGCAGGCCGCCAGCCTGATCGGCAAACAGGTGCTGGCCGACGGCAAGGTGATGGAATACAGCGGCAGCGGCGATGCGCAAGGCGGCTTTGTTACCGTGCCTGCCGGCGTGAATACCGTGCAGGTGCGCATCACCTCCAGCACCGGCGAGCTGGTCGACCAGATCCAGATGACGGTGAGCGGCAAGGGCGAGCTGCCGTTGACCTGGGACGGCAAGAACGGTGATGGCGTGCAGATGCCCAAGGGCTCCTACATGATCACCGCCGCAGGCGCCGATGCAGATGGCAAGGTTGTTGCTTTGGATACCAAGACCTGGCAACAGGCGACCAGTGTGATGTTTGATGCCAGCGGCCCCAAGGTGTTGCTGGCATCGGGCGAAAAGGTCGATTTCAGCAAGATCACGCAAGTCAAGTAACCGGATCTGCGGCGTCGCAAGGCGCCAGATCTGGCCGGCATAGCCGGCAATAATTGCCCCGGGAGGCAAAAATGGGTTTCCAGCAAGGTTTGAGCGGCCTGAACGCCTCATCGAAGAATCTCGATGTCATCGGCAACAACATCGCGAACTCCAGCACCGTCGGTTTCAAGAATTCGCGCGCCGAGTTTGCCGATATCTATGCCTCCAGCTTTGCCAGCTCCAGCACCATCGCCGGTATCGGCGTGCGGGTGTCCAACATTGCGCAACAGTTCTCGCAGGGCAATATCAGCACCACCAACAATGCACTGGATGTGGCCATCGTCGGCAACGGCTTCTACCGCGTGGAAGACAAGGCCGGCAACATTTCGTACACCCGTAACGGCCAGTTCCAGGTCGACCGCGAAGGCTATATCAACAACAACGGTCAGTACCTGACTGGCTGGACCACTGATCCCAATAGCGGTTTGCTAATCAAGGGGGGTATTCCGAAGCCGTTGCAGCTGACCGTCGGCAATATCGGTGCACGCGCCACCGGCGGTTCCGGTAGCAGCAATGCCGGTATCCAGATGGTGATCAACGTCGACGCTGCCAAGCCGATTCTCGATCGCACTGCGCCGCCCACCGGCGTGGGCCCGCTGTCGATCACGGACCCGACCACCTATACCCATTCCACCTCGGCCACCGTATACGACGCGCAAGGCGTATCGCATTCGCTGACCTATTACTTCACCAAGGTCGATACCAACAAGTGGGAGCTGCAGACCAGCTTTGACGGCGCCGCACCGGTGCCGGCCGACCCGACCCAGACACTGGGCACTGCACCGAACGCCACGCCGACGCAGGGTTACCTGTACTTCGACGGCAACGGCAAGCTGCTGTCCGCTACCAGCACACCGGCTGCACCGGCCGATGCGGTTGCCACATTCAACTATTCAACCACGCTGGTTGCACCCAACGGGGCCACCAGCCCGTTCACTTTCAATGTGAACTTCGCCAAGTCCACGCAGTTCGGCAGCGACTTCGGCGTGAACTCGATCAACCAGGACGGTTACGCCGACGGCCGCCTGACCGGCCTGTCGATTGCCAAGGACGGCACCATCCAGGGTAACTATTCCAATGGCCAGACCAAGACAGTCGGCCAACTGGTGCTGGCCAATTTCCCCAATAACCAGGGCCTGCAACCGCTGGGCGACAACCGCTGGGCGCAGAGCTATGCATCCGGTGAGCCGCGCGTGGGCGATCCGGGCACGTCCGATCTTGGCTCGCTGCAGTCGGCATCGCTGGAAGATTCCAACGTCGACCT
Organism: Andreprevotia sp. IGB-42; assembly: GCF_009848685.1. Taxonomy (GTDB): domain Bacteria; phylum Pseudomonadota; class Gammaproteobacteria; order Burkholderiales; family Chitinibacteraceae; genus Andreprevotia. Next base: position 4,101 of record NZ_WXTX01000009.1, read on the forward strand.
GACGGCGGAGCTGGTGAACCTGATCACTGCGCAGCGCAACTACCAAGCCAACGCGCAGACTATCAAGGCGCAGGATCAGATCCTGCAGACCCTGGTCAGCCTGCGTTGATCGAAACGACCGGCAAAGCGGATAAAAACTGATGGATCGCTTGATATACACCGCCATGAGCGGCGCCAAACACACGATGCTGCGCGAAGCGACAGTGGCCAACAATCTGGCCAATGCCGCCACGCCAGGCTTCCGTGCCGAGCTGGCCGCGTTCCGCGCGGTGCCGGCACTGGGCGGCAGCGGCATGCCGACGCGCGCCTTCGTGGTAGAGCAAAGCACCGGTTCCGACCTGTCGCCTGGCATCCTGCAGGCAACCGGCCGCGATCTGGATGTGGCAGTGAATGGCGATGGCTGGCTGACGGTACAAACCCCGACCGGCGAAGCGTATACCCGCAATGGGGGTTTCGAGATCGATGCAACGGGCTTGTTGAAAACCCGCAACGGCTTGGTGGTGCAGGGCGAGAACGGCCCGCTCACCATCCCGGAAAACAATCGCATCTCGATTTCCCAGGATGGCACCGTCACCGGCACCGACCTTTCCAATCCCTCGCAATCGGTCGAGATCGGCCGGCTCAAGCTGGTGAATCCGGCAGCGCAGAATGTCGAGAAAGGTTACGACGGCCTGTTCCGCCTGAAAAGCGGCGACCCGGCACCGGTGGCCACCGATGTGAAGCTGGCTGGCGGCATGCTGGAAACCAGCAATGTGAATACCGTCGATCAATTGGTGACCATGGTTTCTGCCCAGCGCCAATACGACTTCCAGATCAAACTGCTGCAGACTGCGGATCAGAACGCCCGCTCGGCTGCGCAGCTGATGACTTTCAACTGATTGAGTAGGGAAGCGACGCCATGATGCGCTCCTTGTGGATTGCCAAGACCGGCATGGACGCGATGCAGACGAACATCGACGTCATCTCGCACAACCTCGCCAACGTCAGTACCAATGGCTACAAGCGTGAACGCCCGGTCTTCGAAGACCTGCTGTACCAGAACCTGCGCCAGCCCGGCGGCGCCACCAGCCAGACCACCCAGATGCCGACCGGCCTGCAGCTGGGTACCGGCGTGCGCACGGTGGCCACTTCGCGCATCCATCTGCAGGGCAACCTGCAGTTGACCGATGGTTCGCTGGATATGGCAGTGAATGGCGAGGGCTTCTTCCAGATTGCCCTGCCGGATGGCACCACCTCCTACACCCGCGATGGCTCGTTCCAGGTGGATAGTCAGGGCAATGTGGTGACCAGCAGCGGCTATGCGCTGCAACCGGCGCTGCAGGTGCCGGCCGGTACCACCAAGGTGACGGTGGGCAAGGATGGCACGGTCAGTGCCATCCTCAACAGCGATGCGGCGGCGCCGGTACAACTTGGCGCCATCCAGCTGGCCACCTTCATCAACCCGCCCGGTCTGCAGTCGATCGGCGAGAACATGTACCTGGAAACCGCTGCGTCGGGCGCGCCTACCGTCGGCACCCCGGGGACCAACGGCCTGGGGGCGATCAACCAGGGTTACGTTGAAACTTCCAACGTCAATGTGACTGAGGAGTTGATCAACATGATCCAGGCGCAACGCGCGTTTGAAATCAATTCGCGTTCCATCCAGGCATCCGACCAGATGCTGCAGAAACTGACGCAACTGTGAGCTGAAGCCATGAACTGCCTGCGTATTGCTGTCTCCATTTCGCTGATCTCGCTGCTGGCTGCGTGTGCCAACCCGCCCAGCGTGGTGACTGGCCCCATCACGGCCAAACCGCAACCGCAGCTCGTCAGCAATGAAAACCCCGGCGCGATCTACCAGGCCAATTCGGCACGCTTGCTGTTCGAAGAACGCACGGCCAAGTTCATTGGCGATATCCTGACCATCACCATCGAGGAAACGCTGGCCGCCAGCAACAAGAGCGACAACGCGGCCAACCGCACCGGCAGCCTCGCTTACCAGACCACCGGCAATTTGCCCATCATTCCCAAGCAGCTGGAAAAGTTCATCACGACCAGTGATGCCAGCGTGGGCTTCAGCGGCAACAATGACATGAAAGGCACCGGTGCCACCAACAACACCAATACCTTCAGGGGCAGCATCACGGTGACCGTGGTGGACAGGCTCGCCAACGGTAATCTGGTGGTGGGTGGTGACAAGCAGATCGCCGTCAACAACCAGGTGAACATGCTGCGCTTCACCGGCGTGATCAACCCGAACGATATCAAGGCCGGCAACGTGATTTCCTCCACCAAGGTGGCGGATGCACGCATCGAGCAGACAGGCGTGGGCGCCATTGCCGATGCCACTACCATGGGCTGGATGCAGCGTTTTTTCCTGAACGTGCTGCCGTTCTGAATCATGCGTGACCTGTTGTTGCAGGCCGCGCGGAGTCTTCCAATGCGTTATTTGTTGGCCCTGTTGATCTGTCTGGGCGCCGCCTCTGCCACGCATGCCGAAAAATTGCGCGAGCTGGCCAATGTATCCGGCGTGCGGCCCAACCAGCTGGTGGGCTATGGCTTGGTGGTCGGCCTTGATGGCAGTGGTGACCAGACCACGCAAACGCCATTCACCGTGCAGTCCATCGTCAACCTGCTGGGCAACGTGGGCATCCAGGTACCCAATGCCAATAACTTGCAGCTCAAGAACGTGGCCGCAGTCACCGTGACCGCCACCTTGCCGGCGTTTGCACGGCCGGGCCAGTTGATCGACGTGACCGTTTCGTCGATCGGCAATGCCAAGTCGCTACGTGGCGGTACGCTGATCCTGGCCCCGCTCAAGGGCGCGGATAACCAGATCTACGCAATGGCGCAGGGCAATATGGTGGTGGCGGGCGCCGGCGCTTCCGCCGCAGGTTCCAGCGTGCAGGTCAACCAACTGGCTACCGGCCGCATCCCCAATGGCGCCACAGTGGAAAAAGCCGTACCCAATGGCATGAACAACAGCGAATTCGTGCAGCTGGAGCTGCTGCAGACCGATTTCACCACTGCCAGCCGCGTGGTCAATGCCATCAACGGGGTATTCGGTCCGGTTGCTGCGGCGCTCGATGGCCGCGTGGTGCAGGTGCGTGCGCCACAAGACCCGAACATGCGCGTGACCTTCATCGCCCGGCTGGAAGGCATCGACGTGACGCCGGCCACTGCATCGCCCAAGGTGATCATCAATGCGCGCACCGGTTCCATCGTGATGAACCAGGCTGTCGAGCTCGATTCGTGCGCCATTTCGCATGGCAACCTTACCATCACCATCAATGCCAACAACCAGGTAGCGCAGCCCAATGCGCTGGCCAACGGCCGGACGGCGCCAGTGCAGAATGCCGATATCCAGATCGCTGCCGACAAGGGGCCGATAGCCAGGCTGCCCAAGGCATCCAACCTGCGGGACGTGGTGCGCGCGCTGAACGCGGTGGGCGCCACCCCGCAGGATTTGCTGGCGATCTTGCAGGCCATGAAATCGGCCGGAGCGCTGAAGGCAGAGCTGGAGATCATCTGATCGTTGCTTGTCTACGCTGCTGCGGCATGCAGCCCGTCAAACAGAAAAGGCGACCCGCGGGTCGCCTTTTTTGCCGGCTATAGCCAGCGCTACATCGCCAGCAGCTTGCCCGAGTACAGCACCGGCCCGGTGGGCTGACCGGTCCGTGAGCCGCCTTTGGGCTCCAGGCTGATGGCCAGCGCCGGCACATTGGCGATGCGCTGCGCGGTTGCGGTCAGTTCAGTTTTCGCAGTGCTGCCCACCACGCCCAGTGATTGCGGCTTGCCGCCTTCCGGTAGTGCCCACAGTTCCAGATCACGATCGCTTGGCGTGGTGCTGCTTACCGGCAGCACGCGAAGCTTGCCGGTGACATCCACTGCGCTGACCACCATGGCCACCTGTGACGATTTGTCCTGCAGCACCGCCACGTATTGCACCTCCGGTGGGCGGTTGGCGAGCTGCACATTCACGGCCACCAGCACCAGCGCCGCGGTGGCCATGCCGCCGGCCAGCGCGCGCCACAGTGCCAGCCCGTGCCAGCTCCAAGGCGACGGGGCCGGGCGCATTGCGCGCACCTGCGCCGAGATGCGCCGCCAGATGCTGCGCGGCGGTTGCACCGGTTCCACCGCTTCGTTCAGCGGCGCCAAGCGTGCTTCCCATTCCGCTACCGTGCGGCGCAGCGCGGCATCGGCCACCATCAGCCTCTCGAAGCGCTGGCGCGCGCGGCCGCGCAAGGTGCCCAGTGCATAGGCTGCGGCGAGTCTTTCCTGCAGTTCCGGTTTGCGATAATTCATGTTGTTTTCCTCAGCCCAGACACAGCCGCAGTTTTTCCAGACCGCGTCTGATCCAGCTCTTCACCGTACCTAGCGGCAACGTCATGTGCGTTGCCAGCTCGCCGTGGCTCATGCCATCGAAATACGCCAGCGCAATCACCTGCCGGTGCGCGGCCTCCAGTCCCTGCATGCAGCCGGCAATGCGGCGGCTGTCGTCGCTGCTGAGCAGGCGGGCCAGCGGGCCGGGGGCTTCGTCGGCCCAGTTTTCGACGATGGCATCATCGATGTCAGCCACTTCATGATCAGGCCGGCGCAGCCAGTCCAGGCAGCGATTGCGCACGATGCGCGTCAGCCAGGTTTGCGGTGCACTCTTGTCCATGCTGTAGCTGGCCGCATGCTGCCAGACGTTCACGTAGCACTCCTGCAGCACCTCTTCAGCCCAGTCGCTCCTGCGCAATATACGCAGCGCAACGCCAAACAGTTTCGGCGCCGTCAGCCGGTACAGCTCTGCCAGCGCTTTTTCGTCACGGCCAGCACAGCGGTGCAGCAAGGTGGCCAGCGTATCGGGTGCGGTCATCGGTGGGGAGTCCGGATCGGTCAGCGCCAGACTATAGCTGGCCTGCAGTTTTTTTTGCCAACTATTGCATCCATTGCTGCCGTGGCACACGTACATCGGGCATCTGCCGCAACCCCCTGTTTGCCGCATAACCCGAGTGAGGTATGGCCATGATAAAACTGATGACCGCATTGCTGATTGCCAGCGCATTGACCGCCAGTGTTGCCATCGCGGACGATACCGTGATGGTAGGCGGGCAAAGCATGTTCCCGGCCAGGGACATCGTGGACAACGCGGTGAACTCTGCCGATCACACCACGCTGGTTGCTGCGGTGAAAGCGGCCGGCCTTGTCGATACCCTGAAGGGCAAGGGCCCGTTTACCGTGTTCGCGCCGACCAACGCCGCGTTTGCCAGGCTGCCGGCCGGTACCGTGGATACGCTGCTCAAGGCCGAGAACAAGGCCGCGCTGACCAAGGTGCTGACGTATCACGTGGTAGCGGGCAAATGGTCTGCAGCCGATATCATGGCGCTGATCAAAAAGGGCGGCGGCAAGGCGGAAATCAAGACCGTCAGCGGCGGCACGCTGTGGGCGATGCAGAACGGCCCGATGAATGTGGTGCTGAAGGATGAGAAGGGCGATATCGCCAATATCTCTACCTACGATGTGTTCCAGTCCAATGGCGTGATCCACGTGGTCGATACCGTGCTGCTACCCAAGTAAGATCGGGCCCGCACACATGAAAAAACCGGGCGCTGGCCCGGTTTTGCCTTGTGGCAGCCAGTGCAATCAGAAGCGCTCGTTGGCGCCCAGGTAGCGCCACTGGCCGATCGGCAGATCGCCCAAGCCGATACGGCCGATACGCACGCGGCGGATGCTGCTCACTTCCAGCTCCACGTGTTCGCATAGTGCGCCGATCATGCCGGCGCGGCTTTCGCGCAGGATGAAACGCAATTGCTTGTTGCTTTGCTGGTTGACTTTGAACGGGCGCAGCTGATCGTCGCCCCACATGGTGATCTTGCCAAGCTCGCGCAATACCGATTCCTCGATCTTGCTTTCCACCCACACCAGGTATTCCTGCTCGAACTCGGCTTCTTCACCGATCAGCTTCTTGGCCACGCGGCCATCCTGCGAGAACACCAGCAGGCCGGAGGCTTCGGTATCGAGCCGGCCTACCGGCGCCAGGTGATTCAGGTGCTTTTTCAGGAAGGTGACCTGTGACGGGTCTTCCGCGTAGTGGCGCTCCGGCGCGATCAGGTTGATCGCCGCGTTCTTGCGTGCCGGCGGCGCGTCGGATACCACATCCACCGGCTTGTTCACGATGATGGTCACGCGCTCGGCCTGCACCTGCTGGCCCAGCCGTTCCAGTGTAACGGTCTGCTCCGGACCTACGCGGCTGCCCAGTACATCGACCACCTTGCCGTCGACCTTCACCCAGCCCAGCTCGATGAACTCGTCCGCCTCGCGGCGCGAGCACAGGCCGAGTTCGGTCATGCGTTTGGAAAGGCGGATGCGGTTGTCGGTCATGGCGCTCAAATGCAGTCAGGCAAAAACGTATTGTACGCGCGCCACACCGCCCCCGCAGATTTGATGCATGCAATCGGCCGAGTACCGGTAGCGGCAGGCCGGCGGAAGGGCCTGAAACGGCTGCACAATATGCCCCTGTACTGATTTTTCCCGTGGCGATGTGCTTGGCATGGCAATTGCTCATTACCCCGGTAACCGAAACGGATTGCCGCCATGATCAGCCAGACCAACGCCGACACTTTACGCAATAGCCTCGCCATCGATGTACGGGCTGTTGACGGCCTGCGCCTGCTGAACAAGGAGTCGCCAGAGAAGGCTGCCAAGGCTGCAGCGCAGCAGTTTGAAAGCCTGTTGATGCAACAGATGCTCTCCAGCATGCGTGCGGCCTCGCCGGCAGCCGACGAGCTCGATTCGTCTGCAACCAAGATGTTCCGCGGCATGCAGGATCAGCAACTGGCCATGGCGTGGTCGCAAAACGGTGGCATCGGCCTTGCTGACAGCATTCTGCGCCAGATCCAGATCCAGCGTGACCCCAGCTTGCTCAAGCAGCCGCAACGCAGCGTGCCGCTGGGCTGGGATGGCCTCGATGCAGTGAATGAAAAAGTAACAACCTTCACCGGCAAGATCGCGTCGGCAGCGGCAAAAGATGCCGCTTCCACCACCACGGCGGCAAGCAGTGCTGCTGGCAACAGTGGCAGCGGCTTCATGTCGCAGGTGCTCGATGCCGCCACCTCGGTGGCCGATGCGCTGGGGGTGTCGTCGCAGGTACTGGCCGCTCACGCGGCGCTGGAAACCGGCTGGGGCAAGAAGCCGATCAAGGACGCCGCAGGTGCGGACAGCCACAACCTGTTCGGCATCAAGGCCGGCAGCAGCTGGACCGGCAAGACGGTGGATATCACCACCACCGAATACGTCAATGGCGCACCACAGAAGCGGGTGGAGAAATTCCGCGCCTACGACTCGTACAAGGACGCATTCGCAGACTACGCCCAGCTGATCAAGCGCCGCTTCAGCGACGCAGTGGGGCAAGGCAGCGATGCAGCCGGCTTCGGCCAGGCTTTGCAGCAGAACGGCTACGCCACTGACCCGGCCTATGCCAGCAAACTCGCCCGCGTGGCGGATCGTGTTGCCCGTCTTTATGGCAACGCTACGAGCAACATCGGCTAACGCCGGCGATTAAGAGTGGAGTGACATCATGGGTTCCAGCGTATTTGGTATCGGCGTCAGCGGCCTGAATGCGGCCAACATCGGTCTGACCGTAACCGGGCACAACATTTCCAACGTCAACACCCCCGGGTATTCGCGCCAGATCATCCAGCAGAGCGCGCCGTACCCGTTGCTCTCGGGCAGCGGTTTTACCGGCCTGGGCGTCAAGGTGGACAGCATCCGCCGCGTGTACGACGAATTCCTCACCCGTTCCGTGCAGACTGCGCAAACGCAGAACAGCTACTTGGATACGCTGAGCTCGCACCTGTCCGAAGTGGACGACATCATTGCCGACCCGGAAGCCGGTGTGTCGCCCGCGCTGCAGGATTTCTTCAAAGCGGTGCAGGACGTAGCCACCAACCCGGCCGATACCGCCTCGCGCCAGGCGCTGATCAGCAGCGGTCAATCGTTGCTGAACCGTCTGCAGACCTTCGACAAGCGCCTGAATGAAATGCGCGACCAGACCAATGGCGAAATCACCAACACGGTGTCGACCATCAATTCGCTGTCCAAGGAAATCGCCAACCTGAACAAGGAGATTTCCTCGGTCAATGGCATCGGCCAGCCGCCCAATGATCTGCTCGACCAGCGTGATGCGCTGATCAAGGAGCTGAACAAGTATGTGAAGGCGTCCACCGTGAGCCAGACCGATGGCTCGGTGAACGTGTTCATCGGCAACGGCCAGAACCTGGTGGTGGGCGGTACCCAGTTCACGCTGGCGGCCGTGCAGTCGCCTGCCGATCCGGAACGCATCACCGTGGCCTACGAGCAGAACGGCAACACCATTTTCCTGCCGGAATCGCAACTGACCGGTGGCGCGCTGCAGGGCTTGTTCGACTTCCGCAAGAACGGCCTCGATACTGCCAGGAACAGCCTCAACCAGGTGGCGCTGACGGTGGCACAAACCATCAACGACCAGATGCGTGCCGGTCAGGACCTGTACAACAACATCGGGCAGAACTTCTTTGATTTCCAGCGCGAAAAATCGCTGGATGTGAACCTGTCCGGCGCGACCGTCAACTTTACCGCTGCCGGCAACACCATTCCGAGCAGCGATTTCTCGCTGGCTTTCGACAGCGTGGCAGGCAGCTATACGCTGACCCGCCTGACCGACAACCAGTCGCAGGCGATCACGCCGGCGCAGATGGCTGCGGGCTTCACCGCGCTGGGGGTGACCGTGCAGCTTACCGCCGGCACACCCGCCGCATCCGCCACCGCCGGCATGTCGTTCCCTCCGGACATCGGCACCGTGCGCAGCAACAACGCCAATACCGGCAATGCGCAGGTGGGCGGCTACATCAGCGATGTGAACCAGCTCAAGACCAGTGATTACGAGCTGGGCTATGACGGCACCAATTTCATCCTCACCCGCCTGTCGGACGGGGTGAAGACCAGCTACGCCACCGTGCCGATCACACAGGATGGCATGCGCCTCAATATCGAAAGCGGCACGATGAACGCTGGCGACCGCTTCACGATCAAGCCGACCGATGGCTTCATCCACAGCATGTCGGTGCGCATGACCGACCCGCGCGAAGTGGCCGCTGCGGCGCCGATGGCGGCAACACCGGGCACGGCCAATACCGGCACGCTCAAGGTGTACCAGCCCACATCGGACCTGCTGACCACCAATACCACGGATTCGGCCATCAACCCGGCGGTGCGCAACCCGATCCAGGTGCGTTTCACGTCCACCAACACTTTCGACGTGTTCGATGTGAACAGCGGTGCCAACATCAGCACCGGCAACGCCTATACCGCCGGCATGACGCTGAGCGTGAACGGCTGGAACATGAAGCTGGATGGCCAGCCGGCCACCGGCGACGTGGTGGATGTGAAATCCAATACCGGGGGCTCGGCGGACAACCGCAACGCGCTGGCCATGGCTTCGCTGCAGACCAGCAAGCTGATGTTCGGCGGCACTGCCACCTACCAGGATGCGTATTCGGCCATGGTGGCCAATATCGGTACCCAGACCAACCAGACCAATATCCAACTGGATGCACAGAAGGTGATCCTGCAGCAGGCGGAGGCCGCACGCGACAACGTGTCCGGCGTCAACCTCGATGAGGAGGCTGCCAATCTGTTGCGTTACCAGCAGGCCTACCAGGCCGCAAGCAAGGTGATCCAGATCGCCAACCAGGCGTTCCAGACAATTGCAGAAATCGTCTGACCGGATCGGAACTAGCAGGAATCAAGGAGTACTGTCATGCGCGTAGCTACCGTTACCATTTACAACAGCGGCACCATCGGGATGTCGAACCTGCAATCGATGCAGACCCGCTTGCAGAACCAGCTTTCCAGCGGTCGCAAGCTGCTGTCGCCGTCGGATGACCCGATCGCGTCGTCACGCGCGCTGAAAGTGACCGAAACCAATGCGCTGGTCACACAGTACTCCACCAACAGCACCAGTGCGGATTCCGCGCTGCGCGTATCCGAATCGACGATGAATCAGCTCACCACGCTGATCCAGAACGTGCAGCAACTGGCGATCAATGCCGGCAACCCCACGCAGATCGCCACCGACAAGGCCGCGCTCGAGAACGAACTGCAAGGCCGCTATCAGGAGCTGCTGGCGCTGGCCAACCAGACCGACGGCAATGGCCTCTATCTGTTCTCCGGCTATCAGGGCAACACCAAGCCATTCACCGAAACCGCATTCGGCCAGGTTACCTACAACGGTGACGATGGTCAGCGGCTGATCCAGATTTCGTCGTCGCGCAACCTGCCGGTTTCCGAGCCGGGCAGCGACGTGTTCCAGCGCGTCAAGAACGGCAACGGCACTTTCGTGACGGCATATAACCCGACCAATACCGGCAGCGGCATCGTCAGCCCCGGTGAGGTGGTCGACCCCACCAAATGGAAGACCGCCGCCGGCAACGTGCAGGATTACAAGATCGAGTTCAACGTGACGGTGGATCCAGCCGACAGCACCAAGACCATCACGCATTACGACATCATCGACAACCGGGCCACGCTGCCGGGCACGGCCACGCCCAACCCGAACTTCAATTTCTCGATGATCGACAGCTACGACTACAGCGGCGGACCGCGCCCGGTGGTGGCTGGTGTGAATTCGTACCCGCGCAACTACGTACCCGGTGGCGACATCCAGTTCAAGCAACTGGCTGGCGAAACCACGCCACGCATCGCCAACTGGGATTTTGGCGTGAAGACCAGCGTGAGCGGCACCCCGAAAACCGGCGACCAGTTCACGCTGCAAGCCAGCCAGAACGTCGACATGTTCAGTACCTTTGCGGCGTTCTCCAGCGCGCTGAAGAACTACAACACCGATACCACCGGCAACGGCCAGGCTGACTTCCAGAACCAGCTCAATACCGTGGTTTCCAACCTCGCCAATGCGCTCAGCAACGTGCTGACCCGTCAGTCGTACCAAGGCTCGCGCATGAACGAAATCGATTCGGTCAAGGCCACCAACGACGACCTTAACCTGCAGTACAGCAAGACCCTGTCGGGCTTGCAGGATCTTGATTACACCAAGGCAATCAGCGATTTCAGCCAGAACCAGACGCTATTGCAGGCGGCACAGCAAAGCTTTGCCGCGGTACAGGGTTTGAGCCTGTTCAAATACATCTGATGCAGATCTGATGTATCTGGAGTCCCCAGTGCTCAATATCGGCCTGCCCTCGTGGCAGGCTTTTTTTTATCTCTGCGTGACAGGCATGCCGGCCAGTGCGGCAGGACTGCGCGGCAGGGCAGCAGCGCGATCGGTTAGAATTGGCTGATCGTTTCCCGGAGTTTGCCATGGCGCGCGCCAAGACCGTTTTCAGCTGCAGCCTTTGCGGCAGCCTTTCGCCCAAGTGGCAGGGCCAGTGCCCGGGCTGCGGCGAGTGGAATACGCTTGTCGAGGTGGTGGAAGAGAGCAAGGGCCCGGCGCGCTTTGAAGCGTTGGCGGCCGATGGCGCCATCCGCCGGCTGGCGGATGTCAAGACCGAGGAAATACCGCGTACCGAAACCGGCATCGGCGAGCTGGACCGCGTGCTGGGTGGTGGCTTGGTGCCGGGTGGCGTGGTGCTGATCGGCGGTGATCCGGGCATCGGCAAATCGACTTTGCTGCTGCAGGCACTGAGCCTGATGGCCGCCCATACCCGCACACTGTACGTATCCGGCGAGGAATCGCCGCAGCAGATCGCGCTGCGTGCGCAGCGGCTGCAGCTCGATGCTGGCGATATCAACCTGCTGGCGGAAATCGGTCTGGAGCGCATCCTCATCACGCTGGATCAGGTGCAGCCGCAGGTGGCGGTGATCGATTCGATCCAGACACTGTATTCGCAGGCGCTCAACAGCGCACCCGGCAGCGTGGCGCAGGTGCGCGAGTGCGCGGCGCAGCTTACCCGCTTTGCCAAGCGCACCGGCACCACCATCCTGCTGGTGGGCCACGTGACCAAGGAGGGCGCGCTGGCCGGGCCGCGTGTGCTGGAGCACATCGTCGATGCGGTGCTGTATTTCGAAGGCGATACGCATTCGAGCTTCCGCCTGATCCGCGCCATCAAGAACCGCTTTGGCGCGGTGAACGAGCTGGGCGTGTTCGCGATGACCGACAAGGGGCTGCGCGAGGTCTCCAATCCGTCTGCATTGTTCCTGAGCCAGCATGCCGAGCCGGTGGCAGGCTCATGCGTACTGGTCACGCAGGAGGGGTCGCGCCCCTTGCTGGTGGAGGTGCAAGCGCTGGTGGACGATGCGCATGCACCGCAGCCGCGGCGGCTGGCGGTGGGCGTGGAGCAGAACCGGCTGGCGCTGCTGCTGGCGGTGCTGCACCGTCATGCGGGGGTGGCAACGTCCGATCAGGATGTCTTCATCAACGCGGTGGGGGGCGTGCGCATCAGCGAGCCTGCGGCCGATCTGGCGGTATTGCTGGCCATCGTGTCCAGCCTGCGTAACCGGCCGCTGCAGCATAAACTGGTGGTGTTCGGCGAGGTGGGCCTGAGCGGCGAAGTGCGGCCGGTACAGCGAGGCCAGGAGCGGCTGCGCGAGGCGGCCAAGTTGGGTTTCACCCATGCGATCGTGCCCCGTGCCAACCGCCCGCGCCAGGCCATCGAAGGCATCACTGTCACCGCCGTCGATCGGCTGGAAGAAGCGGTGAGCCACGCGCTGTAGTTTCAAGCTATTGAGTGCATTGAATTGTTTTTTCCGGCTGCAGCTTGAAAGCCGATAAAATGCCGCCATTACTTTTGTCATGGCGCAACCAGCAGGCGCCGATGATTTTTACCTTTGAATGGAGACCATCATGAGCGAGCAAATCGTTTACACCACCGACGCCAGCTTTGAAGCCGATGTCCTGCAAGCGCGAGGCCCGGTGCTGGTCGATTACTGGGCGCCATGGTGCAATCCTTGCAAAATGATTGCCCCGATCCTGGACGAAATTTCCACTGAATACGCTGGCAAGCTGACCATCGCCAAGCTCAATATCGACGAAAACCAGGGCACGCCGCCCAAGTATGGCATCCGTGGCATCCCCACCCTGATGCTGTTCGCCGATGGCGAAGTCAAGGCTACCAAGGTGGGCGCATTGTCCAAATCGCAGCTGACTGCATTCCTGGACAGCAACCTGTAATCCATTGCTTTGGCGGTATTTTCGCAAAGTGTTGCGCGGCCGGTACACCCGGCCGCGTTTGTGTCTTGACACCCGTCTCGGCACAGCTATAACCTTACAAAAAATCTCGTGTGTCGGGGCTCTTCCCGCGCAAGCATTCATTCTCTCGCTATTCAGCACCCACTTCCCGGTATCTCTAGCTCAATGAGCCCAGCCCATGCACTTGTCTGACCTTAAACATCTTCACGTATCCCAGCTGCTCGAAATGGCCACGCAAAGCCAGATCGAAGGCGCCAACCGGATGCGCAAGCAGGATTTGCTGTTCGCCTTGCTGAAGAACCATGGCAAGAAAGGCGAATCCATATTCGGCGATGGCACCCTGGAAGTCTTGCCGGATGGCTTCGGCTTCCTGCGCAGCCCGGACATTTCCTATCTGGCCGGCCCGGATGACATTTATGTCAGCCCCAGCCAGATCCGCCGCTTCAACCTGCATACCGGCGATACCATCGAGGGCGAAATCCGTACCCCCAAGGATGGCGAGCGTTATTTCGCGCTGGTGAAGGTCGACAAGATCAATGGCGAAGCGCCGGAAGCATCCAAACACAAGATCCTGTTCGAAAACCTCACGCCGCTATTCCCGAACAAGCGGCTGAATCTCGAACGCGATATCAAGGCCGAGGAAAACATCACCGGCCGCGTGATCGACCTGATCGCGCCGATCGGCAAGGGCCAGCGCGCACTGCTGGTGGCGCCGCCCAAGACCGGTAAAACGGTGATGCTGCAGAACATCGCGCACGCAATCACCGCCAATCATCCGGACGTGGTGCTGATCGTGCTGCTGATCGACGAGCGCCCGGAAGAAGTGACCGAAATGACCCGCTCGGTACGCGGTGAAGTGATCAGCTCGACATTCGACGAACCGGCCACCCGCCATGTGCAGGTTGCCGAAATGGTGATCGAAAAGGCCAAGCGCCTGGTCGAACACAAGAAGGACGTGGTGATTCTGCTCGATTCGATCACCCGCCTGGCCCGTGCCTACAACACCGTGGTGCCGGCTTCCGGCAAGGTGCTGACCGGCGGTGTGGATGCCAACGCGCTGCAGCGCCCCAAGCGCTTCTTCGGCGCCGCCCGCAATATCGAGGAAGGCGGTAGCCTGACCATCATCGCTACTGCGTTGATCGATACCGGTAGCCGCATGGACGACGTGATCTTTGAAGAGTTCAAGGGTACCGGCAACAATGAACTGCACCTGGACCGCCGCATGGCGGAAAAGCGCCAGTTCCCGGCGATCAACATCAACCGCTCAGGTACACGCCGTGAAGAATTGCTGATTCCGCAGGAACAGCTGCAGAAGATCTGGGTGCTGCGCAAGCTGCTGTACCCGATGGATGATCTGGAAGCGATGGAGTTCCTGCTCGACAAGATCAAGGCCACCAAGACCAACAACGACTTTTTCGATTCGATGCGTCGTTGATGTGGATGGTGGGGGTAAACAGCCAGCGTGATGAACGCTGGCTGTTTTGTTTTTGAGGACTAAGCGCCCGCGGCGCGGTGTTTGGGTGCCGCTTCCGCGCCGCGGAAGGTGCCCTAAAACATCGCGCCGCAGGCGCTGAAAAACAAAAGCCTTTGTTTTTCCGGCATAAAAAGCATTGAATGCCTCATTCGGAACGCATGGAATAGATGCGCCAACAGCTTGCCGCCCCTGAGCCATTCTGGGATAATGCCCGGTTTTAGCGTCGGCACAATCCCGGCGCGCAAACCCTAGGAAAAATCATGAAAGCCGATATCCATCCAGATTACAAAGAAGTCATCTTCTTCGACGCAAGCGTTGACTTCAAATTCCTGACCAAGTCCACCCTGACCGCCAAGGGCGCAGAAACCATGAAGTGGACCGATGGCAAGGAATACCCGGTTGTGCGTCTGGACGTGTCGTCCGAATCGCACCCGTTCTACACCGGCAAGCAAAAGATCGTCGACACCGCCGGTCGTATCGAGAAGTTCCGCAGCAAGTACGGCATGTACAGCAGCAACAAGTAAGCCCTCGCGCTTGCTCAGAAAAAGGCAGCTTTTACGCTGCCTTTTTTCTTGCCCCCGGTTTATGCTCCCTACGTTGCGAACACTTGTCTCCCCATGCTGACTTACTCCCCGGATACCGAGCGCGTTGCGCTGCCTGCAAGCGCTGAAAAACCCTGGCTATTGCTGCTGTTGTGCCTGATCTGGCTGGTGCCCGGCCTGGTGGGACATGACCCATGGAAGCCACGCGAGCTGGAAACGGCGGCGGTGATCGGGCGTTTCCTGGCCGGGCAACACTGGTCCATTCCATGGTTTGCCGATTCGGCCTACTTTGGCAGCAGCCCGCTGTATTATTGGGTTGCCACCATTGTGGCATGGCCGCTTGTGCAGCTGGGGCTATCCGTACACGATGCCGCCCGTCTGACAACCGGTTTGTGGTGCGCGCTGGCGTTCTGGGGCATCGGGCTGACCGGGCGTGAACTCTACGGCCGGCGCAATGGCCGCGTGACGGTATTAACACTGGTTGGCTGCATCGGCCTCATCATCTGGGGCCACCACCTCGGAACATCCATCCTGATGCTTACCGGCTTCTGCTGGCAGGCCTATGCGCTGGCGCTGGCGCGCCGCCGGCCGTTGCTGGCTGGCTGGGTGCTGGCGTTTGCATGGCTGGTGCTGCTGCTGGGCGTTTCTGCTGCGGAATTCCTGCTGGCGCTGGGTACCGCACTGGCCTTGTGGGCATTCAAGCCATGGCGGCGGGGTGCGTATCTGGCCACGCTGATCACCGGGCTGGTGCTGACACTGCCGGTGGCCGGCGTATGGCTGGCTGATTTTTCGCACGCGGCCCCGGCTCTTTTCCGGACCTGGCTGAATCACTACTCGCTTGGGTCTTTCGGCGGTATCCGTCACCCGGAAGCCTTTCATGCGATGGGCTATTTCTTCTCGATGTTGCCGTGGTTTGCCTGGCCGGCCTTGCCGCTGGCGCTGTGGGGCGGCTGGGTGTTGCGGCGCGATCTGTCGTCACCCGGGCTGGTGTTGCCGGTCTTGATGCTATTGTTCCATAGCGTGTTTCTGGCCTGCGCAGCAGACGGCGAAGAAGCCAGGTTGTTGATCGCACTGCCGCCGCTGGCCTTGCTGGCCACCGCGGGCGTGGATAGCCTGCGGCACGGCGCAGCAGCTGCGCTCAACTGGTTCGGCATCCTGGTGCTGGGCATGCTCAGCGGCGTGCTGTGGATGGGCTGGCTGGTGTTGCACGCCGGTATCCCGCCCAGCTGGGCGGAGGAGCTGCAGACGGGCAGCCCCGCGTACCAAGTATCGGTCAATGTGCCTGGCCTGCTGTTTGCCGCCACGGTGACCGCAGTATGGATCTGGGTCTTGTCGCGCAAGCGTCCGCTGGGCCGCCGTGCACTCACCAACTGGGTATGCGGCGTCACCTTGCTGTGGAGCGTGTTGATCGGCTTGTGGCAGCCATGGCTGGACGCCTCCAAGAGTTATCGCAGTGTGAGTTTGTCGCTGGCCCAGTTCATGCAATCGCATCCGGGTTGCCTCGGTGGCGGTCAGGTATCTGATTCCATGGCCGCGTCGCTCGATTATTTTTCCGGCATTACCTTGCGGCGCGAGCGGGCTGCCACGTGTCCGTGGCTGCTCACGCAAGAGCCGGCCCCGGCCGGCAGTGTCGTGCTGTGGCAGGGCAGCCGGCCCGGTGAACGGCGCGAGCGCTTCACGGTGATTGCCAATCCGGGGCTGGTGGCTCAGTAAGGCTGCTGAGCGTCCTCAGGCGGCGTGGCCTTGACGACGTTCTTGTGTACAAACCAGCCGATATAGCCAGCCATGGCGATGACGAAGCTGATGGTGAACAGACTGAGCAGGCCGATGTCGGACATGAACAGGGTTTGCAGCGGGGTATTTTCCATGATGGCGCTCCTTGATTGCCGGTGATATGCAATCAGGATGCGCGCAATACGTCAGGCCGGCTTTGCGCCAGATCAAGCTTGTGCGCCGTGATTATTGTGGCAGTTCCTCAGCCACGCTGACCTTGTTGCGGCCATGGTGCTTGGAATAGTAGAGCGCATTGTCAGCACGCTTGAGCAGATCGTCCACCAGCGTATCGCCGTCGCGCAACTGCGTGACGCCGATGCTGGAGGTAAAGCGCACTTCCTGGCCATCATCGGTGATGATCACGTTCGCTTCGATGGCAATGCGCAGCCGCTCTGCCACGCTCACCGCATGATCACGGGCGGTTTCCGGCAGCAACGCGGCAAACTCCTCGCCGCCCAGCCGCGCCAGCAGATCGACATCGCGCAGGATGCCGCGACAGATATCGGATAGCGCGCGGATCGCCTTGTCACCCACATCGTGGCCAAAGGTGTCGTTGATGCGCTTGAAGTGGTCGATATCGACCATCAGCAGGCTGAGCGGACGACGGTAGCGCTCGGCACGTGCCAGCTCCTGGTTGGCCGATTCCATGAAGTGCGCGCGGTTGGCCAGGCCCGACAGGCTGTCGGTGGTGGCGCGGCGCTTCAGCTCTACCTCCATCTGCTTGCGCTCGGTAATGTCGACAATGCCCAGCACCACGGTGCTGCTTTCGCTGGTGCTGACCTCGGACAACGACAGCGTGCCCCAGAATGGCTCGCCATTCTGGCGTTGCAGCCGCATTTCCACTGCACGGATGGTTTTGCCCCCCTGCAACTGCTCCATCTGATCCATGAAATCGAGCCGGTTCAGGTAAAGCTCGAATGCACGCATCGACAGTGCCGCTGCTTGTGGCATATCGAACAGATCGGCGGCGCGCTGGTTCACATAGGTGATGAAGAAATCCGGCCTTCTGGCCAGCACCAGCGCAACCGGCGTGGTTTCGATCATTTGCCGGAAGCGTGCTTCGCTGGCATTGAGCTTGCTCTCCTTCTGCGCCAGCGTGCGTGCCAGCCGGTGCGATCGCCAGAAGAAATAGCTCATCAGCAGCGCCATGGTCAGCAGCAGTCCGCCACCCAGCAGGTAGTACAGCGTGGCTTCGCGCCAGCTCGCCAGATAGTCATCGGATGATTTGCTCACCAGCAATACGAAAGGCGTGCCCTCCACATGCCGGTAGCTGATTTCACGCGTGGCCTGGTCGGCCCGGCTTTGCACCAGCACGGCGCTCTTGCCTTCGCCGCTGCCGGCTGCCAGCTGGCGCACTATCGTGCTGTCCGGCTTGAGTGCTGCAGAAGCAGCGTGGGGTGTGTAGCTGGCGATCACGCCCATCTGGTTGTCCAGCAGCATCACGCGGCCGTGTGCACCCAGTGTGAGTTGACCGAGCAGGCGCTCGAAGTGCTTGCTGGGCAGGCTGGCCACGATCAGCCCGGCAAAGCCTTTCTCGCCGCTCTCGACGCGTCGCGCCACCACGATGCCCCGGGCACCGGTCTTGCTGTCCGTGATCAGTCGCGAGTACAGGCGTTCCTTGTGCGGGTTGTCGCGCATCAGCGTGAAGTAATCGCGATCAAGCAGCCCGCCGTCGGTGTCCGCAACTGCGCGATGCGTGATGGCGGCTTCCGCGTTCACCAGGCCGATATTGTCTGCCTGGCTGATCAGCGCCAGCTTTTCGGCAAGGATGTGCTGGACGATCTGGTTGCGGTTCTCACCCAGATCGGCACGTGCCAGATCGCCGACGTTCAGCCGTTGCTCAAGGTCATGCAATATCAGGTCCGACTCGCGTAGCGCCGAGGAAAGTTGCCCGGCCAGCACTTGCCCCTGGATATCCACATCGTTGCGCGCGCGATCCACTTCGGCCCGGTACGAGCTGCTGACCTGGTAACCGAGGATGAAGACCATGCCCAGGCCAAATAGCAGACCGATCAGCGAAATCATCGCTGATTGGCGGCTGGACCAGAACAGGTAAACGGAGCGCATCCCGTCAGTTTATCGTGTTGGCCGGGTGACAGTATTAGAAACTTCTAACAGTGTATCAATCACGAAAATTTTGATACTGCAGCGGGAAATCATCAATCGCCTTGCGTACAAGTGCGATGGTTTCTTGCAGCAGATCACGCTTGGCACCGGATACGCGTACCGCATCGCCCTGGATGGCAGCCTGCACTTTCAGCTTGGAATCCTTGATCTCGCGCACGATGCGTTTGGCCAGTTCAGTCTCGATGCCGGTCTTTACGGTGACCGCCTGCTTCACCTTGTTGCCCGACACCTTTTCGGTCTTGGCTTCGTCCAGGCAGCGGATGTCCACACCGCGCTTGGCGAGTTTGGTTACCAGGATGTCTTTCACCTGATCGAGCTGGAAATCACTGTCCGCGTGCAGCGTGAGTACCTTGTCGTTTTGCTCCACGCGGGCATCCGAGCCCTTGAAGTCGTAGCGGGTACCGACTTCCTTGTTGGTTTGTTCGACCGCATTGCGGACTTCAACTTCGTTGATTTCGGAAACGATATCGAAGGAGGGCATGTTTATTCCTTGGTTCTGGATCTGAGTGAGAGCAGCAGCCACAGCAACAGACAGGGCAGGCCGACCCACAAGGCTTCGCTCATCAGCGTATGCCCGCCACGGGCAGAAAAGAAGTGCGCGCCGATCGGCGAGACGCTGATGGGGGTAACGGGGAAGAAAAAGCGCGTATCGCTGAATGGCCATAGCAGCGCCACACCTTCGCCACCATCGGTACACGCATCCAGCAGAGCGTGTGATGCAATGGCGGCCAATAGTACTGCCCATGCGGCCAGAAACGGGGCCCGCCCGCGACGGGCGGCATGGCCCGCAGCCAGCAGCAGGCCGAAAAATGCCGCAGCAAACAGCGAATGGCTGGCCCCACGGTGGCCAAATTGATCTGCGTAGGGAATGCCCAGGCGAAAAGTCACCACGTCCAGGTCTGGCAACATGGCTGCCAGCGCAGCCAGGGCGTAAAGCCGGGGGGAGCGCCATGCCTTGGGCAGGCAGCGCACCAGCGTGGCGCCTGCCAGTGCGTGGGTAAAAACGGTGGGCATGTTTTATCGTCGGCCAGCTGGGATGGTTGGGCGGCAGCCGGCCCGGGGCCGGGGCTGCCGCACTGGCGCTTAGCCGAAATGGCAGACGTAGTGCAGGGTATCGGTCACTTCGATTTCGAAGCTCGAATCGCCCGGTACATTGAACGATTGGCCGCCATTGTAGGTTTGCGCGGCGGTTTCGCCCGCCAGCTTGACCCGGCAACTGCCGGCGATCAGCTCCATGATTTCCGGAGCGCCGGTATTGAATACCAGCGTGGAAGGCAAGATCACGCCAACGCTCTTTTTGGTGCCATCGGCAAGGGTGATCGAGTGGCTGACGCACTTGCCGTCAAAGTAGACGTTGGCTTTCTTGACGACGGAAACGTTATCGAACTGGCTCATGGTGATGCTCTCTTATTTCTGGAGGATTTCAGTGAGGATGGTTTTTGCGATGAAACCGAACATGCCGAAGCCCAGCACGAACGCGAGCACGATGGTGCCATACTTGCCGGCCTTCGAATCCTTGGCCAGCTTGTAGATGATGAAGCACATATAGCCGATCAGGCCGGTGCACAGGATGGATACGGAGAGCGTGGTAAACGTCTCTTCATCCATGTTCATGAATGCATCGAGCAGGGACATGCGGGTTCTCTACAAAGTCGGGTGCGTGGTGCTGCGGCAGGTCGCCACCGGGGTGACGACCATGCGGGGTGCTTAGCGGCCTTTCTTGCCGGCAATGCGCATGCGCAGTGCGTTGAGCTTGATGAAGCCGCCAGCGTCGGCCTGGTTGTAGGCACCGCCATCATCATCGAAGGTGGCAATGGTCTGGTCGAACAGGGTGTCTTTCGAATCACGTGCCACCACGGCTACCGAACCCTTGTACAGCTTCACGCGTACCCAGCCGTTCACACGGGCCTGGGTATGGTCGATCAGTACCTGCAGTGCCTTGCGCTCCGGGCTCCACCAGTAGCCGTTGTAGATCAGTGTGGCGTAGCGCGGCATCAGGTCGTCCTTCAGATGCGCCACTTCACGGTCCAGCGTGATCGATTCGATACCGCGGTGCGCCTTCAGCAGGATGGTGCCGCCCGGGGTTTCGTAGCAGCCACGGCTCTTCATGCCCACGTAGCGGTTTTCCACCAGATCCAGACGGCCGATGCCGTGCTTGCCGCCCAGCTCGTTCAACTTGGCCAGCACTTCGTGTGCACGCAGGCGCACGCCGTTGATGGCAACCACGTCACCGTTTTCGTATTCCAGATCGACGTATTCGGCCGCATCCGGCGCTTGCTCCGGCGATACCGTCCAGCGCCACATGCTTTCTTCGGCTTCTGCTTTCGGATCTTCCAGATGGCGGCCTTCAAAGCTGATATGCAGCAGGTTGGCATCCATCGAGTACGGCGCGCCGCCGTTCTTGTGCTTCATGTCCACTTCGATGCCATTGGTTTCGGCGTAGGCCATCAGCTTCTCGCGCGACAGCAGATCCCACTCGCGCCATGGTGCGATCACTTTCACTTCCGGCATCAGCGCGTAGGCGCCCAGCTCGAAACGTACCTGGTCGTTACCCTTGCCGGTGGCGCCATGGCTGATGGCGTCCGCCCTGGTTTCGCGGGCGATTTCCACCAGACGCTTGGCGATCAGCGGGCGGGCAATCGAGGTACCCAGCAGGTATTCGCCTTCGTAAACAGTGTTGGCGCGGAACATCGGGAACACGAAATCACGCACGAATTCTTCGCGCACATCGTCGATGTAAATGTTTTCCGGCTTGATGCCGAACTTCAGTGCTTTCTGGCGTGCCGGTTCCAGTTCTTCGCCCTGGCCAAGGTCGGCGGTGAAGGTCACGACTTCACATTGGTATTCGTCTTGCAGCCACTTCAGGATCACCGAGGTGTCGAGGCCGCCCGAGTAGGCGAGGACGACTTTTTTCACGTCAGACATGGAATTCCCCAAAATCAAAAGCCAGATGGTGGTCAGCTCCGGCGCTACTGGCGTGTTGCCGGAACGATAGATAGAGGTACAGCCTACCTGCTGGTGGCGAGCCGCAGGCCGAAACTCACGAACAGCAGTCCGGTGAGTTTTGCACCCAGGCTCGCCAGCCATCGTCGCTCTGCCAGTCGGCGGGCGATCTGGCTGCCGGCCAGGATAAGAACAGTCAGGTAACTCATGCTTGTCACTTGCACGATCAGGCCCAACGCAATGAAAGTGACCGCAACATGCGGGTAGGCCGGGTCGACAAACTGCGGGAAGAATGCCATGAAAAACAGGATGGCCTTTACGTTCACCAGCGAGATCGACAGCGCCTGCCTGAATGCATGGCGCGGGCTGGCAGCGCGCAAATCAGCGTCTGCAGATGGCTGTGTACGCGTGAACAGCAGCCTGATGCCCAGATAGGAGAGATAGGCCGCACCCGCGTAGCGGACAAAATCGAACGCGACCGGATATGCATGCATCAACGAGGCGACACCCAGCACTGCGGCCAGCATCAAGGCGAGATCACCGCAAAACACGCCACCTGCCGCGGCAAAACCGGCACGTACGCCACGCTTGCCCGCCGTGGTCAGTACAAACAGCGAGTTGGGGCCCGGCATCAGGATGATGACGATGGTGCCGACGACGTAGGTGGCGAGATCGGTGATGCCGAACAGGGTCACGATGCGATCAATCCTCTACTTTGCCAAGCAGCAGGTATTCGATCACTGCTTTCTGCGTATGCATGCGGTTTTCCGCTTCATCCCAGACTACCGATTGTGGGCCATCGATCACTTCCGGATCGACTTCCTCGCCGCGGTGCGCGGGCAGGCAATGCATGAACAGCGCATTGGCCTTGGCCTGCAGCATCAGCTTTTCGCTGACCTTGTAGTTGATGAAGTCCTTCTTGCGCTGCAGCGTTTCGCGCTCGTAACCCATCGATGTGGATACATCGGTGGTGACGATGTCGGCGTCGCGGGCGGCGCTGTACGGGTCGTAGAACTGCTCGAAATGGTCGCCACCATAGGTCTGGCCATCAAGCACGGTCATTTCGTAGCCGCGCGGGCAGGCGAGGTTGAGCTTGAAGTTGAAGATCTTCGCCGCTTGCAGCCAAGTGCGCGACACATTGTTGCTGTCGCCGATCCACGCCACCGTCTTGCCTTCGATCGAACCGAAGCGCTCTATATAGGTATAGATATCGGCCATGATCTGGCATGGGTGGTATTCATTGGTCAGGCCATTGATCACCGGTACGCGCGAGTTCTCGGCAAAGCGGTCGATGATGCTTTGCTCGAAGGTACGCACCATCACGATGTCGACCATGCGGCTCATCACCTTGGCCACGTCTTCTATCGGCTCGCCACGGCCCAGTTGTGTGTCCTTGCTCTGCATGAACATGGCGTGACCGCCAAACTGCGCCATCCCGGCTTCGAACGAGATGCGCGTACGCGTCGACGACTTCTCGAAAATCATCCCCAGTACACGGCCGACAAACGGCTGGTAGAGCTGGCCCGCTTTCAGGCGCTCCTTGAGGATGCGAGTGCGTTCGAACAGGTAGGCGTATTCTTCGCGCGTGAAGTCGGAAAATTGCAGGTAATGGCGCATAGGCAGCTGGGCGCGCGTCCTTGCGGGCGGCGATTTTGTGGAAAAACCCACATTATTCAACGATTTGGGTTAAGCCGGCAAGCCCTGGGGGCACCGGCAGCGCGTATATCCGCGCAACGGTGCTTTTTATCGCATCGCAGCAGAGCGCCGGTGTATAATCCGCGTTTGAAGCAACCTCAGAGACGCCGCCCGGTTCGAGCTCACCTATGATCTGTAATCCGTACGAAATCATCATCCAAGGGCTTACCAGCAACGGACGCGAGTTCCGTCCCAGCGACTGGGCCGAACGTCTCTCCGGCATTCTTTCCACGTTTGGCTTCGACCAGAAGCTGTCGTATGCACCGTATGTCCGCCCCATGGTGCTGGACAATGTACGTTGCGTGGCCGTGGACAAACAGCTGGAGAAAATCGACCCGCGCGTGTTCGATTTCATCATGACCTTTGCCCGCGACAACGATCTGCGCATCGTTGACTGCCGCACCCTGCTCGATCAGTACCAGGCCGACGCCAACTCCTGATCCGCTGTACCTAGGTATTGCCCTGCGGCAAGGTTTTTACCTTGCCGCTTTGCATATGGCCGCCGCATTGCATCATTTGGCGCGCGTTGTGTTGCAGGCTGGTGACCGACAGCTGACGGCTGGCCGTTCTTGCACTGCTGAAGTGGCCGTATCTGTGGTGTTGCTGCGTGTTGCCAGCAGGCGGCGGCAATTTGATTGCTGTGTGCATGGCCATTTTCCCCAAAGATTTCACCGTATCTTCGTTGTTGCGCCGCACAATCAGCGCTATGCTAGTTCGTGTTAGTGCGAATGCACGCGTGATGAAGAAGGGGCAACAGACGATGAAACTCAAAGACAAAGTCGCCATCATTACCGGTTCGGCCAGCGGCATCGGCCAGGCTACCGCGGTCAAGTTTGCTGCCGAAGGCGCAAAGGTGATTGTTTGTGACGTGAACCAGGCCGGCATCGACAGCGTGGTATCGCAGTTGGTGGCCACTGGCGCCACGGCAGCGGGCTACGTGGTCGACGTGACCAACAAGGAACAGATTGCCAGCATGGTCAGCGGTGTGAAGGCGCAGTTCGGCCGCATCGATATCCTGGTGAACAATGCCGGTATTGTCGCCGATGCGCAGCTCTACAAGATGACCGATGACCAGTTCGACCGCGTGATCGACATCAACCTCAAGGGCGTCTACAACTGTGCCAAGGCCGTGGTCGATACCATGATCGAACAGGGCGGCGGGGTGATCCTGAATGCCTCCTCGGTGGTGGGCCTGTACGGCAACTTCGGCCAGACCAATTACGCGGCAGCCAAGTTCGGCGTGATCGGCTTCGTCAAGACCTGGGCGAAAGAACTGGGCAAAAAGGGTATCCGCGCCAATGCGGTCTGTCCGGGCTTCGTTGCCACTCCCATCCTTGCTTCGATGCCGGAAAAGGTGATCCAGGCGATGGAAGAGCGGGTACCGATGAAGCGGCTGGCGCAGCCGGAAGAAATTGCCAACGTGTATGCGTTCCTCGCGTCCGACGATGCCAGCTATATCAACGGCGCAGCCATCGAAGTGACGGGTGGCCTGACGCTGTAAGCAGCAGGCAGCCCATGAAAAAGCCCGGATGCGTTCCGGGCTTTTTTACGTCTTCATCGGGCAGGCGCCAATAGCAGGCAGGCCCGGATGGCGAGGTCAGCCAGCGCCAGCCGCGCCTTCCCAGATGATTTTCCATTGCCGGGCATCACGTTCCCAATACAGGCGCTTGCGCATGCGGTGGTTGAGGTTGTTGCTGCTGTAATCCTGGTTGAAGGTGGATACCCACATCGGTTTGTCGCCGCCGGTGGCAAACAGGCTGATATCGTCGAGCTTGACCTTGGCCCATTGCTTGCCGGCATTGACGTTGGCTTTCTGCACCGCCCATTTGTCGTAGCTGATGCCATCTTCGCTGACGAAGCGGCGGCTGTACTCGGCGACATAGTTGGGGGTGTCACGGTTTTCCCAGGCAGTGCGCCAGCTGTCCAGCGTTTGCTGGGCCTCCTGATGGCGTGCACGCCAGGCATCGGCACCCAGCCATTCCACCTTGGGAACGATCACTACCGGAGTGGCGCCGATCTGCAGGTAATCGGCCACCTCGAGCATTTCCGGATTGGTGAGCGCCACGCAGCCATTGGATGCCCACGGCGCGCGCGCATAGGTGTCGTATGGCACGCCATGTAGCCAGATGCCGTGGCCGGTGCGGCCTTCGCGTTTATCCCACTCGTTGGGATAGGACATCGGCCAAGCGCCCACGCCGTACAGTGCGGCGTTGGAGCCCATGGTTTTGTCCATTTGCGCGCGCGGCATATGGCTGGTGACGAAATACACGCCCAGCGGGGTACGCTGGTCGCCTTCCACCTGCTTGCCCATACCCAGTTTGCCGATGGTGGCGTAGTAGTCGGTTACGTAGCGCGGCGTGCCGTTATCGTTGGCATAGATGTAGATGCGTGACTTGCCGGCATCTACCAGCACCACGTGCTTCTGCCTGGGTGACAACACCAGCAGTGGCGCTGGCAGCAGGTCGGTGGGCGGCGGCGCGGTTTCACGCTTGCTGCGCACCAGCGCTTCGCGGCGCAGGTCTTCCAGCCGGTCTGCCGGTGCGCTGGCGGCACTGCCCATGTTTTCCAGCGGCATTGCACGCATTGCGTACAGGTCTGCCGAGAGCAGATGGGCCAGCCGGTAATTGGGTTGTTTGTCGAGCAATGCATCCACGGTGGCGCGCGCATCGTTCATGCGGCCCTGACGGATCGAATCGATGGCGGCAACGATCATGCGCTCGGGCGTCCCTTGCGCGGCACGGCCGGGTTTTTCGCCCAGGTGTACGCGGAAGGGGGTGTCGATGCTGGCAAAGTTGGGCTGCGCTGCCGGGGCGAGCAGCAACAGGGCGACCAGACTGAGGAGCCTTTTGGCCCATTTGGATAACGACATCAAATCAGCTTGCCTGCTCTCTGATTACGCGCCAGCGCGTTCTTCAATGATCAGCCAGCGATTGCCGGATTTCTGCATGATGAGCGTTTTGCCCGTGGTGGTCGAGAGCCGTTCGGACTTGTAGCTCTGGCGGAAACGCACCTTCACGGTGTCTTCATCGACAAAGTCGATTTTCACGTCACTGACGTGCACATCGATGGATTTGGGGGCGCTGATGCGATCACGCCGCTCCTTGGCCCATGCATCGAATTTCTGGCCGCCCGGTGCCTTGAACTGGCGGCTATACGCGCCCAGGTAACCGTTCACGTTCTGCTTGCCCCAGGCGCCTGCCCAGCCATCCACGGCGGCAACCACCTGCTGGCGCGCGCTGTCATTGCCTGCCTTGGCGGTTTCGACCTTGGCTGGTGCCGGCGCCGGAGTGGCAACTGGTGCCAGCGTCGGCAGTGGCTTGCTGGTGGGCTTGGCGGCCGCAACGGCCATGGTTGGTGGCAATGTCGGCACGGCGCTCGGCTTGAGCGGTGCACCGGTGATGGTGATTTTCGGCAACGGTGTGATTTTGCCCGGCTTGACCGAGGCCAATTGCGTCTTGGGCGCCATGGCGTTCTGGCTGAAAAGCTCGCTCACCAGCTTGAGCTTGGTCTGCACCGTATTGTTGTTTTCCAGCTGCAGTGCCTTGCTGTAGGCCTGCGAAGCCAGCCGTGCGTACAGGTCGCCCAGGTTTTCATGGGCGATGGCGTAGCTGGGGTTGGTCTGGATCGCCATCTGCAGCGCAGCGCGCGATTTGTCCAGCTGGTTCTGCTGCGCGTACAGCACCGCGAGGTTGTTGTACGGCTCCGGCAATTGCGGGTAATCCTCGGACAGGCTCACGAACGCCTTGATGGCTTCGTCGGTGCGGCCGAGTTCGGTCAGCGCCAGGCCGCGCATGAAGCGGATCTGCGCGTCTTGCGGGGTTTTGAGCAGCGCCTTGTCGGCTTTTTCCAGTACCTGGGCAAACTGCCTGGCACGCAACAGCGTCTGGATGTCTTCAGCGTCGCCAGCGTGGGCAAATGCGCACAGCAGCAGGCCGGTAACGGCGGCAAAGCGAAGACGGGAAAGACGGTGCACGGGCATGGATGTTTGTTCCGGTGTATCTGAAGGTGCGACTAAACTGGCGGAGTTTACCAAAACCTTATGTATGACGCCTATGAACCTGCCGCCCGGTATTACTTCCATTCTGTTGCTGATTGCCTCTAATGTCTTCATGACGTTTGCATGGTATGGCCATCTCAAGCATGTCAACGACCGCAGCTGGCTATGGGCAGCGCTGGTCAGCTGGGGCATTGCGTTGTTCGAATACCTGCTGCAGGTGCCGGCCAACCGCATCGGCAGCAGCGTTTACAGTCTGGCGCAGCTCAAGATCATCCAGGAGGTGATTACACTGAGCCTGTTCATTCCGTTTGCGGTGTTCTACATGCACCAGCCATTCAAGCTCGATTACGTGTGGGCGGGCCTGTGCCTGACCGGTGCGGTGTATTTCATGTTCCGTTGATGCGTTGCAGCGGCTGGCCGCTCCTAATGCTTTTCGCCAATGTCACTGGCGGTCAGCCTGTCTAGAATGATCCAGTTTAGGCAAAAAACAGGGGCTGGGCATGCAGATCAATGTGGTGAATCATCCGCTGGTGCAACACAAGCTGGCGTTGCTGCGCGAGGCGGAGGTCAGCACCAACAAATTCCGCCTGCTGACCGCAGAGCTGGCGCGGCTGCTGGCGTATGAAGCCACGCGCGATCTGGCGCTGGAAGATGTGGTGATCCAGGGCTGGTGCGGCGAGGTCAACGTCAAGAAAATCAAGGGCAAGAAGCTGACCGTGGTGCCCATCCTGCGCGCGGGTATCGGCATGCTCGATGGCGTGCTTGACCTGGTGCCCTCGGCCAAGATCAGCGTGGTGGGGCTGGCGCGCAACGAGGAAACGCTGCAGCCGGAGCCGTATTTCGAGAAATTCGTCGGCAATCTGGAAGACAGGCTGGCGCTGATCATCGACCCCATGCTGGCAACCGGCGGCTCGCTGGTGGCCACCATCGACATGCTCAAGCGCAATGGTTGCACCGAGATCAAGGCCATCGTGATGGTGGCTGCGCCCGAGGGCGTGAAGCTCGTCAACGAAAAACATCCGGACGTGCAGATCGTGGCGGCATCGCTCGATAGCCACCTGAACGAGCACGGCTACATCATCCCGGGCCTGGGCGATGCGGGGGACAAGATTTTCGGTACCACCGGTACCACCAACAACAAATGAAGCGGAGCCGGGGAGACCCGGCTTTGTGCCTCGTGGAGTCGATACATGCTGCACACATTGAAAACGGCCGTTTCCGGCGCGCAGATCCTGTTCGTGGCATTCGGCGCGCTGGTGCTGGTGCCTTTGCTCACCGGCCTGCACCCTGCGATGGCGTTGCTGGGCGCCGGGGTAGGCACGCTGTTGTTCCAACTGGTGACGCGGCGCCAGGTACCCATCTTCCTGGGTTCGTCATTCGCTTTCATCGCCCCCATCATCTTTGCCATGCAGACCTGGGGGCAGGCGGCCACGCAGTTTGGCCTGTTCGCAGCCGGATTCATGTATTTCGTAGTGGCGGCCATCATCAAATGGCGTGGCATGGCGCTGATCCACCGCATCCTGCCAGCGGTGGTGATCGGGCCGGTGATCATCGTCATCGGCATGTCGGTCGCGGTGGCCGCTTCGGGCATGGCCATGGGGCAGGCAGGCGGCAAGCAGCTGATTCCCTACGGCTCGTCCATTCTGCTGGCGGGCATTTCGCTGGCTACCACCATCATCGTGGCGGTGTTTGCCGGTGGCATGCTGCGGCTGGTGCCGATTCTTTCCGGCGTGATTGTCGGCTACGTGGCATCGGCCGTGCTGGGCGTAGTCGATTTCCAGCATGTGGCGGATGCACCGTGGTTTGCATTGCCGCATTTCGTACAGCCCGAGGTGAACTGGGCCGCTGCGCTGTTCATGCTGCCGGTGGCGATTGCACCGGCCATCGAGCACATCGGCGGCGTGATGGCGGTGGGCAAGGTGGCCGGCAACGACTACACCGCCAGCCCGGGGCTGCACCGCACGCTTGCCGGTGATGGCCTGGGCGTGTGCTTTGCCGGCCTGATCGGCGGCCCGCCCATCACCACCTATGCAGAGGTGACCGGCGCACTGATGATCACGCGCAATTTCAACCCGGTGATCATGACCTGGGCAGCTGGCCTGGCAATCATCCTGGCGTTCTTCGGCAAATTCAACGCGGTGCTGCAGTCGATCCCCATGCCGGTGATGGGTGGCATCATGGTGCTCCTGTTCGGCACCATTGCCAGTATTGGCCTCAAGACCATGATCGATGCCAGGGTAGACCTGATGGTGCCACGCAATCTGGTGATCGTTGCCGTGGTGCTGACCTGCGGTATCGGCGGGCTGACCGTGAAGATCGGCGCGTTCAATATGGTGGGCGTGGGGTTGGTGAGTTTGCTGGCCATCGCTTTGAATCTGCTGCTTCCGCTGCAGCCTGTCAGGCGCGATGGTATTGCCGAGGGCCAGGACGTCTGAGCACGGCAGCAGCGCGGAAAACGTGTAGCGGCCTGTTTGCCCGGTCAGCCATGCGGCCATGGCATGCACAGCGAGCTTACTCAGGATTGTTGTAAAAATACCACTGAAAGCCCCTGCGCACCCGGTGTGGTGACAGGGGCTTTTTGACGGGCTCAAGGGCACGGGGCACCGGATGATATCCGGCGTTTTCCCGTCTGCGGGAATCGCTTTCCGCAGTGCCGGCCAAGGCCCGCCGGACATGGGGGAAGCGGGAAAATCTTTCAAAAAAAGTCAACTTTGCATGCAAAGTGGGTGGTGATAAACTGCCAGCGCTTTCCTACGTGCTCCCGATTTCCTGCAGGTTTTCAATGAAATTCATCCGTTTATTTTGCGCCATGCTGTGCACGGCGTTGTTGCTTGCTGCATGTGGCGGGGGCAGCAATGCCGACAGCGCCCAAAGTGGCAAATCCGCGCAAACCGCCGTTGCAACGCAGGCTGGTGCTGGCTTGGCTGGCATGCCGGCCAATGGCTGGTACTGGAATCCGGTCCAGTCAGGCACTGGCTTCATGTTTGAAATGCAGCGCGACAAGGGCTTTGTGGGCTTCTTCCTGTATGACGATCTGGGAAACCCGGTCTGGTATGTTTCCCAAGGTGTGGTGACGCAGGTCAACGGTGCCTATCAGTTCAAGGGCATGCTGCAGTCTTACGAAAACGGGCAGGCCGCAGACTCGGGAACCTACCGTTCGCCAGTGGCCCGGGACGTGGGAGAGGTGCTTATCGTTTTCTCCGGGTCCGGCAAGGATACGAAGACCACGGTGACTTTGCCCGGTGGCCGCGTGCTCAACGCAGAACGCTTCCCCATCGTGCCCGGCGGCCTTGATATGGCGCCCAATCCTGCTGCGCCTGAAACGGGCTGGTACTGGAACCCGGAGCAAGGTGGCCGCGGCTGGGCCATCGAGGTGCAAGGCAATACCGTGTTCATGGCGATGTTCCACTACGGCACATCCGGCCCGGCCTGGCACATCGTCAGTGGCGATCTGTCGAACGGCAAATTGCTGACCGATTTCCAGCGCTATTCCGGCGGGCAGACCATCACCGGCAACTACAGGAGCCCGCCGTCCAGCGTGAGCGCCGGGCAATATGAGCTGCGCTTTCCCGAAGGTTGCGTCGGTACTGCTGCCTTGCAGGGCATGACGACCGAGCTGATACAACGCTTCAATTTTGGCCTTGTGACACCGTCTCAGCTCTGCACCGCACACGGTCCGGCTGCCGCCACCTTCCAGGCGCCGGCGGATGGCAAGGTGCCATGGAATCTGGCAACGCCACTGCAGGTCACCTTGCGCAATGATGCAGGCAGCGTATTGCCGCAGACTTCGCTGTCGTGCTCGGCCGCCGATAGCGGCGTGATCACGGTAGCCAGCGATTGCAGCAGTATCAAGGCCAGCCGGCTGGGCAGCTTTCCGGTCAAGGTATCCAGTGGCGATACCAGTGCGATCCTGATGGTGAAGGTGATTCCGCAGCGATTCTGGAGCGGGCTGCGTGGCACATCGCTGGCCGGTAGCCTGGTGGTGATGCCCAATGGCGGTCCGTGGTCATGGGGCAATAACTACCTGGGGGTGTTGGGTCGCGGGGTGCCAGCATCGGTATTGCGCATCGCAGAAACACCCGCGCCGGTTGTCGCCACAACGGGCCGAACCGCCATGTTGGGTGCCGTGCAGGCCAGCCTGGGGGCAGGCAACGCCATGGCGCTGACCGAAAATGGCACGGTCTGGACGTGGGGGGGGAATCAGACCTTCGCGACATCTGGCCGCAATGATGTGATCGACGGTACGTTGTTGCCGCTGGCAGTCAGGAATCCGCAGGAAAGCGCGGACCTCAGCCATGTGGTCCAGGTTGAAGTGGGCACGACAAACGCGGTGGCCCTGCTTGATGACGGGCAGGTGGTTGCCTGGGGCACATGTACCGGTTCCGGCGATGGCTTTATCCATTCCACACCCGTGTATGTCAGGAACGTTGCCGGAACAGGCAACCTGGGCAATATCGTTGCGGTTGCCGCAGGCAAGAACAGCTATATGGCCCTCTCGGCAGATGGCCGGGTTTATTACTGGGGGTACCAGCGTGCCGCGTTTACTTCCAATGAATGTGCGGTGCAGCCCTCGCTGGTCAAGCGGGTTGACGGTAGCGACCTGAGCGACATCGTGGGTATTTCCCTCGGGGGCGATTATGCCCTCGCGCTGAGCCGTGACAGCAGCGTCTGGGAATGGGTACCTGGCGGCATCATCATGGACGGCAAACTCGAAGTACCGGCGTCCCGGCTTGCCAAGCAGGTTCAGGATCCGAACAGCGGTGGCATTTGGGCGGGGCTCACCATGGTGGCGGCAGGTGCGACGCAGGCACTGGCGATGGACAAGAACGGCGGTGTTCATAGCTGGCGCGGTGGTGCATCGGGCCGGATGATTGCCGGATCCCTGGTCAAGCCCAAGCAGGTTGCACAGGGCACCGACAAGGCGCCGCTGTCGAATGTGGTGTCCATTGCAGCCGGCTCGCTGCATTACCAGGCGCTGCTGAAAGACGGCTCGCTGATGACTTGGGGCTACAACGAATACGGGCAGATGGGTTACGGGGTGACAACAGACCCGACCTACTACGCTCCCGCTGCATTCCAGGTGCTGATTTCCTCGACCGAGAAGGTGAAGTTCGGCTCGGTTGCG
This sequence comes from Andreprevotia sp. IGB-42, assembly GCF_009848685.1. Taxonomy (GTDB): domain Bacteria; phylum Pseudomonadota; class Gammaproteobacteria; order Burkholderiales; family Chitinibacteraceae; genus Andreprevotia. The sequence continues at coordinate 36,921 of NZ_WXTX01000009.1, forward strand.
GTTTATCCCAACCTGACCCGAGCCCGGCAGCCCTGAACTGCCGGCAGGCAAGCCAACAGGCCAGCTTTCGCTGGCCTGTTTTTCATTGCGCCGGTTGCGCTGCTGGCAGCCCGGCATGGCAACTTAATGCGTAAAGATGGGCATCGACAGAATGGCGCTCAGGATGGCCCAGGCACCGCCGCCTATCCACATGATCAGGTAGGTCATGTCGCGTACATCTTCGTCGCGTTCCTTGCCCAGCATGGCGGGAATGCCGTGGTAGACCAGTGCGCAAGCCATGGCCAGGCCCGTGAAGGCGCAGGCCACGTTGAATGCCAGGTAGGGCACGAACAGCGTCAGTGACGACAACCACATCGGCACGGCGGACACGGCTGCCAGCAGGTAGCTGCCGTCATAGTCACTATGCGCTTTGTGCGCGCGCGCCAGTTGCCGGATGATCCAGGCGATGCCGGGAACGGTGATCATTTCCGCAACGAAAAAGGCTGCAGCCACGGTCTGCCAGTGCGACATGCTAACTTCGCCGCCGTAGTACTGGCCGTAATGGTTGCCGGCATACAGCATCATCAACACCGGCAGCAGCGATAGCGGCAATACCAGTTTCAGGAAGATGCCCAGGGTGGCGGGATGTGCGGCTTGCAGCTCATCCCAGCCTTCGTGGTAGGAAACGAGCATGTGCGGGTACGAAGATGCTTTCATGGGAAACCTCCTTGGCCTTGCGGTGGAAGCAGGAAAACGCCATGCAAAAGGCGGGGTATGACTTGGTGTTAGACCAGTGCTGCCCGCATAAATCCATCCGCGCGTTGCATCGCCCGATGACTGGTCTTTTTCCGGTTACAATCTGTCCTTTGAATCTAGCCGTCCATTCCCGCGCTTATGAGCAACGAAGCCCCAGTCAGCAACTTCATCCGCGCCATCATCGATGGCGATCTTGTCTCCGGCAAGCGCTCGTCCGTCGTGACGCGTTTTCCGCCCGAGCCCAATGGTTACCTGCATGTCGGGCACGCCAAATCGATCTGCCTGAACTTCGGCATTGCCGAGGATTACCAGGGCCAGTGCAACCTGCGCATGGACGATACCAATCCGGAGAAGGAAGAGGATGAATACGCTGCCGCCATCGAAGCCGATGTGCGCTGGCTGGGTTTTGCATGGCATGGCGATGTACGCCATGCGTCCGACTACTTCGAGCAACTGTACGCGTACGCCGAAGAACTGATCAGCGCCGGCAAGGCCTTCGTGTGCGAGCTGAATGCCGAGGAGATGCGCGAGTACCGCGGCGATTTCTCCAAGCCCGGCAGGGATAGCCCGTACCGCACCCGCACGGTTGAGGAAAACCTGGCGCTGTTCCGCGCCATGCGCGCCGGCGAGTATGCCGATGGCAGCAAGACACTGCGCCTGAAAATCGACATGGGCTCGCCCAACCTCAACCTGCGCGATCCGGTGATTTACCGCATCAAGCGGGCCACGCACATCAAGACTGGCGATAGCTGGTGCATCTACCCGATGTACGACTACACGCATTGCATCTCGGACGCGCTGGAAGGCATCACGCATTCGCTGTGCACGCTGGAGTTCGAAGATCATCGCCCGCTGTACGACTGGGTGCTGGACAACATCACCATCGCCAGTCATCCGCAACAGATCGAGTTCTCGCGGTTGGAGCTGCTGTATGTGGTCACCTCCAAACGCAAGCTCAAGCAACTGGTGGACGAGCAGCTGGTGAGCGGCTGGGATGACCCGCGCATGCCTACCATTACCGGCATGCGCCGCCGTGGTTACTCGCCGGAGGGCATCAAGCTGTTTGCGCAGCGTATCGGTGTCTCCAAGGGCGAGAACATCATCGACTACAGCATCCTGGAAGGGGCGGTACGCGAAACGCTGGAAGAAGCCTGCCCGCGCGTGATTGCTGTGCTGGACCCGATCAAGGTGACGCTGACCAATTTCGAGGCCGGCGTAACCGCCAGCCGCAGCGCGCCATACCACCCGCACCATGCCGAGTGGGGCGAGCGCGAAGTGCCGATTGCGCCCACCATCTATGTGGAGCGGGAAGACTTTGCCGAAGTGCCGCCGGCGGGCTGGCAACGGCTGACACTGGGCAGCGAAGTGCGCCTGCGCTACTCGTATGTGATCAAGTGCGATGAAGTGGTGAAGGATGCGGCGGGCAATGTGGTCGAGCTCAAGTGCAGCATCGACCCCGCCACGCTGGGCCAGAACCCGGTTGGCCGCAAGGTGAAGGGCGTGATCCACTGGATCTCGGCCGAGCACGCCATCGAAGCCGAAGTGCGCTTGTACGACCGCCTGTTTACCGAGGCACGCCCGGATGCGGTACGCGGCGCCGACGGCCAGTACGTGGACTTCAAGCAGTTCATCAACGGTGCATCGCTGCAGACCATTACCGCCTATGTGGAACCGGTGGTGTCCACCGCGGCGCCGGAAACGCGTTACCAGTTCGAGCGCCTGGGTTACTTCGTGACTGACCGTCATGACCATGTGGCCGGCGGCAAGCCGGTCTTCAACCGTACCGTGACGCTCAAGGATGCGTGGGCGGCCAAGGAAGCCAAGTGATGCGCGCTATCGCCGCTGTTTTGCTGCTGATCGCGCTGATGCCGTTTGCAGTGGCCGACGATGCGGCCCCGGCTGCCGCCGACGCAGCCGCGGCCCCGGTGATTTTCAAGGGTACGCGCGGCCTGGCACCGGTACAGGTAGTTTATGACTATCTGAAAGACCGCATTGCCGATGAGCATGGCCTGGCTGATTACCAGTCGTTGGCTATCAGGCAGCAGGCGAAGGGCGAAGCGGGCGAGCAGGTGCAGATGGAAGTGGTGCTGGCCGGCTTGAAGGATGACGCCGTTGCCAGCCAGCGCTACCAGCTTGGCTTGGTGCTGGCCGATAGCGGCTGGGATATCAACAGCGCGCGGCAGGACTGGAAGTGCCGGCGCGGTGGCAAGGGCTGGACGACCAAGCCTTGCAAATGACATCGGCCTGTTTGCCGAGCCGGGCGGCGTCAGCCGCCCGTTTGCATATCTAAAGGGGTAGCAATGAGCGAACCGACAGCAACGCGTTTGAGCAAGCAACAGCTATTCAAAGCCTTCTGGCATCTGACCCGCCCTTATTGGGTGGGTGATGAAAAGTGGAAGGGCATCGGCCTGCTGGTGCTGGTGGTCGCGCTGAATCTGGCCATCGTCTACATGAATGTCCAGTTCAACAGCTGGTATGGCGTGTTCTACGACGCATTGCAAAAGCTCGATTCGGTGACGTTCTGGCAACAGATGAAGCACTTTGCCATTCTGGCGTTCTTCTGGATCGCCATTCAGGTTTATGCGCTGTACTTCCGGCAGATGCTGGAAATCAAATGGCGGCGCTGGCTGACCGAAGACTTCAAGCAGCGCTGGATGCAAGGGCAAGGCTATTACCGGCTACAGCTGACCGATCGCAAAACCGATAACCCCGACCAGCGGATTGCCGAGGATGTCGGGCAGTTCGTCAGCCTGACGCTGGGGCTGTCGCTGGGCCTGATGCGCTCGGTAGTGAACTTGATTACGTTCATTACCATCCTGTGGGCATTGTCCGGACCATTGCGCTTTGTATTGATGGGCCACAATGTGGTGATTCCCGGCTACATGGTGTGGGCAGCAATCCTTTATACCATCGTCGGCACGCTGGTGACGATCTGGATCGGCAAGGCGCTGGTCGGGCTCAACTTCGAACAGCAACGCCGCGAGGCCAACTTCCGTTTTGCGCTGATACGCGTGCGGGAAAATGCCGAATCCATCGCGCTTTACAAAGGCGAAGGTGCCGAGCGCAAGCAGTTGTCGTTCCGCCTCGGCAGCGTGGTGGAGAACTTCTGGTCCATCATGCGCCTCAACAAGCGTCTGACTACATTCACCTCGTTCTGGGGGCAACTGGCGATCATCTTCCCGTTCCTGGTTGCGGCGCCACGCCTGTTTGCCAAGGAAATCCAGCTCGGCGGGCTGATGCAGATCAACAATGCGTTCCGAGAGGTTTATGATTCGCTCAATTTCATCATGGATAGCTTCTCCACGCTGGCAACCTGGAAAGCGGTGATCGACCGGCTGAGCACGTTTGAAGACAGCTTGGGCGAGGCCGCCGCATTGCCGGTGCTGTCACCTGCGCCGGCTGACCATGTGCAGGTCAGCGCATTGGGCGTGAACAAGCCCGACGGCGATGTGTTGATTGCCGGGCTGGATTTGTCGCTGCAGGCGGGGGATCGCCTGCTGGTGCAGGGGGCGTCGGGCAGTGGCAAGAGTACGCTGCTGCGTACGCTGGCGGGGATCTGGCCGTATGCCAGCGGCAACGTGGCGTATCCACAGGATGCCGGCGTGCTGTTCCTGTCGCAGCGTCCTTACCTGCCGCTGGGCAGTCTGCGTGAGGCGTTGTCTTACCCGGCCGAAACACTCGCTGATGATGAAGCGCTTCGCGCCGTGCTGGCACAGGTGAAGCTCAGCCAATTGGCCGATCAGCTCGATGTGGTCAAACCCTGGTCGCATGAATTGAGTTTGGGTGAGCAGCAACGCATTGCGATGGCGCGCGCACTCCTGCTCAAGCCACGGATACTGGTGCTGGATGAAGCGACATCGGCAATCGATGAAGCGGCCGAATCGACGCTGTATCAAGCACTGATCGCTGCCTTGCCAAGCAGCACACTGATCAGCGTTGGCCATCGCTCCTCGCTCAAGCAATTCCACAACCGCTTCCTTGATTGCCATGGTGACGGCAACTGGTCACTGGCTTGATGATTTTTGCCAGCTCCGGTGGGGCTGGCATCTGGAAAAAGAATGACTGCACTTAAAAACGATACCTTCCTGCGTGCGCTGTTGCGTGAGCCTGTTGAATACACCCCCGTATGGCTGATGCGCCAGGCGGGCCGCTATCTGCCGGAGTACCGCGCATCGCGCAAGGCGGCGGGTTCCTTTCTTGACCTGTGCAAATCGAAAGAATTTGCCACCGAAGTCACGCTGCAGCCGCTGGATCGTTTTCCGCTCGATGCGGCCATCCTGTTCAGCGATATCCTGACCGTGCCGGATGCCATGGGCCTGGGCCTCTACTTTGCCGAGGGCGAAGGCCCCAAGTTCGAGCGCCCGCTGCGTGACGAAGCGGCCATCAAGGCGCTGAGCGTGCCGGACATGAGCGAGCTGCAGTATGTGTTCGACGCAGTCAGCAGCATCCGCAATGCGCTGGATGGTCGGGTGCCGCTGATCGGTTTCTCCGGTTCGCCGTTCACGCTGGCGTGCTACATGATCGAAGGCGGTGGCTCGGATACCTTCAGCCGCGTCAAAACGCTGATGTATGACCGCCCGGACTTGCTGCACCATATCCTGGACGTGAACGCCCGGGCGGTAACCGCCTACCTGAATGCGCAAATCGATGCGGGTGCGCAGGCGGTGCAGATTTTCGATACCTGGGGCGGCGCGCTGGCATTCGGCAAGTACCAGGCGTTCTCGCTCGCCTACATGCAGCGCATCGTGGCTGGCCTCAAGCGCGAGGCTGATGGCCGCCGCGTGCCGGTGATCGTGTTCACCAAGGGTGGCGGGCTATGGCTGGAGCAGATCGCCGATAGTGGCTGTGATGCGGTGGGGCTGGACTGGACAGTAGATCTTGGCGATGCGCGCCGCCGAGTGGGCAACCGGGTGGCGTTGCAGGGCAACTTCGACCCCAATGCGTTGTTCGCCCAACCGGCTGCCATCGAGGCCGAAGTGGCGCGATTGTTGTCAGCTTACGGTGCCGGTAGCGGCCACGTGTTCAATCTGGGCCATGGCATCAGCCAGTTCACCAATCCCGAGCATGTGACCGCCTTGGTCAACGCGGTACACCACTTTTCGCGCAAGCAGGCCGTACGCTGATTTTCTCTTGCTAACAAGGACTTGCGGCGCTTTTCTCACGCAGACGGTATGAAAGCCGTTCTAAGTTATGCACAGACTTGGAGCGTAAGAAAAGCCGCTTGTCAACTGCGGTTGGCTTGGCTTGCATGGAAATCAACATAATGCTTAAGTTGTTGATTTGTAAATATTAATTTTTGCGGTTTAAAAAATAAGCAACTTAACTGCAATCTAGGCCGCGCTTCGCTTCGGGGCAGTTAATCCCAAGCTACCCACAAAATTATCCACAGCTTCTGTGGATGGTTCCCGAAGTGACAATACGGTGAATTTATTCTTACGGCATGACGATTTCACCCCCCGATTTTTATGCCACGGTTGCACTGGATGTGCCGCTGGCCCGCACCTTCGATTACCGCGCCAACAGCCCGGTACCCGGAGTGGGCGCGCGCGTGATCGTGCCGTTCGGCCGGCAACGGCTGGCCGGGGTGGTCACTGCCATCAGCAATACCGCGCCGGATTTTGCCGGCATTCGTGATATCGAATCGCTGCCGGGTGATATGCCGGCCCTGCCGGCCGATGTGCTGGCGCTGTGCCGCTTCGTTGCCGATTACTACCTTGCCCCGCTGGGGCAGGTGCTGGCCGGTGCGCTGCCCACAGTGTTCCGCCAGCCCAAGGTATGGAGCGGTTTCGAGGCCGAGCAGGCGTATGTGGCAGTGGATGTGGATGCACTGATTGCCTCGCTGTCTGCGCGTGCGCACAAGCAGCGTGCGCTGGCGGCATTGCTGGCCAGCCCACGCCGGCTGGACGAGATCAGGCCGGTGGCTGCGGATGCCAGCCGTTATCTGAAGGAATGGCAGCAGGCTGGCCAGGTGGTGGCACAGCCTTGGCATCCCCCCGAGCCAGCCGCGGTCAGCACCGGGCCACGCCCGGAATTGCTGCCCGAACAAGCCGGGGTGGTCGGGGCCATTACCGCGGCGCGTGGTTTCAGCGCTTTCCTGCTGTACGGCATTACCGGCAGCGGCAAAACCGAGGTGTATCTGCGGGCGATCGAAGCGGCACTGCGGCGTGGCGAGCAAACGCTGGTGCTGGTGCCGGAAATCAACCTCACGCCGCAGCTGGAAGGGCGCTTCCGGCAGCGGTTTCCGCAGGAATGCGTGGTCAGCCTGCATAGCGGCCTGGCTGAGGGTGAGCGCACGCGCAACTGGCTGATGGCGGCACGCGGCGAAGCGCGCATCGTGCTGGGCACGCGGCTGGCGGTGTTTGCACCGTTGCCCGCGCTGGGCCTGATCGTGGTGGATGAGGAGCACGATACCTCTTACCGCCAATCGGAGGGCGTGCGTTACTCGGCGCGCGATCTGGCGGTTTACCGCGCCAACCAGCGCAAGGTGCCGGTGGTGCTGGGCTCGGCCACGCCCAGCCTGGAAAGCTGGAAAAACGCACAGGAAGGCCGCTATCAGAAGCTGGTGCTCAAGCAGCGTGCGGTGAGCGGGGCGATCTCGCCCAAGGTGGAGTTGCTGCCCACCGGCCGCATCCACATGCCGGACGGCATTCATCCGCTGGCGCTGGATATCCTGGCACAAACCCTGAAAAATGGCGGGCAGGCGCTGGTGTTCATCAACCGGCGCGGTTATGCGCCGGTGCTGTCCTGCCGCGATTGCGGCTGGATATCCGGCTGCAAGCGGTGTTCGGCCAAGCTGGTGCTGCACCTGAGCGAGCGCCGGCTGCGCTGCCACCATTGCGGTTACGAGACCATGCCGCCGGCCGCATGCCCCGATTGCGGCAATCAGGATTTGCAGCCGCTGGGGCAGGGTACGCAGCGCATTGAGGATATACTGACGGCACGTTTCCCCGATACGCCGCCGCTGCGCATCGACCGCGACAATACGCGGCGCAAGGGCAGCCTGGAAGCGATGCTGGTGCAGGTGCACGCAGGCGAGGCCAACTTGCTGGTGGGCACGCAGATGCTGGCCAAGGGCCACGATTTTGCCAACCTGCAGCTGGTGATCGTGCTGAACGCCGACAGCGGCCTGTTCAGCGTGGATTTCCGCGCCGAAGAGCGCATGTTTGCGCAGCTGTTGCAGGTGGCAGGCCGTGCCGGCCGCGCCGGGCAACCGGGCCGGGTGCTGATCCAGACCAATTACCCCGAGCACCCGTTCTATGGTTCGCTGGTGCGCGGCGATTACGCGGCTTTTGCCGATGAACAGCTGCAGGTGCGCAAGCAATTGCAGCTGCCCCCTGCCAGCCAGTGGGCGATGCTGCGGGCGGAAGCCAAGCAGATGCCCCGCGCGATGGCGGTGCTGCGCGAAGCGCAGCGTGCGCTGCTGGCTGCAGGCGTCGTTGCCAACGACCCGGTGCCGGCCACGCTGGTGCGCAAGGCCGGCGTGGAGCGTGCACAACTGGTGCTGAGCGCCACGCAGCGCGGTGTATTGCAGCAAGCGCTGGATGCGTGGCTGCATGCGGCAACGATACCGTCGGGCGTCCGCGTGACGACCGACATTGATCCACAGGAATTCTGACGGCGCAGCCGTCGCCACAGATTGAAGAAGCGGAGTAGCAGTTTTGACCGATACCACCTTGTTGCAGCTTTTGAATGCGCGTTTTGCCGCTGCGTTTGCCGCCGCCGGCGCCCCCGATGCCAACCCGGTGATCCAGCCGGCTGCCCGACCGGAGTTCGGTGATTATCAGGCCAACGGCGCCATGGGCGCGGCCAAGCAGCTAAAGAAAAACCCGCGCGAGCTGGCACAGGCGGTGCTGGAACTGGTGAACCTAGATGGCATTGCCGACAAGCTGGAAATCGCTGGGCCTGGCTTCATCAATATCAAACTGGCAGACAGCTTTCTGGCCGCGCGCGCCAATGCCGCGCTGAGCGATGCCAAGCTGGGCGTGCCGCTGCCGGCCAGCCAGACCGTGGTGGTGGATTACTCGTCGCCCAACCTTGCCAAGGAAATGCACGTCGGCCATTTGCGCTCGACCATCATTGGCGATGCGCTGGCGCGTTTGCTGGATTTCCTCGGCCACACCGTGGTACGCCAGAACCATGTGGGCGACTGGGGCACGCAGTTCGGCATGCTGACCGCCTACCTGGTCGAGCAGGACAAGGCCGGCGATGCCGCCATTGCGCTGGACGACCTGGAAAATTTCTATCGTGCCGCCAAGGTGCGCTTCGATGCCGATCCCGCATTTGCCGATACCGCGCGCGACTACGTGGTGAAGCTGCAAAGTGGCGACCCCATGGTGCATGCGCTGTGGCAGCAGTTCTTGAATGTTTCGATGTCGCACTGCGAAGCGGTTTACAGCAAGCTGGGTGTGCAGCTCACCCGCGCCGATGTGCGCGGCGAATCTGCGTACAACGAAGACCTGCCGGTGGTGGTGGCCGACCTGCGCGCCAAGGGCCTGCTGACCGAAAGCCAGGGCGCACAGGTGGTGTTCCTGGATGAGTTCAAGAACAAGGACGGCGAGCCGGCTGCCTACATCATCCAGAAGCAGGGTGGCGGCTTTTTGTACAGCACCAGCGATCTGGCCACCTTGCGCTATCGCGCAGACGTGCTGCACGCGGACCGCTCGCTGTACGTGGTCGATGCGCGCCAGGCGCTGCACTTCCAGCAGCTGTTCACGCTGGGCCGCAAGGCCGGTTACGTCCCGGCTGCCATGCAGCTGGAGCACGTAGCGTTCGGCACCATGATGGGCGAGGACGGCAAGCCGTTCAAAACCCGTAGCGGCGATACCATCAAGCTGGTGGAGCTGCTGGACGAAGCCGTCAGCCGCGCCTATGCGCTGGTATCGGAAAAGAACCCGGATCTGGCTGCCTCGGTGCGCCAGGATGTCGCGCAGGCGGTGGGCATCGGCGCGGTGAAGTACGCGGATCTGTCCAAGCACCGCACCAGTGATTACCAGTTCAGCTGGGACAGCATGCTGTCGTTCGAAGGCAATACCGCGCCCTACCTGCAGTATGCGTGTACACGGATCGCCGGTATTTTCCGCAAGGCGGGCGAGGTGAGCGATGGTGCCGCCATCAATATTGCCGAACCGGCCGAGCATGCGCTGGCGCTGGAGCTGGCACGCTTTGCCGATGTGCTGCAGTCGGCTGCCATCGAAGCCTGCCCGCATTTCCTGTGCAGCTACCTGTACCAGCTGGCCACGCAGTTCATGCGCTTCTATGAAGCCTGCCCGATCCTCAAGAGCGAAGGTGACGTGCAGGCCAGCCGCCTGCAACTGGCCAGGCTCACTGGCCGCACGCTGGAAACCGGCTTGGGCTTGCTGGGGATTACCGCGCTGGAAGAAATGTAATATCTTTGAGTGGATAATGGTTGGGAAATGGCTATCTTGCACGATAGCCATTTTGCTTTCCATCATTGGGGATTCATGACAGGTATGACCTTGCGTGTTTAGCGGCGCTGCAGCTTCGCAATACTGCTTTATGCCTGCACGCTGCCATTGGCGTCATTGCTTGATTTCCCAATATTCTCTCCTGAGTCAGTTCCGTTCTCGCCCGTTGAGTATTTCTATGGGAGGCAGGCTGAATGCCGAAAATCCATCGTTCAGAGATAAGGATTTTCAGGGAGCGCCTTGATTTTCCATCCCTGCTGACGCAGGCTCGCAATCAGCTCTGAAGACGGTGTGCTCTTGAATAGCGCTGCAGTGAGCAAACCAGACTTCATGATGCCCAACGCACATAATATATTTTGCAATCGAATGTTGAAGTTCAGTATGAATTTCAGCTTGCGATCTTTAAAGCTGCGCCCCGTGCTACTGGTAAATTCCAACCCTGCAAAATATGAATCGTTGACCGCCAGATACGCCACGTGTGTGAAATGCATGCCAAGCAGGAATTTGTCCAGCTCACGTTCGGAAATTGAATATACATAATTTCCCACTGGCTCGAAGTAGTGCTGCGATGCCGTGCCACGCAATAGCTTTTTGAGGAAATAGAATATAAAAGAAAATGGTGCCCGGTCTGCAATCTGATCTCGTGGTTCGGTCAGAATAACCGCCTTTTTTGCTACACGGAACATTTCGTACAGTGCCATGTAGGGGCGCGGAAAATGGTGGAATGATTCCTTGCAGTAGACAAAATCGAAGCTGTTGTTATCAAATTGTATCGATTCTGCATTCTGGACAGAAAAATCCTTTATGAAACCTTTTTCATTGCCAATTTTCAGCAGGGTGTCCGTGATATCTGTGCAATGTACATCTGGCGCCCCGGCGTTGAGCAAATAATTTGCATCGGTGCCAAACCTGCCATCTCCAACTGTCAGCCAGCTACCCTCGGCATAGTTTTCAATAAAGCATTTAATGGGATTTCGCATCCGTTCATGCCGCCATGCATCAAGCGTATCCGATCTGAACCAAGTCTCGCCTACTTTGATGCGATCAGCATCAGAGAGCACCTTGCTCCATTCATCCTTATGAGCATCGGATAACCGGTTGGCCCATTCTTGTTCGCTGCTATGGCAATCGCCATCGGCTGGACTGTTCATATAGGGTAAATCCTGGTTATGATACGCATGTATAGCATAAGTAAAACGATGAATAGCCAATAGGCGCTACAAACTTTGTTTTCCCGATGCGCTTTGCCTGCACGCCAAGTGCAAACAATCGAACCGTTGCGCGATGGCTGCGTCAGTCGGGTATTGGCATGCAAACCGAAATGCTGACCATGACATCGCAATGAGCTTGCTCATGCAATTTGGTTACTCAGTGGGTAAGCCAATTTGCGCTATGTTGGCGTTACGCCCGGGTCTGTTACTTGTCATTCGATGATGCCACGCGCATAGCCGCCGTGGGCTGAGGACAGCACGCTGCACAGCATGGCGGCCTGCTCGCTTTTACCCAGGCTCTCCAGCACATCACGCTGCTCGGCGTAGTCTTCGCCACGGCGCAGCGCTTCCGCGCTCATGCCGGAGCGCTTGATCAGCGCCTGCAGCCTGGCTTGGTCGATATGCAGGTTGGGGCATTTCCTCGCCGCATAATCGGCGGAGGCCATCACGCTGCCGACCTGGGACTGGATGGCTTCCTGTTCGGTGACTTCGGCAAGCGCAGCCGTTACGTTCAGCGCGGTGAGCAGGGCAGTGGCAATGTGCAGGTGTTTCATATCAGGTCCGGATTGCTGGGCAGATGGCATGCCAGAGTGCGCTGATCCGCAAGGATGACGCCGCAAAGACCGGGCAACAAAATCTGGCAGGCGCTATTATGCCACCTTTCGCCGTGCTTTCTGGCGTGACTTTGCTGCGATTGAATCTGATGAAACTGCCCCTCGGCCTGTTGGCCACCGTGCTTGTCTCTGCTGCTTATGCCACGCCACTGAGCGAGTGCCTGGGCTATGCGCCCGCCGACAAGGTGTTGATCGTCAATGCCGATGACCTGGGCATGCATCCGGAGCTGGATCGGGCTGCATTCAGGCTGATCGATAAAAAGCTGATCCAGGATATCTCTGTGATGCCGCCGACCCCCGGTTTTGCCAAGGTGGCGGAGATGGCCAAGGCGCGTGGCATGGCGGTGGGCGTGCACCTGACCCTGACCAACGAGTGGCAGGAAAAACAGCCATGGGGCGCGGTGTTACCCAAGAGCGAAGTGCCATCGCTCTACAACGACCAGGGCAATCTGTGGGCCAGCGTGGATGAGCTGGTGAAGCATGCGAAACCGGAAGAGGTGAAGCGGGAAATCCTCGCGCAGATCGCCAAGGTGCAGGCTGCAGGTCTGACCGTTACCCACCTTGATGGGCACATGCTGTTCTGGCGTGGCAGCAAGGCGTTCATCGATATCTATGCCGGCCTGGCGCGTGAAACCGGCATACCGACCATTTCGCAATTTGCCGGCATGTCGTTCGAGCAGCAACTGGCGCTGAATCAGGGCATACAGAAAGACTTGGGCGTGGTCACACCCGATACCTTCACCATGTTGTACAACCCGGCATTGCGCCGGGCCGGCATGCGCTTTCCCGGCTACGACAATGTGCTGGCCTCGTTGCCGGCTGGCGTGAACCACCTGATCATCCACCCGGCCGAGGACAGCCCCGGTGCGCGCGAAGCCATTGCCGACCTGCAACTGCGTTTGTCCGATTTCGACGTGTGGAACGGGCCGGAAGTGCACAAGGTGATACAGCAGAAAAAGCTGAAGCTCACCAACTACCTGCCGCTGAAGGCGCTGCAGCAGCAGGTGGATGCATCACCGAAGAATTGCCTGCAAGGTGGTGCCCGCTGATGTGCCGTGGCAAGGGTTTGCGCCATGCATTGACGGGTTTGTGGTTCAATGATCCGCTGCTATCAGCAAGCCCGATCGTTCCATGAAGGAAGTACGCATGCATCGCCTGGCCAATGCCCACCTGGTGAAAAAAACTGTCCGAAGAGGTCGCGCAGCTTGAACAGCAGCAGGCGCAAAAACAGCGCGAGCTGGCCGAGCTGGAAAGCACGCTCAGGGACATGCGCGAGCAGCTGGAAATCCTGCGAGGCGGCTAGGCTGGTTGTGCCTTTGCGTGACCAGGTCCCGTCCGGGCCGATGTTTCCGTGCCATGCTCAAGCTTGCCAAACTGCGCAAATCCTGAGAAAACGCCTGCGTGAGCTGGCTGTTGGCCGGCAGTGGACGAGAACAGGTCATGAGCAACGAGTTACAGGTGGAAGACCTTGTGCTGGGTGAAGGCAAGGCCGTGGTGAAGGGCGCATTGATCACGACGCAATACAAGGGCGTATTGGAGGACGGTACCACCTTCGATTCCTCGTACCAGCGCGGCAAGCCGTTCCAGTGCGTGATCGGCACCGGGCGGGTGATCAAGGGCTGGGATCAGGGCCTGATGGGCATGAAGGTGGGCGGCAAGCGCAAGCTGTATGTGCCGGCGCACCTGGGCTACGGTGAGCAGCAGGTTGGCGCACATATCAAACCGAATTCCAACCTGATTTTCGAGATCGAGTTGCTGGAAGTGCTGACGCGCGACGATTGAGCTTGAACGTAGCTGCAAAAGCCACGCATGGGCGTGGCTTTCTTATTTGCCGCTATTGCCGGTTGGCCGTCAACATGGGGCTCAGATTGCTGCTTCGTTTGTCTCGCCAGTACGGATGCGTACCACGTGCTCGACCGGGGTGACGAAGATCTTGCCGTCGCCGATCTTGCCGGTGTGGGCCGCCTTGACGATGGCTTCGATCACCGCGTCGACCTGATCGTCGGCAATCACCACTTCCACCTTGGTCTTGGGCAGGAAATCGACCACGTATTCTGCACCGCGGTACAGCTCGGTGTGGCCTTTCTGGCGGCCAAAGCCCTTGACCTCGGTGACGGTCAGGCCGGAAATGCCCAGTTCGGAAATGGCTTCGCGTACTTCGTCGAGCTTGAACGGTTTGATGACGGCTTCGATTTTTTTCATGTCGTCTCTCCTTGAGCGCTGTTGAACTCCGAAAGTATAGCGGCTTGCCCATGAAAAACGGCGCCATCGGCGCCGTTTTTCACATGGACTGCTGTTTACTTCTTGGCAGGCGCACTGGCCTTGGCAGGCTTGGCGGCAGGAACGCTGGCTTTATCAGCCTTGGCTGCCGGTGCGCTGGCCTTGCCCGGCTTGGCAGCGGGCGCTGCTGCGCCGGCCTTGCCGCCTACGCTGATCTCGCCGGAGATCTTCTTGTAGGTGCCTTCCTTGATGCCCGGCACCTTCTGGATGTCTTCGGTCGACTTGAACGCGCCGTTGGCGGTGCGGTAGTCGATGATGGCCTTGGCCTTGGCCGGGCCGATACCCTTGATCGCTTCCAGTTGTTGCTGGTTGGCAGTGTTAATATCCACCGCAGCAAATGCGCTGGTGACCAGTGCGAAGACGCTGAACAGCGCGACGAGCCATTTTTTCATGATGTGTTCTCCCGGTATTTGGTTGCATTGCAGTACGCGGCAGCTTTGCCGACGGCATTACTATAGCAATCTCCGCCTAATTGTCAGATTAAATTCAGTTTCATGCCCGCCATTTCCGCACAACAGTCTGTTTCGCACTACGAAAACTTCCCGGTTGCATCGCTGTTGATGCCGCGGCGCCTGCGCAAGCCGGTGGCCAGCATCTACCACTTTGCCCGCCACGCGGATGACTTGGCCGATGAGGGCGATGCCACACCAGCCGCGCGCCTGGCCGCGCTGGCAGATTGCCGCGCGGAGCTGGCGCGCATTGCCGCGGGCGAATTACCGGCCACCGCGCGTTACCAGGCGCTGGCGCAAACGGTGCGTGATTATGAGGTGCCGCTGTCGCTATGCGGCGATCTGCTCAGCGCATTCGAGCAGGATGTGGTGAAAACCCGCTACGCCGATTTTGGCGAGGTGGTGCAGTACTGCCGCCATTCCGCCAACCCGGTGGGGCGGATATTGTTGCATCTGTTCGGCGCTGCGGATACGCGCAACCTGGCGATGTCGGATGGCATCTGCACCGCGTTGCAACTGATCAATTTCTGGCAGGACGTGGCCATAGACTGGCAGAAAGACCGCGTGTACCTGCCGCAGGACGAACTGGCAAAATTCGGGGTGACCGAGGCGCAGATTGCCGTCGGCAATGCCGATATCCGCTGGCAGCGGCTGATGGCCTTCCAGGTGGACCGCACGCGCCGCATGTTGCACGCCGGGGCACCACTGGCGAAAATCCTGCCCGGCCGCATCGGCCTGGAGCTGCGCCTGACCGTGCTGGGCGGCGCCACCATCCTCGATCAGCTGGAAGCCCGGCGCTACGACATGTTCAATCACCGCCCCAAGCTCACCGCCGGCGACTGGCCGCGGCTGATCTGGCGCGCACTGCGGAAGCGCTGATATGGCCCGCTCCCCCCGATTCGGCCGCCGCGAAACGCAGGCGCTGCAATCACTGCTGAGTGGCCGCATCTGGCCGGCGCGCATTGCCGCACTGGCCGTACTGGGCGCGTTTGCCTGGGGCTGGTGGCAGCAGCAACATCAACCAGCCGGCCCGCCGGGCAGCATGACCCCGGGCATGGTGGTCAGCGGCGAAGTGGTTTCGGTGGCCGATGGTGATACCGTCACCGTGCTCGATGCCGGCAAGCAGCAATACAAGCTGCGTCTGGCGTACATCGATGCGCCGGAGAAAAGCCAGCCCTATGGGCAGGCAGCCAAGGCAGCGCTGTCTGATCTGGTCTACCGCAAGCAGGTCACCGCCGAGGTGATCGATGTGGACCGTTACCAGCGCGGTGTGGCCGTTGTGGCTGTAGCCGGCGCCCCGGTCAATTACGCACAGGTTGCCGCTGGCCTGGCGTGGCATTACCAGCAGTATGCGCAGGGCAAGCAATCGGGTGCAGAGTACGAACGCTATGAAGAAGCCGAGCAAGCGGCGCGCAGCGGGCAACAAGGCCTGTGGGCAGACAAGGCACCCACGCCGCCGTGGGACTACCGGCGTAGCAAGCGCCAGTAATTGCCGTTTGGCCAAATCACCCGGTCGGCAATTTCGGGTTGATATGTAGCCTGCTGCGTTCGCCTGATGGCGGTGCTTGCTGGTTCAGTCTTCTGCCACCTGGATCACCAGCTTGCCGAAGTTGCGGCCGGCCAGCAGGCCGGTAAACGCATCAGGGGCATTTTCCAGCCCTGGCACGATATCTTCCGGCAGCTTGATTTGGCCTTCGCGCACCCAGGTGCTGACTTCCTGGTTGAATGCTTCCACCCGCTCGGCGTTGGCAAAGTGATCCAGAATGATGAAGCCTTCCATGCGGATGCGCTTTTGCAGCAAGGTTCTGACCATTTGCGGCAGCAGGTTGGGGCCGGCTTGCACATAGCCATCGTTGTAATGCGCGATGATGCCGCACACCGGTACGCGCGCATGCAGGTTGAGCAGTGGCAATACGGCTTCGAATACCGCGCCGCCGACATTCTCGAAATACACATCGATGCCATCCGGGCAGGCTGCGGCCAGCGCAGTACCCAGATCGGGCTGGTTGCGGTCCAGGCAGGCATCGAAGCCCAGTTCTTCCACTGCATAGCGGCATTTGTCGGCGCCGCCGGCAACGCCCACCACGCGCGCGCCTTTCAGCCGGGCGAGTTGCCCGACGACTGCCCCCACTGCACCGGTGGCTGCAGCAACCACCACCGTTTCTCCAGCCTTTAACTGGCCGATATGCAGCAAGCCCACATAAGCGGTAAAGCCGGGCATGCCCAGCCCGCCCAGCGCCTGTGATGGCCGGGCGATATCGCCCAGCGGCTTGAGATCTGCGCCGTTGGCTACCGCATAGTCTTGCCAGCCGGACTGGGCCAGCACCAGCTCGCCCACTTGCAAACCGGCATGCCGCGATTCGACCACCCGGCTGACCGTGCTGCCCACCATGACCTGATCCAGCGCGATTGCGGGTGCATAGCTGGTGCCGGCCGCTTCCATCAGATTGCGCATATACGGATCAAGCGACAGGTAGAGCGTGCGCAGCAGCACTTCGCCGTCGCCGGGTCTGGGCACGGCGGCTTCTTCCAGCCGGAAATCACCGGCGGCGGGTGCACCCCTTGGGCGGGTGGCGAGAACGATGCGGCGATTGCCGGTACTGGTTTGGGGCATGCTGGGCTCCTGCTGAGGTTGAAATGGACCGGTCGTCTAGAAAATGGCCAGAAATGCACTGTCTGTTGTCAAGCAAAGCCCCGCTTCCTATTAGGTTTTTGCTTGTTTCCTGCTGTATGGGGCACAGGTTTGTGCTGTGCACTATAAGTTCTGATAGACCGCTTGGCTAGTTCCTGTATGCATTAAGGCAATAGGCAATGAGCAGAATGCATTCCCGTTACCTGCGCTATGCATCGGGAAACGCAGGGAGGGCGGGATGCGGCTTTTCGGCGCGGCGGTGACTGGGTGCAGCAGGTGCATCGAAACAGGTAAGGACTGAGGCAGGCGTTACACATGCAGAATGGCATGCGGGGACGAAGAACAATGGTGGCGTTGTACCGCCCTTGTCCTTTGTTGGAAACACCATGAAAAAAGGCCAGCAATATGCCAACCCGCTTATCCAGTCCGACCCCAAGCCCAGCCCGCGGTCCATCGAGCGCGCAGCGGGCACGCTCGATTGGGTCGACAACTTCAAGCCACCCCCGCCGCCATCGAAAGCAGTCATTGCAATCGTGCAGCACGTGCAGCAGAACTATGCGATAGGCGCTGATATATGGCAACGGGACAACCCCAAGCTGGATTTCCAGCAATACGCACAAGACCGGTTGCGCGCATATCGCGCCGAATGGGATGACCCGCGCTCGACGATCAAGGTAGATCAGCCGGAATTCGCAAAATACGCCGGGTTCCGCGCCGGGCAAGACCAGCTCAAGGCCATTGCGGATGTTGCCGATAGCCGCACGATTGGCGATATTGCCGGTGATTCGGTAAAGGCGGCCGCGCGCGGGATATCCCGTCTGGTGTATGACGCCTCGCTGCTCACCGCGCCGTTGAATCCGGTGATGTTGTACCAGGATCTGGATGGTGGCATCGGTACAGCGCAGCGCATCGCACTGCGGGATCGCCAGTCATCTGACGACTTCTACAACAATGCCCAATCGGATGGATTGAAAGCCCAGAAGGCGCGTTTTGCAAGTCGCACGGATCGGGATGTGGCGGGGACCGTTCAAGCCGCAATCGATAACCCCGGTGTGATTGGTGACATTGCCTCAGAGCAAACCGGCCCGGCGCTGCTAACCGGCTTGGGTGGCAAGGCGCTGCAAACGACGGGTGCGTCTGCACGGGCTTTATCCGCATTCGGGCTTGGTTCCGAAGTGACGCAGTCTGGTCTTTCCACCTATGGGCAAGCTTTGCAGGATGGCGCCAAGCCTGGCGACGCGCTGCTGGCATCCGCGCAAGCGATGCTGACCACCGGGCTGATCGGCAAGACGCTGGGCGATGGCAGCCGCTTGGCCCGTGCGCTGGAACATGCGCCCGGCAAGTACAGCATGGGTGCACACGCATGCAGACATGCTGGTGCGCGAGCCGTTGAGCGAAGCCGCACAGGAAGTGCTGGCCGATAACCTTGCCGGCAACTTGGCTACCGGCGAGGATGCCTTCGACAACTGGCAGGAAAGCGCCGTGCTCGGCGCCACTGGCGGGCTTGGGCAATCGCTTGCGTTGCAGGGTGTGGGCAAGGGCATGGCGCTAGGCAGGCAGCAGGCTGACATGACGCGGGTACTGGAGCCGGTTGTTGATCTGCAGCCTGGCGAGATGCGACGATCGACTGTATCCGATCCACAGGCGCCATCCCCGGCTTCAGCCCATGCCATCAGTAATGCGGATGGTCTGCCCGGGGCCGTTGCCGGTGAGCAGTCTGTGGCGGCCGGCGTTGTACCGGTACGGACTATCTTGCCGCAACCAGATGAGCAGCATGTCTTTGAACCCGGACAGCACGCTGAACCCGATCCATCTGTCCCCGCCCATGAGCCGGATGTTTCGGCGGTGGCGCAGGCAACAAGACCGGATTCTTTGGCGCGGGAGTCAGATAATGCCGCTGCAAATGGCATTGAAATGCCGGCGGATGCCTTGACTACGCAAGCCCGCGTCAGCGCCGCTGATCACGACAGCCCGATTGTTGAACCTGTGATTGAACCGGGAAGCGAATCGCAACAGCACGCATATTGGCAGGCCCAGCAGCGCCGCCGTGATGCCGGTTTGTACGTAATGCGGCAACTCTAAGCAAAAGCTGACAATGCGGAGGAACTGGCCCAGCGGCAAGCCATGCCCACTTATCAACGTGCGTTGGGCATGTGGCTGGATGCCGATGCACGGTTGCAGAAAATGGCGCCCTTGCCCGCTACGCCTGTTCGGGATGCCATGTCATTGCCGGAAGCAGAGGCGATACAAACTGCTTCAGGCGCTGCGCCGCCGTTGTTACCTGCCGTACAAACGCCAATGTACACGACCGCGCAACATGGTGCGGTCAGGACGCCGCAGCCGCAGCCAACAGGGGCGCTGATCTTTGTTCCGGAGCGGGTACTTAATCGCAACGGCGAGCCTTTCAGCCGTGCCGCGCTGGCAGATCTTTACGCCAGGGCATTCGGGCTTTCGGCTACGCATCGGGCTGTCGCAGCTGGAGATGGATTTATGTTGCAGCAGCTGGCAAATCAAGTGCTGCGCGTTGATGAGGTACAACACAATACACAGTCGTTGGACGGTGACGTTGTTGTCTCAGCTGCTATGCTGCCTTTCAATGGCGCCGCTTCGGAGTCCGGTTTTATTGAGCAAATCGCACATCCGGGCAAGCCTGATCACACAAAGCCCGTGAATACGATGCCCGATTCGCTCGCAGAGGCTGACATAGCGGCGGATGCTTATGGATTCACTCCCGGCAAGGCGATGACAGTCGATGAAGCATCGATTGCGCTCGCAAAAGCCACAGGCTTGCGAGTCGATCTGTTTGGCGGTAAAAAGTCAAAAATAGGTGGAGCAATCAATGTGGATATTGAAGCAATGGAAGGTGTGCGAGCTGATTTGACAAAAGGCTTGGGGTTTCTGCCAGCTGCTTCGAGCGCTGAAATAACGGCATTTAACCCATTCATTTCTGATCGGAGCGCGATGTTTGCAAATGATAGGCTTGCTGAAGCACTGCGAGTTCTCAAGCCCGGTGGAGAAATGGTCATTGCCGCAACGAAGGGTAACTCTTATGTGAAACTTGGCAAGTTCCCAAGTGAGGAACAGTTAAATTTGATGGGGTTCGACCCGGTTGAGTACAAGGCGCCATTGACTGCCATGGCTGACTATCCAGCCAGGTTCGGTGGTGTTCGGTTCAGCCGGACGGATGGGATGGGCTTTATCAATCCGGATGACATGATTGTCATTGTCTTGAGGAGGAAACCATGACGGCTGTTAAAGGGTTTTTCGACGAGATCGGCTTTTCTGAAGCCATTTGCACTGGCTTCGAGTGGAAAGGGAATGATCTTGAAGTTTTTTTTGAAAAAGGCGTTGATATCAGCGGTTCAGTACATCCGCTGGCAGAAAAGTTCTCGTTTGAAAGCCCATGCAAAATTACTTTTTCTGATGTTGCGAAATCCGGCTTGAAAATATCAAGGTTGGTGGCACTTCCCAATTCTTTTGAAACTTCCATTGTCGAGCGGACCGCAGATCCCTTTCCGGTAGGGGGTATTCATGACTTTCATCTGGAGGGGTTCATGGACGGTAATCCGGAAAAGCGATGGTTTGTCTGGACGCTGTCAGCCAAGGAAGCTTATTTTGATGACCTGGAATAAAAGATGGTTCGAAAAATAGTGCAGTGGCAGTGCGGCAGGAATTCCTTCCATGGTCCAGTAAAAAGATAAATTACCCTTGATGACTATGAGATAAAGGAGTGCGCTAGTGAAATTTCAAGAGGTTGAACTTGAAAAGGTGATGCTGGAGCCTGCCCGGTATATGGATGTCAATATTCTCGTCAAAGGGCTCCTTGCCGTTCGGGCTGACAAAACAACGCCCTACATAGAGGGCGCTACGGAAGAAACGCGTCTGGAGATTTCAGACAGGGATTTCGTGGATCGCCTGTTGGATAATGTCCCTTGCTATGTGGGCGGCAAATTTTTGTATCATGATCAGGTGAGCATTGTTGCCCGTGCAGGGGGTGGCAAGCATGGCCCCGTGCTGGACGAAATTGTGAAGGTGGTTTTTGTCAGGGGAGGGGAAACATTTACGATTTAGCATCGCAGGTGTTCAAGATGATTGTTGTAAAAAGACATATTCCCGGCCG
The DNA here is from genome assembly GCF_009848685.1 of Andreprevotia sp. IGB-42. GTDB lineage: Bacteria > Pseudomonadota > Gammaproteobacteria > Burkholderiales > Chitinibacteraceae > Andreprevotia. Next base: position 58,387 of record NZ_WXTX01000009.1, read on the forward strand.
GACGTCATGGGCGTTGATTTGCTGTTAAAACGCCAGCTGACGTATAAGGAAAATGTTGAAGCAATGCCATGCAGTTTATTCAAATAAATTGCATGGCTGACGAGAGGTAGTGGTTTTTTGCTTGTAGAAGTATCTTTATCCGGATCTTCTGGAATGGATTCCATCATCTTGGCTTGATTGGTTGTGTGGTGTGATCGTTGAAGTTGCAAGAAAGGCGTTCTGGGGCTTGATATCTATGCTTATAAAAATCTGAGTGCACAGTTGGGAACAGGTGCGGACATGTTTGCCAGTGCCATGAAATTGTTCGAAAATGAAGGGCTGAGGGTTGCCGCCATTCGTGGTTTCTGGAGGCCGGGACAGGGTAGTGATAACTACAGACAATATACGGAAAATCTTGAAAAGGGCATGGCCCCGAAGCAAGCTGCTGCAAATACCTGGACGGGAAGATCGTTGCCCGATTTGGTTACCCGGTAGTCAGTGAACCCGAGGATTATTTTGGAAATATCCGGGTTATATTTACGCCATGAAAAAGGAGGTTCTATGAAAGAGATATTGTCCGGTGTCAAGCCTTCCGAGCTTTTCAAGGAAATGATTCGTGCGGGCCCGGGCGTTAAAAATCATGACATTGCAATGGCGTTCAGAGACGCTTCCCTGATGTAGATGGCGTGGCAATCAACGCAATATGGGGGTGGCAGCGCGAAGGCAGGGAAGGACTCTCTGATGAAGTTCTCAATGCCATTCTTTTTGACTGCCTGAAGGGTGCAGACTATCTTTGAGGTATTTACAGCTTGGCTTTATGCCGGCGACAACGCGCGATATAAAATATTTGATTGTTTTTGAGTATTGATTGTGCCGGAACAACAAAAGAATGATGGGGGCGGGGCCCACGCCAGGTTCTGGTGGTGATGATTTCAATAAAGTTTTTTTTCGGTCATGAAAGGCAAGCGCTTCTGTTCACAGATTATCCCCGATGAAAAGCGCTCACCTGTTTCAATAAAAGCTTTCAGGAGGGGGCTCCCGATAATCTGCCTTTTTGTACAGGAGGCACTTTCTGTATTGTGACCATGCAAGCATGATTGACCGCATTGGCGCGGGCTTCAAGCAAGGGTGAGGGTGAAGGTCGACAGAGAGGTCGAAGTGTTCACGCTCTGGCCATTTAGTTGCCGCGCTATTGGGTCATGTGATTTGCAAGCGTACTTGCAGCCGCGTTATGTGGGAATCAGAGGTGGCGGTTGACCTATCAATCCCGCAACGGCGTAATGCTCACCGGCTCAGCCGCCGGTAACACGGCAGTGACTGCTGATGCCACCGGTACAGAAGCGGGCCGTGCTGCCGGTCTGGATGCGGCCTTGCTGCTCTGGGCAGGCGTGCTGCCCGGCTTGGGCAGGTAAAGCGGGCCCTTGAAGCCGCAGGCGGCCAGCAGGGTGGTGGCAAGAAGTATCAGGGCGCAAACACGCATGGCCGGGAGGATTGGTGGCAAAATCGGCATCATATCACTCGACTGCTGGCCCCCAATGACCGAATCCGAATTCCTTGATCTCTCTGATGCCGTGTTTGCGCAAATCGATACCGCGCTGGAAGACGCTGACCTGGATGTCGAAACGCTGCTGTCCGGCAACGTGTTCGAGATCGAGTTCGACGATGGCAGCAAGATCATCGTCAACCGGCATGTGCCCAACCACGAGATGTGGCTGGCAGCGCGGAACGGTGGTTTCCACTACCGGCTGGTGGATGGCCAGTGGCGCAATACGCGTGGCGATGGCGAGCTGTTTGCCGATCTGGCTGCATCGGTCAGCCTGCACGCAGGCGTGGATTTCAGCTTCTGAGCTGGGCCGATCTGGGCTGGCTGGGCGGCTTGTTTGCCTCGGCGTTCTTGTCCGCCACCCTGCTGCCGGGGAACTCGGAGGTCGCCCTGGCCGCCTATCTGATCAAATGGCCGCAACAGCTGTGGCCGGCATTGCTGGTGGCTACTGCGGGTAACAGCCTGGGTGGCTTGGTCACGGTCTGGCTGGGCCGGCGTATTCCCCCGGCAGAAACCCCGCGCAAGGTGGCTTTGCTGCAGCGCTGGGGGCCAGTCATCCTGCTGGCCACGTGGTTACCGGTGGTGGGCGATGCACTATGCATTGCCGCAGGCTGGCTGCGCTGGCCGTGGCGCCGTATCTGGCTGTGGCTGGTGCTGGGCAAATTTTCCCGTTATGCAGTGATTGCCGCGCTGGGCCCCTATTGGCACAGTGCGTGATGGCCGGTGCATTGCGCACCACCATGGATAAAGGATTAACGCTTGAAGAATGGCCTGATGCAGCGGTTGCTGGTGATCGCGTTGGGGGTTGCACTGGCGTGCCCTGCCGGCGCGGATACCCTGTCCACGCGCCTGCCGGACATGGGCGATATCTCGCAGGAAGGGCTGAGCCCCACGCAGGAGCGGCAGATCGGCGAATCGGCGATGAACGAGCTGCGCCGCAGCGGCGTGATGCTGGACGATGCCGAACTGCAGGCCTATCTGAACCAGCTGGGCAACCGGCTGGTGGATGCGTCGGGCAGCGGGGTGAGCTTTACCTTCTTTCCGGTGGGGGATAAGGAGGTCAACGCGTTCTCCATCCCCGGCGGCTTTATCGGCGTGAACACCGGCTTGCTGGTGATTGCACAGCATGAGTCGGAGGTGGCCAGCGTGCTGGGGCATGAAATTGCCCACGTCACCCAGCACCATATTGCCCGGCTGATCGATGGCACGCGCTTCACGCCATGGATGATGCTCGCCGCCATCGGCGTGGCCATCCTGGCGTCGCGCTCCGGGGGCGGCAATGTGGGATCGGCCGCGGTGGCCGGTGCGCAGGCGATGGCGATCCAGAAGCAGCTCGATTTCACTTATGCATTCGAGCAGGAAGCGGACCGCATCGGTATGGAAACGCTGATCAGCGCCGGGTTTGACCCCGCCGCCATGCCGGCATTTTTTGAACGGCTGCAACGCAGCAACCGGCTGGTGGAGGCCAACGCGCCCGAGTTCCTGCGTACCCACCCGGTGACCTACAAGCGGATTGCCGATGCACAGGCACGGCTGAAGGAAATGCCATACCGGCAGGTGGTGGATTCGCCTGATTTCTGGTTCATGCGTGAACGCGCACGCGTGCTGCAGGGCAAGGCATCCGAGCTGGTGGATTTCTATCGCAAGGCATTGGCGGAAAAACGCTACCCCAACCTGCCCGCGTATCGCTATGGGCTGGCACTGGCGCAATTGCGCGCCGGTGATGCGGCGGCGGCGGAGAAAAGCCTGAAAGACACGCGGGTGGCATTCGGCCTGACGCGCTCGCATCCGGCCCTCGAGTCGCTGGAAGGGCAGATCCTGGTGGCGGAGGGCAAATTCGACGAGGCGCTGGCCAGCTACGCGCGCGCCACGGTTGCCTTCCCCGAGTATCACGCGCTGCGCTACGGGCAGATCGATGCATTGCTGGATGCGGGCAAGCTGGATCAGGCGCTCAAGGCCACGCAGGAATCACAACTGGTTTACCCGGGAGACGCGTATTTCTACCAGCGCGAGGCGCGCATCCACGCCAAGGCGGGCAGGGTGCTGCAGCAGTACCGGGCACAAGGTGAGTATTTTGCACGGCTGAACGAATTCAGCGCCGCCATCGAGCAATTGCAGATGGCGCAGCGCCAGAGCGGTGGTGATTTCTACACCATGTCCGGGCTGGAAGCGCGCTTGCGCGAGCTGCAGCAGAAGGTGCGCCCGGAAACCTGGCGCGACGGCGGCTGAACGAGCCCGGTGGCATCAACGGCGTAGCGTGTTCAGCCGCTGCCTTAGTACATCCAGGTATGTGGCAGGGTCTGGCGCGTGGCCATGGCGCTGTGCCTGCCAGATCATTTCGCCGAGGCCTTCGATCATCTCGTGCATGGCCACGTGCTCGTCGCCGGTGGCCTGGCACAGCGCCGCATAGGCCGCTTTCACGCCGGCGGGCTGGTCGATGGAGAGTTGCTCTTCCACCGCCAGGTGCATGCTGATGTGCAGGAACGGGTTGGTTTCGCCGTGTTCGGGTGGCCAGTCGCGATCCAGGTATTCCTCGGCCAGGTAGCCATGGTATTCCGGGTGGCGTGCCAGCACGCCGGCAATCAGTTTTTCCAGGTCTTCCAGCGGTTGGCCGGCCTGAAACTTGCGCCAGGTGCCGACAAAAAAACGTCGCGCCTGTTCGCGTGATGGGTTGAACAGCATCTGCAATACTCCAGGGTATGCGGGTATTTTCCGCTTATCCCGCTTCAACATCCATCTTCAGGAGTAACAAGCATGGCGGCTATCCATGATTTTTCCGTCACCGATATCCACGGCGGTGCCAAACCGCTCCGGGATTTCGAGGGGCAGGTACTGCTGATCGTCAATGTGGCCAGCAAGTGCGGCTTCACGCCGCAATACCAGGGTTTGCAGGCAGTGTACGAGCGTTACCGCGAGCGCGGCTTTGCGGTATTGGCCTTTCCGTGCAACCAGTTTGGCGGGCAGGAGCCCGGCGACGAGGCCGAGATCACCGATTTCTGCGAGACGCAGTACAACGTCACGTTTCCGCTGTTTGCCAAGATTGATGTCAATGGCAGTGCCGCTGCGCCGCTGTACCGTTTCCTGAAAAAGGAAGAGCCGGGCATCCTCGGTACCGAGGCGATCAAGTGGAATTTCACCAAGTTTCTGGTGGGGCGTGATGGCCACGTGGTGAAGCGCTATGCGCCCACCGTGGCGCCCGAGGAAATCGGCGCCGATATCGAGCGTCTGCTTTGACCGGACGGCGCGCCAGCGCGGTATCGCCACCCGCAGTATGAATATGCCGTGAAGCCGCAAGCCGGCGCTTGCCGCTGACCGGCGTGGCGGGCACGATGGCGGCTGTCCCGACTCTGCCTGCCATCCACGATGCCGCCTGATCAACGCCACGCACTGGCTACGCCGCTGACCTCCGCGCTGCGCGCGCTGCTGTTCCTGCCGCTTTCCCGCCACGGCACCGTGCCGCGCTGGCCCCTACTGGTGGTGCTGGCGCTCGGGCTGATGACTTCGCTGGTGCAGGGCTATGTATATGGCGATGGCACGCTGTTCAACGACTATGCGCTGCCTATCTGGCTGTTCCTGCCATTCGTGCTGCTGCTGATCGGGCTGTGGTGCGATCGGCGCGCACAGCCGGATATGGGCTGGATGATGTTCGGCCTGCTGCTGGCTGCGGGTATCTGGATCGGATGGCTGTATGCCGGCGTATATGAGCTGGCGCGCCTGTTCTTATCCCGGCAGCTGATGGAGTGGTTCGGCTTTGTCGGCTATTTCGTCGCCAGCGGCTGGCTGGGGCTGGCGGTAGGCATCGGTGCGGTGCGGGGCATCGGCTGGGTGCGCTGGCGCGGGTTGCTGTTTGCGCTGGGCATTGCGCTGATCGTGCTGGCGTTGCAGGCCTGGCTGGTGGATGCGCCGCGCCTGCTCTATCCCGACTACAGCGCGGAGCGCGATGAGATACGCCCACCACCACCCAAGCTGGCTGGTGAAGATGCGTTCTATGGTGAAACCTATCTATTGGACGATGCGCTCGATGCCATTACCGCCGGCAAGCCGGGCGTGCCGGAAGTGTTCACGATTGCGCTGGGTGGCGATGCGGAGCAGGCGGTGTTCCTGCGCGAAGCGCGCTCGTTCGATACGCTGTTCCAGCAGCGCTTTGCCACACCCGGCCATACCATCTTGCTGGCCAATCACGACAGCGCCACCGGCAAGATTCCCATCGCCACGCAAACCAGCCTGTCTGCCGCGCTGCAACGCATCGGTCAGCAGATGAACAAGGACGAGGACGTGCTGGTGCTGTACATGACCTCGCACGGCGGGCGTACGCACGATTTCCTGATCGACAACGCGCCGCTCGAGCTCAACCAGATCACGCCGCAGTGGCTGGCGGCTGCCATCAGGGAAGCCGGCATCCGCTGGCGCGTGGTGGTGGTGTCCGCTTGTTACTCGGGGGGCTATATCGCGCCGCTGATGGCGGAGGATGCGCTGGTGGCCACTGCAGCGGATGCCACGCATACCTCGTTCGGCTGCGCGGACGAAAACGATTTCACCTATTACGGCCATGCACTGCACGATGCGCTGCGCAGCCATGCCGACTGGTTGCCGGCGTTCGAGGCTGCCCGCGTGGCGGTCAGCGAGCGGGAGCGGCGCGAGCAGATCGAGCCATCGCATCCGCAATTGTTCGTGGGCGCGGCCATCGCCGGCAAGCTGGTGAGCTGGCGCGCGCATTGAGCAGATTGCAGCGGCGCTATGCTGTAGCCGGAGCGGCTGGTTGATCAGCCATTGCGCTCCGTTTTTGCCGGTCGGCCTGCAGAGAGACCTGCAAAGGGTATGCAGCTGGCCGGGTTCAGTGCGCTGCCAGCAGGGTATAGGGTAGCTGATCGAGCATCTGCTCGTAGCGGGACCATTCACCGAGGCAGCGGCAGGTCAGCCGCATGCCTTCCAGCATGGCGACGGCGTCATAGGCGCGTTGTTCCGCCAGATCAGCGGGCAGGCCCGCTTGCTGCAGCGCACCAGCCAGCCGCTCGGCCAGCTGCAACACCGAGGTGCGCATGTCCTGGCCGTATGCATCCCACGCATCACCCATGCTGTACACGTCCAGCGTACTGGCCTGGCGTTTTTCCATATCGGTCAGGCGCAGCCGTGCCACGAATACCGCCAGCTTGTTCCTGATATCGGCATTGCCTTGCAGCGTGACCAGCAGGTGGTGGAAGCGCAGCCCGGCCGCTTGCAGCACCGCCAGGCCGATTTCCGCCTTGCCGCCCGGAAAGTGGTGATACAGGCTGCCCTTGCCCAGGCCGCTGGCGGCAGACAGCCGGCTGAGCGTGGCGCCATCGTAGCCATATTGGTGGAACACCTCGCTCAAACGGATTACCAGTTCTTCACGCGTCATGTGGGGCTGCGGACTGCATCGAAAACCTGATTGTATCGGAAGCGGGCTGCTGGTCTTGACAGCACAACTGGCCATCGCTTTAAATTGTACCGTTCGTTCAGTACATTTTTTGTGTGCAATCTGAGGCCAAGGAGATTCTGGAATGCAAAACATCGGGAAATGGTTTTTCACCGGTATGGGGCGCTGGGTGCTGGCGTGCGGGATGATCGGCGGCACCTTGTCCGCGCATGCTGTGGAGCTCCCCGCGGGTGGCGGTCAGGCCATGGATCTGTATCTGCAGGCATGGCAAACCGATGACGCCGCGCAGCGGCTGCAATTGCTGCAACAGAGCGTGGCCGAGGGCATTGCCTACCGCGATCCGGGCAAGGTCACCCAGGGTATCCCGGCGTTATCGGGCTACATTGCCGAGGTACGCAACCAGTATCCCGGCATGCTGGGACACTGGCTGGCGGCGCCGCAGCTGCAGGATGGCGCGTACTCCCGCGCATGGCGGCTGGAAACACCGCAGGGGGTGAAGCTGTTCACCGGCGTGGATACCGTCGAATTTGCCGGCGATGGCAAGCTGAAGACCATCAGTGGCCGCTTTGACTGAATACCACCGCACGCCGCCTTGCCGGCGTATGGCCAGCAAGATGGGTATGTAGACGGTACCGGGGCATCGAGAGAGGCTGGTATGCGGTGCTCTAACACCAGTTCTTGCGTGGCAGTCTGTTGACTGTAAGAATTGTGCCAGATCAAACAGTTGGCGGTGTTGGCCAGCGCCCGGCGGGGCGGGAAATCCCCGCTTGCGGTGCGCTGCAGCCTTGAAGGATAAGGGCTTTTCCTGTAATATCCGGAAAATTTTGCACACGAAACGGGATGGGGCCACCTGTCCCGTTTTTCTACGTGTGCGGCCCCAAAAATCCTTATTCAGGAGCCGCCCAGTGTCTACACCCGCCTTGCTCGCGCTTGCCGACGGCACACTCTTCCATGGTATTTCCATCGGTGCCGATGGCGAGACCATCGGTGAAGTTGTTTTCAATACCTCGTTGACCGGTTACCAGGAAATCCTCACCGATCCCTCGTACACCAAGCAGATCGTTACCCTGACCTATCCGCACATCGGCAATTACGGTGTGAACCCGGAAGACGCCGAATCCCGCGCTGTCTTCGCCTCCGGCCTGATCATCCGCGATCTGCCGCTGCTGCATTCCAATTTCCGTTCGACCATGAGCCTGGGTGACTACCTGAAGGCCAACAACATCGTGGCGATCTCCGATATCGACACCCGCAAGCTCACGCGCATCCTGCGTGAAAAGGGCGCACAGCCCGGCTGCATCGTATCCGGCGAGAACATTGATGCGGCCGCTGCAGTGGAAAAGGCCAAGTCCTTCGGCTCCATGGCCGGGCAAGACCTTGCCAAGGTGGTGTCGATCAGCGAATCGCACGACTGGACCACCGCGGAGTGGAAGCTGGGCGTGGGCTACACCGTGCAGAGCAACCCCAAGTATCACGTGGTGGCGTACGACTTCGGCGTGAAACACAACATCCTGCGCATGCTGGCAGAGCGCGGTTGCAAGCTGACCGTGGTACCGGCGCAGACCACTGCCGCCGAAGTGCTGGCACTCAATCCGGACGGCGTGTTCCTGTCCAACGGCCCCGGTGATCCGGAGCCATGCGATTACGCGATTGCCGCCACCAGGGAGTTCATCGCGAAGAAGGTGCCGACCTTCGGCATCTGCCTGGGTCACCAGATCCTGGGCCTGGCGACCGGCGGCAAGACCAGCAAGATGAAGTTCGGCCACCACGGTGCCAACCACCCGGTGCAGGACCTCGACAGCAAGCACGTGATGATCACGTCGCAGAACCATGGTTTCCAGGTGGACGAAACCAGCCTGCCGGCCAATGTGCGCATCACGCACCGCAGCTTGTTCGATGGCACCGTGCAGGGCATTGCGCTGACCGATGCGCCGGCCTACAGCTTCCAGGGCCACCCGGAAGCCAGCCCCGGCCCGCACGATGTGGCGTACCTGTTCGACAAGTTCATCGCCATGATGGCTGATCAAAAGTAATTCCAGCCCGCCCTTGTGCTGCACGCAGCAACGGGGCGGCAGCAAGTACGGCGGATCGCCGCGCAGCGCAGCCAGCAAAGGATCACTTTGCCGGCCAATTGGAAAAGGTTCATAGCAATGCCCAAACGTACAGACTTGAAGAGCATCCTCATCATTGGCGCCGGCCCGATCGTGATCGGCCAGGCCTGCGAATTCGACTACTCCGGCGCGCAAGCCTGCAAGGCGCTGCGCGAAGAGGGTTACAAGGTCATCCTGGTCAACAGTAATCCGGCCACGATCATGACCGACCCCAACATGGCCGATGTCACCTACATCGAGCCGATTACCTGGCAAGTGGTCGAGAAAATCATCGACAAGGAACGCCCGGATGCGATCCTGCCGACCATGGGTGGCCAGACCGCGCTGAACTGTGCGCTGGACCTGTGGCGCAATGGTGTGCTGGACAAATACAAGGTCGAGCTGATCGGCGCCACGCCGGAAGCGATCGACAAGGCCGAAGACCGCCAGAAATTCAAGGCGGCCATGGACAAGATCGGCCTGGGTTCTGCCCGTTCGGTGATTGCCCACACGCTGGAAGAAGCGATTTCCGCGCAGGCCAATGTCGGCTTCCCGGCTATCATCCGCCCGTCGTTCACCATGGGTGGTTCGGGCGGCGGCATTGCCTACAACATCCAGGAATTCATCGAAATCTGTACCCGTGGTCTGGATCTCTCCCCGACCAAGGAACTGCTGATCGAAGAATCGCTGCTGGGCTGGAAAGAGTACGAGATGGAAGTGGTGCGTGACCGCGCCGACAACTGCATCATCGTCTGCTCGATCGAAAACCTGGACCCGATGGGCGTGCACACCGGCGATTCGATCACCGTGGCGCCGGCGCAAACGCTGACCGACAAGGAATACCAGATCATGCGTAACGCCAGCCTGGCGGTACTGCGTGAGATCGGAGTGGATACCGGCGGCTCCAACGTGCAGTTCTCGGTCAATCCGGATGATGGCCGCATGATCGTCATCGAGATGAACCCGCGGGTATCGCGCTCGTCTGCGCTCGCCTCCAAGGCCACCGGCTTCCCCATCGCCAAGATCGCTGCCAAGCTGGCTGTCGGCTTCACACTGGACGAGCTGAAGAACGAAATCACCGGCGGCAAGACCCCGGCATCGTTCGAGCCGTCGATCGACTACGTGGTCACCAAGGTGCCGCGTTTCGCGTTCGAGAAATTCCCGCAGGCCAACAACAAGCTCACCACGCAGATGAAGTCGGTGGGCGAAGTGATGGCCATCGGCCGCACCTTGCAGGAATCGTTACAGAAGGCACTGCGCGGCCTGGAAACCGGCATGTCCGGTTTCGACGAAGTCACTACCGATCGCCAGGCCATCGAATCCGAACTGGCGGCGCCGGGCCCGGATCGCCTGTGGTTCGTTGCGGATGCATTCCGTATCGGCCTGTCGCTGGACGAGATTTTCAAACTGTCCAAGATCGATCCGTGGTTCCTCGCGCAGATCGAAGAGATCGTGCAGCTGGAAAACGGCCTGCGTGGCCGCAACGTGGAAAGCCTGGATTACGCCGAAGTACGCAAGCTCAAGCGCAAGGGTTTCTCGGATCGCCGTCTGGGTGGCCTGCTGGGCACCGACCAGAACGCGGTACGCCGCCACCGCCATGGCCTGGGCATCCGCCCGGTGTACAAGCGCGTGGATACCTGCGCGGCTGAATTTGCCACCGATACCGCCTACATGTACTCGACCTACGAAGAAGAGTGCGAATCGCAACCCACCAACGCCAGGAAGATCATGGTGCTGGGCGGCGGCCCGAACCGGATCGGCCAGGGTATCGAGTTTGATTACTGCTGCGTGCACGCGGCGCTGGCGCTGCGTGAAGATGGTTACGAAACCATCATGGTCAACTGCAACCCGGAAACCGTCTCGACCGACTACGATACCTCCGATCGCCTGTACTTCGAGCCGCTGACGCTGGAAGACGTGCTGGAAATCGTGGCGGTGGAAAAGCCGGTCGGCGTGATCGTGCAATACGGTGGCCAGACGCCGCTGAAGCTGGCGCGTGCACTGGAAGCCAACGGCGTGCCCATCATCGGTACCTCGCCGGACATGATCGATGCCGCAGAAGACCGTGAGCGCTTCCAGAAGCTGCTGCAGGATCTGGGCCTGCGCCAGCCGCCAAACGCCACTGCGCGTACCGAGAAGGACGCCATCGCACTGGCGGCCAACCTGGGTTACCCGCTGGTGGTGCGCCCGTCCTACGTGCTGGGCGGCCGCGCAATGCAGATCGTGCACTCCGAGGACGACCTGACCCGCTACATGCGTGAAGCGGTGAAAGTATCCAACGACAGCCCGGTGCTGCTGGACCGCTTCCTGAACGATGCCATCGAAGTCGACGTCGACGCGATCAGCGACGGCAGCGAAGTGCTGATCGGCGGCATCATGGAACACATCGAGCAGGCCGGCGTGCACTCGGGTGACTCGGCGTGCTCGTTGCCGCCGTACAGCCTCTCGAACGAGTTGCAGGACGAGCTGCGCCGCCAGACCGTGGCGATGGCGCGTGCGCTGAACGTGATCGGCCTGATGAACGTGCAGTTTGCCATCCAGGGCAAGGGCGACGCGGCCACCGTGTTCGTGCTGGAAGTGAACCCGCGTGCATCGCGCACCGTGCCGTACGTGTCCAAGGCCACCGGCATCTCGCTGGCCAAGGTGGCGGCGCGCTGCATGGCTGGCCAGTCGCTGCAAAGCCAGGGTGTGACCAAGGAAGTGATCCCGCCTTATTACTCGGTGAAGGAAGCGGTATTCCCGTTTGCCAAGTTCCCGGGCGTGGATACCATCCTGGGCCCGGAAATGAAGTCGACCGGCGAAGTGATGGGCGTGGGCGAAACCTTTGCCGAAGCGTTCGTCAAATCGCAACTTGCGGCCAGCATCGTGCTGCCGCAGCACGGCAATGTGTTCATCTCGGTGCGTGAGGGCGACAAGCCGGCTGCCATCGAATGCGCACGCATCCTGGTCGAGCTGGGCTTCAAGGTGATTGCCACCAAGGGCACGGCCGCGGCGATTGCCGGGGCTGGTGTTGCGGTCACGGCAGTGAACAAGGTGACCGAAGGTCGCCCGCACATCGTGGACATGATCAAGAACGGCGAAATCGCCATGATCTTCAATACCGTGGACGAGCGTCGCCAGGCCATCCAGGACAGCTACTCGATCCGCCACGAGGCGATGAAGGCGCGTTTGCCGATCTACACCACCATTGCCGGTGCACGTGCGGCATGCGTGGGTATCCGTGATCTGGGCGAAATGCGCGTTTACGACGTGCAGAGCTTGCATCAGCGCCTGAAAGCCTGATAAGTTAACGTCCAAGTCAGCAGCCGCCGTCCCTCGGGACGGCGGCTGTGCTTTTGCTGGTACGCATGTACCACCGGCCGGATCGATCCGGCCGCGTGACTGATAATCCGGCCAAGCCTGTCTTGGCCCTTTGATTTTTTTGCGGGGGCACAAATGTTGCCCGCATGGAGATATGAACATGATCAAAGTCCCGCTGACCGTTGTCGGTGCGGAAAAGCTGAAGGCCGAGTTGCAGCGCCTGAAAAGCGTAGACCGCCCAGCCGTGATCGCAGCCATTGCCGAAGCACGTTCGCACGGTGACCTGTCGGAAAACGCCGAATACGATGCCGCCAAGGAGCGCCAGGGCTTCGTGGAAGGCCGCATCGCCGATCTGGAAGGCAAGCTTTCCAACGCGCAGATCATCGATCCGAAAGAGCTGGAAGCCACTGCGGAGGGCCGCATCGTTTTTGGCGCCACCGTGCAGTTGCTGGATCTGGATAGCGAAGAACAAGTGGCTTACCAGATCGTCGGTGACGATGAAGCCAACCTGAAAGAAGGCAAGATTTCGGTATCCAGCCCGATTGCGCGCGCGCTGATCGGCAAGTATGCCGAGGATGTGGCCGAGGTGCAGGCACCCGGTGGCATCCGCGAATACGAAATCCTGGATGTGAAATACCTGTAAGCGCTACGCGCCTGCAGCACGGCAGGCGCGGGCGGCAGGCACATAAGCACAGCAAGCAGACAAGGAAAGCCAGGCAATGGGCGTGGGTCTCAAGAACGTACTGACCGCGTTGTGGATAGGCGGCATGTGGATCATCGGGTTGCTGGTTGCGCCCGTACTGTTCAAGTCGCTGTCCGGCCCGGTTGCCGGCGCTGTGGTGGGCAAGTTGTTCACCGCCTTCGGCTGGGTGGGCATCGTGGCCGGCATTTACCTGCTTGTGTACTGGCTGTATGTGGATGGCCTGCGGGCGTTCCAGGCCGGCAAGCTGTGGCTGGTGATCGGCATGCTGGCGTGCACGCTGATCAATCAGTTTGCGGTGTTTCCCATCATTGCCGGCATCAAGCCGGGTATTTCGGAGGCGGCGACAGGCGTATTCGGTGGCGGGCTGCAAAGCTGGCACACCATTTCCAGCCTGATCTACCTGGTGCAGAGCGTGCTGGCGCTGATCTACATCTGGCGCGGCGAGGGCAAGTAAGTAACTGCTGGCCCGCTGACGGGCGGCACGGTGCCAGGCCGGCGTTGCATGGCAATGCGGCCATGTGATGTGCAATACGGCGCCGGATAGCCGTTTCTGCAACAGGCAGGATGCAAAAAGGGGCGAAAAATCGCCCCTTGATGCTTGCTACCGCTGCTGCGTTGATCAGCCCGCCTTGGTCTTTTTGGCCTTGGGCAGTACGATCTTCGGCTTGTCGCCATCGGCGGCGCGGTAAACGATCAGCAGCTTGCCGATATGCTGCACGGTGGAAGCGCCCAGTTCGGCGCAGATTTTTTGCAGGTATTCTTCGCGCAGCGCACGGTCGTCACCCAGCACGCGGATCTTGATCAGCTCGTGTGCATCGAGGTTGACGGCGATTTCGCGGAATACCGCATCGGTAAGGCCGTTGTTGCCTATCATCACCACCGGGTTCAGGTGGTGCGCCAGGCTCTTCAGGTGCCGGCGCTGGTCTGGCGTGAGTTCCATTTTTACAATCTCTTTGAATAATCAGGCATTTTACATGGCCCGTACCAAAAGCAGCAACGCATGGCTGCATGAACATGTGAACGATCACTATGTTCACCAGGCGCAAAAAGATGGTTTTCGCGCCCGCGCGGCTTACAAATTGCTTGAAATCAACGACAAGGACCGCCTGATCAGGCAAGGCATGTGGGTGGCTGATCTGGGCGCCGCGCCGGGCAGCTGGTCGCAGGTGGCGGCCAAGCTGGTGGGCGGGCAGGGGCGTGTGTTTGCGCTGGATATCCTGGAGATGCCATTCATCCCCGGCGTGGATTTCATCCAGGGCGATTTCCGTGAAGAAGCGGTACTGGCCGAGTACACCCGGTTGCTGGGCGGGCGTGAAGTGGACCTTGTGATTTGCGATATCGCCCCCAATATCACCGGTAATGCCGTAACCGATCAGGCGCGCAGCTTCTACCTGTGCGAGCTGGCGCTGGAATTTGCTCGCGATCATTTGAAACCTGGCGGCGATTTTCTGGTCAAGGTATTCCAGGGCTCGGGTTATAACGAGTACATGACCGAAATGCGCGCGACTTTCACCCAGGTGTTGTCGCGCAAACCCAAGGCTTCACGTGACCGCAGTACTGAAATGTATTTATTGGGCAAGCAAAAGAAGGCCTGAGGGGATTAAAATCCCTCTGTCGTACCATCCGCGCACATTGCGCACTGCAAGGAGCAAGCCGTGAACAATCTCGGCAAGAATATCGCGATCTGGCTGATCATCGCCCTGGTGCTGATGACGGTTTTCCAGCAGATCACGAAACGGCAGGACAGCACCGCACCGGTTGCATACTCGCAATTCATGGAGGATGTGGTCGCCAATCGCGTCAAGCAGGCGGAGATCGAATCGTCCGGGCGCACCACCATGCAGATCATTCGCGGCAAGCGCAATGACGGCAGCAGCTTCATCACCTATGCGCCTTTCGATTCGCGCCTGGTCGATACGCTGCTCGGTCACAAGGTGCAATTTGCCGCCAAGCAGGAAGAAGAGCCGAGCATGTTGATGAGCATCTTCATCAACTGGTTCCCGATGCTGTTGCTGATCGGTGTGTGGATTTTCTTCATGCGCCAGATGCAGGGCGGCGGCAAGGGCGGGGCGTTCTCGTTCGGCAAGAGCCGCGCCAAGATGCTGGACGACAGCAACAACGTGATCACCTTTGCCGATGTTGCCGGTTGCGACGAGGCCAAGGAAGAAGTTACCGAAATCGTCGATTACCTGCGTGATCCTTCCAAGTATCAGAGCCTGGGTGGCCGCATGCCGCGCGGCATCCTGATGGTGGGCTCGCCGGGTACCGGTAAAACCCTGCTGGCCAAGGCAATTGCCGGTGAAGCCAAGGTACCGTTTTTCTCGATCTCGGGTTCTGATTTCGTGGAAATGTTCGTCGGCGTGGGCGCGGCCCGCGTGCGCGACATGTTCGAAAACGCCAAGAAGAATGCACCGTGCATCATTTTCATCGATGAAATCGACGCGGTTGGTCGCCAGCGTGGCGCCGGCATGGGCGGTGGCAACGATGAACGCGAGCAGACGTTGAACCAGATGCTGGTGGAAATGGACGGCTTCGAGGGCAATTCCGGCGTGATCGTGATTGCCGCTACCAACCGTCCGGACGTGCTGGACCCGGCGCTGCTGCGCCCGGGCCGCTTCGACCGCCAGGTGGTGGTGCCGCTGCCGGATATCCGTGGCCGCGAGCAGATCCTCGGTGTGCACATGAAGAAGGTGCCGATCTCCAACGATGTGGAACCGTCCATCCTGGCACGTGGTACGCCGGGCATGTCCGGTGCCGACTTGGCCAACCTGGTGAATGAGGCCGCGCTGTTTGCTGCGCGCCGCAACAAGCGCCTGGTGGACATGGATGACTTCGAAGCCGCCAAGGACAAGATCTACATGGGGCCGGAACGCCGCACCATGGTGATGACCGAGGATGAGCGCCGCGCTACCGCGTACCACGAATCCGGCCATGCGGTGATCGCCGAGCTGCTGGAAGGCACCGATCCGGTCCACAAGGTGACGATCATGCCGCGTGGCCGTGCGCTGGGCCTGACCTGGCAACTGCCGGTGCGCGACAAGTTCTCGCACTACAAGGACCAGATGCTGAACGAGATCGCCATCCTGTTTGGCGGCCGTGTGGCGGAAGACCTGTTCGTGCACCGTATTTCCACCGGCGCATCGAATGATTTCGAACGTGCTACGGCGATGGCCCGCGATATGGTCACGCGCTATGGCATGAGCGACAAGATGGGCCCGATGGTGTACGCGGAAAACGACGGCGAAGTGTTCCTTGGCCGCTCGGTGACCACGCACAAGAACGTGTCCGAAGCCACCATGCAGCAGGTGGACAGTGAAATCCGCCGCATCATCGACGAACAGTACGCGCTGGCAGTGAAACTGCTGGAAGATAACCGCGACAAGATCGAATCGATGACGTCGGCACTGATGGAATGGGAAACGATTGATCGCGAGCAGGTGCGCGATATCATGGAAGGGCGCGATCCGCGTCCGCCCAAGTATCCGCCGCCGCCCAAGCCGAGCAAGCCCGAGGCGGGCGACAGCCTGCCAGGTGGTGACGCCGTGGTGACCACCACACCGGCAACCGAAGGCTGATCAAGGTAGTGCACTTCAGAAAAGGCGGCTTCGGCCGCCTTTTTCCATGTTCGAACGGAATACTGTCATGTCGATATTGCAATGTGGCCGTTTCCAGCTGGGCCTGGAGCGCCCGCTGGTGATGGGGATCGTGAACATCACCCCTGATTCGTTTTCCGATGGCGGCCGGCATGCCACCACGGCAGCAGCCATTGCCCATGCGCGGCGGCTGGTGGCCGATGGTGCCGACATGCTCGATATCGGCGGTGAATCCACCCGCCCCGGCGCGGCCTTTGTGCCGGCCGACGAGGAAATGGCCCGCGTATTGCCGGTGCTGGCTGCGCTGCAGCCGCTGGGCGTGCCGCTGTCCATCGATACGCGCAAACCCGCGGTGATGCATGCCGCGCTGCAGGCAGGGGTAGACCTGGTGAACGACATTACCGCGCTGGAAGGCCAAGGTGCGCTGGCGATGCTGGCGCAATCCCCGGCTGCCGTGTGCCTGATGCACATGCAGGGTGAACCGCAAACCATGCAGGCGGCGCCGCAATATGACGATGTGGTGGCAGAGGTCACCGCTTACCTGGCGGCGCGCCGTAATGCGGCGCTGGCCGCCGGCATTGCATCTGACCGTATCGTGCTGGACCCCGGCTTCGGCTTTGGCAAGAACCTGGCGCACAACGCCGCGCTGTTCAGGGCGCTGCCGGCGACGATTGCACAACTGGGTTGCCCGCAATTGATTGGCGTTTCGCGCAAACGCATGCTTGGTGATATTACCGGCCAGCCAGTGGAAGCACGCTTGCCGGCCAGCATCGCCGCAGCATTGCTGGCTGCGCAGGCCGGCGCGGCCATATTGCGTGTACATGACGTAAAGGAAACCGTGGATGCACTGAAGGTGCTGCGGGCCTTACAATAGCGGCCAATTCCGGTTTCATTTCCCCCAAGGGTTTTCGATGTCACGCAAATATTTCGGTACGGATGGCGTTCGCGGTCTGGTTGGCGAATATCCGATCACCCCAGAGTTCGCCATGAAGCTGGGCTACGCTGCTGGCCGTGTACTGGCGGCTGCCGGCAAGCGTGGCGACGGCGAGCATGCAGCGGTATTGGTCGGCAAGGACACGCGCGTTTCCGGCTATCTGCTGGAAGCGGCGCTGCAGGCCGGCTTCAATGCCGCTGGCGTCGATGTGTATCTGACCGGCCCGTTGCCGACGCCGGGCGTGGCATACCTGACCCGCGCACTGCGGCTTTCTGCTGGTGTGGTGATTTCGGCATCGCACAACCCGTATTACGACAACGGCATCAAGTTCTTCGGTGCCGGTGGCAAGAAGCTGCCCGACGATGTGGAGCTGGCCATCGAGGCCGCCATCGACGAAGCACAGCCATGCGTAGGCTCCAAGCAGCTGGGCAAGGCGCGCCGTGTGAGCGATGCCGCCGGCCGCTACATCGAATTCTGCAAATCGACTTTCCCCAACGATTTCGACTTGCGCGGCCTCAAGCTGGTGATCGACTGTGCGCACGGCGCAACCTACCAGGTAGCGCCGCACGTGTTCCACGAACTGGGTGCGGAAGTGATCACCATCGGCGACAAGCCGAACGGCTTCAACATCAACGAGGAAGTGGGTGCCACCCACGTCGAAACCATCCGCAAGGCGGTACTGGCCGAAGGCGCGGACTATGGCATTGCACTGGATGGCGATGGCGACCGGCTGATCATGGTGGACGGCGACGGCACCATTATCGACGGCGATATGTTGCTGTTTGCGGTGGCGCGCTACCGCGCCGAGCGCGGCACGCTGGGCGGCGGCGTGGTCGGCACGCTGATGACCAACCTGGGTGTGGAGAACGGCCTGAAGGCGCGCGGCATCGCGTTTGCGCGCGCCAAGGTCGGTGACCGCTACGTTTTGGAAAAGCTGCAGGAAAACGGTTGGGTGCTGGGTGGCGAAGGCTCCGGCCATTTGCTGAGCCTGGATCGCCATTCCACCGGTGACGGCATCATTTCCGCGCTGCAGGTGCTGGAAGCGGTGATCGAACAGGGCAAGACGCTGTCTGCGCTGTGTGACGAGCTGACGCTGTCTACCCAGGTGCTCAAGAACGTGCGCATCGCCAAGGGCTTCGATTGCCACGCCTCCAGTGCCATCAAGGCCAAGGTGACCGAAGCCGAAACCGCCATGGGCAGTGAAGGGCGCGTGCTGCTGCGCCCGTCGGGCACCGAGCCTGTTGTACGGGTGATGGTCGAGCATACCGATGCAGGCGTTGCCAGCCGCTGGGGCGAGGCGATTGCGCAGATCGTGGCGAGCGAGGCATCGGCGGAATAGGGGGATTTGTTCTTTCCCTGATGATTGGGTAAGCGCCTGCGGCGTGGTGTTTTAGGGCGCCTTCCGCGGTCGGATGGCCGCCCCGCGTCAGGTCAAGGAGGCTTCTCGCCGCCTCCTTGACGATCCCGGGTGTGCCGGCAAGCCGGCATCCCGCGTCGCTAAGCGGCAGAGCCGCTAAGCTTTGGCGTCACCTGTTGCAAGCGTTCCATGGCTGCGCCATGCAATTCCCTGTGCTGCGCGGCCGTGCTGAGCGAATCACAGCTTCGCACGCTACCGGCGGGTCGGTAGCCCGCCCTGCGGGCTCAGACATCCCCCTGCACCCCCGCCTTGCCTGTGCTGCTCGGCGCCTTAGAAGGGGAAGGGTGCTTCGAAGCTACCCAGTTTGTTTTTGATCTGTTTTTCAAACCTGAACCAAAATCTTCTGGTGACCTTCTATATGTGTGCTGGTGGCGTACCACCCTGATCCCTTCTGAAGCGCCGAGCAGCACAGCCAAGCCCGGATGAAGGGGAGGGATGTTTGAGGTCCGCAGGGCCGAGTTACCTCCCCGCCGGGATTGGCGCGCAGCGCAGGGGACTCCCGCAGGGAGCGCTTTAGTAGGGGCGCCTTCTTTTGCTCCCTTTTCTTGGCGAGACAAGAAAAGGGAGGCGGCTTGCGGGACGCACTCCCGCCCCAAACCGCACGAAGTGCGGAGTCGCAGCGCAGCTGCTTAACCATCGAGACTAATAACAACGAGCTAGTGGCGCCAACCTAGCTGAAAACGCCATGGCGTATGCAAAACAGAGACGGGGTTGTAATGGTATCTGGTCAATTCTGGTCGGCAACAAGAGCCAGCTTCGCCATGCTGGCACTGCTGCTCGTGAATGTGCCGGCAACAGCCCTTGCCGCAGGCCAACAACGCTGCCCGCGTATCGAGTTGCAATTGCCGCCTAGCGTCAGCGCTGCAACGGTTGACCGCCTGTGGGGGCAGGGCGAGCCACCGCAGGGGCGCGCGGCGCTGCAGCTGCGTGGCTGCGACGGGCAGGTGCTGGACCGCTTGCCGCTGCCTGCCTCACTCGCCCGGCTCGATCCCCGCCCGCTGCAAGGCACCGCTGCCCCGACCTGGCTGGTGAGCGTGGATCTGACTGCCGACGCCGGCTCATACAATGGGCCGCTGACGCAGCCGGTAGCCATTGCCGGCCAGCGTTTGCAGTGGGTCGAAGCGGTTGATGCCGCAGGGCGCCGCAAGCCGGTGCGGCTTGTCAGTACGCTCAAGGCCGATTGGCGGCGTATTGTGCAGGGCGGGCGCGATGCCTTCCTGCTTATCCGCTGTGAGCCGGCCGGGGGTGATTTCCGCATCGTGCTGCAGCGCTATACGCTGGATGGCGCGGTGTGGCGGGTGCGGGAGCGCAGCCATCCCGGGTTCTGGGAAGCCGAGGGGGATTTCCCGCCGCTGGCGCGTTTTCCCTGAGCCGGGGTAGCAAGGCCTGCGTATTGCTCGTCGTGCGCGGCGCGTTGGGGGTAATGACCCGGGAGCAGGGGCAGTAGCGCGCTCGCCTGTTATGCGGTGTTCAGCACCCGCATTGCACCTGTGCCGGGATGGCAGACAAAAACCCGCCGCAATATGGCAGGGGGGCCTGCTGGCGATGCTTAATCGACCTTGTGCTCGCCAATCGCATGGATGCTGGCCAGGTGCGCGATCTTGTCTTCCGGCAGGCTCACCAGCAACTCGATGCGCTGCTTGATCTGCAGGAGCACGCGGGTGAAGGCTGCGTGTTTTTCCTCATCACTCGCAGTCTGCGGATCTTCGTAGCCCCAGTGTGCGGTGATCGGATGGCCGGGCCAGATCGGGCAGGTTTCGCCTTTGGCGTTATCGCATACAGTAATGACGATATCCATGGCCGGTGCATCAGGCTGATCGAACACCTCCCAGGATTTTGAGTGCAGTGCGCTGGTGTCGTAGCCAATCTGTTGCAGCAATTCGATGGCATGCGGACTGACGGTGCCGCTGGGTTGGCTGCCTGCGCTGAATGCCATGAAGCGCCCCTTGCCAAGCACATTGAGCAGCCCTTCCGACAGTACGCTGCGGGCAGAGTTGGCGGTGCACAGGAAGAGTACGTTGTAGACCTTGCTCACGATGAATCCTTTCCGGGTAATTGTTTGCGATGGGTATGGGGAGCGGGCACTTGATGGCGATGCCATAAGCATAGCCGCTCCTGCAGCCCTCCATTGAACGGGGGGATTGTTGCGGCTGTATTGAAATCAAGCTCTGCAGCTACCTCTGCCGCAATGGGCTTGCGGCCCCGGCAATGGCCGCTGGCGCATTTGCATTGCACAGGCAGACACAAAGGGCTGACCATCACGTGGCAACGGCGCCTGAGGGCTTGCCTTGGCCTGCGCCGGCTATCCTTGCCAGTCCGCCCGGACGGTTACCGGGCGCGTGCAAACAGAACGGCGGCCATCTGGCCGCCGTTCTGTGCGTTGCACCGCCTGACCCGCCAACGGCGGGGCGGGGGTTGATCAGCCGAACTTGCCGGTGATGTAGTCTTCAGTTGCCTTCATCTTCGGCGCGGTGAAGATGCTGTCGGTGCCGCCCACTTCGATCAGCTCGCCCAGGTACATGTAGGCGGTGAAGTCGGATACGCGTGCCGCCTGCTGCATGTTGTGCGTAACGATGGCGATGGTGTAATCGCGCTTCAGTTCATGCAGCAGTTCTTCCACATGCGCGGTCGAGATCGGGTCGAGCGCGGAAGTCGGTTCATCCAGTAGCAGCACTTCCGGCTTTACCGACACGGCGCGGGCGATACACAGCCGTTGCTGCTGGCCGCCAGAGAGGCCAAGGCCGGATTGCCTGAGCTTGTCCTTCACCTCGTTCCACAGTGCGGCTTTCTGCAGCGCCCACTCCACGCGGTCGTCCATGTCGGCCTTGTTCAGGCTTTCGTACAGCTTCACGCCGAATGCGATGTTGTCGTAGATCGACATCGGGAACGGGGTCGGCTTCTGGAACACCATGCCCACCTTGGCGCGCAGCATGTTCAGGTCGATGCCCGAGCGCAGGATGTTCTCGTTGTTCAGCAGGATCTCGCCTTCGGCACGCAGCTTGGGGTAGAGGTCGTACATGCGGTTGAAGGTGCGCAGCAGTGTGGACTTGCCGCAGCCCGACGGGCCGATGAAGGCGGTGACCTTGCCTTCCAGGATGTCGAGGTTGATGTTCTTCAGCGCATGGAAGTTGCCGTAGTAGAAGTTGAGGTTCTTGACGGCAAGTTTAGCTTTTTGGCTCATTGGATCAGCGTCCTGTTTATTCGGGTCAGTGCTGGTTCGACGGACGAACCAGGATGCGGGCAACTACGTTGAGGCCGAGTACGAACAGGCCGATCAGCAGTGAGCCGGCCCATGCCAGCGTGTGCCAATCTTCGTACGGCGCCATGGCAAACTGGAAGATCACCACCGGCAGGTTGGCCATCGGCTGGTTCATGTTCGAGTAGAACTGGTTGTTCAGCGCAGTGAACAGCAGCGGCGCGGTTTCACCGACAATGCGGGCTACTGCCAGCAATACGCCGGTCAGTACCCCGGCCTTGGCCGCACGCAGGGTGACGAAGTACGTCATTTTCCACTGCGGTGCACCCAGTGCATACGCGGCTTCACGCATGGTGTTGGGTACCAGGCGCAGCATGCTCTCGGTGGTGCGTACCACTACCGGAATCACCAGCAACGCCAGCGCCAGTGCGCCGGCAATACCCGAGAAATGCCCGGTGTGCGTGACGTACAACTCGTAGATGAACAGGCCGATCACGATGGAGGGGGCAGCGAGCAGGATGTCGTTGATGAAGCGCGTGGCCGGGGCCAGCCAGCCGCGCTGGCCGAATTCGGCCAGGTAGGTGCCCGCCAAGATGCCGATCGGCGTGCCGATTGCGGTACCCAGCGTGGCCATCTGCACGCTGCCGATGATGGCGTTGGACAGGCCACCGGCGCTGCCCGGTGCCGGAGTGGTTTGGGTGAACAGGCTCAGCGACAAACCGCCAAAGCCGTTCAGAAGCAGGGTGTAGAGGATCCACAGCAGCCAGACAAGGCCGAAACACATGGCCGCAACGGACAGCCCGATGCTCAGCTTGTTGATGATGCGGCGGCGCAAATAGAGATTCATGGCTGGCCCGATCAGGTGTGTGAGCCCTCGCCCTTTTGCAGGCGAAGAAGCAGGATTTTGGAAAGGACGAGCACGATGAAGGTGATCACGAACAGCAGCAGGCCCAGGTAGATCAGGGAGGCCACATGCAGGTCATCGCTTGCCTCGGTGAATTCGTTGGCCAGCGTAGCGGCAATCGAAGTGCCCGGATCGAACAGCGATTTGATCGAGCTGTGCGAGTTGCCGATCACGAAGGTAATCGCCATGGTTTCACCCAGCGCACGGCCAAGGCCCAGCATCACGCCGCCAATCACGCCGTTCTTGGTGAAGGGAAGTACCACGTTCCACACCACTTCCCAGGTGGTGCACCCCAGCCCGTATGCCGACTCCTTCAGCATCGCCGGCACCACTTCAAAAACGTCGCGCATGACCGACGAAATGTAGGGAATGACCATGATCGACAGGATCAGGCCGGAGGTCAGCATGCCGATGCCCATGGGCGGGCCTTCAAAAATCGGCCCCAGCAGCGGGATGCCGTGCGTGGTGTTCTGCAGCCACGGCTGTACATTGTCGGCAAACCACGGGGCGAACACGAACAGGCCCCACATGCCGTAAATGATCGAAGGTACGCCGGCCAGCAGTTCGATGGCAATGCCGAAGGGACGGCGCAGCCACACGGGCGCCAGCTCGGTCAGGAAGATGGCGATGCCGAAGCTGACCGGCACAGCGATCAGCAGCGCGATGAACGATGAGAGCAGGGTGCCGATGATGGAGTTGCGGCCGCCGAATACCTGGGTGACCGGGTTCCATTCGTTGCCGATGATGAAGCCGAGGCCAAACTTCTGGATCGACGGCCACGCGCCCAAAATCAGTGAAATGATGATGCCCACCAGGGTGGCAAGCACCAGAAAAGCGAAAAACCGGGTCGAGCCACGGAACAGCATGTCTTGGTAGTGTTGCTGTTTGAGGCGTGCTGCTTGGGTGGTCATGGATTGCTCCGCAGAAACTGGCTTGCCCATCGTGGGCGCGGTTGCGACGGCTATTTGCTAGCACAAAACAACAGGAGCGTTTGCCGCTCCTGTTGTCTTTACGTCCAGGCTGGCAAGGATAAGGGCTTTGCCAGCCATGTGCCGATTACTTGTAAACCGGTGCGTTGTTGGCGCCGACGATCTGCTTCCACGAGCTGCGCACTTCGGCCTTCACGGCTTCCGGCAGTGCAACGTAGTCGAGATCGGTCGCAGTCTTGTCGCCTTCCTTGTACGCCCAGTCGAAGTACTTCAGCACTTCCTGGCCGATTTCCGGCTTGTCCTGCTTCTTGTAGACCAGGATGAAGGTGGCACCGGTGATCGGCCATGCATCCTTGCCAGCCTGGTCGGTCAGCACCACGGCGAAGCCCGGTGTGCCTTTCCAGTCTGCATTGGCGGCGGCGGCCTTGAAGGTGTTGTCATCCGGCAGCACGAAGTTGCCAGCCTTGTTCTGCAGCTGGGTGTAGTCCATCTTGTTCTGCTTGGCATAAGCGTATTCGACATAGCCGATTGCGCCTTTGATGCGTTGCACGTACTGCGCTACGCCTTCGTTGCCCTTGCCGCCCACGCCAACCGGCCAGGACACGGCTGCATCGTTGCCGACTTTTTCTTTCCAGTCTGCGGAAACCTTGGACAGGTAGTTGGTGAAGATCCAGGTGGTGCCCGAACCGTCAGCGCGGTGAACCACGGTGATGGCCTGCTCCGGCAGCTTGATGCCCGGGTTCAGCTTGGTGATCGCGGCGTCGTTCCACTTGGTGATCTTGCCGAGGAAAATGTCGGCCAGCACGGCCGGAGTCAGCTTCAGTTCGCCACCCTTGACGGCTTCGAGGTTGGCAACAGCCACCACGCCGCCCATCACGGTCGGGAATTGGGCCAGGCCGGATTTGTCCAGCTCGGCTGCGGTCAACGGCTTGTCGGTTGCGCCGAAATCGACGGTCTTGGCCTGGATCTGCTTGATGCCGCCACCGGAGCCGATCGACTGGTAGTTCAGGCCGGTGTTGGTCTTGGCCTTGTACTGCTCAGCCCACTTGGCGTACAGCGGGTACGGGAACGTCGCACCGGCGCCGGTGATATCGGCAGCCATGGCGTGAACGGTAAAGAGGCCTGCGGCTGCGCCGAAGGTAACGAGCAGTTTGCGCCCATACGACATGATAGAAACTCCTGTGTGTTGAACTGAGCAGTGCAAGGGGTGTAGTCAGAGTACGGGGTGGATGCTAGCGCCTTCATGTTTCTGAAATATTACAAGTCCGTTTCGGAGGGATGGCAGGCGGGCCTGGCAGGGCCGACTTTGTAAGGCTGGTTTGACTGGGGGGGTGGGGGGGCATAGAATTCCGTGTTTCCCGCGCAGGCCCTCTACAGCAATGGCAAGACAACTCGTCATCGGCAACTGGAAGATGCACGGCAGTGTCGGGCAGATCCGCACCGTGCTGCCCGAGCTGGTGCGTGCTGGTCTGGGCGCCAATGTGGCGATCTGCGTGGCGTATCCTTATCTGGCGCTGGCCAAGACGCTGCTGGCGGAGTCGGACATACAGCTGGGTGCGCAGGACGTGTGCGAATTCCATATCGGTGCATACACGGGTGAGGTATCCCCCGCCATGCTGGCCGATGTGGGGTGCGAGATGGTCATCATTGGCCATTCGGAGCGCCGCCGTTATTTCAATGAAACCAGCGAAATGGCCGCGCGCAAGGTCAAGGCCGCGCTTGATGGCGGCCTGTTGCCGGTGTATTGCGTGGGCGAAACACTGGCCCAGCGCGATGCGGGCGTCGCGCGTGACGTGATCGCAGAAGAATTGCAAGTGCTCGCCGGCGTGCCGACGAGCTTGTACGCGGTGGCCTATGAGCCATCGTGGGCGGTAGGAACCGGGGTGATCGCCACACCGGAGCAGATCGCCGAAATGCACGCCTTCATCAAGCAGACACTCGATGTGCGTACAAGGGTGTTGTATGGCGGAAGCGTGAAGGCCGATAACGCCGCGCAAGTGCTGGCCACGGAAGGCGTGGACGGTGTACTGGTGGGTGGCGCTGCGTTGTCCGCTACCGAGTTCCTCAAGATCAGCAGCCAGGCGCGCTGACATTGCCAAAATAACGCTCCGGCGCTAGAATTCGCGCCGAATTTACCGAGAAAAAAATGGAACTTCTGAAAAGTATCGTCCTGATTTTGAACGTGATCTCCGCCGCGTCGGTGATCGTGCTCGTCCTCATGCAGCATGGCAAGGGCGCCGACATGGGCGCAGCCTTCGGCAGCGGGTCTGCCGGCAGCCTGTTCGGTTCGTCCGGTTCGGCCAACTTCCTGAGCCGCGCAACCGCCGTCTGTGCCACAGTTTTCTTTGCCAGCTGCCTTGCACTCACTATGGTTAGTGCACCTTCCTCCAAAACTTCGCTGGGCGTGATGAGTGACGTGAAGCAGTCCGCCACCGTTGCCAGCGGCGTACAGCAGCAAGCTGCATCGCCAGTACAGAACAAGATTCCCGAGTAAACACCGGGAATCGGCGTCACGCCGACATGGTGAAATTGGTAGACACGCTATCTTGAGGGGGTAGTGGCTGCGGCTGTGTGAGTTCGAGTCTCACTGTCGGCACCATTCATATTCCAGCGGCATCGCGTGCCTGCGTGCCGCTGCGCGAAAATAATAAAAATCGGAATTATCTTTTTATTGATTATCGGGGATTCACATGCTGCAGAATTATTTCCCCATCCTGCTGTTCCTCATCATTGCCACGGTGGTCGGTGTGTTGCCGATGGCTTTGGGCAAGGGGCTCAGCATGGTGCTCGGGACCAACAAGCCGGATGCGGCCAAGCTCTCGCCTTACGAGTGCGGCTTTGAAGCGTTCGAGGATGCACGCATGCAGTTCGACGTGCGCTATTACCTCGTGGCCATCCTGTTCATTCTGTTCGATCTCGAAGTGGCATTCCTCGTGCCCTGGGCGCTGGTGCTCAAAGAGATCGGTTCCTTCGGTTTCATCTCCATGATGATTTTCCTGGCCATCCTGGTTGTCGGCTTCGTCTACGAGTGGATGAAGGGTGCACTGGAGTGGGAGTAAGCGAGATGGATGCACAAACACTAGAAAACAAGGGTTTCATCACCACGACGGTTGATACCGTGGTGAACTGGACCCGTACCGGCTCGCTGTGGCCGATGACGTTCGGGCTGGCCTGTTGCGCGGTCGAGATGATGCACGCCGGCGCGGCGCGTTATGACCTCGACCGTTTCGGCATCGTGTTCCGCCCGTCGCCACGCCAGTCCGACCTGATGATCGTGGCCGGCACGCTGTGCAACAAGATGGCACCGGCGCTGCGCAAGGTGTACGACCAGATGCCGGAACCGCGCTGGGTGCTGTCCATGGGCTCCTGTGCCAATGGCGGTGGCTACTACCACTATTCGTACTCGGTGGTGCGTGGCTGTGACCGCATCGTGCCGGTGGACGTGTATGTGCCGGGTTGCCCGCCGACAGCGGAAGCGCTGCTTTACGGCCTGATCCAGTTGCAGAACAAGATCCGGCGTACCAACACCATTGCACGGGCCGGTTTGCTGGCCCGTCAGGCATGAGGTCGGCATGGCAACCCTCAATACCCTGATCGACAGCCTGAACGCCGTATTCGGCGACAAGCTGCAAAGCCTCAAGACCGATCTGAACGAAGTCACCGTTGAAATCCGCGCTGCAGACTGGCTCGATGCCGCATTGACGCTGCGTGACCATGCCGAGTTCCGCTTCGAAGCCTGTCTGGACGTCGCTGGCGTAGACTACAGCGCGTACAAGGACGGCATCTGGGAAGGCCAGCGCTTTGCAGCGGTCTACCACCTGCTGTCGTATGCCAACAATTTCCGCCTGCGTGTGCGCGTTTACGCGCCGGATGACGATTTCCCCATCGTGCCTTCGGTGGTCGACGTATGGTCGGGCGTCAACTGGTTCGAGCGCGAGGCGTTCGACCTGTATGGCCTCGTCTTCGAAGGCCACCCGGATCTGCGCCGCATCCTCACCGACTATGGGTTTGTCGGCCATCCGTTCCGCAAGGATTTCCCGCTGTCCGGCTACGTGGAAATGCGTTACGACCCGGAACAGGCGCGCGTGATCTATCAGCCCGTCACCATCGAACCGCGCGAGATCACCCCGCGCATCATTCGCGAGGAGAATTACGGTGGCGTCTGAAATCCGTAACTACACACTTAACTTCGGCCCGCAACACCCGGCCGCGCACGGCGTGCTGCGCCTGGTGCTGGAGCTCGATGGCGAAGTCATCGAGCGTGCCGACCCGCATATCGGCCTGCTGCACCGCGGTACCGAGAAGCTGGCCGAATCCAAGACCTTCATCCAGTCGCTGCCCTATATGGACCGCCTCGACTACGTGTCGATGATGTCCAACGAGCACGCGTACTGCATGGCGATCGAAAAGCTGTGCGGCATCGAAGTGCCGCTGCGCGCGCAATACATCCGCGTGATGTTCGACGAGATCACCCGCATCCTGAACCACCTGATGTGGATCGGCGCGCATGGCCTCGATTGCGGCGCGATGACCATCTTCCTGTACGCATTCCGCGAGCGTGAAGACCTGATGGATTGCTACGAAGCGGTATCGGGCGCGCGCATGCACGCTGCCTACTACCGCCCGGGTGGCGTTTACCGCGATCTGCCGGACGAGATGCCGCAATACCAGGCCTCCAAGGTACGCAACGCGGCAGCCATCAAGCGCATGAACAGCAACCGCGAAGGCTCGCTGCTCGACTTCATCGAAGACTTCACCAACCGCTTCCCGACCTATGTCGACGAGTATGAAACATTGCTCACCGACAATCGCATCTGGAAGCAGCGTACCGTCGGTATCGGTGTGCTGACGCCGGAACGCGCGATGAACCTGGGCCTGACCGGCGCGATGCTGCGTGGCTCGGGCATTGCATGGGACCTGCGCAAGAAGCAGCCGTACGAAGTGTACGACAAGCTCGATTTCGACATTCCGGTCGGCAAGAACGGCGACTGCTACGACCGTTATCTGGTACGCGTGGAAGAAATGCGCCAGTCCAACCGCATCATCAAGCAGTGCGTGGCGTGGCTGAAGGCCAACCTGGGCCCGGTGATCGTGGAGAACCACAAGGTGGCGCCGCCGCCCCGTGTCGACATGAAGTCGAACATGGAAGAGCTGATCCACCACTTCAAGCTGTTTACCGAAGGCATGCACGTGCCGGAAGGCGAAGCATATGCCGCGGTTGAGCACCCCAAGGGTGAGTTCGGCATCTATCTGGTGAGCGACGGCGCCAACAAGCCGTACCGCCTGAAGATCCGTGCGCCGGGCTTTGCCCACCTTGCCTCGCTGGACGAAATGGCGCGTGGCCACATGATCTCCGACGCGGTCGCGATCATCGGCACGCAAGACATCGTATTTGGGGAGATCGACCGCTGATGTTGACTCAAGATTCTCTCTCGCAGATCGACCGGGAGCTGGCAAAGTACCCGGCCGAGCAACGCCGCTCTGCCACCATGAGCGCGCTGCGCATTGCACAGACCGAAAAAGGCTGGCTCAGCAACGAGCTGATCGAGTACGTGGCCAACTACGTGGGTATCCCGCCGGTTGCCGCCTACGAAGTGGCCAGTTTCTACAACATGTTCGACATGAAGCCGGTTGGCAAGTACAAGATCACCGTCTGTACCAACCTGCCCTGTGCGCTGTCGGGCGGCTACCAGGCGGCGGATTACCTGAAGCAGAAGCTGGGTATCGATCTCGGCGAAACCACTGCCGACGGCAAGTTCACCCTCAAGGAAGGCGAGTGCATGGGTGCTTGCGGCTATGCGCCGGTGCTGCTGGTGAATAACCACAGCATGTGCAACCACATGACGCCCGAGGCGATCGACAAGAAACTGGCGGAGCTCGAATAAGATGACCGTGTATGTAAAAGGCGTCGTGTTCGAAGGCGTCGATCTGGACGATCAGAACAGCTGGAAACTCGATGCATATGTAAAGCGTGGCGGTTACGCGGCGCTGAAGAAGATCATTGAAAACAAGATCACGCAGGATGAAATCATCGCCGAGATGAAAACGTCCGGCCTGCGTGGTCGTGGCGGTGCGGGCTTCCCCACCGGCCTGAAATGGTCGTTCATGCCGCGCAGCTTCCCGGGCCAGAAATACCTGGTGTGCAACACCGACGAGGGCGAGCCGGGTACCTTCAAGGACCTGGATATCCAGATGTACAACCCGCATGCGCTGATCGAAGGCATGATCATCGGCGCGTATGCAATGGGTATCACCGTGGGTTACAACTATATCCACGGTGAAGTGTTTGCCGCCTACCTGCGCTTTGAAGAAGCGCTGGAAGAGGCGCGTGCTGCCGGTTTCCTGGGGGACAACATCCTGGGTTCCGATTTCTGCTTCCAGCTGCATGGCCATCACGGTTACGGCGCCTATATCTGTGGCGAAGAAACCGCGTTGCTCGAATCGCTGGAAGGCAAGAAAGGCCAGCCGCGCTTCAAGCCGCCGTTCCCGGCAAGCTTCGGCCTGTATGGCAAGCCGACCACGATCAACAACACCGAAACCTTTGCATCGGTGCCGTTCATCATCCGCGAAGGCGGGCAGAAGTTCCTGGAGCTGGGCAAGCCCAACAACGGCGGCACCAAGCTGTTCTCGGTCTCCGGCCATGTGAACCGCCCGGGCAACTATGAGATTCCGCTTGGCACGCCGTTCAGCGAACTGCTGGAAATGTGCGGTGGCATGCGCGATGGCAAAAAGCTCAAGGCGGTGATTCCGGGTGGCTCGTCCGCCCCGGTGCTGCCGGCCGAAATCATGATGCAATGCACGATGGATTATGACTCGATCTCCAAGGCCGGCTCGATGCTGGGCTCGGGCGCGGTCATCGTCATGGACGAAACCGTCTGCATGGTGAAGGCGCTTGAACGCCTGTCCTATTTCTACCACGAGGAATCGTGCGGCCAATGTACTCCTTGCCGTGAAGGCACGGGCTGGCTGTACCGCGTGGTGCACCGTATCGAACACGGCCAGGGCCGTCCGGAAGATCTGGACCTGCTGCTGTCCGTGGGTGGCAATATCGCCGGCCGCACCATCTGTGCGCTGGGCGATGCCGCCGTGATGCCGGTGCAGGGGATGCTCAAGCACTTCCGCGCCGAATTCGAACACCACATCCATAGCAAATCCTGCCTGGCTCCAGGCTACTGATTTGCGCTGGTTTAAAAATTTGCCATTGAATCGAGTCGATCATGCTGGAAATTGAAATCGACGGTAAGACATTGACAGTGCCGGGCGGCAGCACGGTGATGGACGCGGCGAACTCTGTCGGCGTGCACATCCCGCATTTCTGCTACCACAAGAAACTGTCGATCGCTGCCAACTGCCGCATGTGCCTGGTCCAGGTCGAAAAAGCGCCCAAACCGCTGCCCGCCTGTGCCACGCCCGTGACTGACGGGATGAAGGTCTACACCCACTCTGACATGGCCGTGAAGGCCCAGAAGGGCGTGATGGAATTCCTGTTGATCAACCACCCGCTGGACTGCCCGATCTGCGATCAGGGCGGCGAGTGCAACCTGCAGGATCTGGCTGTCGGTTATGGCCAGTCCGGCTCGCGCTACCAGGAAGAAAAGCGCGTGGTGGTCAACAAGGACCTCGGTCCGCTGGTCTCCACCGACATGACACGCTGCATCCATTGCAGCCGCTGCGTGCGGTTCACCGAAGAAATTGCCGGCTTCCAGGAGCTGGGCATGGGTGGCCGCGGCGAATTCACCGAAGTGATGCCGTATATCGGCAAGACGGTGAACTCGGAAATCTCCGGCAACATCATCGACCTGTGCCCGGTCGGTGCGCTCACGTCCAAGCCTTTCCGCTACAGCGCCCGTACCTGGGAGCTGTCGCGCCGCAAGAGCGTGGCCGCGCATGATGGCCTGGGCGCCAATCTGGTGGTGCAGGTCAAGGATCACAAGATCAAGCGCGTGCTGCCGCTGGAAAACGAAGCGATCAACGAATGCTGGCTGTCCGACCGCGACCGTTTCAGCTACGAAGCGCTGAATTCGGATGAGCGCCTGACCAAGCCATTGATCAAGCAGGGCGGCGTATGGCAGGAAGCCGATTGGCAGACTGCACTCGAATACGTGGCCAACGGCCTCAAGTCCGTGGTGGCTGATCATGGCGCCGACAGCGTGGCCGGCGTGGCGAATGCCTCGTCGACGCTGGAAGAGCTGTTCCTGTTCAAGAAGCTGCTCGCTGGCGTGGGTGTGTCCAGCGTCGAATCGCGCCTGCGCGTGACCGAGCCGGTTGCCACCAGGGGTGTGCAATGGCTGGGCCAGAGCATCAGCGAACTGGCGCAGACCAAGGCCGTGCTGGTGATCGGCTCCACGCTGCGCAAGGATCAACCGCTGATCGCGCAACGCCTGCGCCAGTCGGTGAAGAAGGGCGGCACGCTGTCCATCATCAACTCGCATGGCGATGATCTGCTCACCAAGGTGAGCGGTCAGGTGATCACCCGCCCGGACCAACTGGTCGAGGGCGTGCTGGCTACACTGAAGGCTGCGGTTGAAATCACCGGTGCTGCTGCACCGGCGCATATCGACCTGAACGGCGTTGAAGTGACCGCAACTGCCAGGCAGGTTGCCGAAACACTGATCGGCAAGGAAAGCGCCGCAGTGCTGCTGGGCAACCTTGCCATCCAGAACGCACGCGCTGCTGAGCTGTACGCTGCGGCAACCGCGCTGTCCGACGTGTTGGGCGCCAAGCTGGGCGTGCTGTCCGATGCCGCCAATACCGTTGGTGCGCAGCTGGTGGGCTTCCAGGGGGCGGGCAACGTGTTTGCCCAGCCGAAGAAAGCCTACGTGCTGCTCAATGCTGAAGCCGATTTCGATACCGCCAACGGTGCAGAAGCCGTTGCCGCGCTGGAAAAGGCCGAGATGGTCGTGGTGATGTCGCCATTCCAGTCGTGCGCATTCGATTACGCCGACGTGATCCTGCCGGTTTCGCCGTTCTCGGAAACCTCCGGCACCTTCATCAACATGGAAGGCCGTCCGCAAAGCTTCAATGGCGTGGTACGCCCGCTGGGCGAAACCCGTCCGGCGTGGAAAGTCTTCCGCGTGCTGGGCAACCTGCTGGGCGTGGAAAACTTCCACTACAACAGCTCGGAAGAAGTGCGCGACGAAATCCTCGCTGCCGGCATCGATGCCAAACTCGACAATGCACCGGCTGCGGCCGTGCACGTCAAGCCGCAGGCTGTTGCTGCAGGTCTCGTGCGCCTGGCCGAAGTGCCGGCGTATCAGGCCGATGCCATCACCCGCCGTGCAGTCAGCCTGCAGGCGACTGCCGATGCGCAGGTGGCTGGCCAGCTGCGTGCCAATGCGGCAACGCTGGCCGCGCTGGGCGTGGCTGCCGGTGACCAGGTACGCGTGAGCCAGGGTGGTAGTGACGCCGTGCTGGCTGCCGTGGCAGACGAAGGCCTGCTCGATCAGGTGGTACGCGTTCCGCTGGCTGCACCGGCTACCCGCAATCTGGGTACCGGCGCCGTGTCGGTCGTGAAGGCATAAGGGGACAAGCATGGAATTCTTTCATACCACGCTGGGCCTCAATGAAACGCTGGCCTTTGTTATCTGGACCGTACTGAAGATCCTCTGCATCGTGGCGCCGATCTTCGGTGCCGTGGCCTACATGACCCTGGCAGAGCGCAAGGTCATCGGCTACATGCAGATCCGTATCGGCCCGAACCGGGTTGGTCCGTTCGGCTTGCTGCAACCGATCGCCGACGGCGTGAAGCTGCTGCTCAAGGAAATCATCACTCCGTCCGCCGCCAGCAAGGGGCTGTTCTTCGTGGCGCCGGTGATGGTGCTGATGCCGGCACTGGCCGCGTGGGCGGTGGTGCCGTTCTATCCCGGCTTCGTGCTGGCCGATGTGAACGTGGGCCTGCTGTACGTGATGGCCATTACCTCGATGGGCGTATACGGCGTGATCCTCGCCGGTTGGGCTTCCAACTCCAAGTATGCGTTCCTCGGTGCGATGCGCGCCGCGGCGCAGGTGATCTCGTACGAGCTGGCGATGGGCTTTGCGCTGGTTGGCGTGATCATGGTGTCCGGTTCGCTCAACCTCACCGAGATCGTCAATGGTCAGGGCCATGGCATTGCCGGTGGCTCGGTGTTCAGCTGGAACTGGCTGCCGCTGCTGCCGCTGTTCGTCGTCTACTTCATCTCGGGCCTGGCGGAAACCAACCGCGCACCGTTCGACGTGACCGAAGGCGAATCGGAAATCGTTGCCGGCCACATGATCGAATATTCGGGCATGAGCTTCGCGCTGTTCTTCCTGGCCGAATACGCCAACATGATCCTGATTTCCGCCATGGCGGCTGTCATGTTCCTTGGCGGCTGGCTGAGCCCGTTCCCGGCAAGCTGGCCGGTGCTGGGCGCGGCAAGCTTCCTGTGGTGGGTATTGAAGGTTGCGTTCCTGTTGTTCTGCTTCCTGTGGTTCCGCGCAACATTCCCGCGCTACCGTTATGACCAGCTGATGCGTCTGGGCTGGAAAATCTTCATCCCGGTCACGCTGGTGTGGATCGTGCTGGTGGGTGCCTGGATGCAAACCCCGCTGACGCTGTGGAAGTAAGGCGAGGATAAGAGACATGGAAAAAATCAATCATTTCTTCAAGACCTTCCTGCTGGTCGAACTCGTCAAGGGGCTGATGCTCACCGGGCGTCACTTCTTCCAGCGCAAGATCACCGTGCAGTTCCCGGAAGAGAAAACCCCGTACAGCCCGCGTTTCCGCGGCCTGCATGCACAGCGCCGCTACGCCAACGGCGAAGAGCGCTGCATTGCCTGCAAACTGTGCGAGGCCGTCTGCCCGGCAATGGCCATCACCATCGAATCGGAAACGCGTGACGACGGCACCCGCCGCACTTCGCGTTACGACATCGACCTGACCAAGTGCATCTTCTGCGGTTTCTGCGAAGAAGCCTGTCCAGTGGATGCCATTGTCGAAACGCACATCCTCGAATACCACGGCGAAAAGCGCGGCGATCTGTATTACACCAAGCCGATGCTGCTCGCGGTCGGCGACAAGTACGAGAGCGAAATCGCAGCCCGCAAGGCTGCGGACGCCAAGTACCGCTAAAAGGGATCTGTGATGACCGTAGTCATTTTTTATATCTTTGCCGCAGTCCTGCTGGCGGCCGCGTTCGGGGTGATTGCCTCCAAGAACCCGGTGCACGCCGCGCTGTACCTGGTGCTGTCGTTCTTCACCGGTGCCGTGCTGTGGATGCTGATCAAGGCCGAGTTCCTGGCGGTATCGCTGATCGTCATTTACGTGGGCGCGGTGATGGTGCTGTTCCTGTTCGTGGTGATGATGCTGGACGTCAACTTCGAAGAGCTGCGCAAGGGCTTCTGGCGCTATGTGCCGGTAGCCGGCACGGTGGCCGTGATCATGGCGGTCGAAATGGTGCTGGTGCTCACGCACCAGGCCGCGCAGATCGAAGGGGCGGTGCTCGTCGAGCCGGCGCCTGGCTACAACAATGCCAAGGCACTGGGTCAACTGATCTATACGCATTACTTCCTGCCGTTCCAGCTGGCTGCTGCCTTGCTGCTGGTGGGCATGATCGCGGCGATTGCGCTCACGCTGCGCAAGCGCAAGAACACCAAGTACATCAACCCGGCCGACCAGATCAAGGTGAAGCGCAATGATCGCCTCAAGATTGTTTCTGTGCCGACTGAAGCCCGCGCCACCATCGAGCCGCCCAAAGCTGCCGATGGCGAGCAGCAAGCATAAGGGCAGGGGAGACACATGCTCACATTGACTCATTACTTGGTGCTGGCCGCGATCCTGTTTGCGATCTCGGTGTTCGGCATCTTCATGAACCGCAAGAACCTGATCGTGTTGCTGATGGCAATCGAGCTGATGCTGCTGGCGGTCAATATCAATTTCATCGCGTTTTCGCAGTTCCTGGGTGACGCATCCGGACAGATTTTTGTCTTCTTCATCCTGACAGTGGCTGCGGCCGAGTCGGCCATTGGCCTGGCGATCCTGGTTGTGCTGTTCCGCAACCTGCGCTCGATCAATGTGGAAGACCTCGATCATCTCAAGGGCTAACCGGACTTCCGGCCAAGATAACAACAGGGCTTAACCCATGGACATGAAAACAATCTACCTGCTGATTCCGCTGGCGCCGTTGTTTGGCGCGCTGGTGGCAGGTCTCTTTGGCTGGGCGATCGGCCGGCGCGCTGCGCATACCGTCACCATCGGCGGCGTGGCAGTGGCGTTCGCGCTGTCTGCCTACGTGCTCAAGACCTTGATCGACGGTGGCGCCAGCTTCAACGGCACCATCTACACCTGGCTGACCGTGAACGGCGTTGATCTCAACGTCGGCTTCCTGGTCGACAAGCTGACCGCGATGATGATGTGCGTGGTCACCTTCGTCTCGCTGATGGTGCATATCTACACCATCGGCTACATGCAGGAAGACCCGGGCTACCAGCGTTTCTTCAGCTATATCTCGCTGTTCACCTTCTCGATGCTGATGCTGGTGATGGCCAACAACTTCGTGCAGCTGTTCTTCGGCTGGGAAGCAGTGGGCCTCGTGTCCTACCTGCTGATCGGCTTCTGGTTCAAGCGCCCGACCGCCACGTTCGCCAACCTGAAGGCGTTTCTCGTCAACCGCGTGGGTGACTTCGGCTTCCTGCTGGGCATCGGCCTCGTGCTGGCGCACTTCGGTACGCTCGATTACGCCGAAGTATTCGCCAAGGCGCCGGAACTGAAAGACGCAGCCATCAGCCTGTTCCCGGGTACCAGCTGGTCGTTGCTGAGCGTGACCTGCATCCTGCTGTTCGTCGGTGCGATGGGTAAATCGGCACAGTTCCCGCTGCACGTATGGCTGCCCGATTCGATGGAGGGCCCGACACCGATTTCCGCGCTGATTCACGCCGCCACCATGGTGACGGCCGGTATCTTCATGGTGTCGCGCATGTCGCCGCTGTTCGAGCTGTCGGATACCGCGCTGAACTTCGTGCTGGTGATCGGCGCGATCACTGCGCTGTTCATGGGTTTCCTCGGCATCATCCAGAACGACATCAAGCGCGTGGTTGCGTACTCCACGCTGTCGCAGCTCGGTTACATGACCGTGGCGCTGGGCGCATCGGCTTACTCGGTGGCCGTGTTCCACCTGATGACACACGCGTTCTTCAAGGCGCTGCTGTTCCTTGGCGCCGGCTCGGTGATCATCGGCATGCATCATGACCAGGACATCCGCAACATGGGTGGCTTGCGCAAGTACATGAAGATCACCTGGATCACCTCCTTGCTGGGTTCGCTGGCGCTGATCGGCACGCCGTTCTTCTCCGGCTTCTATTCCAAGGATTCGATCATCGAAGCGGTGGCCGAATCGCATCTGCCGGGCGCGGGCTTTGCCTACTTCGCCGTGGTGGCCGGTGTGTTCGTGACTGCGTTCTACTCGTTCCGCATGTATTTCCTTGTCTTCCATGGCAAGGAGCGCTGGATGGAGAAGGGTCATCACGACCATCACGTCGACAACAACGAAGAAGACCACGACCATCACCATGGCCTCGGCCCGCACGACAAGCCGCACGAAAGTCCGTGGGTGGTGACACTGCCGCTGGTGCTGCTGGCCATCCCGTCGGTGCTGATCGGTTACTTCGCGATCGAGCCGATGCTGTACGGCAACTTCTTCGAAGGCGTGATCTTCGTCAATCCGGAAGCGCATCACGCGCTGGAGATCATGAAGGAAGAATTCCACGGCCCGTTCGGCATGGTGAAGCACGCGTTCAGCACGCTGCCGCTGTACCTTGCCATCGGCGGTGTGGTTGCTGCCTACATTTTCTACATGGTCAAACCTGCATTGCCGGCTGCCTGCGATCGCTTCTTCATCTCGATTGGCGTCAAGAAGCTGCTGGAAGAGAAGTACTACATGGATCACCTCTACATCAATGGCTTCTCCGCCTTTGGTCGTGCGCTGGGTACCGCGCTGTGGAAGGTGGGCGACGTGCTGATGATCGATGGCCTGATCGTCAACGGCACGGCCAAGGTGGTGGGCTTCTTCTCCGGCGCCGTTCGCCGTGCACAGACTGGCTACATCTACCACTACGCGTTCGCCATGATCATCGGCGCGCTGGGTTTGCTGAGCTGGCTCACGTACAGGCTGTTCGCGCTGCACTGAAGCGCGGCGTTCAATCGGATTGATGAAATAACAAGTAGGTAAGACTATGACGGGTAATCTTCTGAGCCTCGCGATCTGGCTGCCAGTACTGGCAGGCCTCGTGGTGCTCGCCACCGGCGGGGACAAGCATGCACAGATCGCACGCTGGATCGCCGTGATTGGCGCGCTGGCGAGCTTTCTGGTCACGATTCCGCTCTATACCGGTTTTGATGTCCTCAACGGCGGCATGCAGTTCGTTGAGCTCAAGCCGTGGATCAAGACGTTCAACATCAACTACCACCTGGGCGTGGACGGCATCTCGGTGTGGTTCCTGCTGCTCAACAGCTTCACCACCTTGCTGGTGGTGCTGGCTGGCTGGGAAGTGATCCAGAAGCGTGCCGCGCATTACCTGGCTGCGTTCCTGATCATGTCGGGCCTGATCAACGGCGCGTTTGCCGCGCAGGATGCCATCCTGTTCTATTGCTTCTTTGAAGCGATGCTGATCCCGATGTACCTGATCATCGGTATCTGGGGTGGCCAGAACCGCGTTTACGCGTCGTTCAAGTTCTTCCTGTACACGCTGCTGGGCTCGCTGCTCACCCTGGTTGCCTTCATCTACCTGTACTACCAGGCCGATGGCAGCTTTGCGATTGCTGATTTCGCCCGCCTGCCGCTGGGCATGGGTGCACAGGTGTTCGTGCTGATCGCTTTCTTCTTCGCCTTTGCGGTGAAGGTGCCGATGTGGCCGGTGCATACCTGGCTGCCGGATGCGCACGTCGAGGCACCGACTGGTGGTTCGATGGTGCTGGCTGCGATCACCCTCAAGCTGGGTGCGTACGGTTTCCTGCGGTTTGCGCTGCCGATCGTGCCCGATGCCTGCCGCGAATATGCGTGGGTGTTCGTGCTGTTCTCGCTGGTGGCGGTGGTGTATATCGGCCTGGTGGCGCTGGTACAGACCGACATGAAAAAGCTGGTGGCGTATTCGTCGATCTCGCACATGGGCTTCGTCACACTGGGCTTCTTCATGTTTGGCGGCACCAGCGGCGGCGAACTGAATTCGTGGGCGGTCGAGGGCGCGATTGCGCAGATGATCTCGCACGGCTTCGTATCCGCCGCGATGTTCTTCTGCATCGGCGTGATGTACGACCGCGTGCATAGCCGCAAGATCGCCGATTACGGCGGCGTGGCCAACAAGATGCCGATTTTCGCTGCCTTCTTCATGTTGTTTGCCATGGCCAACTCCGGCCTGCCGGGTACCTCGGGTTTCTCGGGTGAATTCCTGGTAATCCTGGGTGCGGTGCAGGTGAACTTCTGGTACGCGGTAGCGGGTGCAACCACGCTGATCTTCGGCGCTGCGTACACCTTGTGGATGTACAAGCGGGTGATTTTCGGCGATGTGGGCAACGACCACGTGGCTGAACTGAAGGACGTGAATGCACGCGAGTTCTTCGTGCTGGCGATCCTGGCCGTGACCGTGCTGGGCATGGGCTTGTATCCGAAGCTGTTTGTCGATGTGATGCATATGTCGGTCAATGACCTGATCTGGCATGTATCGCAATCCAAGCTCCCCCAATAACAGTGTCTGCGAGATAAGGGTTTAGAGCATGACTTGGACCAGTTTGAATGCATGGATTGCCGCGCCGGAGATTTTCCTTCTCTGTGCCACCTGCGCGATCCTGCTGATTGATCTTTTTGTCCGTGACGATGATCGTCTGGTGACCTATGTACTGACGCTGATCGCACTGGCGGTCACCGGTGGCCTGCTGTTCTACAGCTATTCGGAACTGCCGCAGCTGGCGTTCAACGGCTTGTTTGTGGTCGACCAGATTGCCACCTTCTCCAAGATCGGCATCATCATCGGCGTGGCGCTGGCACTGGTTTATGCCCGCAGCTATGCCAAGACGCGCGATCTGTGGCGTGGCGAGCTGTTCACGCTGACCTTGTTCGCGCTGCTGGGCATGCTGGTGATGGTGTCTGCAGTCAACTTCCTGGTGCTGTATGTGGGCCTGGAGCTGCTGTCGCTGTCGCTGTATGCGCTGGTGGCACTGCGCCGTGACTACGTGAAAGCCACCGAAGCAGCGATGAAGTACTTCGTGCTGGGCGCGCTGGCCTCCGGCATGCTGCTGTACGGCATGTCCATGGTCTACGGTGCCACCGGTTCGCTGGACGTGTTCGTGATTGCGCACAAGATCTCGCAAGGCCAGGTCAACCCGCTGCTGGCCATCTTCGGTCTGGTATTCATCGTGACCGGCCTCGGCTTCAAGCTGGGTGCCGTGCCGTTCCATATGTGGGTGCCGGACGTTTACGAAGGCGCACCGACCCCGATTGCACAGCTGATCGGTTCCGCTCCGAAGCTGGCTGCGTTTGCCTTCATCATCCGCATTCTGGCACAGGGCCTGGAGGGCTTCGGCCCGGACTGGCGCAGCATGCTGGTGGTGCTGGCGGTGCTGTCGCTGGTGATCGGCAACCTGACCGCGATTGCACAAACCAACCTGAAGCGGATGTTTGCGTACTCGACGATTTCGCACATGGGTTTCCTGCTGCTGGGTTTCCTGGTGGCCAATCCGGTTGGGTATTCGGCGGCATTCTTCTACGCGTTCACCTATGTGCTGACCGCAGCTGCCGGCTTCGGTGTGATCATGCTGCTGTCCCGCGAGGGTTATGAAGCCGATACCATCGATGCGTTCAAGGGCCTGGCCCGCCGCAGCCCGTGGTTTGCGCTGATGATGCTGATGGTGATGTTCTCGATGGCGGGCATTCCGGTCTTCGTCGGCTTCTTTGCCAAGCTGGCGGTGCTCAAGGCTGTGGTGAACCTGGGCCTGGTATGGCTGGCGGTGATTGCAGTGCTGATGTCGCTGATCGGCGCGTTCTATTACCTGCGCGTGGTCAAGGTCATGTACTTTGACGAGCCGACCGACAACGAAGCCATCGTTGCGGGCTGGGATACGCGCATCATCCTGTCGGTGAACTGCCTGGCGCTGCTGGCCCTGGGCCTGGTGCCCGATACGCTGCTGGCAATTGCCAACCGCGCCATCGGTACCTCGCTGCTGATGCACTGATCCCGCATGATCGAAGTACTGATCATCTGCACATTGGCGGCGCTGGCCGCCAATGTGCCTTTCCTCTCCGTCCGGCTGTTCGGTTTTGTGGCACTGGCCCGCAAGCACTTCGGCTGGCAGTTGCTGGAATGGCTGGTTTACTACGTGGTACTGGGTTTGCTAGCCCGCTTGCTGGAAGGGCGCATTGCCGACGTGCACGCGCAGAACTGGCCGTTCTATGCCACTACGCTGGCGTTGTTCGCGGTGCTGGCCTGGCCCGGCTTCGTATGGCGCTATTTCTGGCGTAAACCCGGTATTTGACGTAGTTGAGCGAAATTTCTTGTGTAAGGGGGCTTGCAGCCCTGCGGTAATCTCGCTATAGTTCGCCTTCTTCGTTAGGCACGTAGCTCAGCTGGTTAGAGCACCACCTTGACATGGTGGGGGTCGTTGGTTCGAGTCCAATCGTGCCTACCAACGGATTTAGATAAGGAATCAAGCTCATGTTTCGAACCCGCACCACTACCCAAAACTGACCCGGGTAGCCGTGCACTGGTCAAACCAGAGCTTGATGTAAAAAAGTGCGGCTTAGCCCGCACTTTTTTTTTGCCCGCGCGGGCGCAAAGCACGAACCGATACGCGCAGCCCATGTGGGCCGCAGCAGACACAACGTTTACTTGAACAGGTGGCTCACATGCCGGTGATTACGCTTCCAGATGGTTCCCAACGTCAATTCGACGCGCCCGTTA
The DNA here is from genome assembly GCF_009848685.1 of Andreprevotia sp. IGB-42. Classification (GTDB taxonomy): domain Bacteria; phylum Pseudomonadota; class Gammaproteobacteria; order Burkholderiales; family Chitinibacteraceae; genus Andreprevotia. The sequence goes on from NZ_WXTX01000009.1 coordinate 100,277, forward strand.
CCGTAGCCGGCGTTGCTGCCAGCATCGGTGCCGGTCTTGCCCGTGCCGCGCTGGCCGGCAAGGTGGATGGTGTGCTGGTCGATACCAGCTACCTGATCGAGCGCGATGTGCAGCTGGCCATCGTGACCGAGCGTGATGCCGATGGCCTGGACGTGATCCGCCACTCGACAGCCCACTTGCTCGCCTACGCGGTGAAGAGCCTGTTCCCGGATGCGCAAGTCACCATCGGCCCGGTGATCGAGGATGGCTTCTTCTACGATTTCAGCTACAAGCGCCCATTCACGCCGGAAGATCTGGAAGCGATCGAGAAGAAAATGCTCGAGCTGTCCAAGAAGGATATTCCGGTCGAGCGCTACGAGCTGCCGCGCGACGAAGCCATTGCCTACTTCAAGAGCATCGGCGAGGCGTACAAGGCCGAGATCATTGAATCGATCCCGCAGGGTGAAGTGCTGAGCCTGTACCGCGAAGGCGATTTCACCGACCTGTGCCGCGGCCCGCACGTGCCGTCCACCGGCAAGCTGAAAGTCTTCAAGCTGATGAAGGTGGCCGGTGCCTACTGGCGCGGTGATTCGAAGAACGAAATGCTCACCCGCGTGTATGGCACGGCGTGGGCGAAGAAAGAAGACCTGGAAGCCTATCTGCACCGGCTGGAAGAATCGGAAAAGCGCGATCACCGCAAGATCGGCCGCGCTCTCGATCTGTTCCACATGCAGGAAGAGGCGCCGGGCATGGTGTTCTGGCACCCCAAGGGCTGGTCGCTGTGGCAATCGGTCGAGCAGTACATGCGTGCCCGCCTGAACAAGGCCGGCTACCAGGAAGTGCGTACGCCGATGATGATGGACCGCAGCCTGTGGGAGAAATCGGGCCACTGGGAGAACTACCAGGACAACATGTTCGTGACCGAATCGGAAAAGCGCACCTATGCGGTGAAGCCGATGAACTGCCCGGGCCACGTACAGATTTTCAACAGCGACCTGCGCTCGTACCGCGATCTGCCGCTGCGCTTGGCCGAGTTCGGCGCCTGCCACCGCAACGAGCCGTCCGGCTCGCTGCACGGTCTGATGCGCGTGCGCGGTTTCACGCAGGACGATGCACACATCTTCTGTATGGAAAGCCAGCTGATCGAAGAAGCGAAGACTTTCCATGCGCTGGCGATGAGCGTGTACGACGATTTCGGCTTTGAGGGCATCGCCATCAAGCTGGCGCTGCGCCCGGCCAAGCGTGCCGGCAGCGATGAAGTGTGGGATCGTGCCGAAGATGGCCTGCGTGTTGCACTGCGTGCCTGTGGCGTGGAATGGGAAGAGTTGCCGGGCGAGGGTGCGTTCTACGGCCCCAAGATCGAATACCACATCAAGGATGCCATCGGCCGTTCCTGGCAGTGCGGTACGCTGCAGCTCGACTTCGTTCTGCCCGAACGCCTGGGCCCGGAATACGTGGCGGAAGACAATACCCGCCAGCGCCCGGTGATGCTGCATCGTGCCATCGTCGGCTCGATGGAGCGTTTCCTCGGCATCCTGATCGAAAACTTCTCTGGTGCGTTCCCGTCGTGGCTGGCCCCGGTGCAGGCGGTGGTGCTCAATATCTCCGAATCGCAGCGTGAATATGCCGAATCGGTGGCGCGCCAGCTCAAGGATGCAGGCCTCAGGGTTGAGGCCGACTTGAGAAATGAGAAAATAACCTATAAAATCCGGGAACATAGCTTGCAACGGATTCCTTATCAGCTCATCGTGGGCGACAAGGAAAAAGAAGCGGGCTTGGTGGCCGTGCGCAGCCGCAGTGGCGAAGACCTCGGGCAAATCAACCTGGCAGCGTTCCTGGAACGCATGCAGGCGGAAACCCCCAAGGCCTGATGCCCACGTCAGCCGCACGGTTTTTGTTTTACGACTTGGAGAAAAGAGATAGCTGCTTCGGATAAAGAACCGCGCATCAATGGTGAAATCACCGCGCGAGAAGTACGACTGCAAGGTCTGGATGGTGAGCAACTCGGTATCGTGAGCCTGGCGCAAGCGCTGGCACTGGCCGAAGAAGCGGAAGTCGATCTGGTTGAGATCGCCCCTACCGCCACGCCACCGGTTTGCCGTGTGATGGACTACGGCAAGTACAAGTACGAGAAATCCAAGAAAGACCACGCGGCCAAGCTCAATCAGAAGCAGATCCAGATCAAGGAAGTCAAATTCCGTCCGGGTACCGACGAGAACGACTACCAAGTCAAGCTGCGCAATCTGATCCGCTTCCTCGAAGATGGCGACAAGGCCAAGATCACGCTGCGTTTCCGCGGCCGTGAAATGGCTCACCAAGAAATCGGCATGGCGCAATTGAAGCGTGTCGAAGCTGACCTGACCGAACTGGCGATCGTGGAGCAACACCCGCGCCTGGAAGGCCGTCAGATGGTGATGATGCTGTCGCCCAAGAAGAAATAAGCATTGCTGCCGCAGTACCTGCCGGCATCGATTGATTGATGCGGCAGGGGGCGTATTGCTTGCAGTACAGGCCGTACAGAAAAAAGAGCGGGGTGGCGACAGCCCCCGTCAAGGCGCAGAACACCGCTGCCGGTTGTCGCAACATAAACGTGGTGCCAGGCCACTAAGTCCCCAAGGTCAATACCGCGGGGCGCCTGTTGCCTAATTTAACTTCATTCGGAGCATTCCATGCCCAAGATGAAAACCAAGAGCAGCGCCAAAAAGCGCTTCAAGGTTCTCGGCGGTGGCGGCGTCAAGCGCGCACACGCGTTCAAGCGTCACATCCTGACCAAGAAAACTACCAAGACAAAGCGCCAACTGCGCGGCACCAGCATGGTCGATCCGTCGAACATGGGCCACGTACGTGCAATGTTGCCCTACGCGTAACTCAAGGAGATAAGAGATGCCTCGCGTTAAACGTGGTGTAACAGCCCGCGCTCGTCACAAGAAAGTACTCGCACTGGCCAAGGGTTACCGCGGCCGTCGCAAGAACGTATACCGGATCGCCAAGCAAGCGGTGATGAAGGCCGGTCAATATGCTTACCGCGACCGTCGTCAAAGGAAGCGTCAATTCCGTACTCTGTGGATCGCCCGTATCAACGCGGCTTCCCGTGAGTGTGGTCTGGCGTACAGCCGCTTCATGAACGGCCTGAAAAAGGCTGGCATCGAAGTAGACCGCAAGGTCTTGGCCGACCTGGCCGTGTTTGACAAGCCGGCTTTTGCCAAGTTTGTCGAGCAAGCCAAGGTAAGCCTCGCTGCCTGATCGGCAAGTGCTTTGAAAAGGGAGGCGATAAGCCTCCCTTTTTTATTCGGCCGCTTTCACCCGATCGCCAGCCGATGCCTGATGTCCGCCGGCCGCCGTGCCGCTGTTTCAAACAATGCGATGCCTTACCCAAGTGCGCCTGTGCTCAGGCGGTTTTGCGTAACGTATTTCAGACCCAGATGGGGCCACCATGGTTGCCAACGTACAAGCCATACTCGAAGAGGGCCTTGCCGCGCTCGCCGCGACAAACGACCCGGTCGAACTTGAAAACACCAAAGCCCGCTATGTCGGCAAAGAGGGTGCCATCAGCGCGCTGCTCAAGCAGCTGGGCACCTTGCCGCCGGAAGAGAAAAAAAGCTTCGGCGCCACCGTCAACCAGGCTAAGCAGGCATTCGAAGCCGCGCTGAACACGCGCCGCGAAGCGCTGGCGGCCGAGAAGCTGGCGAAGCAGCTGGCGGCCGAGGCGCTGGACATCACGTTGCCGGGCCGCGGCCGCAGCGCCGGTGGACTTCACCCGGTGACACTGGTGCAGCAGCGCATCGAGAACCTGTTCCGCTCCATCGGTTTCGACGTGGCCGATGGCCCGGAAATCGAAAACGACTTCCACAACTTTGCCGCGCTCAATATCCCCAAGGATCACCCGGCGCGCGCCATGCAGGACACCTTCTATGTAGAGGGCGCTGGCGAGCCGCTGGTGCTGCGCACGCATACCAGCCCGATCCAGGTGCGCTACATGCTGGATAACCAGCCGCCGATCAAGATCATTGCGCCGGGCCGCGTGTACCGCGTTGACTCGGATGCCACGCACTCGCCGATGTTCCACCAGATGGAAGGCCTGTGGGTGGACGAGGGCGTATCGTTTGCCGACTTGAAGAGCGTGATCGTCGACTTCCTGCGCAACTTCTTCGAGCGTGACGACCTGCAGGTGCGGTTCCGCCCGTCGTTCTTCCCGTTTACCGAGCCGTCCGCCGAAATCGACGTGCTGGGCGCGCGTGGCTGGCTGGAAGTGGGCGGTTGCGGCATGGTGCACCCGAATGTGCTGAAGAACGTGGGTATCGATGCGGAGCAGTACACCGGCTTTGCCTTCGGCATCGGCCTCGACCGTTTTGCCATGCTGTATTACGGCGTGAACGATCTGCGCCTGTTCTTCGACAACGACCTGTCCTTCCTTGGCCAATTCAAATAATCCGGAGCGCACAGCATGAAATTCTCTGAACAATGGCTGCGCAGCTGGGTGAACCCGGCGCTCTCGTCCGATGAGCTGGCGCATTTGCTGACCATGGCCGGTCTGGAAGTGGAAGAAAACGAGGCTGCGGCCCCGGCATTCAGCAATGTATTCGTGGCCGAAGTGCTCAGCGTGAGCAAGCACCCGGATGCAGACCGCCTGAACGTGTGCAGCGTGAACGTCGGCGAAGCCGGGCCGCTGCAGATCGTCTGCGGCGCGCCGAATGTCTCGGTGGGGATCCGCATTCCGTGCGCACGCATCGGCGCGGTGCTGCCGGGTGATTTCAAGATCAAGCAGGCCAAGGTGCGCGGCATCGAATCGTCCGGCATGCTCTGTTCCGGCAAGGAGCTGGGCCTGCCCGACGATGTGGATGGCCTGATGATCCTGCCGGCGGATGCGCCGGTCGGCACACCCATCCGTGACTACCTGAACCTGGACGACCGGCTGCTGACGCTCAAGCTCACGCCCAACCGCACCGATTGCCTGTCGATCAAGGGGATTGCGCGTGAAGTGGCCGCGCTGACCGGCACCGCGCAGACCGTGGTGGAGATTGCCGCAGTGGCACCGCAAGTCGACGATGTGCGCAGCATCACGCTGGCTGCGGGTGATGCGTGCCCGCGCTACGCTGGCCGCGTGATCAAGGGTGTGAACCAGGCCGCGCCAACGCCGGACTGGATGAAGCAGCGCCTGGCGCGCAGTGGCACGCGCTCGATCTCGGCCATCGTCGACATCACCAACTATGTGCTGCTCGAACAGGGCCAGCCGATGCACGCGTTCGATCTGGCCAAGCTGCAGGGCGGCATCACCGTGCGTTTTGCTCATGCCGGCGAGACCATCACCTTGTTGAACGACAAGGAGCTGAAGCTCGAAGCCGACATGCTGGTGATTGCCGATGAAGCCAGGCCAGTGGCACTGGCCGGCATCATGGGTGGCGGCGAAACCGGCGTGGAAGCCGGCGCACAGGATGTCTTCCTGGAATCGGCATTCTTTGCGCCGGCAGTGATTGCCGGCAAGGCACGCCGGCTGGGTTTCTCGTCCGATTCGTCGCACCGCTTCGAGCGGGGCGTGGATTTCGGCAGCTGTCGCAACGCGCTGGAGCGCGCCACGCAACTGGTGCTGGACATCTGCGGTGGCCAGGCTGGCCCGGTGCAGGAAAGCGTGGCCGAACTGCCCGCACGTGCACCGGTGGCGCTGCGTGTATCGCGCGTGGCCCGCGTGCTGGGGCTGGCATTGCCGGCCGATGAGATCGTTGCCATCCTGCGCCGGCTGGGCCTTGCTACCGCGCTGGCGGGCGACGTGATCACCGTGACGCCACCGTCTTATCGCTTCGATATCGAAATCGAGGAAGACCTGATCGAAGAAGTGGCGCGCGTGTATGGCTACGACAATGTGCCCGTGAGTGCATCGGTTGCCAAGCTCGCCATGCTGGCGCAGCCGGGCAACCTGCGTGGCAAGGCCGCACTGAAGAACATCCTCGCCGCCCGCGATTACCAGGAAGCGATCAACTACGCTTTCGTGGAAGAAAAGTGGGAGGCAGACTTTGCCGGCAACACGGCACCGGTAAAATTGATCAACCCGATTGCCAGCCAGATGAGCGTGATGCGCTCGACACTGTTCGGCGGTCTGATCAATGGCCTCAAGCACAATATCAACCGCCGCCATGAGCGCGTGCGCCTGTTCGAAGTGGCGCGCGTGTTCCATGGTGTGGCCGCGGATGCACAGCCGGAAAAGATCGCCGGCCTGGCATGGGGTGGCCGCGAGCCGGAGCAATGGGCTGCAGGCAAGGACAAGGTTGATTTCTTCGACGTGAAAGCGGACGTGGAAGCATTGCTGGCCCCGCGCCGCGCCGAATTCCGCCGCGCCAGCCATGTGGCACTGCACCCGGGCCGTTCTGCCGAGGTGGTGGTCGATGGCCTGGTGATCGGAGTGGTGGGTGAATTGCATCCGCAATGGTCGCAGGCTTACGAGCTGGGCAGCGCACCGGTGTTGTTCGAACTGGACGTGGCCGCGTTGCTGGCAGTGCACAAGCACGAGGCCCGCGCGGTGTCGAAATTCCAGCCGGTACGCCGCGATCTGGCGCTGGTGGTGGACGAGCACGTGGCCGTCGCCGAGCTGCTTGCGGCGTTTGCCAAAGTGAAATCCCCGTTGATTACGGGCATCGAACTCTTTGATGTCTACCGTGGCAAGGGTGTTGAAGAAGGCAAAAAGAGCCTTGCATTCAAGGTGTTGATGCAAGATACTCAGAAAACGCTTACGGACGAAGAAGTCGAAAGCGTAGTGGCGGAAATCATTCGCCGCGGGGAAGGATGCGGTGCAACGCTCCGCGCATAACAGGTTGTTCAGGGTTTAATAAATGACGCTCACCAAGGCTGATTTGGCCGATCTTCTTTTTGACAAGGTCGGCCTCAACAAGCGTGAGGCCAAAGACATGGTCGAGGCCTTTTTCGAAGAAATCCGTACCTCATTGCAAGATGGCGATGTGGTCAAACTTTCAGGTTTCGGTAATTTCCAGCTGCGCGACAAACCGCAACGCCCGGGCCGCAATCCCAAGACCGGCGAAGAGATTCCTATCTCTGCGCGCCGTGTCGTTACCTTCCACGCAAGCCAGAAACTGAAGGGACTGGTTGAACTGCATTATGCAAAGCGCCAGCAGCAACGTCGTACCGACATCTGATCTGCCATCGATCCCGGCCAAGCGCTACTTCACCATCGGTGAAGTGAGCGAGCTGTGTGGCGTAAAGCCGCATGTGCTGCGCTACTGGGAGCAGGAGTTCACCCAGCTCAAGCCGGTGAAGCGCCGCGGCAACCGGCGTTACTACCAGCACCACGAGGTGCTGCTGGTGCGCCGTATCCGCTCGCTGCTGTACGAGCAGGGCTTTACCATCAGTGGCGCCCGCAACCAGCTGGCGCATCTGGGTGAGGATGAAGCAAGCGCCGTGGTGGCCAATGCCACCGTGCGCGAAGAACTGCACGCGCTGCTGCACTGGCTGCAGGCCTGATGCAGCTAGCGCACTTGCATGGGGTGCAAGGGGTCGGTTCCCCTTGGGTAATTCAATGCAAGAGGGCTATGGCGCAAGTGCCGACGAGTGGTTATAATCGCTGCTCTCTCGGAATGTAGCGCAGCCTGGTAGCGCACTTGCATGGGGTGCAAGGGGTCGCGAGTTCGAATCCCGCCATTCCGACCAAAAAAAGAAACGCCGAATCAGTGATATTGCTGATTCGGCGTTTTTCATTTCTGCAAACACCATGCCGCGTCGCGAAACAGAACCGCATGGGGTTGTGGCAACGCAGCTCAGTGCCTGAACCGGTGCGCCTGCGTCTGTGCCAGAAACTCGGGGGTGACGGAATACCCCGGGGCGCTACCGATCACCGGGTCGATGCTGCATGCGGGGCACAGCGCCGTGTTCCCGAGCGGTTCATCCGTTGCGTCTTCGGGAAAATCGGTCCACTCCTCGATTGCATCTGGCGGAAAGATCGCCAGGCAATGGAGGCAGCCGCAAAGATCGCTTTGCTGCAGTGCTTTGCGATGATAAATCGAGTGTTCATGTGCGGCGATGATGGCTGTCATTGCATCAGTCCGGCAAAGACGGATTGCTGCGTCACAGCGCCCAATGACTGGCTGCCAGCTTGGGATGTGGCGTGCCAACGTTTTTTTGATGCAGCGTGTTGATCAGTTTGCGCAGGCCGAAGAATACGCCGCCAGAGATCGACATCAGCACGGCCATGAACAGCACGATGGCCATGGCGTGGCCGGTATCGGTGCCGGGCAGGTTAGCCGAGCCCAGATACTTGAAGGCTGCACTTGCACTGCCCACAAAGATCAGGCCGGCAAGACCGCGGATGCAGCGTAGCAAGAAATACATTGCGTGTTTCCATATTGAGGATGAAGGGAAGCGTTCCAAATTAGGTACTGGTGGAACGGATGTCAATGCGGATGGCATGCTGCTTGATGCAAATGGAGAGGGCAAGCGGGGCGCTGCTGTGGCATACGTATTGCCGATGCTGCGGTGCAAACGGCAGTGGCAGCCCAGCCACGTCGATGGTCACTGCCGTTTTTGTGCTGCAACGTCACCACATTGCTGCATTGCAACCACGTTACGGCATTGCCCCACAAGCCAATGGGGATTACCCCACAAGCGGCCGGCAGAAATCCTAGCCCAAAGCGCGGGCTGTACCGATGAGGGGAATCAGGCGGGTCGATTAAGCTGACGTCACGTTGCGCAAAGGCGCGGCGGTTCTTCCGGCACCAGGGAGGAACGGCAACTTCGCCGACTTTTCAAGGAGCATGATCATGGCTAATCAATCGAATTCGTCCAATCAATCCAAGAACAGCAACAGCAACGCCAAGAGCGCTTCGTCGCAAAATTCGTCGTCGCAGAGCAAATCTGCTTCGTCGCAAAGCGGCAAGGGCACCCAGGGCGGCACGCACGAGCAACACGTGAATGCCGGCCGCCAAAGCCACAAGAACAGCTAAACCTGTTCCTGCTGGCAAAAGCCGCCACGGTGCGCATGCGCTGTGGCGGCTTTTTGCTGTCTGCTGCAACGGGTGCCATCGCCTTTGAAGCGGCTAACAGCGCCTGGTAAGGCGATGGGTAGCGCGTCGGATCTCATGAAAGCGGTGTGATGTGCTGGCTTGCCCTGTGAGCATGCATCGCAAATGGCAGGCATAAAAAAACCGGGGCAGGGCCCCGGTTTGAATTGCGTGTACTGCCACGGCATGGGCCGTGTTTTTACGATTGCTGTTACTGCATCATCCATATCGGCGCTGCAGCGCAAGTCTGCAGTCGCGCCGACCAGCGTACGGCCGGTGCAGTGCAAAACCGCATGCAGGGTGCTTGCGTGACTGGCTCGATCACGCGCAGCGCGAGTGTCATGGTTCAATCCCCGCGCAATGCCTGCGCCAGTACCGGCCCCAGCGTTTGCAGCGATTCGGGTGACAGGATGTCTTCATGCGCGCAATCGAAGCGATGCACGGTCAGGCCATCCAGATGCGGTGCCCAGCAACCTTCCACATCCCAGCCCGCCGGCAACGTCCGCTCGGCGACGAACAGCGTGGCTTTGCCGGCAAAGCGCTGCGTGCGCGCTGCTGACAACAACCGTACCGCGTCCTGGTAGTTGGCCATGATGTGGCCGAACATCTGTGCTTTTTCGTTCTCCATGAAGCTGTCGGTGGCTTCCTCGGCGGCATCCATGAACTGTTCGCGTTCGCGGTCTACCTCGGCGCGGGCTTCGTCCTCGGTCGGCCCGCTCCAGTCCTGGCCTTCCGGCGGATAGGTATCGAACAGGCCCAGGAAGGCTACTTCTTCACCCTGCGCGCTCAGCCGTGCCGCCAGGCCCTGCGCCACGGTGCCACCCAGCGAATAGCCGACCAGATGATACGGACCATGCGGCTGGATGCGCCGCAATGCGGCCAGATGCTGCTCGCACACGGCAGCCATGTCGGCGCTGGCGGCAATCGCGCCGTCCGGGCGGGGTGACTGCAGGCCGATCAGCGGCAGCTGCGGCGGCAGGTAGCGGCTGAGGCCGCTGTACTGCCAGGCAAAGCCGGAGGCCGGATGGATGCAGAACAACGGTGCGCCCAGGCCGGCACGCAGGTGCAGCACATCGCCGAAGCCGGCATTGGCCGGGTCATTGGCGGCGTTGGCATCCGACAGCACCGCTGCCAGCCGCGCCACCGATGGCGACACCATGATCTGGCCAACCGAAACCGGCCGGTTCAGCTCGCGGCGCAGTTCGGCCGCCAGGCGCATCGCCAGCAGCGAATGGCCGCCCAGTGCAAAGAAATCGTCATCGGCGGAGACCGCTTCCGTTTCCAGCATGCGGGCGAACACGTTGGCGACCTGGCTTTCCAGCCCCGGCCTTGGTGCACGGCCGCTGCCGGTGGCCACATCGCTCGGCGCAGGCAATGCCTTGCGATCGAGCTTGCCGTTGGCGCTGAGTGGGAAGGCATCGAGTTGCACGATGCCTACCGGCACCATGTGCGCCGGCAGCCGGTCTGCCAGTGCGGCACGCAATGCCGTGACATCGGGCGCAGCATCGGCGGCAACGATGTAGCCGACCAGTTGCCGGCTGTCCGCGCCGGCCATTGCTTCGGCACTGCCCAGCGTGCGGGCGTGCACCACCGCGCGCGCCACACCCGGCTGGGCCAGCAGCACCGCCTCGATTTCGCCCAGCTCGATGCGCTGGCCGCGGATTTTCACCTGATCGTCGCTGCGGCCCAGGTATTCCACGTCGCCGGTGGGCAGCCAGCGCACCACGTCGCCGGTGCGGTACATGCGCTCGCCACCATTTGCGGGGTCCGCATACGGATCGGCAACGAAGCGTGCGGCGGTCAGATCCGGGCGGCCCAGGTAGCCGTGCGCCAGCTGCACGCCGGTCAGGTAAAGCTCGCCCTGCACGCCGATTGGTACCTGGCGCAGCGCGGCATCCAGAATGCGCAGCCCGGTATTCCATACCGGCTTGCCGATCGGCACGCTGGCGGCGATGCGGGTGCCGGCATCGTCGTCTGCCGCCGGCTTGTAGCTGACGTCGACCGCGGCCTCGGTGGGACCGTACAGATTGTGCAGCGGTGCATCGACCAGCGCCGCGTATTGCTGCGCCAGTTCTTTCGACAGCGCTTCGCCGCTGCAGAACACCTGCTTGAGGCTGCAGGTGCGCGGTGCATGTTGCTGCGGATCGGCCTGCAGGTGCGCAACAAAGGCGGCCAGCATCGACGGCACGAAGTGCATGGTGGTGATCTGTTCGGCTTCGATCAATGCCAGCAGCGCCTCCGGATCACGGTGCGCTTCGGCCGGGGCCATGTGCAGCTGGGCGCCGTACAGGTAGGGCCAGAAGAATTCCCATACCGATACATCGAAGCTGCATGGCGTTTTCTGCATCACCACATCGCTGGGGATCAGCCCGTATTCGTGCTGCATCCACACCAGCCGGTTGACGATGGCGCGGTGCGATACCAGTACCCCCTTGGGGCGGCCAGTAGAGCCGGAGGTATACAGCAGGTAGGCCGCATGCTCCGGCGTCAGCAGCGGCGGCTCGAAGGTGGCCGCTGCAGCGGTGGCGGCATCGGGAAGGGTATCGATGATCAGCAGCTCGCCCAGTGGCGCAAAGCAGTCGGCCAGCTCCGGGCTGGTCACGATGAGCCTGGGTTTGGCATCGCTGACCATATAGGCCAGCCGCTCGATGGGGTAGCCGGTATCCAGCGGCAGGTAAGCTGCGCCCGCCTCGACGGCGGCCAGCAGCGCCAGGCTCAGCTTCACCGAGCGTGGCAGCGCAATGGCCACGATATCGCCGGTGTGTACGCCCGCATCGGTCAGGCCGCGCGCCAGATGGGTGGTTTGCGCGCGTAGCTCGGCATAGCTGAAGCGGTGCCCGGCATCGTGCAGTGCCGGGGCATCCGGGCTGCGGGCAGCCTGTTCGGCCAGCAGTGCACGCAAGGTGGTGGGCGGCAGTGCCACCGTCGTGGCATTGGTGGCATCGATCAGCGCGCGGTCTGCGCTGGTGCGGCCATCGTAGCTGGCCCAGTTGCGCTCCGGCGTATAGGCGAGGTGATCGAGCAGGCCGAGGATGCGCTCGACCAGTTGCTGCGGCGAACTGACCGCATCGCGGTATTCCACCACCAGCCGCATCTGCTCGCCCGGCAGCGCCAGCACGGTCAGCGGGTAGTGCGTGTAGCCGCGGTTGCGCAGGCCGGTCAGCCGTGCGCCGTGGTAATCCCGCGTGCGCAGTGCCGGGTCTTCCGGATAGTTTTCCACCACCAGCAGCGTATCGAACAGCGTGCCGGTACCGGCCAGGCGCTGGATTTCCGCCAGGCCGAGTGCATCGTGTTCCAGCAAACCGATCTGCTGTTCCTGCAGTGCATTGAGCTGATCGAGCAGCGGCCGGTTGGGCAGCAGCTTCATACGCACCGGGATGGTGTTGCTGAACAGGCCGATATGCTCGGCAATACCGTCCACCGGGCTGAAGCGGCCAGAAATGGGCGAGCCGAACACCACGTCGTCGCGGCCGGTTTCGATGGCCAGCAACGCGGCCCACATGCCTTGCAGCAGCGTGTTGAACGTGAGGCCGCGATCACGTGCGCAGCGGGTGAGTGCCTGTTCCAGCGCCTTGGGCAGCACGATTTCCAGCTCGCGCACCGGGCCGGTCGCGGCCTCTTCGCCGAAGCGCAGCGTGGGCTTGGCACCGGCCAGCGCGTCGCGCCATGCGTTGCGTGCCGGTAGCGGATCACGGCTGGCCAATGCGCGCACGACGGTGGGGTAATCGACGCGCGTGGGGGCGAGGCGGACTACCTTATCGGCATCGTCACTGCTGTAGGCCTGCAGGAAGTCATGCAGCATGATGGGGGTAGACCAGCCATCGGCTACCAGGTGGTGCGCGGTGAGCAGCAGCGTGTGTTGGTGGTCGCCATGGTGGGCCAGCACCGCCTGCAGCAACGGCGTGGTATCGGGCTGGCCGATGATGAAATCGCGGGCCAGCTCGGCCTGTTCCAGCGCGCTGATCTGCGCTTCCACCGCGTCACCATCCAGCGTGCATTCCAGCCACGGCCATAGTGGCGTGCCAGCTGCGAGCAGCGGCACCAGTTGCAGTGGCGCGCCGCTTTGCGCGTAGTCGAAGCGGGCCAGCAACTGCGGGTGGCGCAGCGCGACTGCATCCAGCGCGGCGCGCACGCGGGTACTGTCCAGCGGGCCATGGAAATCGATGCGGGTGAGCGAGTTGTATTTGCTGGCGGCCTCGCCCAGTTGCGCGTGGAACAGCAGGCCTTCCTGCAGCGGCAGTACCGGCAGCACGGCGGCAAGCGCGCCGTGGCGGGTGCTCAGGCGGGCCAGATCGGCATCATCCAGTGCTTGCTGGCCAATGCGTGTTTCCGCGGCGACCAGCGTATCGGCAGCCTGTGCGGGGTGATCGAGCGCCAGCTGGCGCAGTGCCTGTGCATGCCGTGCAATGCCCTGTTCGAGCTGCGTGATGATGGCACCATCGAGCAACGCGGGTGCCCAGCTCCAGTTCAATGCCAGCCGCGGGCCTTGTGCGGATTCCTCGACGAAGATGTTGAGCTCGAGCGGATACGCTTGCGGCATGGTTGGATCGAGGTCGACTGCAAACGCATCGGCAAAGCGCTGGCCCATGCGCTCGGCCTGCCAGTTGCCCTGGCCGGCATTGAAGCGGCCCAGGTAATTGAACAGCACTTGCGGCTGGTGCGTGGCTTCCAGCGCGGCCAGGCGTGGGCCATGCGTGGCATCGAGGTAGCGCAGCATGCCATAGCCGATACCGCGGTCGGCAATGCCGCGCAGCGCGCGCTTGATTGCGCGCACGTCGGCAGCGGGATTGGTGGCAGGGTGGGCAGCGGTGACCGGTTCCAGCGCGAACAGCACCGGGTATTCGGCAGTCAGCCAGCCCACGGTACGCGACAGATCCACGCTGTCGTCGAATGCCTCGCGGCCGTGTGATTCCAGCGCGAAACGCAGCTTGTGGTTGCTGAAGGTATCGCGGAATGCCTGCGCCACGGCGGTAAGCAGGATTTCCTCGACATTGGCGTGATACGCCTGCGGCAATTGCAACAGCAGTGCATCGGTCAGCGTGTGATCAAGCAGGGTGCGCCGTGCCTGGGCGCTGCCGTAGTGATCACGTGCGGCATCGAGCGGGCCGAACAGCGCCAGTGGTTCTGCCAGCGTGGCCAGCCACTGCGCAGCTTCCGCCTGGCGGCCTGGCAGCGCTGCGGCCAGTTCGCGTGCACGTTCCTGCAGCGTGGTGGCTTCGCGCGGCAGCAATGGCCGGGTGCCGGCTGCGGCGGCTTCGATGGCGGTCTTCAGCTCCGGCAGCAGTACGCGCCACGATACGCCGTCCACCACCAAGTGATGCAGCACCAGCATCAGCCAGGCATCGTTGCCGCATTGCAGCTGTTCTGCCTGCCACATCAGGCCGTCGTGTGGCGATAGCCGCTGCGCGGCGGCGTCAAAGCGCGTGTCGATCCAGTCTGCCGCTGCAGAGCCGGTGGCGGTCAGTTCGGCCTGTTGCAGGATACGGTGATCCAGCGTGGTGGCCAGTGCGGCAATGGCGAGTTCGCCGTGTGCAACATGGCTGCGCAGCATCGGGTGGGCGCGCTCCAGCGCATGCAGCGCGGTGGTCAGCACGCCGGCCGTTTGCGCGGCGGGCAAGCGGATCAGCACGCCCTGCGCGTAGCGGCGGTTCAGACCGTAATGCCCGGCAAACCAGGCGTAAATCGGCAGCTTGCCGACAGGGCCTTGCACAGCGTGGCTCAGCTCGGCGCTGGCGGCATGCAAGGGCTGCAATGCCGCCGCCATGCGGGCCAGGGTGCGCTGGGCAAACACATCGCGCGGCCGCAGCAGCCAGCCGGCGCGGCGCAGTTCGGTGCCGAGCGCCATGGCGGAAATGCTGTCGCCCCCCAGATGGAAGAAATCATCGTCGGCACCGACAGCGTTGAGCGCCAGCACCGTGCGCGCCGCATCGCACAGCAGTTGTTCGGCCGCATTGGTTGGCGCGCGGCCGATGACCACATCACGGGTTTCCACCGCAGGCCGTGGCAGTTGGGCCTTGTCGACCTTGCCGTTGACGTTCAGCGGCCAGGTCTCCAGCAACACCAGCTGCGCCGGCACCATATATTCCGGCAGCGATACCGCCAGCGTGGCCAGCAGTTGCTGCGCCAGCCCCGGTTGATCCGCATGCAGTGGCGTGGCCACCGTGCACCACGACAGCAAGCGGTGGCTGGCCCCGGCTGCTTCCGCGCTGACATACGCGCCGGTCACCCCTGGCAGCTTCAGCAGCGCTTGCACCACTTCGGCGGGCTCGACGCGGAAGCCGCGGATCTTCACCTGCTGGTCGCCACGGCCCAGGTATTCGAGCAGGCCATCGGCGCGCCAGCGCACCAGATCGCCGGTGCGGTACATCAGCGTGCCGTTGCCGGCCGGGTCGGCCACGAAGCGCGCGGCGGTCAGGTCTGGCCGGCGCAGGTAGCCGAGCGTGATGCTCTCGCCCGCCAGGTACAGCTCGCCCAGCACGCCAACCGGCACCGGTTGCAGCTTGCCATCGAGCACCCAGGCGCGGGTGTTGGCCACCGGCCGGCCGATCACCGGCTCTGCCGCCATGGCGGCACTGGCCTGCATGGCGTCGATGGTGTATTCGGTGGGGCCATACAGGTTGTACACGGTGAGCTGCGGGTATTGCCTTGCTGCTTGCCACAGCGCTGGCGAGGCGGCCTCGCCGCCGATCAGCACCAGCGCCGGCTGGTGCTGGCCTTCCGTCATCAGCCCGCAGTTGAACATCTGCTGCAGCATCGATGGGGGTACATCCAGTGTATCGATGCGCTGCGCCTGCACCAGCTCGACCAGTGCCTGCGCATCGCGGCGCAGGATTTCATCGCACAGGTGCAACTCGTGCCCCAGCAGCAGCCAGAACAGCGGCTCCCACGAGGTATCGAACGAGAACGATGCGCTGTGCGCGGCGCGCAGCCGGCGTCCGCCCAGTTGCTCTACGGTGCGGGCAAAGAAGCCTTGGCCGTGCGAGCGCAGCAGGTTGACGAGGCCGCGCATCGTCACCATCACGCCCTTGGGGCGGCCGGTGGAGCCGGAGGTATAGATGATGTAGGCCAGGTTGCCCAGCGCCAGTGGAGTGCGGCGCTCGGTATCGCCGAGCGGTGCGGTGGCGTGGCGGGCAAGCTGCTGTTGCAGCGCCGGGCTATCGAGCCGCAGCGTGGTAGCGTGCTGCGGCAGCCGCGCCAGCGCCGGGCCGTGCGTGATCAGTGCTGCGGGCTCTGCATCGCCCAGCAGTTGCGCCAGCCGTTCATCCGGGTAATCGAGATCCAGCGGCAGATAGGCGGCGCCGGCGGTCAGTACCGCAAACAGTGCCACCACCGCGTCGATGCTGCGCGGCAGGCCGATGGCGACGATATCGTCCGCGCCCAGCCCCTGCGCCACCAGCTCGCGCGCCAGCTGGTTCACGCGCGCGGCCAGCGTGGCGTAGTCGAGCGAGGCATCGCCGGATACCACCGCACGCTCCTGCGGTTGGCGTGTTGCCTGTTCATCCAGCATCTGCGCGACGGACATCAGGCCCGGCCACGCATCCGGCATGGCGCCGGTAGAGCTTGCAGCCAGCAAGGCCGCTTCGCGCTCGCCGATCAGCGGTGTCTCTGCCACGGTGAGGGCCGGCTGGGCGGCGAGCGCAGTCAGCAAGGTGGCGAGGCGTTCACCATGCAGGGTGAGTTCGGCACTGCTGTAGCGACCCGGGTGGCCGGCCAGTTCGATGACGAAGCCATCGTTTTCCGGCCACAGGCCGAATTCCAGATCCTCGACCGGGCCGGCTGCCAGCGGCTGGTTGTGCGCGGTCACGCCGTCGAATTGCAGTGGCGCATCGTACAGCTTGAGGTTGATGGTGGGGCCGTACAGCGCGCGGCCGCTGCCGACGAGGCCCAGCGCGCGCTGCAAATCCTCGGCATCGAAGCGCTGGTGGCGCTGGATGCGGCGCAGCTCCAGGTTCACCCGCTGGGCGAGCTCGGCCAATGGCAGGCCGGTATCGACGCGCACCGCCAGCGGCAAGACGTTGACGACGGTACCGCAGGCGCGCAAGGCTTTCGAGCCCAGCCGGCGCATGAAAGGCAGGCCGACAGTCTGCTGCGCCTGGCCGGTAATACGGGTGAGGTAGCCGAACACGCCGGCCACCAGCAGCTCGGCCACGTTCTGCGTGGGGGCTTGTGCGGCCAATGCCGCCAGCGTGGCGTGCGGGATGGTGATGCGTTCACGCAATACATCGGCATTGGCCAGAGTGCCACCGGCGCTGCGCTGCGCCAGCGTAGCGGGGATGGCCGCATCGCGCATGTAATCGACCCAGAACGCCGCATCGCGCTGCTGCGTTTCCGAGCCCTGGTAGGCGCGGATTTCCGCAATCACTTCGGCGTAGGGCGTGCACGGCTTGTGCACGATGGCTTCGCCACACAGCAACTGGTTGTACAGCTCGGCCATGCGGCGGGTGAGCGCGGCAAACGCATAGCCGTCCACGCAGGCATGGTGATAGCGCTGGTACCACATCCAGTGTGGCGTGGTGCCATCTGCCAGTTGCAGCAGCATATGGCGGTAGAGCGGCGCGGCGCCATCGGCCGGGAGTGGCGTGGCCACATCGGCATGCATCAGTGCCAGCGCAGCGGCGCGCGGGTCTGCCTCGCCGCGCAGGTCGTGCCGGTCGGGTTGCGGCAATGCATCGGCATTCAGCGCGCCGGGCAGATGCTGCTGCGGGCCTGTGGCGCTGTCTTCAAAACGCGCATGCGGGGTATCCACTTCGGCCAGCGCCAGGCGGATTGCGCGGGCCAGCAGCGTGGCATCGAGCGGGCCGTGGAATTCCATATGGTGGGCCACCGTATACGCGGTGGAAACCGGGGCGATCTGGTCGGCCAGCCATACGCCAAGCTGGGCGCCGGCGATGGGCAGGGTGGTGACGGGGGAGGCGTGAACGATGGGAGACGTGTTCATGGAAATCTCGCTGCGGTGATGCGGCGGGCGCGGCGATGGCAGCGGCGGTGCCGCTGGCATCAGGGGGCCGGCCGGGGGAAAACGGAGGCTGATGGATCAGCCGACGCGGGCAGATCAGGCGTGCAGTGCCCGGGGGCGGATGTCCTGCCAGTTTTGTTCCAGCCATTGCACGCAGTGGCTGCGGCTTTCCGGGCCGAGTACCACGCGCCAGCCCGGCGGCACTGCGGTGATGTCCGGCCACAGGCTGTATTGGGTCTGGTTGTTCACCAGCACCAGGAAGGCCAGGTTTTCATCGTCGAACGGGTTGGTCTGGGTATCGCTCATTGCGCGCTCCGGCAAAGGTCAGGGATTTTTCAGAAAACGGGTTGCCGCGTGGGCGGCGTTGATCCGGACGGGGGCGGTCCGGATGACGTGGGTGTGGACGCGAGCAGCCGTGCCAGGCCATCGATCAGGCCGCCGCGCCAGCACAGGCTGTCGTGGCCGCCTTCGAAAATCTGCCATTGCACGTGGTGGCCGTTGGCCAGCAGTGCATCGCGTACGGCTTCGTTGACGTCGATCATCACATCCTCGCGGCTGCCTACTTCCAGCAGCACGGCCAGTGGGGTAAGGGCGGGTGGCGCGGCGGCGATTTCGCGCGCCAGCTCGCCACTGGCACCAGCGCGGCGGTGCGGCGCCACGCCAGGTGGCAAGCGCATCAGGTCTTCATGCGGCCACCAGAACGAGCCGGACTGGCTCAGCACGCGGCCGAAGCGGCTTGGCCAGTGCCAGCCGGCGTAGAGCGCGGCAAGGCCGCCCAGGCTTTGCCCGGTCACCACGGTGCGTGCGCCGTCCTGGCTGCACGGCATGCTGGTGTGCACGAACGGCAGCAGCTCCTGCTGGATGGCTTGCCAGAACATGGCGTTGCAGCCGAGCTCACTGCCGCGGTGCATGCCATCGATGCTGTCGATCAGCAGATAGGCAGCAGCCGGCAGCCGGCCACTGGCCGTTTCAAGCTCGAGCGCGCGCCAGATGGGGATTTGCCGCGCCCAGCGCTGGCCGTCGAGCAGGATCACCAATGGGCGCTCCGTACTTGCCGTGCCGGTTTCAAATAGCCACACCGTGCGCTGGTTGGCCAGCATGGCGCTGTGCCATGGCAATGCGCGCAGCCGTTCTGGCTGGGTGGGGCCGGTATGGCCGGCATCGGTATCGCGCCAGCACGACTGATCGGGCGCGGCCGGCAGGTGCAATGCCGATGCGGTATTGCCCGGCTGGCTGGGCGGGTTGAATGGATCGGCTACTGCGTGCGCCATGATGCTGATCCACCACGCGCGCTGTTGCTGGCGGCGTGCTTCGTCAGCGCCGTGATAGGCAGGCGGCAATTGATCGGCTTGCAGCGGAATGAAGCCATAGCTGCCGCGCCAATCTGCCGGCAGCGTGGTGTGCCAATACCAGACATCGGTGCCCGGCACGCGCGCCATGGCTTCGGGCTCGGGGCGGTGGTGATCGGTGACCGAGTTCATGTCGACCACCACGCAGGTGATCGGTGATTGCGCATCGTTGCCGTGCGGATCACGCCACAGCAGCGTGACGGCGCACGCGTTATCGGCAGCGGGCAGCACGCTGGGGATGCCTGTTTCGGCCAGGCGTTGCCACCAGGCAGGGGTGCCGCAATCGCTGCTGGCCAGCTGGTGCGCCATAGCGGGTGTCGGGGTGGCAAACGCCAGGGTATGCATATTCATCGGGGCGGGCGGACTGCAATGGGAAAGGCGTGGCACACATCAGCAGATGCTTACTTTTTGAAAAAGTATCTGACTGCATGCTTATTCCGGTTTCGGGCGTTGCTGGACCTGAAAAGGGAAGTATTGCCTTTGTTAATGAGAAGTATTATCATTTATTGCATAAATTTGCTCAATCGGCAACATAAAACCGCAGTCTGCTGCGCATTGCCGATGCCAAAACCCGCGTTGTTTGCACTTCAGGCTTTCTGGTTGCTGTTTGATCTGGATATTTTTTCTGGTGTGTATGTAAGCGTTTTTGGCCGGCGGGGGCGCCGGAGCAGAACGGTTTCATTTCAATGTAAAAAGCCAGGGAGTTCAGCATCATGAGAAAGTCCACTGCCACCCGGCAGCGCAGCTATCGTCTGTTCCTCGCCACCCGGCTGGCGTTGGCCAGCCTGGCGGGTATTGCTGCATCCGGTGCGGTATACGCCGATGACGCAGTCACGCTGCCCACGGTGACGGTCACCGGCGAGAAGATCGATCGCAGCCAGCAGGACACCACCACTGCGGTATCGGTGTTCCAGACTCCCAAGGTTGACGACGGCCAGAACCACAACATCAACGAACTGGCGCAGGAAGTGCCCAACGCCACGCACAATGCGGCGGGCGGTATCAATATCCGTGGTGTGGCCGGCTCTGGCCCCACCACCGGCGTATTCACCTTCATTTCCGGTGCACGGCCGCGCGTGAGCACCACGGTCGACGGCGCGCCGGAAACCTGGGCAGGCCAGCAATACCTGGATGTGGGCTTGTGGGATGTCGAGCAGGTTGAAGTGCTGCGCGGCCCGCAATCGACCATCCAGGGCCGCAATGCCATGGCTGGCGCGGTGGTGGTGAATACCAAGGACCCGAGCTTCACGCTGGAAGGCGCAGCACGCGTGGGCGTGGAAAACGAAGATGGCCGCACCTATGTGGCCGGCATGGTTTCCGGCCCGATCGTGAGCGATGAACTGGCATTCCGCCTGGCTGTCGAGGGCACCAAGGGCAACGGCTTCATCGATTACCAGGGTTCATATCCGTGGGATCCGTCCGAGCTGCAGAACTACACGGTGCGCGGCAAGTTGCTGTGGACGCCCAGCGCAGCGCCGCAACTGAAGGCCAAGTTGACGCTGATCGACCGCAAGTACAAGGGCGAGTACCTGAACCGCATCGAAACGCCTTGCAGCAATGCTGATTGCAGCAACGAAGGCGACCTGTTCAAGAACTACGCGTTCTACGGCAAAAGCTCGAATACGCGCCGCCAGGATTCCAAGGGCGACACGGCCAATATCGACATCGATTACCAGTTCAACGACGTGACCACCGGCCACCTGCTGTACAGCCGTGGCAATGACAAGCTGCATTTCGAGGAATCCGGCGCCGACCGCTTCTTCCTGGATCAGGATCAGAAGAGCAACACGCTGGAAGGCCGCGTGGTGTACAACCCCAAGGAAGGCCGTGTGAGCGGCGTAGCCGGTTTGTACTATTTCGACCGCAAGCAGAATCTGCTGGCTGCCGACCCATTGGCGATCACCTTTACCGGCGATGACAAAGTGGAAACCATTGCCGGTTATGCCGAAGCCACCATCGGCCTGAACGAGCGGTTCGACCTGATTGCCGGCGGGCGCGTCGAGCGTGAAAGCCAGAAGCGCGATCTGGATGCATGGCCGGGCAAGCCCTGGGCGGGTGTTGTGGACACCGACAAGAGCGAAACGATGTTCCTGCCCAAGATCGGCGTGCAGTACAAGCTGGCGGATACCACGCTGGGCTTTACCGTGCGCAAGGGTTACAACCCGGGCGGCGGCGGTCTGGACTGGGTGACCAGCGCCTACTACGAGTACGACAAGGAAGAAGTCGTCACGTATGAAGCCACATCGCGCTCGGTGCTGCTGGATAACCGCCTGAGCCTCAACGCCACGGCGTTCTACAACAACTACACCGGCTATCAGGCGCTCTATAACTATCGGCTGGTGAACATCGGCAAGGGCACCAGCTACGGTCTGGAACTCGATGCTGCCGCACAGGTGACGACCGGCCTCAGCCTGTACGGCTCGGTGGGCCTGCTGCACACCGAAGTGACTGATGGCGGCCAATATGGCGCCAGGATCAAGGGCAACGAGTTTGATTCCGCCCCGGCGCTGACGGCAAACCTGGGCTTCCGCCAGAAGTTTGGTGGTTACTGGTTCGTATCCGGTAACGTCAGCTATACCGGCGAGTATTTCTCGGGCATCGACAACGATAACCGCGAGAAAGCCGGTGACTATGTGCTGGCCAACCTGCAAGCGGGTTACGATCACGGCAACTATGCCATCCGCTTCTACGTGAAGAACCTGTTCGACCAGGACATCCTGTACGCGAAGAACATCGGCAGCGATCGCTGGCCGAGTACGCAGGAAATGATCGTGGGCGATGTGGGTGCGCCGCGTACCTTCGGTGTGGTGCTTGATTACCGCTTCTGAGCGTTGATGTAACTGGCAGTCATTGCTGTTGTTTGCTGGTCGAGAAGGCCCGGTGCGTTTGTGCCGGGCCTTCTTCAATGGTCCGCCCGAATCTTCATCCGGGCCGGGCTGTACCATGGTGTGTCATCCCGGATCCGGGCGCATTCCCGAGGCATCATGAAATCGATTGCCAACGCAGAAAAATGGTTGCAACTGCTCAAGGCACAGGCGCTGCCTGCAGGCGTGCACGCCCAACTGGACGCGCTCCGGGTCGGGGAGGCATGCGATTGCGGTTGCAATTCGTTTGTTGTTTCGGTGTCGCCGACGCCGGGCATACCACCGCTGCTGGAACGTGGCCTGGTTTGCGAGCTCGCCTTTAAATCGAACAAGACCGAGGAAATCAATGTGCTGATTTTCTCTGATCCGGCCGGCTACCTGGACCGTATCGATGTGACGCTGGGCGGATATGGTGGCCTGATGCCGGACGGTATCGAGGTGACCGGGCTGATCGGGATCTGGCCCGCGGGTTGACGGGGGACTGCCCGATCTGCGATGCCGTTTTTCAGCCCGCGGCCTGATGCGGCTTGCCGCGCGGAATCACCAGCGGCGTATGGCTGACCGGGTCGTCGATGATCAGGCAGGGCAGGCCGAATACGTGCTCGATCAGGTCCGGGCTGATGATTTCGGCAGGCGGCCCTTCCGCCACGATGCGGCCTTGCTGCATCACGATCAGGTGCGTGGCGTAGCGACTGGCGTGGTTCAGATCATGCAGCACCGCCACCAGCGTGCGGCCGGATTGATTCAGGCTGCGGAACAGCTCCAGCAGCTCGATCTGGTGCGCGATATCCAGGTAAGTGGTGGGTTCATCCAGCAGCAGGATGGGCGTTTGCTGCGCCAGTGCCATGGCCACCCACACGCGCTGGCGCTGGCCGCCGGATAATGCATCGACTGCCTGATGGGCCAGCTCGCTGATGCCGGTGGCGGCCATGGCTTCGGCCACGGCGGTTTCGTCCTCGCGCCGCCATTGGCGCAGCAGGCTTTGGTGCGGGTAGCGGCCACGGGATACCAGATCGGCCACGCTGATGCCATCCGGCGCGGTGGATGTTTGCGGCAATAGCCCCAGCTGCGTGGCCAGTTGTTTGGCCGGGTACTGGCCGAGTGCCTTGCCATCAAGCGTGACCTGGCCCTGCGTGGGCTTGATCAGCCGCGCCAGGCTGCGCAGCAGCGTGGATTTGCCGCAGCCATTGGGGCCGATGATGACGGTGAATTCGCCATCGCGGATATGCACATCCAGCTGCCGGCTGATGATGCGTTCCGCATAGCCCAGTTGCAGGTCTTTACCTTGCAGGCGGCAGGAGCCGGTTTCCGCCGTGTTGTTGTGCGAGCTGGTGGCAGCGGCTTCCGCTGGCGCGGCGATGGAGGTAACGATCATGAGCGGCGGGCTTCGCGGATAAGCAGGTAAACCAGATAGATGCCACCGATGCTGACGGTGACGACGCCCACCGGCAACTGGCGCGGGGTGAAGCAATGCTGGGCAACAAAATCGGCGGCCAGCAACAGCGCCGCACCTACGCCAGCGGCACCGGTCAGCGTGCTGCGGTTGTGGCACAGGCGCCGGGCAATCTGCGGTGCAGCCAGCGCAATGAAAGAGATGGGGCCGGCTGCGGCGGTGCTGGCGGCGATCAGCGTGGTACCCAGCGCCATCAGCAGCAGGCGCGTGCGCTCGGCCGGGATGCCCAGCGCGGCGGCGCAATCGTCGCCCATTTCCAGGAATTGCATGCGCCGCGCCAGCAGCATGGCCGCCGCCATGGCCAGCACGCAGAATGCGCTGGCGGGCAGGCTCTTGGCCCAGGTCATGCCATTGAGCGAGCCGGCCGCCCACAGCGCCGCAGTCAGCGCGGATTCGAGCGAGCCGGTGATGCTCAGCCAGGTATTGAACGCGCCCAGCATGGCGCTGACGGCGATGCCGATGACGATAAGGCGGAAGCCATGAATGCCGCGCCGCCATGCCAGTGCATACACCACCAGCGCGGTAGCCAGGCCGCCGACGATGGCGCCACCGGCGATTTCCACATAGCTGCCACCCAGCAGGATGATGGTGACCAGCGCGCCGGTATGCGCGCCGGTGTTGAAGCTGATGATGTCCGGGCTGCCCAGCGGATTGCGTACCAGCGACTGGAAAATGGCGCCGCTGATGCCCAGCGCTGCACCAAGGACCAGCGCGGTGACGGCGCGCGGCAAGCGCCATTGCGTGACCACCGCAGTAGCAAGCGGGCTGCCTTCTCCGCTGAGCGCCGCCCACACTTCGTGCAGCGACAATGCCAGCGTACCCGCACACAGGCTGGCGATGACCAGCGCTGCACAACACAACGCCAGCAACGCGCACACCAGCACATTGCGGCGATCCACGCGCAGGTTGATGGCGGCATCGGGATGGCCGATCAGCCAGCTACGGGGTGCATGCGCAGCGCTGCTCATGAGCGGCCCGCCTTGTTGCGCGCCATCCAGATCAGCATGGGTGCGCCGATGAAAGCAGTGACGATGGACACGCGCAGCTCGCCCGGCACCAGCACACGGCCGACGATATCGGCGCTGAGCAGCAGGATGGGCGCCAGCAGCGTGGTGAGCGCGAGTATCCAGCGCTGATCCGCCCCCACCAGCCAGCGCGCCACTTGCGGCACCATCAGGCCGACAAAGCCGATGGGGCCGGCCACCGCAGTGGTGGCGCCGGTCAGCAACGTGATGGCGAGGATGGCCCACGCCTGTACCCGCAATGGCCGCGTGCCCAGTGTGACGGCGAATTCATGCCCCATGCCGATGGCGTTGAGCGAGCGGCCCAGCAGCAGCGCAATCACGCCGCCGGCAATGATGGCCGGTGCCACCTGCAGCACCAGCTGCAGATCACGTACATCCAGCGAGCCGGCATTCCAGAAGCGGATGCGGTCGTACGCGCCGGGATTGAGCAACACCAGCCCGGATGACAGGCCGAACAGCACGGAACCCACCGCCACGCCGGCCAGGATGAAGCGCATGGGCTCCAGCCGGCTGCTGCCCCACGCGCCCACCAGGTACACCAGCAAGGTGGTGAGCAGCGCGCCGCCGCACGCCCACGCCACATACGCGGATGGGCCGCTGACATTGAACAGCGCCACTGCAATGATCACGGCGAAACTGGCGCCGGCATTCACGCCGAGGATGCCCGGATCGGCCAGCGGGTTGCGGGTGAGCGCCTGCGTGAGTGCCCCCGCCAGCCCCAGCGCCGCGCCGCCCAGCAAACCCAGCAGCGTACGTGGCAGGCGGCTTTCGCGGATCACCACGCTATCGGCGCTGTTGCCATGGCCCAGCAGGCTATCGATGACGACAGGCAGCGCAATGGGCTTGGCGCCGATAGCCAGGCTGAGCAGCAGCACGATGGCCAGCAGTGCGGCAGCGGCCAGCAGCCAGCGTAGGCGCGCAGGGGTGCGGATCAGGACAGGGGAGGGCGCTTTTGCGGTGCTTGAATGCATGGGAAGATAATGAGAATAAGACGCATTGTCTTTTTTGCATGGTACCATGCGCGGCTTAAACATGAACGCCAGGTTTCAAAACCTTTCACAGCCCTGATGCAGGTGTCGCCCATGAGTGAACGCAAGTCCATTTTCCTTGATTTCAGCCTGCTCAGGCAGAACCGTGCTTTCCGGGCCGTTTTCATCGCCCGCATGCTGTCGGTGCTGGGGCTGGGCATGATGACGGTGGCGGTGCCGATCCAGATTCACGCGCTGACCGGTTCTGCGTTCCAGGTGGGCGTGGCCATGGCGCTGGATGGCCTCGGCATGTTCGTCGGCCTGATGTGTGGTGGCGTGCTGGCAGACCGCTTTGATCGCCGCAAGCTGATCCTGCTGGCGCGCGGCCTGTGCGGGGTGGGCTTTCTGGCGCTGGCGCTCAATGCCTTCCTGGCAGCGCCATCACTGCTGGCGCTGTACCTGATCTCGATCTGGGATGGCTTCTTCGGCGCCATGGGCATTACCGCGCTGATGGCCAGCATTCCGGTGCTGGTGGGGCGCGAGAACCTGCCGGCCGCGGGTGCGCTCAGCATGCTGATCGTGCGCTTCGGCTCGGTGATATCGCCCGCCATTGGCGGGCTGGTGATTGCCAGCAGCGATGTCAGCTGGAACTACCTGCTGGCCGGCATCGGCACGCTGGCCACGCTGATCCCGCTGGTGCGGCTGCCCAAACTGCTGCCGGAAGGCGGCGAGCCGGAACACCCGCTGCGCGCGCTGGCCGATGGCGTGCGTTTTCTGGTCAGCCACCCCATCGTGGGCGCGGTGGTGGTGCTGGGCACGCTGCAAACCTTGCTCAGCGCCATCCGCATCATCTTCCCCAACCTGGCCGAGAACGCGTGGGGCGGCAATGCCTTCCACGTGGGCCTGATGTACTCCGCCGTGCCGCTGGGCGCGATGATCGGTGCGTTCACCAGCGGCTGGGTCGGCCGTGTGGGCAAGCCCGGCATGGTGATGTTGCTGGCCGTGCTGGCATCGGCGCTGACCGTGGCATCGCTGGGCGTGGTGGGCCATATCGTACCGGGCCTGCTGGCCTTGGCGGTGCTGGGTTACCTGGGTTCGATTGCATCGCTGCTGCAGTTTACGCTGGTGCAGACGCACACTCCTGATCACCTGCTGGGCCGTGTAAACAGCCTGTGGAACGCGCAGGACGTGGTGGGCGATTCGGTGGGCACCGTGCTGCTGGGCAGCGTGGCACGCTGGCTGCTGCCGGCCGCATCGGTGCTGGCGTATGGCGGCGCGGTGGCCTTGCTTGCCGGCGCGCTGGGGCTGGGTTTTTCCAGCTTGCGGCGGCTGGGCAACGAGCCGGAAGGACAAGACCCGCGGGACGAGATCTCGCCGCAGCCGGTGACAGAGAGCGGCAACTGATCAGTTGCTTGCCAGCCAGGCCGGGGTGAATGTTGCCCCGGCTTTTTGCTGCCTGTTTCCAGCAGCCGTTTCACGCACGGTGCTGCGCTTTGTTCACTTTGAAATGCCGCGGTCTTTGCTTGCCGGATCGGTTACAGGCGGGTGCAGCTGCGTTTGCAGATCATCGGAATGACCTGGCACAGGCGGGCATTTTGACTGCGCAATCCGTTGCGAGCGGTAAATGCCTGCATGGCCGGAGAACAGGTACGCCACCACGCAGGCCACGCCGGCATACAGGCCGATTTCGCCGCCAAACAGTTCCATTGCCATGATGGTGGATGCCAGCGGGGTGTTCGCCGCACCGGCAAATACCGCGACGAACCCGAGGCCTGCCAGTAGTGCGAACGGCATATGCAGCAGCGGGGCCATGGCATTGCCCAGCGTGGCGCCGATATAGAACAGCGGGGTGACTTCGCCGCCCTTGAAGCCGCTGCCCAGCGATGCCACCGTGAACAAGAACTTGCCGGAAAAATCCAACGGGGCCAGTGGCTGCTGGAAGGCGTCGACAATGGTGGGAATGCCCAGCCCGATATAGCGATCCGCCCCCAGGCCCAGCACGGCGGCGGCCACCACGGCGCCACCCAGCAGCGGGCGCAGCGGCGCGTAGCGGATGGTGCGTTTCATCCAGCCGGCCAACCCGTGCGTGGCCTTGGCAAACAGCATGCCGATCAGGCCGAATACCACGCCGGCCAGCACGGTGGCGGCAAAACCCCAGGCGTTGAAGGCGGGGATATGCGCAATGGCATACGGCGTGTGGTGCACGCCCCATAGCAGGCCCACCTGATCGGCAATGATGGCGGCCACCATGCAGGGGAACAGCGCGTCGTAGCGCAGACGGCCCACCGCCAGCACTTCCAGCCCGAATATCGCGCCTGCCAGCGGCGTGCCGAATACCGAGGCAAAACCGGCGCTGATGCCGGCCATCAGCAGCAGCCGGCGGTCTTCCGCTTTCAGCCGGAACAGCAGCGTGAGCTGGTCTGCCAGCGCGCCGCCCATCTGCACCGCAGTGCCCTCGCGGCCGACCGATGCGCCAAACAGGTGCGAGATCACCGTGCCGCCCAGCACCAGCGGCGCCATGCGCAAGGGCACCACTTTTTTCGGATCATGGATTTCATCGATCAGCAGGTTGTTGCCTGCCTCCACCCGCTGGCCGAAGCGCAGGTACAGCCAGCCCACCACAAAGCCGGCAACGGGCAGCAGTGCAATCAGCCAGCGGTGCGTTTCGCGCGTTTGCGTGGCCCACGCCAGCGCCCACAGGAAAAACGCCGAAGCGCTGCCGGTTGCCAGCGCCACCAGGCTGGCCAGTAGCAGCCACTTGCCCACATAAGGCAGCAGCAGCAGGGGTTCGGGATATTTGGGGGTAGTCATGGCACCTGGTTGCTGATTTGCTGGGGATTGAACAAATCGGGTCAACCAGTGCGGCAGGCACGGCCTGCAACATTCCGGGTGACCAGAACAGTGCAGGCATCATCAGCCCGTGCGGGCGGTTTGGGGAGGAATGCCATCTCCGATTGCTGGGGCAATTGTAGGGCGAATGAGGCAGTGAGGGCAATCGGCAGCCCGGCATGGGCGATCAGGGTTGCTGCCGATCCCGATCCGCCCGGACGAACACGCCCAGATCGTCAAATTCAATCTGGTCCTTGTTTACCCAGAAAAAGGACGGGCAATTGCCACCGGCCAGCAACGGCGCTTTTGCCGGGAGCTTGGCGTCCTCCCGGGTTGCTGCGCTGTTTTCTTTCAATTCGGTACGGGTGTCCACAACCCGAACGCCAAATGGCGCTTTGCAGGTTTTGCCGTTAAAGGTGATGGCCTCTTTGTTTATGGTCAGCACTTTGCCAAGCAGCGCTTTGGCATGGGGAATGCCGCCCCCCATTTCTGCATAGCCGACCACTTCGGACACGACCCATTTGCCGGCAAAATCGTCCACAGTGGGTGGCTTGGCCCGGAGGGGGGTGATACGGCACCGAGCGCCAGCAGGAAGAGAACAGAAGTCGCACACATCATGGGCTTTTAGCACAAAAGGCTGGATTGGGTGCTTCCGCCAGCTTGGAGAGATCAGCGGAACCGCTCCTCCAGCCGTTTCAGCAAATTGCTGGCGCTGTAGTAATCCAGCCTGAAGGTATCGAGCCCCACCGCATACACGCGGTCTGCGGCCACGGCCGGGTTGCGGGCAAGGAACTTGTTGGCCTTCACCTGGCGGGTGGTGCTGTCATCTGCGGAGAACAGCAGCATGGTCTGGCCTTGCAGGCCGTCGGCCATTTTCTCGCCGCCCAGCTGTACGATGTCCTTGCGCACGCCCATGCTGGTGTTGCCGCGCACGCTGGCGGGCACAGTGGCCAGCGTGAAGCCCAGCTCGGTCAGCAATTTGCCTTGCGCGGATTCGGCAGTCCAGACATTGGCGCCGGTATCGTCCTCGTAATACACCAGCGCGCTGGTAGGTTGCGGCGGCAATTTCAGCCGCGCGCGGGTTTGTTGTAATTGTCCGGCAAAGCGGGCCACCACGGCATTGGCATCCTGCTCGTGCCCGGTCATCACGCCTAGCTGCAGGGCCAGTTCTTCCCAGCTTTTGTTGTCGTAGTTGATCACCACGGTGGGGGCGATCTGGCTCAGCTGCTCATACAGCCGGATGGCGGAATCGCCGCCGGTGCCGGCAATCAGGATCAGGTCTGGCGCGGCATTGACGATGGCCTCGGCATCGGGTTCGCCGTTGTAGAGCGGCTGCACCTTGCGCGCCTTGGCGATGCTGCTCCACTGGCGGAAGAAGCCTTGGTCATCAGTTACCGTACTGTTGGGCGAGCTGGCGCCGCTGCCCACCACCGGCGCATTGATGGCAAGCAACGCGCCGGTGAGCGTGACGCTGGTGGACACGATGCGCTGCGGCTGCGCAGCCAGCGTGACCTTGCCCTTGCTGCTGTCTACCGTGCGCGGCCAGCCCTGCTGGCCAGCGCTACCGGTACTGGCCGCAGCAGCAGGCGCGCTACCAACCGGCGCGGCCGGGCCGGGTTTGTCGCCGCAGGCACTCAGTACGCTTGCGCACAGCAGCGCGATAAAGCCGCTGCGGGCTACTTTCAGGATGTTCACGATAAAACCTCATGCATGGATGGAACTGCCTGCGCATGGCGCGGTCTGCAATGATGCCAGCATGTACCGCTGCTTGCTGCAGCTTGCCACCGGGCGGACGTGGGTTTGACGTCTTCCCTGTGGTGGTGTTAAGTTTAGTACAAATAGAAATGCTTCGCATTTGCAATTGAGCGATGGCCTGATCAAAGGCCGATCGCGTTGAGCAAGAATATCTGCACGATTCCGGCCGGTTTTACTGCCTGATCATCACCTGCATTGCAGATGCAGTAGTGGCTCTGCTGCCACGTACCCGCACCGTAGCGGGTTGCGGTGATGCCAGCTTGGCCATGGCAAGCCAGCAAGCGTGCTGCCCGCAACGGGCCGCGTTTCCGCCAGCCCGTTCCCGTAATACCCCGTACCGGCGGCCAGTGTCGCCCGGGCACACCACAACCACCACAAGAGGAAAGGCCCGCCGCGCCTTGCGCGCCGTGCCTGTTGCACCATGCCCAGGAAATTGCTGCTTGTTTCATTGATCGTGCTGGCCGCGTGCAAAGCGCCAGAGCCGCCCGCATCGCCACCTGCCAGCGAAGTGGCCTTTACCGCGCTGAAGGCCGAGCAGGTCACATTGCAGCATGAATTCCCCGGCCGCGCGGTGGCGTACCGGGTGGCGGAAATCCGCCCGCAGGTTTCCGGGCTGATCCGCAAGCGCAACTTCGAAGAAGGCTCGCTGGTGGCGGCAGGGCAGTTGCTGTACCAGATCGAGCCCGAGCGCTACCAGGCTGCTCACGACGAAGCCGAAGCGGCGCTGGCCAATACCCGCGCCGGCCTTGCCAGCGTGCGCGACCGGGCCAGCCGCTACGACGCGCTGATGGATGTGGAAGCCGTCAGCCGCCAGCAGCAGCAAGAAGCGCACGAGGCGTATGTGCAGGCGCAGGCCAATGTGCGCGCCGGTGAAGCCGCCGCACGCCGCAGCCGCGTGGATCTGGCCAACACGCGCCTTACCGCGCCGATTGCCGGCCGGGTGGGGCGCTCCACGGTATCGGAGGGCGCACTGGTGCGTGACGGGCAGGATGCCGCGCTGACAGTGGTGCAGCAGCTGGACCCGATCTATATCGACTTCGTGCAATCGAGCCAGCAATGGCTGCAGCAGCAACGCGGCAACAAGCCGGGTTCGCTGGCGGGCGCACGTGCAAAGCTGGTGCTGGAAGACGGCAGCGTTTACCCGCATGCAGGCAATGTGCGGCTGGCTGAATCCAGCGTGGATGCCGCCACGGGTGCGGTCACGTTGCGTGCGCAGTTCCCCAATCCGGATGGCGTGCTGCTGCCGGGCATGTTCGTGCGTACCGTGGTGGAAATGGGCAAGCGTGATGGCGTGCTGCGCGTGCCGCAGCAAAGCGTGACGCGCAATCCGCAGGGCAAGCCGGTGGCGCTGGTGGTGGCGGCAGACCAGCGCGTGGAGCAGCGGGTGCTGACCACTGAAGGCACCGATGCCGATCACTGGATCGTGACTGCCGGCCTCAAATCGGGCGAGCGGCTGATCGTGGAGGGCGGCCAGCGGGTGAAGCCGGGTGACAAGGTCAAGGCGGTGGCGCTGGCCAAAGCGGATGCCAGCCCCAGTCCCGATAAGGCGGTGAAGTAAGCGATGCTGAGCCAATTCTTTGTTGATCGCCCGGTATTTGCCTGGGCGGTAGCGGTGGTGATCATGCTGGCCGGCGTGCTGGCGATGCGTGGCTTGCCGGTATCACAATACCCGGATATCGCGCCGCCATCGGTGATGGTGATGGCCACCTACCCAGGCGCATCGGCCAAGGTGGTGGAAAGCAGCGTCACCCAGGTGCTGGAGCAGGCGCTGAAGGGGCTCGATGGCCTGCTGTACTTCAACGCCTCCAGCGATTCGGCCGGCGCCAGCGAAATCATGCTGACCTTCCGCCAGGGTGTCGATCCGGACATGGCGCAGGTGCAGGTGCAGAACAAGGTCAACCAGGCCGCCAACCGGTTGCCGCAACCGGTGCAGCAGCAGGGGCTGACGGTTGCCAAGATGCAGAACAGCTTTTTGATGATCGTCGCGGTATACGACCAGAGCGACCGGCTCAGCGATACGGAAATCTCCGAGTGGCTGGTGAATACGCTGCAAGACCCGCTCAGCCAGGTACAGGGCGTGGGCTCGGTGCGCATGTTCGGTACCGGCTACGCGATGCGCGTATGGCTGGACCCGCACAAGCTGATGAACTTCGGCCTGATGCCGGGCGATGTGGTCAGCGCCATCCAGGCGCAGAACACCGAAGTGTCGGTGGGCGAGCTGGGCGCGCGGCCAGCAGCGGATACGCAGCGGCTCAATGCCACCGTCACCGCGATGTCGCGGCTGCAGACGGCAGATGAATTCCGCAACCTCATCCTCAAGGCACGCAGCGGTGGTTCGGTGGTGCGCCTGGGCGATGTGGCGCGCGTGGAACTGGGCAGCGAGGATTACCGTGGTACGTCGCGGCTGAACGGCCATCCGTCGTCGGGCCTGGCCATCATGCTGGCGCCGGGCAGCAATGCGCTCAGTACCGCCAATGCGGTGAAGGCGCGCATCGATGCAATGAAGCCGGGTTTTCCGGCCGGCATCAAGTACCACTATGCGGAAGACACCACGCGCTTTGTCGAGCTGTCGATCAAGGGGGTGATCAAGACGCTGCTGGAGGCCGTGCTGCTGGTAGTACTGGTGATGTACGTATTCCTGCAGAACTGGCGTGCCACGCTGATCCCGGCCATCACCGTGCCGGTGGTGCTGCTGGGCACGCTGGCGGTGCTGTCGGTGGCCGGGTTCTCCATCAATACGCTGACGCTGTTTGCCATGGTGCTGGCCATCGGCTTGCTGGTGGACGACGCCATCGTGGTGGTGGAGAACGTCGAGCGCATCATGCACGAGGAAGGCGTGGATGCACGCACCGCCACCCGGCAGTCGATGCGCGAGATCACCGGTGCGTTGGTGGGCATTGCGCTGGTGCTGAGCGCGGTGTTCCTGCCCATGGCGTATTTCGGTGGTTCGGTCGGCGTGATTTACCGGCAGTTCTCGGTGACCATCGTTGCGGCCATGGGGCTGTCGGTGATCGTGGCGCTGACCTTGACGCCGGCACTGTGCGCCACCTTGCTCAAGCCGGTGGGCGCGGCCAAACAGAACCGTTTCTTTGCCTGGTTCAACCGCCGCTTTGAAGCCGGCCAGCTCAGTTATGGCCGGCGCCTGCAATGGTTGCTGGCGCGGCCGGTGCGCATCTGCATCATCTATGCATTGATCGGTGCCGCCACTTATTGGGGTTACCAGCGCCTGCCTACCGCTTTTGTGCCGGAGGAAGACCAGGGCACGGTGATCATGCAGCTGAGCCTGCCGGCAGGGGCGACCTTCCCGCGTACCGATGCGGTGGTGAGGGCGGTGGAGAAACATTTCCTGGAAAAGGAAAAGGCCAATATCGACGGTATCTTCACCCTGGCCGGTTTTGGCATGGGTGGCTCCGGGCAGAATTCCGGCATGGCCTTCGTTTCGCTGAAGGACTGGGCACTGCGCCCCGGAGAAGAGAACTCGGCACAGGCGATTGCCGACCGGGCCTCCGCCGCGCTGTCGGATTTGCGTGATGCCGATGTGTATGGCTTCGTGGTGCCGCCGATCGAGGGGCTGGGGCAAACCAACGGTTTCGAGTTCTGGCTGCAGGATACCGCCGGCCGTGGCCGCGAGCACTTGGCGGCGGCCAGCGGCCAGTTGATGGAAAGCCTGGCGGGTGAACCCCGGCTGACGGGCGTGCGTGATGGTGGCAGCAACGACATGCCGCAGCTGCATGTGGAAATCGACCAGCACAAGGCTGCGGTACTGGGGCTGGATCTGGGCGACGTGAACCGCACCCTGAGCACCAGTTGGGGTGGCAGCTACGTGAACGACTTCGTGCACGATGGCCGGCTGAAAAAGGTGTTCGTGCAGGCCGATGCGCCATACCGCGCCAGCCCCGAGGATATCGGCGACTGGTTCGTGCGCGGGCAGGGGGGCGAGATGACACCGTTCTCCGCGTTCAGCAGCACGCGCTGGGAGCATGGCCCGTCGCGGCTGCAGCGCTTCAACGGCGTGGCCGCCACGCAGCTGTTCGGTGGTTCGGCACACGGTGTGAGTTCCGGCGATGCCATGGATATCGTCGAGCGCGCCGCCGCACGCAATACCGATACCTTGCTGGAATGGAGCGGGCTGTCGTATCAGGACAAGCTGTCCCGCGGACAGGCGCCAATGCTGTTCGCGGTATCGATCCTGTTCGTGCTGCTGTGCCTGGCTGCGCTGTACGAGAGCTGGGCGGTGCCATGCGCGGTGCTGCTGGTGATTCCGCTGGGGATACTGGGTGCGGTGCTGGCGCTGACCTTGCGCGGCCTGCCCAACGATATCTACTTCCAGGTGGGCTTGCTGACCACCATCGGGCTATCGGCAAAGAACGCCATCCTGATCATCGAGTTTGCCGAGAACGCGGTGCGCAACGGTGCGCCGGCGCTTGAAAGCGTGATTGCCGGTGCACGGCAGCGGCTGCGGCCCATCCTGATGACCTCGCTGGCATTCGGCGCTGGCGTGATCCCGCTGGTGCTGGCGCACGGTCCGGGATCCGGCAGCCAGCATGCCATCGGCACCGGGGTGCTGGGGGGCATGATTTCGGCAACGGCGCTGGCGATCTACTTTGTGCCGTTGTTCTATGTACTGTTGCGGGGGCGCAAGAAGGGTGCAGTTGCTTGAGGGCGGCATGGGGGATGCCCGCTGTGCGCCAATCCGGATGGCAGCCCGGCGTCCGGTTAAGGGGCCCCGCTACCCGAAGCGCCACCAGTAGCGGTGGCGGCGCCCGGGGCAACGATATGCTGCCTTGCTGTATCAGGCCTCTGCCTTGACGAAGGCACTACGCCGGATATGCAGCAGCGATAGCAGGTAGACGGCAATCGCCGCGGCCGGCAGCAATGCGCCCACCCAACCGGTGGCAGTCCAGCCCAGGCCGGCGGCGATGGCGGCGCCGCCCAGCCAGGCGCCCAGTGCGTTGGCGATGTTGAAAGCAGAGTGGTTGAGCGCGGCGGCGAGGGTTTGCGCGTGTTCAGCCACATCCATCAGGCGGATCTGCAATGCGGGGCCGAGCGCGGCGCCGGTGCCGATCAGCAGGATGTTGATCATCGCCAGTAGCGGGTAATGCGCGGTGAAGAAGAACAGACCGGTGACGACCACGTTCCACACCAGGATGCCGCCGATGGTGGGCATCAGCGCGCGGTCGGCCAGCCAGGCGCCCAGCAGGTTGCCCACGATCATGCCCACGCCGAACAGCGCCAGCACCACGGGCAACCACGATTCGGCCAGGCCAGCTACGTGCGTCATGGTTGGCGCCACGTAGCTGAATACGCAGAACACGCCACCGAAACCGAGCGAGCCTACGCCCAGCGTCAGCAGTACCTGCTTGCTGCGCAACGCGCTGAGTTCGCGCATGGGGCTGGCGGCGCTATCGCCCGCTTGCCTGGGTACCCAGCGGTGAATCAGCCAGCAAGCCAGCACGCCGATCAGGCCGACAAATACAAAGGCCATGCGCCAGCCGAATGCCTGGCCCAGCCACGCGGCCAGCGGCACACCCACCAGCGTGGCGCCGGTCAGCCCCAGCATCACCCGGCCCACGGCCTGCGCGCGTTGCGCGGCCGGCACCAGTGATGCAGCCACCAGCGCAGCCACGCCAAAGAAGGCGCCGTGCGGCAGGCCGGCAAGGAAGCGCACCACGATCAGCGATAGATGATTGGGCGCCAGCGCACTGGCAACATTGCCGAGTGCAAAGCACGCCATCAGCGCGATCAGCAGCAGATGACGCGGCCAGCGCGCCGCCAGCGCGGCAATCACCGGCGCGCCAACCACCACGCCCAGCGCATACGCGCTGATCACGTAGCCGGCCTGCGGCACGGTCACGTGCAACTGGTCTGCCACTTGCGGCAGCAGGCCCATGATGACGAATTCGCCGGTGCCGATGGCAAAGCCGCCAAGGCCCATGGCGAGTTCTGCCTTGGCGCTCTGGTGTGAACGGGCGGCGGCGGGAGAGGGGTTATTTTGCATGCGATGTGCCAGAGCCGGTAACGGTCGGTAAGGGGGGCATCAGCGTGTGGTTGTGCCCCTGAGTGCGCTGCCAAATCGATACAGCATTGACTGGTGCGCAGGCGACTATCGTAACAGCAGCAGCTTTTTTTGCCATCAAGGGATGACCTGATCCGCGTGCCGCCCGGTGCAGATAGCGCGTGCTGGCGGTAACTGCCGGCGGGGCGGCAGGCACGGGCGCTGCATGCATATTCATCATGCAAAAGTTTGATTGGGAATGCCCTGCCAGCGGGCTTAGCCTGAGCAATCGCAACATCACTCATACCCGGCTGGAGAAAAAATGACCACAGCAGTGCTTGATCAGGTGATCACCACACAACCGAACCTGAAGCATCTGTTCGATGAATTGCACGCGCAACGCGTGAAGAGCATGGCCCCGGCTGACCTTGCCAGCAATATCCGGCAGCGCCAGTACCTGAAGGACACCTTCGATGCCGCCAGCGCGGCGCAGGTGGGTGATGCCTTTCCCGACTTTGTGCTGGAAGAGGTGAACGGTGGCCAACTGACGCGTGACGCCTTGCTGGCAGATGGCCCGCTGGTGCTGGTGTTCTTCCGCTTTGCCACCTGCCCGGCCTGCAATATCGCGCTGCCGTATTACCAGCGCACGCTGTACCCGGCACTGCAACAGCTGGGCGCCAGCCTGCTGGCGGTCAGCCCGCAACAGGTGGACCGGCTGGGCGAGATCAAGAGCAAGCATGGTTTCGAATTTGCAGTGGCCAGCGATAGTGACAATCAGCTGGGCCACCAACTGGGCATCGTCTACCAGTATGACGATGCATCGAAAGCGGCGGCCCTCGCCAAGGGTTACGCGATCGGCGAGATCACCGGTACCGGCAAGTGGGAACTGCCGATGCCCACCGTCATCGTGCTCGATCGTGCCGGGGTGATCCGCTTCATCGATGTGGCGCCGGACTGGCTGGACCGTACCGATGTCGGCCCGGTGCTGGCCGCCGTCAGGGCTGCACGGTAGCGGGCAGCCCTGCGCTGAAGCCGGCTGCAATCGACGCGCCAAACTGGCGTACCGGTTGCAGCAGGTTGCCCAGCTCTTCCAGGTGCACCAGCCACAGATTGACCTCCAGCTTGAAGTCGGTGACATCCAGCGCCATCAGGCTGTCGCGGTGGCGGCTGGCCGACAGCAGCGAATGGGGCGTGAGGCCGATGCCCACGCCGCTGGCCACCAGGCCCAGTTGCAGTTCGGTGCCGAAGGTATCCAGGTTGACCTGCAGCGGCAGCCCCTGCGCAGCCAATGCGCGCTGCAGCTTGTTGCGGAAGCCGCAGCCTTCCGGATTGAGGATCCAGCCATGCTGGTGCAGATCGCGCAGCGTATACGGGCGCTCGGCAAAATCGCAACGCCGGCCCACCGGCACCATTTCCAGCGCCAGCAGGTTATCCACGCTGACGTGCTCGGGAAAGGCGAAGCCGGCCGGCATCAGCACCGTGGCGGCATCCAGATCGCCACTGGCTACCTGGGTGATCAGTCTGGCGCTCCAGTGCGTGGAGAGCTTGGCCTGCACATCGGGAAAGGACTCGGATAAATCCTTGAGCGCATCGATCAGCACGTAATCGCCGATTACTTGCGTGATGCCAAGGCGCAAGTCACCCGCCGGGGCGGTATTGCTGGCGGCCAGTGTCTTGAGTGCTTTCAGCTCGCGCAGCACCGCCTGGCACTGATCGAACACGCGCCGTCCCATCGGCGTGGGCTTGGGCGGCTTGGTGTTGCGGTCCAGCAGGTCGATACCCAGCGCGCTTTCCAGGTTCTGGATACGCCGGGTAATGGCGGGCTGCGTGATATGCAGGACCTCGGCCGCATGGCTGATCGACTGCTTCTGGACCACGGCGACGAACGCTTTGATGTCTTCAGTTTTCATGTGTTTGTTGCATGAAATACATGCAAATAATGCATTGGATTAATTATTTTGGCACGGATAAGCTTGCTCGTAAATAATCAAAAAGAAGATAAATTATATCTTTAATTCTGTTTAATTATAAGCAATCGACCGTACGCAATGTGGAAAAAACACCATGTTGCAGCCAACGCAGCATCGGTAACGCCTGATGGCGCTATCTGCTACACGGGGCGGTCGCGGAGATCGCGATGTCTAAAAGTTTGTCCCTGCCGCTGGATGCAGGCGTAGCAGAAAAGGCCACACCCAAGGCAGGGCGCGTGCGGATCGCGCAGCGCCTGTCCGGCCTTGCGGGCCTTTCGCGCATTGCCAGCCCGCTGGTGTTGCTGCTTCTCTGGGAGCTGGCCAGCCGGCTGGGCTGGTTGCCCACCCGCATCATCGCCGCGCCGTCTGCCATCGTCGGCACCTTTGCCGAGATGGTGTGGTCGGGTGAGTTGCCGTCGCACATGCTGGTGTCGCTGGCGCGCATCGCCAAGGGCCTGAGCATTTCCATCTTCACCGGTACCGCCCTTGCGCTGATCGCCGGCCTGTCGCGCCGTGGCGAAATCATTGTCGATTCGCCGTTGCAGATGCTGCGCACCTTGCCGTTCCTAGCGCTGGTGCCGCTGTTCATCCTGTGGTTCGGCATCGGCGAGACCCCGAAGATCGCGCTGATCGCCTTCGGCACCGTCTTCCCCATCTATCTCAACCTGTACAGCGGCATCCGCAGCATCGACGTGAAGCTGATCGAAGCCGGCATCAGCCTGGGGCTGACGCGTGCAGAGCTGATCGTGCACGTGATCCTGCCCGGCGCATTGCCATCCTTCCTGGTGGGATTGCGCTACTCGCTGGGCATCTCATGGCTGAGCCTGGTTGCGGTGGAGCAGATCAATGCCACGGCCGGCCTGGGCTACCTCGTCAACAGCGCACGTGACTTCATGCGTACCGACATCATCGTGGTCTGCCTGCTGGTGTACAGCCTGCTGGGCCTGTTTACCGATTTTCTGGTGCGCACCATCGAGCGCCACGCGCTGGCATGGCGCCCTTCCTTCCTGCGGAGCTGAACAGCATGACGCCCTTTGAACGTGTTGATCTGAATAAAGCCGATCTCGAGCAAGCCGATCCGAGTAATGCGGATCTAGCCAGAGCCGTTCACGGCAAAGCTGACCTGAACAAGACCCCGCCGGCAGGCAAGGCGCTGGCGGTCACCGCACGCAATGTGGTGAAAGCCTTTGGCGAGCGCAAGGTGCTGGACGGACTGAGCCTGGATATCGCACCGGGCGAGTTCGTGGCGCTGCTGGGGCGATCCGGCTGCGGCAAGACCACCTTGCTGCGTGCGCTGGTGGGCATCGACGCCATTACCAGTGGCACGCTCAGCATGCCGCCGGTGCGCGCAGCGGTATTCCAGGAGCCGCGCCTGATGTTGTGGAAGCGCGCCTGGCGTAACGTGGCGCTGGGGGTGCGCAAGCCGGATGTGCAGCAACTGGCACTCAAGGCGCTGGCGGAAGTGGGCCTGGCCGAGCGCGCGCATGCGTGGCCGGCTACGCTGTCCGGCGGCGAGGCGCAGCGCGTGGCGCTGGCGCGCGCATTGGTGCGCGAGCCGCAATTGCTGCTGCTGGATGAACCCTTCGCCGCGCTGGATGCGCTCACCCGCATCCGCATGCACCAGTTGATTCTTACCCTGTGGCAGGCCCATCTGCCCGCGGTGCTGCTGGTGACGCACGATGTGGATGAAGCGCTGCTGCTGGCTGACCGCATCCTGGTGATGGCCGATGGCAAGGTGGCGGCGGAAATCAGCAACGCCGGCGCCCGCCCGCGGCATATCGATGACCCGCAGCTGCAGGAAAAGCGCCGCCAGTTGCTGGCGTTGCTGGGGGTGGAAGAAAAGCCTACCTATGCCGCTTATGTGGCCCAGCAGGGCGCGCAACTGGATGCGCTGCATGCGGCCCAGCTGGAGGCGCGGCGTGATGCTGAGGCCCAGCTCCAAACAGAAACCCAACCGGAAAACCATTCAGAAACCCAACGTATCCGGGTGGCCGCATGAGCGCCGCACTGCAAATCGCCAGCGCCGACATCGCCAGGCTCGATGCCGGTAGCGCATTGCGCCACCCCGAGCCCGGTACGCCGGAATGGGATGAGCTGCTGCTGGCACTGACACACCGCTTTGCCGCTACCGCTGCCGTACATGACCGCGATGCATCGTTCCCGCATGCCAACTTCGCTGCGCTGCACGAGCATGGCCTGCTGTCGCTCACCGTGCCGCGCAGCCAGGGTGGTGCCGAGGCCACCCTGGCGCAGGCCGCCAGCGTGATCCACGCAGTGGCGCGGGGCGAGCCATCCACCGCGCTGGTGCTGGTGATGCAGTATTTGTTCCAGGTGATGATAGGCCGCAGCACCGCCTGGCCGGCGCACCTGCGGGAGCGGGTTGCGCACGATGCGGTACAGAGCGGCGCACTGATCAATGCGCTGCGTGTGGAGCCGGAGCTGGGCACGCCGGCGCGCGGGGGGCTGCCGGCCACTGTGGCGCGGCGCGTGCCCGAGGGCTGGCGCATCAGCGGGCGCAAGCTGTACTCCACCGGCATCCCCCGGCTGACCTGGCTGGCGGTGTGGTCGCGTAGCGACGATGCCGATCCGCTGGTGGGCAGCTGGCTGGTGCACCGCGATACGCCGGGCATCAGCGTGATCGAAAACTGGGATCACCTGGGCATGCGGGCCAGCGGCAGCCACGAAGTGGTATTCGATGATGTGCTGGTGCCGGCTGACCATGCGGTCGACGTGCAACTGGCCAGCGCGCCCCCGCGTGCCGATGGCGGTTTTTTCTCGTGGACCAGCGTGCTGCTGTCCGCGCTGTACGACGGCGTTGCCCACGCCGCGCGTGACTGGTTCGTGCAATGGGCGCACTCGCGCGTTCCCGCCAACCTGGGTGCGCCGCTGTCCAGCGTGCCGCGCTTTCAGGAAGCGCTGGGCGAGATCGATGCGCTGCTGTTCGCCAGTAAGACCATCCTGCATGCGGCCACGCAAGGGCAAACCGCGCCCACCGATCAGGGCTTCATCAAATACATCGTGACCGGCAACGCCATCGCGGCGGTGCAGAAGATTGCGGAAATCAGCGGCAACCCGGCGCTCAGCCGCCACAACCCGCTGGAGCGCCACCTGCGCGATGTGCTGTGCAGCCGCATCCATACCCCGCAAAACGACGCAATTCTCACTGCGGCAGGCAAGAGCGGGTTCGCCCGCCATGCCGCATCCACTCTGGCCCCGTTCTGACGGTCTGGCCGCCGTTCAAGCTCTCAAGGAGAAGTAACCATGTCTGTCCAGTTCATCGGTTTTATCTCGCACCAGGAATCCAGCGAAGCCATCGCCCCATCAGGCCCGGTCATCAACAAGGCATGGGTACGCTCGGTGGCGCAGGCGCATGAATACGCCGGTTTCGACCGCGCGCTGATCGCCTATGGCAGCAGCTCGCCGGATGCATTGCAGATTGCCGCGTATGCCGCGCACCACACCAGCAAGCTCAAGCTGCTGATCGCACACCGCCCGGGCTTTACCGCCCCCACGCTGGCTGCACGCAGCCTGGCCACGCTGGATCAGTTCAGCGATGGGCGCATTGCCGTGCACATCATCAGCGGCGGCAACGATGTCGAACAGCAGCGCGATGGTGATTTCCTCAACCACGACGAGCGCTACCAGCGTACCGACGAGTACCTCGATGTGGTGCGCAAAACTTGGACCAGCACCACGCCGTTCGATTACGACGGCAAGCATTACCAGGTGAAGGGCAATGTATCGGGCGTGCGCCCGGTGCAGCAGCCGCACCTGCCGGTGTTCTTCGGCGGCTCTTCCGATATCGCCATCGATGTGGCCGGCAAGCATGCCGACGTGTACGCACTGTGGGGCGAGCCGCTGGCAGCAGTGAAGGAAACCATTGCCAAGGTGCGCGCCGCTGCAGAGCGCCATGGCCGCAAGGACGCGATCCAGTTCAGCCTGTCGCTGCGCCCCATCCTGGCGGAAACCGAAGAAGCGGCATGGCAGCGTGCACAGCGCATCCTGGAAACCGCGCGCGAGGTGGTAGGCAAGAGCGCGCGCTACCAGGAGCGCGGCAACCCGACCAACACCGGTTCGCTGCGCCTGCTGGAAGCGGCCAACCAGGGCGCGGTGGTGGACGAACGCCTGTGGACCGAAATTGCCAAGCTGACCGGCGCTGCCGGCAATTCCACCTCGCTGGTGGGTACGGCCGAGCAAGTAGCCGATGCGCTGATCGAGTACTACAAGCTGGGCGTGACCACTTTCCTGATCCGTGGTTTCGATCCGCTGCAAGACGCACTGCAATACGGCCGCGAGCTGATCCCGCTGGTGCGCGCCAAGGTGGCCGCGCTGGAAACCGCCGGCAACGGCAATGCAGTTGCACACGCCCCTGAACTGGCTGCGGCTTGAGGAGAACGACATGACAGTTGAATTCATCGGCCTTGTTTCCACCCAGGATGCGAGCGAAAGCCTGCTGCCGTATGGCAAGCCAATCGATCGCCAGTACGTTGCCGCCAGCGCCACCGCGCACGAGAACGCAGGCTTTGACCGTGTGCTGATCGGCTATTTCAGCCAGGCACCGGACGGCTTCCAGGTTGCCTCACAAGTGGCCTTCCAGACCGAAACGCTCAGCCCGCTGCTGGCGCACCGGCCGGGCTTCGTTGCCCCCACGGTGGCGGCACGCGCATTTGCATCGCTGGATCAACTGAGCGACGGTCGTCTGTCGATCAACGTGATCAGCGGCGGCGATGATGTCGAGCAGGCGCGCGATGGCGATTTCCTCAGCCACGACGAGCGCTACGAGCGCACCGACGAATACCTGGATGTGCTGAAGAAAACCTGGGATTCCACCGCGCCGTTCGATCACGACGGCAAGTACTACCAAGTGCGCGGCCTGCATTCGCCGGTGAAGCCGGTGAACGGGCGTATCCCGATTTATTTCTCGGGCTCGTCCGAAGCGGCGATC
Source organism: Andreprevotia sp. IGB-42 (assembly GCF_009848685.1). GTDB lineage: Bacteria > Pseudomonadota > Gammaproteobacteria > Burkholderiales > Chitinibacteraceae > Andreprevotia. The sequence continues at coordinate 143,364 of NZ_WXTX01000009.1, forward strand.
CGCGTTGCCGCCAAGCATGCCGATGTCTACATGCTGTGGGGCGAACCGGTGGAGAACGTGCGCGAAGTGGTGCGCAAGGTGCGCGCTGCTGCCGCCGAATTCGGCCGCGACAAGCATATCCGCTTCAGCCTGTCGCTGCGCCCGGTGCTGGCGCACAGCGAAGAAGCCGCGTGGGCGAAGGCCGACCGCATCCTCGCCAGCGCGCGTGACAACCTGGAGAAATCGCCGTTCTTCCGCGCCCGCCCTGCGGTTCCGCAGAACGTCGGCTCGCAACGGCTATTGCAGATTGCCGGCAGCGGACGCGTGGCCGACGAGCGCCTGTGGACCGAAATTGCCGCGCTGACCGGTGCACGCGGCAACTCCACGGGCCTGGTGGGCACGCCGCAGCAAGTGGCCGAATCGCTGCTGGCCTATTACGACGTGGGCGTTTCCACCTTCCTGATCCGCGGCTTCGAGCCACTGGCCGATACCGTGCAGTACGGCCGGCACCTGATTCCGCTGGTGCGCAGGCTGATTGCCGAGCGCAGCGATCAGCGCATCGCGGCGTAAGGGGTAGCCATGTCCATCGTGATTGCAAGCCAGCTGGATGACCGGCTGAACAACCTGATCCGCGCGCAGGTGCCGGATGCACGCGTGGTCGGCGTGGCGCCGGGCGTGCCCGATACGCTGCCGGACGATGCCGAGGTGTTGTTCGTACGGCCGTTCCGCCCGTTCGGCGTGGACCTCAACGGCCCACCCCCGAAAGGGTGGCCATTCGGCGTGCGCTGGGTGCAGCTGGCATCCGCCGGCATCGACTTCTACCCGCCGTGGCTGTTCGATGGCCCGGTGGTGACGTCGGCGCGCGGCACCGCGGCAGAACCGATTGCCGAGTTTGCCCTCGCGGCCATCCTGGCGGCAGCCAAGCATTTTCCACACACGTGGATCAGTCAGGCCAGCGACTGGAAATGGCAGCCGGTGACCTTGCTGGCCGGCAGCACGCTGGGCATTTTCGGCTTTGGCGCCATCGGCCAGGCGCTGGCCCGCAAGGCGCTGGCGCTGGGCATCAAGGTGATCACCGTGCGCCGCAGCGATGCCGACCCCGGTATCGAGGGGGTCGAGCGCGTGGCGGATATCGGCGAGCTGTTTGCGCTGTCCGATCACGTGGTGCTGGCGGCGCCGGCAACGGCGGCAACGCGCCATATCGTCAACCAGCAGGTACTGGCACGCGCCAAGCCCGGCCTGCACCTGGTGAACGTGGCGCGCGGCAGCCTGATCGATGATGCGGCACTGCTGACCGCGCTGGCGCAAGGGCAGATCGCGCTGGCATCGCTGGATGTGACCGAGCCGGAGCCATTGCCACCCGGCCACCCGTATTACAGCCACCCGCAGGTACGGCTGTCGCCGCATACCTCGGCCATTTCGCCACGCATTTTCGATGACCTGGCCAGCCGGCTGGTGCAGAACCTGGCCGCGTGGCGCAGCGGCGCGGCGCTGACCGATGTGGTGGACCCGGCGCGCGGCTATTGAAGAACAACGGCGTGCTGCAGCGGTGGCGGCGAGAGGCCGCCGCCGTTCGACACCCCCGAACCCGATTGCAAGGACAGACTGATGACGACCTCTACGCTTGAAGCCCCCGTACGCGTTCCCACCGCGCCGCCGCGTGCCAGCCGCCCGGCACCGTCCGTATATGGCTTGTCGCGTGGCGACAGCCCGTTCCGCTGGAAGAGCGTACCGGTGCAAGCCACGCCGGAAGCCGAGCGCTTGCACCGCAAGCAGCGGCTGGCCGCTTCGTTCCGCCTGTTTGCATTGTATGGCTACGACATGGGCGGCGCCGGGCATATCACCGCGCGTGATCCCATCCTGACCGATCACTTCTGGGTGAACCCGGTGGGCGTGTACTTCGGGCATATCCGCGTTTCCGACCTGCTGCTGGTGAATCACCATGGCGATATCGTCGAGGGTGCGGGCATGCTCAACCGTGCGGCATTTGCCATCCACTCGCAGCTGCACATCGCCCGCCCGGACGTGGTTGCGGCCGCGCACGCACACGCGCTGCATGGCAAGGCGTTCTCCGCGCTGGGCAAGCACCTGGCGCCGATCACGCAGGATTCATGCGCGTTCTACCAGAACCATGCGCTGTTTGCCGATTTCAGCGGCGTGGTGCTCGATACCAGCGAGGGCGAGCGCATTGCTGCGGCATTGGGCAACCAGAAAGCCGCCATCCTGCAGAACCATGGCTTCCTCACCGTGGGCGAATCGGTGGAGGCTGCCGTGTGGCGCTTCATCGCCATGGACGACGCCGCCAAGGCACAGTTGCTGGCCGAGGCTGCCGGCTCGATCCGGCCGCTGTCGCACGAGGTGGCTTCGCATACCGCCGGCCAGGTGGGTACCGAGGTGGGCAGCTGGTTCAGCTTTCTGCCGCTGTGGGATCGCGTGCTGCGCGATCAGCCGGATTTCCTGGAGTAATGGCCATGAGTGCAAGCATCGCGCTGACCCCGCAGGCCTGGGCTGGCGGCCCGGCACCACGCGCAGCGGATTCCGGCAGCCGCGCCTATGCCACCTCGCTGGTGCTGCACGTGATTGCCGGCGCACTGGTGGTGGCCTGGACGTTCCGGCATATCGAAGCGCCACCGGCAGAAGATGCTCCGGTAGAAATGGTGATCGTGCCGCCGGAGCCGGAAAAACCGCAGGAAATCGTGCCGCCCAAGGCGGTACAGCAACTGCAACCGGTGACACGCGCAGAAGTGCCGCGCCCGGCCACTGCGCCGGCACCGGCCCGCGCCGATACCAGCCCGCCGTTGCAGAACGCCGAACCGGTTGCAGATGCGCCGCCACCGCTTGCCGCTGCACCGGTGGCGACCGCGCCGGCAGCTCCCGCCGCGCAGCCTGCGGTGGCACCGGCCAAGGCATCGGCCGTCAACGATGGTATCCCCACCGATTACGTGAACAAGGTGTTTGCCCGCATCAACCGCATTGCCGCTGGCCGCTATCCCAAGAGCGCGATGCTCAAGGGGCAGGAAGGGCGGGTGGCTTACCGGCTGGTGCTCAACCCGCAAGGTGAGCTGCTGAGTTACGACATCGATACCAGCGGTATCGAAGCGCTCGACAAGGCGGCCGAGGAAGCACTCAAGGCGGCATCGCCGTTTCCCAAGCTGCCCGATCTGGGCGGCAGCAGCTACAAGCTGAGCGGCGCCATTGTTTACAAGCTGACCAGTTGAAGCCGCCTTCCGATGAAGGCGTGCCGTACCGAACGTATTTCAATCTCGATTTGCCAGGAGTTACACCATGAGCACCGAAATCCCCCTCGCAGGCGCGGCCATTGCCGCACATCTGTCCCCGCTGGCGTTGTTCCTGCAGGCGGACAGCGTCGTCAAATCCATCATGATTTTGCTCGCACTGGCATCGGTTGCCAGCTGGGGCGTGATCCTGGATAAATTGATCCGCTTCTCGAAACTGCAGAAGCGTGCGCGCTTCTGGCTGGCCGGCGTGGCGAGCGATGCATCGCTGCAGCAGCTGGAGCGCGATTTGCCCGGCCATGCGGATGATCCGTTTGCCCGCATCCACGGCGCACTGGCCACCGAATGGCGCGAAACGCACAAGCGCGGGCTGCTCAAGAGCGACAACGACAAGGAAAGCCTCAAGGAGCGGCTGAATCGCGTAGGGCAGATTGCGCTGGGCGTGGAAATCGAGCGCCTGCAAAAGGGTTTGCAGATCCTGGCCACCATCGGCTCGGTCTCGCCCTTTGTCGGCCTGTTCGGCACCGTGTGGGGCATCATCAACGCGTTCCAGGGCATTGCCGCCACCAACAACACCAGCCTGGCCGTAGTGGCACCGGGCATTGCGGAGGCATTGTTCGCCACCGCGCTGGGCCTGATCGCGGCCATCCCTGCCGTGGTGGCCTACAACCGCGCTGCCGGCGACCTTGGCAACTACGCCAACCGGCTGGGCACGCTGATCGGTTTGACCGAAGTGGAGTTCTCGCGCCGCCTGTCTGCCGGTGAAGCACCGGCTGCGGTCAGCCGCGCCACGGTGGAACACCACACCAGCGCGGATACGCCGCGCCGCGCTACCGAGACCAGCAGCCACGCCTCCGCAGGTGGTGGCCGGCTGATCGCGGAAGGGGCATGACATGGGCGTGAAGCTGGGTAATGCCAACAACGCGCTGATACCGGTTGCGGTCAGCGAAATCAACGTCACTCCGCTGGTGGACGTGATGCTGGTGCTGCTGATCGTGTTCATGGTGGCGGCACCGCTGATGGCCAGCGGCATCAATGTCGATCTGCCCAAGGCCAATGCCAAGCCGCTGACCGATACCAAGCCGCCGATCACGGTCAGTGTGGATGCACAGGGCAAACGCTATATCGACAAGAACGCCGTGGGTGATCAGAGCCTGGTGGCTGCGTTGCGCGCGGCAACCGGCGGTGATGTCACGCGGCGCATTCATGTGAAGGGTGACCGCGCCATTGCCTACGGCACCGTGGTGGAAACCATGGGCGAAATCAGCGATGCCGGCTTTGCCAAGGTGGCGCTGGTTTCCGAGCCAAGCAAGCACTGAGCGGCGGAGCACATCATGAGTATGGAGATGACACGGCGCCATGCGCTGGGCTTGCTGGGCGTGGCCGGTATCGGCGCGGCCGGCTTGCTGGCACCGCTGGCGCGCGCTGCCGCCGGCAGCGATGCGCAGCTGGCCAAACTGGATTTGCGCATTGCCAACTACAAGGGCGACAACTCGTACTTCCTCAAGGAAGCGGCGTTGCCCGCGCCGCCATATCGCACCTCGTATGCGGAGTTTGCCGGCGGCAACCTGATCGTGGAGGCGATTTCTGCCGGCGCCATCGATGTGGGCGGCATGAGCGAGATTCCGCCGGTATTCGCAGCGGATAACGGCACGCCACTGCGGGTGATTGCGGTATTGCGCGGTGATGTGAATAACCAGGTGACGCTGGTTCCGGGTGGCTCGACGATACGCGATGCAGCGGATCTGAAGGGCAAGCGGGTGGGCTATGTGCGCTCGACCACCTCGCATTACTTCCTGCTGCGCCTGCTGCGGGAAAAGGGCCTGTCGTTTGCCGATATCACCCCGGTGGCGCTGTCGCCGCAGGATGGGCTGGCGGCATTCCAGAGCGGGCAACTCGACGCATGGGTGATCTACGGCCTGGTGGTGCAGTTTGCACTGGCCGGCGGCGCGCGGGTACTGAAAACCGCGCAGGGTTATCTGTCCGGCAATTACCTGGTGGCCGCGCACAAGGATGCACTGAACGACCCGCTGCGCCGCGCTGCCATCGGTATCCACCTCAAGCGCGAGCAGCAGGTGTACCAGTGGATTACCGCCAATCCGGAGAAATGGGCGGCACGCAGCGCGCAGATCACCGGTGTACCCAAGGCAATTTTCCTGGACGAGTTCCGCCAGCGCAGCACCGCGCCGCGCCTGGTGAAAGTGGACGACGCGGCCATCCGCTCGCAACAGGGTGTGGCCGATCTGTTTGCCGATGCCGGCGTGATCCCCAAGCGGGTGAACGTGGCACCGCTGTGGGACAAGCGCCTGAACGATGTACTGGGTTGATGTAGCGGGGTGATGGCCGGGGCAGGCCGACGAGAGATCGCGCCAGCAGCCATTTGAACCCCGTGGTAGCCCACGGGCCGGGCGCCGGAAAGGCGCCTGAAAAAACAATCAGGGAGATTTGTCATGACACGTATCGTTCGCCCCCACGGGCGTGCGCAGGGCAAGCCTGCGCCGCAGCACCCGCTTGAACCGCAATCCCGTTTTGTTCCCTCAGCAGCCCGTCTTGCCGTCGTGGCTGCCTTGCTGGCGCCGCTGGCCCACGCGCAGGATGGCGATGGCAGCGTGCCGGAAGTGACGGTGACTGCGCAGCACAAGGTAGAAAACCTGCAGAAAACGCCGATCGCGCTGTCGGTGTTCGGCGAGCAACAGCTGGAAGACCAGAAAATCGAATCGGTACGCGATCTGGCCGGCCGGGTGCCCAACCTGAACATGCCGCGCTCATCGATCTCCTACAGCACGCAAACGTATTCGCTGCGCGGTATCGGGGAATCGGACCCGATCCAGGAAGCCGCAGTCGCCGTCTACGCGGATGACCTGTATATCCCGCGGGCGATTTCATCCATGCTCGATTTCAACGATGTCGAGCAGGTGGAAGTGCTGCGTGGCCCGCAGGGTACGCTGTACGGGCGCAACTCCAGCGCCGGTGCCATCCGCGTGATCACCCGCGATCCGGATGAAAATACCCGTGGTTTCGTGCAGGTGAGCGGCGGCAACTTCGATGCGCTCAATGTGCGTGCGCTGATCAGCGGGCCGATCAAGGACGACGTGCTGTTCGGCAGTCTATCCCTGATCCATCTGTCGCGGGATGGCACCAGCTGGAACCCCACACGTGATCAGTACGTGAACAATATCGATGTAACCGCCGTGCGCGGCAAGCTGCGCGCCAAGCCGGCCGCTGGCTGGGACGTGCAGCTGACCGTGAATGGCCTGGCGGACCGCAGCGATACCACCAGCTATACCCCGCAGCAGCAACCACCCGGGCAGTACGACCCGTGGGTAACGTATTCATCGCTCGATCCGAAAAACCACCTGAACCAGGGGTCCGGCGTGTTGCGTGCGCTGTATGCCATCGATGACCATCTGCAGTTCAAATCGGTGACCGCGTATTCGGCATTCGATCAGCCGGTGGATTACGACAACTCGGGCCAGGCGGCGCAGATCCAGCAAAACCTCATCAAGTACAAGCAGCACTACTTCACGCAGGAATTCCAGCTCAACGGCAGTTACGACCGCTATGACTTCACCGCCGGCCTTTACTACTACCACGAGAACTTCGAAGCCAACCGCAACAACAATACCTATGTGGCGGCCAGCAAGAAGACCTCGCGGCTGGGCGAGTACAGCACCACGGTGACCGACAGCATTGCGCTGTACGGGCAGGGCGATTACCGCATCACCGATGCGCTGCGTACCACCGCCGGCATCCGCTTTACGCGGGAGCAAAAGGATTTCGACTACACGCATTACCTGTTGAACCCGGCGCAGCAGATCATCGGCCGCGATTTCGCCGCGCAGGACAGCGAAGCATGGTCCAGCATCACGCCGAAACTGGGCGTGGATTACCAGTGGAACCCCACCACCAACCAGTACGCGTACGTGGCGCGCGGCTTCAAGGCCGGCGGCTACGATAACCGTGCGCCCACCTATCTGGCGGCCACCACGCCGTTCTCGCCCGAAACGGTCACCACGTATGAAACCGGGCTGAAGAGCGAATTGTTCGATCGCAAATTGCGCCTGAACACTGCCTTGTTCTACAACAGCTATGACGATCTGCAAGCCACCGCGCTTGACCCGGCAACCGGCGCCAACCAGCGCTTCAATGCCGCCAAGGCGCATACCTGGGGGGTGGAAGTGGAAAGCGCGGCCACCGTGGCGCGTGGCCTGTCGCTGCAGTTCAACCTGGCGTACCTGAAAGCGGTGTACGACGACTTTGCCAATGCGGGCGGGCCGGGCACCAATGCCGCCGGTAAGGACCTGACCTTCTCGCCACACTGGAGTGCCAGCGCTGCGGTCAGCTATGTGGTGCCGGTGGAACTGCCGGGTGTGCTGCGCTTCAACGCGGATATCCAGTACCAGACCAGCTCTTACGCCAACGCGATGAACACGCAGCCCTACCTGATCCCGGCCCAGAAATTCATCAACGGCAATATCAGTTACCTGTCGGCAGATTCGCGCTGGCTCACGCGGCTGTCGGTCAGCAACCTGCTCAACGATGCGTATGCGCAGTCCAGCGCCTATGTGCCATCCAGCACCGCGTACTACAGCAACTACAACGCGCCGCGTACCTGGTTGCTCAGCGAGCAGTACAACTTCTGAGCGCCTGTGATGTCTTTTGTGGCGACCATCCACTGGCCGCGCGATCAAGCCCCCGGCCAGGCCGGGGGCCGGTGCGACAGCGGTGCTCGCCGCTGTGAGGGTGCCGCGCTATCGGTCTTGGTTGGCGGGAAACAGGCTCGGGCATTCAGGCCGTCGGCAAGCAGTCATGACCGGTCCGGCGGTCAGACCCGTATCAACGTTTGAGGATCCACCATGAGCAAACTGATCATCCAGCCTGAACAACGTCTGCGGCATTTCGTCCACCAGGTGGGCGCGCTGCTGGATACACAACCGGCCGAGGCGCAATTGTTGCCGGCGGTAGCCCGCGCGCTGGCCGCGCTGGTGGCGCACGACGACTGGCTGCCTGATGAATACGCAGTGCCCGATCCGCAGCGTTACCGGCAATACCTGCTGCACGCCGATACGTGCGAGCGTTTCTCCGTGGTCAGCTTCGTGTGGGGGCCGGGCCAGTTCACGCCCGTGCACAACCACACGGTGTGGGGCGCGGTGGGGGTGCTGCGCGGTGCCGAAACGGCGCAGGCATTCGGGCGCGGCGGCGATGGGCAATTGCGGGCCAGTGGCCAGCCCAAGCGGCTGGAGGCGGGCGAGGTCGATCTGGTATCGCCCAGCATCGGTGACGTGCACCAGGTGAGCAATGCGCTGGCGGGCGGGGTATCGGTGAGCATCCATGTGTATGGCGGCAATATTGGCGCCATTGCCCGCAGCACGTTCGAGCCCGGCGGTGCGGCCAAGCCATTCATTTCCGGTTATTCCAATACGCACCTGCCCAATATCTGGGCAGGCCCACTGACTTTGCAACAGGATGTATCCGCATGAATACCCGAGTTGAAAACGCCGTGATCGGCGACTTTGCCATCACCACCGGTGCCGCAGTGCGCGCGGCATTGCTGGCCGGGCAGGAAATTGCCCTGCTTGATGTGCGCGAGGAAGCACCGTATGCCGAATCGCACCCGCTGTTTGCCGCCAACCTGGCGCTGGGTCGCATCGAAACCGATGTGTACGAGCGTATTCCGCGCCTGACCACGCAATTGGTGATCTACGGCAACGATGATGCGCATGCATTGCAGGCGGCACAGCGGCTGCATGCACTGGGCTACACGCAGGTCAGCCTGCTGGCCGATGGCCTGGCCGGCTGGGAGCACGGTGGCGGCGAGCTGTTCCGTGATGTGAATGTACCGAGCAAATCATTCGGTGAGCTGGTGGAGGCCGAGCGGCATACGCCGTCGCTGAGCGCGCCGGAGGTACACGCACTGCTGCAGGGCGATGCGCCGCCGGTGGTGGTGGATGCGCGCCGCTTCGATGAATACCACACCATGAATATCCCCGGTTCGCAAAGCCTGCCCGGTGGCGAGCTGGTACTGCGCATCCGCGATCTGGCGCCCGATCCGGCCACGCCGGTGATTGTCAATTGCGCCGGGCGCACGCGCAGCATCATCGGCACGCAATCCCTCGTGAACGCCGGCGTGCCCAACCCGGTCTGGGCGCTGCGTAACGGCACCATAGGCTGGACGCTGGCCGGCCAGACGCTGGAGCGCGGCCAGACGCGCCGTGCGGGGGTGTACTCGGCCGAAGCGCGGGCGTGGGCAGCCACCCAAGCCCGGCAACTGGCCGACCGTGCCGGCGTGGCGCGCATTGCCGCGCGGCAGCTGGCCGAGTGGCGGGCAGACTTGCACCGCACCACCTATGTGTTCGACGTGCGCGATCCGGCCGAATACCAGCTTGGCCACCTGCCCGGCGTGATCAACGCACCGGGCGGGCAACTGGTGCAGGAAACCGATTTCGTGGCGCCGGTGCGCGGTGCGCGCATCGTGCTGCTGGACGATGACGGTACCCGCGCCAATATGGCGGCATCGTGGCTGGCCCAGATGGGCTGGGATGTGAGCGTGCTCGATGAGTTCGATACCAGCCGGTGGACCGAAACCGGTGCCTACCGCCCGCGGCGCCCGGCGTTGCCGGCGGTTGCGGTGATTTCCGCCCGGCAGCTGCAACCGTTGCTGCAGAACGGCCAGGCGGTGGTGATTGATCTGGCACCCAGCCCGCAATACCGCAAAGGGCATGTCCCCGGCGCGTGGTTTGCACTGCGCACGCAACTGGTGGAGATTGCCGCCGACTTGCCGCAGGCCGCGCACTACGTGCTGGCCTCCGGCGATGGTGCGCTGGCCAGCTACGCGGCCGCGGAATTAGCGGAAATCAATGGCCGGCCGGTGCAGGTGCTTGATGGCGGCACCCAGGCATGGCTGGCCGCCGGCTTGCCGCTGGAGCGCGAGCCGGTGCGCTTTGCCAGCCCGCCGGATGATGTTTACCGCCGCCCGTATGAGGGCACCGATAACCCGCACAGCGCGATGCAGGCTTACCTGGATTGGGAATTCGGCCTGGTGGCCCAACTGGGGCGGGATGGCACGCATGGCTTCAAGGTATTGGCCGCGCAGTAGCCGTATCCAGCAAAGCCATGTGATCGGCCTGCCTGATCAGCCCGGCAGCCTGCCCGTTTCCATGGCAGGGCTGTCGTGCCCTGTTGCCCTGCCGCGAGTCCAGCCTCGCGGTTTTTTTTGCCTGGCGGAAACCCCGTCCGCTTCATGCGTTTCTTGCATGAAAAGCATGTTGATTATTGATTTGCCCTCGCAGTACGCCCACCCGTATGCTCGCTTTCAAATATCCAATAACGATTTTGTTTTGTTTTTATATTTGTTTTAATTATAAAAAGGGTGGGTCATGGCAGCTGAGCAATTTCCGGGGGCATTATCGAAACGCAGCCGTTTCTGGGCTGGACTGGCGCTGTTTTCATCGTTGCCGCTGGCATGGGCAGAGACGGCACCCAGCGGCCAGGTGCAGGACGTGGTGGTGACCACCGGCACGCGCGGCGAGCAGCGCACGGTGGCCGATAGCCCGGTGCCGATCGACGTGGTGACCAGCGAGCAGATCCAGGCCACCGGCAAGACCGGCCTGAAGGAAATCCTCAACCAGTTGCTGCCGTCGTTCAACCTGCCCGGCATCAATGGCGGCGGTACCTCGTGGACGGTACGCGCCACCACCTTGCGTGGCCTGAGCGGTGATCAGGTGCTGTACCTCGTCAACGGCAAGCGCCGGCACAATACCGCGCTGATCAACAATCTGGCGCGGGTGGGCAATGGCGGCGTGCCGGTGGATCTGGACCTGATCCCCGTCGCGGCTATCGACCATATCGAGGTGCTGCGCGATGGCGCTGCCGCGCTGTACGGCAGCGATGCGATTGCCGGCGTGATCAACATCGTGCTGAAAAAGACCGATTCCGGCGGTGAATCCACCACCACCATCGGCCAGAACTACGAGGGGGACGGTGCATCCGGCCACCAGACGCTCGATTGGGGCATCCGTCTGGGTGAGGAGGGCTTTGCGCATTTCTCGCTGGATGCCAAGGCCAACGAAGCGGCGCCGCGTGGCGATCCTTCATCACTGGCGCATGTGTACAACCCGCTGCCCAACGGCCAGCCGGACCCGCGCGACAAGACCGTCAATCGCCGGACCTGGGGGCTGAGCTACGGCCAGGGGCGCGATGCGGTGGTCAGTGGCGCCTATAACGCCGAACTGCCGGTGAACGACATCGTGCTGTATTCGTTCTCCACGCTGGCGTATCGCAACTCGCGCAAGAACACCGGCAGCTTTTTGCCCAACAACCTCAACGCGCTGCCCGAACTCTACCCGGATGGCTTCAATGCCTACCGGCGCATCTATGAAACCGATTTCCAGGTGGCGGGTGGTGCACGCGGCACGGTCAGCAACTGGAAGTGGGACCTGAGCTCCACCTACGGGCAGGATCACGCCAAGCTCGATGGCGAGAACACGCTGAACGCCACGCTCGGGCCAGCCAGCCCCACATCGTTCAACCTGGCCACGCAAATCTATGACCAGTGGACCAACAACCTCGATTTCACGCGCGGCTTCGATGCCGGCCTCGCCAAGCCGCTGGATGTCTCGATCGGCTTCGAGCAGCGCTGGGAGCAGTACCGCATCCTGCCGGGCGATCCATCGTCGTACGCAATCGGCAACTATGTGATCCCCGGCGGTTTCTTCAAGGGCCTGCACCCGCAGCCGGGGCTGGCGTCGTACAACGGTACGTCACCGGCAGATTCTGGCGAGATCACCCGCAACAACGTCGCGGCGTATCTGGATGTGGGCGCGGACATCACCAAACAGTGGTACCTGGGAGCGGCAGGGCGCTTCGAGCATTACTCGGACAGCGCGGGCAATACCGCCTCGGGCAAGCTGACCACGCGTTACGAATTCACGCCGGGCTTTGCGGTGCGCGGTACCGCCAGCAATGGCTTCCGCGCGCCGTCGCTGGCACAGACGCTGTATTCGTCGTCCACCTTCACCGGGCAGATTTCACCGACCGGCGTGTGGCAGACCTTCCCGATCAAGGTTTTGCGCGTGACCTCGCCGGAAGCAAAAGCGCTGGGTGCGGAGCCGCTCAAGCCGGAAAAATCGCTCAACTACAGCGTGGGCTTCACGCTGGAACCCACGCGCTCGGCACGCCTGACGGTGGATGCGTACCAGATCGACATCAGCGACCGCATCACCCAGACCAGCTTGCTCAATGGCCCGGTGGTTTCTGCCATTTTGGCGGCCAATGGCCTCACGCCGGGGCTGTCTGCGCAGTACTACACCAATGCGGTGGATACCCGCACCCGCGGCGTGGACGTGGTGGGCGAATACACCAGCAACCTTGACGACTACGGCGCAGTGAAATGGAGCGCCGGCTATTCGTGGAACAAGTCACGCATCACCCATATCAAGGATACGCCGCAGCAGCTGCGCAAGATCGGCTACGACCTGTTCAACCGCCAGCAACAGGGCGATCTCACCGTGGGCACGCCGCAGGACAAGCTGGTGCTGTCGGGCGACTGGCTGATCAAGCAGTGGAACGTGAACCTGCGGCTGACCCGCTACGGCGATTACGTGGAAACCGGTGTGTATGCGGCCAACGACCGCACCTATAGCGCCAAGTGGATCACCGATCTGGATGTGTCGTACGCGTTCACGCCCAACGTGAATCTCGCCATCGGCGCCAACAACCTGTTCGACGTGTACCCGGACAAGATCGGCGTGATCGATGCCAAGACCGGCAACGGCGGCTACGGCAGCTTCTCCCCGTTCGGCATCAACGGCGGTTTTTACTACACACGGCTGACCTACCGTTTCGACTAGCTTCTTCCCCAATCCGGCCGTTGCCCCGGCACGGCCCTGACTGCCCGCTACCTGATCACGCGGGCATACGGAGACTTCATGAACATGCATCGAATCCACGCCCTGCTGGCCATCGCTGCCAGCGTGCTGCTGCTTGCCGCCCACGCGGCAGAAACCGTTACGCTGCGTATCGGCGACCAGCGTGGCGGCGCACGCGCCACGCTGGAGGCATCCGGCCAGCTGAAAAACCTGCCTTACAAGATCGAATGGTCCGACTTCCCCAATGCCGCGCCGTTGCTGGAGGCATTGCGCGCCAACGCCATCGATGCCGGCGGGGTGGGCGATGCACCGTTGCTGTTTGCACAAGCAGCCGGGGCACCGGTGAAAGGCGTGGGTGCGATGCGCAACACATCGCGCGGGGTAGCTATCCTCGCCAACGCCAATTCCACCCTGCAGGGGCCGGCCAGCCTGAAGGGCCAGCGCATCGCCACCACGCGCGGCTCGATCGGCCATTACCTGGTGATCGCTGCGCTGCAGAAAGCCGGGCTCAAGCCCGGCGATGTCACGCTGATCTTCCTCAACCCGTCGGATGCGAAAGCCGCGCTGGCCTCGGGCGATGTGGATCTGTGGTCGGTGTGGGATCCGTACACGGCGCTGGCGCAGATCAACGACAAGGCCAGGGTGGTGGTGGATGGTGCCGGGCTGCTGTCGGGCCTGAGCTACCAGGTGGCGACCGATGAAGCAATCCGCACCAAGCGTGCCGCGTTGACAGATTACCTGCGCCGCTACCGCATCTCGCAGCAGTGGGCGCTGACGCATCTGGACGAGCACGCGCTGATCCAGTCGCGCATCACCGGCCTGACGCCAGCGGTACACAAGTTTGCCGCGCAGCGCGCCAGCGCGCAGGCGGTGCCGATTGACCAGAAAGTGATCGCCGCACAGCAGAAAACGGCCGATACCTGGTTCAACTCCGGTGTGATCACGGCCAGGCTCAATGCCGCGCAGGGGCTGGACCCCTCGTTCAGCAAGGAGCCATGACATGCGCGAAACGCTGCAGCTGGAAGCCGATGTGCTGGTGCTGGGCGGCGGTCTGGCCGGTACCTGGGCGGCAGTGGCGGCCGCGCGCAGCGGTGCGCGCGTGATCCTGGCGGACAAGGGTTACTGCGGCACCAGCGGCGTGACGGCCACGGCCGGGCCCGGCCACTGGTGGGTGCCGCCCGACCCGGCACTGCGCAGCGCCGCGATCGAGAAACGCCTGGCCACTGCGTTTGGCCTGGCCGACCCGGCATGGATGGCGCGCATCATCGAGCTGACGTGGCAAACGCTGCCCACGCTGGCTGGCTATTACGATTTTCCGCAAGATGATGCAGGCGTCACGCAATACCGTGGCTTGCGCGGCCCTGAATACATGCGGGCGATGCGCCGGCTGGCGCTGGACCAGGGCGTGCAGATCCTCGACCAGAGCCCGGCGCTGGAATTGCTGTTGCTGGCTGATGGCGCAGTGGCTGGCGCCCGCGGCCACCAGCGCCAGCTGGGCCAGGACTGGCAGGTGCGCAGCGGTGCGGTGGTAGTGGCAACGGGTGGCTGTGCATTCCTTTCGCACCTGCTGGGGGCGCATACCAATACCGGCGATGGCTACCTGATGGCGGCCGAAGCGGGCGCGGCGCTATCGGGCATGGAGTTCACCACTTACTACACGGTGGCGCCGGTGCACACCAGCATGACGCGATCGATGTCGTACGCGTTTGCCACCTATTACGATGCCGCAGGCCACGAGTTGCCGATTCCGCCCGGCCCCGGCTCCACCGATGCACTGGCGCGTGCGCTGCTGCAGGGCACGGTGTTCTGCAGCCTGCACAAGATGCCGGCGGACGTGCGCGCGCAACTGCCACGCATTTCCCCCAACGTGATGCTGCCGTTCGCGCGCCAGGGCATCGATCCGTACACGCAGCGTTTTGAAGTGACCTTGCGGGGTGAGGGCACGGTGCGCGGCATCGGCGGGCTGGACGTGGTGAGCGACGATTGCGCCACGCGCGTGCCGGGCCTGTATGCCGCTGGCGATGCGGCCACGCGCGAGCTGATTGCCGGCGCCACATCGGGTGGCGGCGCACAGAACTCGGCGTGGGCGTTGTCGTCCGGCCATTGGGCCGGGCAGGGCGCCGCGCGGCATGCACGCAGCGTGGGTATCCGCACGCAAGCGGCAGTGCAGGGCGCGGGCGAGGCAGGGCTGCGCCCCCGTACGCGTGCGGCACCACCACCACTGGCAGCGGTACGCCAGCTGGTGACAGCGGAAATGCTGCCGCTGGACAAGAACTACTTCCGTACGGGCGCCGGCTTGCGCCAATCGCTCACACTGCTGGATGACGCTTGGCAGGCCATCCGCGACAGCGCCGGCGTGGATGGTGCAGACCGGATGAAATGGCGTGAAACCGCCGCATTGGTGGCGAGCGGGCGCTGGAGTTATCGCGGCGCACTGGCCAGGGCGGAATCACGCGGCATGCATCATCGCCTCGATCACCGGCAAACCGATGCGGCATTGGCGCACCGGCTGGTGCAGCACGGTGTGGATCAGCCGCAGTGGCAAACGCCAGTCAGTACCCCGCAACCAGAGGAGCAGCCAGCATGATTGAATGGATCGTCAGTGACCGTTGTACCGGCTGCAACCAGTGCGTTGCGGTGTGCCCGACCAATGTGCTGGAAGCCGCTAGCGACGGCCCGCCACGCATTGCCCGCCAGGAAGATTGCCAGACCTGTTTCATGTGCGAGCTGTATTGCCAGGAAGATGCGATCTTCGTAGGGGCGGATTGTGAATCGGCGCAGCCGGTGGATCGGCAGGCGGTGCTGGCGCAAGGGCTGCTGGGGCAGTTCCGTCGTGATTCGGGCTGGGATGAATGGGCGAGCGACCCGCGCTATGCCAACGAGCACTGGCGGATGGATCGCGTGTTCCTGCTGGCGCGTGCACTGGCCAGTGCACAGCAAACTGGCTGAATGGCTTTGGTAAAAGCGGCGGGTGTATGATTTTGGCTGCGGTCGCTACAGGATAATTATTTTCTTGTTGACACAAAACAGTCATTTCCCGTAACGGGGTAAACGGTATATATTGTTTAATCATCACTTTGATTGGACTGAGCCAGAATGAAAAAAGCTGTTACACCGACCGCCACAGTAGCGACCGCCCCCGCCAGCACCGATACCAAGCCTGCCGCGCAAACCGCTGCAGTTGCTGCCAAGGCCGTCGGCAAAGCTGCTGCACCGGTGGCAGCGCAGAAGAAAACCGCACCGACAGCAGTTGCTGCCAAGCCAGCAGTGGCGAAGCCCGCTGCAGCCTCACCGGCAAAACCTGCTGCTGCAAAAACAGCCGCCGCAAAGCCGGTTGCAGCAAAACCTGCCACTGCACCTGCTGATGCAGCGCCAGCCGCCACCGCTGCAGTGAAGCCGGCAGCGACCGCGAAAACTGCGCCGGCTGCGAAACCCGTTGCCAAGGCTGCTGCAAAGCCCAGTACTCCGGCAGTTGCGCCGGCCAAGGCCAAAGCCGCTGCCAAGCCGGTAGCCAGCAAGGCCGCAACCGCCCGGCAAGCCGCGGCTGCAGCAGAGGCCGGCAAGAAAAAGAAGAAGGCCAAGGTGATCCGCGATAGCTTCACCATGCCTGAATCGGACTACGCCAAGATCGATGCGCTGAAGAAAACGGCGCTGGGCCTGGGTATCGGCATCAAGAAGAGCGAGCTGCTGCGCGCTGGCCTGCATGCGCTGGAAGCGTTGCCAGCTGCCAAGCTGAAAGCCGTGCTGGCCCAGGTTGAAAACATCAAGACCGGCCGCCCGACTGCAGCAGAAACCGTGGTGGAAGCGCCGAAGGCACCGGCGAAGAAGGCGTAAACAGGCGGGGGGGTGGCGGGCCGCTGCCCGTCATCCCGAAGCGCGCTGGCCGCTCATCTGAACCGGCTACCGGCCAACAGTAGAGGGTGATGATGGCGGGCTGATGCACCCGGCACCAGCGCGTATGCAGCAATGAAAAACGGGGCCCGCATCTGCGGGCCCCGTTGCCATTTGCCCCGGCGGGGCAGGCTCGGTCTGGCGGTCAGCAGCTCAGGTTGCTACCCGCAGTGACGGAGAGAACTTGCGTGAAGTTCAGGTACGAATTTACGCGGCTTTGCACCTGGGCCGGGTTGCGGCCATTGCATTCCAGCGAGCCATTGATGCTGCGGATGGTTTCGCCAAAGCCGTAGCCGTTGACGATGGCATTGTGCGGTGTCATGGTGCCCGGGCCGGTTTGCGTCATCCAGTACCAGATGGCGGTTTTCCATGCTACGGCCGAATCGCGTGCGACCAGATCCGGGTCTGCCAGCAGCGGCAGGCCGAGTGCTTCGCCGGCCAGACCGTAGTTGAAATTCCACGATAGCTGGATGGGGCCACGGCCGTAGTACTGCTTGCCCGGCGCGCATGCATAGCGGCTGCCCGGATCGCAATACAGCGGCCAGTTGGCCTGGTTCTGCTCGACGATGTACACCAGGTTGCCGGTCTCATGCGCAATGTTGGCAAGGAAGGCGGCAATTTCCTGGCGCTTGGTGGTGTCGCTGCCGCTGTTGGCAAATGCGGGGTAGGCAGACAGCGCGTTGACGAGCCCCTGGTAGCTGTAGAACGTATTGCGGCCCGGGAACATGCGGTTGAAATCGGCTTCGCTCACCACGAAGCCATTGCCGCCGCCAGGAATCGGCGTCGGGGTGGGGGAGGTGCCGCCACCGCCACCGGTGCAGGTAGTGGGCTGCCAGTACCAGGTGCTGACGGTGGGATCGGTGCCGTCACTGCCATTGCCGCCCACGTTCACCAGCTTGTAATAGCTGCCATTGCTGTAGCGCACTACCGTACCCAGCGTGTAGTTCACTCCGCTTGTCCATGTGGTGGCACTGCAGTTGCCGGTGGACGGGGCCGGCGTGGGGACAGGCGCGCCGGTCGGTACCGGGGTAGGCACCGGGCTGGAGGAGCCGCTGACGGGAGCCCACAGCGTTGGCGTGGCCGCCGGGTTCCAGTTGGTGCCTACATAGGCGGAATGCGTGACGAGGGCTTTGTAGTCCTTGCCGTTGTAGGTGACGACGGTGCCGGCGGTATAGGTATTGCCTTCCTGCCACAGTGGTGCGGCCTGTGCCAGCAGGCTGATGCCCAGTACGGCGGCAAGCAGGGTGTTTCTGGCCAGCTTGCCGTGGCGATGTCTTGCAATGGTTTCCAACATATCTCGCTCCTTTATTGTGTTTGGTACGCCAGCCTGGATGTCGCCAGCGCTGCGCCAATCCTTACACGGCGCTGTACCATATTCTTGGCCGCACCGGGCAAAGTCAATGTGGCAAAAGGGCTGCAGTCCGGGCTGGCCGGCAAGGAGCGGGGGGCAGGAATGAGGGTTTGCACAGCGCAATGCAGTACCTGCTTTGCGTAGCTGGGGATGATCGTTTGAAGTCAGGCACCCGGATCGGCGGATGAACGGCTGGTGTTTATAAAAACACCTTGTTAGACAAAGATTTACGTTGCGACTGACGGTTTAATCCGCAAGTTGGCAGTACCGCCATGTGCTGGAAGAATGCATTCGAGCAAATGCGCGGCTTGCAGCATGATCGACAGGATGCGTGGACGATTGCCGAGCATGCAATATGGTGGACCACTGCAGCGCATGGCCTTGCCGGGTCGCCT
This sequence comes from Andreprevotia sp. IGB-42, assembly GCF_009848685.1. Taxonomy (GTDB): domain Bacteria; phylum Pseudomonadota; class Gammaproteobacteria; order Burkholderiales; family Chitinibacteraceae; genus Andreprevotia. Next base: position 162,082 of record NZ_WXTX01000009.1, read on the forward strand.
GCGCTTGCAGGCGGGCGCCTGGCAGCTAAAACTGGCTTTGCTTACGGAATGCCCAGCGCCCTGCCAGCACCGTAAAGCTGGCCACCAGCGCCACCAGTATCCAGAAACCGTGCGGGTGGTTGGCCATGGGAATGCCGCCCACGTTCATGCCGAAGAAGCCGGCCACGATATTGATCGGCAGTGCCAGCACCGTCACCATGGTCAGCGTGAACAGCGTGCGGTTGGTTTGCTCGTTGAGCTGCGCGGCCAGCTCTTCCTGCACCAGGCGGATACGCTCCACCAGTGCGGTCAGGTCATTGAGCACCAGCGAGAACGCCTCGGTGGATTCGCGCAGTGCTTTCACATCCTCTTCCTGCAGCCAGGCGGGAGGGCGGTTCAGCAGCCGGAACAACGAACCGGGCTCGGGCGCCAGCAGGCGCTGCAGGCGTACCAGCGTGCGGCGCATGGCGGCAAGCTCGGCGCGGTTGTCGTTCACACGCTGCGCCAGCAGCCGGTCTTCGATGCCGTCCACCTTGCCGCTGGTTTCACGCACGATATGCAGCAGCACATCGGCCTGGTCTTCCAGCAGGTGCACCAGCAGCGCCAGCGGCGAGTGGAAGCGCTCGCGCCGCTTCACCGCCTCGCGCAGCTGGTCTACCGAGCGCAGCGGCTTGGCGCGTGCGGTGATCAGCACGCGGTGGTTGGCGCACGCCCACATGGTGGCAATGTCCGACGACACCATGCCGAAGCTGAACGCCACATCGTTGATGACTGCCAGCAGCACGTTGTCGATGTGTTCGATGCGGGTGGAGCTGGAGCCTTCGCGCAGCGCCTGGAAAAATGCATCGGGCAGGCCCAGGTGGTTATGCATCCAGCGCTCGCACGCCACGTGCGCCAGGTTGAAATGCAGCCAGAGGAATTCGTCGTCGTCGTTGCTGGCATTGGCGCGGTCATTGCCCGCGGCTTCGGCATCGCTGTGCTTTTGCAGCCACTGCAATGCCTGGGCTGAATCGATCTCGGTACCGGCCTGGCCGCTGGCAAAGCGGAAACCGGCGATCAATCCGGCCTGGTCGGCGCCATAGGTGGCTTGGGCAATGGGTTGCGACATGGCGGCTCGCGTTGGGCGCCGCCGGGGCGGCATGGATTGGACAGGCCGATGAAGGCCGCAACGGCTGGCAGCATGATGGCTTGCGCGCCTGCCTGCGCCACGCAGCCGGCATCCTTGCCTGCGCCACGCAGCCGGCATCCTTGCCTGCGCCACGCAGCCGGCATCCTTGCCGGTGCCGTCGCCGGGTGGATTATCCGGCGCGTATATGACAGTCAGGTTGCAGTTGCTGGTGGGCGCCGCAGATCATTTGTACAAAGATGCAGTGACTGCACCAAAGCCAGCAAAGCGCTGCCCGTGCTGCTGGCTGCGCGACAGTGCGCCTGCATACTTGAGCGGAGCACGCGGCGGCAAGGCAATGTGCAAGTGGGTTGAAAGGGTGGCACGGCTTGTGCTGGAGTGAACGCATCCCATCGCCCCTGTGCAGGAGGCCGCATGTCCGGTACCAGCCTTGTTCTTGATACGCCCGAACTCGCCCGGCATTACGAAACAGTCAGTGTGGAGCGCCAGTTCCAGGCCGGTTTGCAGCTGCTGGATGTGCTGGCGCTGCAGCCCAACGAGCAGGTGCTCGACGTGGGTTGCGGTACGGGGCTGCTGGCCGAACAGGCGGCAAGCCGTGTGGGGGCGCATGGCCGGGTGATCGGCATCGACCCGTTGCCGCTGCGCATCGAGCTGGCGCAGCAAAAGCGCCGCCGCGCCGCCAACCTCACCTTTGCGGTGGGCAATGTGCTGGCGCTGGATGTATTCGAGCCTGCTTCCTTCGACGTGGTCTACCTCAACGCGGTACTGCACTGGGTGAACGACAAGCCGGCCGCGCTGGCGCAAATCCACCGTGTGCTCAAGCCGGGTGGCCGCATCGGCATTGCTACCGGCTCGCGCGAACATCCCAGCGCCTTGCAGCGCATCCGCCAGCAGGTGCTGGCACAAGCGCCGTACAGCGATTACCCGCAGGCACAGCAGGGCGCATCCGACCGGCTGGCTGCCGCAGAGCTGGGCAGCCTGCTGGCGCAGGGCGGCTACCGTGCGGTGCGCATCGATGTGCGCCCCAACCAGCAGGTACACGCCAGCGCGGATGCCGCCATCGATTTCTCGCAGGCCAGCTCATTTGGCAATTTTCTTGGGCATCTGCCCGAGGCATTGCGGGCCGGCGCGCGCGAGGAGATCCGCGTGGCGCTCGATGCCACCCACAACGGCAAGGGCATCCGCCAGGAAGGCGCCCGCATCTTTGCCATTGCCTTGCGTGCCTGACCGGCCGCGCAGCTATCCACCCAGGAGCATGGAAGTGACTCAGACAAGCACCCCGGCAACAACGGTGCGCACCGCAGTGCGCAATCTGGAAGCAGATGTACTGGTGATCGGCGGTGGCCCCGCAGGCTGCTGGGCCGCGTGGCGCGCTGCGCAGGCCGGCGCGCGCGTGGTACTGGCCGACAAGGGCTACGTGGGGACATCCGGCGCGACCGCGCCGTCGGGCACCGGCGTATGGTATGTGCCACCCGAGGCGGAAGCACGCGAGAACGCCTTGACCAGCCGCGAGGCGCTGGGCGGCCACCTGGCCGACCGTGGCTGGGCCACGCGCGTGCTCGATCAGACCTACGCCAACCTGGAACAGGTGGCGCAGTGGGGCTATCCGTTCCCGGTGGATGATGCCGGGCGGCAGCGGCGCACGTCGCTGCAGGGGCCGGAATACATGAAGCTGATGCGCAAGGTGATCAAGCAGGCGGGGGTGAAGATCCTCGACCAGAGCCCGGCGTTGCAGTTGCTGGTGGATGACGAAGGCGCGGTGGTGGGCGCGGAGGGCGCCAGTCGCCAGGGTGATGAGGCCTGGCGGGTGCGCAGTGGTGCGGTGGTGATTGCCACCGGTGGCTGCGCGTTCCTGTCCAATGCGCTGGGCTGCAATGTGCTGACCGGCGATGGCTACCTGATGGCGGCGGAAACTGGCGCCGAGTTCTCGGGCATGGAGTTCTCCAACGCGTATGGTCTATCCCCGGCGTTTTCACCGGTGACCAAATCGGCATTCTACCGCTGGGCCACCTTCCGCTATGCCGATGGCAGTTTGATCGACGGCGCGGGCGCCAAGCATGGTCGCAGCATCATTGCGCGCCATCTGCAGGAAGGTACGCAGGTCTATGCCAAGCTGGATCTGGCGACTGATGAAGACCGCCGCCATGCACGTGCAGCGCAACCCAATTTCTTCCTGTCGTTCGATCGCGTGGGCATCAACCCGTTTACCCAGCAGTTTCCGGTGACCTTGCGGCTGGAAGGCACGGTGCGCGGTACCGGTGGGCTGCGGCTGGTGAACAATGGTTGCGCCACCACGGTGCGCGGCCTGTACGCGGCGGGCGATGCGGCCACGCGCGAACTGATTTGCGGTGGCTTTACCGGTGGTGGCAGCCACAATGCGGCGTGGGCCACCTCATCGGGCTACTGGGCCGGTGAAGCGGCTGCTGCGTTTGCACTGGCAGAAGGTGCGCACGCCGCCAGCCGCCCCGCACAAGGGGCTGGCACCGCCACGCTGGCCGGTGGCGGCCGTGCCATCGACCGCCGCGGCGTGATCGAAGCCGTGCAGCAGGAGGTGATCCCCTATCACCGCAACCTGTTCCGCACCGGCGAGAAGCTCACCGATTCGCTCACGCGGCTGGATGATTACTGGCAGGCGCTGCAGCAGGCCGGCCCGGCCGATACGCTGGCCGACCAGGCGCGCGATCGCGAAGCGGCCGCGCTGGTGGCGACCGCGCGCTGGATGTACCGCAGCGCGCTGGCACGCACCGAATCACGCGGCATGCACAAGCGGCAGGATAGCGTGGGGCAAGACCCTGCACAGCAGCACTTCATCCATAGCGGCGGGCTCGATACCGTGTGGACGCAGGCGCATCGCGCCGCGTGGCATACCGCGCCGCAAGCCGAAGCGGTGGCCGCATGATCGAGCTGGTGAGCAGCGAGCGCTGCATCAATTGCGACCTGTGCGTGCAGGTGTGCCCTACCAATGTGTTCGATGCGGTACCGGGCGACAATCCGGTGATTGCCCGCCAGGACGATTGCCAGACCTGCTTCATGTGCGAAGCGTATTGCCCGGTGGATGCGCTGTACGTGGCACCGTTTGCCGAGCAGCAGATCATCGTGGCGCAGGCACAGCTGGAAGCGGCCGAACTGCTGGGCAGCTATCGCCGCTCGATCGGCTGGGGCATTGGCGCCAAGCCGGCACCCGATCAGAGCTTCCGGCTGCTGCGCGGCGGATAAGGCGCCGGGTTTTACGTACCGGGCGGTGGTGTAGCTTGCGCTGTCGTGCCTTGTGACAGGTAACGCAGGAACCCCGCCGCCGGCATGGCCCTGGCAAACAGCCAGCCTTGCCCGTACTGCGCGCCGCGCTCTTGCAGGTATTGCGCCTGCGCTGCGTGCTCGATGCCTTCTGCCACCACCTGCAGTTGCAGCGTATGCGCCATGGCAACGATGTGTGACGCCACGCTGCTGGAGGCCGCGTCCTGCCCGATGGTATCGACGAAGGATTTATCGATTTTCAGCACGTCCACCCTGAAATTTTGCAGGTAGGACAGGCTGGAATAACCGGTGCCGAAATCGTCGATATACACCGGGTGGCCGGCAGCGCGGAATGCGGCAATGGTGTTGCTGGCGGCCTCCGCATCCAGGAAGCCGCGCTCGGTGGCCTCGATGCGGATCTGCGCCGGCCTGATGCCGGTGCCGGCCAGCCCACGGGTAATCACCTGCAGAAAACGCGTGGTCCTGAGGTCTGCCGCGCAGACATTGATCGACACATACAGTGCAGGCTGGCTGACCAGATGGGAACCCAGTTCGGCCAGCACGGTTTCGAGCACCTGATCGGTGATGGCCGTGATCTGCCCGGTGCTTTCTGCCAGCGGAATGAACAGATCCGGGCTGATCAGTTGCTGATCTTGCTGCCAGCGCACCAGCGCTTCCGCGCCCACGCAGCGGCCACTGGCCAGCTCGACGATGGGCTGGTAATGCACGGTGAATTCATGCTGTTGCAACGCCTGCTGCAACTGCCCGGCCAGCGACAGTCGCTGCGAGAGCAGTCTCAGCACCAGCCACGCCAGCAGCGTGCCACTCACCAGCCCTGCCGCCAGCCCGCCAAGCAGCAACGGGCGCCACGCCACCAGCATCTGCCCGCGCGGCATGCTGGCCACCACCGCCAGCGGGCCGATGCCGGTGATGCGGCTGGCAAACACATGATCCCGGTCCGGCAGGTGATTGCCATTATGGAATGCATCCAGCATCTGCTGCGTATCCGCGCCGGGGCTGGCCGCAAAGACATGGCTGGTTTCGGTATTGAACACGGCCACGTGGCGCATGCCGGGGTCAGCCAGATCCACGTACGACGCAGGGTCCAGCGAGACATAGTTGCCCTGGAAGCCCAGCAGCATCACCTTGTGCCGCGAGCCGAACGGATTGGGTACATCGCTCCACGCATCGAAGCCGTTGTGCCCACGCCAGTCCGGTTCGGGAAAACGCTGCTTGCGCAGGCCTTCCGGCCCCAGCAGCGCGGAGCACAAGCGTACTTGGCCGTCCTGCGCACCGGCGTCGCGCACATCCGGGTAGGTAAAGGTGATGCGGCGCATCTGCGTCATGTAGCCGGGCGAGCAGCGCTCATAGGGGATACGCGCCATCTCGAACAAGGCGGTGGTGGCCTGCACGGTAATGCGCTGCGCCAGCTGCGCAGCGGTATCGGCATAGGCCTGCAGTTGCCGGTGTTCGCGCCGGTTGGCCTCGCGCTGTGCCAACTGCACGCCCAGCAGCATGGGCAGCAGCAATGCCATGGCGGCCAGCAGCGTGAAGAGTGCGATGGTGATGCGGCGTTTCATCACATCAGGCTGGCCTGCCGGTGCGCGCCAGCACAGGTTCCTGCGTTGCTTGCATGGTGCAATGCCCGGCGGAATGCGGAACTCACAGCATAGCAGATTCAGTTTTGTGTAAAGAATCCGGCGGGTTTTTGCTTGTGTGCAGAAAGCGTGCTGGCCATGCGGTCGATGTGTGAATCAGCCGCAAGCAGGGTTACAGCATCAGAACATGCCGTACTGGTTGACCGATTGCGCCGGTACCGGCTGGCCGATATCCCATAGCTCCACGATCAGGTCGCGCTCGAAGCGGAACAGGTGCATCAGCGCCACGCCGCGCTCGCCCGGTGCCGGCACCATGTGCGAGTGGATGGCCACCAGATCGCCCTCCACCAGCGCGCGCTGGATCTGCAGCGTTTTCTGCGGCATGGCGGAAGCGTTCTCTTCCATCGCCAGCATCAGCGCATGTGCGTCGCCAGCGCAGGATGGGTTGTGGTGGCGGAAGTTGCCGGCGATGTATTCACCGAATGCTTCGCGCACGCTGCCTGCTGCCACCAGTTGCAGAAAGCTGGATGCGATGTCCTTGCGGTTGCGTTGCATGGGTAAACCTCCGTAGTGGGCGAACAGGAAAATCAGGAAAAGGGCGGGCTCTCGGGAAACTGGGCGATGCCATCCGGAATGGTTACATCGACGCGCTTGCTGCGTGTCCACATATGACAGGAGGGGCTGAATGCAAAGCCGTCCCCCAGCGTTTCCACCATCACGCCGATCAGCCCGGGAAAGCCGGCAGAGCGATCGAACAGCAGGGTGCCGCAACTGGCACAGGCCTCGCGCGTGGTGGCTGCACCCGATGCAGCCTGGTAGCGATGGATCGCCAGCGTGCCGCTGATGTCGGCATCGGCCAGCCTGAAGAATGCCGTGCGCGCGTAGGCGTTGCCGGTGGCGTGCTGGCAATCGCTGCAGTGGCAGTACAGCTGCAGAATGGGGGCATGCGTGCTGGTGAACTGCACTGCGCCGCACTCGCAACTGGCGTTCAGGATATGGCTCATTGCTTTGCTCCTTCGGGGGAGTAGGACGGCATTGATGATTGGCTTTCAGGCCGTGCAGGCGGCTTCGGTCAGCGCTGCCATTTTTCCAGCGCCCTGGTGCGCTTGGCGGTAGCGGCCTGCAGGCAGCCATAGTATTCCAGCGGCCAGATCGACCCGCCTTCGTTGGCTTTGGTTGCGGCCTTGCATTGCGGATCACGCTGCTTGACCCAGGCGCGCTGTTCTTTGCGCAGGGTTTGCTGGCGCGGCGCGGGCAATGTGCCCATCAGCGCCTGGTAGCGGTCGTTGAGTGTCTTGTCTGCCTTGCGGTAATCATCCAGCGCACAGGCATTCATCTGCTGCTGGTTGCCATCGGCCTTGCATTTGATGCCGTCGTCCGCGCGCGCCAGCATGGGCAGCGTGCAGCACAACAGTGCGATCAGGTATCGGGTACGCATGTTTGATCCGTGGTGGTGCCGGCAGCGCGGTTTGCCGGCGACGTGTTGCGCTGATTGTAGCCAAGGGATGCGCCACGCTGCCGGTAATTGCGTACCGGTGTGGCGCCCGCGCACGTTGTGGCCGTGCTGCGCCCGGCGGGGTGGGCAGGCGCTGCCGGGCGGATGCGTATGCAAGATGGCAATTTGCATGCGGCCCGATTGACTTTGATAGTTAAAAACTATAATTTATTCACTGAAAGGGCACGGCTATTCCGCTGTGACGGCACCGCTCGGCCATTTTTTGCCGTTATGGGGCTTTATTGCCTTTTCAATAGTTTTTGCAAATTGAAAACAGAATACAAATTTGCACCTTCCCTATCGAAGATGGTTGGAGAACCGCATGAAACACACAATCGAAGCCCGCTGGGGCTATCTGGCACTGCTGGCACTCAGCGGCGCCGTGCAGGCCGCCTGCCCGGATTGGGCAGAGGGCAAGCTTTACGCTGCCGGCAGCGTGGTGCAGTACCAGAACCAGGCATATACGGCGCTGATTACGCATACCGCCTATCCGGGCACCAACTGGTATCCGCAAACCGGCAGCAGCCTGTGGCGCGCCGGTGGCAGCTGCGCTGCGATCACGCCGGTACCGACCCTTGCCCCGCAGCCCACCATCACCCCGGTGCCGGCCACGCAGCGCCCCACCGTTGCACCATCGCCCACCCTCAAGCCCACGTCAACGCCGGTGCCGCCCACGCTGCAGCCATCGATAACGCCGCAGCCAACCGCCAACCCGGGCACATGCAGTGATGCCGCATGGAACAGCGCAACTGCCTACAGCGGCGGCCAGCGGGTGAGCTACCTGGGCAACCGTTATGAAGCGAAGTGGTGGACGCAGAGGGATATTCCCGCTGATTCGGGTGAATGGGGACCATGGAAGCGCATCGGCAGTTGCGATACCGCTACACCGACACCCGTACCGACGGTGGTGCCCACAGTCGCTCCCACCCCCATGCCAACCGCCATTCCAACGCTCATTCCAACCATCCCACCGACCACGCTGCCCACGCCGGCCGGCGTGCTGGCGCAGGTGACCTATGGCGGCCGCCTGCAGCAGGATGCACCGGACCAGGTCAGTTTCAGCTGGCCGGGCGTGTACTTAGAGGGCCGCTTCAGCGGCAGCGGTGTGGGCCTGGTGCTGGACGACAGCGTGGGCGTGTACAACGTGGAGATCGATGGTCAGCCCTGGGGCAAGATCACCCAGCCGGGCAAGACCACCTACTGGGTGAACGGCTTGCCGGCAGGCAACCATACGCTGCGGCTGAGCAAGCGCAACGAAACCACCTGGAGCAGTGCGCGCTTTGGCGGGCTGGTGGCTGCGGCGGGCGGGCAGATCTTGCCGCCGGCGGCAGCGCCGCTGCGGCAGATCGAGTTTATCGGCGATTCGTATACCGCAGGGCTGGGTGCGGAATCGGGCAAGCGTGAATGCACCGATGCCGAGATCACCGCCACGTCGAACGCCGATGCCGCGTTTGGCGCGCTTACCGCCAGGCATTACGGTGCCGCGTACCAGATCAACGGGTATTCGGGCCTGGGGCTGGTGCGCAACTACAACGGCAACCTGGCCGACGTGAACTACCGCACTTACTACAACCGTGTGTTGCTGGGCGATGCCGGCAGCGTGTGGCAGAACCCGGGCAACTGGCGGCCGCAAGTGGTGGTGATCGGCCTTGGCATCAATGATTTCTCCACGCCGGTGAATGCGGGCGAGGTGTATACCACCGCCACGCTGCGCAGCACCTACAAGAGTGCCTACCGCGATTTCATTGCCCAGTTGCGCCAGCGCTACGGCAATCCGTACATCGTGGTAAGCGCCACCGCGCTGTGGCCGGACAATACCTTGCGCGAAGTGGCGCAAGAGATCGTCAACGAAGCAAATGCCCAAGGCGATACGCGCGTCGCCTACTTCTATTACGACGGCCTCGACAGCCTGGGTTGCCAGTGGCATCCGTCGGTGAAAGACCACCAGGCGATTTCCGGTAAGCTGGTGAACCTGCTCGATACCCTGCCGGTCTGGCAATAAGCCCGCGCACCGGCAGGTTGCCGCCAGTGCTTCCCCTAGGCTGGCATGCGGACACCCTGCGCGCCAGTATTTACCCCGCCCGGGCGTTTGGCTGGCGGGGTTTTTTCGTTGCGCTGCGGGTGGTGGCAGCCCCGGCATGACGCGGCCATTGCTGTTCTGCTGCCGCGCTGCAGACGGTATCCGGCGGCTTCGATATAGTAAGGTGACATGCAAGGGCGACAGACCCGAGGAGGGCACGATGACACTGCAACAAGGCAGCGACGACCGCTGGTACACCAGCCCGCAGCAACAGCTTGCCGTGACCGATGCGCACCTGCGCGAGGCCACCAATGATGCCGACCAACTGGGCGTGGCGGCCGGCCTGATCGAGCGCGGCCGCTGCCTGGAGGCATTGTGGCAACCGCAACTGGCGCTGCAGGCCTACCACGACGCCCGGCAACTGATCAGCAACGAACCCGGCCCGTGGGCGCAGGCGCTGTTGTGCCGCTCCTGCCTTGGCAGTGCGGCGCTGCATTACGCGCATGCCGATTACGCACTGGCGCTGGCCGATTGGCAACAGGCGCTGGCCTTGGCCGAAGCCGCCGGCGATACCGCCATGCAGGGCGAGGCACTGGTGGGGCTGGGGCGCATCTGCCAGGTGTGGGAGCGCGCCGATGCCGCGCTCAGCTACAACCAGCGTGCATTGGCTATGCCCGGGATGGATGCACGCCTGCAGGCGATGGCGGTGCTCAATCTGGTATCCAGCCTGAATACGCTGCAACGCTACGCGCAGATGCCCGACTGGCTGGCGCAGGCGCGCAGCCTGATTGCCGCCGCCCCCGGCGAGCCATTCCTGGCCGAGTGGCATATGTATGCCGGCATTGCCACGGGCGAGGCCGGTGATCTGGCCGCGGCACGCAACCATATCGACAGTGCGCTGGCGCTGGCCGCAGGCGCCAACAACCATTGGGCGCGCGTGTTCTGCCTGATCCAGCAGGGCCGGCTGCAGATGCGCACCCGCCAGTGGGCGGAGGCACGGCAAGCACTGGAGCTGGCGCTGCACGATGCCGAGAGCCTGGGCCTTGCGCATACGCTCAAGGATATCCATCACGCGCTGTCGCAGCTGTGCGAGGCGCAAGGCAACATCCCGGATGCGTTCGAACACCACAAGCTGTTCCACCAATACCATGCGTGGGCATACGACGGGCTGCGCCAGCAGCAGTTGCGTGACATCCTGCCGGATGCACTGGCCTGACGATGAAGGTTTACCGGGTTTTTATCGGATCAGGCTTGCTGTTGGGATTGGCGCTGGCCGTTGTGGCTGCGGGCTCGTTCCGCCTGGATGTTTACCAGTGGACCTACTTTCTGGCCGCGACGTTTGGCCTGACTTTCATCATCGGCCTTGTCACCACCACCATGCTGGCCTGGCGTGAATTCCACAGCGGAAGAGCGAGGGTAAGGGTTGCCGGGTACGTGGTCGGCGGCCTGATCGTTAGCTATGTATGGGCTGTTGCGCGTAGAGCTGCTAACAAAGCCCAGTGTAGCGATGCTGGCAAGGCACGCGAAACGCAGACAGTACAAAGCGTACGGCCAGTGAGCGTAACGCCGCCAGCAGGGTTTTGTTAGCGGCTCTTGCTGCTGCCGCTTTTCTGTTGCTGTTATGGATACAGGATACAAGGTAGCTGCGGCCCGCGGCGCCGAAAGCCCGGCCCCGGTGCTCGGTTGCAGGAAAGCAGCCGACCCTGCTGGCCGGCCGTGCGGCGCTTGACTTCGCCAGCCCGCGGCAACATCGTGATGCATTGTTGCGGCATGCCCGCAGACCGCTTGATGGATGAATACGGATGGCCGACCTCACACTGCACTATCACCCGCTTTCGTCCTATTGCCACAAGGTGCTGATCGCGCTCGATGTGCTGGGGGTGGACGCCGACAGGCAGTTGCTCAACCTGGGTGATGCCAGCGAGCGGGCCGCCTTCCTGGCGTTGTGGCCTACCGGCAAGATGCCGTTGCTGGTCGATCAGGGGCGGCCGGTTGCGGAAACCAGCATCATCATCGAATACCTGCAGCAGCGTCATGCGCGCAGCGGCCACGCGCTGATCCCGGCTGACCCGGCGCAGGCTCTGGACGTGCGGCTGTGGGACCGCCTGTGCGACCTGTATGTGATGACACCGATGCAGGCCTGCACCGCAGACCTGCTCAAACCGGAAACCGAACGCGATGCCGGCAGCGTGCTACAGGCGCACCAGCGCCTGCTGATGGCCTACCGCATGCTGGATGCACAACTGGCGGGGCAAGACTGGCTGGCCGGCGATGCGTTCAGCATGGCCGATTGCGCTGCCGCGCCCGCCTTGTTCTACGCGGTGACCTATGTGCCGATACCGGCAGCGCATGCGCTGCTGGCGGCCTACTTCGAACGCTTGCTGGCACATCCGGCCGTGGCCGCTACCATCGAACAGGCCCGGCCCTGGTTCAAGTTTTATCCCGGCCGCGCTGGCCTTGCGCCACGTTTTCTGGACGCTGCGGACGCTTGAGCGCCAGTCATGCATCCTTGGCCCCGGCCCAAGCCGGGTTCCACACCACTTCCCACACATGCTGATCCGGATCCTGGAAGTAACCGGAGTAGCCACCCCAGAACGTATCGTGCGCGGGCTTGATGAGGGTGGCGCTGGCTGCTTGCGCCTGTGCCATCACATCGTCCACGGCCGCGCGGGAATCCACGTTGTGCCCCAAGCTCAGCCCGGTAGGGCTGGGCACCCCCACCGGCAGCCCCGTATCGTGCGCGAGGCTGCTGCGCGGCCACAGCGCCAGCTTCAGCCCCGGCTGCAGATCGATGAACACGACAGCACCGTGCTCGAACTCGGTGCCGACGATGCCGTCGGTGGCAAAGCCCAAGCCATCGCGGTAGAAATGCAGTGCGCGTTCCAGATCGGCAACGGCCAGGGTGATGACGGTGATGGCAGGTTTCATGACATATCTCCTGTACGGCTTTGCGATGGGCGCGGCAGGTGCCCGGAATGATGTCGCTGTCGCTGTCGCGTTGCGGGGCTTGCTGCATTGTCTGGCAGATTGGCGCGGATGCCACGGGTACAAATGCCGCCGTTGCTGGCGGGACCGCAGCGCCGGTTGCCAGGTGACGACCGGGTGCAACCCTCGCATGGGCGGACGCCTACGGGCAATGCCGGGCAGGGCCGTGATGGGTGAGCACGCCGTGTTGCATTGCTCAATTCCGCCCCCGGTACAGGCGTGCATCTGGAATACTGCTTATCCAGCTCCTGCAACCTGCCGGCTTGAATCGATGAAACTGTTGTTCCTGTTTGTGACGCTGGCTTTTGCCAGTGTCATGCTGATTGCAGCCGGTAGCGTACCGGCAGAGACGATCTTGCCGCTTGCGGTGCTGGTGTTTGGCGTGGCTGCCAGCGCAGCGTTCATCCGCGCCGGTGTCCGCAAAGGGCAATCAAGAAAGAGGCTACTCGGCTATGCCGTTGCCGGCCTGGCAGTGACCGGCACGCTGGCGTACCTGGCGGCATTCCTGGCATTCGTCATGGGTTTTCATACCTGAGTCGGCCTGCACAGGGTGTGGTCAGTCTGCACATGGTGAGCAAGCCTGTACAACAACGCATCCACGCTATCCGCGATGCTTTTCCCCGCCGTATCGATGATGATCCGTTCCCCGGCCCATGCGTGATACTCACGATTTGCTACGTCCTGCCATGTTGGCAGCGTCAGCCCCGGCACGGTGCCCGCGCGCGTTTCCACCCGGTGGCGATGTTCGACGGGATCGGTGCAGATCACCTCGATATTGATGTAATGCGCGTGTGCATCCTGCGCAACCTGAGCCCATGCGTGGCGGGTGAGTGCGATGGGATTGCATGAATCCGCGATCACGCTCATGCCTTGTTGCAGATTGTCTGCCGCTATCCGGTAGGCCATCTGATAGCCCTCGCCCTGCACGTTGATCGCGCACAGATCCCGCAGCACTTGTTCGATGGTATCGATACGCAAATATGCGGCCTCAAGCTGTTGCGTGATGGCCTGGGCCAGCGTGGTTTTGCCGCTGCCGGGCAGTCCGGAGAAAATATACAGGATCGGTCTGTCGGTTTTCATGCCTGCCTGCTCTGGGGCTTGGTGATCAATGGGCCAGATGCATGGTAGCTATTCCGTATCAGCCAGCGGCCTGCAATGCCGTTTGCTGCTGCGGGCAATCATGGCCTGCGTTGCAAGCGGGCACTCAGAACTTCGGCCCGGCGGCCTTATCCACCACCGCACAACTGGCATTGAATTCACCAAAGCCGCTGATGACCGAGAGCTGGCCGGTCATGCGGTCGATGCGTACCTTGGGTTTGTTGAACAGGTTGAACTTCACCGCGCCGGTGATTTCCTTGTCGCCAACGAACGAATCATTCAGCGCGTACCACGCATCGCGCCCGTCGCTGAGCGGCGGCACCAGATCATGCGGAAACTTCAGCCGCACGCTGTTCTGCGCCAGCTCCACCGTGGCGGCACCGGAGAACGGCTTGTGCACGATGGTCGAACTGCTGGTGCTTTTGTCGTAGCTTTCCGTCTTGTAGTTGTATTCCATGCTGTTGGTGGTTTGCGCATCGGTTACCCAGCCCGCGCCATTGCACGTCAGCAAGGTGGTATCCGCCTGCGCATATCCTGCCGAGATCACGATCAGTGCAGCAATGATTGTTTTCATGATGATTCCTGGTCTGGAATGGGGCAGTGAAACCGCGGCTCCTATTTGGTCGACAGGCCTTTACTGCTGGAAGTTCGCGGCTTGGTATTGTTGGCATCCAGCCCGCCGGAGCTGCCTAGACGCGATAGGCTGCGCTGCTACCATGCAAGTCGGTTGTGCTGACTCTGTCAGTTTAGCCATTCCAGCCCCGATCTGGTTACAACTGGCATTAGTGCCCAAGCGCTGCTCAGACACGAACGCTACTGAACGGGCCGGCATGCTCACCCAAGCCCAGGCCGAAAAACCGCGTGCCCGGCAACGGGTTGGCGTAATACGGTGCGATTTCGGTAAAGCCGTACGCCAGATACAACTGCTGCGCGACGACGGTTTGCGGTACCGCATCCAGCACCAGCCGGGTGTAGCCCAGCTGCATCGCGGTACTGACCAGCGCATCCAGCAATTGCTGCCCCAACTGCCTGCCCAGGTATGGCGGACGCACGTACAGGCGCTTGATTTCCGCGGTGTGGGCATCGTGGCGCAGCAGGCCCACGCACCCGGCAATATCGTCGGCGTGCTCCGCAAAGAGGAACAGCCCACTGGGCAGCGTGAACAGCGTATCGAACTGGGCCATTTCCGCTGTAAAGCCACGGTAGGACAAATCCATGTCCAGCCATTGCACGTATTCGTGAATGACTGCCAGCAGGCGATCATGGTCGGCAGGCAGCCGGGCAGGGCGGATGGTGATGGCGTGTTGCGCTTGCATGGATTGATTGGCGGTAACGGTGATCTGGCGGTTCACCACCGTAGCGGTGCAGCGGATTTCAGGCAAGCATTGGCAGTGATCTCCGCTGCAGTGATGCGCAGCGGACCGATGCTCAGCCGCCGGCGGGATACTGCAGAACAGCCTTCATCGACGCATGCTCGATCGGGGCGGATGTATGCTCGTGGATGATTTTCCAACCGTCGTCATTGCGCCGGAGTGCCACGGTGAGGCGGTTATCCAGTGAGCGCAGCTTGCTGCCGTCTGCGGCGATGGCGGTGAACGTGAGGATGGCGTGGCCGATGGCAAGATCGCCCAGCTGGGTGGATTGCGCCTGCTGGCTGCTGACCACCACCCGTTCGTCGCCGAGTGAGGCAAACCAGCCGCTGGCCATGTCGCGCCACGCGGCAATGCCCTGCATCGACCAGCTACCCCACATGTCGAAGAGATGTACGTCAGCGTCGTACAGCGCGGCGAAGGCAGCAACATCCTTGGTGAGTACCGCCGCTGCGTAGGCATCGAGCACTTGCAGCAATGGATCGGTTTGCGTGGTCATGCGTGATCTCCTGATGGGCTGCCGGATAGCGCGTTGGCGTGATGCGCCAGCATGGCGAGTGATTAGCGGGTGGCGTTGAATGCGGGGTGGTAACGCACCTGCCCGCTGGGTAATGTGCCATCAAAACACAGCGCCATGAGGTAGGCCGGTGGCACATCCGCCAGCACCAGTGCCGGGTGGTTGGCAAAGCCGAACTTGCGGTAAAACACCGGGTCGCCCAGCACTACGCAGCCACTGGCTGGCAGCGCCCGCAAGGCGGTCAGCCCCTGCTGCATCAACGCGTTGCCGATGCCCTGGCGTTGCTGCGCAGGTGCCACGGCAATGGGCCCGAGGCCAAACCAGCCGCTGGCGCCATCGCTGATCCGTACCGGCGAAAACGCGATATGCCCGACTACCATGCCATCCTGCTCGGCCACCAGCGAGATGCTCAGCGCGCCGCTGTCCCGCAGCGCAGCGATGATGAAATGCTCGGTGTGGCTGCTGTAGGGCTGATCGGCAAACGCATCGCGGGTGAGGGCCGCGATGGCGGGGATATCGGCAGCGGCTTCGGGGCGGATGGTCGGCGGCATGAAGTCGGCTGCAATTTACTGGTACGGCGGCAAGCCGGCGGCGGTGCGGTGCTGGTTGTACAGTGTTTCGTGCAGATCATCCGGCGTGCTGGCGGGCTCGGGGCTGGCAAGGTCGTCCCAGTTGCTGGCGGTGATGGTGATGCCATCCTCGGCAAACCAGTCGCGCAGCGAGGTGAATTCTTCATCGTCGTCGAACACGTAATCGCCCAGCAGTGCTTCGGTCAGCGTAGTGCCCTGCAGCAGGCTGAACTGGCCTTCGCTGTCGTACTTCACGATGGCGGCCTGCCCGATCGGCGTGCCTTCCGGGCCGTGCCAGTAGCCGATGACATCGCTGTTGTCGTTCTGCACCACGAAAGTGATCAGTGCAAAGACTTCCTTGGTGGCGGCAACGTTGGCGGCGATGTCGGGATTGGCCAGCTCTTCTTCGCTCAGGTACGAGTGATCGAGCAAGGCGATGGCGTCATCCGGGCCGATCAGCCGGCACTGGATGGCCTCGAAGGCATCGGCATATTCGTCATCATTGGGCACGCGTGCGCTTTGCAGCGCGAACAGCGTTTGCACATCGGCGGGGATGGGCTGATTCTTGAAGATGGATTGCTGGAACGCAGCGAGGGTATCGTTGGTCATGGCGTACCTGTTCTTGAAAGAGGAAGGATGTGCTGATCCGCGGGATCAGTCCATTCAGTGGCCGATCGGGCTGCAAAGTTCCACCAGCGTGCCATCCGGGCAGCGCACATACGATACCTGCTGGCCCCAGGGTTTGGTGACGGGGGCAGAGAGTTCGGTGGCACCGGCAGCCAGTGCGCGTGCGTGCGCGGCGGCGACATCGCCGGTGATGAAGCCCACTTCCATGCCCAGCGGCTGCGGGGAGGTATCTGCGGCCACATGGCCGGCGCTGAAGTTGCCGGTGGCCAGCTCGTGTGCAGCAAAGGCGAGTGCAGTGGCGCCGGTTTCCAGCTCGCCATAGGTGCCCGATTCATGCAGGAAGCGGGTGGCAAAGCCGAATGCCTGCCCGAAGAACGCCAGCGATGCGGCAACGTCCGGCACGTAGATGATGGTGTAGCCAAATTTCATGGCAGGGTTCCTGCGAATGGGGACTTTGCGCATACGGTGTGGGCACTGCCGACGGCGCGCCTCACTATAGCATTGGGCACCTTGTTTCTTACGGGGTGATTAATTCTTTTCATCCCCCGGTTAATGCCTGCAGCCGTATCGGGGTACGCCGTGACCAGCGCTCAGTGCTGCAGTATTTTCAGTAGCAAGCCCACCAGTGCGCAGCCGGCAAGCACATGGATCACATTGCGCTTGAACACGAACAGCGCAATGGCCGCCGCCAGTGCGATCAACGCCTGTATCCACGCGAAGCCACCGGCAAAGTCGCTGGGCCACAGTACGTGATATGCGAAGAACAGCGCCAGGTTCAGGATCACGCCGACCACCGCCGCAGTGATGGCGGTGAGTGGCGCAGTGAAGGTCAGATCGTCATGCGTGGCTTCCACCAGTGGTCCGCCTGCCAGGATGAAAATGAACGACGGCAGGAAGGTGAACCAGGTCACCAGCACGGCGGCCAGTACGCCGGCGGCAAACGCCAGCTCCGGCCCGAAGCTGGCCTGCACGTAGCCACCGACAAAACCGACAAAGGCCACCACCATGATCAGCGGGCCCGGTGTGGTTTCGCCCAGCGCCAGGCCATCGATCATCTGCGTGGCGCTCAGCCAGCCGTAATGGGTGACGGCGCCCTGATACACATAGGGCAGCACCGCATACGCACCGCCAAAAGTCAGCAACGCGGCCTTGGTGAAGAACCAGCCCATCTGGGTGAAACCGTGCTGCCAACCAAAGAGGGCGGTCAGCACCCCCATGGGAAGCACCCACAGCAGCAGGCCGATCACACCAATGCGCAGCAGGCCTGCCCACGTAAACCGTGCATGCGGCGGCGTTGGCGTGTGGTCATCGATCAACGCCGCGCCGTACGATTTGCCGGCCTTGCCATGGTCGCCCCCGGCCTTGAATTTGTCCGGCGCGATACGGCCACCAAAATAACCGATCACCGCTGCGCCCGCCACAATCAGCGGAAACGGCAGGTTCAGTGCAAAGATCGCCACGAACGACAATGCGGCGATGCCCCACAGCACCGGGTTTTTCAGCGCCCGCCCGCCGATGCGGTGCGCGGCATGCAGCACGATGGCGGTAACGGCCGGCTTGATGCCGTAGAACACCCCGGCCACCACCGGTACGTTGCCGAATGCGATATACACCCACGACAGCGCAATCAGGATCAGCAGCGACGGCAACACGAACAGCACCCCTGCCACGATGCCGCCCCGGCTGCGGTGCATCAGCCAGCCGATATAGGTGGCCAGCTGCTGGGCCTCCGGCCCCGGCAGCAGCATGCAATAGTTGAGCGCGTGCAGGAAGCGCCGCTCCGATATCCAGCGCCGCCTCTCCACCAGCTCCTGATGCATCAGCGCAATCTGCCCGGCCGGGCCGCCAAAGCTGACGCAGCCCAGCTTCAGCCAGAACAGCAGCGCTTGCCAGAAGGAAACCGCCGCTGGCGGTGCAGCTAAGGCCGCAGGGGTGTCATGGTGTTGCATGAGTAACCTCCCGCTGCCTGAGCGGGCCTGCCCATTGCGGTTGCTGTGGTGCGGGGCAAAGGGGCTGTGGAAACCCGGCGGCACTGCATTGCAGTACCGCCAGCGGGTGACGCGCGCAGGGTGCCGGCGCAGCGGCGGGGGAGGGGGGCAGTGACAGCCGGTTTTTCATGGCTGCCACTGTAGATCATGCAGATGAAACGGTGGTGCCGTGTGCGGCTGTGCGTTGTGTTTCAGTCATCCAGCAAATGCCATTGGCCATTGCGGCGGCGGAAGATCAGCCCGGTACGCGCTTCCACTTCACGCAGCTGGCGCAGATCACCGCTGATGGCCGGATGGGCAATCACGGTGGCGCGCTCGCGCCGTGCCAGTTCGGCGTTGCATTCGGCCAGATCGGCGCAGCTGCGCGCCAGGATATCAAGCACACTCTGGGTATTCATGCTGCTCTCCTTGCATAACTATTGTGGACGTCGCGCGCTTCCTGCCACGCGGCGGCTTCTATTTGTTCCTGCCAGTACGGTGCCAGCATGTCCCAGACATCAACGCCGCCCACGCAGGCGGCGTTGATGGCCATGTCTTCATGTTGCTGGCGCTGCGCCAGTGCAGGCACATAGTCATAATCGACCGCAAAGGCGCGCTCGTTGATGGCAATAGTGAACGTGCTCATGACTGGCTGAACTCCCCATCCTCATTGATTGCAACATCACGCTGTACTGATTGGGAAAAGCGGCGGCGGTTGCGATGTTACGAGGCTATTATCACATTTGTGTCTGTGCATTGTCAACACGAACGTGATTATTTTAAGGGTTTTTTCGTCGTTGTTATCACGTATGTCATGCCGGTTTTTGATGCATGCGATGCGCATGCAGATCGCTACCTCAGTAGACGGGGCCTGCGCGGCTGACGCGGGGCAATGTGCATCTGCCGTGCAGGGAAAGGTGCTCCCATGCAGCTTTACCGATCAATCCGGTGCGGAGGGTTGCTGCCATGTTGCCGGAAATGATGCCATTTGCTGCTACCCTCAAAGGGCGTACCGACACGCGGAACACGGTGACTTCGCAACAGGAGTAAACCTGTTCCGGGTAACGACCACCGGTCCGGGCGGGCCTTGCTGTTGTGGTTTCATATGGATCAGTGCCGCCGCGCTCGCGCGCTGATCCTGCGGGCGCCCCCGAAGTTTTTCGATGCGGATGGCAAAAGCGATCAGGAGGGAATTGCCCTGGCCACCAACATTGATCAAAGCATCAGCGACGGGGACGATTTCGTGGTTTCCGGGGCCGTAACCGATGCATTGTCAGCCCGGGGCCTGATGGTTTTCCGCCGTTTGCACCGGCTGAAATGGATGGGCGCGGCGTACTTCGCGGCGATTGCTGCCTGCGCGTTGGCGTTTTGAGGCGTTTTGCAATGAAGAAAATCATCGTGCTGATCATTCTGGTTGTTGTGGGCTGGCAGGGGTATGCGCGTTACCAGCAGCGCACTGCCTTCGCAGCGCCGGCTGAAGAAACCATGGCGCCAGCGCACACGGCCGGCAGTGATGGCCTGCAGCAGACCGGCAACTGGCGCTGCGATGGGCGTACCCATTGCTCGCAAATGACCTCCTGTGCCGAGGCGCGGTTTTTCCTCGCGCATTGCCCCGATGTGAAAATGGATGGCAACAACGATGGTGAGCCTTGTGAACAACAATGGTGCCATTGACGCATTGCTGGCCGCTTGCGATACAGTGCCGGGCCAGATGCTGGCGGCCGGGGTGCAAGGCAAGCCCGGGCGCTTGCTGCTGCGCCTGTGCGAACCGGATGATATCGGGCCATTGCTGGATATCCTGCAGCACCCGCAAGTGCTGGCTTGCCCCGATTTCAATCACAACGTGACGGTAGAAGGGCTGGCGCGCTCGATTGCCAATGGCAATGACTGCTGGCAGCGGCATGGTGCCGGCAGCATCACGGTGCTGGAAAACGGCCACATCGTCGGGCGGATTTACTTTGCCCGCAATACACTGAATGAATTCGATATCGGCTGGGTGGTTGACCCGGCGTGCTGGGGGCGGGGCATTGCGTTCGAGGCCGCGAGCGCGCTGCTGACCCATGTATTTGCCAGCACGGCAATCCGCGTGGTGACCGCCTATGCATTCATCGATAACACGCGCAGTACCCGGCTGGTGAAATCATTGGGATTCAAGGAAACCGCACGCAAGGAAATTGCCGGGCAGGTATCGGTGCGCTACGAGTTGCATGCGCGCTGAGCTGCCGCCAAGCCGGGCCGGCGCCGCGAACAAAGGAGAGCAACATGCGTATTTCACCGTATGTGCTGGCGTTGGCGCTGCTGGGCGGTACCGCGCAGGCCAGCCCGGAGCCCGGCCACGAGCTGGCGCAACAGTTTCTCGATTGCTCGGCACAAAGCGCGATGTACAAGCAGGCGGGTGAGCAGTTCGAGATCATCACGCCGGAGCAGAGCATGGTGTCGCAAACCATGATCGGCGTGTACCTGATGATGGGTATCGTGCTCACCGATGAAGACGAGGCCAAATCCGCCATGCAGCAATTGGCGCAGCAAGAGATTGCCGTGGCCAGGCAGACGATCAAGAATGGCGATCCCAGCGCCTACTGGGCGTACCTGGATCGCAAGCTTACCGCCTGCAACAGCCTGTTTGAACAACATATAGAACGATTGAAACCCAAGCTCGATGAATACGTTTTCCGCCATAAAAGCTGAACCCGCATCGCGGTCCGCACCAGCATGGCCGCTGGCATGCCGCACTGCACTGGCACTGGCGATCGTCGCCACGGCCTTGCAGGCGCAGGCCAAGGCCATCTATCCGTCGCCGGGCATCGCCGGTGGTGTGCAGATTGTTGCTGCGTCCTTCGGGCTGATCGACAATCCGGATGCACATCTGCCCGGCTTCACCGTCACCAACGTGGTGCCGCTGAAACCGGACCAGGCGTATGGCTGGATGATCCAGCTGCGTACGCAAAAGCAGACCGTGCGCTGGCGCGAGGAATTCACGCTGCCGGCGCCGCCAGCCAACTGGGGGGTGGATGAAATCCTCGGCAAGCGCACGATTTCCGGCGGTGGCACCACCTCGGTGCTGGAACGCACGGTGGTGCCGGGCAAGAATGGCGTCATCAGCAATATGTGGTCGGTACTGCCGGGCGATCCCCCCGGCCGCTACCGCATCCGCGTGCTGGTGGAAGACAAGGTGCTGCGCACCTTCGAGTTTGACGTGCGCTAGCGCGCCAGCCCCGGCATGAACGCACCGTTTGCCTGCTCCGCAATCGAAGACAGCCTGCTGGCGATGGCAGTGGGCGACAATATGAGCTTGCCCGTTGCGCTGCGCATCCTGCAAAGCGGGTACGGCCGGCGGATCGATCCGCTGCTGCTGCGCCATGCACTGGGCCGGCTGGCACGGCAACGCATGCTGCGCTGGCAATACCGCTGGCGTGGCAAGCGCCATTTCAGTAGTCGCTGGCCACAGCAGCATGACCGGGGCACGCGGCCGGTTTTCAAAGCGACTGCCGCAGCCGAACACTATCTGGCAGCAACATCCGGAGTACCCCGCAATCATGCTGCCCTCTGAACCGTACCAGCGTGGCTACCTTGCCGTGATGCATGCCGCAATCATCCATACCCGCCATATTGCCGGCGCTTGCAGCTTGAGCGATAGCCCGCCGGAACGCATGGCGCAGTGCCTGCAGCAGGTCGCCGATCTGCAGGATGCCATCCACGTGGTAGCAGAACTGATCAACCAGTGGGAGCGCTGTGACGAGCGCGCGCTGCGTGCTACCTATCTCGAGCGCTACGACGAAAAATGGGCGGCAACGGACGGCTTCAGCCTGGTACGTGTGCTGACGCAGGCGTTGGGTGAAACCACGATCAATGGCAGGGCGCGCTGGATATCCGGCTTGCTGGACTGGCGCAAGTGAACGCGGTTGATTGCTGCTTGCCCGGATGCACCGCACCGCGTGGCTTTGGCGTTGCCGACAGGACGCGGTGGAATGCGCGCCAGCTCGGCACGCCCGGGCAACCTTGCCAGTTGGGTTTGTTGGCGGCTCCTACTGGACAGCAGGTTTCATCAGGGCGATGATCAATCCGCTGTCCTGATGCTTGACTATCTGCGTCAGCATGCTGATGCTTTGATTGATATGAACCGAGAGCGGATCTTGAATCCACCCATGCAGCCATGTCCGCCCATCTGACCATCCGCCCCTGTAGCCCCGACGACCTGATCGCCGCCATCGATTTGCTGATGCTGTCGGCCGAGCAGCATTTCTATCCGGACATGGATGACGCTGCGCGCGCGGCCTTCCTGCAGGAAAACTCGCTGGCCAAGGCGTTGTGGTTGCAGCAGCAGGGCTATGTATATCTGGCGGCGTGGCTGGGCAAGCGCTTTGCCGGCTTCATTTCGATCTCGCCTGCCGCGCATATCCACCAGTTGTTCGTGGTGGATGCGCTGCAGAAAACCGGTATCGGCCGGACCTTGCTGGATGCGGCCATCGGCGCGGTGGCCGCGGCTTACCCCACCGCGCAGGTCACCGTGTATGCATCCAACAATGCCATCGGCTTCTACGCGCGCAATGGCTTCCAGCGCACCAGCGAAACGCTGTACTGGTATGGCTCGCCCTACAACCCGATGAGCCTGGTGCTGGCCACTGCCAGAGCCCCGGCGCTGGCACGCGGATGAGCATGCCGGTGAGCGCTCAAACAGCGAATGCCAGGCTGGCGCGAGGCCTGTTTGCGGTGGCGGACTTCTGTGGCTGGCTGGGCTGCTTTCTGGGTGGCTTCGTGCTGGTGTGCGTGGTGCTGATCCTGCCGTTTTCCGCACCCGTCAAGGCCGCGCTGCCGGCCATGCATTTCGACCTGACCAGCATGCTCATCCGCAGCGGTGTTTGCCTGCTGGGGATGTTGCTGTGCTGGCTGATTACGCGGCGCAGCGCGATTGCCTGTGTGCTGTTGTGCACTGGTGTGCTCGTGCTGTTTCCACTTTGGGTTGCGCTACCTGTGTGTACGGTATTGCTGCTGCCTTATGCGCTGGTGGTACTGACAATGCCATGTCCGCATGCAAGGGTGGCTGAATATGCCGCAGATTGAAGCCGGCTCCATCCTGCCCGCGCTGACCTTGCTGGCGGTGCCCACGGCGCCGCCCGGTGTAAAGGTGTGGCAGTTGCCGCTGCCGGCATTGGGCGAACCCGACGATGCGCAGTGGGCGATGCTCACCCCGGATGAACACACGCGCTGCCTGCGCTACCGGCAGCGTGCCGACCAGTTGCGCTTTGCGCTGACGCGGCTGGCATTGCGCCAGTTGCTGGCCGGGCGGCTGGGCGTAACGCCGCTGGCGGTGCCGCTGGTGGCCGGCCCGCATGGCAAGCCCATGCTGGGTGTAGAGGGGCTGGTCACCATCCGCCCGGGGGCGGACAACATGCCGGCGGCCAGCGATGCGGACAGCCTGATCGCTGCAGGCGCGGCATGGCCGTTTTTCAATGTCTCCCACGCGGGGGATTACGCGCTGATCGCACTATCCGATCATTGCCCGGTAGGGGTGGATATCGAGGCGCAGCGTGCGCTGGATCTTACCGAGCTGGTACATGGCGTATTCAGCGCCGCCGAGCGTGCGCACTGCGCCAGTGGCAGTGATGCGGCCGCCTTCTATGCAATCTGGGCCGGCAAGGAAGCGGTGCTGAAGGCGTGGGGCGTGGGCATCGGTGATGATATGGATGCAATGTCCGCTTTGCCGCATGCAGAAGGCCACTATGTGCTGGCCGCCAGCGGGCAGGTGGGCGAGGTGGATTTTGCCGCCGCAGCACCAGCCACGCGGGCATGGGTGTTGCCGGTGCCCGCCGGGTATGCGGGGGCGCTGGCCTTGTGGGATCAGGCGGCAGATACGGCCGGGGATTAGCCTTTGAAGCCGGTTTACGACACCGGCGAGAGGTGGTTCAGCACGGTGAAGCGCAGATGCGGATCGCGCTGCTCGCCGATGTGATTGAAGCGGCATGCATCAATCCGGTACGAAACCCATTCCATGCCTGTCATGCCAACTGAATCAGGCCGCTTCGCTTCATGAATCAAACATCATCGCTCACGCATCCAGCGTCGCACCACCATCTACGCGCAGGTCATGCATGGTGATGTGGCGGGCGCGGGGGGAGGCGAGAAAGCAGACGGCGTCTGCGATGTCTTCCGGGGTGGCGATGCGCCGTAGCGGGATGCCCAGGCGGTGGCTGGCGAGGGCGCCGTCGATGACGGCCTGTTCGCTTTCCGGGCCGGTCCAGAGCTGGCGCTGCATGGCGGTGTAGGTGGAGCCGGGCGAGACCAGGTTGCAGCGGATGCCGTACTCGGCCAGTTCCAGTGCCAGGCAGCGGCCGAATTGTGCGGCGGCGGCCTTGGATGCGGCGTAGGCACCCATATTGATGCGCGGGGTGTTGGCTGCGTTGGAGCCAACGATGACGATGCTGCCGGCGCGGCGTGCCACCATGCGGCGTGCCACGCTGCGGCAGACGCGCATGGTGCCGTGGCAGTTCACATCGAAGGTGGCTTCCCAGTCGGCGTCGTCCAGATCGAGGATGGATGACGGGCGCAGGATGCCGGCCACGTTGGCCAGTACGGCGATGGGGCCGAGTTCGGTTTCGATGCGGGCAATGGCGGCTTCCACGGCGGCACCATCGCGCACGTTCACCGTCAGCGCCAGTGCGCGGCCGCCGTTTGCGGTGATGCTGCCGACGGTATCGGCCGCGCTCGCAGCGTCCTGATCGAGCACCGCGACGTGTGCACCTTGTGCGGCGAGTGCCAGCGCGACGGCTGCGCCGATGCCGGTGCCGGCGCCGGTCACCACGGCGATCTGATTGTGAAATTCCATCGTGTTATCCAGGTGAGAGGGGAAAGATCCGTTTGCAATGGCTGGTTGTGCTGGCCGTGCCCGGTGCTGGCTGAATGTGCGGCCGACGCCAGCCAGCACGCATCTACTGATGCTGCCGTGGGCAGGCAAGAACCACACACCTGCAAGACCGCTTGCCCGGCATGCCACCCCGTCCAGCTGCACTGCTGCAGTGCCGATGCGGCGTGGCTGGCACTGCTGACCAGACCTGTGCAACGGTGCCGCGCCAGCGATGAGGTGCGGGCCGTGCAAAGGGGTGCCATCGCGGTGCGGTGGTCGAGGTGCGGCCCGCGAGGTATGGCTGGCGAGGTGCGGCCGGCGAGGTGCAGAACACAAGCTGCCACCGCCAAGCCCGGCCGGTCCGCCGCATCATCGGCGCCTGCGCGCTGGCAAACTCGCCGCACACCAGCCTGCAATCGCCGTGCTCAGCGTGCCTGCGCGCTCAGCAGTGCCCACCATTGCGCCAGCGTGGGTTGCTCGGCCAGCGCGACGAATTCCAGCGTCACGCCGGCACGTTGCCAGCGCTCGGCCAGGCTCATCAGCCGGATCGAATCCAGGCCGTAGTCCAGCAGGTTGTCATCCACATGCAAGTCGGACGCCGGTACCTGCAGCACCTTGGCCACTTCGGTACGCAGCGCATCCAGGCTGGCGGGTATTTCGGCAGCGGCCGCTTTCGGTTGCAGCGCGCTCACCACGCCGGCAGTGGGCAGCACCACGCCGCAGCGGCGCGATACATAGCTCAGTGCCATGGCGTGTTCTTCGGCAGAGAAATCGGCGACCGCATCACCCACCAGGAAGGGCTGGATGTCGTTCATGAAGGCTTCGGCCACTGTCATCATCACGCCGATGTGCGCGTAGATGCCGCAGACGATCAACTGGTCACGGCCTTGCGTTTGCAGCCGGTGCAGCAAGTCACTTTTGGCAAAAGCGCTGTAGCGCCACTTGTCGAGCACGGTATCGCTGCTGCGCGGCGCCAGCGGGGCGACGATGGGGTACAGCTCGGGCTTGGCGGTGATGCCCGGGCCCCACCAGTCGTTCAGCAGGCCACGGTGCGCGGGCGGCTGATCTACCGGTTGCGCGGTGTACACCACCGGCACGCCGGCGGCATCGCACGCGTCGCGCAGTTGGCGGATGTGTGCGATCAGCGTGGGCACCGGCGCGGCGCTGGCATCGTAGAAATCCAGGAAGTATTGCTGCATGTCGTGGATCAGCAGCACGGCACGCTTCGGGTCTGGCAGCCAGTCCACGCGGTTGGATGGCAGCGCGGCGGCTTCCGGCATCGGGTAGGTGGCAATACGGGGAATGGTCATGCGGTTGCGTCTCTGATGGATGGAGAGGAATGGGACTGGGGTCGGGATACCGGGAGCGGCTGGGCCGGCCCGGCACATGCGTACCGGGCCATCAACGGCTACTGGGCGGCTTCCGCCAGTTGCTGGCTGATGTGTTCG
This sequence comes from Andreprevotia sp. IGB-42, assembly GCF_009848685.1. Classification (GTDB taxonomy): domain Bacteria; phylum Pseudomonadota; class Gammaproteobacteria; order Burkholderiales; family Chitinibacteraceae; genus Andreprevotia. Next base: position 188,956 of record NZ_WXTX01000009.1, read on the forward strand.
CGCAGTGCGCGCTTGTTCACCTTGCCCACGCCGGTTTTGGGAAAGCGGTCGACAAACACGATCCGGTCCGGAATCTTGAACTGGGCGATGCCGCGTTCACGCAAGAAGCCGTTGAGCTGCGCCGGGCGGATGGCCTGGTTGCCGGGTTCGCCCCGCAGGATGATGAAGGCGCAGGTCTTCTCGCCCAGATAGGCATCGGGCATCGCCACCACGGCGGCGTCGTGCACCGCCGGGTGGGCCAGCAGGTAGTTCTCGATTTCCTCGGCGGCCACTTTCTCGCCGCCGCGGTTGATCTGGTCCTTGGCGCGGCCGTCCACGATCAGGTGGCCGGAGGGCAGTTGCCGCACCAGGTCACCGGTGCGGTAGAAGCCGTCAGCGGTGAATGCACGCGCATTGTGCTCGGGCGCCAGGTAGTAGCCGCGTATCGTGTACGGGCCACGTGTCAGCAAATGGCCCAGCTCGCCGGGGGCAACCGGCTGGTCTTCGTCGTCCAGCACGCGTACTTCATCATCCGGCGAGATCGGCCGGCCTTGCGTGGTGGTGACGATCTCTTCGTTGTCGTCATCGCGGGTGTAATTCACCAGGCCCTCGGCCATGCCGAATACCTGCTGCAGCCGGCAGCCCAGCTCGGCCTGCACGCGGCTGGCTGCTTCTGCAGCAAACTTGGCGCCCCCTACCTGCAGCATGCGCAGGCTGGACAGATCATGCTGGCGTGCCGCGGCGGCATCCAGCCAGATCATGGCCAGCGGCGGCACCAGGGAGGTGACGGTGACGCGCTCGGCCGTCACCAGCGGGAAGCTCACCGCCGGGTTGGGTTGCGGCGCCAGCACCACCTTGCCGCCGGCGTACAGCACGCCCAGGCTGCCCGGCGAGCTGAGCGGAAAATTGTGGGCCACCGGCAATGCGCACAGGTACACAGTAGCGGCATCCAGCCCGCAGATCTCGGCACTGGCGCGCACGCTGTACAGGTAATCGTCGTGCGTGCGCGGGATCAGTTTGGATAAACCGGTACTGCCGCCGCTGAGCTGCAAGAACGCCACATCGCCCGCAGCCGGGCCGGCGATTTCGCACGGCGTGTCATACAGGCTGTCCAGCGCGGTGAACTCGGCGGCGTCGCCGGCCACGATCACCTGCAGCGGCTGGCTGCCTGCCGCCAGCACCTGGCGCGCCAGTTCGCGGTAATCGAAGCCCTGGTCGGTATCGGCAATGATGTAGGCGCGCGCTTCGGCAAATGCGCAGAAGTGGCCGATCTCGGTGCGGCGGTGTGCGGGCAACGCAAACACCGGCAGTGCACCGATGCGGAACAGTGCAAAGCACACGGCAAAGAATTCGGCGATATTGGGCAACTGCACCACCACGCGGTCTTGCGCACGCAGGCCGATGCGGGTGAAGCCGGCGGCCAGCTGGTTGGCACGCCGGTTCAGCTCGGCGTAGGTCCAGCGGCGCTGGCCGCAGACGATGGCTTCGCGCTGCGGGTGTTCATCCGCCCGCTGTTGCAGCAGCGCGCCAAAGGTCTGGCCGGTCCAGTAGCCGCTGGCGCGGTAGCGGGCGGCAAATTCCGCTGGCCACGGCGTAAAGCCGGGCAATGGCGTGGTGCTCACGACTGGCCCTCCAGGATGGCTTCAAGTTGTGCTTCCAGCTGCATCGCACCCAGCATGGTACGCAGCTTGGCGCTGGTTTCGCGCAGCTCCAGCACCGGCTCTGAGCCCGCCACGATGCCGGCACCGGCATACAGCGTGGCCGATTGCTCGCCCACTTCGGCGCAGCGGATGGTTACTGCCCATTCGCCATCGCCATCGGCATTGCACCAGCCGGTCAGGCCGGTGAAGAAACGGCGGTCGAACCCTTCCACCTGCTGGATGAATTCACGCGCGTCCGCAGTGGGGTGGCCGCATACCGCCGGCGTGGGGTGCAGCGCCAGTGCCAGTTCCAGCGCGGTGGTGGCCGGGTCGGCCAGCTCGCCATACACCTCGGTGGAAAGGTGCCACATGGTGGGCGTGGCCAGCAGCACCGGCTGGGCCGGCACGTGCAAAGTGCTGCAGAACGGGCGCAGCGCAGCGCCGACGGCATCCACCACCAGCGCGTGTTCGTATTTGTCCTTGGCCGATTGCAACAGGCCTTCGGCGCGGCGGCGGTCTTCCGCCGGATCGGCACTGCGCGGAATCGAACCTGCCAGCGGGTTGGAAACCACCCGCGTGCCCTGGCGCGTCAGCAGCAGCTCGGGGCTGGCGCCCACCAGCGTGCGCGGCTGTTCTTCACCCAGCGAAATGGCAAAGGTATAGCCACGCGGGTTGCGGCTGGCCAGCCGTTGCAGCAAGGCCGGTACATCGATGCCGGCCTCGACGGTGAGCGAGCGCGACAGCACCACTTTATCCAGCGCGGTATCACGCATGCGCAGCAGCGCACTGCTCACGTTGTCCTGATAGCCCTGCGGGCACGGCTGCATCTGCACGCGGCCGGGCTTGCGCAGGTTGCTGGGTTGCTCGGCCGGCACGGCATAGGCAACGGTGCGGGCCACGGCTGCGGCACTCACGCCGCTGCCCAGCTCGCAATGCGCCGGGATGAACAGCCGGGCCGGTGCATCCAGCTGGAAGGGAATCGCCCCCAGTAGCACGGGTGCCGGCTGGCCAGGCTGACGTTGCGCGTTGAGCAGCATGGTGGCATTGGCAGCCAGTTCGCTGGCGGGGCAGGGCGGCAATACTGCGGCTATGCCTTCGCCCAGCACGGTCTGGCGTGGCGAAGAGAACAGGCTGGCGCCGGTGTGGTAGCGGGCGAGCAGCTCTGTTGCGGAAGGCAGCGCCTTCAAACCGGTTTCGGCGGGAAGGGCGTTGGCGGTAGCGGGCAGCGCTGCTGGGGAATCGTGGAGGATGTCGTTCATGGTGTGAGCTTCCTTGCGGCGCACACCATGCAGCGGGGCATGATATGCGGGACTAAAGGATGGCCTGGCTGAAGACAGAATGGCTTGGCCCCCGGGGGCCGGCAGATGCCGGCATTGCCATGGCAAGAGCGAATCTTGCTGATATGCAAATGAGATTGACTCTCATTATCTTTGGATGCATGATGAATGGCAAGCGTTTCTTTCTTTTTTCATATGAAACAAAATGTTTATATGTAAGAAAATTCTTTCAAATCTGTACGCATGCTTGCGGGTCACGTTTTTGGTGTGATGCAGCATGCTGGTGTGGTCAGGCACGGCCGGCTGCGCGCGTTCTGCACGCCATAGCGCCTTGATCAGCGCCACGTTCACGTGATCAGATACCAGCCTGAATGGTTTGCCGTCCGCCACCGCGGGCAGCGCGCAAACCACACGACATCCGTTCCACCAACTTCCCGGGCTGCCCATGTCTTTGCGCTTGTCACTTCGTTCTGCCACCGCAGCGCTGCACGCCGAGCTCGATGACCTGCTCAGCAGCGATGCCTTTGCCGGTGTCGCGCAATACCGGCGTTTTCTGGCGGCGCAAGCGGCGGCGCTGGTGCCGCTGGAAGCCGCGCTGGAAGCAGCCGGCATCGACACCCTGTTGCCGGATTGGCCCGCGCGCTGCCGCCGCTTCGTGCTGCAGGCCGATCTGGCGCAACTGGGTGAGGTGCCGGGGGCGCCAGATGCGCCACCGCAGATTGCCGCAGATGCCAGCCGCTGGGGTTACGCTTATGTGCTGGAAGGATCGCGGCTGGGCGCGCGTTTGTTGTCGCGCCAGCTGGAGGCCAGTGGCAACCCGGCGTTGCAGGCCGCCGGCAGCTTTTTGCAGCACGGTAGCGGGCAGCCGTTCTGGCAGACCTTCCTGACCGGGCTGGAACAGGTGGATGAAGCGGATGCACCTTTGGTGCATGCCGGCGCACAGCACGCGTTTGCGCTATTCATCGCAGCTGCCCGCCACAGCCAGGCGGTGCAGGGCCAGACTGCCTGATCCGGTTCCACGGATCCGCTGCAACTGATTGGCACATGCCGGGTCAGATCAGGGCAAGCCGGATCAGGGCTGGGGGCAGTGCGCGGCGTGTTATTGCAGCAACGTGGCCGGCTGGGCCTTCAGCAGTTCGCTGACGCTGTTGGCCAGTTGCTCGGGCGAATAGGGTTTCTGCACGATGCCGGAGTTGGGCAGGTCCAGCCGGCCCAGTTCCACATAACCGGTAACGAACACCACCGGCAGCATGGGGCGCAGTTTGCGTGCTTCGCCCGCCAGCTCTGCGCCATTCATGCCCGGCATGGCAAAGTCTGCCACCAGCGCGTCGATCTGCGGATTGTTGCCCAGCAACGCCAGTGCTGCCGTGCCGCTGTCCGCTTCGATCACCTGATAGCCGAAATCCGCCAGCTGTTGCGTATTGGCCTCGCGCACGGCGGCATCGTCATCCACCACCAGCAAGGTCATATGCTGATCTGCCTGCGCGCCTGCCATGGCCGCTGGCTCTGCCGCCGCCTCGGGTGTGGGCGCGTTGATGCGCGGCAGATAAACGGAGACAGTGGTGCCAACGTTCTCGCGCGTGTCGATGCTGACGCCGCCGCCCGATTGCCTGGCAAAACCGTAGACCTGCGCCAGCCCCAGGCCGGAACCCTTGCCCACTTCCTTGGTGGTGAAAAACGGCTCGAACGCGCGCGCCAGCACGGCGGCGCTCATGCCGCGGCCGGAATCCTGCACCGACAGGCACACGTATTCGCCCGGTTCCGGCGCGCCCGGTCCGGGGGCTTGCGTTTCCACGGTGACGTTGCGGGTGGATATCTGCAAGGTGCCGCCCACATCGCTGGCATCGCGTGCATTGATGGCCAGGTTGAGGATCACCATTTCGATCTGTGTGGGGTCTACCAGTGCCGCCCACAGGTTGTCTGCCAGCGCGGTGTCCAGCTGCACGCTGCCACCCATGGTGCTGCGCAGCAGCTCCAGCATGGTGTCCACCATCCGGTTGAGATTGACCGCCTTGGGCGCCAGCTGTTGCTGGCGCGAGAAGGTGAGCAACTGCGTGGTGAGCTTGCCGCCACGCTGCGCAGCGCTGCTGATGGTAGCCAGCCGCTGCAGCGTCTTGTCCGGAATCTCGAACGCGCGCAATTCGCGTTCGGTAAAGCGCGCGTTGCTCAGCACCACGGTCAACAGGTTGTTGAAATCGTGCGCCACACCGGCGGTCAGCTGGCCCACTGCCTCCAGCCGCTGCATTTTCTGCAGCGTGGCTTCCACGCGTTCGCGTTGCTCGATCTGGCTCAGCAACTGCTGGTTACTGGCGGCCAGTTCTTCCAGTCGCGCACGTTCCTGCGTATCGTCGCGCACCACGCAATACAGCAGTCCGTCGGCACGCACCACCGTCCATGCCAGCCAGTATTGCCGGCCCTTCTCACCCTTCCCGCCGTGCACGCGGGTCTTGAAGCGCACCGCCGCATGGCCTTCCGCCAGGCTGCGTAGCCAGTCTTGCGTGCCCGGGATGTCTTCGTCGTCGATGAAGCGGTAGATGGAGCCTGCCAGCAGCGTATCGTGCGGCACATCCAGCGTATCGGACCAAGCCGGGTTGAGCGTGATCGGCGTGAGGTCATCGCGCATCACCGCCAGCATGTCGTGCGACAGCGCCCAGATGCGGTCGCGCTCGCGGGTGCGGATCAGCACCAGTTCTTCCAGTACGTCGTTCAGCCGCACCATGGCCGCGCTGGCCGCATGGCGCTCGGTCACATCCATCAGCAGGCCAACGAAATGCGTGCAGATGCCCCGGTCGAAGAAGGCCTTGCCGCAGGTATTCACCCAGCGAATCTGCCCGTTGGGCAACTGCACGCGGTAATCGGTATTGCATTCCGATTGCTCGGGCGAGCGCGTGGTATCGGCCACCACCTGCGCCATGCGCGCGCGGTCGTCCGGGTGCACGCCGTGCGTGAACACGTCGAGATCGACATGGGCATCCGCCGGCAGCCCGAACATCTCCTTGCAGCGCGCATCCCAGATCAGCTCGCCGGTGGGTGGGCGGTAATCCCACATGCCGAACTGGCCGGAAGCCACCGCCAGTTGCACATTGATCTGGCTGGCGGCCAGCGCGCGCTCCGCCTGGTAACGCCGTGACCGCTCGCATACCAGCGTCAGCGCGCGTTCCACCGATTTCGGCAGCAACGCCAGCCGCTGCTTGAGGATGTAATCGGTGGCGCCGCGGCGCATCATGTCGACAGCGGTTTCCTCACCGGTTACGCCGGATACAAAAATGAACGGCACATCCGGGCAGTGCAGGCGGGCAATCTCCAGCGCCGCCAAGCCGGAAAAACCCGGCAACACGAAGTCGGACAGGATCAGCTCGAAAGGCTGCCCCTGCAATGCCGCGCGCATGCCGGCTTCGCTGTCCACCACCACATAGCTGGCCCGGTAGCCGGCGCGCTCCAGCATGATCTGCGTCAGCTCCGCATCCAGCGGGCTGTCTTCGATCAGCAGCACCTGCAGGTTGCGGCTGTCACAGTTTGTATCTGTGGCCTCACTCATCGTTGCGCCCGGTGCGCAGCCGCTCGTGCCGGTGCGGCTGGCCGATGGCGCGGTAGCGGGTGGAGCCCGGCGGTGGTTCGTTCACCACCGCCCAGAAGATGCCCAGCTCGGTGATCGCGGACACGAAGTCCTTGAACTCCACCGGCTTCACCACGTAGGCGTTCACGCCCAGTTCGTAGGCACGCATCAGGTCGGGTTCTTCCTTGGATGAGGTCAGCATCACGATGGGGATGCTGCGCAGCTCCGGCGTCTCGCGGATGGCCTTGAGCACTTCCAGCCCGTCCACCTTGGGCAGCTTCAGGTCCAGCAGGATCACCGCCGGGTTGCCGTCCTGCCAGTTGGCATAGTTGCCACGGCGGAACAGGCAATCGAGCGCCTCTGCGCCATCGCGCAGCACGATCACTTCGTTGGCCAGCTGGCTGCGCTCCAGCGCGATCAGCGTCAGCTCCAGATCCTTGGGGTTGTCCTCGACGAGGAAAATAGGCTTGAGCATGGTTCACCTGTTGTTTTTCGTATTGTTGGTAATGCGGCGCGGCAAGGCGATATGGAACGTTGCGCCTGCGCCCGGCTGGCCTTCAGCCCAGGTCCTGCCGTGGTGCCGCTCCACGATGCGCCGTACATTGGCCAGGCCGATGCCGGTGCCTTCGAACTCTTCCATGCGGTGCAGCCGCTGGAAGACGCCATACAGCTTGCTGGCGTATTGCGGATCGAAACCCACGCCGTTGTCGCGGATGGAGATCACATCTTCGTCGCCTTCCTGTTGCGCGCCGATCTCGATCTGCGCCACCTCGCGCAGGCGCGTGTACTTGATGGCGTTGGCGATCAGGTTGCGCAGCGCCAGGTGCAGGAAGGTGTTGTCCGCCCACACGCTGGGCATGGGGTGTATCTGCCATTCGATCTGGCGGTCTGCATAGTCGGGCAGCATTTCGCGCTGGATGGTGGCGATCAGCTCGCCCACGTCCACACGTGTCGGGCGGATTTCCGAGCGGCCCATCTGCGAGAACGTCAGCAGGTTATCCACCAGCTGCCCGGCAAAGCGTGCCGATTCGCTGATGTTGTCGAGGAAGTGCTGGCCGCGTTCGGTCAATGCCTGCTGTTCGGTATCCACCAGCAGTTCGGCATAGCTGGCGATATGCCGCAGCGGCGCGCGCAGATCGTGCGATACGCTGTAGGAAAATGATTCCAGCTCGCGGTTGCTCTTTTTCAGCTCGTCCGCCAGCTGCGCCAGCTCTTCCGCCTTGCGCAGCACGATGCCCAGCACCGCGCCGCGCAGTTCCAGCGCGCCATCGATCTCTGCCGGCAACCACGGGATGCAGAAGCCACGCAGCGTTTGCTGCCAGCTGGCAAAGCTGGCGCGCGGGTTCAGTCGCAGCTGGCCATCGGATTCCGCCTGCACTTTCACCGGTTCGCCCGCCCACGATACGGTTCGCACCGTTTCCGGGCGGAGCCAGATCAGGTAGTGCGGGTGCAGCTCGGAAATCGATACCGCCAGCACGCCGCCGGCGAATTCGGCCAAGCCATCGATATGCGGCAGATCGCGGCTGATGCAGTCGCTGGTAAACACCTCTGCCGCATGGTTGGCGGCCAGCCATGCCACCAGTTGCGCCACGCTGTGCAGTGGCGGCACCACGCCCACGCGCTCGATGCCGCTGGCGGTGACGATGGCCGCACCGCTGGCGCGCGCAAAGCCCAGCAGCACGCCGGGCATGGCCAGCAGCCCTTCGTGCACGCTATCGCGATCTGCCATCGCGGACAGCATATGCACCACTTGCTGGCGCAGACTGAGCATGTGGGTGGCAACCTCGTGCGCCTCTTTGGCTTCGATCTGCAGCGACAGGATATTGCCCAGCAGCTCGCACGCGGTGCGGGTGTGGAAGCGCACCGGCGATGGCGCATGATCGTGGCAGGAAATCAGCCCCCACAGTGCATTGTCGATGACGATGGAAACCGACATCGATGCCTGCGTGCCCATGTTCTTCATGTATTGCAGATGCACCGGCGAGACGCTGCGCAGCATGGCCAGGCTCAGGTCCAGCGGTGCGCCGTTTTCCGGGTTGACTGGGGGCAGCAACGGCGATGGGGTGTAGTCCGCATCCTGGATCACGCGGATGCGGTTGAGGACATACAGTGCGCGTGCCTGCGCCGGGATATCGCTGGCAGGGAAGTGCAGGCCCAGGTAACGGTCGTAGCCGTCATCCACTTCTTCGGCAATCACGTGGCCGTGGCCATCGGCATCGAAACGGTAGGCCACCACACGGCCGTAGCCGGTAATGCGCTTGACCTCGCTGACTGCCAGCGCGCACATGGTTTGCACATCCACCGCCTCGTGGATGCGGTTGACGAAGGTGCGCACCAGTGGATACATGCCGCTGAATGCCTGCTCGCTGCTGCCATCGGCCGGCTCGAACTCCAGCACCAGCAGCTGCGCCTGGCGGTGCACCACCCATTCGAATGGCCGCAGCGTGCCATCGGCATGGCGCAGTGTGATCACACCCAGGTGGTGCGGCTCGCCATAGTCGCCCGTCAGCCTGGCGGCCAGTGGCGTATCGCTACCCAGCAATGCCACCAGCGGTGTGCCGAGCAGCGCTTCGGCAGCATGCCCCAGCCAGGTTTGCACGCTCTGGCTCAACTGGCGGATGCGCAGCTCGGTATCGTCGATCACCAGCAGGAAACCATGCGGCTGCACGCTGCCGGGCACGCGGATAGGCTCCTGCGCGCACCACGCCTCTGCTGCCGACATCACTGCGGTTTGATCATCGCTCACCGTGTTGCTCCCATGCCTTTGTGCGCTGCCTGATTGCCCGGCACGCAGGCCGGGTGTTTTATCACTGGTGTAATGGGTGCAATTATCAGCGATACCGGCCGGACATCCTGTAGGAAGAATACCGATTTGCACCGGATATGATGCCGACGGCGATACCGGTTGCAGGCTTGGGTTCCCGAGCGCCCGCCAAGATCCGGTATGACCCGGCAGGCTGCAAATGCGTGGCTTGGTGGGCCACCGCGGACGCGGGCATCCGCAGGTGGCTGGAACAGAGGCAGAAAAACAGATAGCCCAGCAGGGCTGGGCTATCCGGGGATGCCGCATGTGCGTTCAACGTATGAAGTCAGCAACCTTTTCGTTCAGGCCGCATGCACATGGCCGGCATCAAAGCACGCACAAGATATAGTGATAATCACTATTACCTGGTTGGAAACCACGGAATTGCGAGCCCGGCACATGCCGCAAGCAGTAGTCCTGGCCATTCGGATCCTGCGCGTTATTCGCAAGCGAGAAAGCATAAGTTTGAGCAGAAGCACTCTGCATGACGCTGAACAACACTACACCCAATGCAAACAATTTTTTCATGACTCGTCCTGTGAAATAAATGATTGTGGTGATGATGCGCTATGGCCTTGATCGGATATCACCCTGCTGGGCAATATCCATGACTTGGCTGGTAATTTAGTACTCAGCTATAGTCTGATTCATCTTAGCATTTTGCTTGCATTTGCTGTCAATGAGCGTGCTGGTAGTGTTGTGTCTGCAGGCGCACCATCCCGGGATCGGGTGGTGCTTTGAAGCCGCACTTGCTTGCCGAGAGCCAGTGCAACACCGCAGAAGGATTGCCCGGTCGGCAGCGCATGGCTGGCGCTTTGCTGCACAATGCAGCATGTGGCCGGCGAACCCGGCAAGGACACCATGAGCCCCGATAGCCAGAAAATCCGCTTCTTCCGCTCGCGCATTCCCGCGTTTGCCTGCAAGCCGGGCTGCCATGATTGCTGCGGGCCGGTGACCACCTCCAGCGAGGAAATGGCCCGCCTGCCGGTGAAAACCGCAGCGGAACACGCACAGGCGCTGGATGATCTGAGCTGCCCGCACCTGGGGCCGCACGGCTGCGAAGTGTATGGCGAGCGCCCGCTGATCTGCCGGCTGTTCGGCACCACCCCGGCACTGCCATGCCCGAATGGCTGCGGGCCAGAAGAGATGACCGAGCCCGATGTGGTGGCACAGATACACCGTTTTTTCCGCGAAACGCGGCAGGTACTGGTTTAGCGGGTTTGCTGATCATGGCCACCGGCTTTCACATGACGAAGGCATGGTTGCTGCCGTTCACTTGCTCTAGAATCAGCCACATGAAAAAGCTGCGTTCTTTCCTCATGTTGCCGACCATCGTTGCCCCGATGGTTTTTGTATCCGTGTCTGCACCGGCACAGGATGCAGAGAAATTACGGCTGATAGGAAAATTGATAGAAAAGGCCCAGCTCAACGAGCAGACTGCATATGGGGTGATTCTGGGGGCAAAACGCGCTGTAGCGGATGGCAAGGAGTCGCCCGTTTATTTTCAGTGCATATCAGCGCTTGATGCAAAATTGTTCACGCCAGTATTCATATCCTTGTTCTCTGAAGACATTTCAGTGACAGCACTCAAAGAGGGCGTGCAGTTGTTTGATACGTCGCCCGGAAAGAAATTCATTGCATACTCATTCCGCGGGATCGAATCCCAGGCAGGTTTTCCTCCGAGCAAACCAGCCGTCGAGATCACCGCAGATGACGCAAAGGTAGTCAATGCTTTTATTGCTTCTCCATTGGGGCAGAAGATGACCGTTTCTTCTCCCGCATTGAAAGCGGAAATCAGCAAAATTCTTCGGCCGATCATTGCGAAATGCATGGCAGAAAGCGCTGCGGCAAAGTCCACTGCAGCCGGGAAACGCTGAAGCCGCGCTGGACATTGAAGGAGCGCATTCGGCCAATGTTCGCAAGGCGGTTCGGTCAAGGATGGCGTTATGAAGGTGCAGACCATGGATCGCCGCATCATCCGGAAAAACCGTCGTTTTACCTTTGAAACAGATCAGGGTAACGACGGTTTTTTTTGAGCGAAATCGGATCTGCCAGGCACTGCAAACGTGGTTGCAAATGTATCTGCCCTGCGGGGGGCGTGTGCGTGGAAGCCGGCAGTGGGCGTGATGGACGACCTGTGGCGCATTGCTTGCGGCGCGCCTGATAGCGCGCTGACTGTACCGCGCACACCCGCACGGTTCCCCACCGCACCCGCCGGCCTTCCGTGCACGCGTCAACCCAGCCGCATCGACAGCTCCACATCCGCCGCAAACGGCACCGACAGATAACCACCGCCCACCGCGCGTACCTGTGCCAGGTATTCCGGGCTGTCGTCCGCGTTGTCGGCAATGATCAGCGCACCGGGCCGCAGGTGTGGTGCCAGCAGTGCCAGTATCTCCGGATAGAGCGCCTTGGCGCCGTCCAGCAACACCAGATCGATGCGGGACGGCAGATCGCGGCTGAGCGTTTGCAATGCATCGCCCACGCGGATTTCCACCAGATCGGCGAGGCCGCCGTCTGCCAGGTTCTGCTGCGCACGCGCCACCTTGGCGGGTTCGAACTCGCTGCTGATCAGCTTGCCGCCACCGTTGTCGCGCAGCGCCGCGGCCAGGTGCAGCGTGGAGATACCGAACGAGGTACCGAACTCGACGATGTGTTGCGCGCCGCTGCTGCGCGCCAGCATGTACAGCAACTGGCCGGTTTGCGGCGAGACGGCCAGCGGCACATCCTTCAGCCGCGCATACAGCTCGGCGTATTCGGTTTTGCTTTGCATCATGCGGGCCAGGGTATCGCTGGTCAGGTCGGCAACGGCCGCGTGGGTAGCTGGCGCTGCCGCATCTGCAGCGGCAAACAGGCTGGCCAGCAAAGGGGCCAGCGGAGTGGTGGTGAGGGTGTTCATGGGTGGTGCTCCGGTGAAAAATTGAATGCATTGCAGTGCCGGATTAGAATACGACTAATCATTCACATTTCACTATTCGCATTGCCAGGCACCGATGACCGAACATGCCCGCCCGCAGATTTCCTCGCGCAAACAGCCCAAACAGGCCCGTTCGACCGAGCTGGTGGCTACCATCCTCACGGCGGCTATTCAGGTTTTGGCCAAGGAAGGCGCGCAGCGTTTCACTACCGCCAGGGTGGCGGAGCGTGCCGGCGTGAGCATCGGATCGGTGTACCAGTACTTCCCTAATAAGGCAGCCATCCTGTTCCGTTTGCAGAGCGATGAATGGCAGCAAACCAATGCGCTGCTGCGCGGCATCCTGCAGCAGATGGACCAGCCGCCGCTGGCGCGGCTGCGCACGCTGGTGCATGCGTTCATCCACTCGGAGTGCGAAGAAGCCGAAATGCGCGTGGCCCTCAACGACAGCGCGCCGCTATACCGCGATGCGCCGGAGGCTCACCAAGCCAGGGCCTCGGGCGAGCGCACCATCGCGCTGTTCATGCAGGAAATATTGCCGGCTGCTACCGACGCCACGCGCGCGCTGGCGGGCGAGCTGGTCACCACCACGCTCAGTAGCGTAGGCAAGCAGTTTTCGGAAACGCCGCGCACCGCCGTGGAAATCGCCGCGTATGCGGATGCGATGGCGGATATGTTCTGCGCGTATCTGCAGGCGCTGCAGCGCGAGTGATAAGTGGCTGGCGGGGGCGCCGGGCAGCCCCATTCGGGCCTGCGTGGCGTGCTGGTGCCGGTTCGCAGCGCGGAATGCCGGCCACGATCCGGATGCGGCGCCGCTAAAACGGCTGGATGGCGCTGCTGCCGTGGGCTGATCTGCCGGCCTGCTGGTTTGCGCTGTTTGGCGCTGATGTCCGGCGCATGTGCAACGCATTGCCGCCCCGGTATCGGGCGGTATTCACAATGATTGTCGTCCCGAACGCTGCCCGGCCATGTTGTTGCAGGCAGGCATGCGCGCATGCCGCAAGCATTTTCTTTCTGTTAAATTGTCTGCGCGCTGAAGATGCCGCTGATCCGGCTGCTATCAACCACCCCGGCTAAACAGGAGAACACATGCCCAAAGGTTACTGGATTGTTCGTGTCGATATTGCCGACGCCGAGCAATACAAGGAATACGTTGCCGCCAACGCCGCGCCGATACAGCAATACGGCGCCCGCTTCCTGGTGCGCGCCGGGCAGTTCGAAAACCCCGAAGGCAGCAGCCGCAGCCGTAATGCGGTGGTGGAATTTCCCAGCTATCAGGCGGCGCTCGATTGTTATCACTCGCCGCAATACCAGGCGACGATCCGCCTGCGTGAACACGTCTCAACGCTGGATATGGTGATCATCGAGGGAGCCGAATGATGATCCCGGCGGGTAACCCAGATTCGGCTGCATAAAGCGGCTTTTGCCGTACCACGTTCCTTTTCAAGGATTGCAATGGCGCTGAATATCGAAGCGAATGGCCTCTTTCAAACCCTGGCCATTTTATTCCGCCATCATCGTGCTGCCGGTCAAATGGGCCGCAGGCTTTGTCGATGCCGGGTGCAGTGATTTCATTTCCAGCTTTGTGGCCGTCGCGCTTGGCGCGGTAGCTGCCGGCGTGGTGGATACGGTGGTGGGCGGTGGGCTGGGTGTCTTGCTGGCGTTTGCGATGATGAACCTGTTGCAGATGCTGATCCTGAAAGTACCGGCGGGCAGCGTGTTCGGTTTCTTTTTCATCGCCATTTTCCTGCAACTGGCGGTGGGGTTTGCCATTGCCATCATGCCATCCGGTTTGCTGCAGGGATGAAGGGTGGGGCAGCGCAACAGCAGCGATCCACTTGCGGGAAGAAATGCCCACGCTGGATATGCTGATCACCATGGAGGAAAGCGCATGCCAACCTTGATGGGCCTGAACCGGTTCAAGCCGCTTTTGCCGGCGGCCAGATGCGATGAATGACATCGATCATCAGCGCGCTGCGCTGAAGCTGGCGGGATTCGATACCGCTGTGGTTGAAGCGCTGGTTGCTGCCGCGCTACGCAGTCAGACAATGCACGAGCTGCAAATCGCGCTGGCACAGCTGGAACCGGAAGCAAACCAGCTGGATTGGCCGTTTGATAGGGATTTCGCTGCCTTGCTCATCCAGGTGAAGGCATCTGCACTATTGCCGGGCGCATTGCGGCGCGCCGCACTGGCATTTGCATTGGCACGTGCGCGCTGGTGTGCCAGCGCGGCAACGTCTGGCAGTGAAGGGCTGGCCCGCATGTGCCACGTGCAGGAACTTGAGAGGCTTCTTGATCGGCAGGCCGGGTGAAACGTCAGGCAGCAGGCAGGCAAGCGGCCTGCTCCTGGTGTATTGCAGCAGCGGCGCTGCTAGGAATACACCATCATCGATTTTCAAGCCCGTCTTGATTTACTCGTCGGCATGCCGATCTCGCATGTCTGGCCAAGCTATGGCCTGTGCTGTTTCTGGAGCGCGTTGACTGAATGGCGCCGTCCCGATGGCTCGCTGGGCAACCTGACGGTGAAGTGACCATGCATCGTTGCACGCGTGGTGCGTGACTCGAAAGCGTTGTGTGTTCGACCCATGCACCGCCTGAACAGGCCCGCTCCACCGGGCTGGTGGCAACACCACTTTCCGCCCCGACCACCCGTCATGCTATTGGCATGGATTGCTGACTGAAAAGTGGTTAATATCGCAAGTAATTTGCAAGCAAATCAGAGCCAGGAGCCTCGCCATGTCATACACCCCGCAGAACTGGATGTCCCAGCCACAGATCCAGCAGCGCCAGCTGCACGAGATACTGATACCCGGCACGCACGATTCCGGCACGGAAGGGTTTCCGGCGGGATCGCCATCGCGCACCCAGTATTACAAGATCAACGAGCAACTGGCTGGCGGCGTGCGCTTTCTGGATTTGCGGCTGGCCTATAACGCCGTCGAAGGCAATTTCCATGTGGTGCATGCAAGTGACGTGGATTCATCGCTCAACTTCGATACCGTGGTGAAGTGGTGTGCCGACTTCCTGTTGCAGAACCCCGGTGAAACCATCCTGATGAGCATCAAGCAGGAGGGGGCAGCGCCCGGTGGAGACGATGCATTCGGCCAGGAGCTGACCGCGTGGCACAGGCAGCACGCCGCTGCCGGCGACTGGAAGGCAGACCTCTGGTATACCGACGACAGCGCCATTCCTACCGTGGCGCAGGCCAGCGGGCGCATCGTGCTGCTGCGCCGCTATGCGGCCCCGGTTGTCCGCACACCGGCAGACATCTTCTTTGGCGGCTTCAACCTGGCGCCGATCAACGGCGCGCCGCAGGGCCGTTTTCAGGTTTCCCCATCACTGATTTCCTTGCAGCTAGGCGATCTGCAAACCACCGTGTACTGCGTATATCAGGACCAGTACACGTTTGCCAGCGACGACAAAGAGCCCGCGATCGATGCCATGCTGGTTGAAATGGCCCACTACGGCAGTTATCTGGGGGCACCGCTGAATCAGGCATGGTTCTTCAACTTTGCGTCCACCGCCAACCCGGGCCCGCTGCGCGCGGCAGAGAAGATCAATCCGTGGCTAAAAGAGCAGCTGGACTTCCGCTACACGCTGCAACGGAAAATCTATGGCGTACTGATCACTGACTACGCGCAGCCGGAGGAATGGCAGCAGATTTATGCAGTGAATTTCTTCGGCACCTGAAGGGCAAGGGGCGCTGCCGACTGCGCCAGCGAGCTGGCCGACGCCGCAAGCATTGGCCAAGCCCCTCTATCTAATATAGCGGGGTGCCTTGCCCTGTATCCGGGCTGCATGTGGCAGCGTGGCGCAATCCAGCGTTATGCTGGCACCTGCATGCCCGGGAATGGGCGCCGCCATGGAGCAAACATGACTACACCGGCTACACAAGAAGACCCATCCGCCACGCAGCGCATCTCGGCCAAAATTGCCGAGCTGGGCGGCTGGCGCGGCGCCACGCTGGCCCGTGTGCGCCAGCTCATCCACGAGGCCGATCCGGATGTGCAGGAAGAATGGAAATGGGATATCCCGGTGTGGTCGCACGACGGCATCATTTGCACCGGCGAAACCTACAAAGCCAAGGTGAAGCTGACCTTTGCCAAGGGCGCCGCGCTGGACGACCCCGATCACGTGTTCAATTCCAGCCTGGACGGCAACACCCGCCGCGCCATCGATATTCTGGAAGGGCAGCAAGTGGACGAGGCTGCGTTCAAGCTGCTGGTGTTGCAGGCGGTGGCGCTCAATGCTGCCAAGCCGGCGAAAAAATCCAAGGCCTGAGCTGATTCAGTGCGGTCTGCACCCGGTTTGCACGAGCGGTGCGATTGCACCTGCTGCCTGCTGCCTGCTGCCTGCGGCCGGACCGGGCCAGCGTTCACGCTCCTGTTTTGCGTTTCTTGAAAGCTGGAATGCCTTCACCGTGGTGTACAGTCCTGATGGCACACCTGAAAGCCCGACTGCTGGCCGAGCTGGCCAAAATCGAAGGGGTAGAGGATCGCCCGTCACCTGTTGCGGGCGGTTCTGCATTGTTCTACTTCGGCAAGGAGTTCGCGCATTTCCACAATGCCAACGAGCTCGATCTGCGCCTGACCAAAACCGTGATCAGGCAGCTGGGCCTCACACACCCGGCTGGTTCGGTGCATCACCCCAAGCGCGCGGCAGGTTCGGCGTGGATCGAGGTGCGCTTCGCTACCGCTGATGAGATCGAGCGGGTGGTCGGGTTGGTGCGGCTGGCTGTTGCACAACGATGAGTGCGTACAGGCGGTTGTGGCAGGTACCGGCGACGGTCAGGCCGAACCGCTGCGCGCATTGTTCCTGCCGGCGCGGTAACCGCTTGCGTTGCCAGGCAAGGCTGTTGCGGCACAGCACTGAAAGCAGCACGTGGCAGGTTGTCAGTGACAACAGTGTTTCATCCACGCCCGGCGTGTGCGCGGCCACTTGGTTACGCCGTGCTGCTTTGCAATAATGCAGGATTGCGCTGACATGCGGCCGGCCCCGGACTGCAAGCAGCCTTACTGGTTACTTGGCAAGGCAGGCATGAAGCTCTACACGTTTTTGCTGGAATTCGAAGACAGCACGTATGCGTCGCAAGTGCGTGCGCCTTCCGAGCTGGAGGCGGCAAAAGTATGGTGCGAGCAACTGATGGCCAGAAACCATATCGAAGGGCTGGATATCTATGTGCTGGCCGAATTGCGCGCCAGCCTCAACGAAAACTTCATGGCCCCGCTCAACGGCCTGGAAAAAATCTGGCGCTTTTCCTTCCAGGTGGATGATGTATCCGGCACCGGCAACGTGATCGAGACCGCGGTAGACCCGTGGCTGGCGGCGTCGAAGGTCATACACTGATTGCCCCATGCGGCGTGCTCACGCCCAGCGCCCGGCCACCTTGGCTGCAAGTCATGCCCTCTTGAGCAAGGATGTTGTGTGCCTGATACGTCTGCATTGATCGCTGCTTTGCTGCAGGCAACGGATCATCCAAGCAGAAATGCGCTGGCGATCAAACTGGCCGAATCCGGCGTGCCCGAGGTTTTACCGGTATTGCTGGCGCTGATAGAGCGGCCGGATCTGCAGCACCATCGCGGTACGCTGGTGCATTGCTTGGGGTACTTTGATTGCCGCCCCCATTTCAGCAAGCTGGTCGATCTGGTAATTGCCGGTAACTGGGAAACCGCGCACGAAGCCTTTGGCGTGCTGCAAGCCATCGATACGCTGGGTACAGATCAGGTGCTTGCCGGTTTCAATGCGCTTGAAGCCGCATTGCAGCACACCCCGGAGGATTGGCATGCCGGGTTGATCACAGACCTGCTTGCAATGTTTGCATGACGGCATGCGCCCACCTGCAGCCGGTAAACCGCTCAACCCGCCTTGCCTCCACCCCGGCTGGCCAGCGCATTGATATCCGCCGCCTCCAGTACCGCCTTGGGCGCACCATGGCGGGCGGCAGCCAGCATGGCTGCACCCATCACATCGGTGGTCAATATGGTATTGGGCAGCAGTGCGCGCAACAGCGGCAGCAGCGGTTTGCTCAGCGCGTAGAACACCCGGTAAGCAGTGGTTTTGGAGCGCACGCCATGCGTGGGCTGGATTACGCCGGGGCGGAACAGGTACACCGCCTTGAACGGCAGGTGCTGTAGCGCATTCTCGGTGCGGCCCTTTGCCCGTGCCCACATGCTGCTGCCTTGCTCGCTGCTATCCGTGCCCGCGCCGGATACATAGATAAAAGTCATCTGCGGGTTCAGCCGCGCCAGCGTGCTTGCCGCAGCCAGCGTGATGTCGTAAGTCAGGCGGCTATAGTCCGCCTCGCTCTTGCCGGCGGACGATACGCCCAGGCAAAAGAAGCAGGCATCAAAGCCGGTCAGTTCGGACTCGATCTGGCTGTAGTCCAGCATGTTTTGCAGAACCACTTCGTGCAGCCTGGCCTGCTGCAGGCCCAATGCGGTGCGCCCCACCGTTTGTACCATGCGCACATCCGGCGCCTGCAGGCACATGCGCAACACGCCCTGGCCCACCATGCCGGTGGCGCCGAACAGCAGGATTTTCATCGGTGTTCCTTATGGAGAGGGGAGGGTGCAACTGGCTTGGCTGGCGATGCAGCAAGGGCCCGGCGCGTTCATGCCGGGCGGCCGGCTAGCAGAAATGAAACCAGCGCGCTATCAGAGTGTTGGCTTTTGTTCCTAACAGTCTATGGCTTATTCGTGCGATGTGGCATGCCTGTGTTAGTGTGGCGCCCGAAAATCCCATACGCCTGTCAGCGCAGCTCGCGCAGGCAAGTCATACTCCTTGATGTTTGCACCCCTGATGCCTAAATCCACTCGCTCTATAGTCCGCAGTCTTTCCCTCCTGGTTTGCGACCGTTTCAGTAACTATTTGCACCTGGAATGGCGCTAACGCCACCATCGCCGCCGGTAGCCGTACCTGGACAATCAGCGAAACCACCGCAGCAGTGTACCTGGGCACATCGCGCACGGTGCGCATTACCCGGCCAGATGGTACCTACTGGCAGATCCTGATGGACCCCAGCCAGTCGATGAAGAATACCCAACTGGCGGCCACCCGCTATATGGGCGGTATCCCCACGCAGATCACCACGCCGTGGGGCGGCTGGATCACCTATCGTTTTGCCTGGCAGAACGGCGAAGTAGACCGCAATCTGTGTTCGCACGGCACTAGTTCTACCGAGTGCAGCCAAGCCGCCAACCGGGATCTGTTTTTTGCCAACCGCAACGTGAATGGCCCGGTGTTCTGGAAAAAGGCCACATCCGACAACGGCAGCTGGACGTTGGCAGACAATGAAAACATTGATGGCTACGGCATTTTGGCATTGACCACTCCGGTCAGTACACGCCAGATGGATGTGCGCATCGGCAGTACCTTGGTCAGTAGCGAGGTATCCAGTTTTGTTGGTACTGGCGATACCCTCAATTGCAATTACGACCGCTGGCGCGTGGGCTTGCTGAAGGAAAAGCGCATCAAGAACGGCAGCGGTGCCGATATGCAGGTGGAAACCAGCCAGTGGCAGCCACGCCTCGTAGTGCCTACCGGTTTCCAGTATTCCAGTCATGTGGGCTGGAACGGCTGTGACGGCACAAGTGGTGTCAACTTCCCGTGGCAATCGCAACACAAGGTGGTGCTCGGCAACGGCACTTACGTCACCGATATCAGCAGCGTGGATGCCTACCTGCGCCCGTTGCAGGTGGTGGAAACCGCCACGGAAGGTGGCGTGCTCAACACTGGTAAAACCCGCACTACCGTCAATACCTATGAAACGCTGGCGCAATACTGGCGGCTGGACCTGCAGAAGACCCAACAAATCACTGCTACTGGCCAAGCGCAGGGCAGTTCTTCCAGCACCATCTTCGATATCTACGGCAACGCCACCAGCAGAACGCAAAATGGCGTTACTGTCGGCTTCAGCTACGATGCCGCCGGCAACCTGGCCAGTGTGACGTCGCCACGCGGCGCAGTCACCACCTTCAGTAACTACACCCGCGGTACGCCGGGTACGATCGTCAAACCGATCCAGAGCAGCACTGACCCAGCCAGTTGCAAGCCCACCGATGTCAGCGGCACCTGGACGCTCGGCATCAATGCCTATGGTCAGGTGGAAAACAGCACCGATCCGCTGCAACGGGTTACCCGCTTTGCCTATGACAATATGGGCCGGCTGATCACGATCACCCCGGCTATCGGCAATCAGACCACTATCAGCTGGGCTGCCAACAGCCGCAGCCTGACGCGTGGCCCATACGGCAATGCATATACTGAAGATGATCAATACGACGGCTTTGGCCGCACCATCAGCAGTAGCAGCAATGGCAGCACAGTCATCAGAAGCTACGATGCGCTGGGCCGGCAAACCTTCCAGAGCTATGTCAATACCGGCCTGGGTGATACCACCGATTATGATGCACTGAGCCGGCCAACCCGGGTTACCCACAGCGATAGCTCGGCATTGGTATATGGCTATACCAATGCCGATTACTACGTGACCAGTGAGCGCGGCTATACAACCATCTACCGGTTCCTGGCGTATGGCAATCCGGGCAACAAAATGCTGACCAAGGTGGAGGCACCGCAGTCGGTTGCCACTGCCACCACCACCATAGACCGTGATCTGCTGGGTAATGTAAAGAGCGTTACGCAAAATGGCGTAACCCGCTACTGGGGTTATGACAGCCGCTTCTTCCTCACCAGCCGTACCGATCCGGAAATCGGCTTGACGCAATATGGCCGTGATGCCGAAGGCAACCTGACCAGCCGCCAGGTTGGTAGCCAGGCCGCCACCCTCTACGGCTACGATGCGCAAAACCGTTTGCTGTACTCGCACTACAACGACGGCAGTGCGGGGGACGTCTGCGTGCGCTTCGATGCTGCAGGACAACTCAAGTCCAACACCAACGGTAGTGCAGCACGCAGCTACAGCTACGACCAGAACGGCAACCTCAAGCAGGAAGCACTGGTCGCCGCCGGCAAAACGCTGACGCTGGGTTACAACTACAACAGCAACGACGCACTGGACAGCATCGTCTACCCGGATGGCCGCAGTGTGGCGTATGCGCCGGATCGCGCTGGCCGCCCCACCAAGGCAGGCGATGCCATTACCGGCGTCTGGTACCACCCGAATGGCCTGATCAGCAACGCCACCTACAGCAACGGCCTGGGCATGTCGCAAACGCTGGATAGCCGCCTACGGCCAAAAAACGTGCGTGTAGGCAACAATGCCAGCGCTGGCAGCTGCAGCGCCGCCGAAGCCTATGCCGCTAACCCGCCCAGCAAAATCCTGAGCGATGCCGCCGGCAGCTACGTGATGGTGCGCGATGCCTCCGGCAACCTGGTGCGGCAAAACGTGGGCTATGTCAGCCTGGGGGATGAAGAAGGCATTGTGCCGATGCTGAACCTGCCCAAGGAAGTGACCAACCGCAACAGCACCACCTGGCAGACCTTCAACAGCCAGTTGGCCACGCTGCGCGGCCAGGAAACCAACCACCTGGATAGCAGCACTTGCGCCACCAGCAACAGCACGGTCGATCCGCTCAATACCGCCTATGGCTATGACAGCGCCAATAACATCACCTCGATCAGTGACAGCAGCTACCCGGGACTGAACCGCGTGCTGGCTTATGACGGCCTGGACCGGCTGATTACCGCCAACGCCCCCAATAGCTGGGGCAATGGCAGCATCGCCTACGATGGCAATGGCAACATCACCGGCCAGTCATTCGGCAGCTTCGGCATCACGCAAAGCTACAACACCGCCACGCAAAAGCTCACCAGTGTGAGTGGCAGCAAGGCCTACACACTCAGCTACGATGGCTGGGGCAACGTCACCAGCCGTGGCGATGGCCAGACCTTTACCTACGATGCCGCCGGCAACCTGGGCTATGTGAACAAAGCCCAGGGCAGCCAGATCCACTATTACTACGATGGCAGCGGCACCCGGGTGGCTAGCGAAAGCAGCACGCTGAGCAAGGTGGAGTTCACCGGCCAAAACGGTCTGCTGTACTACGAACAGAATCTGGCGACCGGCGTGGCCACCAGCCACCTGTACTTGGGCCGTGCCAAGGTGGCGGATATCGACAGCAGCACCGGCACCACGCTGTTCCATAACGATCTGCTGGGCAGCCCGATCGGCGCATTCGATGTCAATGGCAACCTGCTGTGGCGTGCCAACTATCGCCCGTATGGCGACAAGGTGGTGGACGGCGACGGCAGCAAGAACAAGCAGTGGTTCACCGGCAAGCCATATGAAGACCAGACTGGCCTGAGCTACTTTGGTGCCCGTTGGTACGATCCTGTGCTAGGCCGTTTTGGTGGCATGGACCCCGTAGATTGGAACGAGAAAAATCCCATCCACAGTTTTAACGCTTTGGTATATGCAAACAATAATCCCTTTAAGTATATCGATCCGGATGGCAGATCCCCTGGGCAGTGTTGGGCATGCTTGTTTGGCACAGCGGTACATGAAAGGTTTTTTGCGTACGCTCGAGAAAAGGGCTTTTTAGCCAATACTACCGCTCAAGGTACTTTTGATGGGCGGGTGGATTTAATGGATCCTAAAACGAGAACTATTGCCGAAATTAAGTCCGCGGCTTCGCTTGCTTCGGCAAGTGAGGCAAAAAAGGCAGCAGAACAATTGTTGGGTTATGTTCAACAATCAATTGAAAATGGAAAACCCGTGAGTATCGCGGCAGATGCTAGTCTGTTTTTGGGCGGAGAACTTTCGATTAATCTAAGCATGACACATTGGGGAAAAGAGTATGACATACAGTTTTTTTCCCAGTATGGACAGCCAGGTCAATTGGCTTACAGAGCAACTTTAAAAAAAGAAAAGTCTGAGCCATCGACTTCGACGACAACGGCAACTTCAAATTCCACTTCCACAGCTGCCGCTGCCGCTGTTTTGGGAGCAATTGGTTTGGCTCTTGCTGCGATGTGAGGGGGAATGAATGAATCAAAATATCTGCTTGATAAATCGACTTGGCAGTGATTTGTCTACCTTGGCTCGCTATTTTTCTGAGGCGAGAGCATCGTTGCTGCTCGGCCAGCACAATGTATGCCAGATTTTTATTGAAAATGACGAACGCTTTTTTGAGAGCGGTGATGCAGAGATTTATGATGCTTATTCAAAGGAGCTTATCTCTTCATCTGTTGGCAATTTTCATTCTTCATTGAATTGTTGGGGAGGGTATTTTTCTTCGAAATTATTGAATGAATTAAGGTCGGAAGTTTGGCGAGAGGAAATGGGTTTCTGGTTTTCGCCACTGCCTTGGCACGTGCGGCAATGGAGAGTCCTGCATGAAAATGCCGCACGATACCACCAGGAAAGGAACAAGCATTTGAGTCGCTGGCATTTTGAGCTGGCGAATGAAGCAAAAAGAAACTTTCCAATTGAAGAGGTGTGGGGAAAGAAAGAGGTGGTTGACGTACTTGATCCGGCATTGGCCCAATTTGGCTTTAAGTCTGCTGGCGTAAGTAAGAATTATGCGACGTGGAAGAAAAGTCTAAGACATGACTGGACTCTGCTTTGGCGTTTCGACTTTGCTGAAGCAGGTATGCATAGTTCGGGGGGCGTTTATGGATTTTCTCTTTCTTTTTTGTTGTCAAATAAATTTTTTGACAAAGCGTCACTTCCGCGTCAATTTAAAGCCGGTTTTCCGATTTCATATCATTTGGTTGCACCCTATCTTGGAGAAGCCTACTCTGTTTTTAGGGATGGCGGTGAGTTTCTAAATGCGTTGAATGCACATTTGATGGTTTTTTCACTGCTAAGACAAGAAATTGAAAGCATCGTTGACGGTGTAATTGATGATTTGTCTCCATTGCTTGATAGAAATGAAAAATGAAAGTGCGATGTTCTTGCTGGTAATGAGTACATGAAAGGTTTGATATGCTAGAAAAAATGATCTGGATTCTGGCCAAAAACGAAGTGCACTGGGTGCTGAGGCCGGTGGGCGGGAATATCCCCTTATTTTTTGTGGGCAGGTTTTATGTGAATGGAATTGTTGGGTCGTTTTAATCTTGCTGCGGAAATGCTGCTCTATAGTCCAGTTCTTGGTGGGTGTCGCTCTTATGGTATCCACTGCTCACATACAAGATGCTGATGCGATTCATGATGAGCGCTTGACTAAAATGGTCTGGAAATGACTTTCAAGAAAGAGTTTTTGAAGAACAAAGCGGATCTGATTTCTGTTTTGGAGGAAAGAGGTTTTACAGTTATCTGGAAGGTGCTGGATTTACGATTTGCCGCTACGAAGCCGTTAAGCGAATTTTTGGATTTGGTACTGCTTCTTTCCCCTTGGGTTAATGGTTCATTTCAAGCGTCTCTTTTGATAAAGGTAAAGAATGTTGGGCCCTTTGCAGGCTTGGAGCCTGTAGAGAAAGGGGAAGACGGTATATGTGTCTCATCTGTGGATTTGAACTGGTTACGTATTAATGCAGAGCCTGAAAAGAAAAAGCAGTATGAAGATGATTACGTACTGAAGTCCGATTTGGGCACGCAACGTGTGCTGCATGATTTGGATACGGTTGGTTTTCACTACTTGGAAAGCTGTGTGCCCTTGCCAAAACTCGCGCAATTTCTTCTTGAAATAGAAGCTTACCCAAGAAAAACCAAGATGGGTGGCGAGCCTGTCTCGGCCGATCCCTTCGTTTATGCAGCCGCGATCTATATTTTGTTGGGAGATGTAGAAAAATCCAAGGCTGCTCTGCAAAAAGGTTCAGTCGCTTTCTGTAAAGAAAAGGCTACTCTGCAATGGCAAATTGCACGCTGCGAACGCTTTAAAATATCTAGGAAGTTCCTCGAGACTTTCTTTGTGGATTGATTGAAAATCAGCATCAATATGCGTGCCTGGAATCAGGTCTCAAGAAATGTCTGGAAATGTCCGGGGTCAGGTCT